>NZ_PIZU01000034.1 GCF_002838065.1 Mycobacterium hubeiense | reverse complement strand
GGCCAACCCGTGGTCGTCATCCAGAGAGACGGTCAACATCCGCGCAAAGAAGTCCTACCGATGCGAGGGCTGTTCACTCAGACCATTGCACTGCGTCTACGTTCCCGCGACGAGGTGACGATGGTCCTCGGCGACGGCTTGGCCGATACCGCACCCGCACACCGCATCAGCCCCGATACGCCCGGCACCGGCTACATCGTTGCCGAAGACGGCCAAGTGACCAAAGTGCGATCCGACTACTGGACCGATGACCAAATCCGTGCCACTGCAAAGCGATACGCGCGCGCAGCACATTCTTCCAGGGGAGAGACAACGCAATGATTGACGACTGGCCCCTCTTCGAACCGCCCAGCCAGGATCGATTGGCTCGACACGCAGACGATCTGACGCACCGCGCCACGCTGGTCCTCAGACACGGATGGGACGCGTACCGGCATGTTTGGTCCAGCGGCGAAGTCCTCGGCACCGCTCTGGTCCTGAGTGACGACGCAGAACTCCAGCGATGCAGCGAGACAACGGTATCCGCAATGGACCGTTGGGCATTCGATCTCTGGGGAATCACCGCAGGGCAAGCCGACAGCGACGCCGGATTGCCCCGCACACGCGCCTGGTTCGACTCCATCCGCGCCGACGTGGAACTTCCGTCCAGACCACAGCCACCCGCGACGAGGTAAAAACGATGGCCACTCACGGCATCCGGCAGACTCTCCTCACCGCTGGCACGTTCCCCGAACTGCTGACCGCAGAGCAGGTGTCAGACCTGCTCGGCATCTCAGCTGCCACGCTCAACCGCTGGGCCGCGCTCCGCGAAACCACCGGCGAACAGATCGGCCCGCCCTGCTACACCCTCTCGGAGCGAGTACGCCGCTGGGACTGCGCGGAAGTCCGGGCCTGGCTGAAGCAGGTACGTCGATAATGGCCGGCAACACCCCACGCGGCATCCGGAAACGCCTCAACGCAGCCGGGCAGCCCCGCTACCAAGTCCGCTACCTGATCCGTGATCCAGACGCACCGTCAGGCTGGGTCGAAACATCGGCCACATTCCCAACCCTGCGCGAAGCGAAAGCGTTCAAATCCGAGCGCGACAACGAAACCGCGCTCGGCGCACGTCGATTCGACCCACGCCTCGGCCGCACACCGCTAAACCGGATTTGGACACAGTTCGCCGATTCCAAGAAGCCCGCCGTGTCGCCGAAGACCTGGAGCGGATACACCCAGCACTGGGAACTGCGCATCGCGCCCCGCTTCGGTCACGTGCCCGTCGACGAAATCACCCGTGCCGACATCCAGGCTTTCGTTGACAGCCTGACGGTTGGCCCATGGGCGAAGGTGTCCACGCTGCGACTCCTGCGGTCGATCCTCGACGTCGCCCATCAGGACGGCCGCATCCACCGCAACCCGGCCCTCGGCGTCTCAGCGGGTCGCATTCCTGAGCGGGAACGTCACCGCTACCTGACCACCCAAGAGGTCCAGAGGCTCGCTGCCGCCTGCGGCGACCAGGGTGACATCGTGATCATCCTCGCCTACACGGGCCTGCGCTGGTCCGAACTCGTCGGCCTGCGCGTCAAAGACATCGACCTTGTCGCCCGCCGCCTCTACGTCCGCCGGGCCGCACCCGAGGTTGAAGGCCGCATCGTCATCGGGCCTCCGAAAACCCGCGCCGGCATCCGAACCGTCCCGCTCCCGCAACTTGTGGTCGACATCTTCACCCGCCGCATCACTGGCCGCGCTCCCGACGAGCCCGCCGTCACCTCACCCAACGGAGCATTGCTGCGATCCAACAACTGGCGCAGGCACACGCACTGGAACAAAGCGCTCCAGAAAACCGACCTCGCACCGCTGACGATCCACGATTTGCGCCACACCTACGCCAGCCTGGCCAGAAAGTCCGGCGCCGACCTGCGCTACGTGCAGAAGACCATGGGCCACTCGACGCCGACCGTCACCGCCAACATCTACAGCGACCTCTACGCCGACGAACTCGACCAGGTCGCAACCAACCTCGACCAGCTCCACGCGACTGAGATCCAAACACCCCAGACCGGACAAGAACCGGACAAATCAAACCAACCACCGAGTGCATAATCCGTGTCAATGCAGGCAGTACGTGGTGGTCCCGACTGGGATCGAACCAGTGACCTTCCGCGCGTGAGGCGGACGCTCTCCCGCTGAGCTACGAGACCCGGGATATGCCGTGTTGGCGCGTGATTGAACGTGCCGAACGACGTCGAAGACTAGCACGTGAGCGCGCTAGGCCGAGAATACGCCGGGGTCGGCGACACCCGCTTAACGGGATTTGTGCGGCTACGCTTGAGTGGACTATCGTCGTCCTTCGCGACGGGCGGCGATGTCGTCTGTGGCGCGCGGATGTAGCGCAGTTGGTAGCGCATCACCTTGCCAAGGTGAGGGTCGCGGGTTCGAATCCCGTCATCCGCTCGAAGGTGCAGTCGCATCAACCCCAGCGGTGGAGTGGCCGAGTGGTGAGGCAACGGCCTGCAAAGCCGTGCACACGGGTTCGATTCCCGTCTCCACCTCAACTGGTACGACCCGGCGCGATTAGCTCAGCGGGAGAGCGCTTCCCTGACACGGAAGAGGTCACTGGTTCAATCCCAGTATCGCGCACCACAACCGCAGGTCAGGCCCGGTAGCCCCGGGCCTTTCTTCTTTCTGTGCCCGATATGTGCCCAATCGACTCGAAGGTGGATGCCGGCCGTACGCCAAGAAGCTCAGCGCCCGGTGACGCGTGAACACGCGTAGGACGCCGCAGCCGACGGGGGTAGTTCCACGCTCGCCCGCCGGCTCGTCGAGGTTGAGCAGCGACGCGTTCTGGGAGGTCCGAAAGGCGGCGGTGTTTGTGCCGATCCCGACATATATCGATGTTCGGCATTTGCGCTGTTCGCGGCATATGTTCGACTCTCCTTGCAGCCCTTGGCAATTCGAGTTCCATACGGTTAGCTTCAGCGTATGACAGCTACCACCAGTTCCCCGCCGGCCGACCCCGAAGTCGCCGCGCTCGACCTCATCGTCCAGGCCGCGGAAGCCGCGACCGGCAGCACCGCATTCCGTCCGGTGCTGCAAGACCTCGCCGACGCTCTGCACGCCGAGGGTTCGGACCCGGCCTCAGCGAGCCGGCCTCAGCAGCGAGGTCGGCACAAGATGTCCGGCGGGTCCGACACCGGCCACGGCGAAGCCGAGACCGCGGCCGACGCCTAGGTCTTTGGGAAAGAGGTCGCGACGATCCGAGAGTTGGCAGCACCCCACCGACAAAGTCGAATGGGCACAGGTAATCCCGATGTCGACACAAAGATCAATGCTTGAAACCAGGCGCCCAGGATTAGTCGCTGGAAGGCTGCTGGAAGGCAGGAATTACAACGTGCCCTCTAGTAGCAACCCCTGGTGTCGAGCAGCGAGCATCCCAGGATCGGGCCACGGTTGTCCGGCGGCGGATTCGGTCCGTCCCAGATGGTCGGCGACACATTGCCCTGACCCCAGTTGACGCTGTACCAGGTGTGGCACACATTCCAGTCCCAATTCGGCGGGCCCGGGGAATTGAACGGTCCGCCCGGACCGCCACCGGGATCGTCGCCGGGGCACCAGGTGTACGGGCCGCCCGGCGGCGCCGCCTGCACAACACCCGCACCCAGTCCTAGAACGGCCAGGCCCAGACCGCCTGACACCACGACGCTCATTGCGAGCCCCGAAAACCGGTTCATGGTTGTCCCCTTTCGTGAGGCACTAACGAAAGGGTCGCGCAGCAACGCGTTCTGCACTGGGGTAAGCCACTACCTCAGTTTTGAACTGCGCAGCATTTGGATCAGACGTAACGGTTGCGGCCGGCCAGCGCGCCCATCACCATCTGCACCAGATAGACACCCAGCACCATCGCCCACGGCAGCGTCCAACCGCCCGTCACGTCGTGCAGCAGGCCGAACAGGAACGGGCCGACGCCGGCCAGCAGATAGCCGAGGCCCTGCGCCATCCCCGACAGCCGCGCGGTGTCCTCGGGATTGCGTGCCCGCAACGCAATGACGGTGAGCGCCAACGAGAACACACTCATGCCGAGGCCAACCAGCACGCTCCACAGCAGAGGCGCGAAACCCGGATCGATCAGCAGGCCGGCCACCCCGGTGATGCCAAGCACGCCGAGCCCGACGATCCAGCCGCTCTGGCTGTTCGAGCGCGCGGCCATCGGCGAGACGAACAAACTGATCGGCACCGCGATCAGCGAGATCAGCCCGAGCAACAGCCCCGCGTTGCCCTTGCTCACCCCGTTGTCGATGAAAACCTCTGGCAGCCAACCCATTACGACATATGCCAGAAATGCCTGGCAGCCGAAGAACAGCGTCACCGTCCACGCCAGCCGGTTGCGCAGCAGCGATCCACCCTTGCCCGCAGCGGGCGTCTCCACGGTCACACGACCCAGCCCGCGGCCGGCCAACAGCCACGCCGCCAGCGCCAGCACCGCCAGCAATGCCCAGCCGCCCAACGCCGATCGCCAACCACCGAAGACGTCGTCGAGCACCGGCGTCACCGCGGAGCCCAGCGCTCCACCACCCTGCAGCGCGGCGGTGTACACGCCGGTCATCAGACCGACCTGCGCAGGAAACGACCCCTTGATCACCACCGGGATCAGCACGTTGATCAACGCGATACCGGCCGTCGCGACCAACGTGCCGCTGAGCACCACGAACGGCCCGTCCAACACGCGCACCACGAGCCCGACGATCAGCGTCACCAACGCCACCGAGATCGCCCGGCCCAACCCGAAACGACGAGCCAGCCACGGCGCGGTCAGTCCGGCTGCCGCGAAACACAGCCCCGGCAGCGTCGTCAGCACGCCGGCCCAAGTGGCCGACGCGCCGAGCGCGCCGCGCATCTCCCCCAGCAACGGCCCCACGCTGGTGATCGCCGGGCGCAGATTCAGCGCTGTCAGTACGACTGCGACGGTGAGCAGCGCGCCGCCCGCGGCGATAGCGCCGGGACGCAGCTCCACTGCACCGTCGAGCTCGAGTTCGAGATCGTGCTCGTACTGGTCGACAGCGCGGGAATCGCAGGTCACCTAAGCTAGAATGGCATACATCCCATGATTGGATGAACGGAGGACTCTGTGCCGTTGGCCACAGCTCGCCGGACCGGCCTGGTCGATCAGGTGATCGAGCAGCTCAAAGCCTCCGTCGCCGCCGGCGAATGGCCCGTCGGCGCCAAAATCCCCACCGAGCCCGAGCTCGTCGAGGCGCTGGGCGTCGGCCGTAACACCGTGCGCGAGGCCGTCCGCGCGCTGGCCCACTCCGGCATCCTCGAGGTCCGCCAAGGCGACGGCACCTACGTCCGAGCTACCAGCGAGGTATCCGGAGCGCTGCGTCGACTCTGCGGTGAAGAACTGCGCGAAGTGCTTCAGGTCCGGCGCTGCCTCGAGGTGGAAGGCGCCCGGCTGGCCGCGACCGCCCGCACCGAGCGGGATCTCGCCGAACTGCGCGAGCTGTTGGACCGCCGCGACGCGTATCAGGCCGCGAACCAACACGAAGAATTCGCCCGCGCCGACACCGAATTCCACGTCGCGGTGGTGCGCAGCTCGCACAACAGGGTGCTGACCGAGCTCTACCGCGGACTCACCGAGATGGTCCTGGCCAGTGTGGCGACGACGAGCGCCGAGCCTCAACCCGTCGAAGAGATCCGCCATCGCGGGCTGTTGGACGCGATCGCGGCCGGTGACGTCGAGCTCGCTGCGCGCGAGGCCGGCGGATTCCTCGACGAACTGCTCGGCAAGCTGCCGGCGCACGACTGCTAGACGGTGATTTCGGCGCGCGCAGTCGCGCTCAGCGCAACCAAATACGCCGAAATCGCGGACGGCTACTTCACGTTCACGCGGGAGGCCACCGCGTCGACGATCGGCGTATCGCCGGAGATCACCTCGAATGTCTGGCCCGCGGTTCCCGGTGTGTCCAGCACGGCCACCAGCACCGCTGCGACATCGGCACGCGGAATGCTCGCGCGCCCAGTGGAATCCGCGATCGTCACGCGACCGGTCCCCGGCTCGTTCGTCAGCAACCCCGGCCGCACGATCGTTGCATCAAGCGACTCGCGAACCCGGATCGCGTCGTCGGCAACGCCTTTGGCGCGCAGGTAGGCAACGAACACCGGATCGCCACCGGCCTGCGCCCCGGCGTCGGCGCCCATCGCCGAGATCATCACATAACGCCTGACGCCTGCGGCCTCGGCGGCGTCGGCCAGCAGGATCGCAGCATCCCGGTCGACGGTCTCTTTGCGCGCCGCGCCGCTGCCGGGCCCGGCTCCGGCGGCGAATACAACAGCATCGGCCCCGCGCACGTGCGCCGCGACCTCCGCCACGGTCGCCTTCTCCAGATCGACGACGACGGGCTCGGCGCCCGCGGCACCCACATCGGCGACGTGATCGGGATTTCGGATCAAGCCGACGGCGCTGTCACCGCGCTCGGCGAGCAGCCGCTCCAGAATCAACGCGATCTTGCCGTGCCCACCCGCGATCACCACACGCATGGCGTCAATACTGGCGCAACGTCGCGCTCGGCGCCGTGCCGAACGCCTGCCTGTACGCCACGCTGAACCGGCCCGCATGGGTAAAGCCCCAGCGCCCCGCGATGGCGCTGACGGTATCGACCGACGGATCGGCGGCCTGCAGATCGCGGTGCACGCGGTCCAGCCGCACCCGCTTCAAGTACTCCAGCGGGGTCATGCCCAGGTGCCGTCGAAACATGTACTGGACGGCCCGCGGGGTCACCCCGGCCGCCGCGGCGATGTCGCACAAACCGATCTCGGCATCGGCCTTGTCGTGAATGAGGGCCAATGCGCGCCGCAGCACCGGCGGCTGCCCGTCGCCTGAATCCGAGACCGCGCGATTTGTCATCCGGCGTCGAGATACCCCGCCGCGCAAGCCCGAAAACACTTTGCACGTGACACGATCGGCGGCATGACCGATCGCATTGGAGTGCATGACCGCCCCACCCTCAGCGCAGGACTCCTCGCGACGACAGGCTCCGGCAGTAGATCACGAACACGGCAGTCAGTAGGAGTACTCCGAGATCGAAAAGGGCAAGGCGCGGACCGAGGACCTGCCAACGGTCGCGGAAACCGAAGGTGAGAATATCGAGAAACACCTGACCCGCCAGCCCTGCGGCCGCGACCGGCAGCGCCCACCGAGAGCGCAGTAGCAGCAGGATCGCCGCGAGCAATCCGCCCCAGACGCCGACAGCCCAGAAGATCGCCGGGATGAGCGGATAGTCGGTGAAGTACTGGATCTGCTCGCTGTTGTAGTACTGCGACCGGAAGTAATCGGCGTTCTCGCTGAGCGCCATGACGAAGTCATAGACGCCACCGCAATTCAGCAGAACGAACAGGGCGCCGACGACCCAGAGATGCCAGGGCGCCGAGCGCCGCGTCGCGGGTGGTGTGGTGTCACGCATCGTCGGCCTTTTCTCCGGTCTCGTCGCTTCCCGAATGGTTGAGGATCTGTTGGAGAAGTTCCGAAGACCCCTTCAGATTCCGCAGCAGCACTTCGAGTTTCATCAGCGCCAGACCCTGTTCGGGATCGCCGAGTACCAGCAATTTGTCGCCGGGCGAAATGCCGTGATCGCGACGCGCTTGGGCCGGAATCGCGATCTGCCCGCGCTCGCTGACGGTCACCGCCCCGTAGAACCCGCGTCCTCGTGGGCCGTAGGAGGTCGCTTCTTCCTTGGCCATCGACAGTTCACCACCCTTTCATGAATACATGTAATACATGATATGACATGTAGATGTCCTCGCTTGAACTGGTAACGGGAGGCGTGACACACCGCACACTCGAACGAGCACACACGCGTCAACCCGACGTTGACGCACCGCAATCGTCAACCTAGAGTTGACGCTATGACTTCTGAGCCCGCGCCCGCCAAGATCGCCAACCCCGTCCGCCTCGATGACCTCATCGACGCGATCAAGACCGCCCACACCGAACCGCTCGACCAATTGACCGATGCCGTGATCGCCGCCGATGCCCTCGGCGAGGTGGCCGACACCCTCATCGGTCACTTCGTCGACCAGGCCCGCCGCTCTGGCGCGTCGTGGACCGAGATCGGCAAGTGCATGGGCGTCACCAAGCAGGCCGCGCAGAAGCGCTTCGTGCCGAAAGTCGATGCGGCCCTTGATCCCAGCGCCGGATTCGGCCGATTCACGCCGCGCGCCCGCAACGTCGTCGTCGTCGCGCAGAACACCGCGAACGAGGCTGGCAACGACCGGATCACGACCGCCCACCTGCTGCTCGGACTCTTCGCCGACCCCGACGGACTCGCCGCCAAGCTGCTGGCCAACCAGGGCGTGGACGCCGACGCGGTCGGCAAGGTCGTCACACTGCCGCCGCGGGTCGACAAGGTGCCGGCGCTGATCCCGTTCGACGACGACGCCAAGTTGGCGTTGGAGGAGACGTTCCGCCAGGCACTTCGACTGGGCCACAACTACATCGGTACTGAGCACATCCTGCTCGCCCTCCTCGAAACCGAGGGCGACGACGGCCCGCTGCACCGTCTCGGTATCGACGGGGAGCGCTTCGAAAGCGAACTTGCCGCGGCGCTGGAACCCTTCACCAAAGGCTGATCTCACATTCACAGCCGCCGCGCCGTCTACATGATGTGAGGATGCGACCCTTCGAGGACGTGGTGGCCGAGCACGGCGCGACCGTGTTGCGGGTCTGCCGCGCGGTCGTCGGCCCCGTCGACGCCGAGGACGCCTGGTCGGAAACGTTCCTCTCGGCGCTGCGGGCCTATCCCGAGCTGCCCGCCGACGCCAACGTCGAGGCGTGGCTGGTGACCATCGCGCACCGCCGCGCCCTCGACGTCGGTCGTGCCAGATCTCGACGACCCGTCCCTGTCGACACTCTCCCCGACCGCCCGGACAGCCGCGCCGACCCCGCGGCTCGAGACCGCGACGTCTGGGCAGCGCTGCAACTGCTGCCCACCAAACAACGCCAGGCGGTGGCGTATCACCACATCGCCGGCCTGCCCTACGCCGAGATCGCCGAACTTCTCGGTAACTCCCCCGACGCCGCCCGGCGCGCTGCTGCCGACGGCATCAAGGCCCTGCGCAAGCTCTACCCGAAAGATGAATCAGCATGAGCACCAACCTGTTTCCCGCAGCCGACGCCGACACACTCGCGAGGCTGCATCGCCGTCTCGAACGCGACGCCGACACCCACGGCCTGCTCGACGTCGCCTACCGCACCCTCGACACCCCCGTCGGCACGCTGTTGCTGGCCGCCACCCCCGTCGGTCTGCTGCGCGTGGCCTACGACATCGAGGACCACGCCGCGGTCCTCGCCGGCCTCGCCGAGTCCGTCAGCCCGCGCATACTGCAGGCCCCGGCGCGGCTCGACACGGTGATGCGCCAGATCGACGAGTATTTCGCCAAGCGCCGCACCACATTTGACGTGCCGGTCGATCTGCGTCTGGCAAAGGGCTTCCGCCGCAACGTCATCGAACATCTGACCGCGATCGGATACGGCCAACGGGAAAGCTACGCCGCGGTCGCGGCGGCCGTCGGCAACCCGCGGGCCGTGCGGGCGGTCGGCACCGCCTGCGCGCACAATCCGCTGCCCGTCGTCATCCCGTGCCACCGCGTAGTCCGCTCCGACGGGTCGCCGGGACAGTACGTCGGCGGCCCGGCAGCCAAAACCGCACTGCTCGACCTCGAGGCCGCCTGAGCGGGAATGAATACGTGCGCCCGGCGGTAGAGAATGAGCATGAAACTCAACGACGCCGCGCGCGAGCTCATCGGAGCCGGCGCCGACGCCACGCTGGTGACTCTCAATCCCGACGGCAGTCCACACGTCACGCTGGTCTGGGTCGCATTGCAGTCCAATCCCGACGGCGACGAACTCGTCATTGCCCACCTCGCCGAGCACAAGAAGGTCCGCAACGTCCGCCGCGATCCACGGGTCGCGCTGACAATCGTGTCGCCTGAGGGACCGGGCCAGGTGATGCGGCCCTACCTGGCGATCAACGGAACAGCCCGAGTCATCGAGGGCGGCGCGCCCGCGCTGCTGAAAACACTCGCCCAGACGCTGGCGAATCCGGATGCGCAGTTCCCGCCGAAGGATGCACCGCCGGGATACCTCACCCGCGTCAGGATCGACAAGGTCGGCGGCGTCGGCCCGTGGGCCGCCTGACTGTAGCTCGTTGATTCTGCAGCCATGGCGTAGAAGTTCGAGAAGCCCGCGCCATAGCCGCAGAGTCGACGCGGCGGTGAGGGCGGTGTGCCAAGATGCGAGGGCACCGAGGAGGGATACATGCGTCGCTGGATCGTGCTACTAGCCGTCTCGCTGATGACCGCTGCCGGTTTCGCGGCTGCGCCCGCCACGGCCGCGAGCACGCCGATCGGCCGGCTCGGCGAGACGCTGCGCGTGGAGTACAAGGGCGTCGTCGCCGACGTCACCGTCACCAGCGTGGAGCCGTCACCGATCCCGCCGGGTTTCGGCTATCCCCCGCGCCCGCCGCGGCACCAGGTGTGGCGGGCCAACGTGACGGTGCATCCGATCGAGGTGCCCAGCCCCTACATCTTGTCGGTGCTGTTCAACTTCCGCGGCGTCACTCCGACCGCCGACGCCTACGAGCCGCGCAACTCCGATGCGCCCGACGACCTGCGCCGCGCACTGTTGAACGCGCCCGCCGGTTCGACGGTCAGCGGCGGCGTCTGGTGGGACTGCTACCGCGATCTGGTGTCCAACGTGGTGCTGCTCGACAAATCGAGCGGTCAACACCTCGCGCAGTGGAACCTGTAGTCCAGGTCTGCACGGCCACCGTCCCCGATCTCCCCGAACTCGCCGACGTGGCCCGTCGCACCTTTCCGCTGGCGTGTCCGCCGTCGGCCACCCCAGAGAACATCGCCGCGTTCATCGACGAGAACCTCTCGCAGGAGCGGTTCGGCGACTACCTCGCCGACCCCGACCGTGCGGTGCTCGTCGCCCGCGAAGAGGCGCGAATCGTGGGTTACGTCATGCTGATTCACGGCGTGCCCGACGATGATGACGACGTTCAGCGCGCCGTCACGCTGCGCCCGGCCGTCGAGCTGTCCAAGATGTATGTACTCCCCGACTGCCACGGCGCCGGCGTCTCCGCCGCGCTGATGAACGCTGCGCTCAAACACGCCGAAACCCGCCACGCCAAATGCGTCTGGCTGGGTGTCAACCAGGAAAATCAACGCGCCCAACGGTTTTACGCCAAGCACGGCTTCACCGTGAGCGGCGCCAAGAGCTTTCGCCTCGGCGCGGGCACCGAAAACGACTACGTGATGGTACGCCCGGTCTGAGCGGCCGCCGTCAGCGCCAGCAGCCGAGACGTCGCCCGCAGGTATTTCTTGCGGAAGCCGCCGGCCAGCATCTCGTCGCTGAAGATGGTGTCTACCTTGGCGCCCGACGCCAGCACCGGGATGCCCGCGTCGTAGAGCCGATCGGTCAGCGACACCAACCGCAGCGCGACGGCCTGGTCGTCGATCTGGTGCAGGCCGGTGATGAACACCGCCTTCACCCCTTCGATCAGCGTCAGGTATCGCGACGGGTGCATCGACGCCAGATGTGCGCACAGCGCGTCGAAGTCGTCCAGCGTCGCACCCTCGACGCCCTCGGCCCGCGCACTCACCTCGGCGTCGGTCGGCGGGTCCGGGGCCGGCGGCAGGTCGCGATGCCGGTAATCGGGGCCATCGATTCGCACGCTGGTGAAAATCCTTGCCAGCGTGTGGATTTCGCGCAGAAAATCCTGCACGGCGAAGCGGCCCTCGCCTAGCTGCTCGGGCAGGGTGTTCGAGGTGGCCGCGATCGAGACTCCGCGTTCGACGAGTTCGGAGAGCATCCGCGAGATCAGCGTGGTGTTGCCCGGGTCGTCGAGCTCGAACTCGTCGATGCACACCACCGTGTAATCGCCGAGCAGATCGATGCATTCGACGAAGCCGAACACCCCGGCCAGCTGGGTGAGCTCGCCGAAGGTCGCGAACGCTTTCGGTTCGGGTAGCCGGTAATA
The DNA here is from genome assembly GCF_002838065.1 of Mycobacterium hubeiense. Taxonomy (GTDB): domain Bacteria; phylum Actinomycetota; class Actinomycetes; order Mycobacteriales; family Mycobacteriaceae; genus Mycobacterium; species Mycobacterium hubeiense. The sequence continues at coordinate 45,760 of NZ_PIZU01000034.1, read as the reverse complement.
CGACGACGCCAGCAGGTGCGTCTTGCCCACCCCGAATCCGCCGTCGAGATACAGCCCGACACCCTGCAGCACCTCACGCTTGCCGAACAGCTTCTTCTTGCCGGCGCGCCGGGTAACCGCCTGCTCGCAGAACTGCAGGCACGACTGCACGGCCGCGGCTTGCGTCGGCTCGGCCGGATCGGGCTTGTAGCTCTCGAAGCTGACGTCGGCGAATGTGGGCGGTGGCACGAGCTGTTCGATCAGCCGCTCCGGCGTCACAGTGGGGTGCCGATCGACAAGATGGCCGACGCCGCTGGACCCGTGCATGCAGGCAGCGTAGCGGCGTGCTCAAATCGTCCCTATGCCCGATCAGGCCGCTGGGACACAGCTCACAATGCTGGGCGCGATCGACACCGTCGACTTCGGCGACGACGACGGCCGGCTGGCCGAGCTCTACTCCTACCCGCAGGACCTGCAGACCTGTTGGGTGCGCGGCAACATGATCGCCAGCCTCGACGGCGGCGCGACCGAAGACGGCAAGGCCGGCGGTCTCGCGGGGCCAGGAGACCGCGCCCTGTTCGCGTTGATGCGTGACCAGGCCGACGTGATCCTCGTCGGCGCCGCGACCGTGCGCATCGAGAACTACTCGGGCGCACAACTGTCCGTGGCGCAACGGCAGGCCCGGCAGCGTCGCGGCCAGGCCGAGGTCCCGCCGATTGCGGTCATCACGCAATCCGCCGACCTCGACGTCAACGCCAAGCTGTTCACCCGCACCGAAGTCCCGCCGCTGATCCTGACCTGCACGCACACCGTCGACGGCGCCCGCCGGCGGCTGGGCTCGGCCGCCGAGGTGATCGACGCCTCCGGGCGCGACGGCGGCAGCGTCGACCCCGCGACCGTGTTGAAGATCCTCGCCGAGCGCAAACTGCTGCGGGTGCTCACCGAGGGTGGCCCCCAGTTCCTCAGCCTGCTGATCGAAAGCGACCTGCTCGACGAGCTGTGCCTGACGATCGCGCCCATCCTGGTCGGCGGCGTGGCCCGGCGCATCGCAACCGGACCCGGTCAGGTGCACACCCGCTTGCGGCGCTCCCATCTGCTCACCGACGACGAGGGTTACCTCTACACCCGTTACGTCCGAGGGCAGTAGTCGCGCAATCGCTACTGTGGTCACCATGCGTCGTCAGCTGGTCGGGGCCCTGAGCCTGCCCGTGGTGCTGTCGGTGTTGCTGGCCGGCTGCTCCCCCGGCCTGGCCGCCAACCCCCGCTACGCCACCGACTCCGGCGCGGGTCCGCAGGGCCAGCCCGAGACGACTCAGGAGCAGACCGGTCCGCCGCCCATCGAGGCGCCCAAGAACGACCTGTCCTGGCAGAACTGCACCGCCCGGCTGTTCAGCGACGCCGCCATCGAACCGCTTCCCGGCGTGACGTTGGACTGCGCGTCCTACGACGCCGACCTCGACCCGATCAGCGGCGCCACCGGAACCGTCAGCATCGGCGTGGTGCGGGCCAGGTCGGTGCAGACCCCGGCCGACGCCGGGCCGCTGGTCATGACCACCGGGTCGGATCTGCCGACGTCGGTGCAGCTGCCGGTGTGGCTGTCGCGTACCGGCGCCGACGTACTGAACAAACATCCCATCGTGGCGGTCGACCGCCGCGGCATCGGCATGTCCGGCGCGTTGGACTGCCGCGACCTGTTCGACCGCCAAGAGATGTTGGACCAGGCGCAGTTCCAGCCCGGCGACGATCCGGTGGCCCGCCTCGGCGACATCACGATGACCGCCACGACGAGTTGCACCGACACCATCGCGCCCGGCGATTCCGCCTACGACAACTCCCATGCCGCCGCGGACCTCGAGCGGCTGCGCAGCACCTGGGACGTGCCGCATCTGGCGCTGCTGGGCATCGGCAACGGCGCGCAGGTGGCGCTGGCGTACGCCGGCGCGCACCCGAACAAGGTGGCGCGGCTGGTGCTCGACTCGCCGCTGCCGCTGGGTATCAGCGCCGAGGCCGCGACCGAGCAGCGGGTGAAGGGCGAACAGGCGGCGCTGGACGCGTTCGCCGCGCAGTGCATCGCCACGAACTGCCCGATCGCGCCCGACCCGAAGGGCGCCGTGGATGCGCTGCTCACCGCGGCGCGCAACGGCAACGGGCCCGGCGGCGCGTCGGTGGCCACCGTCGCCAAGGCCATCTCCACCGCGCTGGGGTACCCGCGCGGCGACCGCGTCGCCGCGACCAATGCGCTGGCATCGGCGGTGGCCGCGGCCAACGCCGGCGACGCCAACCAGATGACCAACCTGATCACCCAGGCCGAGACGCTGCGCCAGACCGACGGCCAGTTCGTCAACGGCTGCAGCGACGCGTTGAACCGCCCGACCCCGGACCGGGTGCGTGAGCTCGTCGTCGCCTGGGGCAAGCTCTACCCGCAATTCGGCGCGGTCGGTGCCCTCGACCTGGTGAAGTGCCTGAACTGGCCCAGTGGATCGGCCCCCGAGGAGCCGAAGAACCTGAAGATCCCGGTGCTGCTGCTCGGGGTGCAGAACAACCCGATCGTCGGCAACGAGGGCGTGGCGGCCGTGGCCGCGACGGTGATCAACGCCGGCACCGCCAGCAAGCGGGTGATGTGGCAGGGCATCGGCCACGGCGCCGCCATCTACTCGCCGTGCGCGCTGCCGCCGGTGATCGGCTACCTCGACAGCGGCGAGCCGCCCGACACCGACACGTTCTGCCCAGCCTGACGGCCTGCGCCGACGGGCTCGGTGTACCGTTCGCTCGTGCTGTCGACAGATTCGATTCGCAGCGGCCTGCTCAACGCATTCCGGCCCCGCACTTCACCTCCAAGCACCGCGACCGTGCTGCGGTCAATCTTGTGGCCGTTCGCGATCCTGTCGGTGATCCATCGCAGTTATGTCTTGGCCACCAACGGCTACATCACCGACGACTTCGCGCCCGTCTACCGCGCCGTCGTCAATTTCAAGATGGGCTGGGACATCTACAACGAGCACTTCAACCACGTCGACCCGCACTACCTGTACCCACCGGGCGGCACGCTGATCATGGCGCCGTTCGGGTACCTGCCCGTCGACGCGTCGCGGTACTGGTTCATCTTCTTCAACACGCTGGCCATCGTGCTGGCCGCCTATTTCCTGCTGCGGCTGTTCAAGTTCTCGCTGGCCTCGGTCGCGGCGCCCGCGCTGCTGCTGGCCATGTTCTGCACCGAAAACGTCACCAACACACTGGTTTTCGGCAACATCAACGGCGTCATCCTGCTGCTGGAGGTGCTGTTCTTCACCTGGCTGTTGGACGGGAGGACCAACCGCCAATGGTGGGCCGGAGTGGCGATCGGGCTGACGCTGGTGGTCAAACCGTTGCTGGCGCCGCTGCTGTTGCTGCCGCTGCTGAACCGGCAATGGCGGTGTCTGGTAACGGCGTTCGTGGTGCCGGTGGCGTTCAACGCCGCGGCGTGGCCGCTGATCAGCGACCCGATGAACTTCGTCACCCGCACGCTGCCCTACATCTTCTCCACCCGCGACTACTTCAACAGCTCGATCCTGGGCAACGGCGTCTACTACGGCCTGCCAATGTGGTTGATCATGTTGCTGCGCATCACCTTTGCGGTGCTGGCGGCGATCAGCCTGTGGCTGCTGTACCGCTACTACCGCCAGCGTGACCCCATGTTCTGGATGCTGACGTCCTCGGGTGTGCTGCTGATCGCGTCGTGGCTGGTGCTGTCGCTGGGCCAGGGCTACTACTCGATGATGCTGTTCCCGTTCCTGATGACGGTGGTGCTTCCGAACTCGGTGATCCGCAGCTGGGTGGCGTGGCTGGCGGTGTACGGGTTCATGACGATGGACCGCTGGCTGCTGGGTCACTGGCCGACGACCGGCCGCTTCCTGGAATACGCGAAGATCACCTACGGCTGGTCGCTGATGATCGTGGTGGTGTTCTGCGCCTTGTACTTCCGCTATCTGGACGCCAAAGCCGAGGGCCGGCTGGACGAGGGCATCGACCCGCCGTGGATGACGCCGGAGAAGCCCGACGAGCCGGTGAGATCGCGCGCAGGGTCGGGATCCGGCGGCGATAACAGCCCTGACGGCAATCTCAACGCCCGGTAGCGTGGAACCATGACTTCGCCAGCCCCAAAAGTGCAGCTGACCGACGACGAGTGGCGTCGGAAGCTCACCCCCGAGGAGTTCGCGGTGCTGCGGCGCGCCGGCACCGAGCGGCCGTTCACCGGTGAGTACACCGACACCAAGACCGAAGGCGTCTACCAGTGCCGGGCCTGCGGCGCCGAGTTGTTCCGCAGCAGCGAGAAGTTCGAATCGCATTGCGGCTGGCCGTCATTCTTCGATCCGGCCAGCTCCGATGCGGTGATACTGCGGCCTGATGACTCGCTGGGAATGCGTCGCGTCGAGGTGTTGTGTGCGAGCTGCCACAGCCATCTCGGCCACGTGTTCGAGGGTGAGGGCTATCCGACGCCGACCGACCAGCGCTACTGCATCAACTCGATCTCGCTGCGGCTGGTGCCTTCGTCCTGAGGCGTCCGCGCTGACAGCAGCAGCGCGAGCATGTCGGAAGCGGCCAGCGGCGGGCTGTAGTAATACCCCTGGGCCACATCGCAGCCGTACTCGCGCAGTCTGGCCGCGATGGCGGCGCTTTCGACGCCCTCGGCGACAGTGGTCAGGCCGAGTTCCTGGGCCAGCCCGATGACGGCGCCGACGATCACCGCGGCTCGCCGGTCGACAAGTATCGGGGTGATGAATTCGCGGTCCAACTTGACCTCGTCGATAGACAGATCGCGCAGGTACTGCAGCGCCGAGTAGCCGCTGCCGAAATAGTCGATCGCGACTCGAATCCCGTTTTGCCGCAACCGGTCCAACACCGTGCGGGTGCGGTCCACATCGTCGAGCAGAAGGTCCTCGGTGATCTCGACGGTCAGGGTGTCGGGTCGCAGCCTGCGCAATGCCAGTTCGTGCTCGATGAGCATCGGCAGTTTCAGGTCGCCGAGCGACGGCGCGAACACATTGACGGCCACGGGCACCTCGACACCGTGCAGGCGCCAGCGGGCGGCGTCGTCAAGCGCCTGAGAGAGCACGATCTCGGTGACCGAGCGCATCAGGCCGTACTGGCGCACCAGCGGCAAAAAGTGCTCCGGGCCCAGCAGCCCGCGCTCGGGATGCGGCCACCGCACCAGTGCCTCGACGCCGACGATCGCGTCGTCACGCAGATCGATCTTGGGCTGATAGACCAGGCTCAGACCGACATGGTCGATCGCGTGACGCAGCTGGCCCAGCAGCCGGACCATGCCGGCGCCGTGGGGTCCGCCGTTCTCGTCGCCCTCCCGCGCCGGATCGATGGCGTCGGTCAGGTACATGTCCGGGCTGAAGGTGTGCACCCCGCCGGCCCGCGAGCGTTTGGCCGAATACATGGCCACGTCAGCCTGTTTCAGCAGCGCGTCGGCGGAGATCTCGGTGTCGTCGGCCGAGGCCACCGCCAGTCCGACGCTGGGCCGCATCAACAAATCGTGGCCCTCGATGAGGAACGGCGCGTCGAAGGCCCGCATCACCCGATGCGCGACCCGGCGGGATTGCTCCACCCTGCCTTCCAAGAGGACCGCGAACTCGTCACCGCCCAGCCGCGCGACCGTATCGCCGGGCCGCACGCAGCCCAGGATTCGTTCGGCCACCAAAGTGAGCAGCGCATCACCGGCGGGATGCCCCAGGCTGTCGTTGACGAGTTTGAATTCGTCGAGATCTAGCACCAGCACGGCCACCGACCGGTTATCCCGTTGCCGCAACTGCATCGCGTGCGTGAGGTGGTCGCGGAAGAGCTCGCGGTTGGCAAGGCCGGTCAGCGGGTCGCGCAGCGCCTGATCGGCGACCGTCTCCAGCAGCAGCCGATTCTCGCGGACCACCACGAACTGACGCGCCAGCACCGCGGCCATCAGCAACAGCGCCGATGCGAACACCGGCCCCACACCCGACATGAACAGATACTTGGGCGCACACACCACGGCGGCCGCCAGCAGCGGCAGGTACGGCAACCACGTCGACGCCCGCGACGGCAGCCGCGGCTTGTGCTCCTCTGCGTCCGGGGCCGCCAGACTGAGCAGCGCCGCCAGGCTGAGCATCAGCAATGCCGCAGCCCAGCCGGCGTCGATGATGTCACCCTTGCTGTCGGCTCCGCTGATGATCAGATAGGCAAACGCGCTGTCCGACAACGCTTTCAACACGATTCCCGCTGTCAACAGCATCAACGTGAACCGTTGTCCGGCCCTGGCGCGGGCCAGCACCGACAGCGCGACCGTCAACACCACGATGTCGGACACGGGGTAGATCAGCGAGACCGCGACCGCGAAACCGTCGGCGTCGCCCGCGGTGTAGGCGCTGTGCAGCACAACCGCCCAGAACACCACGAACAGCGCGCCGGCGACGATCAGCCCGTCGAGCACCATCCGGATCCGGGACTGGCCCGCATACCCGGCGGGCAACAAGACCAGCGCCAGGCACGCGCCGACGGGGAAGAGCAGATACGCGATTTCTGAGACCGCCGGAAACGGGGGCTGCTCCATCCCGAGCGCCTGGTGGTAGTACGACCAGATCGCTTGGCGGACAGCCCATCCGAGCACTCCGATGGTCAGGAACATCCACGCGCTGCGCTGTCGCCCCGACGCCGACCGCGTGGCCAGTCCCGCACACACCGCGGCGAATAACGCGAACCCGAGCAGCCCGAGATCCCCCACCACACGCGTGGACCCCGTACCGCCCCAGCCGCCGATCAGCCCTGCGGCGTACACGATCGCTATGCCTGTGGCGACTCCCCCGACCCATGCGACCTTCGGCACCGCTCAGAGGCTAGCAACATTGCCGGGCCAGCGGAGGTGCCTCAGGGCAGTTTGGCCACCAATTCCTCGACGCCGACGCGCGGCCCGGTGAAGAAGGGGGTTTCCTCGCGCACGTGCCGGCGAGCGTCGGTGGCGCGCAGGTCGCGCATCAGATCGACGATGCGATGCAGTTCGGGGGCCTCGAACGCCAGGATCCACTCGTAGTCCCCCAGCGCGAACGCGGGCACGGTGTTGGCCCGCACATCCTTGTAGCCGCGGGCGGCCATGCCGTGTTCTGCGAGCATCCGCCGCCGCTCGTCGTCGGGCAGCAAATACCAGTCGAGGGACCGCACGAACGGATACACGCAGATGTAGTTGCCCGGCTGCTCACCGGCCAGGAACGCCGGGATGTGGCTCTTGTTGAATTCGGCCGGCCGGTGCAACGCCACATTGCTCCACACCGGCGTGCTGGCGCGCCCGAGTGTGGTGGTGCGCCGGAAGTCGGAGTAGGTGGCCTGCAGGGCTTCCACGGTTTCGGCGTGCGTCCACATCATGAAGTCGGCGTCGGCGCGCAGCCCCGCGACGTCGTAGAGGCCGCGCACCACCACGCCGCGTTCTTCCTGCTGTTTGAGGAAGGTGGCGGTCTCGTCGACGACCGCGGCGCGGGCCTGTTCATCGGCGCCCAACGCGCCGGGGCGCACCGCGAACACCGAGAACATCAGGTATCTGATGGTGGCGTTGAGTTCGTCGAAATCCAGCTTGGCCATGGCTTCTATCGTGCCACGCGGGTCAGGGCCAGCGACGCCGCCGCCCTGGTGGCCGCCGCCACACACGCCGGCACGCCGATACCGTCGAGGTATCCGCCCGCCACCGCCAGCGTGGCCGGCAGGCCCGCCCGCAGCTCGGCGATCAGCTCGCCGTGGCCCGGGCCGTACTGCGGCATCGCGTCGATCCAGCGCTGGACGTGGCAGTCCACCGGGTCGACGCGGATGCCGAACACGTCGGCGAGGTCCTGCGTCGCCCAGTCCAGCAGATCGTCGTCGCCGGTGTTGGCAGCGAGGTTGTCGCCGAAGCGGCCGTACGAGAGCCGCACCAGCTCCACATTGCCGCGTTGTCCCCATTTGCGTGACGACAGCGTTATCGCCTTGGCGCGCAGGCGTTCTCCCGTGGCCACCAGCACCCCGGACTGTTGCGGCAGCGGGGTGCCCCCGGGCAGGGCCAGCGCCACCAACGCCGTGGACGCGACCGCTATGCGCCGCGCCGCTGCCGCCGTGCGCGGGGCGAGGTGTTCGATCAGTCGGGCCAGTCGCGGCGCAGGCACGGCCAGCACCACCGCGTCGGCGGGCCAGCGGGTGCCCTCGTCGTCGACGACCTCCCAGCCGCGCGTCGCGCGGTCGATCCGCTCGACGGCCACCTGCGCCCACCGCACATCTGCACACCGCACGAGCTCGTCGACCAGCACCCTGTAGCCGCCGTCGATCGCACCGAACACCGATCCGGTCACCGGCGGCGGGAGCGCCTCGCGCACCGCGTCGGTCAGGCTTGCCATGCCGCGGTCCAGCGCCGTGGCCAGCGTCGGCACGGCCGAGCGCAGCCCGATGGTCGCGGCGGATCCGGCATACACGCCGGCCAGCAAAGGGTCGACCGAGCGGGTCACCACCTGGTCGCCGAACCGGTCACCCACGAGGTCGGCGACGCTCGGGTCGGCGCCCGGTCGCCAGGTGAACGGGCGGGTGGGTTCGTCGGCGATGCGGGCGATGGTGGCGTCGTCGACCAGACCTCTCAGCGACGAGGCATGCGCGGGTATGCCCTGCAGGGTGCCGTCCGGCATCGGGTGCAGCCGTCCGCCGCTGTAGATCAGCGGCCGCGCGCCCGTCGTGCCGATCTGCCTGGCGGCCAGCCCCAGCTCGGCCAACAACGCCGGGACTTCGGGCCGACGGGCGACGAACGCCTCCGCGCCGACGTCGAGCGGTTGGCCGCCGATGCGCTCGGTGCGGAGCACCCCGCCGAGACGGTCGGCCGGGTCGAACACCGTGATCACCGCGCCGGGCCCGGCCGCGACGCGCAGCCGGTATGCGGCGACGAGGCCCGAAATTCCGCCGCCGACAATGCAATACATGGCCGTCACAGCGAGTGCACCAGCGACACGACGTCGGTGATCACGCCGGGGTCGGTGGCGGGCAATACACCGTGTCCGAGGTTGAACACGTGACCGGCCGCGCCGGCGTCGACCGCACGCCGGCCGTCCTCGACGACGGCGCGCACGGCGCGCTCCACCACCGGCCAGCCCGCCAGCAATACCACGGGGTCGAGGTTGCCCTGCAGGGCGGTACCGGGTTTGACGCGCGCGGCGGCATCCGTCAGCGAGGTGCGCCAGTCCACCCCCACCACCGAGGCACCGGCTTCTGACATCGCGCCCAGCAGTTCGGCGGTGCCGACGCCGAAATGGGTCATCGGCACATCGGCGGCGGCCAGCGTCTCGAACACCCGAGCGCTGTGCGGCAGCACGTGGCTGCGGTAGTCGGCCAGCGACAGCGTGCCCGCCCATGAATCGAACACCTGGACGGCGTCGACACCGGCCTGCACCTGCGCCTGCAGGAACGTGATCGTCAGATCCGTCAGCGCCGTCATCAGTGCGTGCCAGGTGTCCGGCTCGCCCAGCATCATCGCCTTGGTGTGCTCGTGGTGACGGCTCGGACCGCCCTCGACGAGGTAGGACGCCAGCGTGAACGGGGCGCCGGCGAAGCCGATCAGCGGCACGTCGCCAAGCTCCGACACCAATAGCGACACCGCCTCGGCGATCGGTGAGACTTGTTCGGGCTCAAGCGGTTTCATGGCACGTACGTCGTCGATGGTGCGCACGGGATGTTCCATTACGGGACCGACGTCAGCCACGATGTCCAGCTCGATGCCCGAAGCCTTCAGCGGCACCACGATGTCGGAGAACAGGATCGCGGCGTCAACCCCGTGCCGGCGCACCGGCTGCAGGGTGATCTCGCAAACGAGTTCCGGATCGAAGCAGGCTTCAAGCATCCGGTGCTGCGCGCGCAGCGCCCGGTACTCGGGCAGCGAGCGACCGGCTTGCCGCATGAACCACACCGGTATGTGATGGGGTTTGCGGCCGCCGGCGGCAGCCAAATAGGGCGACTCGGGCAGCTCACGGCGGGTATTCATCGGGCTCTATGCTGCCACGCGATCTTAATTCGGCGCGCCTGCGCATTCGGCCGCCGAGATGGTCTAGCGTCAAACGGCGTGACCTCCGCCGAACCGGCCCAGTTCCAAGCCGCGGTGGCAGCGATGAACGCCACCACCGTGCGGCCGGAAATCGAACTTGGCCCGATCCGGCCGCCGCAGCGGCTGGCGCCTTACAGCTACGCGCTCGGCGCGGAGGTCCGACATCCCGATACCGCGGTCGTTCCGGAGACGTCGGAGGGCGACGCCTTCGGGCGGTTGATCCTGCTGCACGACCCCGACGGCGCCGAGGCGTGGGACGGCACCATGCGATTGGTCGCCTACATCCAGGCCGATCTCGACCCGAGCGAGGCCGTCGACCCGCTGCTGCCGGAAGTGGCCTGGAGCTGGCTGGTGGAGGCGTTGGAGTCGCGTGCCGAACACGTCACCGCGCTGGGCGGCACCATCACCGCCACCACCTCGGTGCGCTACGGCGACATCTCCGGCCCGCCGCGCGCCCACCAACTGGAGCTGCGGGCATCGTGGACGGCGACATCGTTGGAGCTGGGACCGCACGTGCAGGCGTTTTGTGACGTGCTGGAGCACGCCGCGGGCCTGCCTCCGGCCGGGGTGACCGATCTGAGCTCCCGCACCCGCGCTTGAGATGACCGAGACGACAACCGACGACACCACCGAACCCGAGGCCACCCCGCTGCTGGCGCCGACCGACGGGGTGCCAGAGCTGTCGGTGACTGCTGACGAAATCGCCGATGCGGCAAGGCTTTTGGCGACCGGCCATGGCACCTTCGCGATCGATGCCGAGCGGGCGTCGGGTTTCCGTTACTCCAATCGGGCCTATCTGGTGCAGATCCGCCGGGCCGGCGCGGGCACCGTGCTGATCGACCCGGTCAACCATGGCGGCTCCCCCATCGACGCGCTGGCGCCGGTCGCCGAGGTGCTGGCCACCGACGAGTGGGTGCTGCACGCGGCCGACCAGGACATGCCGTGTCTGGCCGAGCTGGGGATGACGCCTCCGAAGCTCTACGACACCGAGCTCGCCGGCCGGTTGGCCGGGTTTGCGCGGGTGAACCTGGCCACGATGGTGCAGGAGCTACTCGGGTTTGCGCTGATGAAGGGCCACGGCGCGGCGGACTGGTCGAAGCGGCCGTTGCCCGCGGAATGGCTGAACTACGCGGCCCTGGATGTCGAGGTGCTGCTGGAACTGCGGTCGGCGATCGCGGCGGTGCTCGAGAAGCAGGGCAAAACGGAGTGGGCGGCCCAAGAGTTCGAGTATCTGCGAAAGTATGTAGCCGCCCCGACGCGGCGGGACCGGTGGCGACGCACGTCGGGAATCCACAAGGTGCGTGATCCGCGAGCCCTGGCGGCGGTGCGCGAGCTGTGGATCACGCGCGACCACATCGCCCGCCGTCGCGATATCGCGCCCGGGCGCATCCTGCCCGACGCTGCGATCATCAACGCCGCGACCGTCGACCCCAAGACGGTCGAAGAGCTGACTGCGTTGCCGATCTTCGGCGGGTCGAAGCAGCGGCGTCAGGCCGAGGTGTGGCTCGAGGCGCTGGCCAAGGCGCGCGAGGTGGAACCGCCCGATGCGCAGGAGCCGACAAACGGCCCGCCGCCGCCGTCGCGGTGGGCCAAGCGCAAACCCGAAGCGGCGGCGCGACTGGAGGCCGCGCGCGCCGGGTTGGCCGAACTGTCCGAACGGGTCTCGGTGCCGACGGAGAACCTCATCGCGCCGGATGCGGTGAAACGGCTGTGTTGGGACTGGCAGCCGGTCGCCGACGTCGAGGCGGCGGTCGACGAGTACCTGCGTGAGGCTGAGGCCAGGCCGTGGCAGCGTGAGCTCGTCGTGCCGGTGCTGGCGGCGGCATTGCGGGCGGCAGGCGATTAGCCGGCATCGCAGAGACGGCGGTTAGCCCTTCTGGCAGAACCGCAGCGTGTTGCCGAACGGATCGATCACGCACATCGTGGGCCCGCCAGGCGCGTCGGGATCGATGCCGGGCCGCGAATACCCGTGCTGCTGATCGATCAGCTCACGGTGCAACGCCTCGACATCGCTGACCGGAATCCACAGCGCGGTGTTGGGGCTGCCGTCGCCGTAGTGCTCCGACAGGTGGAGCACCAACTCCGAACGGCTGACCTGGATGTAGGCCGGCAGACCAGGCTCGAAGCGATGTTCCCAGTCCTGGCGGAAACCGAGGTAACCGCAGTAGAACTCGAGCGCGCGATCGACGTCGAAGATCCGCAGGATCGGCACGGGCGGCCCGACGCGAATGCTCACCGGTCGAGGTGCTCGCTGACCTCGGACTCCTCGCTGACCGGCGTTCCGATCGCGGCCACCCAGCCGGTGATCTGACGCGCGATGTTCTGGTCGGTCAGCCCGACTTCGGCGAGCACCTCGCTGCGCGACGCGTGCGCGAAGAATTGTTGCGGCAACCCGACGTCGCGGCACGGCACATCGATCTCGGCCCGGCGTAAAGCCGCCGACACCGCCGAGCCGACGCCGCCGGACACGCCGTTGTCCTCCAGCGTCACCACCAGCTTGTGCGCGGTGGCCAGCTCATTGACGGCGGCGGGCACCGGCAGCACCCACCGCGGATCCACGACCGTGACGCCGATGCCCTGGTTACGCAGTCGTTCGGCGACGGCCAGCGCCATCGAGGCGAACGGGCCGACCGCGACCAGCAGCACGTCGTGGTTGAGGCCTGTCGTCGGCACCGCCAGCACGTCGACGCCATCACGCCGCTCGAGCGCCGGAATATCTTCGCCCACATCGCCTTTGGGGAACCGGATCGCGGTGGGCCCGTCGTTGACGTCGAGCGCCTCGCCGAGTTCCTCGCGCAACCGGGTGGCGTCCCGCGGCGCGGCGACCCGCATGCCCGGCACGATGCCGAGCATCGACATGTCCCACATGCCGTTGTGGCTGGCGCCGTCGGGCCCGGTGACCCCGGAGCGGTCCAGCACGATCGTCACCGGAAGCTGGTGCAGCGCGACGTCCATCATGATCTGGTCGAATGCGCGGTTGAGGAACGTCGAGTAGATGGCCACCACCGGGTGCATACCGCCCATCGCCAGACCCGCGGCCGATGTCATCGCATGCTGTTCGGCGATGCCGACATCGAAGAAGCGGTCCGGGAAGCGCTCCCGGAACGCGGACAGCCCGGTCGGGCCCGGCATCGCGGCGGTGATGGCGACGATGTCGCGCCGCTTGGCGCCGTAGCCGATCAATGCCTCGGAGAACGCCGACGTCCAACCTGGTGCCGACACCTTGGTGGCCAGCCCGGTCTCCGGATCGATGACGCCGCAGGCGTGCATCTGCTCGGCCTCGTCGTTCTCCGCGGGCGGGTAGCCCATGCCTTTGCGGGTGACGACGTGCACGATCACCGGCGCGTTGAAGCCGCGCGCATGCCGCAGCGCGTTCTCCACCGCGTGCTCGTCATGCCCGTCGATGGGTCCGACGTACTTGATGCCCAGGTCGGTGAACATCACCTGCGGGGCCAAAGCGTCCTTGATGCCGGCCTTGATGCTGTGCATGCACTGGTAGCACAGCTCACCGATCACCGGCACACCCCGCACCGCCTTGCGGCCGCCCTCCAACAGCTTCTCGTAGCCGGGTTGCAGCCGCAGCGCGGCCAGATGGTCGGCGAACCCGCCGATGGTCGGCGCGTAGCTGCGGCCGTTGTCGTTGACGACGATCACGACGGGGCGGCGGGCGGCGGCGATGTTGTTCAGCGCCTCCCAGCACATGCCACCGGTCAGCGCGCCGTCCCCGACGACGGCGACCACGTGGCGGTTGCGGTGCCCGGACAGTTCGAAGGCCTTCGCCAGGCCGTCGGCGTAGGACAGCGCGGAGCTGGCGTGGCTGGATTCCACCCAGTCGTGTTCGCTCTCGCTGCGCGACGGGTAGCCGGACAGGCCGTCCTTTTTGCGCAACGTGTCGAATTCGTTGCTGCGGCCCGTCAGCATCTTGTGCACGTAGGCCTGATGCCCGGTGTCGAAGATGATCGGGTCGTGCGGCGAATCAAATACCCGGTGCAGCGCCAGCGTCAGCTCGACGACGCCGAGATTCGGGCCGAGATGCCCACCCGTTGCAGCGACCTTGTGGATCAGAAACTGGCGGATCTCGGCCGCCAGGTCGCTCAGCTGCGACTGGGATAGGTGCTGCAGATCAGCGGGACCGCGGATCTGTTCAAGCATTCCGCCAGTGTACGCAGGCACGCCACCGTCAGTCTTGTTGAGCCTGATAGATGTCCGGCACACCGTCGTGGTCGTCATCAGCGGTCTCCAGCGCCTCGATGCGGCGGTACGCCGCATTGCGGGTCACCAACACCAGGGCGGCCAGCACACCTGCGACCACCGATCCGCACAGCACCCCGATTTTCACGTCGGCGTTCTCCGGTGTTCCGTAGCCAAACGCCAGTTCGCCGATCAGCAGCGACACCGTGAAGCCGATACCGGCCAGCAGCGCGACGCCTGCGACGTCCCGCCAGGCCAGGTCGTCGTCGAGGCTGGCGTGGGTGAACTTGGCCAGCAGAAACGCCGTCAGCCACACCCCGAGGGGTTTGCCGACGACCAGGCCGGCGATCACGCCGACGGTCACCGGGTGAAGCAGCGAGTCGCCGAGCCCGGACCAGCCGCCGACCGTCACTCCGGCGGCGAAGAACGCGAATATCGGGACGGCCAGACCCGCCGAAAGCGGACGCAGCTGGTGCTCGAACTCCTCCGCGGCGGCGTGTCGCCCGAGCACCGGCACGGTGAAGCCCAACAGCACGCCGGCCACGGTCGCGTGCACACCGCTGGCATGAACCAGCGCCCAGGTGGCCGCGGCCAGCGGCACCAGCAGCCACCAGCGGTGCAGGCCGCGCTGGACGGCCAGCGCGAACAGGCCGCCGGGGATCAGCGCCAGCGCCAGCGGCCCGATCTGGAGGTGGTCGGTGTAGAAGACGGCGATGACGGTGATGGCCAGCAGGTCGTCGACGACCGCAAGGGTGAGCAGAAAGGTGCGCAACGCCGTCGGCAGGTGAGTGGACAGCACCGCGAGGACGGCCAACGCGAACGCGATGTCGGTGGCGATCGGCACCGCCCAGCCGTCGATGTTCTCGGGCTGGCCGGCGGCCACCGTGATGCCGATGAAAATCGCCGCCGGGACGATCATGCCGCCCACGGCCGCCGCGATGGGCAAGGCCGCACGGGCCGGGTCTCGCAGGTCGCCGGCGACGAACTCCCGTTTGAGTTCCAGGCCGACGACGAAGAAGAAGATCGCCAGCAGCCCGTCGGCCGCCCACGCCGACGCGCTGAGCTGCAGGTGGAACCAGTCCGGGCCGATCTCGAACTCCGACATCTGGCGGTAGGTGGACGACCACGGAGAGTTGGCCCACACCAGTGCCACGCCCGCGGCGATCAGCAGCAGCACCCCGCCGACGGTCTCCTCGCGCAGGATCTCGGTGAGGCGCTTGGTTTCCGGCCAAGAGCTACGGGTGAACAACCGTCGATTGGTGGCCATTGGCCAAATCTTAGTTAGGGCGCTAGGAGCCGGCGGATGCTGGCGAACTGTGCATCGCCGAGGGCGCGGAGTTGGTCCGGCGTGAACTCGTCGTAATGGCGTACCGTCCACTCGTCGAAGATCTGAAGCACACCCGTTACGAGGTTGTACTGCAACGCATCTGGCAAATCGTCTCGCACCGCACCGCAGCGACGGCCCACCCGCAGCACCTGCTCCACCCAGTCGCGCACCGCGGCGAGCGCCCCGCCGACGGTGCCCTTCGCCTCGTCGGGTGCGCCGCTGTAGAACATGCGACCCAGAGTCAAGAACGACTCCCGCCGCTCGGCGAGACGCACCAAGCCGGAAAAATACGCTTCGAGCCGCGACCAAAACTCCGGACCCGCGAATTCATCGGGTTCCGGAACGCGCAATTCGGTGCCCACTTCGTCAATTAGTTCCTGCACGACGAAGGTGAATAGTTCTTCTTTCGAGGGCACGAAATAGTAGAACGAACTCTTACTCATCCCGCAGTCGCGGATGATGCGGTTCAGCGACGCCTCTTGGTATCCCGACGACGCGAATTCCGCTGCGGCGACGGCGACAAGCTGGTGCCGGCGGTCGACGGGCATGCGACCGATGCGTGCTGGTGACACTGCCCCAGAATACCAGAGTGGACCGTCCGGTCCACACAATGGTAGCGTGGTGTCTGAGATCGCCGGAATGGAGAAATATGTTTACCCCGACCCCCGTCGAAAAGCAGTATGAACAGGCCGCTCCGGACGATCTGCGGATATTGGTGGTCGGCGCGGGAATCGCGGGCATCACGGTCGCGCAGCTGCTCCGCAACGACGGTCGTCATCCCGTCCTCATCGAACGCGCGGACGACGGTTCACATCCCGGCTACATGCTCGCACTGATGCCGATGGCCGAGCCCGCGCTGGACGATCTGGGACTGCGAGACCGCTACCGCGCGGCCAGCGTGCAGTTCGAGCACTACGGCATGCGCTCGCACACCGGCAGGCTGATGCGCGTCGACCCGATCGGGCAGATCCTCAGCCGCAACGGCGACTACCGGGGCATCTCGCGCGGCGCGCTAATCGACGTCCTCACTGGCGACGGATGCACGGTCAGCTTCGGCTCCACCGTCACTGCGCTCACGGAAACCCCTGAGGCGGTACGGGTGTGCGTGTCGGAGGCCGGCGTCGCGCACGAGCTCGAGTTCGACCTCGTCATCGTCGCCGACGGCATCCACTCCGACACACGTGAATTGGTGCTCGGCGGCGCTCCCGTCGAGGTGGTCGACACCGAATGGGGCGGCTGGGTGGCCTGGGCGCCCGCGGATGACAAGCTTGATACCGGCGAAGAGCTTTGGGGCGCAGGCAATTTCGTCGGGCTGTATCCGGTCGCCGGCGGGATCGGGGTGTTTCTGGGCGGTCCCCGTTCGGATACCGCCGCCGGTGCCCCCGCCTTCGCCGAGCGATTTCGCAAGGCGCTCAAGGTCGTCGACCCGCGTATCGACAGGGCGCTGGACGCGGTCGCCACCGATCCGGACCCGTACTACTGGGCACTGACGGACTGTCGTGCGCCGCAATGGACGACAGGCCGCACCGTGCTGCTCGGCGACGCCGCGGCCGGCTTCCTGCCGACCGCCGGGATCGGCGCGGGCATGGCGATGGAATCGGCCTGGATTCTGGCCGGTGTGCTACGGCACGCCGATCGCCGCGTGCTGGCCCGTCTGCTCGGCGCGTACGAACGAGCGCAGCGGCCCCGCGTACAAACAGCTCAGGACAATTCCCGTCAACTGGCCAACCTGATGTTCCACCGCAGCCGGACGCTCGCGGTGCTGCGCGAGGTTGCCATGCGTTTCGTCAGCGTCGAGACGGCGATCGGCCCCATCCGCCGGCTGCTGCGCGAGCAGCTTGACCCCGACGCCATCGCGAAATCACTTGTGGCGGGGGCCGTGACGGAGTAACTTCGGATCTGGTGCGCCGGGAAGTCGGGTCGGCTGTCAATGGCCCGACTCGTGAAAGGCTTGCTGTGGCCGCTATTTCGGCGGTGTCCACCGTCCGCGCGCCTGCCGCCATCCAACCTGGACTGCGTGACCAAACGGTTCGGACGCATCCTCGCCGTCGACAACCTAAGCCTGACCGTGGCGCCCGGTGAGGTGTTCGGTTTTCTCGGGCCGAACGGCGCCGGCAAGTCGACCACCATTCGGATGCTGCTCGGCCTCATCGCACCGACGTCAGGTTCTGCAACCGTTTTCGGCCATCCCGCCGAAGACGTGCATCAAGCACACCAACACCTTGCCTACGTGCCGGCCGACGTTGCGCTGTGGCCGGCCTTGACGGGCGCGGAGATCCTCGAATTACTCGGCAACCTCAGCCCGGGCGTCGATGTTGGGTATCGCGCCGAGCTGGTCGAGCTGTTCGACCTCGACCTCGACAGGCCCGCAAAGGCCTACTCGACCGGTAATCGGCAGAAGGTCGCGCTGGTTGCCGCATTCGCAACCCGCGCACCACTGCTCGTCTTCGACGAACCAACCAGCGGCTTGGATCCATTGATGGAACGCCAATTTCGTCGCTGCGTCACCGAGGCCAGAGACCGCGGTCAGACCATTTTCCTCAGCTCACATCAGCTCGCCGAAGTCGAGGCGGTGTGCGACAGGGTCGCGATTCTGCGAGCCGGGCGCCTCGTCGAGATCGACACTATCGCCGACCTGCGCCGGATGCGCCGCACCGTGGTGGAGGTCACCTATCGCGACGGCGAACCGATGTTGCGCGACGTCCCCGGTGTGTCGAAAGTCGAACGCCTGGACGGGAATCGGCTGCGATTCAGCTTTACCGGCACGCCCGCCCCGGCATTGCGTGCGCTGGCGTTCAGCGACATCACCGCGATCGCCATGCACGAACCCAACCTCGAAGAGATCTTCCTCGACTACTACGGCGAGGCCGTCGGATGACCGCGGCGGTTCTGCCCACGTCGGGGGTGACACCTCTGGGGCCGGCGGCCGGGCGCGCCGTCGGGATGCTGGCATTCCGCCAGGTACGCCGTGGCGCCCTCGTGGTGGCGGCGCTGTGCGCAGGGATGACGACATTCGTTGCCGCCCAGTATGAATCGATGTTCCACGGCGCACTCGATCAATCCTCCTTGCGCGCCTTGGCCGACAATCCCGCCATCCGGACACTGTTCGGCCCGCCGGTGGCTCTGGACACGGCCGGTGGATTCACCGTATGGCGCACCGGAGTGCCGGTACTACTGCTGGCCAGTGTCTGGCTGCTGCTGACCGCTACCCGCATCACCCGTGGCGAAGAGGACGCCGGGCGCTGGAGCCTGCTGCTCGCGGGACCGTTGCGCTTGGTGGACCTGGTGGTGCGGTGCCTGATCGCATTGGGCGTTTCCGCCGCACTCATCGGCTGTCTCGTCGCGATCGGATTGCTCGCGGCGGGCACGGATCCGACGGGCGCAGCCCTGTACGGCATCGGGGTCGTCGGCGTATCGCTCACCCTCGCATGCGCCGGAGTCCTTGCCGCGCAAGTGATGCCGAGTAGGCCCGCCGCGGTGGGTCTGACGGTGGCGGGGCTCGGCGTCGGGCTGCTGCTGCGGATGCTGTCCGACGGCGTGCCCACCCTGGCGTGGTCAGCATGGGTGACGCCGTTCGGGCTCGTGGTGCGGTCCGCGCCGTACGCGGACAACCGCATCGCGCCGCTTCTGGTGCTGGCTGTCTTTCCGGTGGTCCTCGCGACGGCCGCCGTCATCGCCGCCCGCCACCGCGACCTCGACAGCGGCATCGTGGCGGTCCGGACGCGCCGCCCACCGCGGGTCTGGCTGTTGGGGTCGGTCGGCGGATTCGCGGTGCGGCGGGCCCTTCGGCCCACCCTCGGCTGGGTGATCGGTGTCGCGGCGTACTTCCTGCTCATCGGCGCGGTGATCGCCACGATTCTGGATTTCTTCGAACAGAATCGCCGATTCGCCGAGCTCGCCGCCGCCGCGGGATTCGCCGGGCTGGATACGGCCAACGGATTCGCTGCGGCGTTGTTCAGCCTGCTGGCGATCCC
This sequence comes from Mycobacterium hubeiense, assembly GCF_002838065.1. Taxonomy (GTDB): domain Bacteria; phylum Actinomycetota; class Actinomycetes; order Mycobacteriales; family Mycobacteriaceae; genus Mycobacterium; species Mycobacterium hubeiense. The sequence goes on along the minus strand of NZ_PIZU01000034.1, from coordinate 26,235 downwards.
CACCGGGTTGTACGCCGCGACGCGGCTCGCCACCATGGTTGCCGATGAGAAAGCCCGGCGCTGGACCGCACTGTTCTCCCGTCCGATCCCGCGAAACCACCTGGCCGGCAATGAAATCGCAGTCACGGCCGTCGGCGTGATCGTGTTGCACACGGCGGCCGCATTGGCGATCTGGGGCGGTGCCGCCATCACCGGGGGCGGGCTGGGCATCGGCGCGGCACTGGCCGGTGCCGCCAACACCATGCCGATCGCGCTCCTGGCGCTCGGCGCGGCAGCACTCGCCCTCGGGTGGCTGCCGTCCTGGGTCGGGGCCATCGGCTCAATACCCGTCGTCGGCGGCTTCCTGCTGCATGCCGTTGCGCCGAACGACATGCTGGCCCGCCTGTCCCCCTTCGCACACGTTGCCGCGGTGCCCAATGCGCCACCCGACTGGACGGGCGTTGCGGCGCTCACGCTCATCACGGCGGCCATGGTCGCCGCCGGCCTGGTGGGCTACTCCCGACGTGATCTGACGACATGAAAGGCAACCGACGGTGACTGACACGGACGTATCGTGCTGATATGCATGCCGAGGAGATGGCCGAGGAATTCCCGGTGATAACAATCGACTCCGACGCGCTGGACGCCGCGCGCACACTGGCCGAACACCGGTTGCCGGGCATCATCGTCACCGATGAGTCCGGCCGGCCGTACGCCGTGCTACCCGCGTCACAAGTGGTCCGATTCATCGTGCCGCAGTACGTTCAGGACGATCCATCGCTGGCCGGTGTGCTCAATGAGTCGATGGCCGATCGGGCCGCCGACAAGCTCGGCGGCAAGAAGGTGCGCGAAGTTCTACCGGAGCACCTGGTCGATGTTCCGGCAGCCAACGCCGACGACACCATCATCGAAGTGGCAGCCCTCATGGCGCGCTACCGGAGCCCGCTGATCGCCGTGATGCAGGAAGGGAAATTGCGCGGCGTCATCACCGCATCGCGGGTGCTCGAGGCCGCGCTGAAACACTAGGCCATTGTCAGCAACAATCGCGATCACCGTTTTCGTGATCGCCTATGCCCTGATCGCCAGCGATCGCATCAACAAGACACTCGTGGCCCTCTGCGGCGGCGCGATCGTGCTCGCCCTCGGGATCGTCGAAGCCGACGACGCGTTCTACTCCCACGAAACCGGGATCGACTGGAACGTCATCTTCCTGCTCTTCGGCATGATGATCATCGTCGGAGTGCTGCGCCAGACCGGTGTGTTCGAGTACATCGCGATCTGGGCTGCCAAGCGCGCCAACGGTTCTCCGCTGCGGATCATGATCCTGCTGGTCATCGTTACAGCCGTCGCCTCCGCGATGTTGGACAACGTGACCACGGTGCTGCTCATCGCACCGGTGACGCTGCTGGTGTGTGAACGGCTCGCGATCAACCCGATCCCTTTCCTGATGGCCGAGGTGTTCGCGTCCAACATCGGCGGCGCGTCGACACTGGTCGGCGACCCGCCCAACATCATCATCGCTAGCCGGGCGGGATTGACCTTCAACGACTTTCTGGTGCATATGGCCCCGATCGTGATCGTCGTCATGGTCGTGTTTATCGCGATGCTGCCGCTGCTGTTTCGCGGCTCGTTCGCCGTCGACCCCTCGCGTGTCGCCGACGTGATGTCGCTCAATGAACGTGAGGCCATCCGCGATCCGGCGCTGTTGATCAAGTGCGGTGTGGTCCTTGTCGCGGTGTTCGCGGCGTTCATCGGCCATTCGCTGTTTCACATCGAGCCGTCCGTCGTCGCACTGATCGGTGCAGGCGTACTCGTGCTGATCTCTCGGCTGGAGCAACGCGACTACCTCGGCAGCGTCGAGTGGGAGACCCTGCTGTTCTTCGCGGGGCTGTTCGTCATGGTCGGCGCGCTCGTGAAAACGGGGGTCGTCGAGGAACTGGCCCGATCGGCAACCGAGCTCACCGACGGGGATGCGCTCCTCACTGTGATGTTGGTTCTCGGTGTCTCCGCGCCGGTGTCGGGAATCATCGACAACATCCCGTTCACTGCGACCATGACGCCGATCGTCAGCGAGTTGGCCGCGGGGCTGTCCGGTCCGACCGACCCGAACGTGCTGTGGTGGGCGCTTGCGCTCGGCGCCGACTTCGGCGGCAACCTGACCGCCGTCGGGGCGAGCGCCAACGTCGTCATGCTCGGAATCGCCCGCCGCGCAGGCAATCCCATTTCGTTCTGGGAGTTCACTCGCAAGGGCCTGTTCGTCACGGTGATGTCGATCGCACTAGCCGCGGTATACCTGTGGCTGCGCTACTTCGTGCTTGCCTAGGGGGGGCCATTTCAACGTCCGGACGTTCGCCACACCCGGCGTAGAATTCGAGATATCGGTCAGCGGTCGGCGCCGCCGAGCTTCGGAGCACCATATGGGCACACGTTCGCCCGACACACTCCCGACGCTATCCCGGCGCGCCCGGGTACTCATCGTCACCGCTGTCGGCCTGCTGGTGCTGCTACTGTTCGGCCCCCCTGTGTTGAACACGTACGTCGACTGGCTGTGGTTCGGCGAGGTCGGTTTCCGCCGAGTGTGGGTCACGGTCCTGGCAACCCGGCTCGTGACCTTCTTCGCGGTGGCGGTGGTGGTGGGGGGCATCGTCGGTCTGGCCGTGTGGTTGGCCTACCGCACCCGCCCCCCGTTCGTGCCGGCGGCGCCGAACGACCCGATCGCGCCGTTCCGCGTCCAGGTGACACGTCGACCGCGGTTGTTCGGCTGGGGCGTCGCGCTCGCCATCGGCCTGCTCTGCGGCCTGATCGCGCAATCGAGTTGGGTGACCGTTCAACTGTTCCTGCACGGTGGGTCGTTCGGCCTGGCGGATCCAGAATTCGGCCACGACATCGGGTTCTTCGTCTTTGACCTGCCTCTCTACCGATCCGTTCTGAACTGGCTCTTCGTCGCGGTGTGCCTTGCCTTCGCGGCAAGCCTGACGACGCACTATCTGTTCGGCGGCCTACAGCTGACGACGGGCAAGAGCATGCTGACGCAAGCTGCCCGTGTTCAGCTCGCGGTGCTGGCTGGAGTCCTGATCCTGCTGAAGGCGGTTGCCTATTGGTTCGACCGATACCAGCTGTTGTCCGGTGCCCGTAAGGAGCCCACCTTCACCGGTGCCGGCTACACCGACATCCACGCGGTGCTGCCGGCCAAGCTCGTGCTGCTGGCGATCGCGGTGCTGTGCGCGGCGGCATTCTTTGCCGCAATCTTCCTGCACGACATGCGGATTCCGGCAATGGCAACGGCGCTGCTGGTGCTGTCCGCGATTCTCGTCGGTGGGATCTGGCCGCTGCTCATGGAACAGTTTTCGGTGCGGCCCAACGCTGCCGACGTCGAACGCCCGTACATCCAACGCAATATTGACGCAACCCGTCAGGCCTATCGGATCGGCGGCGAATGGGTCGAATACCGGGACTATCCGGGCGTCGGCACCAAGTCACCCCGCGATGTTCCGGCCGATGCGACCACGATCGCCAACGTCCGTCTACTGGACCCCAATGTGCTCTCCCGAACCTTCACCCAACAGCAACAGCTCAAGAACTTCTACAGCTTCCCTGAGCATTTGGACCTCGACCGGTACCGCATCGATGGCGAGCTGCAGGACTACGTCGTCGGTGTCCGGGAGCTGTCCCCGAACAGCCTCACCGGAAATCAAACGGACTGGATCAATCGGCACACCGTCTACACCCACGGCAACGGTTTCGTCGCCGCACCGGCGAACCGGGTGAACGCAGCGGTGCGCGACGCCGCAGGGGCCTCGGAGAGCAACAGCGGTTACCCCCTCTACACCGTCAGCGACATCGCCACGCAGCATTCCGGTCGGCAGATCATCCCCGTCGAACAACCCCGCGTCTATTTCGGTGAGGTGATCGCCCAGTTCGATCCCGACTATGCCATCGTCGGCGGCCCCGGCGGTCCCCGCGAATACGACACCGACGCTTCGAAGTACACCTACACGGGCGCCGGCGGCGTGCCGATCGGAAATTGGTTCAACCGCACGGTGTTTGCCGCCAAGTTCGGCCAGCACAAGATCCTCTTCTCGCGCGCGATCGGTTCGGAATCGAAAGTGCTCATGTACCGCGACCCGCGAGAACGGGTGCAACGCGTCGCGCCTTGGCTGACGACGGACAACAACTCCTACCCGGCCGTGGTGAACGGACGGATCGTCTGGATCGTCGATGCATACACCACTCTGGACACCTATCCCTACGCGCAACAGACTTCACTCGAAGGACTGGTGACCACCGCTACCGGCATCGTGCGACCCGGCAGGGAGGTGTCATACGTCCGAAACTCCGTCAAGGCGACCGTCGACGCCTACGACGGCACAGTGACGCTGTACGAGTTCGACTCCGACGATCCGGTTTTGCGGGCCTGGATGCGCGCGTTTCCCGGCACCGTGAAATCCGAGGATGCAATCTCCGACGAATTGCGCGCCCATTTCCGCTATCCGGAGGACCTATTCGAGGTCCAGCGTGAGCTGCTCGCGAAGTATCACGTCGACGAGCCACGAGAGTTCTTCACCACCAACGCATTCTGGTCGGTGCCGAGCGACCCCACCGTCGATACGAATCCGACGCAGCCACCGTTCTATGTCCTCGTCGGTGACGAGAAGACGGCGAAGCCGTCGTTCCGCTTGGCCACCGCGATGGTCGGATACAACCGGGAGTTCCTCGCCGCGTATATCTCGGCTCAGTCGGATCCGGAAAATTACGGCAAGCTCACCGTGCTTCAGTTGCCCACGGACACCCTGACTCAAGGCCCACAGCAGATCCAGAATTCGATGATCTCCGACACCCGGGTGGCATCCGAGCGGACGCTTCTGGAGCGGTCCAACAGGATTCACTACGGAAACCTGCTGGTGCTGCCGATTGCCGACGGAGGCGTGCTCTACGTCGAACCGCTCTACACCGAACGGATCTCGACGGCCCCGAACAGCTCGACATTCCCACAACTGTCCCGGGTACTGGTCAGCGTGCGAGAGCCGCGCGCCGGTGGTGGCGTACGCGTCGGCTATGCACCGACCCTGGCTGAGGCACTGGATCAGGTGTTCGGCCCCGGCACCGGTCGCGCCGCCACGGCCCCCGGTGGCGACGCCGCCACCGCGCCGCCCCCTTCACCGGACACCCGCCCATTGCCGCAAACCGCTCCCCCACCCGCGGCCCCGCAGCAGCCGCCGGCCCCAGTGGCACCCCCTGCACCTCAGCCCGACGGTTCAGCGCCCACACCGGCCGAACTGCGCGAGACGCTGGCGGAACTGCGCGAGATCCTTGAGCGCCTGGAACGGGCGGTTGACGCGAATGAGAATCCGGGCGGATAAGGCGCCATCAGCCGTGCAGACTGCTCATAGCAGGACCAGCAGGAGCACGGTGCCGAGCAGGACGGCGGCCGACCAGACCATGCGGGTAGTGGACCACGGCGTTGCCAGCCGCCCGTTGGGCGGTAGGTTAGCCCTCGCGGCGGCCCATGCCCGCTGGGTCCCGCGGCGCAGTGGCGGGACCATCACCTCACGTAGCTGAAATACATACTGCAACAGTGCATTCCACGTAGACGGCAGAGCACGCCGGTAGACGACGTCGGCATCGAGGTTCACCGATCGGACTTCCGGCGGGTAGAGGCCGGTGCGGATCAATACGGTAAAGGCCATCGAGGCGAGCAGCAGCAGCTGCAGCTGGTTGATCACGTGTGGCGTCGTGTACGGCACGTAGTCGACCGCATACGGGAGGATCCCGTACAGCACACCCGGCACCACCCCGATGCCGATGCAGACCAGCGCCGCGATCGTCATGGCCACCCGCATGTTCAGGGGCGCCTCCGCCACCCGGTGGCCCCGGTCGTGGGCGAAGAACGCGAAGTACGGAATCTTGATCCCGGCGTGGTGGAACACGCCGGCGGAGGCGAACAGTAGCAACAGCCAGACGACGGTCCGGTGTTCCCGGGAGGCCGCCTCCATGATCAGCGACTTGGTGGCGAACCCGGAGAACAGAGGGAAGGCGGAGATGGACGCCGCGCCAACGATGCACAGCACCGTGGTCTGCGGCATCGATTTGTACAGCCCGCCGAGCTCGGAGCCCTTGGCGGTACCGGTGCGCATCAGCACCGCGCCCATCGCCATGAACAACAGGCCCTTGAACACCATGTCGGCCACGGCGTGCGCGCTCGCGCCGTTGATCCCTAGCGAGCCGCCGATACCGACGCCCACCACCATGAACCCGAGCTGGTTGATCATGCTGTAGGCGAGCACCCGGCGCAGGTCGTTTTCGATCACCGCGTAGAAGATCGGGAAAACGGTCATGGCAACGCCGACCCAGATCAACGTCTCGGTGCCGGGAAAGCCCCGCGCCAGGGTGTACACGGCGAATTTGGTGGTGAACGCCGACAACGCGACCGCACCGACGACCGTCGATTCGGGGTACGTGTCAATCAACCACGCATGTAGCACCGGGAAGGCGCACTTGATGCCAACCCCTGCGAGGATCAGCGCGCCGCCTGGGCGGTCCAGCCCGAGATAGCCGAACTCCAGCCCAGCGCCGGCATCGACCCGCATCGCGATGCCGGTCAACATCAGCAGCCCCGAAATCAGTTGTGCGATAAGGTAACGCATTCCGGCGCGGTAGCTGCGCTCCGTGCGGCCCGCCCAGATCAGGAATGCCGACGACAGTCCGGCAAGCTCCCAGAACACGAACAGCGTCAGCAGGTCGCCGGCCAGGCAACCGCCGACCGCCGACGCGGCGTAGAAGAGGATCACCGCCTGCTGCAGGGAGTCACGCAAGTGCAGCGCATAGATCGTGGTGAGCAGCGCTGCGATCAGGAACCCGGTCGCGAACACGCGGGAGAGCGCGTCGACCCGGAGCAAAGTCAGCTCGAGACCGAACAGGTCGGCGGTGGCCCCGGTGCCTTCGGGCAGTGTCCACAGCACAATCAGGCCGGCGATCGGCAGCAGCACCATCAGCATGCGCCTTTGCCAGCCGCGCAGCAGCGGCACGCCGGCCGCGCCGAGCATCAGCAGAAGAGCGGGGTTAGCGATCATCGCCGTCCCGTCGCGGTGGCTCGTCGACTGGCTCCTCGGCTGGCTCGTAGTAATCTTCGTTGCGCCGCAACAACTTCCGGAGCTGCTTAGCGGTGAGCACCAAGGTCAGGCTGACCACGAAGCCGTAGACGGCGTAAAAGCCGGGCAACCGCTCGACGTCGAAGTACGGGTGCTTGGTGTAGAAGAGGTCGGCGACAAGGGCGACTGTGCACATCGCGAACAACCCGTAGACGATGCGGGTCACGTTGTGCGGCTCGTCCAGCCAGCGGCGCTCGTCGTCGTTCACGGCAGCCCCAGGGTCGCGGCCAGCGGTGCGAGGACGACCTCGGCGCCCACAAACAATCCAACGCAGCCGAGTGCGGTCAGCGTCAGCGGCCCGGCCAGCGTGAGCGACGCCTCACCGTGTGTCTGCCGCTCGAGGGGTGGCCGCAGGAACCCCCGCACCGGTATCGGCATCAGGTAGGCCACCGCGAGCAGCGAGCCCACCACCAGGACCATGAGCATGATGGCCTGGTCCGCGTCGGCCGTGCCGAGCAGTAGCAGCCATTTACTCCAGGTACCGCCGAGCGGCGGCAGGCCGATGATCGAGATAGCGGCGACAAGAAACGCGGCGAACGTCCACGGCATTGCGCGCCCCAGCCCGTCGAGCTCGCTCACGCGGGTCTTTCCGGCGGTGACGGCGATGGCGCCCGCGCACAAAAACAGCGTGATCTTGCCGGCCGCGTGCGTGACCATGTGCAGCGCGCCGCCCGCTGCCGCGACCCGGTCGGCCAGGGTCGCGGCCAGCACGATGTAGGCGAGTTGGCTGACCGTCGAGTACGCCAGCCGCCTTTTGAGATTGTCCGACCGGATCGCCACCACCGCCGCGGCCAGCAGCGTGAAAGCGGCCACCCACATCATCGGTGCCGCGGCACCGCTCTCGCGCAGTGTGTCCAGGCCGAAGATGTACACGGCGATCTTGAGGACCGCGAACATCCCAGCCTTGACCACGGCAACCGCATGCAGCAGTGCCGACACCGGGGTGGGCGCCACCATGGCCGCTGGGAGCCACCGGTGCACCGGCATCAATGCCGCCTTGCCGATGCCGAAGAGGTAGAGCGCGAACAGCGCGGTCAACACCCCGGGGCCGGCTGTGCCGGCCAGCAGCCCGCCGGGGGTGAACTCGGTGCTGCCGGCCAGCACCCAGGTCCACACGATCGCCGGTAATAGCAGCCCGATGGAGGTGGCCAGCAGCACGATGATGTAGGTACGAGCGCCGCGGCGCGCGTCGGCGTCGCCGTGATGGGCGACCAGCGGCCACGTCGCCAGTGTCAGCACCTCGTAGCCTATGAGCAGCGTGACCAGATTGGCCGAAAGCGCGATCCACATCGCCGCCGCGATCGCCAGCGCGAAGAAGGCGAAGAACCGGGTCTGGGCGTGATCCTTCTCGGCGCGCAGGTAGCCAACCGCGAAGACGGTGGTCACCGGCCAGAGCACTGCGGCGACGGTCGCGAACAGCAGACCCAGCGGCTCGAGGGCAAGCTCGAGCGAAACCCCGGGCAGCCACGCCCACAACGTGAACCGCAGCCCGCTGTTGGCCATTGGCCACAACGCCAGCACCACCACCGCCAGCGCGACGCCGCAGGCCACCGACGCCGCGTCGCGTGCGTTCGGCCGGCTTCGCAGAAGCAGCACAGCGCAGCAGGCCAGCAGCGGAAGGGCAGCCGCGATCGGCAGGGCGACGGCCTGCTCGGCTGAGGGCCACGTGAGCACCTCACCCACCCCCCAACAGTGCCGACGCCGCGCCGTCGGCGAGGCCGGCCGGGAGCGTCGCGTCGACGCCGAAGTAGACCGACAGCAGAACCAGGAACCACGTCGCCGCGGCCATCGAAACGGACGGGGTCGCCGGTTCTGCCCGGGCGGGAGCTTCGCGGAACCAGGCGGTCTCGATGACGCGCCCGACGTAGACGAGCGCGAGCAGCGAGCTGGCCAGCACGGCCAGTAGCACGGGCCACGCGCCCCGCTCGATCAGCGCCGTCACCAGCGCCCACTTGCTGACAAACCCTGCTGTTGGCGGCACTCCAACCAGCCCGAGCCCGGCCGCCGCGATCGCAGCGAACGTCCAGGGCATGCGGCGACCCAACCCGGCCAGGTCGGCGAGCCGCACCGAACCGAGCCGCAGCAGCAATAGCCCGGCAGCCGCGAACAACGCCGCCTTGGTGATGGCGTGGTTGATCACGTGCAGGTACGCGGCCGAGACGCCGGCCGCGGTGGCCAGGCTGACCCCGGCGATGATGTAGCCGATTTGCGCGACGCTGGACCAGGCCAGCAGGTACCGCAAATCGTTCTGGACGCACGCGACGGCAGAGCCGACCAGCATCGCCAGGCTGGCCAGCAGCAGGCCGATCTGCTCGATCGGCATTCTGCCGAACACCAGCGCCGCGCCGAACACCGTGAAGGCGAATCGGCAGAACACATAGATCGCGACCTTGGTGCTGGTGGCGGCGACGAACACGCTCACGGCGGACGGCGCCTCCGCGTAGGCTCCAGGCAGCCAGGCGTGCAGAGGGAAGAGCGCCATCTTGATCGCCAGGCCCACGAAAACGAAAACTACGGCGGCGTAGAGGGCACGGTTGCCGTGGCTATCCGTCAGGCGCTCGGCCAGATCGGGCATGTTGAGCGTGCCCGTGAGCGCATAAGCCAGCCCGATGCCAAGCAACACGAAGAGCGCTCCGACGCTGCCGATCACCAGGTAGTGGAAGCTGGCCAGCAGCGCGCGCCGGCGGCTGCCCATGGCGATCAGGGTGTAGGTGGCGAGGGAGCTGATCTCGAGGAACACGAACGCGTTGAAGGCATCCGCGGTGATGGCCAGGCCCAGCAGCCCGGACAAGGTGAGGCACAGGCACGTGTACAGGAGCACAATGCGTCGGGTGTCTATCTCGGCGGCGACGCTGCTGCGTCCGTAGACCGCCGTCACCACGGCCACCAGCGACACCAGAAGCAAGATCGGCGTGTTGAAGCTGCTCACCACGAACTCGATGCCCGACGGAGCAGGCCAGTCGCCCATCGCGTAGTGCAGCGCGCCATCCCGGGCCACGTGCTGGGCAAGCAGGGCGGCGCAGGTCAGCGAACCGCCCGCCGCGACGAGGAATAACAGCCAGGCCACGAACCGGGACCGCAGCAGCATGCATAGCGGCGCGCAGATCAGCGGGATTGCCACTTGCAGCGCCGGCAGCTGGGCAATCATCAGTCACCGGAGTCGTCGTCGTTTGCGTCGGCGGCGTCACGCTTGAGGACTTGGTCCTCCTCGACGGTCCCGTACGCGTCGAAGATGCGTACGGCCAGTGCAAGTCCCACCGCGAGGGTCGCGACGCCCACCACGATCGCAGTCAGAATCAGCACCTGCGGCAATGGGTGCGAGTAGGTCTGAACGCGGTCCGAAATGATCGGCGCGCTTCCACCGGCGACTTTGCCGAGGCCGATGAAGAACAGAAGTATGCCGACCTGGAACACGGTGAGGCCGATGAGCTTTTTCAGCAGGTTGTTATGGCTGATAACGATGTAGAGGCCGGTCAGCATGATGGCGAACAGAAGCCAGTAGTTGTAGTGGGTGGCAATCACCGCGGCACCTCCATGCTCGCCTCCGCGCGGCTCGCGACCCCCCAACTGGCGAAGCTGAAGAAGATCCCCGCCATAACCGCCGAGACGGTGGCGCCGATGGACGCCTCTACCAGCAGAATTCCGAGGTGTTGGCCGGTCTCTGGGTGGCTCGGACTTAACACGTCGTAGTTCAGGAACGAATCACCCAACACCATCGTCACGACGCCGAGCCCGAGATATGCGAGCAAGCCGAGCGAGACTAGTGACCACAATGCGCGCCGCGGCACCACGTACTGCGCTCGGTCGAGACCGAACACGAGGCTGTAGAGAACGGCGCCCGAGGCGAATATGACGCCCGCCTGGAAGCCGCCGCCGGGGCCGTACTCACCGTGAAAAAGCACATACAGAGCGAAGAGCAGAATGAATGGCAGCAGCAGGGCGGTGATGACGCGGATGACGCGGTAGTCGGCGAGGTGGAAGTCAGCCCCCGGCCTCGCCTCCTCCGGCCGTACCAGCGGACCGAGCAACGAAAGTACCGCGACGCCAGCCGTGAAGACGACCACCAGCTCGCCCAGTGTGTCAAGCGCGCGGTAGCTCGCAAGCACCGAGGTGACCGTGTTGGGTATCCCGATTTCCTGCTGGGATTGGTACAGGTAGGTGTTGGTGACGGGGTGATTCTGGACGGGGTTCCCGGCGTCGCCGAACGGCGGCAGATCCTGGCTCGCATAGCCGAGCGCTGCACCGGCCAGGACGACGGCGGCCAGTCCTGGCAGACGTCGTCGCGGCGGTGTGACTGCCTCCCATGAGCGGGTCAGTGCGAGCACGCCGAGCAGCAGGACGGTGCTGATGCCGACGCCGACAGCTGCTTCGGTGAATGCGACATCCGGGGCATCCAACAACACGAACAAGGTCGCGGTGACCAGGCTGAACAATGCAGCCAGCATGGTCGCCTCGTAGAGGGCACGTATCCGCGCGATGGCCACCGCCGTCGCCGCGAGGATCGCGAGCAGCGTGACGTTGATCAAAGTGAACGTCGTCATGACGGTTTCATCAGCGGCGTCGGTCACCTTCCCGCCACATCTGGACGCCGTCGCGGCGTGCGGCGTGTGCCAGGATGTGGGTCGCGGTCGGGCTGGTCAGCATGAAGAAGAGCAGGATGATCAGAAGGCGGACCTCAGTGGACCAGCCGCTCGGCAGCAGCAGCAGGCCGACGAGGATGAGGCCGGCGCCGGCGGAGTCCGTGACGCTGACGGCGTGAATGCGCGTGTAGAAGTCCGGGAACCGCAGCAGGCCCACACCGCCCGAGAGCACGAACAGGGCGCCGGCCCCCATCAACGCGTAGCCCGCCACCGCGATCGCGTTCACCGGTACGCACCTTCCATGTCTTCTGGACCTTCTGGCCCGCTGATCAGTTCCTGGTAGTGGCTCAGACGAAGCACCGCGACGACCGCGACGAAGTTGACCAGCGCGTACAGGATTCCGATGTCGAGGAAGTCCGGTCGGCCGAAGAGAAAACCGGCCACCGCCACGAAGAGCACGGTTTTCGTGCCGAACATGTTGACAGCGAGGATGCGGTTGTACAGACCGGGGCCGGCGAACGCGCGGATCAGCGCCAGGACCATGCTGGCCAGCAGCGCAGCCATCACCACGAAGGTCATCGCCGTCCTCCGGTGTGTGGCAGCCGACGCAACATCGCCCCGTCGCGAAGTGCGTCGATGTCGGCCTTATCCAGGCCGTGGACGCGGATGAGCCTGTCGCTGACATCTAGGGACAGGGTGCCGGGGGTCAGCGTGATCGCGTTGGCATAGGTGACCTGGGTGAGTTCCGGCAAGGCGTGCGCTGGTATCGCTGCCACCACTGGCCGGAGCGCCAGGCGAGGCGACCACACCTTGCGCACGACAGCAAGCGACGAGACGAGGACCTGCACCCCCAGCCACAGGAAGAACCGCGGCAGGCGCAGCAGGAACGGAACCGTGAGGTCGTAGTGCTGGTAGACCTCCGCCCGCCAGGTCATCGCACAAACCACAATGATCGACCCCGCGCCCAGCGCCAACATCCGCGGTTCGATATGACCGGAGAGGATCAACCAGAACGCGGCGAGCAGCGGGACCATCGGAAACATCCGCCGGACGCTTTTGCGCCGCGCACCACCTACGCGCGCATTCGCCGCGTCGGGCCGGTTCACGTTGTTCCCTCCGCAGCATCCACCAGCAGTTCAAGAAGGTGGTTGACGGTGACTACGCCGAGCGTGCCCCCCTGCTCCCGTGCGACCACGACGAGCGGACTGCAGCGCTCGGCCATCAGCTCGGCCACTTCGATGACGGTCGCCTGCGGCCGGGCTATCGGAATTCGGGCGCTGGCCGTGCTCATCACGTCGCGTACCCGGATGCCCACCAACGCGGCGGCGATGCGGTCGGCGTGCCCCTCATCGAACACCCGGGCCAAGCCGGGTTCCTCCTGGACGTAGCGTGGTAGCGCCAGCCGCAGCAGGTCGACGGACGACATGCATCCAACCACTTCTCCCAGTTCGTCAGCGACAACGAGCCCCGGTAAGTGGTGTCGCGTGACCAACCGAACCGCAGACAGAACGTCATCGCTTGGCCGCGCGGTCGGCAACGTCTCGGTGACGTCAGCAGCGCGCATCAGCGTCTCCCGGGTTTGCTTTGTGACCGCGATTCTCTGGTACCGGCCCTGCGTCACCCAATGCCCGACACCGCCATCAAAGCTCGAATCTCGTTGCCGACCACCGGCAATGTGGTGTCGCGGTTCGCCAGCACGCAAACCACCGGTAGTAACACCGCGCGCAAAGTAGCAAGCTGGAAGGGAACTACTTGACTAGAGGAAACGACGTATGGCGCGACGGACGGGTCCGGGCTCCTCGAGCGTCGGGCTGACGGACCTGGCGGAGCTGGCCGCACGAGCGAGTAAAGACGCGCACGGCATGCCGCCCGAACTGCTCGACGGCTACCTGACTTTGCTTGCGCAAGTCAGCACAGGAGGCCAATTCTGCCAGGATGACTTGCGCAGACGCCGTGACATCGGCGCGCGCGCGGCTGAGCAGGGCGTGCCGATGTGCGGGGTCATCGACCTCTATCTGAGCGCCACGTGGGTGGCCTGGGAGTCGCTTCCCGGCGTGCAGGCGGCCGATGGGACCGACGCGCTGCGCCACATCGGCGAGGCGGTCTTCCGCGCTGCCGACACCGCGATCATGGCGGTGGCGGCGGGGTACGAGGAGGCGCAGCGCTGGTCGCTACGCCAGGAGGAGTCGTTTCGGCGCGCATTCGTCGATGATCTGCTCGAGGGACGGAACCTCGAGACGCTCGCGGAACGCGCCGAACGATACGGCCTGCGGTTGGCCCATAGCCACGTGGTGGTGGCGATCGAGGGAAATCCGCCTTTCGTCGACGGCGATCCTGTCACCCGTCAGGTCGAATCCGCGATGCACTTTGGCTTGGCAAGTCGGGACGTCCTCGTGACGACGAAGGAGGGCCTGTTGGTGTGCGTCGCCCCAGACGGGCACAACGTGCCGAAGAGGTTTCTTGACAGAGTTGTCGAGGCGCTGGGGCCGGACGGTTTCTGGCGGGCCGGCATTGGACGCTCCCAGCACGGGCCCGGCGGTGCCGTTAGATCCTTTGAACAGGCCCGGCAGGCACTGGACATCGGCCAGCGCCTGCAGTTGCCCGGTCCCGTGTACTCCGCGTCGGATCTACTCGTCTACCAGGTGCTGATTCGCGACAGCGCTGCGCTCGCGGATCTCGTCGAGGCGGTGCTCGAGCCGTTGCGGGCAGCGCGGACCGGGCCCGTTGTGCTGCTGGACACCGTGTCCGCGTACTTCATGGCCGGTGGCGTGGCGACACTCGCAGCCCGCCACTTGCACGTCGGCGTCCGAACGGTCACTTATCGCCTGCAGCGAGTCAAGGAGCTCACTGGTTATTCGGTCCATGAGCCGCGGCAGAAGTTCACCCTGCAGGTCGCAGTGTTCGGTGCGCGGCTGCTCGGCTGGCCCGAATTTGTTGATCGTCGCAATGCCACTTTGCGTAACTAGCGCGCAAACAGAGCGTTTCCTGCACCCGTGCGCAACCGGTGAGCAGGTGAACCGCGATGCGGTGAAGATCAGTGTTTCTCTGCGATGAGCAATGAATAAACCAGCTGGCCGTCGGTGACAGCGCTGCGGGCTACGTTGATGTATTGAGTAACGGCGTCAATGTCGACGCCGGCGGTGTCCAACACCGACCCGGGTGTCATTCGTGCGAGGTGCGCTCGGGCTTCAACTTGGTCGATGATGCGCAGCAACGCGTCATCGTGGTTTTCGCTGTGGCGGGTGCGCAGGCCCGGCGCGGGCGAGGACGTCGCTGTATTCGTCCAGCGGGCGGGCATCGGCAATGCACGCTACCCACGCCGCCAGGTGGTGAGTTCGCCCGGCAGTCCATCCCTGGCAACCGTCACGTAGGCCAGTCCGAGCCGCCGGCGGCGATGGAGAACAGGCGCAAGCACGCGCCACCCGACATTGTCAGCAGGCCGAATAATGGCGGCTGCATCGTGTCGACAGGCCAGTATCGTGCGGGACCGTTGCCCATCGGTTGGAAGGAATCACGTTGACACGCAGTCTGTTCGCAACGATCGCCGCGACGACAGCCTGGCCCGTCGACGCCTCACCCAGATGCGCGACTTCTACGCTTTCCTACTCGCCGAGATCCCCGCCCTGCTCGACCGCTGGTACAAGGAGTCAGGCCGTCGAAACTGAACTTGTGCTCGATTTTTCCGTCGATTTTCGAGCACAAGCTCAGATTCGATCCCTCGGCGGCGTTAGGCCGGCACCGGATCGGTATCGCGATCCCAGGCGCGGTGCTGCGCGACCGCGACGGCGAACTGCTCCGAAAATGCGTCGGGCAGAGTGTCTTCGGCCGCCGTCGTCGTCACCACACCATGGGAGACGACGACGTCGGATCCGTTGGCGAACTGCTCGGCCACCCCGGCCGTGCGCAACAGGTCGACGCCCGCGCCGAACGCGCCCACCGCCTTGAGGTGCTTGTAGGCCTCGGTGACGAAATGCACGGCATAACCGTCGTTGGCCAACGCTTCCACCGACGCCGGTCCGCACGGCACCACGACCGCGTCGTAGAGCACCGACGCCATGGTGGTGATGGCGCGGTCGACCGACAGCTCGCCGCCCTGTCCACCCGACAGCGTGCCGCCCCCGGCGGGCGCGAGCACCTCGACGATCGCCCCGTACTCCCCCATCGCCTGGCGGAACCGCTCGACACCGCGCACATCCACGCCGTCGGCGGCCAGCAGCGCGATTTTGCGGGTGGCCGCGCTGTCTCTGGCGGTATTGAGCTGCGACAGCGCCGGTGAGGCGGGCATCTTGTCGTCGACGGACTCCTCGGCCGGTTCGGGCAGGCCCAACTTTCCCGCCACCTGGCTGGCCAGCTCGTGGTCGACGAGATTGAGCTGCGCGACGACGGCCGAACGGATCTCGCGCACCTCGACCTTGCCGAGTTCGAATGCGAACGCGGCGATGATGTGTTTGGCCTCCACCGCCGACATGCTCTTCCAGAACATCCGCGCCTGGCTGTAGTGATCCTGGAAACTCTTGGCGCGCTGGCGGATCTTGTGCCCGTCCACCTTCTCGGTGTAGTGCCGGGATACGTCCTCGTCGGCCAGCGCCGGGCAGCCACCGCCGATGGTGTTCTTGAAATAGCTCGACCTGCCCTGCGGAATCGCGTGCTGGCCGTAGCCGTCCTGCTGGTTGTTGCGGACATCGGCCAGCGGCCGGTTGACCGGCAGCTGCGCGAAATTCGGTCCGCCCAGGCGGATCAGCTGCGTGTCGAGGTAGGAGAAGTTGCGGAACTGCAGCAGCGGGTCGTTGGTGAAGTCGATGCCAGGAACCACGTTCGCGGTGTGAAACGCCACCTGCTCGGTTTCGGCGAAGAAGTTGTCCGGATTGCGGTTGAGCACCATGCGCCCGACCGGCCTAACCGGAACCTGTTCTTCGGGAATGATTTTGGTGGCATCGAGCAGATCGAACTGGAAATTGAACTCGTCGCTTTCCGGCACCAACTGCACGCCGAGCTCCCACTCCGGAAAGTCGCCGGCCTCGATGGCGTCCCACAGGTCGCGCCGGTTGAAGTCCGGGTCTTTGCCGGCGATTTTCTGGCACTCGTCCCAAACCAGGGAATGCACACCGAGTTTCGGCTTCCAGTGGAATTTCACGAAGGTGCCCTCGCCGCGGGCGTTGACGAGCCGGAAGGTGTGCACGCCGAAGCCCTGCATCATCCGGTAGCTGCGCGGCAGGGCTCGGTCCGACATCAGCCACATGATGGTGTGCAGGGTCTCCGGCTGCAGTGACACGAAATCCCACAGCGTGTCGTGCGCCGAGGCGGCTTGCGGTATCTCGTTGTGCGGCTCGGGTTTCACGGCGTGCACGAAGTCGGGGAACTTGATGCCGTCCTGGATGAAAAACACCGGAAAGTTGTTGCCCACCAGATCGTAGTTGCCCTGCTCGGTGTAGAACTTCGTGGCGAAGCCGCGGACATCGCGCACGGTGTCGGCCGATCCGCGCGAACCGGCCACCGTGGAGAACCGGACGAACACCGGGGTCTGCTTGCCCGGTGTGGTCAAGAATCTCGCGACGGTGAACTCGGCGAGGGAATCGTCGTAGGGCTCGAAATAGCCGTATGCGCCCGCCCCACGCGCGTGCACGACACGCTCGGGTATGCGCTCGTGGTCGAAGTGGGTGATCTTCTCCCGGGCGTGGAAGTCCTCGAGGAGAGTGGGGCCGCGTTCGCCGACGGTCAAAGCGTCATCGGTGTGATCCACCCGCACGCCCTGCTGGGTGGTCAGGTATCCGCTTTCGCGACTGACGCGGTACCCGTCGAGTTGTTGTTGCTTTGCACTGGGCTTGTCTTTTGCCATGCAGCGTGGATAACCCCGATGCGCCTGGCGCAAACGGTCGCACGGGCATGGATAGGCTGGTGGTTCGGTTCGGCATCGGGAGTGGCTCGTGGTGACGTTGGACCACCTCGTGAACGTGCTGGGCGGTTACGGCGTCCGACTGCAGTTCAGTTCGGTGCCACGGTCGACCGAACTCAGCAGCGTGGTCGTGCACGAGGCCACCGAGGGCCGCCCGGTGGTCGGCGATGTGCTGCTGGCCATCGGGGCTCGGTCGGTGAAAGAGGCGGTGCGCTGGGCGGATTCGGCCCGCGCCAGCGTCGTGCTGGTTCGCGCCGATGGCGACACGTTCGTCCGTCACGACGGTGCGGTGGCGGTGCTGGTGGTCGATCCGGCGGTGTCGTGGAGCGAACTGGCCGCGCTGGTGTACGGGCTGGTGCTCGAGGGCCGCGAGACCGCGTCCGGCCGCGGCCCCACCGCCCTGTTCGCGCTGGCCGACAGTCTCGCCGAGTCGATCGGCGGCGCCGTGACCATCGAGGACCGGCTCTCCCGGGTGCTGGCGGGCGTCCTTGCCGCCGCAGGCCACGGTGCTGGCGGGCATCAGCGGGGTCGCGACCACCGCGGAACTCGCGGCGGCGCGTCTGCTCGCCGAACGAAAGCTAGCGCGTCAACACGGCGACGCACTCGACGTGGTGGGTCAGCGGGAACGAATCGAATACCCGCAGCTCCTCGACGATATAGCCGTGGCCGCGGTACAGCCCGACATCGCGGGCGAATGACGCTGCCTCACAACCGATGTGGATCACCCGTGGCACCTCGGCCGCGGCCAGCTGATCGATCACCTCGCGACCGGCGCCCGACCGCGGCGGGTCGAGCACCGCGACGTCGGCGCGCGCCGATTGCATCGACAACGCCCGTCGCACCGATTCGGTGACGACCGAGACGCAGCCGAGATCCGCCAGCGCCACGCGGGCCGACCGTGAGGCGCCGCGCGACGTGTCGACGGTGACGACGCGGCCGGTTTCGCCGACCGCGTCCGCCAGCACCGCCGCGAAAACTCCTGCACCGCCGTACAAATCCCACGCGGTCATACCCGGGCTCAGCTGCGCCCAACCGGCCACCAGCCGGCTGTACAGTGCGGCGGCATCGCGGTGGGCCTGCCAGAAGGCCGTCACCGGCACCCGCCACACGCGGCCCCCGACCCGCTGCACCGCCTCGTAATTGCCCTCCACCACCTGGGTGTAGCTCTTGCGGCCATTCCGCGGACCGGTCTGCACGACGTGGCGTGCGCCGTCGTCGTCGATGGCCACGTGCAGGTGCGCCCCGGGCGGCCAGGTGCGTTCGCCGAGCCCGTCGAGCATGCCCGCGGGCAGCTGCGCACAGTTCAGCCCGGTGACGAGTTCGGAGCTGTGGTAGCGGTGGAAACCCGCGCGCCCGTCGTCTGCGGTGTCCAACCGCACCCGCGTCCGCCAGCCCGTGGCGCCGACCTCCCCGACGGGCTCGGCCACCGCATCGGCCTCGTCGCACCAGTGGTAGCCGCCCAGCCGGCCCAGCTGGTTGGCCACCACCGCACCCTTGAGCCGACGCACTGCGTCCGGGGTGGCGAACGCCAGATCGCAGCACCCCGCGCCGTCCACACCGGCGATCGGGCACAGGGAGTCGATACGGTCGGCGGACGGCTCCAGAACCTCGACAACGTCTGCGTGCCAATACGATCCGTGGTCGGCGACGACGCGAACCCTGACCGTCTCATCCGGCAGCGCGTAGCGCACGAACACCACCCGGCCATCATGGCGGGCGACGCAACTGCCGCCGTTGGCCGGCGGCCCGGTGACGAGGGTGAGTTCAGCAGGCCGGTCGTCGGCTCGTTGGCTCACTCCAGGAAACCCCTGCGGGCATCCCCCGGCGCGGCGTGCGGTTGCAACGTCTTGAGCCGCTCCGACGAACTGAGCTGCCACGGAACGGATGTCACCATCACGTTCGGCATGAACAACAACCGGCCCTTCAACCGCAGCGCGCTCTGGTTGTGCAGCACCTGCTCCCACCAGTGGCCGACGACGTACTCCGGGATGAACACCGTCACGACGGTGCGCGGCGACTCCTTCGTCACTCGCTTCACGTAATCCAGTACCGGACGGGTGATCTCGCGGTACGGCGAGGCGATCACCTTGAGCGGCACGGCGATATCGCTGTCCTCCCACTTGTGCACCAGCTCGCGGGTCTCGCCGTCGTCGACGCTGACGGTGATCGCCTCCAGCACATCTGGCCGGGTGGCCCGCGCATACGCCAGCGCCCGCAGCGTCGGCAGATGCAACTTCGACACCAGCACGATCGCATGGTTGCGGCTGGGCAACACCACCCCGTCCTCCTCGGCGGCCTGCTGCTCCTCCAGCTCACGCGCGACCGTGTCGTAGTGCCGTCGGATCGCCTTCATCAGCGCGAACAGACCGGCCATGGCCAGTATGGCGATCCACGCCCCCGCGAGGAATTTCGTCACCACCACGACGATGAGCACCGTCCCCGTGCACGTGAGGCCAATCGCGTTGATCACCCGCGACCGCATCATCTTGCGCCGCACCACCGGATCTGTTTCGGTGCGCAGCAGCCGCGTCCAGTGCCGGACCATGCCGATCTGGCTCAGCGTGAACGAGACGAAAACCCCGACGATGTAGAGCTGGATCAGCGCGGTGACCTGTGCCTGGAATGCGACGACGAACGCGATCGCGGCGAACGCCAAAAACAGGATGCCGTTGGAGAACGCCAGCCGGTCGCCGCGGGTGTGCAACTGCCGCGGTAGGTAACGGTCTTGGGCCAGAATCGATCCCAGCACTGGAAAGCCGTTGAACGCGGTGTTGGCGGCCAGCACCAGGATCAGCGCGGTGACCCCGGTGATGAGAAACAGCCCGAGCGGAAAGTCGTGGAACACCGAGTCGGCCAGCTGCGCGATCAAGGTCTTCTGGTGGTAGTCGGGCGGCGCGCCGACCAGCTGCTCGTGCGGCCGCTCGGCGATCTGCACACCGGTTTCCCTGGCCAGGATAATGATGCCCATGAACAGCGTGGTGGCGATCAGGCCCAGTAACGCCAGTGTTGTTGCGGCGTTGTGCGACTTGGGCTTCCGGAACGCAGGCACGCCGTTGCTGATGGCCTCGACACCGGTCAGCGCCGCGGATCCGGACGAAAACGCTCGCGCGACGAGGAATACCAGCGC
Organism: Mycobacterium hubeiense; assembly: GCF_002838065.1. Classification (GTDB taxonomy): domain Bacteria; phylum Actinomycetota; class Actinomycetes; order Mycobacteriales; family Mycobacteriaceae; genus Mycobacterium; species Mycobacterium hubeiense. The sequence continues at coordinate 5,508 of NZ_PIZU01000034.1, read as the reverse complement.
GAATCCGAGCACATCGCCGTGTTCGGAATGCATCTCGAAGCCCGCCGACTCGGCTTGCAGTGGTTCGCCGAGAAGATAGATCTGGAAGAACCCCCAGGCGAGCATGAGGTACATGCCGATCATGAAGGCGTAGGTGGGGATCGCGAACGCGGTGCCCGATTCCCGGATGCCGCGCAGGTTCATCGACGCCAGCAGCAGGATCGCGATAACCGCGAAAAGCACCTTGTGCTCTGCGATGTAGGGCACCGCCGATCCGATGTTGGACATCGCCGACGACATCGACACCGCGACGGTCAGGACGTAATCGACCAGCAGGGCACTGGCCACTGTGAGCCCAGCGGTGTGGCCGAGGTTGGTGTTGACCACCTCGTAGTCGCCGCCGCCGGACGGGTAGGCGTGCACATTCTGCCGATAGCTGGCGATCACGATGAGCATGACCGCTGCGACGGCCAGGCCGATCCACGGCGCCATCGAGTACGCGGCCAGGCCCGCCACCGACAGCACCAGGAAGATTTCCTCCGGCGCGTATGCCGTGGACGACAGCGCATCGGAAGCGAAGACGGGCAGCGCGATCCGCTTGGGCAGCAGCGTGTGGTGTAGCCGGTCGCTGCGGAAGGGTCGGCCGATCAGCAGCCGACGCGCAACGGTCGAAAGCTTGGACACGAGAGCCAAGAGTAAGCCCAGTAAGCAATAGCGGTAGCGTTCCGAGTGCGCAGGTGCAAAGACACGCCGGAAAGGACCGTCAGGTGCGTGTAGTGGTGATGGGCTGCGGCCGCGTCGGCGCGTCGCTGGCCGACAGCCTGGCCCGGATCGGCCACGACGTGGCGATCATCGACCGCGACAACACCGCGTTTTACCGGCTCTCCCCGGAGTTCCCCGGTGAACGGGTGCAGGGCATGGGCTTCGACCGAGATGTGCTGCTGCGGGCAGGCATCGAGGAAGCGGGCGCGTTCGCGGCCGTGTCGTCGGGCGACAACTCCAACATCATCTCCTCGCGGATCGCACGCGAAACATTCGGTGTGGAGCGCGTGGTGGCCCGCATCTACGACGCTAAACGCGCTGCGGTGTATGAGCGGCTGGGCATCCCGACGGTGGCCACCGTGCCGTGGACCACCGATCGGCTGCTCAATGTGCTGACCCGCGAAACCGAGACCACCAAGTGGCGCGACCCGTCGGGCAACGTCGGTGTGGCCGAACTTCCGCTGCACGAGGACTGGGCGGGCCATCGCGTAACCGATCTGGAAGCCGCGACGGGCGGTCGGGTGGCGTTTATCATCCGGTTCGGCAGCGGCCTGCTGCCCGACGCGAAGACGGTCATCCAGGCGGGCGATCAGGTGTACGTCGCCGCCGTTGCGGGTCACATCGCCGAAGCGCTGGCCATCGCGGCGTTGCCGCCGAGCGAGGACCTGGAGGCGCAGTGAAGCGGGCCCGCTGGAATATCCCGGACATGGAGGAGCGGCGCTGATGAAGGTCGCGATCGCCGGGGCGGGCGCCGTGGGCCGCTCCATCGCCCGCGAACTGTTGGAGAACAACCACGACGTGACACTGCTCGAACGCAACCCCGAGCACGTCGACGTCGACGCCATTCCCGCCGCGCATTGGCGCCTGGGCGACGCTTGTGAGCTGTCGCTGCTCGAGTCGGTGCACATGGAAGAGTTCGATGTGGTGATCGCCGCGACCGGCGACGACAAGGTCAACGTCGTGGTCAGCCTGCTCGCCAAGACCGAGTTCGCGGTGCCCCGGGTGGTGGCCCGCGTCAACGACCCCCGCAACGAGTGGTTGTTCGACGAGAATTGGGGCGTCGACGTCGCGGTGTCCACGCCGCGCATGCTGGCCTCCCTCGTGGAGGAGGCCGTAGCCGTCGGCGACCTGGTGCGCCTGATGGAGTTCCGCACCGGCCAGGCCAATCTGGTCGAGATCACGCTGCCCGACGACACGCCGTGGGGCGGTAAACCCGTCAAGCGTCTGGAGTTGCCGCGCGACGCCGCGCTGGTGACGATTCTGCGCGGGCCACGTGTGATCGTGCCGGAGTCCGACGAGCCGCTGGAGGGCGGTGACGAGCTGCTGTTCGTGGCGGTCGCCGAGGTCGAGGACGAACTTCGCGAGCTTCTGCTGCATCCCGCGCCGCGCTAGCGCCGGGCGTAGGCCGGCGGCGGGGTGACCCGGTCATGGCAGACCGCGGCCGATTCCGGCGACACCCGATCGTCGTCGTGCTCCTCGTTGCGAATACCGACCGCGGACACGATCCCGGCCAACGCGAACAGCACCACGACCACCACGGCCGCCTGTCGAAATCCCGCGAAATCCATTGCGCCGCCGGTGATCACACCGGTGAACGCGACCGCGATCAAGCCGGCGATCCGCGACACCGCATTGTTGATCGCCGATCCGATACCGCTCTGCGCGGACTCCACCGCGGCGAGCACCGCGGCGGTCAGCGGCGAGACCGTGACGGACAGCCCGAGGCCGAAAACCACCAGCCCGGGCAGCATCTGCGTCCAGAAGTCGAACGGCTCACGCGCGCTCAGCATGAGCACGAAACCCACCCCGGCGATCAGCGGGCCGACGGCCATGTACAGCCGCGGACCGTGCAGCCCGGCCAGCGCGCCGAACCAGCGCGCCAACGCGAACGACAGCACCGGGATGGGCAGCGTGGCCAGCCCGGCCTGCGTCGCGGTCAGCCCCGCGGTCTCCTGCAAGAACAGCGCGACGACCAGCATGCCCAGCGACACCGCCGCATACAGGAACACGGTGGCCAGGTTGCCGACGGCGAAGTTGCGGGCGGCGAAGATGTGCAGCGGCATCATCGGGTGCGATGCGCGCCGTTCCCACCACGGGAACGCGAGGAGGGCGGCCACGCCGACCGCAAGGCTCGCCAGCACCGCGGGATGCGCCAGGCCGAGGCGCTGCTGCTCGATCAGCGCGTACACCGTCGCCGTCAGCCCGACGGCGTTGAGCAGCGCCCCGATGACGTCGATGCGCTCCGGCGAATGGTCGCCCGCGAAGTCGTCGCGGGACAGCTTCGTCGTCAGGTACAGCGTGATTGCCAGCGGCACCACATTCACCCCGAAGATCCACCGCCAGCTCAGCGAGTCGACCAGGACACCGCCGAACAATGGGCCGATCACGAACGCGGTGCCCGTCAACGCCGTCCAGGTGCCGATCGCGCGGGCCTGCGCCGCGCCGGAGAACGTGGCGTTGATCATCGCCAGCGAGCTGGGCACCAGAAACGCCGCGCCAACGCCCTGCAGGCAGCGGGCGGCGATGAGCACCCACCCGGCCGGCGCCAGCGCGCACAAAAGCGACGAGGCCGCGAACACCACCAGGCCCATCCGCAGCACCGACAGCCGGCCGAACTGATCGGAGATGGCGCCGGCCACCAGGATCAGCGCCCCTAGGGCGAGCAGGTAGCCTTCGACCACCCACTGCTGAAGCGCCAGGCCGCCTCCGAACTCCCGGCCGATCGCCGGCAGCGCGAGATTGACCACCGAACCGTCCAGGAACGCGACGAATGTGGCCAGCACGGCCACCGCGATCAACGGCGAGGCGGGGCTGCGGGTCGACAGCACAGCTCAGTCAGCGCGGGCGTCGGCGGTGGCGGCCGCGTGCTGGGCGTGCACGGCGCGCTGCGCGGCCCGGATGGCGAAGTAGGTGGCCAGGGCGGCCAGCGCCGTCAACGGCCACCCCATCGCGATGCGCGCCACTCCGAGCCAGCCGGTCTGGTCGGCGTCGTAGAGGTGGTTCTGCACCACGAAGCGCGACCCGAACACCAGCACCCAGGTGATGGTGGCGATGTCGAACGCCAGTACGGCCTTGGGTACCTCACGCCAGCCGCGGCCGTGTCCGTTGACCCAGCCCCAGATGTAGCCGACGACGGGCCGGCGGATCACCACCGACAGCGTGAACACCGAGGCCCAGAACAGCGACATCCAGATGCCGAGCAGGAAATAACCCTTGGACTCCCCCACCAGGTAGGCGATCAGCGCGCAGACGCCCACCCCGATGAACCCGGACACCGCGGGCTGGGTGGACTCGCGTCGGATCAGCCGCCACACCAAGATGAGCGCGGCCACCGCCAGCGCCGAATAAATCGCGGGCATCAGCCCGAACGCCGACGACACCGGCACGAACACGACGACCGGCAGCGATGAGTAGATGATCCCGCTGACGCCACCCATCTGTTCGAGCAGGGCGTGCGGGCGAGTGCTGGTGTGCTTCCCCGGTTCGGTTCCGGGGTCGCTCACTTCTGAATCTCGTAGTGCGGGTTGTAGATTGCCTTGCTGCCGTTCTCCAGCTTGCCGACGCGGCCGTGCACACGAAGGGTGCGGCCGGACTCGATACCGGGGATGCGGCGCTGGCCGAGCCAGACCAGCATGACGGAATCGGTGCCGTCGAAAAGTTCGGCTTTCACGCCACCGGCGCAGCCCTTGCCGTTGCATTCGACGCTGCGCAGGGTGCCCACCATGGTCACCTCTTGACCGCGCTGACAGTCGATCGCCTTCTGGGCACCGGTGTTGGCGGCTTCTTCACTGAGCTCCTCGACGTCGAGTTGCTCGGGGTCCTCCGTCAGGCGTCGAGTGAGCCGACGCAGATACCCTTCGGCCGTAGCCATGGTCTCTCCTGACCTTCCGCAGATCCACCGTGGATCTACCCAACCAAACGCCACCGTAGACCTCTTAGTTCCGTTATGCCACGGGGGGTGTGGGTCGGCACGCCGGTGAATTACCTCACAGGGCACGATCGTGTGATGGCGGTCAATCTGCGCGGTGTCACCGCGGTTCTGCTGCCCGGTACGGGCTCCGACGACGACTACGTCTACCGGGCCTTCTCCAAGGCGCTGCACGACGTGGGCGCCGCCGTAGTCACCCCGCCGCCGCAACCGGACCGCCTCATCGACGGCTATCGCGCCGAGCTGGACAGCGCCGCGCGGCTGGGTGCGCCGATCGTCGTCGGTGGGGTGTCTATCGGTGCGGCGGTGGCCGCTGCGTGGGCGCTGGAGCATCCCGCCCATGCCGTCGCGGTCCTGGCCGCGCTACCGCCGTGGACGGGCGCACCGGACACCGCGCCCGCCGCGATGACGGCGCGGCATTCGGCGGAGCTGCTGCGGCGCGACGGGCTGGCGTCAGCGACCGCCCAGATGCGCGCGTCGAGCCCGCCCTGGCTGGCCGACGAACTGACCCGGTCGTGGGTCGGACAGTGGCCCGCGCTTCCCGACGCCATGGACGAGGCGAGCCAGTACGTGGCACCCACCTGCGGCCAGCTGGAAGGCTTGGCCGTGCCGATGGGCGTGGCCGCCGCGACCGACGACCCGGTGCACCCGGTCGAGGTGGGCCTCGAATGGGTCGCAGCGGCGCCGCGGGCGGCGCTGCGCACCGTCACGCTGGATGAGATGGGTGCCGACCCGGCGGTGCTGGGCGCGGCCTGTGTGGCCGCGCTACTCGACGTCTGACTGCGATTTGGGCGCGCCTGGTTGCGCTCAGCGGGCTGTATCGAAATGGTTTCGCGCCG
>NZ_PIZU01000033.1 GCF_002838065.1 Mycobacterium hubeiense | reverse complement strand
ACTCTGGGTCTTGACCGGCCCCGCTCCTTCAGGAATGACTCTGCGGTGATAAAGGACCGTTCTCGTACTCTTGCGCCCGGTGTGCAGTCTCAACGGGGGGGCCTACTGGCTGGCGGTCTCGCGCTTGGGCAGCTTCCAGCCCGGCCGCGGGAAGTGGCAGGTGTAGCCATTCGGGTAACGCTGCAGGTAGTCCTGGTGCTCCGGCTCGGCCTCCCAGAAGTCGCTTGCCGGAGTCACTTCCGTGACGACCTTGCCCGGCCACAGCCCCGACGCGTCGACGTCGGCGATAGTGTCCAGCGCGATGCGTTTCTGCTCGTCGTCGAGGTAGAAGATCGCCGAGCGGTAGCTGGTGCCGACGTCGTTGCCCTGCCGGTCCTTGGTGGTGGGGTCGTGGATCTGGAAGAAGAACTCCAGCAGCGTACGAAAGTCGGTCTGTGTCGGGTCGTAGATGATCTCGACGGCCTCGGCGTGGCCGGGGTGATTGCGGTAGGTGGCGTTGGCGTTCTCGCCGCCGGTGTAGCCGACGCGGGTGGACACCACGCCGGGCTGCTTGCGGATCAGATCCTGCATACCCCAGAAGCAGCCGCCGGCCAGGATCGCCTTCTTGTACTCGGTCATGACTCCATAGTGCCTGCCGTGGTGATTTCGGCGCGCGCAGTTGCGCTGAGCGCTGAGCGCGACCAGCTGCGCCGAAATCACGGTGGCGAAGCGCCGTCGATAATGGTCGCGCCATCATCCGCATCCGTCCTGACGTGATCCGCACCAACGACGGCCCCGCCAGCCTGCCGTAAATCGCCAGGGTCTACGTGGCGGTGCGCTACCGCCTGCCCATCCCGAACCGTTGGCTAACGTGAAGCTATGCGATGGTTCGGATCAGCTCTGCTCGCGCTCGCCGTGTGGTGCGCGCCGGTGGCGGCGGCGGAGACGACGGTCGCACCGCCGGAGCGGCCGCCGGGCGACCCCGGCGTGGTGTTCGTCGACAACCCGGCGATCGTCGACCCGCGTCCGGTACCCGTCGACTCATGGAGTCGCGTGCCGAACCCCAACGCCGTCGCCGTCCACTTCACCACCGGCACTCCCGAGTGCTACGGCGTGCACGCCACCGTGCAGGAGACGCCTGACACGGTCACCGTGCGCCTTCAGAGTGGTACGCCGCCGGAGGCCGTCGGCCGGATGTGCATCATGATCGCGCTCGACGGAACGCTCGAGGTGCCGCTGGCGAGCCCACTCGGCGATCGCCGCGTGCTCAGCGTCTACTGACGGGCTTGGCCGCGCGCCGATCCGGGTACGCCGCACAGCATGAGGATGCGATGGGTGGTTCTTTTCGTCGGCGTGGTGGCAGCAATCGTCGGAATCGTCGGGCTCTTGGTACCGGTCTCGGTCGGCGAAGAGGGTGTGAGCTGCGGCAGCGCGGCCATGCCCGACTACTCCGAGGCCCGCGCGGCGACCGACTTCGGCGGCGTGAACATCCCTGTGCTCGACGAAGTCCTGGTGAACCCCGACTACGTCGCACTATGCGACGCGGAACTGCGCGATCGGCGGACCTGGACGATCACGCTGACCGCCGTGGGTGCCATCGCGGTCATCGGCGCACTGGTTATGGCGCGGCGGAGCGGGCAAGCAGTGCTCGACAAACGTCGGTAGAACGTGTTCTAGTTCTGGGTGTGACGACCAAGACGTTCACCCGCTCCGAGCTGGCCGAGGCGTTCGCGAACTTCGAGCACACGGTGGCTCGCGCCGCCGAGACCCGCGACTGGGATCCCTGGGTTGAGCAGTACACGCCCGATGTGGTTTACGTCGAGCACGCGGCAGGCACGATGCGGGGCCGCGACGAAGTCCGCGCCTGGATCTGGAAGACGATGGAGAGCTTCCCGGGCAGCTACATGACCTCGTTCCCGTCGCTGTGGACAGTGATCGACGAGCCGACCGGACGGGTCATCTGCGAGCTGGACAACCCGATGCGCGACCCCGGCGACGGCACGGTCATCAGCGCCACCAACATCTCGATCGTCACCTATGCCGGCGACGGGCTGTGGTGCCGGCAAGAAGACATCTACAACCCGTTGCGGTTCGTCGCGGCGGCCATGAAATGGTGCCGCAAGGCCCAGGAACTGGGCACGCTGACCGACGAGGCGGCGAACTGGATGCGTCAGTACGGAGGCAACAAATGAGCCCGAAGCTGGTCATCGGCGCCAATGGCTTCCTTGGTTCGCACGTCACCCGGCAGTTGGTGGCCGACGGCCACGATGTGCGGGTGATGGTGCGGCCGACGGCGAACACCATCGGCATCGACGATCTGGACGTCACCCGGTTCCACGGCGACATCTTCGATGACGACACGTTGCGCGAGGCGATGGACGGCTGCGACGACGTGTACTACTGCGTCGTCGACACCCGCGGCTGGCTGCGCGACCCGTCGCCGCTGTTCCGCACCAACGTCGACGGCACGCGAAACGTCGTGGACATCGCGAAAGATGCTGGGCTGCATCGCTTTGTCTACACGAGCAGCTATGCGACGGTCGGTCGGCGACGTGGCCACCGCGCCTCCGAGGAGGACATCATCCGCGACCGCGGTCTGACGCCGTACGTGCGTTCGCGGGTGCAGGCCGAGGAGCTGGTGCTGCGGTATGCGCGCGAACACGGCCTGCCCGCGGTGGCGATGTGCGTGTCGACCACCTACGGCAGCGGCGACTGGGGTCGCACACCGCACGGTGAGATCATCGCGGGCGCCGCGTTCGGCAAGCTGCCGTTCGTGATGAAGGGCATCGAGCTGGAAGCCGTCGGGGTGACCGATGCAGCGCGGGCGCTCATCCTCGCCGCCGAGAAGGGTCGCGTCGGTGAGCGGTACCTGATTTCGGAGAAGATGATCAGCAACGCCGAGGTGGCCCGCATTGCCGCGGAGGCCGCCGGGGTGGCGCCGCCGACAAAGTCGATACCGCTTCCGGTGACCTATGTGCTGGCCACCCTCGGGACGATCAAGGGGCGGCTGCGGGGCACTGATGAGCGGCTGTCGCTGGCGTCGCTGCGGCTGATGCGCGCCGAGGCGCCGGTCGATTGCAGCAAGGCGGCGCGCGAATTGGGTTGGCAGCCAAGGCCAGTGGAGGAGTCGATCCGCGAGGCGGCGCAATTCTGGGTGCAATTGCGGGAAGCCCGGCGCAAGGCCAAAGCCGCTGGCTGAACGCCACGCCGACCGTCGTTCAGCCGGTACGCGTGGCGACCCCAACGGGACTAGCGTCGGTGACGTGACCGAGAAACTGCGCGTCGATCTCAGCGGTGCACCGCAGACCATGCTCGCGACGTTCTACGCCAAGGCGCTCGATGCCGACCTGGATAACCCTATCCTCGGCGACCGGTGGGCCAAGGAGATCGTCGACCGCATTGACTACGACTGGTCGACGACTGCGATCACGCCGGGTAACTCACCGTCGGTCACGACTCGTAGTGCGCACTTCGCCAGCGTGCCGTGGTATTACCGAGCGACGCTCAAGGGCATGATGCTGACGCCGTCGCTGCGCTACATGGCCCAGTACCACCGCTACGCATACTGAATACATGCGTCGATTCGCGATCCTCGTCGTGATGCTGCTGTGCTGGCAGCTGGCCTTGACTGGCGCGGGAGACAGTGCGCACCGACAACTGCGGCCGGCCGCCGAACGACGCCGCGTCGCGGATCATCGCCATCGTCGTCGAGGTGACACCCCTTTAGTTCACGGCCGCTCTACGCGGCGAGGTCCACGTCCGGCAGCTACATCACCGTCCTGCGCCTCAGCGCCCCGCGCACACCGAGCACCGGCTGCCGTCGACCACCGAGGTTGAACTCGGGACACCACGGCGAGTGGCCCTGCTTGTCACGCCAGACGATCTGCATGGCCCGCAGGTCGGTGCCGTACAACTTGGCGGCCAGACCCATGTGCGCATCGGGCTGTGCGACTTCGACGAACTCGGCGAACCAGTCGTTGGGCAGCGTCATGGTGTCGCCCGGTTTCGGGACTTTTTCGCGAACCATGTACTCGGCCACCGTGTTCAGCAGTCTCGCCGCCCACTTGGGCGAAAGGCCGGTGACAAGTAACTCCGGCAGGCCGGCCTGGCACAGCCCGATGGTGTATGTGAACGGGACCCGGTCGTCTTCGACGTGCTGCACCGCCCAGCCGTGCTCGCGCACCACCCGACGCAGGACGTCGTGGTAATCCTCCCGGGTCGCGTCGGGGTGATCGCATTGCCAGCACATTCCGTGCTCCTTCCGTTGGTACTTCCGCCACCATGCACCCGGGGTACGACAAGTCCTGACAGAATCTGGCGGTGCCTGTGAATGGTCGGGTGTCGCATTGGTTCGACGGGTTACCGCAGTCTCGACCGCCGCTGCCGGGTGACCGCGACGCCGACGTGTGCATCGTCGGCGCCGGCTACACCGGGCTATGGACGGCGTACTACCTCAAGCGCGCCGACCCGTCGCTGCGTATCGCCATCCTCGAGGCCCGCTTCGCCGGCTTCGGTGCGTCCGGCCGCAACGGAGGCTGGCTGTCCGGCCTCGTGCCTGGCGACCGCAACCGGATGGCCGCGCTCTACGGGCGTGACTCCGTGCTGGCCTGGCAGCGCACGCTCAACGACGCAGTCGACGAGGTCATCGACGTCACCGAGCGGGAAGGTATCGACGCCGGCATCGTGAAAGGCGGGACATTGCACGTCGCCCGCAATCCCGCTCAGGCCGCCCGGCTGGCCGCGGAGATCGAGGAGGAACGGCGTTGGCACGTCGACGTTGTCCCCTTGATGAAAGACGAAGCGGGCGAACGGATCCGGCTCAGTGGCGTGGTTTCGGCCTATCACAATCCACACTGCGCGCGGGTACAGCCGGCTCAGCTGGCGCGCGGCCTGGCCGATGTAGTAGGGCGGCTCGGTGTCGACCTCTACGAACAGTCACCGGTCACCGACCTCCAGCCGGGTCGCGCGACGACGCCGCTCGGCACCGTTCGTGCGCCAATCGTGTTGCGCGCCACCGAGGGATTCACCGCCGCGCTGCCGGGCCTGCGACGCCAATGGTTGCCGATGAACAGCTCGATGATCGCCACCGAGCCGATTGCCGACGACATCTGGGACTCCATCGGGTGGCACGGCCGCGAAACCCTGGGCGACACCGCGCACGGCTTCTTCTATGCCCAACGCACCGTCGACAATCGCATCGCGATCGGCGGCCGCAGCGTGCCGTACCGCTACGCGTCGCGCACCGACATCGACGGACGCGTGCCCGAGCGCACCATCAAGCACCTCACCGCGACGCTGCACGCGGTGCTGCCACAAGTCCGCGATGTGCCGATCGCACACGGGTGGTGCGGTGTGCTCGCGGTGCCCCGCGACTGGGAGGCCAGCGTGGTGCTGGACCGGGCGACGGGCCTGGGCTGGGCCGGCGGATACGTCGGCCACGGCGTCACCGCCGCCAATCTCGCCGGTCGGACACTGGCCGACCTGGTGTGTGGCCGTCGAACCCCATTGACCGAGCTGCCCTGGGTGGGCCATCGCTCACGCAACTGGGAGCCGGAGCCGTTGCGCTGGCTGGGCGTTCGCGGTCTCTACCTCGCCTACAAGCTTGCCGACCGACATGAGGCACGGGGGCGGGCGAGCACCTCGCCGATCGCGAAGCTGGCCGACCGGATCGCCCGCAAGCCCTGATTCCGATCGCGAAATTGCGTTCCGGCAGACGAAGTGCGAGTAGGGGCCTGCCTGTAAGCAATCTCGCGACGGGCTAAGCGCTTTCCGCCTTCTCCTTGAGCCGCTGCAGCGTCAGCCGGATGTGCTCGGCGTTGGCGGCGGTGCGATCGCGCACGCCCGTCGCCAGGCCGGCGACCTTCTTGAACCATCCCGGCCGACGGTCCCACGTCGCCTCGGTCACGGTGCAGCCGCCGTCGGTGGGCGTGATGTCGTAGCGCCAGTGCGCGACGGGCAACATCATCGACTTCACGTCGAAGGCGAATCTGCGCCCGGGTTCGGCGTCGGTGACCGTGCACACCGTGGTCCAGGTGCGCGAGCCGTTGCGGTTGTGGCCCTTGAACACCGCGCCCGGCTGGGCCGCATCGCCCTTCTGCCACTCCATCGCGTGGGCTTCCTCGGCGAGCGACGCCAATGTCGGCAGGTCGGTGATCATGCGGTAGACGGTGCCGGGGTCGGCGGCGATCGTCACGTCGGCTTGGGCGGTGGCGGGGGCAGTCATGTGAGGAACAATAGTGGTCGTCGTCACGTTGGAGGTCAGCATGACCGACCGCCCCGTCCTACAGCCCACCGCCGAGCATCCGATCACCGTCGAGCCGACCGGCAGACACGTGACGGTAAAGGTCGGCGATGACGTCATCGCCGAGAGCGACAATGCCCTGACGCTGCAGGAGTCCACCTACCCCGCAGTGCAATACATCCCGATGCGTGACGTAGACAACGCGCGGCTGACCCGCAGCGACACCACCACCTACTGCCCGTTCAAGGGCGAGGCCGGCTACTACCACGTCGTCACATCCGATGGCCGCACCGTCAAGGATGCGATCTGGACCTACGAGCAGCCCTATCCCGCGGTCGCTGCCATCGCCGGACACGTCGCGTTCTATCCGGACAAGGCGGACATCGCCGTAACCTGATGCGGTGCATGCGCAGGCCAGTGTGGTCTTCGACGGGCCGGCCAGCCCGTCGCTGACCCTGTCGCCGTTGCGCCGCGGCCGCGGCGATCCGTGCTACCACGTCGCGCCCGACGGCGCGATCTGGCGCACCAGCCTGATGAGCAGCGGGCCCGTCACCGCCCGCATCACCCGGTCGGCTCCCGACACCGTTGACTGCGAGGCGTGGGGAAGCGGCGCAACGGAATTCGCCGAAGCGCTGCCGGCGCTGCTCGGCGCCGACGATGACCGTTCGGGCTTCGTGCCCTACGAGCCGACCATCGCCGCCGCCCATCAGCGGGTGCCGCATCTGCGGCTGGGCCGCACCGGCCGGGTGCTCGAAGCGCTCGTCCCGGCGGTGCTCGAACAACGGGTGTCGGGCATGGATGCGCGACGGGCCTGGCGTCATCTGGTGACGCGCTACGGGGCGCCCGCACCGGGCCCGGCGCCGACTCACATGCGGGTTCCGCCGTCGGCCGACGTGTGGCGGCGAATCCCGTCGTGGGAGTTTCACCGGGCCAACGTCGATCCTGGCCGCGCCCGCACCGTCGTCGGCTGTGCGCAGCGCGCGGACGCTCTGGAGAGGCTGGCGACCCGCACGCCCGAAGACGCCCGGGCCGCAATGACGTCGCTGCCCGGCGTGGGGGAATGGACCGCGGCTGAGACCGCTCAGCGGGCTTTCGGCGACGCCGACGCGCTCTCGGTCGGCGACTACCACCTGGCCAAGGTGATCGGGTGGAGCCTGCTGGGACGGCCGATCGACGACGCGGCAATGGTGGAGCTGCTGGAACCGCTGCGCCCGCATCGCCACCGCGCGGTGCGGCTGCTCGAAGTCAGCGGTCTGGCGCGCAATCCCCGATTCGGCGCCCGGCAAGCCATTCCCAATCTGCGCGCGCTCTGAGTGATTACCGACGGTCCTGCCCGGGTAACCGTGCGGGCGGGACCGATCATGCGAAGGAGCTATTTATGACCGAATTCACTATCCCGGGGCTTTCGGAGAAGGAGGGCGCGGAGGTCGCCGACCTGCTGCAGAAGCAGCTCAGCACGTACAACGACCTGCATCTGACGCTCAAGCACATCCACTGGAATGTGGTGGGGCCCAACTTCATCGGCGTCCACGAGATGATTGATCCGCAGGTCGAATTGGTGCGTAAGTTCGCCGACGAGGCCGCCGAGCGGATCGCCACCCTGGGCAAGTCGCCGCAGGGTACGCCCGGCGCGATCATCAAGGACCGCACCTGGGACGACTACTCCGTCGGCCGCGACAACGTGCAGGCGCACTTGGCCGCGTTGGATCTGGTGTACAACGGCGTGATCGAGGACACCCGCAAGGCCATACACCGTATCTCTGAACTCGACCCGGTGACCGAGAACATCCTCGAGGAGCACGCCGCCGAGCTGGAGAAGTTCCAGTGGTTCGTGCGGGCGCACCTCGAGAACGCCGGTGGGAAGCTGGCCCACGAGGGCAAGTCCACCGAACGCAGCGCTGCGAGCACGGCACGCCGCAAGGCCGGCGCGGGGACCAAGTCCTAGTCGGCCCGACCCTCCTCCAGCGCGTCGTCACGCACCGGGTGTTCGGCCAGTTCTTCGTGCCGGCCGAACAGATACGGGTAGGCGATGCCGGCGATCACTGCGCCGATGAGCGGTGCCAGCCAGAACACGAGCTGTTTACGTCTTCCCGCGGGGAAGGGCAGCGTCGCGGTTGAGGCGCTGGGCCCGATAGATCGTCACATCTGTGCGGGAGACAAGCAGGGAGGCGATGCCGACTGCGACCATCGCGCACGGTACGACGGAGAACGAGCCCGTCATCTCGACCACCATGATCATTACGGCCAGCGGCGCGTGCGCGACACTGCCGAAGCACGCCATCATCCCCACCACGACGAACACCGCGGGACCGTCCGGTAGCCCTGGCATCCCGATGTCGTGGGCCAGCCGCCAGATCGCCGCGCCGACAAAGGCGCCGATGACTACGCCGGGGCCGAAGATGCCGCCCGAACCGCCGGTGCCGATGGACAGCGACGTCGCGACGATCTTGGCGATCGGCAAAATGAGCACGATCCACAGCGGGATCGCCATCAGATCCTCGGTGGAGGCCGCCTTCTGCGCCCACCCGTAGCCGCTCGCCAGCACCTGCGGAATCACCAGTGCCAGCAGCCCGACCAATAAACCCCCGACGGCCGGCTTCAGTACCTTGTGGCCGGGCAGTCGTGCGGTCAACGCGACGGTGCCGTAGAACGTCTGCGCATAGAGCAGGCCCACGCCCGCGGCCACGATGCCCAGCACGACGTACCAAATCAGTTGCAGCGGATGGTCGAACCGGAAATCCGCGGCGAGAAAGCCAAATAGCGGGTCGAATCCCAGGATCGACCCGAACACCGAATACGCGGTGGCCGAAGTGATGAATCCCGGCACCAGCGCTTTGTAGTCGAAGTCCTCGCGGTAGACAATCGACGCGGCCAGCACCGCGCCGCCCAGCGGCGCCCCGAAGATCGCACCGATGCCCGACCCGATGCCCAGCGACACTGCGAGCCGGCCGTCCTCGTCGGAGAGGTCGAGCCGGCGCGTCAGCAGCGATCCGAAACCCGCCGAGATCTGGGCCGCCGGCCCCTCACGACCGCCGGAGCCGCCCGAGCCGATGGTCAGTGCGCTTGCAACGGTTTTCACCACGATCGCCCGCGTGCGGATGGACCGCGGGTCGGTGTGCACCGCCTCGATCGCGCTGTCGGTGCCGTGACCTTCCGCCTCGGGTGCGAACTTGGCGACAAGCCACGCGGATACCAGCGCACCGCCGAACGCCACCAACGGGATCGCCCACGGCCGATCGAACCCTGCTGAGCCCGGATCTCCGCCGTCGCCAACAGGTTTGGGGATGTGGTAGCCGGCGAGATAGCCCAGTAGAAACTGGCCGGCGTAGTCGAGCGCCAGGTAGAAGAGCACCGCGCCCAATCCCGCGATGACACCGATCGAGATGCCCAGGATCAGCCACTTACGCAGGTATCCGGAACGACGGATGAAGCCGCCCGGCCCGCCCCGCTCGTCGGCTGCCTCGGGCATGCTGCGAATGCTATCTGGAATATGCGGTCAGCCGGGCGATGATCGCCACTTCTCCGTCGTCGCCGACGGCCCGCGCCTCGCCCACCCCGCTGCTGCGGCCGACGCGTAAAGCGGTTCCCTCGTAACGGGATTCGGTGCCGCCCTGGAACGGGCGCAGGAAGTTGACGCGCAGCGATGCGGTGTGCAGCGGATCGGCACGCCCATCGTTGACTGCCGCCGACGCCACCAACTCGAGCGCGGCGGACGACACGCCACCGTGCACGATGCCGATCAAGTTGTTGAGCACCGGATCGGGCAGCTGCTGCAAAACCATTGCGGAACCGCCGCTTTCGGCGACGCGCACCGCCAACTTCTCGGCGAGGCCGGCGGGCGGGGCAGCGGCTGACGGAGCGGGACGCCATTCGGCGATGTCCTCCGGCGCGCGGACGTAGAACGACCTCACGGTTGCCGTCGCGACCAGCTCACCGCCGTGGGTGAGTTCACACAGTCCTAGCGCGGCGGCGCCTCTGGTGCCGAACGGTCGGCCCGTCGCGACCACGGGGATCTGCGGCGCGGCCGCGATCAGCGCCGTGGCGTCCGGGGTCAACTCCAGCGCCAGTTCGCTGGACACGGTCCACTCGCCGGGCTCGCGGCGGTAGTGGTTGACCAGGCCGCCGACATGGTCGACCAGCATCGCCATCGGCGCGATCGTGGGCGCGCCGGTCAAGGGGTTGACCAGCCCGCCGACCGGGATCGACGCCACGCATCGGCGCGGATTCTCGTCGAGTGTCTCGACACCTAATCGGCCCAACGGGGTATTCGGCGGGTATGACATCGCGACCCAGCCTGGCGTCCACGGGAGGTGGTTATATACCCCCAGGGGGTATATAGTGACCGGTATGACCCACACCGACCACCTCCAGCACGCGGAGCACGATCAGCACGCGCGACGCGGCGAACATGAGGGCCACGGCGGCCATGGCGATCACGTCGCCCAGTTCCGTCGCCTGTTCTGGGTGATGCTCGTGCTGGCCGTTCCGACGGTCGCGCTGTCGGGGATGTTCGCGATGATCCTCGGCTACCCATTGCCTGACTTCCCCGGCGCCCGATGGGTCTCGCCCGTATTGGGCACGGTGATGTACCTGTGGGGCGGCCGGCCGTTCCTATCCGGCGCCGTCAGCGAAATCCGTTCGCGCGCACCGGGGATGATGCTGCTGATCGGCCTGGCCATCACGGTCGCCTTCATCTCCTCATGGGGTGCGAGCGTGGGCGTGCTGGATCACCAACTGGACTTCTGGTGGGAGCTGGCGCTGCTGATCGTGATCATGCTGCTGGGCCACTGGATCGAGATGCGCTCCCTGGCGCAAACCACGTCGGCGCTGGACTCGCTGGCCGCGCTGCTGCCCGACGAGGCCGAGCGGGTCACCGACGGCGGCACCGAAACGGTCGCCCCGGCCGATCTGCGGGTCGGCGACGTCGTGATCGTGCGCCCGGGCGCCAGCGCGCCCGCCGACGGGCAGATCGTCGACGGCACCGCCGAGATGGACGAATCGATGGTGACCGGCGAATCCCGACCGGTCCGGCGCGGGATCGGTGACGACGTCGTCGCCGGCACCGTCGCCACCGACTCCGGCCTGCGCGTGGAGGTGACCGCAGTGGGCGACGACACCGCCCTGGCCGGCATCCAGCGCCTGGTCACCGAGGCGCAGAACTCGTCGTCGCGCGCGCAGCGCATCGCCGATGTCGCCGCCGGCTGGCTGTTCTGGTTCGCGCTGGGCGCGGCCGTCGTCACCGCGGTGGTGTGGAGCTTCCTCGGTCTGCCCCAGGAAGCCGTGGTGCGGACCATCACGGTGCTGGTGATCGCGTGCCCGCACGCGCTTGGCCTGGCCATCCCGCTGGTGGTGTCCATCGCCACCGAACGCGCGGCCCGCGGCGGGGTCCTGGTCAAGGACCGGCTGGCGCTGGAGAGCATGCGCACCGTCGACGCCGTGTTGTTCGACAAGACCGGCACGCTGACCAAGGGCGAACCGACCGTGACGGCCGTCGCCACCACCGGGCGACCCGCGGATGAGGTGCTCGCCCTGGCGGCAGCCGCCGAGTCCGACTCCGAGCATCCGCTGGCCCGCGCCATCGTCGACGCCGCGCGGCGCCGCAAGGTGACGGTGCTGTCGTCCTCGGACTTCAGCTCGTCGCCCGCCGTGGGAGTGACCGCCACGGTCGACGGCCACATCATCCGCGTCGGCGGGCCCCGGTTGCTTCAGGAGGCCGGTGCGCCTGAGCTGCCGGACGCCAAACCCTGGCGCGAGGAGGGCGCCATCATCCTGCACGTGCTGGTCGACGATGCGGTGGTGGGCGCACTGGCGCTTGCCGACGAGGTGCGGCCGGAGTCCCAGCAAGCCGTCGACGCACTGCACAAGCTCGGCATCGAGGTGGTGATGATCACCGGCGACGCGGAGGCGGTGGCCGAATCCGTCGCGGCCCAGCTCGGCGTCGACCGGGTGTTCGCCGGGGTGCGGCCGGAGGACAAGGCCGCCAAGGTGACGTCACTGCAGGCGGAGGGCCGCAAGGTGGCGATGGTCGGTGACGGCGTGAACGACGCCCCCGCGCTGGCGCAGGCCGACGTCGGGATTGCCATCGGCGCGGGCACCGACGTTGCGATCGCGTCGGCCGGCGTCATCCTGGCCAGCTCGGATCCGCGGTCGGTGCTCTCGGTGATTCAACTGTCGCGCGAGTCCTACCGCAAGATGAAGCAAAACCTTTGGTGGGCAGCGGGATACAACTTGATTTCGGTGCCGCTGGCGGCGGGCGTGCTGGCGCCGATCGGCTTTGTCATGCCGATGTCGGTGGGCGCGATCTTGATGTCGCTCTCGACGGTCGTGGTCGCGCTGAACGCCCAGTTGCTGCGACGGCTGGATCTGCGTCCGGAGGCGAGCGTCGCGGCCATTCTCTAAGAATCTGACTAAGCTTTGCGCAAAGCTGCTATGAGCCGATTACCAGCACAAAGACGGTAGAGACGCATATCACAGCAAACTTGATTAGAGTCTTGGCAACAGACGCCATGTGCCGTGCACCCGACGCCCCGGCCCGGCCCGGCCTTGAAAAGGCAACGGCGGCAACGGTATCCGCTTCAGCGGGCGCGCGCCGACGGCAGCCGGCACGTCGCGCCCGGCGAGTATAGTTAGGTTCGACTAAGTTGGCATGTCAGGCGGTGTTTGTCATATCGTTTTCTCCACTTGCGGCGAGTGGCATAGGGCCGTCGTTCAGTGCTGCACGAAGGCACCCCCACCGCCAAGTCGGCTAACGCTCAAAAGGGCCGTCAATCGACGGTTGCATGCAGAAGCTCTGAGAAGGCGTGCGGAAAAAGGTAGGTGGGAATGACGCCCCGTAAACAAGGGCTGTACAACCCCGCGTTCGAGCACGACGCGTGCGGCGTGGCGATGGTGGCTGATATGCACGGCCGTCGCAGCCGCGACATCGTCGACAAGGCGATCACCGCCTTGGTGAACCTGGAGCACCGCGGTGCCCAGGGCGCCGAACCGCACACCGGCGACGGCGCAGGCATCCTGCTGCAGGTTCCCGACGCGTTCCTTCGGTCGGTCGTCGAGTTCGAGCTGCCGCCGGAGGGCAGCTACGCCACCGGCATGGCGTTTCTGCCGCAGTCGTCCAAGGACGCCGCGCAGGCCTGCGAAGCGGTGGAGAAGATCGCCGAGGCCGAGGGCCTGCAGGTGCTCGGCTGGCGCGAAGTGCCCACCGATGACTCGTCGCTGGGCGCGCTGGCCCGCGATGCGATGCCGACATTCCGCCAGGTCTTCATGGGCGGCGCCTCCGGCATGGACCTGGAGCGCCGCGCCTACGTGGTGCGCAAGCGCGCCGAACACGAACTGGGCACCAAGGGACCCGGCCAGGACGGCCCCGGTCGCGAAACCGTTTACTTCCCAAGCCTTTCCGGCAAGACCTTCGTCTACAAGGGCATGCTCACCACGCCGCAGCTCAAGGCGTTCTACCTCGACCTGCAGGACGAGCGGCTGACCAGCGCGCTGGGCATCGTGCACTCGCGTTTCTCGACCAACACCTTCCCGTCGTGGCCGCTGGCCCATCCGTTCCGCCGGATCGCCCATAACGGTGAGATCAACACCGTCACCGGCAACGAGAACTGGATGCGCGCCCGCGAGGCGTTGATCAAAACCGACGTGTTCGGCCCCAACGGCTTGGAGAAGATCTCCCCGATCTGCACCCCGGGCGCGTCGGACACCGCGCGCTTCGACGAGGTGCTCGAGCTTCTGCACCTCGGCGGGCGCAGCCTGCCGCACGCCGTGCTGATGATGATCCCCGAGGCCTGGGAGCGCCACGAGTCGATGGACCCGGCCCGGCGGGCTTTTTATCAGTACCACGCGTCGCTGATGGAGCCCTGGGACGGCCCGGCGTCGATGACGTTCACCGACGGCACGGTGATCGGCGCGGTGCTCGACCGCAACGGCCTTCGCCCGTCGCGCATCTGGGTGACCAAGGACGGCCTGGTGGTGATGGCATCGGAGGCCGGTGTGCTCAACCTCGACCCGTCCACCGTCGTCAAGAAGATGCGGCTGCAGCCCGGCCGCATGTTCCTGGTCGACACCGCGCAGGGCCGCATCGTCGACGACGAGGAGATCAAGGCCGAGCTGGCCGCCGAGCACCCGTACCAGGAGTGGCTGGAGGCGGGCCTGTTCCACCTCGACGAGCTGCCGCCGGGCGATTACGTGCGCATGCCGCATCACCGGGTCGTGCTGCGCCAGCAGGCGTTCGGCTACACCTACGAGGAGCTCAACCTGCTGGTCGCGCCGATGGCGCGCACCGGCGTCGAGCCGATCGGCTCGATGGGCACCGACACCCCGGTCGCCGTGCTCTCGCAGCGGCCGCGGATGCTCTACGACTACTTCCAGCAGTTGTTCGCCCAGGTGACCAACCCGCCGCTGGACGCCATCCGCGAAGAGGTGGTGACCAGCCTGCAGGGCACCGTCGGCCCGGAGGGCGACCTGCTGAACCCGACGCCGGATTCATGTCGCCAGATCGTGTTGCCGCAGCCGATCCTGCGCAATGCCGAGCTGTCCAAGCTCATCTGCGTCGACCCCGATCATGAGGTCCGCGGCCACAAGCACGGGATGCGGGCCGCCGTGATCCGTTGCCTGTACCCGGTGAACCGGGGCGGCCAGGGTCTGAAAGAGGCGCTCGACAACGTCCGCGCCAATGTGTCGGAGGCGATTCGCGACGGTGCGCGCATCATCGTGCTCTCCGACCGGGAATCCAACGAGACGATGGCGCCGATCCCGTCGCTGCTGTCCGTTTCGGCGGTGCACCACCATCTGGTCCGCGAACGCACCCGCACCAAGGTCGGCCTGGTCGTCGAATCCGGCGACGCCCGCGAGGTGCACCACATGGCCTGCCTGGTCGGCTTCGGCGCGGCGGCCATCAACCCCTACATGGCGTTCGAGTCGATCGAGGACATGGTCGACCGTGGCGTGATCACCGGGATGACCAGCGACCAGGCCAAGGCCAATTACGTCAAGGCCGCTGGCAAGGGTGTGCTGAAAGTGATGTCCAAGATGGGCATCTCGACGCTGGCCTCCTACACCGGCGCACAGCTCTTCCAGGCTGTCGGGGTGTCGCAGCAGCTGCTCGACGAGTACTTCACCGGCCTGACCTGTGCCACTGGCGGAATCGATCTCGACGACATCGCCGCCGACGTCGCCGCCCGGCACGAGCTGGCCTACCTGGATCGGCCCGACGAGTGGGCGCACCGCGAACTCGAGGTCGGCGGTGAGTACCAGTGGCGCCGCGAGGGCGAATACCACCTGTTCAACCCGGACACGGTGTTCAAGCTGCAGCACTCCACCCGCACCGGGCAGTACTCGATTTTCAAGGAGTACACCAAGCTCGTCGACGACCAGAGCGAGCGGATGGCCTCGCTGCGTGGGCTATTGAAGTTCAAGGAGGGCGTGCGCCCGCCGGTGCCGCTCGAGGAAGTCGAGCCGGCCAGTGAGATCGTCAAACGGTTCTCCACCGGCGCGATGAGCTACGGCTCGATCTCCGCCGAAGCGCACGAGACGCTGGCCATCGCGATGAACCGACTTGGCGGCCGGTCGAATTCGGGTGAGGGCGGCGAGCACGTCAGCCGCTTCGAGCGCGACGAGAACGGTGACTGGCGGCGCAGCGCGATCAAACAGGTGGCGTCGGCCCGGTTCGGTGTCACCAGCCATTACCTGACCAACTGCACCGACATCCAGATCAAGATGGCCCAGGGCGCGAAACCCGGTGAGGGCGGCCAGCTTCCGGGCAACAAGGTGTACCCGTGGGTGGCCGAGGTGCGCCATTCCACTCCGGGTGTGGGCCTGATTTCGCCTCCGCCGCACCACGACATCTACTCGATCGAGGATCTGGCACAGCTGATCCACGACCTGAAGAACGCCAATCCGCAGGCCCGCGTGCACGTCAAGCTGGTCTCTGAGATCGGGGTCGGCACCGTCGCCGCCGGGGTGTCCAAAGCGCACGCCGACGTCGTGCTGATCTCCGGCCATGACGGCGGCACCGGCGCCACGCCGTTGACGTCGCAGAAGCACGCCGGCGCACCGTGGGAGCTGGGCCTGGCCGAGACGCAGCAGACGCTTCTGCTCAACGGGTTACGCGACCGCATCGTGGTGCAGGTCGACGGTCAGCTCAAGACCGGTCGCGACGTGGTGATCGCGGCGCTGCTGGGCGCCGAGGAGTTCGGATTTGCCACCGCTCCGTTGGTGGTGTCGGGCTGCATCATGATGCGGGTCTGCCACCTCGACACCTGCCCGGTGGGGGTGGCCACCCAGAACCCGGTGCTGCGTGAGCGCTTTACGGGCAAGCCGGAATTCGTCGAGAACTTCTTCATGTTCATCGCCGAGGAAGTCCGGGAAATGATGGCGCAGTTGGGCTTCCGCACCGTCAACGAGATGGTCGGCCAGGTCGGCGCGCTGGACACCACCAAGGCCGCCGAGCACTGGAAGGCCTACAAGCTGGACCTGTCGCCGGTGCTGCACGAGCCCGAGTCGGCGTTCATGAACCAGGACCTGTACTGCAGCTCCAGCCAGGACCACGGCTTGGACAAGGCGCTCGACCAACAGCTGATCGTGATGTGTCGCGAGGCCCTGGATTCGGGGACGCCCGTGCGTTTCTCGACGACCATCGCGAACACCAACCGCACCGTCGGCACCATGCTCGGCCACGAGGTGACCAAAGCCTATGGTGGCCAAGGGTTGCCGGACGGCACCATCGACATCACGTTCGACGGCTCGGCGGGCAACAGCTTGGGCGCCTTCCTGCCGCGGGGTATCACACTGCGGGTGTACGGCGACGCCAACGACTATGTGGGCAAGGGCTTGTCGGGTGGTCGCATCGTGGTGCGCCCGTCGGATAACGCGCCGGCCGACTTCGTCGCCGAGGAAAACATCATCGCGGGCAACGTGATCCTGTTCGGCGCGACCAGCGGGCAGATGTTCCTGCGCGGTGTGGTCGGCGAGCGCTTCGCGGTGCGTAACTCCGGTGCGCACGCTGTTGTGGAGGGCGTCGGCGACCACGGCTGCGAGTACATGACCGGCGGCAAGGTGGTCATCCTGGGAGCCACCGGCCGCAACTTCGCGGCGGGCATGTCCGGTGGCGTGGCCTATGTCTACGACCCCGCGGGCACGTTCCCGCAGAACCTGAACGCCGAGATGGTGGACCTGGATGCGCTCGACGACGAGGACGTCGAGTGGCTGCGGGGCATGATCCAGGCCCATGTCGATGCCACGGATTCGGCTGTGGGACAACGCGTCCTCGCCGACTGGGAGAATGAGCTGAAGAATTTCGTGAAGGTGATGCCGCGCGACTTCAAGCGGGTGTTGCAGGCGATCGCCCAGGCCAAAGTAACGGGCGAGGACGTCGACAAAGCGATCATGGCGGCTGCCAGTGCCTGATCCCAGCGGCTTCCTCAAGTACACCCAACGCGAGACCCCGCAACGGCGGCCGGTCCCGCTGCGGCTGCGCGACTGGAAAGAGGTCTACGAAGACTTCTCCCACGACAAGCTGCAACAGCAGGCCACCCGCTGCATGGATTGCGGGATCCCGTTCTGCCACAACGGCTGCCCGCTCGGGAACCTGATTCCCGAGTGGAACGATCTGGTGCGCACCGACCGTTGGCGCGACGCGATCGAGCGGCTGCACGCCACCAACAACTTCCCGGAATTCACCGGGCGGCTGTGCCCGGCGCCGTGTGAAGGGTCGTGTGTGCTGGGCATCAACCAGGATCCGGTCACGATCAAGCAGATCGAGGTCGAGATCATCGACAACGCCTTCGACAAAGGCTGGGTGGTGCCGCTGCCGCCGAACGTGCGGACCGGCAAGACCGTCGCCGTCGTCGGGTCCGGCCCCGCCGGCCTGGCCGCCGCGCAGCAGCTCACCCGCGCCGGGCACTCGGTGACGGTGTTCGAGCGCGACGACCGCATCGGCGGTCTCCTGCGTTACGGCATCCCGGAATTCAAGATGGAGAAGCGCCACATCGACCGTCGGCTGGAGCAGATGGTCGCCGAGGGCACCGAGTTCCGGCCCGGCGTGAACGTCGGCGTCGACATCACCGCTTCGGAGTTGCGGAGCCAGTTCGACGCGGTGGTTCTCGCGGGCGGCGCGACGGCGTGGCGCGACTTGCCGATCCCCGGTCGCGAGCTGGACGGCATCCATCAGGCGATGGAGTTCCTGCCGTGGGCCAACCGGGTACAGCAGGGCGATCCGGTGGTCGACGAGGAAGGCCTGCCGCCCATCCATGCGAAGGGCAAGAAGGTCATCATCATCGGCGGCGGCGACACCGGCGCCGACTGCCTGGGCACCGTGCACCGCCAGGGTGCCGTCAGCGTGCACCAGTTCGAGATCATGCCGCGACCGCCGGACACCCGCGCGGAATCCACGCCGTGGCCCGTCTACCCGTTGATGTTCCGGGTGTCCTCGGCGCACGAGGAGGGCGGCGAGCGGGTGTACTCCGTCAACACCGAGGAGTTCCTCGGGCGCGACGGGCATGTCGTCGGCCTGCGCGGGCACGAAGTGCGCATGGAGAACGGCAAATTCGTCAAGGTCGAGGGCACCGACTTCGAGATGGACGCGGACCTGGTGCTGCTGGCGATGGGCTTTGTCGGGCCGGAGCGGGAGGGTCTGCTGACCGATCTCGGTGTGGAGTTCACCGACCGCGGGAACGTCGCGCGCGATGACAACTTCGCGACCTCGGTGCCCGGCGTATACGTCGCCGGCGACATGGGCCGGGGTCAGTCGCTGATCGTGTGGGCGATCGCGGAGGGCCGGGCCGCGGCGTCGGCCGTCGACCGGTATCTGATGGGTCGGACGGCGCTTCCGGCGCCGATCAAACCCACCGCGGTGCCGCAGCGGTAGGGGCGTTCATCAAACCCCTTGCGTCACTGCAGCCTCATGAAAAACATCAGATGATTTGTCGGCGCGCCTAACACTGTTTGCCGGGCTCCAGGTTTCTAATGACTTCATGAGAGCTCTGCGGTAACGTAGGGCTTAGGTTCAGCTATTGCCAAACCGCAGGAGTGATCACCGTGTACATCAACCCGCTAACCCGGTCACGGGTGGGTCGAATCGCCTGGTCATTGTTCCGTCATCCAGTAAAGAGCCGCGAATTTCCGGCCCGCAACGAACGTCTGATCACCGCCGACGAGCTACTTCGCTACGGCGTCTAACGATTCGATCGACCGGCATTGACACCTCACACGCGGCGTAGCTAGCTGATTGCTGACCGTTATCGAACCGTTACCAGGCCCGAATCCTTGATCGCCTCGGCCAATGGCTCCAGCACCGCTGGGTCATACGGCGGCGGCAGGTAGATGATCGCCAGATCCAGACCCTCGGCGCCCAGCGCGGCGGCCTCGTCGACCACCTTGGCGTAATCGCGGTCCTCACCGAGCCGCACATGCGCGGACAGCGTGATCTCCTTCGGATCACGACCGATGTCGGCGCAATGGGCCTTGAGCACCTCGCGCTTGCGGGCGAACTCCTCGGGCGGCCCGCCGACGAAATTCCAGTGGTCGGCATAGCGCGCCGTGATGCGCAGCGTGCGCTTATCGCCGCTGCCGCCGATGCAGATCGGGGGATGCGGCTGCTGCGGGCCCTTCGGCTCGTTGCGGGCATCCCTCAATTGATAGAACTTCCCGTCGAACGTCGTCGTGTCCTGGCTCAGCAAGCCGATCAACACCTGGCAGGCCTCTTCGAACCGGTCGAAGCGTTCCTTGATGCTGCCGAGTTCGATGCCGTACGCGCCGGATTCCTCTTCGTTCCAGCCGGCGCCGATGCCGAGCTCCAGCCGTCCGTTCGAGACGATGTCCAGCGCCGACGCCATATTGGCCAGCACCGCGGGATGGCGGTAGTGAATGCCCGTGACGAGCACGCCGACGCGTAGCCGCTGGGTGGCCTGCGCCAGCGCCGTCAGCGTGATCCAGCCCTCCAGACACGGGCCGGTGGAGTCGGAGAAGATCGGATAGAAGTGGTCGAAGGTCCAGCCGGACTCGTAGATGTCGATGTCGTCGGCGGCCTGCCAGACGGCCAGCATGTCGGCCCAGGTGGTGTTCTGCGGTGAGGTTTTGAAGGCGAAGCGCACACTTCGGAAACTAGTCGCGTCGGCTGAATAATTTGTCGGCGGCCACGGAAAAATGCCCAGTGACGGCCATATAAGTGCCCGCTGGCGGTCATGAAAACTGCCCGCTGGCGGTCACGAGATCTGCCCACCTGACTTGTTGTTCGTCCCGCGCGCCTACGGGGTGCGGGGCCCCTCCTCGGGTGCGCTGAACGGCGCCAACCGTTGTTCAGTTCCCGAGGAGGGGATGAGTGAAGTCTGCCGAGGAGATCATGGAAATTCTGGAAGCCTATGACTTGACCGGTTCGTTTCGTGATGCTGCGGAGCTGGCGGGGTGTTCGCATCACACCGTCGCCGAGTATGTGGCCGCGCGGGAGCGCGGCGAGCTGGCGCCGGGGCGCCCGGCGCGGCGGGAGATGTTGGTGGATCCGTATCTGGAGAAGCTGGAGGAGTGGGTCGAGCGTTCGCGTGGCAAGGTCCGCGCCGATGTGGCCCACGAGAAGCTGATCGCGTTGGGATACACCGGTTCTGAGCGCACCACCCGGCGGGCGGTCGCGCAGGTCAAGGCGGCGTATCGGGCCGGGCGTCGGCGGGTGCATCGGCCGTGGATCCCGGAGCCGGGGATGTGGTTCCAATACGATTTCGGTGACGGCCCACGCGTGAATGGTGTTGGCACACAGTTGTTTTGCGCGTGGCTGGCGTGGTGCCGGTTTAGGGTGGTGCTGGCGCTGCTGGATAAGACTCTGCCGTCGGTGATGGCCGCGATCGATCAGACGCTGCGGGTCTTCGGCGGCGTGCCGACCTACGGGTTGACCGACAACGAGAAGACGGTGACCAGCGAGCATGTCGCGGGGATACCGGTGCGCAATGCCCAGATGCTGGGTTTCGCCCGCCATTACGGGCTGACAATCGCCACCTGCGTGCCGGCCGATCCGGCCAGCAAGGGCGGCAGCGAGAACGCGGTCAAGATCGCCAAGGCCGACCTGGTGCCCACCGCGGCGAATCTGCTGCCGGAGTACGACAGTTTCACCGAGCTTGAACAGGCGTGCACGGAGTTCTGCCGGCAGGTCAACACGCGCCCGCATCGGGTGACGCGTCGCGTCCCGGCCGAGATGCTGGCCGAGGAACGCGCCCGGCTGCACCCGCTGCCCGAGCACCCCTACACCGCGGCGTTCGGGGTGACCCGCACGGTGCCGGCCAACACCCCGATGATCACCTTCGAGCACGGCTCGTATTCGGTGCCGCACACCCTGGCCGGGCAGACGGTGTGGGTGCGGCCCTACGCCGAGCAGGTGGTGATCACCCATGTCGGCGACGCCGGCCCAGTCGAGGTGGCCCGCCACGCCCGCACCACCCCCGGTAACCCGCGGATCGACGACGCGCACTTCCCGCCGCAACCGGAGGGACCACTGCAGCGCACTCCACGCCCGACAACTGTTGCCGAACAACAGTTCCTGAGTCTGGGTGGGGGCGCAGAGTTGTGGCTGACCGAGGCCGCCGCCGCGGGATGCTCACGGATCCGGGCCAAGATGGCCGAGGCCGTCGATCTGGCCGCGCTGCACGACCCCGCCGCGGTGGACCGCGCGCTCGGGCAGGCCGCCACCGCGGGCCGCTTCGGGCACGGCGACCTGGCCGCCATCCTGGCCCATCAGGCCGGCGACCCCGACCACCGCAACGCAGCGCAGCCGGCGTGCGCGGGCGAGCACAACAGCCTCGCCCAGGGCACCGGCGCCTGGGCCAAGCTCGGTGAGCAGGAGGCCAACTGACGATGGCCTACCTCGACATCTCATCGAAGACCACATCGATCATGCTCAACACCGACGGCACCGACGACCCCGACCAGCTGATCGGCGTGGCGGCCGGGGAACTGTTCGAATGGGCATGGCTGATCGGCGAGCTCGCCGGCTGGCTCGAGAACGCCGACGAGCACACCCGCGCCGACTTCGACCGGTTCTTCGGCGGCTACCGCGGCACCGACAAAACCGCATGGTTCCTCTGCCACATCGCCGAGCGCGTCGCCGCACTGCTCGACGGGGATCGGGGCCAGCCATGAGCACCACGACACCCACACCATCGGCGCCGCCGCTGGATGCCGAGCTGGTGCGGCTGCTCAAACGGATGCGGCTGCCCTATATCCGCCGCGCCGCCCCCGAGCTGCTGGCCACCGCCAAGGCGCAACGCTGGGACCCCGCCGAGGTGCTCAAAGCGCTTCTGGCCGAAGAGGTTTCCGGGCGGGACCGATCCGCGCTGGCCACCCGCCGCGCTCGCGCCGGGTTCCCCACCGGCAAAACCTTCGCCGCCTGGGACCCGGCGCTGTCGTCGATACCGGCACCCACCCAGTCCGCGCTGCGCACCCTGGAATGGATCCACCGCCGGGAGAACCTGGTGGTCTGCGGGCCCTCGGGCACCGGCAAGACCTTCCTGCTCGAGGCCCTGGGCCAGCAAGCCGTCGAAGCCGGGCTGCACGTGGCATGGTTCAGCCTCGAAGCTCTCGGTGCGCTGGTGCGTCGGCACCGCGCTGATGACACCGTCACCAAGGCCATCGGCCGCATCCTGCGCGCCGACCTGATCGAGGTCGATGACATCGGGCTGCTCTCGGTCGGCGCCGACGCCGCCGAAGGGCTCTACCGGCTCGTCGATGCCGCCTACGAGAAACGCTCAATCGCGTTGAGCAGCAACCTTCACCCGGCCGGATTCGACGAGCTCATGCCCAAGACCCTGGCCACCGCCACCGTCGACCGGCTCCTGCACCACGCCCACATCTGCCAAACCAGCGGCGAGAGCGTGCGTCTCACCCAGGCCATGGCCGGCAAGGGGGTGAACGCCTTGACCTAACCACCACCCGGGCACGTTTGGTGGCCACGACCGGGCAGATCTCGTGGCCACCAGCGGGCAGTTCTCATGACCGCCACCGGGCAACTTCTCATGTCCCTTGACAATAATTCCTGATTGGCCGAAATCAGTCGGGTTCGCCGTACTCGTCGAACCAGTAGGCGAGCTTGCCGCGGCGGCTCACTGCGCGCAGGCGTCGTTCGGCGGCGGCCCGTGTCTTCGTGGTGGTGACGATAAGGAGTTCGTCGCCGTGTGCGATGCGGGTATCAGGCTGCGGCACGAAGGTGTGCCCGTCGCGGATGATCAGCGTGATCACGCTGGGATCGGGGAGCCGAAGTTCGAGCACCGTTACGTTGTGCAAGCGCGACGGCGGCGACACCGTCATCGTCAACAGCTCGGCCTCCAGGACGTCGAGGGGAGCCGACTCCACCTGGATCTCGCGGGTGGCCTCCCGCGGAATCAGTCCCAGTCGGTGCGCGAGCGGACGCAGGCTGGGCCCCTGGATCAGCGTGAACACGACCACGAGGATGAACACGATGTTGAGCAGGCGGTGGCTGTCGGGGACACCCTCCACGATCGGAAACGTCGCCAGCACAATGGGAACCGCGCCGCGCAGCCCGGCCCATGACAGGAAAACCTGCTCGCGCAGGGACCATCGGGGCATTCGAAAACCGATGAGCGACACGAACACCGACACCGGCCTCGCCAGCAGAAGCAGCACCAGGCCGACGACGATCGCGGGTACCAGCTCGCGGGGGAGCTCGCTCGGGTCCACCAACAGGCCGAGCAGGACGAAGAGCCCGATCTGGGCGAGCCAGCCGAGCCCTTCGGCGAACGACCTCGTGGCCGAGCGGTGGGGGAGACCCGCATTCGCCAGCACCACCGCGGCCAGGTACGCGGCGAGGAAGCCGCTGGCGTGCGCGGTGCCCGCCGCGGCGAAGGCCACCATGCCGAAGCCGAACGTCGCGATGGGATACAGGCCCGACGCGGGAAGTGCGATGCGGCGCAACGTGATCGCACCGATGACACCGCAGCCCAGACCGATGGCGGCGCCGACGCCCAACTCGTAGACCAACTGACCGAGCGCGTGCACCGGGGACAGCTCCAGCGGTACCGCACTGAACATCAGCACGAGAATTACGGCGGGCGCGTCGTTGAACCCCGACTCGGCCTCGAGCAGCCCGGCCACCCGCCGCGGCAACGGCACCACCCGCAGCACGGAGAACACCGCGGCCGCGTCGGTGACGGACACGATCGCGCCGAGCAGAAGTGCCAGCTGCCAGTTGATTCCGAGCAGAAGATGCGCGCCGGCGGCGGTGATGAGCATGCTGACCGCCACGCCGACAGTGGCCAGCACGCCGGCGGGCGCCAATACGCGCCGGATATCGGCGAAGCGCGTCGTCAGACCGCCCTCGATGAGGATGATGGCCAGCGCCACGGTGCCGAGATGGTCGGCGAGCAGGATGTTGTCGAAGTCGAAGCCCAGCCCGTCCTCGCCGACGGCGACGCCCACACCGAGGAACAGCAACAGGCTCGGCAACCCGACGCGGCTGGCGACGCGGGTGGCCACGATGCTCGCCAGCAGCACCAGCCCAGCTGCGAGCAGCGTCAGGTACAGCTGCTGCATCGTCATGGCATCCCCGCTCAGGCCGGCATGGTCTGTCAGTAAACCAGTACCAGGGCGGTGGTCGGATGGCGTGGCGTAGGCGAGGATGACATGGTGTTCCGCATCAGGCGTCGATCCGCTGGACACGAGAATGCGCAGCATCTCGACCGGCGGACGATGCGGGTTGCCGTCGCCGGGGCCGGGGCGGTCGGGCGGTCCGTCGCCCTCGAACTGCTGGGCGACGGCCACAAGGTCTTGCTGATCGAGCGCAATCCCCGGCATTACGAACCCCACGCGGTGCCCGACGCGGACTGGTTGCTGGCCGACGCGTGTGAGTTGTCCGCGTTGGAGGAGTCGGGGCTGCAGACGTGTGACGTGGTGATCGCGGCGACCGGTGAAGACCGGTCGAACCTCGCGATGGCCCTGTTGGCCAAGAGCGAATTCGGGGTGCCCAGGGTGGTGGCACGGGTCAACGACCTGCGCAACGAATGGCTGTTCACCGAGGCGTGGGGCGTCGACGTCGCAGTCTCCACACCGGTCGCCATGGTCGCCGCGATCGAGGGCGCGATCGACATCGGGCACCTGGTGCGATTGATGGAGCTGCGCCGAGGTCAGGTGAGTTTGGCCAAACTGACGCTGCCGGAGGACAATCCGCTGGTCGGGCAGAAAGTGCGCGACGTGAAACTGCCCGCCAACAGCGCGCTGGCCATCGTGCTGCGCGACGGCGAGGTGCTGCTGCCGCAGCCCGACGACGTGCTCAAGGCCGGCGACGAGATGCTGTTCTTCTCCGGCGGCGCAGTCGAGAATCAGGTCAGGGCGCTTGTGCACGCCGCCGTGCCACCGCTTCCTGGTAATGGCTAAGCTGGCGCGACCAAGGAGAAAAGTTCTGTTCCGTCGTCGGACAACTGCACCAAGGTGTTGCTTACCCGAAATATCGTTGCCGCCGAACGGACTTCAGCGGGAAGCGTCCATGCGGTTTCGCAGTTGGTGAGGTCTACGGCCTTGGCGACGAGTCCGGCATCCGGATTGAGGACCTTGAACACGCCGACGGAGCCATCGGTTCCGAGATACCGGAAACCCATGTCGAATTCGCACGCGTTGCCCTTCTCGCCAGTGAGTAGGTCGTATTGTTGCCAGCGCGGGAAGGACGGACTCTCCGACTCGTCGACGAACAGCCGGGTGCCGACCACCCGAGCACCCGACAGAACTTCAAAGTCCGGAATCTGTGCAATCGGACGACCGTTGGCGGTATATACACGCGACTCCGGCGACGACACCACGACCGCGACGTCCGGTGAATTAGCGGCGAGATTCCCCGAATCCTGCGTCTGACCTAATCGCTTGCCGGTGGTGTCGAAAAAACCAATCCCGTCGGGACTTGCTGCCTTTGAGCGACTTTCGCCGCCAATCAATTCGACCGCGAAGCCGCCGGGGTAAACGACGGCGCCGAGTGTGCGGACGTCCTCGCCCACCTGGGGTGTGATTATCGCACCGTCGGAGAGCGAAAAGACAACTTTAGTCTCCGACCGACCGGATGCCGCAGTCTGCGTAGCAATCGTTTGCGGCGCAGTGCCGATGTTGGGAATCAGTGGGGTTGAGACGGCTCCATCGCCGGGCACGAACCACGTCGCCTCGGCTTTCGCACCCACACCGTAGACGCCCTCGTCCTCCGTTTCGGCGACAGCGAAAATCCCCACTTGCTTGACGGCGAGCCGCGGTGGACGCAGGCGTAAATCAGTCGGACCGGTGAAGGACACAGAGCCGGTGTCTGCGTCGATCACCCACGCCGTTGCGGTCTGCGCGTCGTCAGCGAGACATAGCAGGGCCGTCGGCCCGTTGAGGAAGCATTCAGGGCCTTTAGTCGCGTTGCCCAGGGGAACGGGGGCAAACAACCGGTGCCCATCTCGCATGTCGAGTCCGACCAACCACCAGTGAGGGGTCGGAGTGGTGGCGCTTCCGGCCAGGAAGTACCCCCGCTCATCGAGGGATCCGACGAATGCCGTTTGCGAACGATCCGCTGCTGCGATGATGCTGCCCTCGGGCAATCCGAGGTGTGCCGCGCCAGCCCGCCACCCGGGTACCGGTTGTCGTCGCATCGAAGACGACAGCAAGTTCTGCGGGGGCAGAGACTCGCGCAGGATACGACCATCGTCCGCACTGCGGACCCGATGGATGAAGTACATGCCGGTTGTAGCCACGAGGACGACAGCAGCGACGGCTGCGAAAAGTGTCCACCATCGACGTCTGCGTGAACGTATTTCAAGGCCGGCGCCCTGAGTGACAGGATTCTCTTGTGCTGGCTGATATCCCGGCCAGTGGGTCATCGGTAGTCGTCCGAGTAGCGAATGGCGAATACACGCGCTAGTTCCACGTTGGCGGTTTCTGGTGACGGCAAGCTGACTTCGTGTTCTAGGAACCCGCGCGTCATCACCGAGTCATTTCCGAGTTCAGACATGAACAGTGCGATGAGCGCATGCTGAGTAGCACGCGCCTGCTGCTGGGCCAGTCGCGCGATGACCGTTATCTCTTCAGCCAGTTGTGATTCGGTCATACTGTCGACTTGCTGTGACAACTCGACTCCGACGACCCGACCATCGAGCGACACTGTTACAGACACTGTTCTCTGTGGGTTCGCCAATGTGTACTGCGGCGGGAGTATGGCGTCATCTGCATCGTCGAACTCATCGGCCGGCATGAATATTTCGAACGCATCCAGGACGGAGCCCTCATCGCCGTCTGCAAGGTCGTCGTCCTCTTCCCAGGGATCTCGCCCCGAGATGTCATCGCCCATGGTGTCGTGCCCCGTGCCGACGCCATCTCATAGTCCGCAAGCGTCGATGTTGCGGCCTTCTCGATAGTCGACGTTGTCGTAGTTATCTGCTGCGTAGCTCTACTTTTCCTTCAGGGGACGCCTCGTAGGCGTGAAAATTCGCCTCACCAGCACCACCAGGCACATCAGTTACGCATTTTCCGGTCAGTTGAGATTCTCGGAGAGCTCAACAGATACTTTGTACAAGCGGTTTCCTGCAGTCTCGCGGGCCGTCTCAGCTCCCGACACTGCCATGTTGGTTGCCGCACACGCTATGCCGTGCGTGCTCCACATGTTGTCGGCGACTCCGCTTAAAGCATCACCCGAGACGTTGATTCGTCCGGCCGCTGCTTGTTGCCTACCTGCCAGATCGCGAATGTGGTCTGTTAGGACCTTGAGGTTTTGTTCTTGAGCCGACATCGTTTCCCCCTTCTCGTCTGAAGTATTACCGGGGCGCGGGCCCGCTCGGCGGCGCGGGCGCGGGCAGTGGCGTAGCAGGCGGGTATTCGACGGTCGGCCCCTCAGGTTCGGGAACGACGTATGGTTCTGCCGGATCTAGGCGGCCGGGTCGATGGCCAGGTTGCATGTCGA
This sequence comes from Mycobacterium hubeiense, assembly GCF_002838065.1. Lineage (GTDB taxonomy): Bacteria > Actinomycetota > Actinomycetes > Mycobacteriales > Mycobacteriaceae > Mycobacterium > Mycobacterium hubeiense. The sequence continues at coordinate 29,990 of NZ_PIZU01000033.1, read as the reverse complement.
TACGCGGATCGACGAACGGCGCGCATGCATCACCTGCAGGCAACTCCTGTTCGGCCGCGGCCTGGTATGCACCTTGCTGGTCGCGTATCTTCCCCGCGTTCTGCAAAGAGTTCCAAACGAGAGTGCGCATTGTGTTCTGGGACACCGCTAATGCTGCAGCCGCGGTAGCCATATCCATGGTCGCTTTGACCGCTGCACCGCCGGGAACGAAGTTCAGCCACGATGTCGACGTGTCAAAGTCGGAGAGGAACTTCAGCTGATCATCGAGATCCTTGCGGGTGCCGACAACCTGGCCGGCCTGGTCGCTGACGATCCTTTGGATCTCCTGGTCAGCGTGGGCAACGCCATAGACGTGGCGTCGATGAGTGAGATTTGTTTCCCGTATGTTTCCGACGCCGTGCCGTCCCATCTGTCGCTCTTTGGATCAGCGGCGATGACGAGGTCCGCCGCCTCATCGAGTAAGTCCGAAGATTTCTTGAATGCCTCGCCGTCCTCAGGTTCGCCGGACCCCGTCGTGGCCTTCATTCCTCGGATCGCAGTTTGCGCAGCCGCGAGGATTGGCGAACCCGCCATACCAATGAACTCGTTGAGAACCGAGACCTTATCCAGGATTCCTGGTCCCTTGTCCCACTTCACGCCCAGGACATCTTCGGCGCGGCGCTTGATGAAATCTAGCGCGTCGTCCAATAGCCCCATGCTGCTTAACCCCTTCGACGCTGGTCAGCGTACCAACGCCTTAAGGGGGGAACGACACGAATTCGCATGGCCGAGCTTTGCGGCACAGGTTTGCGCAGGCCGTTTCGACTGGGAGTAGGCAGCCACGGCCCATATGTGATGACGCATACCCTGGAGTCATGGACCCCGTCGTCGCGCTGCGCCGTATCGCCTATTACAAGGACCGGGCGCGCGAGGATCCTCGGCGGGTGATGGCCTACCGCAACGCCGCCGACATTATCGAGCGGTTGAGCGACGCCGAACGGGAACGACACGGCGCCGCCAACAGCTGGCAGTCGCTGCCCGGCATCGGGCCCAAGACCGCGAAGGTGATCGCCCAGGCGTGGGCCGGACGAGAACCGGATGCCCTGGTCGAATTACGTTCCGCAGCAGAGGATCTCGGCGGCGGCGACCTGCGTGCCGCGCTCAAGGGCGACCTGCATGTTCATTCGAACTGGTCGGACGGCTCCGCGCCGATCGAAGAAATGATGCTCAGCGCAAGGGAATTGGGCCACGAGTACTGTGCATTGACGGACCACTCACCGCGGCTCACCATCGCCAACGGGCTGTCCCCGGAGCGGCTCCGCCAACAGCTCGACGTGATCGACGAGCTACGGGACACGGTCGCCCCGATGCGGATTCTCACCGGCATCGAGGTGGACATCCTCGAGGACGGCTCGCTGGATCAGGAACCCGAGCTGCTCGAGCGCCTCGACGTCGTAGTGGCCAGCGTGCATTCGAAGCTGGCGATGGACGCGCCCTCGATGACCCGGCGGATGATCAAGGCAGTGGAGAACCCGCACACCGACGTCCTCGGCCATTGCACCGGGCGGCTGGTCAGTGGCAATCGCGGGATCCGCCCGGAGTCAAAGTTCGACGCGGAGAAGGTGTTTGCCGCATGCCGCGACAGCGGCACCGCCGTCGAGATCAACTCGCGGCCCGAGCGCCGCGACCCGCCCACCCGCCTGTTGAACCTGGCGCTGGAGATGGGCTGCCTGTTCGCCATCGACACCGATTCGCACGCACCCGGGCAGCTGGAGTTCCTCGGCTACGGCGCGCAGCGGGCCCTGGACGCCGGCGTGCCGACGGAGCGCATCGTCAACACCTGGTCGGCCGAGAAGCTATTGGAGTGGACGGCCTCCTGACCACCCGGGTGTGCGTCCCAAATGCGCGACAATGCGGTCGAGGTCGTCGGCCCCTTCCGGGACCGCGACGGCCAGGCCGAACGGCGATTTCTCTGACGTGCGGATGTCCCCGTCGGGGATGGCAAGAACCATTGGCAGTGCCGTGGCGATGACGTCGTCGGGCAGGGTGAACGGCACGCCGAGCGCGCGGGCGACGTCCCAGCCGTGCACGACGTAATCCACGAAGTGGAATCCGATCGCCTGCGCGCCAGGGATTTTCGCGTCGGGTCCGAAGTCGGGCAGGGTGAACATCGCCTCCAGCATGTTTTCGGCGGCGAATGCGTCGAGGACGTCGGCGGCAGCGGCCGCGTACGCGCCCGCAGGATCGGTCGCGACCGCGTCCGCCCACATCGCCTCTTCCCAGATGGTGGGGTCGGCCCCGTTGCCGCGTGCGGCGGCCGCGAATCCTCGGTGCTGCGCGGTCATGTGTGTCAGCAACCGGGCGAGATCCCAACCGGCGCAAGGTGTCTGGAGCGCGAGGTCGGCATGCTTCACGGTATTCACCACATCCACGGAAGCCAGCACGGCAGTCCGGTGCTCCCGGCGAATATCGGTCGATTCATCAATGATCTGCATATGCAGATAATATGTGTCTGCATATCATCTGTCAATCACTACGATCAGCGCATGACCTCCCACCGGAAGCGGGCCGATCTCGCGGAGATGTTGGCACCGCTGATGCGCGCCCTCATCGCCGCCGAGCAGCCCGTGCTGGCGAAACACGGCCTGTCGATGTGGGGATACAGCGTGCTCGTCGCCCTCGATCGGTCGCCCATCCGCACCCAGGCGGCGCTCGCGGAGGCGATCGGTGCCGACAAGACCCGGATCATCGCCACGCTCGACGAATTGCAGGAGCAGGGCTACATCGAGCGTCAACCCGACCCGGACGATCGTCGTGCCCGGCTGCTGGCCATCACGGAATCCGGCCGCGCCGTGAAAAACGCTGCGCAGGCCGAGATTCAGCGCGGGGAAGAGCGGTGGCTGGGCGCGCTGGACCCCGACGACCGGCGCGTGTTCCTGCGCGTCCTGAGTCAGCTCGGCGAGGTCAAATAGGAAGATCGCCGGTGGCGGTGCGGGTGGAGCCGTGCTCCTCGTAGGCGGCGATGGCCCGTTGGGCGATGCGCATCTGGTGCACCTCGTCGGCACCGTCGGCCAGCCGAGCCCAGCGGGCGTGCTGATACATGTGCGCCAGCGGCGTGTCGGTCGAATAGCCGAGGGCGCCGTGCACCTGGATCGACCGATCGATCACCCGGTTCAGCATGTTGGCGACGAAGTGCTTGGCCATTGACACCTCGGACTTGAAGTCCAGGCCTTGGTCGATGCGGTAGGCGGCGTGCAGCACCATGAGCTTGGCCTGGTAGAGCTCCATCGTCGAGTCGGCGATCATCCACTGGATTCCCTGCTTGTCGGCGAGCATCGAGCCGTGCGCGTACCGGTGCAGCGACCTGTCGACCATCATGTCGAGCGCGGTCTCCGCCTGCGCCAGCCACCGCATGCAATGCGCCAGCCGGGCCGGCCCGAGCCGGTACTGGCCGAGCAGGTGGCCCTGACCGCGGCCGCCGAGCATATTGGCGGCCGGCACCCGTAGGTCCTCGATCACGATCTCGGAATGACCGGTGCCGCCGTGCATGGTCTCGATCTGGCGCACCTCGGTCCAGCCTTTCGACGGGATGTCGACGATGAACGCGGTGTTGGCGGCCTGCGGTATTTCGGGCTGGTTCTCGGTGCGGGCGATGAGGATCGCGAAGCGGGCCCGGTGCGCGTTGGAGATGAACCACTTGTGGCCGTTGATGATCCACTCGTCGCCGTCCTGGACCGCGCGGGTGCGGATGAGAGTTGGGTCGGACCCGGCGACCTCGGGCTCGGTCATGGCGAAGCAGCTCATCGCCATGCCTTCGCAGAGCGGCCGCAGGTACTTCTCCTTCTGCTCGTCGGTGGCCCAATGCAGTAACGTGTGCATGTTGCCCTCGTCGGGCGCCTGGCAGTTCAGCACGAACGGGCCGTAGTACGTCTTGGCCGCTTCGGCTTGGACCATCGCGAGTTCGACGTGGCCGAGCCCCATGCCGCCCCACTCCTTGGGCATATGCGGTAGCCACAGTCCGGCGTCGCGGGCCTCCTGACGCATCCCGAGCAGAATCGAGATGTACTCGCCGCGATCGAGATGGTCGGGGTCGCCGATCTTGGCCTCACCCGGTTTCACGACGGACTCGACGAAGTCGCGCACCTTCGTCCGGATCGCTTCGAGTTCGGGAGTCAGGGTGAAATCGATGGCCATGCGCGCCATCCTGCCCGCATCAGGCTTAGCGGGTGGATTACCCCCGATATTTGCGAGTGATCAACCAACTAGTCCGGTAGATGCGGCATTTCCAGTCCGGGATCGCGGCCGAGCAGCACACCGCGGGTGAGCACGGCGGTGCCGAAGCGATTGCGGATCTGGTCGACGGCAGAGTCGATGGCCAACAGGTCCGTACCCACGTCGAACGGCAGCTCCAACTGCTGCGCACCGCCGCGGTCGATGTTGGACACCGCGAAGCCGACCAGCGTCAGACCGCGCTCGGCGATCAGCGGTGCGGCGGCTCTGACCAGCGCCCTGGCGGTGTCGAGGATGACGTCGGTCTGCGCCGTCGCCCGCGGCATGGTGTGTGATCGGGTGGCCCGGCTGAAGTCGTCGAAGCGCAACCGCAGCACCACCGTCCGCCCAGTACGCCCGGCCTTGCGCATCCGCCGGGTGATCCGGTCGATGAGGTTGACGACGACAGCGTCGACCTCGGCCGCCGACATGGTGTTCCCGCGTCGGCCCAGCGCCCGCTGCGCGCCGACGGAGCGACGTCGCACGCCCGTCACCACCCGGCGGCGATCGATGTTGCGGGACAACGCAAACAGCCGGTATCCCATCGCACCGCCGACCATCGCGGCCAGCGTCGACTCCGACAACTCGGCGACGTCGGCGACAGTCTCGATCCCGTGCGCGTGCAGCTTCTCCGCGGTCTTGACCCCGACGCCCCACAGGCGGCGCACCGGCAGCGGGTGCAGGAACGCGAGCTCGCGATCGGGCGGCACCAACAGCAGCCCATCGGGTTTGGCCTCCTGGCTGGCGACCTTCGCCAAGAACTTGGTCCGCGCGATGCCGACTGTGATGGGCAGCCCGACGCGATCGCGCACCTGCGCCCGCAGCCGCGCAGCGATCTCCACCGGTGTGCCCGAGACGCGGCGCAATCCGGACACGTCGAGAAACGCCTCGTCCACACTGAGCGGTTCGACCAGCGGCGTGGTGTCGTGGAAGACCTCGAACACCGCATCGCTGGCTTGCGCATAGGCCGACATCCGCGGTGGCACCACGATCGCGTGCGGGCACAACGCGCGGGCCTGCCGTCCACCCATCGCGGTGCGCACGCCGTAGGCCTTGGCCTCGTAGCTCGCGGCCAGCACCACTCCGCCGCCGACGATTACCGGCCGGCCACGCAGCGCGGGGTCGTCACGCTGCTCGACCGATGCGTAGAACGAGTCGAGGTCGGCGTGCAGGATCGTGGCGTCGCGCGACACGAACATATGTTCGCATCGGGGCCCGACGAGTTACGGCGTTTGGCCGTAGATGCTGGTGACCCAGACGTGCACCAGGGTGTCGAGGACCGTCGTCTCGGACATCGCCGGTTGCTCGCCGGAGAACGACGCGATCATCGCCCGCTCGTTCATGAGGTTCAGCGCCGCCGACAGGTCTTTGGCGGGGATCGTGACGGGTGCGACGCCACGGGCGCGTTCGAATTCGATGACCGTCGCGACGTGGTTCACCCACTTCTGCATGAACGTCGACCACAATTCCCGCAGCTCGGGATTGGTGGCCCGACCCGACAAGCCGGCCAGTGCCACGGCGCGGTGGCCTCGGAACAATTCCATGAACGCATAGATGCCGTCGCGCCAGGACCGCGCGGGATCTGTCGAGAACTCCTCGGCGGCCTGGCCGTCGAGCGTGGAGTCGGCCTCGATCATCACCCGCTCAAACAGCGTCAACAGCACCGCGTCCTTGGACGGGAAATAGAAGTAGAACGTCGGCCGGGACAGCCCGGCGCCCTTGGCCAGGTCGTCGACGGATATCTCGGCGAAGGGCCGTTCCTCGAGGAGGCGCTCGGCGGTGGTGAGGATTGCCAGCTCACGGTCATCGCCCGACGGGCGGGCCGAACGACGGCCTCTGGGCGCGTGGCTGACGGTCGTCATGAGGGCAGCTTAACACCGTGTCGACTTTCTCAACACACTGTTGACTTATTCAACACAGCGTTGATACCGTCGGTCCCATGACCGAACACCTCGATGTTGTGATCGTCGGCGCCGGCATCTCCGGCATCAGCGCCGCGTGGCACCTGCAGGACCGCTGCCCGTCCAAGAGCTACGCAATCCTCGAACGCCGCGACAATCTCGGCGGCACCTGGGACCTCTTCAAGTACCCGGGCATCCGCTCGGACTCGGACATGTTCACCCTGGGGTTCCGGTTCAAGCCGTGGACGTCGGAGAAGGCCATCGCCGATGGGCCGTCGATCATGGCTTACCTGAAGGACACGGTGGCCGAGTACGGCATCGACAAGCACATCCGGTACCGCCACCGGGTACTCGCTGCGGAGTGGTCCGACGCCGACAACAAATGGACCGTGCGCATCGAGCAGGACGGCGAAGAGTCCGAGATCACCTGCTCGTTCCTGTTCGCCTGCAGCGGCTACTACAACTACGACGAGGGCTACTCGCCGAAGTTCGAAGGCGCCGAGGATTTCGAGGGCACCATCATCCATCCGCAGCACTGGCCCGAAGACCTCGACTACACCGGCAAGAAGATCGTGGTTATCGGCAGTGGCGCGACAGCGGTGACTCTTATTCCCGCGCTTGCCAATTCGGGCGCCGGACACGTCACGATGCTGCAGCGCTCTCCGACCTACATCGGCTCGCTGCCCGATGTGGATCCGTTCACGGTGCGGATGAACAAGACCCTGCCGGAGAAGCCGGCCTACGTCGTCAACCGGTGGAAGAGCATCCTGTTCCAGTCGGCGCAGTATCAGCTGGCGCGGCGCTTCCCCAAGTTCATGCGCAAGACGCTGATGACGATGGCGCAGCGGCGGCTGCCCGAGGGCTATGACGTCGAGAAGCACTTCGGCCCGCGCTACAACCCGTGGGACGAGCGGTTGTGCTTGGCGCCCAACGGCGACCTGTTCAAGACGATCAAGGCCGGCAAGGCCGACGTCGTCACCGATACCATCGACCGGTTCACCGCCAAGGGCATCCGGCTGACCTCCGGTGAAGAGCTCGAAGCCGACATCATCGTCACCGCAACGGGTTTGAACTTGCAGCTATTCGGTGGCGCGCAGATCCTCCGCAACGGCGTGCCGATCGAGCTCAACGAAACCATGGCCTACAAGGGCATGATGCTCAGCGGTATGCCCAATATGGCGTTCACCATCGGCTACACCAACGCGTCGTGGACGCTCAAGGCCGACCTGGTATCGGAGTTCGTCTGCCGTGTACTTAATTACATGGACGACAACGGCTTTGACACCGTGGTGCCGGAGCATCCCGGCGATGCTGTCGATGAGCGGCCACTGATGGACTTCACCCCGGGCTACGTCCTGCGGGCGCTGGACCGCTTGCCGAAGCAAGGCTCGCGGGCACCGTGGCGGTTGAAGCAGAACTACCTGCTCGACCTGCGGCTGATCCGCAACGGGAAGGTTGACGACGAGTCCCTGTCGTTCACGAAACACCATGCAGCGGTAGAAGCTTCGGCCTAGCCGGTGCGCTTAAGCCCCCGCCATGTGCGGGGGCTTTCGCATACCACGGCCCACTGACATGTGCGGGTGTGGTGGCGGCAGTTGTCCCCAGCGGCGGTTTGATCCACAGGTTCGGTGGCACCGTGGAGATCAAGGATCGGCTGCGGGCGCGGCTGCGGATCCCGCCCGACGAGATCAAGCGGCGCTTCAAGACCGCCGCGCGGCTGCGGGCGCGCCGGCGCGGACTGCACCTGGGACCCCAGCAGCGTGACGGCATGTCGCGGCTGCAGGGCTGGATCGACCCGGAAACCCGCTGCTATGTGGAGGCGGCCAGCGCGGCGGTGCGAGCTCGGGCCGCCATCTGACCGATCACCTCGGCTATGAGCGCGGCGATCCGGCCGCGGGGCTGTTTCCGAATTCGCGCAACGGCACCTACCCCAAGACCGTCGCCTCCGCGGCGACCCCGACCCACCCGAACACGGTTAGGGGCTGACCACGACGATGCCGTCATCGTCGCTATAGGCGACGTCACCGGGCGAAAAGGTCACGCCGCCGAACTCGACGGGGACATCCCGCTGTCCCGCACCGCTTTTGGTGCTCTTGCGTGGGTTGGTGCCCAGCGCCTTGATGCCGATGTCGAGGGTGCGCAGCGTGGCCGCGTCGCGCACCGCGCCGTTGATGATCAGCCCGGCCCAGCCGTTCTCGACGCCCAGGCCGGCGATGACGTCGCCGACAAGCGCGGTGTGCAGCGACCCGTCGCCGTCGATCACCAACACCCCGCCGTTGCCGGGTTCGGACAGCACCGATTTGAGCAGCGCGTTGTCCTGGAAGCAGCGGACGGTGGTGATGGGCCCCGCGAACTGCGACCTGCCGCCGTATTGGCCGAATTGCAGGTCGCAGCTGCGGACGTCGGGGCCGATCTCGTCGACCAGATCAGCGGTGGGACGTGCCTCGATGATCACCGCTCGATGTTAGCGACGATGATGTCGTGCACGTACTGGGCCAGCCCGGGCTCGGCGTCGTCGTAGTAGCGGGTGAACCGCTCATCGGCGAGGTACATCTCCGCGAGGCACCGGTGCATCTCGTCATCGCAGTCGTAGTACCGCTGGATCGACGCGCGGTGCCGCTCTACGAGTTCGTTGGCCTCGGCGCAGCCCGGTGCCACGCCGTCACGTTTGGCTTGCGCCAGCGCGTCGAGCAGCGCCACCGTCTCCGCCTGGATCGCGATCCAGTCGTCCTTGGTGAACCGCGAAACCCGTTGCTGTGATTGCTTCCACGCGTCGGTGCCGCCCCAGCGCTCCTCGGCCTCGGCCGCATACTCCTCGGAAAAGGCGGTCGTACCGAAGATCTCGACCTGCTCCTCGGCGGTGAGCTGGATTCCCTTCTGGTGTGCGTTCATGAGTCCCTCCACTGCCTTGATGGTGTACTGCAGTTGCTCGGCCTGCTCGGACAGCAGCTGATGCTGCCGCTGCAGATGCGCGAGCACGTCGACGTCGGGGTCGTCGAGCAGCGTGCGGATCTCGTCGAGCCGTAGCCCGACAGACCGGTACACCAGAACCAGGTGCAACCGCTCGATGTCGGCGTCGGTGTAGCCGCGGTAGCCCGTCGGAGTGCGCACGCTCGGCACCACCAGACCGATGTGGTCGTAGTGGTGCAGCGTGCGTACGGAGACACCCGTGAGGGCGGCTACCGCACCGACGGTCTTGGCGTTCACGGACCCAACTATCGACCCTGACGTCGCGTGAGGGTCAAGCGCAATTTCAGTCGGTGTGGCGACGCGCGAGCACGACGATCAAGATCGCCAACACACCCGCGGCGATGGCCGCCGCCAGCGGCAGCCGGGACTGCTCCGGGCCGACCGCGGGCACCACCGCCGGCCCATTGACCGGGTTGGCGGCCGCCGTGACGGTCGATTTCGCATGCGCCGCCGTCTCTTTCGCCGCCGACGCCAGATCACCGTTGGTATCGGCCAGTGCCGCCGCCTTCTTGGGCGGGGCCTTCTTCGCGGCTGACTTCTTGGCCGGTGCCTTTTTCGCCGGCGCTTTCTTCGCGGCCTTCGCCGGCGCCTTCTTGGCGGGTGCCTTCTTCGCAGCCTTCTTCGCCGGAGTCTTCTTCACGGGAGCCTCGGGCGGAGCGGGATCTGTGCTTGCACCCGACGGCTCAGCGGCGCCGGCCGGGGCGTCGGGCTTCTCGTCGGGTCGATCCTGCTGGTCTGCCATGTGGCTGCTCCTTTGCAGTTTCTCGTGCTACCCGGCAGTACTCCCCATCATGCCAGGCGGGCCGTTCGGTCAACCCGTCACCGCCAGCCCCGCCGCCAGTGACAACGCCACGGCCATGAATGCCAGCTCGAACAGCGAGCGCGATCGCGAGAGGACCGCAGTCGCGCGGTGCGCGCGGGCCGCGGGCAGCCAGCTCGCTCGGTTGCGCCATGCCAGCACGACCAAACCCGCTGTCACTACGATCTTGGCCGACAGCACCCGGCCGTATCCGGTCGCGTACAACGCCGTCGGCGAGGACAGCGTCGCCACCGCGCCGACCAGCCCGCCCACCAGCAGCACCCCCACACACCACAGCGCCAGCTGGGAGAACCGCGGCAACACCCGTGCCCACTGACCGCGATGCGACACGGTCAACACCAGCGCCGCCAGCGCCCCGCACCACAGCGCCGCCGCCAATGCATGCACCGCGACGGCGGCGCCGCCCAACGGACTCTCGGACAGATGCCCGGCCAACGTGCGCGCCGTCAGCCCCGCCGCCGCGACACCGGCCGTGGCGACGCCGATGGCGCCGGTGCGGGGAGTTGCCACGGCGGCGACGAGCACCACGAGCGCAGCACCGACGCTGACCAATCCCGCCCGGCCGACGGTCGTGTGCGTCGCGAAATCGAGTGCCGACTGCACGCCGAGGCGTGTCACCGGCACGGCCGCAGCGTCGGCTGCGGCCACCACCATGCGGACCGCCTCGGCGACGAGCCACGCCGCGCTGCTCATCGCCAGCGGCGTGGTCGCGTGACGGGTCAGCTCGGCGCGGTAGCGGTCGACATCGAGCATCGGCACGACGGTCAAGCCGAGCGTCACCACCGCCGCGCAGTCGGCCAGAGCCCGCACCAGTGTCCCCGCCAAAGTGTTCTGCGGGACCGCGAGCGCCCATGCGGCGACCGACGACGCCACGACGACGAGCACGCCGCCGGTCACCGCACGCCCGGTCATCTTTGCCGTCGCACCGCCCACCACGCGCCGGCGCCGACGATCACCGCGGCCACCGCGACGAACGGCCACACCGGCATGCCATCGTCGTCATCGGTGACGGGTGCGGTGGCCGCCGGGCCCGGTGTCCCGGTGCCTGCCACGCTGAGCGAGAACGACCAGGACCCCGACACCACATGGCCGTCGGCCGACGTCAACCGGTAGTTCACCGTGTAAGTCCCGGCGGGGCCCAGCGGTCGCACCCCTACGCTGATCACCGCACCCTGAACCTGCGGGTCGCCCTCGGACCACACGTTGCCGTCCGGTCCGACCACCGTCATCGCGGCGAACGCGCTTTGCAGCTGCTCGTTGAACGTGGCGCTCACCCGCTGCGGGGATTCGGTGAGCACCGCGTTCTCGACCGGATCGGTGGCGATGCGGGTGGCGTGCGCCGCGGCGACGCCCGCGCCGGCGAGCGCCGCCACCGTCAATGCGACGCCGACGAGTGCGGCGACAAGACGACTCATGACCGCCGCCGCTCCAGCAGTGCCGCCACCACCGCGAACGCTGCGACCACGAGCGCGCCACCGCCCAGCCACCGCGCCGAATTGTCGACGGCGGCGGAGTTGGTGGCCGCGGGTCCGTGCCCGCCGTGTTCGTCGGTTGCGACGCCCGACATGGTCAGCATCGGCGCCGGATATTCGGGCTCGGCGCCACCGGGCTCCAGCGCTTGATCCCAGCGCACGACCTTGCCGTCGGAGTAGGTCTGGGTGGCGGGGAAGCTGACCGTCTCGGTGTCGGGCAGCTTGACCGAGATGCGGAACAACGCGAACTGGTCGGAGGAGATGCCCGTGCCGGGTGCGGCCGTCCATGTCACCGATCGGACGGTACCCGAAGCGGTGTCCCGGTCGAGCCGCGCCGTCCAGCCGGGCATCACCTCCGTGCGGGCCGATGCCACGTCGGGCAGGGCGACGCTCAATTGCGTTGTCAGCGCGCCTGTTTCGGATTCGCCCGGCACACGGAAGGTGAGCACCGAGGTGCTTCCGGGCGCTGGGTTGTCGGCCTCGACCCGGACGTGGGCCGACGCTGTCGGGGCAGCCGCAAGCAGGCCGATGGACACCGCGGCAACCGCGGTCAGGGCGCGCGAGGACGCCAGAGTAGTGAATTGCATTGGGTCTCTTTCGAAGTCGATGGGATGCGGGTCAGAGAGCGCAGCCCACCGGCGGACCCCGATGCGATATAGAGGCACTCAGCATCAACGCGGAGTGCAACGGCTGATCGTTCGCGCATACCGTGACGGTCTTCACGGCAGGCGCCGCAGGGCATTCGGCGGATACGACGGCACGCACCGTTTGCGACATCGCCGAGCAGAGCCGCTCGCACGCGGCGATCATCAGCGCGCCGAGCACCACCGCGGTCACGTGCGCCGCCAGCATGAGGGGCGGCGGGGCGCTCGATGTGTGGGCGTGCCCGACGGCGTCGAGCAGTAGGTGTCCGAGCAGTTGTCCGGCACTGAGCAGTCCGATCAGCACCCGCGGGTCCGCCGCGCGCCGGATCGTCGACGCCAGCGCACCGATCGTGGCGGCGAGCAGCCCGAGCTGCGCCGCGACCGCGCCCGTCGGCGCCGCACCACTGGCGAGCCCGTGGGCGGCGATCGCCAACGCCGCGGTCAGACATCCCGTGGCCGTGCCGCGCAGCAGCGCTGCGGGATCGGTCCGGGCGGCGGTCATGGGGCGGGTCAGGCCACGCCGAGGCGGGCCATCAGATCGGCGTCGATGCCGTCGAGTTGTTTGGCGATCGCGGCGTGCGCGGCGCGCCGGCGTGAGGCGGGCATGTTCTCGGCCGCCGTCACCGCCGCCGAGAGGTCGGTGAGTCGTTCGGTGATGGCCGTGGCGAACTGCTTGGTCTCGGCATCCTTGGGCTTCTTTTCGACGACGAGACGCAGCGATTGCTCCGCGCCGGCGATGCGGGCCGACAGTTGGGCGCCATGCCCGGAGAACTGACCGATCTGGCTGAGCGGTACGCCGAGCTTCTCAGCGCGACGCTCGTCGATGATTCCGCGCACGGCGACGGCGGCCCGATAAACAAGCGGCACGACAACCGGTGCCAACAATCGCGTGACGGTGAGCATCCGGCGAATTCGAGTGGGTGAAAAAAGCTTGCCCTCGCGGGCGGCTTTGAGTTGTGCCTCAGCAACCTTCAGGGCGGCCCGGTCGCTATCGCGCTGCGCCCGTAGTTGAGCCTTGAGGGCGTTGCTTTCGGCCTTGCGATCGGCCTTGATGCGACGGGCCTCGTTCTTTGCGGCGAGCTTGGCTTCCAGCTTGGCTTTGGCCTTGATGGCCCGGGCCTCGGCCCGGCGGGTAGCGCGGCTTTTGCGTCGCTTGAACAGGCCCATCCCGGCTGCCTCCAGGTCATCTCGTCGACGGTTGGCGATCGTGGCTGCGATTGGTGCAGCACAACATTAGCGTTCGGCGATGTTGCGGCGGAGTCGCGCCCTGGGCGGCTGGGGCGATTTGGTCCAGTAGCAAACCACCAAGTGGGATTATGCGACAATCGTTCGATCGTCAATATTGCCGATTAGAGCCAGCCATAACGAGGGTGGTGCCGAAGTGAGTTCGCGCGTGCGCGTCGCCATTTCGGGCTGCATGGTGGCCTCTGGCCTGTTTATCGCCGGTCTCGGCGGCGCGATGGCGTTTGCCGATCCAGGACATGGACGCGATGGTCGCGGCGATTCCGATCGCGGGCACAGCGCCTCCGACCGCGACTCGGACGGTCGGCGCGGCGGCGAACGAGAACGCGGTGCGTTCAGCCCGCGCGGGCGCGACGGCTGGCAGCGAACCGGCGAGAAGCCGGACGAGTCGCCCACCAACACCAGGCCCACCAAACCCACCAAACCCAGCGAGGAGCCGTGCCCGCCCGAGAGTCCGCCCCCCGAACCCGAGGAGTCGGCGGGCGGCGGCGGTGGCAGCGGCGGCGGCAGCCTCGCCGACCGACCGAGCGGCCCCGATCCGGTGCCCGAGATGCAGTTGCCGGCCAGCCTGCGGGCCGAGGAACCCAGCGCCCCCGTCGAGGTGCCGGAGCCGGTGATCCCCGACGCCGTCGCCGCCCTGCCGCCCGCGGCCGTGGCGGTCCCAATCGTTCCGCTGGCGCCGATCGTCACGTTGCCGGTCATCATCGCGCCGTCACTCGGGACCGGCGGCGCCGGTGAGCCTGCCCCGCCCGCCGGCCCCAGCCAACCGGCCGCGCCGAGGCCGATCGACGTCGAGCCGCCGCAACGTCCAAACCCGTTGCCCGCCAACGACGGAGACATTGCCGCTCTTTCCGAGTCGTTCCGTATCGGGTACCCCGATTACCTGCGGACCGCCCAGATATCGCAGTTGATGGCCGTCGCGCTGCCCGGTGTTGCGGGCATTCTGATCCTCACCGGCGCGGGCGGATTCGTCGGGTACCGGCAGGCGAAGGCCGGCCACACCATCCGCCCCGGCAGCGCACGGTTCATGAGCTAGACATGAAGACGTAGAGAGGGGGTGCCATGCCAGCCAGCCGTCGGGTCACGCGCGCCGTCAGCGCGGTACTCGACCTTGCCCCGCACCACGGCGAAGTGTCATTGACCAGCCTTATCCAGGCGGTGAGCGAGGACCGAGGGCGGCCCATCGAGCTGAAGATGGCCGAGTTGCCGCCGGGTGTGTGCGGCCAGTGGCGCCAGTACGCCGACCGCGACGTGTTCCTGATCCAGCGCGGGCTGCCGGCCGGTGACCGCACGCTGGCGCACGAGCTCGGCCACCTTGTCCTCGGGCACGACGGCATCCCGGTCGCCGAGGCGGCCCGGGAGCGCGTCGAGGTCGCCAGCTCTGATTTGATCGGTTACATGCTGAACCAACGGACCGGCTGTATGGGGCCGGCCGGTGAGGACGCCGAGCAGGAGGCCGAGGACTTCGCGGCCCTGCTGTTGTACCGCCTCGGACGGCTGCCCTCCGATCGTTCGTCGATCATCCAGGTGCGGCTCGGGGAGGCGTTTGGTTGATCATCTGGGTGATCGCCGGTCTGCTCGGTTTGGCCACCGGTTTGCGCATCGGCTGGGCTCTGGTCAACAAACAATCCCTCGTCAGCACTGCGATGATTCTCGCGCTGGGCAGCCTGGGGTTGGTGGCCGCGCTCAACTGGCAGCCGTTGACCCTGCTGATCGACACCGCGCTGCGGTGGCCCAACCTCGCCATGGGTCTCAGCCAGGTGGCGCTCATCGCTTCCGCAGCGGGCAGCTGCGTGATGATCACCACAGTTGCTTCGGGCCGCAAACCGGGCACCATCCGGCGCATTGCGATTGCCCAGTATGTCGTTGCCGGCGTCATCGCAGTGATCAGCCTGGCGACGTTTTTCGCGGCCGGCCAGCAACCAGAGATGGCGCCCGAGGAGTACCTCAAGCGCAGCCTCGGTTCCGACGGCAACTCGTTGTCGTGGCTATTGCCGCTTCTCTACGTGCTTCTCGCGCTGACGTTGGTGGTGTGGGCGGGATTGCGTCATTCCAACCGCAGTCGGCGGGGACGGGCGCTGTTCGTGTTCACGGTCGGCATCGTGCTGATCGTTCTGGCGAGCGCGTTCTTCCTGTTGCGCGCAGTGGGCAACACACGGTTTGTCGGAGTGGGTGCGGCGGCCACTCTGTTGGGCTGCGCGATGGTGGTGGTGGCCGCCGGATCGCTGCTGCCCAGCGTCGAAGACTGGTTCGGCGCGCGTCGCGAACTGCGCATCATCCAGCCACTGCTCACCGAACTCAGTCACCGGCACCCCGATATCGGCATCGGCGTGCGTCCCCGCGGCCCGTTGGTGTTCCGGGTGGCCGAGCGGATGTCGCTGATTTCTGATGCGTTGTTCCTCGAGGCCACCGCGGCGGCGGCGAACACGCGCATGACGGTCGACGCTACCGGCGGGGACGGCGCACTGGCGTCCGGCGATGACGACTTGCCGGAACTCGTGCCGCCGGACGTTCCGCCGCAGGAGCAGGCGAGGGCGATCGCGGAATGGATCTTCCAGGGTCGATCCGCCCCGCCGGAAGACAGGCACGCGGCGTTCCCCGGGCTGGTGTGGTTGCGCCAGCCCGAGTCGTACTCGGACCGCGAATGGATCCTTGCGATCGCGGCGCAGTATCGCGCGTTGGAACGCGCAGGAGCCGGCGCGACTAATTCGCCGGACGCCTTAACGCAGCGTCGAGCGGGCTAATCGTCGAGGTGTTCCCGGCGACGCAGCTCCTCGGCCTTCTGGACGAGATCCTGCTGGGCCTCAGGGGACAGTCCGACGGTGCGCGCCGCAATACGCCGGACACCCTCGTCCCGCATGCTCGCGAGCCAGGTCAATTCCTTGTCGAGCTTCTCGTAGTACTCGTCGTCAGTGAAGTACGCCGGCTTGATCCGGAAGAAGTTGGCAAGGGCTGCCATGGTGGCCTGGGAGGGGTTCGTGCGGTTGCCTGAGCGGAGCTGAGACAGGTACGGAGCTGACATCGTGATGCCCTCGGCCTTCAATGCGGCGATCACTTCAGCCGACGTGTGCGGGCCGCGTCCGGGCGGGTAAACCGTGTCGAACAGGCGGTTTAGGCGGGCGGCGAACGTCTTGCTCATCGAATTGACCTCCACATGCGTAGACGAGCGAGCTTTAAGGCGGCGTATTTGCTGATCATCGTAGCGAGAGTTGTGCCAACAACCAAGTGCAAACCGCGTAAAAGTTAAGACGACTTCTCAATTTGCACGGCGCTACACCAGCTATCGGGGGGTGTGACGGGTCTCGACGACCTTCTACGGGAGGCCCGCGAAGCAAATAATAACGCTCGCGTAGCAATCCCTAAGTGGTGTTATCCAGGCGGCGTGTGAACCGGTTCAAGATGTTCACTGCGGGCAACCGCCTGGGCTGCCGACAGCACGGATTCCGACGTTTGCTGAATGGGCCGATGGCAGGTCAGCCGCTCCGCGGTCGGTAGCCACGCTCCGAGCCGGCTGATTCCGGCGACGGTTCGAGTGCCGGCAGCGCCAGGGAGTGCTCGCGGCGGCGCCGCACCAGCTTGGCCGTCGCGACAACCCCGGCAAGCAGGGCGACGGACCCCGTCACGGCCAGTGCAATTCCGCGCCAGCCCAGCGCGCCGTCGAACAGCAGCCACAGGCCGAACAGGGCGAACAGCACGCTGGCCATTCCGTGCAGGAACCCGGCGGGCAGCCGCTTGTGCAGCACCGCGCCCACAGCGATCGCGACGCCGTCGGCGAGCACCATGCCCGCGGTGGCCCCGATCCACACCCCGGCCCAGTGGTAGTCGCTGGCCAAAGCGACCGTCGCCAACATGGTCTTGTCGCCGAGTTCGGCCAACACGAATGACGAGATGACGGCGAACAGGACATGTCGAGGTTCGGCGACGGGGAGGCCTTCTCCGTCATCGCCGCGCTCGCGCCAGGTCCACACCGCGAACAACAGAAACGCGATGGCCGCGGCGAATGCGATCGGACGCTCCGGCAGCGTGAGGCCGAGGAAATGGCCGATCGTCACCGACATCCCGTGCACCAGGAAAGACGCAATTGCGATGCCGGACAACACCACCCACCACCGATGACGCAGCGCGTACGTCATAGTCATGAGCTGAGATTTGTCGCCGAGTTCGGCGACGAAGACGACCCCGAGGCTGACCAGTGCTGCGGTGAGCATATAAACGACCTTTCGACGCGGCGCCGGCGAACCAAAAGCTCACGGTCCGTCGGACATTCGGTCGAAGGTCTCGCCCACCGGACGGTGTCCGGTTCGCCGGCCGGGCTGCACGCCAGTATGTCGACACGACGATTGGGGGCTACTCCCCTTCGCTAATGCAGTCGAGAGTAGCGGGCCTCGGGCGCGTGCGCCAGTTCTCCTGAGGTTTCGGGCACCCGAATCGACCGTTCAGGCTACCGAATTAAATGCTTCGAAAACCCTTATGCCGCAAGCAGCATCGCCAATATCGCGGTGTCGGGATGGCTGATCGGGTCGACTCCGACGCGGCTCACCATCGAGGTGACGGTGCCGTCGGATTCGGCCTCCACCCAGGCCGCCCGATGCTCCAGGCCCAGATGCGGAAGGCCGGGCAACAGCACGCAACCCGATGCCGCCCCGGTGCACTCCGGCAGCGACGGCATGGTCTCGGACGGCGGATGCAGCATCAGCAGCGCCGGCGGTTGATGCTCGGCGAAATACCCTGGCGGAACGGCTGATTCGCCGACGACGGTGCCCTCGGCCAGCACTAGCCCGACGGTTCCCGGTTCCGGATCTTCGGGAAGCTCTTCACGGGCGCCGAAAATCGTTGTGGTGGCGAGCAATCCAGGAAGAGAGGCCACACGCACGGCCACCATCAACAGTTGCGCCCACTCCTTGGTGGAATCGGGCCAGCGGCCGGATATCACAAAACCTTTGAGTGATCCACGCGAATGAAAGGGAGCGATCTCAATCGCTCGACCGGACCCCTTCTCCATCTCGATCTCGCCTCCGGGACTTGAACGTTCGGTTACGCCGACGCGTCTGCGGGTCGATGCAGCCAGCATGCGCTAGCTATGCGCTAGCACGCAACTGGACACGACTGCTAACGAGCGTTTTTTCGATCGATCGGTGGCCCGGAAACGAGGGCGGGGCGCCGCGCGGCTGCGCGACGCCCCTTTCGATAGAGCGCATGAAGACCCTCGGTGTGTCAGCCGAAGATCAGCCCCTGGGCCTTGCCGGTGGCAGCCGCGAAGCGATTTTGCACGTCTTCCCAGTTGACGACGTTCCAGAACGCCTTGACGTAGTCGGCTTTGACGTTCTTGTACTGCAGGTAGTAGGCGTGCTCCCACATGTCGACCTGTAGCAGCGGGATGATGCCCAGCGGGACGTTGGCCTGCTGGTCGTACAGTTGGAATGTCAGCAACTTCTGGCCCAGGGTGTCGTAGCCGAGCACCGCCCAGCCCGAGCCCTGCAGCCCGTTAGCCGCGGCGGTGAACTGTGCCCGAAAGTTGTCGAAAGACCCGAACGCGTCGTCGATCGCCGCGGCGAGCTCGCCGGTCGGCTTGTCACCGCCGTTGGGGGACAGGTTCTTCCACCAGATCGTGTGGTTCACATGGCCACCGAGGTGGAACGCCAAGTTCTTCTCGTTGAGGAAGATGGCGGAGTGGTCACCGTTGGCCCGGGCCTCTTCGAGTTTGGCCAGTGCGTCGTTGGCGCCCTTCACATAGGTCGCATGGTGTTTGCTGTGGTGGAGCTCATTGATCTGTCCGGAGATGTGCGGTTCCAGCGCGCCATAGTCGTAATCGAGTTCCGGCAGGGTGTATTCAGCCACGGGATTCCTTCCTCTTGTGATCGATGGAGCTCTTGGTCCTCAACATCTCTAACATCGCTGACCACATTGCTCCATCCCTGCGCACACCGCAAGGACGCGTGCGGCGCTCACACGCATACCCCGTAACACCCGTTTCAGAACAGCACGATCAGTGCGAGGATGCCCAACAACACGAGTGCGATGACGCCCGCGCGAAGGCACGCCATCAGCTGACTACGGGTGTAGATGTGCGCGGACGAGTGCCATTCAGACGGCGGTACAGCGGAGGATCCAGGACCTGTCGGATGCCACGCCATCACACTCTCCTGACCTGCACGATCACCTATCGCCCCCAAGTGAGATCTGTCACAACATCTCGTGTGACGCCGATCATAGCCCTTCGGAAGTCAGACGGAGAAATCGGCCTCACGCGCAGCTGGCCGGCTGCGCGTCCCGCGCGACGCGGATGGCGCAGATGCTTAGTGGGGCAAGCCATTTCGCTCCGCGGCGGCCGGCCTGTTGATCAGCCGCCGGATTCGCTCTCAGGTTGTCCACAGCTTGCTCTTGCAAGCGCCCAGATTCCGCGGATCAAGGCCGGTTTCCGCCGATGACGGCCTGTGGATGAACCTGTGGAAACTGTGGATAGCGCGGAATTGCTGATCTCGCAGGGGCATGCCCCCAGATCCGCCTCGCTAGGCTGGTCGAATGATCCAGGTGTGTTCCCAGTGCGGAACGCGGTGGAATGTGCGCGACCGCCAGCGTGTGTGGTGCCCGCGCTGCCACGGCACCCTGCTGGCACCCTCGGGGCCGGCGCCCGACGAGCAGTGGCGCCCGACCGCGCCGTCGTTGCGGCCCAGCTCGCAAGGGGCGCCGCCGCGGCTGCCGCCCGGATACCGGTGGATCGCCGTGCGTCCTGGGGCGCCCCCTCCGCCACGGCGCCGCCGTCTGTCACTGGGCCCGACGCCGCGCTATTCGATGATTCCCCGCTGGGGTTTGCAGGAGCGCTACGAGGCCACCGACGATCAGCAGGCCACTGCGCAGGCCGGGCCGTCGGTGGCGATGGTGCGCGCGACGTTGATCGCGACGATGGTGGTGCTCGGCGTTGCGGCGCTCGTGCACGTCATTCGTTACGGCCTGCTGCTGATCAATCGCACGGTGCTGCTGAACCCATGGATCGCCGGTGTCGCGACGTGGCTGGGTGTTCTGGTCAGCGTGCTGGCGCTGTTCACGGTGGTGGCCAGTGTGGTGGTGCTGACGAACTGGCTGATCGCGCGTCGCGGCGCCGCGTACGCGCATCACGGCCACCCCGATCCGAGGTCGCTGTGGCAGCTGCGGCTCGGCGCTCTGGTGCCGATCGTCCAGCTGGTGTGGGCGCCGGTGTTCGTCCTGGAACTGGCCAACGTCGAGGGGCGCTCCGCCCAGCTGCGCCGACCGATCGTCGCCTGGTGGATCGCGTGGGTGTTCTCTACCGCGGTGTCGCTGTTCTCGATCGCCACCAGTTTCACCACCGACCCGCAGGGCATCGCCGACAACACGGTGACCACCACGATCGCCTACCTGCTGGCCCTTGCCGCGCTGCTCCTGGCGTTTCAGGTTTTCCTCGGGTTCGAGAGCAAGCCGGTCGAGCGGCCCGCCAAGCGCTGGGTCATCGTCGCGGACGAGACCCAAACAGCACCTGCGGTTGAGTCTGAAGGGCAGAACCCGGCAGCATAGCCGTATGAACGTCGGCGGCCATCCGTTCGTGGTGGCGCACCGAGGTGCCTCCGCTGAGCGTCCCGAGCACACCCTTGCGGCCTACGAGCTGGCTCTCAAGGAAGGTGCCGACGGCGTCGAATGCGACGTGCGGCTCACCCGCGACGGCCACCTGGTCTGCATGCATGACCGGCGGATCGATCGGACGTCGACGGGCACCGGACTGGTCAGTGAGATGACGCTGGATCAGCTGCGCCAATTGGATTACGGCTCATGGCATGCCAGCTGGCGCGCGGACGGAAGCCACGGTGACACCGGGCTGTTGACGCTCGACGCTCTTGTAGCACTGGTGCTGGACTGGAACCGGCCGGTGAAAATCTTCATCGAGACCAAACACCCGGTGCGCTATGGCGCGCTGGTGGAAAACAAGGTGCTGGCGTTGCTGCACCGGTACGGCATTGCGTCGCCGGCGTCGGCGGATCTGTCACGCGCCGTGGTGATGTCGTTCTCCGCGGCCGCGGTGTGGCGGATTCGCCGGGCGGCGCCGATGCTGCCGACTGTGCTGCTCGGCGAGACGTCGCGGTATCTCGGTGGGAGTGCCGCGACCACGGTGGGCGCCACCGCGGTCGGCCCGTCGATCTCGACACTGCGTGAGCATCCCGAGCTCGTCGACCGGGCCGCGGCGCAGGGCCGCGCGTTGTACTGCTGGACCGTCGACCACTACGAAGACGTCCGGTATTGCCGCGATCTCGGTGTGGCGTGGGTGGCCACCAACCACCCGGGCCGCACCAAGAACTGGCTGCAGAACGGGTTGACGGGCGCGGGGCGCGACGGCTAGAGCGTGCCGCCCGCCGCCTTCGGCGCGGTGGAATCCTTTGGCGATGTTGCCATTTCCCGCGCGACGAAGTCCTCGAGGTGAAACAGGTTGTCGCCGGCACGCTCGGCGATGCGCAGCAGCCTGGTCATCTGCGAGACCTCTTCGACTTGTTCGGCGAGGAACCACTGCATGAACTGCTCGCCGAGATAGTCGCCTTCATCGCGGGCCACACTCGCCAGCGTGGTGATCTGTTCGGTGACCGTGCGCTCCTGATCGAGCGCGAGCATCAGCGCGTCGCGCGGCGCGTCGAAGCCGTTGCGTACCGGGTCGACACCGGGGATCTCCACCTCGAGGCCGCGATCGAGCAGGTACTGCACCAGCATCATGGCGTGATTACGCTCTTCGACCGCCTGGCGATAGAAGAACTTGGCGAGCTGCGGCAGGTCGGCGCCGTCGAAGTACACCGCGATCGCGACGTATTGCTGTGCGGCGCAGAATTCGCTGCGAATCTGGTCCTGCAATAGGGCGTGGAATTTCGTGTCGAGCGCACCGGCAGCAGTCATGATCGCGAGGATATAGCAGGTCAGCGGGCATTGTCAGCGAAGGTCAACCTAACGCAGGGCAGCTTAACCTAAGACGCACCGGGTATTGTGGCGCAGCTTACAAGGCCGCATCGGGGGTTTGCTGAAGACGGCGATTGACTGTCGTGGTGACGCGGATGATGGGCGAGGTGAACCGTTCCTGATTACTGAGTAGGAGTGAGTCCTGTGCGGCCCGAACGGTCTTGGCCGCTGGCGGCGGGTGTTTTCCGGTAGACCGGCACGCCTCGGGAGGTGGGTGTGTCGGTGGGCCGGAACTGCCGTGCCTGCCACCGTGGCCGCGGTGATGATCGGGCCTGGCCGGTGGTGTGCCCGCACGCGTCCGCTGTCGCGTGCGGGGCCCTTCCGGCCGTCGCCTGATCGCCACGCCGAGGCCACGTCTGCCGATCGCTGCCGCGGCCGCGTGATGTGCGGTGACGGTAGCTGGATCGGAAGTCTGATGCTGCAAGGGTGTGGTCCAGTGCTGGTTGCCCCACCGGCTGGTGTACGCCGGGTCCACGCCGATAACTGCGATGCCGCGACGGGCCGCCATGGCGATCAGCCGGTCCCGAAACCGGCCGGTGGCAATACCAGAGATGCTGCGGCGCAACCGTTTACCCCGCTGGCCGCGGCCCAGGGTCTCCCGACCGGTGGCCCGCGCGTCGGCAAAATTCAGGTTCTCCACCACGACCGCGGTGCATCCGGCGTGCTCGGCTTGGTCGAGCAGCGCGGTGATGGCCGCGCGTATCCGGCCATCGCGGCGTGAGGCCGCCAATCCCGCCGTGGCCACTTCAATCGTGTGCGGCTCGCCAACCGGGTTACCAGACGCGTCGAGCACACAGCAGGCCAGATGGCCGACATTAAGATCCACCCCGAGCACCGGCCCGGCGCGCAACTCGGTCAGCGTGGCGGGTGGGCCGGGGGTGAGGGTCCAGGACGCGTCCAGATACCAGCGGTCGCGGACCGGGTCGTAGCTTAGGTCGTAGCGCACCGCCAGCCGAGCCGCGACCCGTTCAGCCAACTCCTGGCCGCGGTGACCGAACCGGACCGGCGCGTCGATCACCACATGCGGACCAAGCAGCTCGGCGAGGGCGGCCGGGGTCTTGATGCGCAGCTGGCCTTCGGCATCGACGCGGATGGTTTCGTTGCCACCGGCCTTGCCTGACTCGCCATCGGCGGTCAAAAACATCCGGGTCGCATCCCACTGCTCGCGCCACTGCTGCTCAGACATGTCGGCGGCGTCGAGGTTGTTGCGCCTGCGCCACAACCGATTCCCACCCACGACGATTGAGGGATGCCCCGCCGCCAACGCCCGCTGCGCACTGTCGAGCCGCTCGCGCAGCACCGCTAGGCGCCGGGTCTTGGCGAATCGCTCCGCCGCGCTTCGATACCCCCGCCGACGACGCCGCCCACGCCCGCACCGGCCCACCGCGTCACAGTCGTCGATGGGTTCGATTTGGCCCGGGCGCAGCGCGCACCGTGCCTCCAGAACCCCCACCGCGGCTCGCAAGTCCGTGACCTGCGCAGCCAGCCCGCGCATTCCCAGCTGATATTGGTCCTCCACCGCGCGGGTGAGCGATCCGGCCCACCGCGACGATGACACTACCGTCAGTGCCTGCTTGCGTTCAGCCCGCCACGCGGCCTGGGACTTCTTGTCCAACTGCCCCAATGCGATCCGCCCGGCCAGCTCCGACCGATACACCGAGCCCAGAAACTGCCCGATCGCAATCAACGCCGCCGCCTCATTTGCTGTGGGACGCAGGCGGGTCCGGATCCGCGCTCCCCTTGGCGGCGCGGCCACCACCGGATCCCCGATCCGACGCAACGCTCTCGCCCTAGCCACATGCTCATCCTGGCAGCCACCACCGACAACCCCGCGCCATAACCGACAGCAGCGCCCACCGTTGCGAAGTCTCACACCACGAACGCACACCTTCCGAAGCGATCCGCGGGGTTGTCGGGAAGGTGAACGACCTCGCCCATAGCGTGGAGCACTCAACCGAGCCGAACCGGCGGGAGGCCGGGATCGTCGCGGACTCGGCAATCCTGCTGGCGAACATCCTGCGTCCGGTAGATCAGGACTTCTGAGCGGGAGCCGGGGTTCTCGTGTCGATGCCGGGCAAATCGTCAGGTACCCTCACGACCAGCGTGTTAGCCAGTTGGGGAATTGATATGGCGAACGAACTGAACGTGAGCACTGACGGCCTGCGGACCGCGGCCGCCAACAGTGAAATTACCGCCGCAGAGTTGGCCGCGGAGCCCGCCGAAGGTGGACAGGGCACCCATCCCAGCCAGGCCGGCGTCGCCGCGATTCTGGCTGCTGCCCAGTCCGTCCGCGCTCGGCAGTCGCTCCGCGTCAGCGGCCAGGCCGACGACCTCTCGGTGAGCAGTGCTCGCTATGACGACACGGATTCCGGTGGCGCCGAGGCCATCACGGGGACTGTGTGAGCGCTGTGCCTTCCGGATCGGGCGGCGCGCTGCCCAGTCGGGCGGAGATTGAGGATTGGCCCACCGCGCACCTTGACGACGCGGCGGCTCAGTTGCGCGCGATGGGGAAGGAGTCCGTCGCGCTTTTCGAGCAGCACCGCCAGAACATCGTCGCGCCAGGTGGCACCACGTGGGAGGGCGACGCCAAGGACGCAGCGCTGGATCGGGTAAGCGCCGACGCCGCGGTGGTGGGTCGGCAGAGCGCTGTTCAGGACGAGGCCGCCGACATCGCCGAGAACGGTGGCCATGACGTGCGCAGCGCCAAGAGGGCGGCGCTGGATGCCATCGCTGAGGCGGAGGCCGACGGGTTCCGTGTCGGGCAGGACTTGTCGGTCACCGATACGCGGAAGATTGACCTGTCCACTCTGGCCGCTCGGCAGATCGCGGCCGACGAGCACGCCGAATTCATCCGCTGGAACGCCGAGCAGTTGGTCCAGGCTGACGCGTTGGTCGGCGGGCGGCTCCAGGAGAAGTCCGCCGAGCTGGCGGGGATCATGTTCGACGGCGAGGGCGAGGGACATGACACGGTTCAACTCGTCGACAACAAGGTCAAACTCAATCCACGGGACAAGCCCGGCGAAGACGGCAAAGAGGACCCGGAGGGCAAACCCGACGCGACGCCGGAGCAGGCGCCGGGCCAGATCGGTCCATTCCCGGTGCCCAAATCCGTCGAAGAAGCGGCGAAGGAAGCCGAGGCTGACCCCGACGGTAAGCCCGCTGAAACCAGCGATGTCGGCGGCACACTCGAAGATCTGCTTCTACCCGACGAGGCAGCGCCCGTGGAACCGGGTGAGGAAAAGCCGGGCGGCCTTCCCCCGGCGCTCAGCCAGCAGCGGCCGCCGAGCGCGTTGGACCAGATCCTCAACCAGCACGCCGGCAAAGGGGATGGCCAGGATGGGCGTTACACGCGTTCCCCGTTGACTTCCCCGATCGTGGGGGCCGACCCGTCGGTGGTCGATCGACAAGCCGCGCGAGTCGAAGGTGCCCGCCAGGCCCTCGATGCTGCGCAAGCCGAGCTGGATGCTGCCGCCGGGCAGGGCTACTCGCAAGGCGGTGGGGCGGGTCCCGGCCGCGACGTCACCGACCCATTGAGCCAAGCGGTGTTCGACGCGCGCCGAGAACTGACTGAGCAGACGGCGATCCTCGATCAGCTCAACCAGGCCGCGACCGAAACTGGTGCCGGGGCGGTGCCGATCCCGCCGCTTCCGGAAAACGCTGACGTGCAAGCGTTCCCGCCGGAGCCGTCAGCGTTCGCCGAAGGCAGCCGCGCACTCAGTGAAGGCAGCTTTGGCGTCATTCCTGACGTGGCCAAAGACATCGAGGTGTTCACCAACTGGGACCAGGCATCCGCCGCTGAGCGAACCCAAGCCGTCCTCGACGCAGCCGGCATGGCCCCCATCCCCGGCGCCAAGCCGCTTGCCGAAGGAATCGAGCACGGACTCGACGCGCTTGGCGGCGCAACCCGCCACCTCGACGACGTACCCACACCACACGCCGATGTCGACCCCGCCCCCTCTGCGCCGGCGACTTCGGTAACTGACGACGGCCTCAATCACGTGGACGTGGAGTCAGGCGGGAAAGGTGCGTGGAACTACGAGCTGAACAACCCAGCACCGAACACGCACTACACCGTCGACGACCGGTTCAGCTACACGACAGACAGCAACAGCCGCGTCGGTCACGCCGAGATGACGTATGACCAGGGGCACCAACCGGGTGATCGCAACGTATATCAACAGCGGATCGCAGGCGGTGACGACCGGCTGCCCGGCGACCATGGCGGGCACATCTTCGGTACGCAATTTGGCGGTCCGGGCGAGGCGATCAACATCACTGCTATGCGCGACACTTTGAACGCTGTCGGTGGCCGGGACTATTACAACTTGGAGACGCAGTGGCGGGAACTGGCGGCACAAGGTGGCGAGGTGCAGGTCAAGGTTGACCTCTCATACCCAGGGGACTCACTGCGTCCGGAGACTTACTCAGTGGAGACCTACGTCGACGGCAACCTGCACAGCACATACCATTTCGACAACTAGAGAGGCTGAGATGACCGACGAAGCACCGTACCTGGTGCAGCTGGGCGATGCGCAGACCGCCGTAGTGCGTGCGTTGTTCGACGCTCTCCCGCGTGAGGGTTGGGATAGCTGCACCGTCGAGTATCGCAAGGCAGGCACGGTCGCCGAGTCTCGGGTGAGTGTCACAGGCAGCGACGGCACGACGGTCGTGAAGTCCCCGACCCCAATGGTCATCGCATTGAAGCGACTACGCGAGTTGATGGCCACCCAAGGTCGAGGGGCCTGGCTCTCGGTCACCGTCACAGCCAAACCAGACGGCAAGTGCACGTTCGACTACAACTACGACACCCGGCCGGACTGGACGGTGCAGCCCACCGACGAGACGTACATTGAGGATCTGAAGAAGTACCCGCGCCCGGCCGAACAGATCCCCGACTGGTACCCGCGCACCTCGTGATGTCCAGTCGGCGTTGATCTGGAGCCGGTACTCGCCGGTGTGCGGGTCACCCTCAGGGAAGTCAACTCAGGAGGGCGCTGCCCCCATCGCTTTGACGTGACAGCGGAAGCCCACCGCTGACGGCGCCGACGTTTAACCCCCTGTCGGGCAGCGGGTTGGCCGGCGGATCGATCCGTCTTCAGCGGGCAGTTAACTGGCGCTGCTTCACCGCGACGTGCACAGGCTTCTTGCAGGTCGGAGCACCTATACCGCCACTCCGAGCTTCGCAAGTGCAGCCTCAACTGTCTGCCGGGCTCTCGCTGACTTCGCCGCCGCGTCAGCGAACCCTTCCCATGCCGCGCGAACCGCGGCTGAATCGACCAGATGCCGAGGCGGAAGTACCACCGAAGCCAAGTCCTCTGGGTATAGGGCGTCCACTACCGAACCGCATGCCAATGCGGCGATCTGTTCCCGAACCGCATCGCTGGCGATCGCCGCCCAGAGCCACCCGGAGTCGTCCTCCGACTTCGGTGTGGCACGCCCGACGTGCCCGGATGCGAACCACCCATCCCGCTCGCTGGTGACCATGCACGGGTATCCGAGGCTCTCCTCGGCGCGGCCGTCAGCCTGGAAGCAGACAGCGCCGCGCCTCAGTTCGTAGCTGGCTCCGTCCGGGATGCTTCTAGACGAAATGTTTTTTGCCCCAATGACATCGGCCTGGAGAAGCTGTGTACCGGACACGAGTGGTGTCCCGTGCCCAGGGGCGACATAGTACGTCTTGTATCGACCGCCCGGCTTTGTGATCGTCGCAACCTCGCCGAGTTCGACACCGCCGGCGGCGAGAACCTTCTCCTTGATCGTTTGGACGTGAGTCGAGTGATACGCGGCGTCGAGTCTGGTGCCCAGCGTCGCGGCCCTTCACAGCCCATCCCTCCCGCAGAGGCTTGTCATGCGAGGTGTCAAATGCCTTGTTGAGCGCTTCAACCGACTTGTGGAGCGTGATCCGCGACTGTTCCCTGGTCGCTGTTGCGTCACGCATGAGCGCCGCCACCTTGCTGATTATCGAGGCGACGAAGGGGACCTGTATCGCAGCGACCTGGTCGACGGTTATGTGGTCGATGACCGAACCGTTGAGGTCGCCCCGCAGAAGCTGCTGTCCCACTGCGGATTGCAGGAACGCGAGCGTGTAGTAACGCTCGGACTCGTCGGCGATGGTTATCCGGACCATGTCATGGGACAGCACAAACCGCGCGAGATAGTTGTCCGCGATGGTCAGCGGCCCCAGGTTGCGGCCGGAGCAGGTCTGTAGCAGGTCGCCCGAGTTGATGCGATAGGTGTCAAGGTTCTCGGTCCGAGTAACCGACAGCCGATCCGCCTCAGGTGGCAGGTACTCGAAGACGTCGTACGGGCGGAGGTATGGGATGTATTCCTCGCCCGGGGCGGCATAAGTCCTCTTGAACCTGTTGGGCGCTCGGACATCTCCGTACTCTCCGATCCTCCGCAGAGATACCTTTTTGGCACGCGACAGCACAGGTCGTAGCCGGACAGCGGGGGAAGCGTGGAACCGCGCATCGAGCCGGTTCGCCTCGTACAGCGCGGTGGCACGCGTCGGCGCGATGATCATTTCTGCGCCTTGAGCCACTCGCGGTATGCATCTGCGACCTCGGCGAGTTCATCGTCGATCTGACGCTCGGTGACAGTGATCTCGCGGAGCACTTCCTTGCCTGTGGTCTGGTCGATATCCGTCACCATCTCCGTACGGCTGACCAACGCATCGTCGCCGTCCTCGGTCCGCCTATAGATGAGGTTGCCGCGCTTGTCGTGTCCGATCTTCTCTGCGACTGCCATAAATAGCGGGTAGTCCAGTCCGGATTGCTGAGCTTTGGCGACCTCCCCATCGTCTAGGCGGCGCATCAGGACCATCGAGGTCTGCGTGTCGTTCTTCGGCTGGAAAAGGTCGCGGTGCATGTCCACGACGGCGAGAACCTGCGCATGTGTAAGCAGCCAGTGGCGAACGTAAGCGAGACTGGGGTTGTTCAGGATCCCGTTCGGTATCACCATCGCCATTCGGCCCGTGCCGGGCTTGAGCAACTGGAGAGCGCGTTCAATGAACAGGATTTCGGGGGGCTGGGATCTCTGCAGAACCGGGTTGCCGTTCTGGTCGAGCCTGATCGACCAGTTGCCGTCTTCGTCCTGGTCCCACATAGCGGCAAGGTCGTACTGAGACAGGATGTCCTCGTCGTCGATCGGAATGTTCGCTCCGAACGGTGGATTGGAGACGATCACGTCGATGCTGCCGAGTGTGACATTGTCGCGCAGATCGCGATCCCACTTGTGCGGGTTCTCGAGCGTATTCGCCTGCCGAACCTGTCCAGACCCGTCGTTGTTCATGACCATGTTCATCTTCGCCGCGCGTACCAGGGCGGGGTTCAAGTCGATACCGAAGACGTAATTGGACAGATACTCGGCGCGCCGACGGTGAAGCTCCTCGCGCTCAGCGTCGGTGCCATTGGTCGGGTCAGCCCACTGTGAACGTTCCTCTGCCTCAATGTGTTCCAGCGCGCGGTTCATTGCCGTGATCAAGAAGCCGCCGGTTCCGCAAGACGGGTCGAGAATGCGCTCGTGAGGCTGAGGGTCGAGCATCATTACCGCCATACGGCAGGCGTTACGCGGGGTGAAGAACTCCCCCCTGTCACCGCGGAGGTTAGAACCGACAATCTCCTCATAGGCGACACCCTTCACATCCACGGGCGTGTACAGCAACGAGTAGCTCTGGAGTTGGCTTACCACGTAAGCGATTACGGCTGGCTTAAGGTCGATAGCCCGGTTGTTCGGAGGCATTCAGGGT
>NZ_PIZU01000032.1 GCF_002838065.1 Mycobacterium hubeiense | reverse complement strand
CCGCGCAACGGTGCCTCATTCAGGTTGACAGGTTCCGTGGCGAGCAGGCCCTGCGGTGTCGACACGAAGCTGCTTGCGAACCGCTCACCGAACAGTGCGATGTTCCCGGCCGCAGCGGCCAGCGCCTCTGCCGGGTCTTCAGTGATCGGCGCCGCGGCGAGCCGAACCTCGGCATCGATGGCCTTCAGAAGCCCTGGTGCCTGCGGCGTGACGAGTGAAAGGGTGAGGGCGCTCGCTGCGAGCACCGCCGCGCTCGTCGTCGCTGACTTCTTCAGGCCAATGTGCATGGTGGCTCCCTGGGGTTGTGGTGCTGAAAGCCGAAACTTACGCCGTCGTTCAATATCGAAAGCTGAGATTTTCTCAGGTGGCAGCGAACTCCTTGCGTATGCAAATTTCCAGCTCCTGCGCAGCTTTGCTGGCAATGTGTCGGTATACGACATAAGTCCACTTCAGGATCCGCGACTGGAGTAGCTGGGGGATGACGCGCTTGGCCAAATTGGTTCCGCTCGCGGGGTGTCGGGCGCAGCTGCGAACCTTCCGAGAGACTACGAATCCCATGCATTCCCTTTAACATTCGTCGGAAAGCGGTCGAACGTGCAGGTAGTGGTTGTCGTGCTACGACGAGCGAGTGAATCCGCTGGGCACAAGCAGCGTTTGCCCGTCGTCCTCCCCGGGGAGGGTTGATCTTGTTCAGCAACCAGTAACGTCGCGCGGGACCCACCTCCCATCGGCCGCGAGTGTGAACACACGGCGAACTTTTACTGCGTCACGGCCCTGCTTCTAGATGACGGGCCCGGTCACAATTGAATGCATAGTCTGACTACGCGTAGTGTCGAGTCGGCGCCCGACGTCGGATCGGCCGGCGTCCTGACCCCATCTGAGGGTGTCGATACCCTGAGTAGCGTGCCGACCCGCCCACACCGCGCCGCTATCACCATTGGCGCTCTGATCTCGGCACCGGCATTGCTCTTCGGTGGCTGTACCGTCAGCCCGCCGCCGGCGCCGCAGAGCACGGATACCACGGAGACGACGACACCGCCGCCGCCGAAGGCGACGCAGGTCATCGTGGCCATCGACTGGATCGGCCCGGGGTTCAACCCGCACCTGCTGTCTGACCAATCGCCAGTGAACGCCGCCGTCGCCGCGCTTGTGCTGCCGAGCTCGTTTCGCCCGATCCCGGACCCCAAGTCGCCGACGGGATCGCGGTGGGAACTGGACACGTCCCTGTTGCTGTCGGCGGAAGTGACGAACCAAAACCCGTTCACCGTCACCTACAAGATCCGGCCGGAAGCGCAGTGGACCGACAACGCGCCGATCGGGGCCGACGATTACTGGTACCTGTGGCGCCAGATGGTGAGCCAGCCCGGCGTCGTCGACCCTGCCGGTTATGACCTGATCACCGGCGTGCAGTCGGTCGAGGGTGGCAAGACGGCCGTTGTGACATTCTCACAGCCGTATCCGGCCTGGCGCGAACTGTTCAACGACATCCTGCCGGCGCACATCGTCAAAGATGTGCCGGGCGGATTCGCCGCGGGATTGGCGCGGGCGATGCCGGTGACCGGTGGCCAGTTCCGCGTGGAAAACATTGACCCGCAACGGGATGAGATCCTGCTGGCGCGCAACGATCGGTATTGGAGTGCCCCGGCCAAACCCGATCAATTGCTTTTCCGCCGCGGCGGTGCGACGGCTGCGCTGGCCGACTCGATCCGCAACGGCGACACCCAAGTGGCCCAAGTCCACGGTGGGGCAGCGGCATTCGCGCAATTGGGTGCGATCCCCGATGTGCGCACGGCGCGGATCATGGCGCCGCGCGTCATGCAGATGACACTACGGGCGCAGCAGCCAAAACTCGCCGATCCGCAAGTGCGCAAAGCGATTTTCGGCCTGCTCGACGTCGATCTGCTTGCGTCGGTGGGCGCGGGCGACGACAACACCGTCCAGCTTGCGCAGGCACAGGTGCGAACGCCGTCGGATCCGAACTATGTCCCCACCGCGCCTCCGGCGATGAGCCGACAGGCCGCATTGGGCCTGCTGGCGGAGGCCGGATATCACGTCCAGCCCGTCGCGACTCCGGCGCCGCCGACGCCCGGCGTGCCGCCCCCGGATAACAGTCGTGGCCAGATCACCAAAGACGGTGTGCCGCTGTCACTTGTGATCGGTGTGGCGGCCAACGATCCGACGTCGGTCGCGGTCGCCAATACCGCGGCGGACCAGCTGCGCAACGTCGGCATCGCGGCATCGGTGTCCGCGCTGGATCCCGTGGTGCTCTACGGCGACGCGCTGACCAACAACCGAGTGGACGCGATTGTCGGCTGGCGTCAGGCGGGCGGAGATTTGGCGACGTCGCTGGCGTCCCGCTTTGGATGTCGGGCGCTGGAGGCGACGCCGGTGGCGACGTCACCGCCCGCGCCGACGACGGAACCGCCGCCACGCCCGCCGCGGAACAACGCGCCGCCGCCGACCGCCACCCCGACGGCGACGCAGCCGAGCCCGGCACCGGAATCCGGGGCACTCGTGCAGGCGCCGAGCAACATCACGGGCATCTGCGACCGCAGTATTCAGCCGAGAATCGATGCGGCGCTTGATGGTACGTCGCAAATCGCCGAGGTGATCGAGGCGGTGGAGCCGCGGCTGTGGAACATGTCGACCGTGCTGCCGATCCTGCAGGACACCACGATCGTGGCGGCGGGGCCAAGCGTGCAGAACGTCAGCCTGACCGGGGCCGTGCCGGTGGGCATCGTCGGTGACGCCGGCAATTGGGTGAAGACGACGCAGTAGCGTGCGGGCCTGGTCCCACGGGTTATCATATGTGATAACCAAGGAGCGCCTATGGTGGACTTTGACGACGTTCTGCGGTCGGCGGCGCGGCTGCAAGAGCTGGTACCCGACGCCGTGCTCGAGGGCGGGTCCGCGGCAGTCCTCTATGCCCGCCATCGGACTTCCTTCGATCACGATCACGTCTTGGCCGACCTCACCCACCGGTTCGACGCTGTTCTCGAAGCACTGGACAGCGATCCTGAGTGGGTCTTGAACCGCGCCGTACCGGGCAAGATCCTTCTCGGCAGCCTGGGCGAAATTGAAGTCGGCATTCGTCAGCTCATCCGTCGGCGTCCGCTGGAGACACAGACAGTCAATGTGCCCGGCGGTGGGAGCGTCGTGGCACCGACACCCGAAGAAACGTTGCGCATCAAGGCTTATCTGCTTGTGAAGCGCAACCAGACGCGCGACTACATCGACGTGGCCGCATTGGCCGACCGCTTCGGAACGCCATGGGCCGCAGAGACACTCGCCGACATCGATCGGTATTACGACGAGGGCGAACCGGGCGAGAATACCGTGGCGGCACAGCTTCTCCGTCAGCTCAGCGAGCCCCGGCCTGCGGATTCGCGAACGACAACCAAACTCGGTCAGTACAAGAATCTGGACCCGAAATGGCAGTCATGGTCGACCATCGTTGCTCAGTGCCAAGCAGTCGCAGATGCGATGCTGACCGTAGAGGGGTAAACGGTATGCGCACTCTGCAGTTTCGAAATATCAATGCTAGTCCTGATGACCCCGTCGAATGTTGGGGTGTCGAAGGCATTCTGGCTGCGATCGATCGAGGCTCGCTGCCGCACTGGCGGCGCATCGCTGCCGCGGTGCGTCAGGATCCGTGGGGTCCCGTCGCGACCGATCTGGAAGAGGCGCTAGATCTTGCCGAGGACGTTGGAGTGGTTGCGGCTCTTCGGCGTTCGCTCGCTAGGGTGCGTTCCGATGCTGAGGCGTCGGCTCGCGCCGAAGTGCGCAGGCGCCTGCAGGAGTTGGTGGATTCCTCAGGGCTGACCGCCGCGGAGTTCGCGCGCCGATTGGGCACCTCTGCATCTCGGATGTCGACATACTTGAGCGGCAAGGTGGTGCCGTCGGCGGCGCTACTCGTGCGAGCTGAAGCTGTCGCCGGAAGCACTCAGCGCGCGGCGAAGCGTGGCCGCCAACATTAGCCGCTGACCTCGTCGCTCACTGCGTCGCCGACCTTTTCGGCCGCATCGCGCGTAGTGTCGGTGACGGTCCTGATGGCGCCAGCCCGTGCGACGATGCCCGGAGGCGTCAATTCATCATCCGTTTACTCTGCAGTTGCGCGAACGCGTATGACCAAAAACAGTGGGCCCCTCCGAGGGGCCCACTGCATTACTGGCGGGTTACTCAGTGCCGCTGTCGGATTCGCTTTCGCCTGAGCTGCTGCTGCTCGAATTGGCTGAGCTGCTGGAGCTCTCGCTCTTGCCGCTGAGGCGTTCCGTAAAGTTGCGAACGCCGTTGCGGAATCCGTCGACGGCGCCGCTAATCCCGTCGCGGAGGTTCCTGAGCGGCCTGACCTGATCGGCTTCGCCTGAATCGGTAGCGGTCACGCCGGGTGTGGCGACGAGGCTGTTCCTGACCAGATCCGCGTCATCGGACTTCCCCGTGTTGTCTGTGGGAGCCGGATCCTCGGGTTCCGTGCTCGCCGTCTCCGGTGCTTCTGCGGCAACGCTGTCGGCCTCACCTTGTCCGAGACCTTCTGCACCTTCGGCATTTTGAGCGAGGTCAACCGTCACCGTCGCCGCGGCTTCGCTCGTCGTTGCGTTCGCGGCCAGCCCGGGCGGCTCCGGGGGAGTGATCGCCTCGACGAACGTGTTCCGAATCGTCAAGAAGACCGAGATGATCCCAAGTCCTGGCGAGAGGAGACGTGGCGTTTGCGTCGGGTCATACCCATTGAGCACTCCGTCGACAATGACGGCCGGGCCGCCGACGACTGCGTTGAGGATCGCTTCGGGATCGCCTGCGGCCACGGCATCGGCAACGGATTGCAAAGGCACCCGTCGACTGGATGAGCGCCGCCGGCGGACCGATCAGCCCGATGCCGCCGAGTAGGACGGCCGTCGGCAGTTCGTTGACAACGTTGACGAAGTTGTTCAACGGCGCGACCAGGGACGGCAGGACCGCGAAGGCCAGTTGCAGAATGGTTTGCACCAGGGTCTGAGAAGCGAGTTCGATGTCACCAGCGAGTAGCTGGTCGACTGCCTCCTGCAGCATGGCCGGCACGCCGAACGGATTCTCGGGATCGAGCGCGTTACAGAGACTTGGCCACCAACAGCTCTGCATTCGCGATGCCGTTCTCGAGTATCTGGGTCAGCAGCGGCGCCGGTCCGTTCGCGAACGCTTGGTCGGCGAGGAGACCGACGTTGGTGACGGTGTTTTCGATCAGCTGGACATAGGGGTCGAAGGGGCTGGCAGTCAGCTGGACTGCCGGGTTCGCGACCCTGACGTCCGGTACCGGCGGCGCGACCGGACTGATCGCTATGGCGCCGGCCCCACCAGCGCCACGCCAGCTGCGAAATATGGACGAGCAGCAACTTGCATGGCATCTCCTTGTGTCGATGTAAACCCCCGACGCCGCAGAAGCTACCTGAGAGTAAGTTAACAAATTGGGCGATTTGGAAAGATTGAATTGATCTCAAAGGGGCGGCCCGGCAGTGAGCAACCAACGTTATTGACGCGCGAAACTAGCTGTTCAACAGGCAAATTGATGGCTGGCGCCGCTTCGTCAGGAGTTGCAAACTGGAACTGGCCGTTGTCATTATGTGAATGCAAATTCACTGCTAGCGAAT
This sequence comes from Mycobacterium hubeiense, assembly GCF_002838065.1. Lineage (GTDB taxonomy): Bacteria > Actinomycetota > Actinomycetes > Mycobacteriales > Mycobacteriaceae > Mycobacterium > Mycobacterium hubeiense. Next base: position 53,441 of record NZ_PIZU01000032.1, on the reverse strand, counting down.
TGATGGCGGAAGCCGTCAGTTGTTAGCCATACGTGGCACTTGAGATCGGATCGCCTACTGCGCACAGGATGAATACATCGCGCGGGGATCGTGGCGATGTTAACGAGAGAATTTGATTGCCGGCCCACGTTGATCGTAGGCGCAGTCGTGGATTGATCCGGCGACCGACAGGGGCGAGCGACTGCGACGGCTCTGCGGCATGCAGTTTGCTGCTTAGTTGTTATTGCAAAGACATGTCAGCTGTTGCCACTTTCAATGCGGCTACCGACCGAAGCAGTGGGCCCCCTCCGAATGTGGAGGGGGCCCACCGTCGGCCTGGCGAAGCTACGCGGCGTCGCTCGAGCTCGATCCCGAGCCCGCGCCATCGCCCGAGCCGGCGCTCGAGTTTGAGCCGCTTGTGCTTTCGCCCTTCCGGTTCTTCCCGCTGATGCCTTCAGCGGCCTTCTTCAACCCGTCGGTGACGTTTTTGACCGTCCCGCGGATGCCATCGCGGACCTGCTTGACAGGGTTCGTCCGCTCCGACGTCGTCGTACCCGTCTTGCCTGGCACTGCCATCGGGCTGTCCTTCACCGTCGTCGTTCCCGCCGCGGTCTGGGTGTTGTCGGCAGAGGCGTCGACCTTCTCCGACGGCGCGACTTCCTCCGTCGTCGATGCCTCCACTTTGTCCGCGGTCACGGCGGCTGCACCGGCGGCCGCCGTATCAGAGGCGCCCGTATCGACAGACTCGGTCTTGCTCGCTGCCGGCTTCGTCGGCTCGGCTACCTCTGCTGTGCTCAGGTTGACTGTCGCGGCGGCCTCGCCTGCCGTCTCGTTAACAGCTGGGAGACTTGCCTCTTCCGCCGCCGGGACCAGTGGCTCGATGGCGTCCGCGACTGCCTGCCGAAGCGTGAGAAGCGAAGAGACGAGGCCGTACGGGCCAATCAAGCCACTGCCGTACTCACCGTTGAGGATTGCTCCGGTGAGTTTCGGCGCGAAGCTCAACGCGGCGTTGGCGAACGCCTCTGGATTCCCTTCTTCCACCGCGCCGATGAGCGCTTCTCCGGTGGAACCCAGCACGAGGTTGATGTCGCTCAACATGGTGACGGGCGCAAGCGCGGCGGCCAGCAGGCCCGGCGTCAAGGGATTGGTGATGGCGTTGACCACGTTCGAGAGGTTCTCGAACGGGTTCTGGATGACCGCGAACGGATCCAGTTCACCACCCACCAGCGGTAGGGCCGCCGCAACCACGGGTCCAAGTACAGCGCCGACGATGTTGTTCAGCGCGTTGGTGATGTCGCCAGCCGCAAAATCCGCTAGCGCCTGCTGAATGAGCGCCGGTGAGTCGGTCGTGAAGCCTTGCAGCAATCCGCCGCCAAGGACCTGAGCGACCTCTGCGAGCATCTCCGCGCTGCTCACCTGGTTGGCGAGCACGGCCTGGAGGATCGGAGCAGGGTTGGCAGTGATGGTTGCGCCCAACGCCTGGGCGTTCTCGAAGGCCTTCTGGAAGACCTGTTGGAACTCGGTGAGTGGATTCGCCAGGGCCGTGCCGGCAGGGTGTGGCCCCGGCCGGGGGTTGTGATATTGGTCGGCGTAGTGGCAAGCGCGGCCCGACGGCAGTGACTAGCGACACGCTAGTCCGCCAATTGTGACGCGGCCTACGCCAATACTGAACTATCAGTCCGTCCCACATAGCGGGACGGACTGCGGCCCCTCTGCGATGAAGGTCTATCAGACGGTATGAAATCGGTCTATCTCAGGCCGTTTGCTGATGGGCGTTGGCCCCGACGGGATCGGCTGGAGCCCGGCGTCGTTCACCGTTGCGCGCTAGGGTCGCGGCGATGCCGTCGCATGAAGTGCCCCGTCTGCTGTTCGTCCATGCTCATCCCGATGACGAGACGCTGACCACCGGCGGAACCATCGCGCACTACCTCGCTCAAGGCGCCGACGTGCACGTCGTCACCTGCACGCTCGGCGAAGAGGGCGAAGTCATCGGCGAGCGTTACGCCCAGCTCGTCGTCGACAAGGCCGATCAGCTGGGCGGCTACCGGATCAGCGAGTTGACCGCGGCGCTCGACGCTCTGGGCGTCGACGAACCCATCTTCCTCGGCGGACCCGGCCGCTGGCGCGACTCCGGCATGGAAGGCACCCCGCCGCGCCACCATCAACGCTTCATCGACGCCGACATGCGCGAGACGGTCGGCGAACTCGTCGCGATCATCCGGCAACTGCGCCCGCACGTCGTCGTCACCTACGACCCGAACGGCGGCTACGGCCATCCCGACCACATCCAGGCCCACCGCGTCACCACCGCGGCCGTCGAGGCTGCTGGCGGCGGCGAATTTCCGGGACAGCCCTGGAAGGTGCCCAAGTTCTACTGGACCGTCGTCGCCACCAGTGCGATCGAATCCGGGCTGAACGCCCTGACCGACGTGCCGCCGGAGTGGGTTCGCGTGTCGATCGACGAGGTGCCGTTCGGCTACCCCGACGACAAGATCGACGCCGTCATCGACGTGGCCGACTGCCTGCCCGCCAAGGTGGCAGCATTGCGTGCCCACGCCACCCAGGTCACCGTCGCGCCAAACGAAGCGTCGTGCGCGTTGTCGAACAACATCGCGATGCCCATCCCGACCCAAGAGCACTACATCCTCGTGGCGGGAACGCCGGGGGAGCGCGACGCCCGCGGCTGGGAAACGGATCTGCTGGCCGGGCTGAACCTGGAATAGCGCCGATGCGACGGGGTAGGCTCCCGGGTCATGGACCCCGATCTGGACCCGAACCTGCAACACCAGCAGGACCGCGCCGACAACTTCCAATGGGTGGTGGGTTCGCTCGTCGCACTGCTCGACAGCATCCCGACCTGATCTCGACGACGCCGCGCGCCACCGTCGACCCTGGCGCGGAAGACCCCTCGATTCGCGTCGTCGTCCTGAGCCTGCTTGCCGTTGACGGAATCATCTCGGCGGTCGCCGGAGCCTTGTTGTTGCCGTTCAGCATCGGCGCCATTCCATTTCCCGTCAGCGCCTTGGTGACCGGCGCCGTCAACGCCGCATTGGTCTGGGCGGCGATGTACTGGACCGATTCGATGCGCCTGGCCGCGCTGCCGTTGTGGACGTGGCTGGCGACCGTCGCAGCGATGACCCTCGGCGGGCCAGGCGGCGACATCATCTTCGGCGGCCGCGGCGTAATGGGTTACAGCGTGCTGATTTTCATCGCCCTCGGGACGTTACCCGCGGCGTGGCTGCTGTTCCGTCGGCGCTGACTACTCGTCGTTGTCGCTGCCTTTGTCGTTGTTCCCATTCTTGGCGCCGTTGTCTGTGCTCTGACTGCCTTTGTCTGCGTTGCCGCTGACAGCGTTGCGGGCCTGATTACGGGCCTGCTGAAGACCCTTGGCGGCCTCAGTTGCCCCGTCGCGCAGACCTTTCGCCACCGTGCCAGGAGCCTTCGCGACTTCTTGTGTGACCTTGCCCGGCCGACCTGTACGCGCCGCGCCGGTGACGTCCTCGGTCGCCGTTTCGATCGACTCGCGCACTTCACCTTGGGCCTGCACGAGACCCTTTGCGACGGCCTCCGGTGCCTTGGCGAGCCTTTGAGCCTGCTCGGCGCGGCGCTCGGCCGCCGCGGACACTGTCGCGAGGGCCTCAGAGCGCGCCGCCTCCGCGGTCTTGCCGAGTTCTTCAACGGGCTTGACCGCGTTGTTCACGAGCGGAGTTTGGCCGGCGTCGTCGGCGCCTCCCGCCAGTAGCACATCGAGGCCGGCGTCGACCGAACCCGCGTCTTCCGGCGTCGTGGCCACCTCATTGGCGGCGGTGGCGGCGAACGGAATCCACCCGCCGCCAAGGACGTAATCGACCTCAGCGATTCCCGTGTTGATGAGTGCGTTGATGGTTGCGTTGCCGACATTGAACGCGCCGTCGATGTAGCTGTTGATGTTCAGCGGGTCATTGAGCACTGGGTCGATCAACCCGAAGACGACGCTGTCGGCGATTGGTTCGGCGAGGACGTCATACAGGAGGTTCACCTGGTCGCCGACAATTTCGACGAAAGGAATCGGGTCAAGTACAGCCTGCAGTACGTCGACGCCGTAGCTGATGCCGTCTCGCACTGGTATGTAGATCGCGTTGACGAGGTCGCTTGCGGCATTCGTGACCCCAACATCAGGCGGCTGCAGCGTTTCGGCGGCAAGGAACGGGTCTTGCGCCGGCGGTCGCGGTGGTAGCGGGAAGGGCAACGGGGGCAGGGGAGGCAGGAAGTAATTCCACTCGTCAATACCCAGCCAGATAAAGGCTGCGCCGACATCGAGGCCGAAGTCGACCACGTTCTCGATGATGCCGCCCTGGCCTCGGAGCCAATCGGTGAAATTGAAGACGGCACTGGCGACAATGCCTTCTCCGAAGGTGTAAAAGACCATGATCTGGCCGGCGAACCAACCGACGGCCGGGATCCAGGACACCACATCGGTAGCAACCTCGAAACCCCACCGCACCCAGGGTTCCGCCCAGATATAGACCTGGTCGATGGTGTTCGCAATGTTGGGTGCGATCGGTATTGCGGACAGCTGAGGGGAAGGCGTAACCGACCCGAGCGGCGCTGCAGGCCCCAGGAGGCGCACCGGGTCGTCGAGCAGGACTTGCAGCAATGGGTCCTGCGGTGCCGCGAGTTGTCCAGCCGCCGCCGCTGTTAGCGCGCTGTTCGAAACCGGACCTGCCACGGTCTGCGTCATCCGCTGCGCCGCTGCCAGCAGATCGACCATCGCCTGGGACATGGCCGGTGTGCTGGCGGTCTGCTGCGCCGGAACAGTGATGTCAGGCAGCGTCGGGTGGATCGGCGCGAGGGCGACGGCACCGGCGCTGACCGTGGCTAGACCTGCCATGAGATACGAGCGGACGGATACGTTCATGACAGCTCCTTCGCCTTCCGCCCCGACAGGTTCTCAACTTACGCGCAAGTCAACGTGGCCGCGCAGCTATTCCGGCCGTGTCGGCGACGGGCGACGCACCCACCTGTTGCGCTCGGACTACCCTGACCGATATGCCAGGCGCTGTGGTTTCAGATAGTGAGACACGCGGATGAATCTTGACGACATCGGGGTTACACGGGAGTGGCTCTGAACCCCCAGCCCGGCGCCGACTTGCCTAGCCCGGTGGTCCCACCGAAATCCGGCTCTGCGGCCCTGAGGCGCGTGCTACGACGGGCCCGCGATGGCGTGGCGCTCAACGTCGACGAAGCCGCCATCGCGATGACCGCTCGCGGCGACGACCTGGCCGAGCTGTGCGCCAGCGCGGCGCGGGTGCGCGACGCCGGCCTCACCTCTGCGGGACGACGCGGCCCCAACGGCCGCCTTCCGGTCAGCTACTCGCGCAAGGTGTTCATCCCGATCACCCATCTGTGCCGAGACACCTGCCACTACTGCACCTTCGTGACCGTCCCGGGCCGGCTGCGCGCTCAGGGGATGGGCATGTACATGGAGCCCGACGAGATTCTCGACGTGGCCCGTCGCGGCGCCGAACTCGGTTGCAAGGAAGCCCTTTTCACGCTCGGCGACCGGCCGGAGACGCGTTGGGACGAGGCCCGGCAGTGGCTTGACGAACGCGGTTACGACTCAACGCTGGACTACGTGCGGGCAATGGCCATCCGGGTGCTCGAGGAAACGGGCCTGCTGCCGCACCTGAATCCCGGCGTCATGACCTGGTCCGAGCTCTCGCGGCTCAAACCGGTGGCCCCGTCGATGGGCATGATGCTGGAGACCACCTCCCGTCGCCTCTTCGAAACCAAGGGCCTGGCGCACTACGGCAGCCCCGACAAGGACCCCGCGGTGCGGCTGCGGACGCTCGACGACGCCGGGCGGCTGTCCATTCCGTTCACCACCGGACTGCTCGTCGGCATCGGCGAAACGCTTGGCGAGCGCGCTGAGACCATGCACGCAATCCGACGCTCGCACAAGGAATTCGGGCACGTTCAAGAAGTGATCGTGCAGAACTTCCGGGCCAAGGAACACACCGCGATGCAGTCGGTGCCCGACACCGATATCGACGACTTCCTCGCCACCGTCGCCGTCACCCGCCTGGTGCTCGGGCCCAAGATGCGTATCCAGGCGCCCCCGAACCTGGTGTCGCGCTCCGAGTGCCTGGCGTTGATCGGGGCCGGGGTGGACGACTGGGGCGGTGTCTCGCCGCTGACGCCGGATCACGTCAACCCCGAGCGGCCGTGGCCCGCTCTGGACGACCTTGCCGCCGTCACCGCCGAGGCCGGCTATGACCTGGTGCAGCGGCTCACCGCGCAGCCACAGTATGTGCAGGCCGGGGCGGCGTGGATCGACCCGCGTGTGCGTGGGCACGTCGACGCGTTGGCCGACCCGGAGACGGGTTTCGCGTTGGACGTCAATCCGGTCGGGCAGCCATGGCAGGAGCCCGACGAATCCTTGGAGTCCTTGGGCCGCACCGACTTACACGCCGCCATCGACAGTGAGGGCAGGCTGACGGAGACCCGCAGCGATCTCGGCAGCGCGTTCGGCGACTGGGAGTCGATCCGGGAGAAGGTGCACGAGCTTGCCGCCCGCGCGCCGGAACGCATCGACACCGACGTGCTGGCGGCGCTGCGCTCGGCGGAGCGTGACCCGGCCGGCCTGAGCGACGACGAGTATCTGGCGCTGGCCACTGCTGACGGTCCCGCGCTGGATGCCGTTGCCGCGCTGGCCGATTCGCTGCGCCGTGACGTGGTTGGCGACGACGTCACCTTTGTCGTCAACCGCAACATCAACTTCACCAACATCTGCTACACCGGCTGCCGGTTCTGCGCGTTCGCGCAGCGCAAGGGCGATGCCGACGCGTACTCGCTGTCGACGGCCGAAGTCGCCGACCGCGCCTGGGAGGCGCACGTCGCCGGTGCCACCGAGGTATGCATGCAGGGCGGCATCGACCCCGAACTGCCCGTCACTGGGTACGCCGATCTGGTGCGCGCGGTCAAGGAACGCGTGCCGTCGATGCACGTGCACGCCTTCTCGCCGATGGAGATCGCCAACGGAGTCACCAAGAGCGGGTTATCGATTCGCGAATGGTTGATCTCGCTGCGCGAGGCAGGCCTGGACACCATCCCGGGCACCGCGGCTGAGATTCTCGACGACGAAGTGCGCTGGGTGCTGACCAAGGGCAAGCTACCGACATCGATGTGGATCGATGTCGTCACCACCGCGCACGAAGTGGGGCTGCGGTCGAGCTCGACGATGATGTACGGGCACGTGGACCAGCCACATCATTGGGTGGGCCATCTGCGGGTGTTGCGTGAGATCCAGGACCGCACGGGCGGTTTCACCGAATTCGTGCCGCTGCCGTTCGTACACCAGAGCTCACCGCTGTACTTGGCCGGCGGGGCGCGTCCCGGGCCGACGCACCGCGACAACCGTGCCGTTCATGCTCTGGCGCGGATCATGTTGCACGGCAGGATCTCTCACATTCAGACCAGCTGGGTCAAGCTGGGTGTCGAGCGCACGCAGGTGATGCTGCAGGGCGGGGCCAACGATCTGGGCGGCACACTGATGGAGGAGACCATTTCGCGGATGGCCGGCTCGGAGTTCGGTTCGGCCAAGACCGTCGAGGAATTGGTGGCGATCGCCGAGGGTATCGGCCGCCCGGCGCGCCAGCGCACCACCACGTACGCACCGTTGGCGGCCTGAACCGGTTGTGGCGCTGCGCCAGAGTGCGGTGCCGCTACGAGACTGTGATGACTTCGATGTCTTAGTCTTTGAGGACGTCGGTCTCCTCGCCCGCCTCGACAGGTCGCAAGACTTCGGCGGTGTGGTTCCGAAGATCGCGCGGCGGGATCGTAGCCACGCCACGAACGCAGCGCGAAGCCACTAAGACCTACAGCCGCGCCGCCAGCTCGGTGCCTTGCCTGATCGCCCTCTTCGCGTCGAGTTCCGCCGCGACGTCGGCCCCGCCGATGACGTGCGGCTCGATGCCGTTGGCGCGCAGCTCGTCCACGAGATCGCGCACCGACTCCTGACCCGCGCAGACCACCACGTTGTCCACGGCCAACACCCGGCGGTCGGCGCGCTCGGGTCCGAAGCTGATGTGCAGCCCGTCGTCGTCGATGCGCTCATAGTTCACGCCCGAAAGCTGATGCACTCCTTTGGCTTTCAAAGATGCCCGGTGGACCCAGCCTGTTGTCTTGCCCAGCTTTCGGCCCTGTGCCCCCTTGGTCCGCTGCAGCAGGTACACCTCGCGCACCGCCGGTGCGGGCAGCGGCGTCACCAATGCGCCGCGAGCCTCCTGCGGATCTGCCACACCCCATTCGGCCTTCCACTCCTTGAGGTTCAGCGTCGGGGACTCGTCGGTCACCAGAAACTCGCTCACGTCGAAACCGATGCCGCCGGCCCCGACGATAGCCACGGACCGGCCCACCGGCTTGCCCGTGATCGCCTCCGCATATGACAGCACCATCGGATGGTCGATGCCCGGGATGTCCGGAATCCGCGGCGCCACACCAGTTGCCAACACGACCTCGTCGAAACCCTGTAGCACCGACGCGTCGGCCCGCACACCGAGCCGGGCGTCGACGCCATGCTTATCCAGCATCGTCTTGAAATAGCGGATGGTCTCGTTGAATTCCTCCTTGCCCGGAATCCTTCGTGCCAAGTCGAATTGGCCGCCGATCACCTCTGAAGCCTCGAATAACGTGACCGCATGCCCGCGCTGCGCGGCCGTCACCGCCGCAGCCAGCCCAGCCGGTCCGGCGCCCACCACCGCCACCCGCTTGGACACCCGCGTTGGTCCCAGCACCAGCTCCGTCTCCCGGCCGGCTCGCGGATTCAACAGGCACGACACCTTCTTGTGCACGAAGGCGTGATCCAGGCACGCTTGATTGCATGCGATGCAGGTATTGATCTCGTCCGCGTGATCGGCGGCAGCCTTCAACACCCAGTCCGGGTCCGACAGCAGCGGGCGCGCCATCGATATCAACTGCACCTGCGTCTCGGCGAGGATCTGCTCGGCCGCTTGCGGCATGTTGATCCGATTCGATGCCACCACCGGGATCGAGACCTGCTCGGCCACCGCGCTGCTGATGTCGACGAACGCGCTGTTGGGTACTGACGTGACGATCGTCGGCACTCGCGCTTCGTGCCACCCGAAACCCGAGTTGATCAGCGTCGCCCCGGCCTCTTCGACTTCCTGTGCCAGCGCGACGATTTCGTCCCAGCTCTGGCCGTCCTCGACGTAGTCGGCCATCGACATCCGGTAGCAGATGATGAAGTCGGATCCGACCGCCGCACGGGTCTGGCGCACGATCTCGACCGGGAAACGCCGCCGGTTCGACGGCGAGCCACCCCACTTATCCCTGCGCTTGTTGGTGCGCGGCGCCAGGAACTGATTGAGCAGATACCCTTCGCTGCCCATGATCTCGACGCCGTCGTAGCCGGCTTCCCGCGCCAGCAGTGCACACCGGACGAAATCGGAGATAGTGCCCTCGACGTCGCGCAAGGCCCGTGGCTTGAACGGATTGATCGGCGCTTTGATCGGGGACGCGCTGACCGAAAACGGATGGTACGCATAGCGGCCCGCATGCAGGATCTGCAGGAGGATCTTGCCGCCGGCCTCGTGCACGGCCTCAGTGACCTGGCGATGCTGCCGCGCCTCCGACGACGACACCAACTGCGATGCGAACGGTAGCAGCCATCCCGTTCGGTTGGGGGCGTACCCGCCGGTGATGATCAGTCCGACGCCGCCACGGGCCCGCTCGGCGAAATACGCTGCCAGCTTGTCGATATCGCGCGCACGGTCCTCAAGCCCGGTGTGCATCGAGCCCATCACCACGCGATTGCGCAGTGTGGTGAAGCCAAGATCCAACGGTGACAACAGGTTCGGATACGTCACGAAGATCCCTTCAACGCCGCCAAGACTTCGTCGAGCCAATCGATGGCACTTTCCTCGGCGCGGATGCCGCCGCGCAACACCAGGTATTGATGCAGCGCGCTGCCCTTCAACGCGCGAGGGGATGGAAACTGTCGCTTCTCGAATTCCCGGTAGGTGTCCAGCAATTCGGCTCGCTCGGCACGCAATGCCTGTGCCTGGGCCTGTACGGAAGAGATGTCGCCGTAGGCGGCGGCGCGCACCTTCACCGCCAGATCGCGGGTCCGGTTGTCGGCGACGGTGCTGCCTCGACCGGACAGCGGCGCGGCGATCCAGCGTGCCAACTCGACGCGGCCGGCGTCAGAGACTGTGTACACCTTCTTATCGGGCCGCCCGCGCTGTTCGACCACCTCGACATGGACCCAGCCATCGGACTCCATGGTCCGTAGCGTGCGGTAGATCTGCTGGTGCGTGGCGGCCCAGAAATAGCCGATGGACCGGTCGAACCGGCGGGCCAGCTCGTAGCCGGAGCCGGACTGCTCGCACAGCGACACCAGGATCGCGTGGGGGAGTGCCACCCGGGCAGCCTAGGGCCGTCCAGGGTTCATATGCAACTAGTTGCACTGCACCGGCGTGCATAGACCCTGTAGTAGGCGTGCGGTAAATGCAACGATTAGTATCTGTAACCACGCGGCACCCATAACGGGTGGCGCGGAAGTTAGGGCACACTGAGACCGGCGTCCAGCTATTGGGCAGAGATACTTTCTGCATACTGGCGTCGACTTCGGCGGACCCCGACAACGACGGACAGCCCCACCGGACAGGTAGACCGAGAGGACTTGAGGAGAACTCAGTGACGTACGTCATTGCCGAACCCTGCGTCGACGTTAAAGACAAGGCGTGCATCGAGGAATGCCCAGTCGACTGCATCTACGAGGGTGCACGCATGCTGTACATCCACCCCGACGAGTGCGTCGACTGCGGTGCCTGCGAGCCGGTCTGCCCGGTGGAGGCTATCTACTACGAGGACGACGTGCCCGACCAGTGGAGCAGCTACACGCAGATCAATGCGGACTTCTTCACCGAGCTCGGGTCGCCCGGTGGTGCCTCGAAGGTGGGCCAGACCGACAACGATCCGCAGGCCGTCAAGGATCTGCCGCCGCAGGGTGAGGACTGATAACGGCTCGCCCCGCACTGCGTAAGCGCGTCTCGGCGGCGCTGCCGGTTTTTCCGTGGGACACGCTGGCCGACGCGACCGCGCTGGCGCGTTCGCATCCCGACGGCATCGTCGACTTATCGGTCGGCACGCCCGTCGATCCCGTCGCGCCGCTGATCAGGGAGGCGCTGGCGGCTGCCAGCGCCGCGCCCGGCTACCCGACCACCGCAGGCACCCCCGCACTGCGCGCATCGGCGGGAGCCGCGCTGCAACGGCGCTATGGCGTCACCGACCTGGCGCCCGACGCGGTGCTTCCGGTGATCGGCACCAAGGAACTCATTGCGTGGCTGCCAACGCTGCTCGGTCTCGGCCCCGACGACCTCATCGTGGTGCCCGAACTCGCCTATCCCACTTATGAAGTCGGCGCACAGCTGGCCGGTACCCGGGTGGCGCTGGCCGACTCGCTGACGCAGCTGGGGCCGCAAACGCCCGCGCTGATCTACCTCAACTCGCCGAGCAACCCCACCGGCCGCGTGCTGGGCGTCGACCATCTGCGCAAGGTGGTCGGCTGGGCGCGCGAGCGCGGTGCACTCGTCGCGTCCGACGAGTGCTATCTGGGCCTGGGCTGGGACGCCGAACCGGTGTCGATCCTGCATCCGTCCGTGTGCGACGGCGAGCACACCGGCCTGCTGGCCATTCATTCGCTGTCGAAGAGCTCGTCGCTGGCCGGGTACCGCGCCGGCTTCGTCGCCGGTGATCCCGAGGTGGTCGCCGAACTGCTGGCGGTGCGCAAGCACGCCGGGATGATGGTGCCGACGCCGGTGCAGGCGGCCATGGTGGCGGCCCTTGACGACGACGAGCACGAGCGCGAGCAGCGCGATCGCTACCAGCGGCGCCGCTCACAGCTGCTGCCGGCGTTGCAGGCGGCGGGGCTGACGGTCGACCACTCCGAAGCCGGGCTCTATATCTGGGCCACCCGTGGCGAGCCCTGCCGCGACACCGTCGGATGGTTCGCGCAGCGCGGCATCCTCGTCGCGCCCGGCGAGTTCTACGGGCCCCGCGGCGCGCAGCATGTGCGAATTGCGTTGACCGCCACCGACGAACGGATTGCCTCCGCGGTCGCGCGGCTGAGCTAGCGTCACACCATCGATGCGAAGCGCCGGAACAGCGGCGCGGCCTCGGCGACCAGCGCGGCTTCCTCGTCACTCATCTCCGACAGTTGGCGGCGAACCGCGTCGACCCAGAACGCATCGATCAGCTTCTTGTATTCGACGGCTTTGCCGGTGAGCTGCAGCCGGATCGACCGCCCGTCGCGGGCATCGGGGATGCGTTCGACGAGTCCGCGCTGGACCAACCGCCGCACGGTGGTGCTGACATTGCTGGGCTGCTGCGCGAGCAATCTGGCCGCGTCCGTCACGGTGATTGCGGGATTGTCGGCCACGGTGCGCAGCACCTCGAACTCCGAATGTGGCAGCGGTTCCAGGCCGACCTGACTCGAGCACGAGCCATTCCCGCTGATCTGGATCGGCGTGTTGGCGTTGCTCACCGCGGTCGCACCGCTGGCCACCGACATGTACCTGCCGGGACTGCCGGCGAAGGCCGACGAATTCGGCACCAGCACATCGGCGATTCAGCTGACCCTGACGACGTTCATGGTGGGCCTGGCGGTGGGTCAGCTCGTCATCGGCCCACTGTCCGACCGCTTCGGCCGGCGCCCGCTGGTGTTGGCCGGCACGTTGGTCTGCATCGCTGCGAGCGCGGCCTGCGCGCTGGCGCCCTCCATCGAACTGCTTGCCGCATCTCGCTTCGTTCTGGGTTTCAGCGGTGCGGCAGGCGTGGTGCTGAGCCGAGCGGTAATCACCGACCGAGCGCGCGGCGGCGCCGCTGCCAAGATCTTCAGCCTGATGATGATCATCAACGGCGCTGCACCGGTCGTTGCGCCGTTGCTGGGTGGCGCGCTGCTCGCGCCCATCGGCTGGCGCGGTGTGTTCTGGGTGATCACCGGACTCGCGGTGGCGATGTTCATCGGCGCGCTGGTGTGGCTGAGCGAAAGTCACCCGCACGAACACCGCACCACCGGCGGTCTCGTCGCGTTGGCCCGCAATGTGCGTACCCTGCTCGCCAACCGCCGCTATCTCGGATACACGTTGGCATTCGCGTTCAGCTTCGCCGTGATGTTCGCCTACATCGCTGCCTCGCCCTTCGTCCTGCAAAAGACGCTCGGCCTGTCGACGACCCTGTATTCGATTGCGTTCGCGAGCAACGCGATTGGCTTGATCGTGATAAATGCCGTCAACGCGAAGATCGTCGAGCGGTTCGGTCAGCGGTGCCTGCTGCACACCGGCGTGGCGCTGCTGGTGATGTTCTCCACGCTGCTGGTCATCGACGCGGTGCTGGGGCCCGTGCTGTGGGCCACGCTGGTGCTGCTCGCGTGCACCGTGGCCAGCCTCGGTCTCATCGTCGCCAATGCGACGTCACTTGCACTCGAGGAGGCGAGGCACGCGGCAGGCACGGGTTCGGCGCTGATGGGTGCGCTGCAGTTCGGCCTGGCCGCACTGGCGGCGCCGATGGTCGGGGCGGGCGGCGAGTTCACCGCCATCCCGATGGCGTTGGTCATGGTCGTGAGCGCGACGGTCGCAGCCGGCTCGCTGGCGCTGACAAAGTGATATTACAAATATTCTTCACCTGACTACGAAACTGTAATACCGTCGTCGCATGAGCGATTACGACGTGGAGGCGGTGGACCGGCTTCCCTTCACGACGCCGGAGAAATCCGAGCGCTACCGCACCGAGAACTACCAGGGCGCCGTGGGTTTGAACTGGTATACGACCGATCCCATCCTGCAGACCACGATGGCCTACTACCTGCGGCCCGACGAGCTCGCGGTCGCCGAGCCGCACTTGACGCACATCGGCGAACTGATGGGTGGCCCGGTGGCGCGGTGGGCCGAGGAAACCGACCGCAACCCGCCGCGGCTGGAGCGCTACGACCGCTGGGGACACGACATCAGCCGGGTGGTGATGCCGCCGTCATTCACCGAGTCCAAACGCGCGGTGCTCGACGCGCAGGCTCGGCTACGGGCGGACGCTCGAAAAGCCGGGGTGAGCTCGTCGCTGATGCTGTTCGCGTCGAATTACCTTCTGGACCAAGCCGATATCGGGATGGGCTGCGCGCTGGGCACCGGCGGCGGCATGGTGCAGTCGCTGGTTTCCGCGTATGCGCCCGCCGATGTGCGCGATTACGTGCTGGGCAAGTTCGCGTCCGGCGAGTGGGCGGGGAAGACCGCGCAGATGCTGACGGAGCGCACCGGTGGATCGGACCTCGGCGCGCTGGAGACGACGGCTCGGAGAACGGGTGGGCGCCACGGCGACGCCTGGCTTCTCAACGGCTTCAAGTGGTTTGCGTCGAACTGCAACGGCGAGGCGTTCGTCGTGTTGGCCAAGCCGGAGGGCGCACCGGATTCCAGCCGTGGTGTCGCGAATTTCCTGGTGCTGCGCACGCGACGGGACGGGTCGCGCAACGGCGTGCGGATCCGGCGGCTCAAGGACAAGCTCGGCACCCGCTCGGTGGCCTCCGGTGAGGTGGAGTTCGTCGACGCCGAGGCGTTTCTGCTCTCGGGTGAACCCAGCGCTGACGCCGGACCCGCCGACGGTAAAGGCTTGGGCCGCATGATGGAGCTGACGAATGCGGCGCGGCTCGGCATCGCGCAGTTCGCGTTGGGGAATGCACGACGGGCGCTGGTCGAGTCGCTGTGCTACACGCGGACGCGGGATGCGTTTGGGGGCAAGCTGATTTACAAGCCGTTGATGCAGCGCAAGCTCGCCGAGATGATCGTCGACGTCGAAGCCGCCCAAGCGATGGTTTTCGACGGTACCGGCGCCGTCAACCACCGTCAGCCGCGGCAGGTGCGTCAACGCATCGCGGTGCCCGTCACCAAGCTCAAGGTGTGCCGGCTCGGCATCACCATGGCGTCGGATGCGATCGAGATCCACGGCGGTAATGGCTATATCGAATCCTGGCCGGTGGCAAGGATATTGCGTGACGCGCAGGTGAACACCATCTGGGAGGGGTCCGACAACATCTTGTGCCTCGACGTCAAGCGGGGTATCGAGAAGGCCGCCGCACACGAAGCGCTGTTGCAGCGGCTGCACGACGCGGTGTCGGTGTCCGACGACGACGCTACGACGCAGTTGGTGGCGCGTCGCATCGAGGATCTCGACGCGGCGATCACCGCCTGGACCAAACTCGAAGGCGCGGTTGCGGAGGCGCGGTTGTTCCCGCTCGCGCAGTTCATGGGCGATGTGTATGCCGCGGCACTGCTGTGCGAGCAGGCGGCATGGGAGCGGGAGACCGGTCGCGGGGACCGCAAGGCGTTGGTGGCGCGGCTATTTGCGCGGAGATACCTGGCCGACGCGGGACCGCTACGCGGTATCGACGCCGACACAGACGAGGCGATCGAGCGCTTCGACGAGCTGGCCGCGGGCGCGCTGACTTTGTAGCGCGAACAGACGCAAAGCTGCCCTAAATGCCTTGAAAAAGGGGAGTTTTGCGTCTGCTCGCGAGTTAGAGGAGGCCCAGTCCCATGGCGGTGGTCACCGCCGCGGTGCGGTCGGACACGCCGAGCTTGTTGAACGCCCGCAGCAGATGTGTTTTCACCGTGGCCTCGCTGATGTGCAGGTCACGTCCGATGTCGGCGTTGGTCTTGCCCTTCGCCACCAGTGCGAGCACCTCGATTTCGCGCGACGACAACGACGCCGAAACAGGCTGGCGCACAAAACGAACCAGCCGATCAGCCACCGAGGGCGCCAGCACTGTCTTGCCACGGGCGGCATCACGGACAGCGTCGGCGAGCTCGGCGCGCGACGCGTCCTTGAGCAGATATCCGGCCGCGCCCGCCTCGACGGCCCGCAGGATGTCGGCGTCGGCCTCGTACGTGGTGACGACGATGATCCTGGTCTGCGGTAGCGCGGCGAGGATTCGTTCGGTGGCAGTGACGCCGTCGACATCTGGCATGCGCAGATCCATCAGAATCACGTCGGGCCTTAGGGCTTCAGCCAGCGCGACCGCCTCGCCGCCGGATCCGGCCTCGCCGACGACGGTGAGGTCAGGTTCGGCGTCGATCATGCCCCGCAGGCCTTCTCGGACGACGGGGTGGTCGTCGACGAGCATCACCTTTACGGTCACGTCGGCACCTCGATGTCGATCCGCATTCCGTCGTCAGACGACACCGACATCGTCCCGCCGACTTGAGCTACCCGGGCTCGCATGCCACGCAGTCCGAATCCGTCGGCATGTTCGACGGGTAAGCCGACGCCGTTGTCCGACAACGTCAATCGCACACGATCAGCAATCCGGGTCAGCTCGACGTGCACGGCGCTGGCCTGCGCGTGCTTGCGGATGTTGGCGAGCGCCTCCTGCGTCGCCCGCAGCAGCACCACGTCGACCGCCATGCCCAGCGGAGGCAAATCCTCGTCGGCGTCGACAGTCACGGCGATACCCGTTTCCGCGGTGAGCCTTTCGCACTGCCGCCGGATCGCGCCGGCCAAGGAACCTTCGTCGAGCGCGGCCGGAGTCAGCCCCGCCACCATCACCCGTGCCTCGGCCAGATTCTCCCGCGCGGTGCTGCCGATCAACTCCACATGCTTGCGGGCAGCGGCCGGGTCGGTGTCCAATTCCGCGTCGACGGCCTGCGCTAGCGTCGCGATGCTGGTGAAACCCTGCGCCAGCGTGTCGTGGATCTCGCGGGAGAGTCGCTCACGTTCGGCCGCGGCGCCGGCTTCCCGCGACAGCCGGGCGCTCTCGGCGCGTGTCGCCGCCAGTTCGCCGACCAGGTCGGCCAGCATCCGGCGCTGCCGCATCGACGTCATGATCGCAGTGCCGATGACGGGGGCCGCAACGAGTCCGATGAGCGTCGTGGCAATGGCGAGCGGCAAATTCGGCGACCGCACGCCGCCGCCGATCACTACCAAAGAGAGCGGGATGAGGTTCACCACCGTCGTCACGACCAACGCGGCGGACAGCGGAAGTGCCGCGAAGAACAGTGGGTACAGCGCGGCGATCGCCGCGATGCTCACCGGCGACGCCCACAGCGCGATCACCCAGAGCCCGACGACGGCGCCGATGAACGTCACCGTTCGCCAGTCGACCGTCTCCGCACGGATCACCTTCTGGCCGAACGCCGAAACGCACGCGATGATGCCTGCCAGCGCCGCGATGGCGACCGGCGCGTTGCCGGGGAAGCGGTCGTTCAACAGCACAACGCCGACCATCGCCGCGACAAGGATGCCGAAGACATAGAGCTTCCACAGCCAATGCCACTCGTCCCCGTGCGACGCGGTCATGGGGCGATGTTATCCCTCAGTCGGCACCCAGTTGCCGTGAAAGCCGTGCGGTACCCGGACCGGAAGGTGCACGGTCGCGACCGTTTCCAGCGTCTGCCCGTCCAACAGCACCAGATCGCTGCGGTCGGTTGCGCCGTCGTAGACGAATCCCATTGCCACACCGTCGTCTTCGGCGGCATCTGCTGAGGACGGGACGAAGACGAACTCGCCGGGTTCACGGCCCTCTCCGAACACCACCGCCTGGGTGCGCTGTTCGGCCGAGTCGTGCTTGAGGATTGCATCGGGCGCTTCGTTCGAGAAGCCGACCGCGTAGCCGTAGCGGTGCGGCCGGCCGACCAATCGTTCGTCGACGCGCGGGAACTCCTGCGGCGTGTCATCGAGCCTCTCTTCGACGACCTTTCCGGCGGTGAGGTCGACGGTCCACCGGTCAAGCGATGGAGCCTCCGGCACGATGCGGTGTCCGCTGTTGAAGACCGATGCATGGCGCACGACGTCGAGGACGATGCGCTCGCCGTCTGGATCCGAGATGTCGTAGGCGTTGAGCGGATGGAAGACATAGCACGGATTCACCTCGAACCAGCGAATGTCGGCGGCCGTACCTTCGTGCGGTAGCACGCCGACGCGCGCCTGCCGCTCCGGCGCCCAGCGGTAGGGCATACCGAGTTGCGGCGGCCCCGAGCGTTCGGATCCCCGCATCGCGGCACGCAGCAGGAAATCCGGTGCGGCGTGGCGCTCGGCCAGGCGCGTCAGCAGGTTGGCGACCGCCTTGACGGGCCTGCGGCTGAGCGACCCGCCGAGGTCCAGTGCCACCGGCAGGTCGTAGAGCACCACATATTTCTCGGTCAGCGAGAAGTCGTGCATCATCGTCTGCGCCTTCAGCCGGATGTTGACGGTGCGACGAATCTTGCCGTCGACGCCGGTCACCGTGTATTGAACGATGTTGCCGCGCATCGGGTTATAGCTCACCGCGTGCAGCTCGCCAGTCGCAGGGTCGCGTTTGGGGTGGGCGGTGTAGCCGCCGAACAGCGTGCCGCAGAAGTCGGACGGCCCAACGGTTTCCAGCTCCTCGGTCAGCTCGTAGGGTCGAACACCGGACTCCGCGATGGCCAACGTCTTGCCGGCGTGGCCGATGATGTTGGTGTTGGCAGCGAAATCGAACCCGCCGCCGTGGGCGCCGCCTGACCACGTTTCACCGAGTGCGCGGGCGACGTCGGCGGATCGCACCCACCGGTTGCGGTACCAGTGTGCCTTGCCGTCACGAAGACGCAGACCATGCGCCATCCCTGTACCCAGGAACCAGTGATACCGGCTCGGGTCGGGATTTCCCATCGGGTTCGGCCCGATGCGCAGGTAGCGGCCGTCGAGGTAGTCCGGAATCGTCCCGGTGACGTCGAGATCGATGGCCGTGATCTCCTCGCGCACGGGCGCGAAGTTACCGTTCAGGTAGGGGTTTTCGGACTCGCGCAGCGGGGCAACGGTCGTCATCGTCTCTCCTTCAAATCGATTGCGACTGGATTCCCAGTCTTGAACCAATAGCGGTGCAAATCTTGGACTTTGGTACGCGACGGCAACCCGCGCACATGCAGTGCGCACTCGCAGTAGTCGGTCGGAAACACGTTGTCACAGAGCAGTCGACGTGCATGTTCTCGTTCCGCTGCGTCGTCGATCTCGCGGGCAACACCGTCGTATGTGCCGCCGCGAATCCGCAGGCGCACCAGCGGGTTGGCGCGAATGTTGTGCACCCAGGCGTTGACCCAGTCCGGATGTTGGACGGCGATATGCGGTAGACGCAGGGCGGCGAGATACGCGCGGTCGCCGCTGCGAATCACCCGGACACACTTGCTGCGTCGTTTACCGGTCTTGCGTCCGGTCGTGGTGAGCACGCCGAAACCCGCGGGCGGCGCTACCCGCAGGAAGGGCAGCATCAGCGCGCTGAGGATCCGGCCGTCGCGTCCGGTGCGCAGCAGTCGCCGGTGCTTGCCGATCTCGGCGGCCGCGGCCTGCTGGATTTCCATGGCTTTGATACTGCGCCGCCGAGCCGTGGTTCCGCGACGCCTTGGCGGTTGAACTTCGGTGTCCACCGAACGATGGACAGTCGCTATCCAGCGAGCCCAAGGAACACGATGAGTGCACGGTCGAGCCGGACGAGATCTACGTCGGCAATACGACCGACACGATCACGAAGGTTTGCCCGCGGCATTGTCGTGATTTTGTCGATCATGATGTGACTCAGTTGCTCGATACCCGTGGACGGCGTCGGCTCGATCGCGATGCGGGTCAACGGTGCTTCCACGAGATTCGTCGTCAGTGGGCAGACCGTGACCGAAGCGGTGGCGTCAAACCGGTCGTCCTGAACGATGACGACAGGTCTGGGCTTGCCTGTGTAGGCACCTCGTGCGACCGCAATGTGGATGTCGCCGCGTCTCACTCGGTCCGCTCATCATCGGCGGCCCAATCCACACTGATGGCGTCAACGAACGCCTGATCGTCAGCGTCATGCTCGCTGGCGGCGATGGCGGCCGACTGCCGATGAGCTTCGGCGGCGAATTCCGGCGCGCGCACGTCGGGCACCCAGATCTGAACTGGCCGGAGCCCCTGGGCGCGCAGCCGCCGGCGGTATTCGCGTACCCGCTCCCGAGTGCTTGCCATCCGACCAGGTTACATGTAACGCGACCCACGGGCTACGCCGTCGCTCGCAGACTCAACGCCAACAGCAGCCTCACATCGGGTTCGGCCAACGACGTCGACAGCAACTTCTCGATACGCCGCACCCGATAGCGCACGGTGTTCGGATGCACATGCAGTCGCTGCGCCACCGCGGCGATATCGCCAAACCCATCCAGGTACGCCTGCAGCGTCTCGGCCAGCATCGGGTTGTGCTCGCGCAACTCGCGCACCCGCGGGTCGACCAGCCGGTCGCTGGCGCCGACCATCGACACGATCTCGTCGAGCAGCACCATGGTGCGCGCCTCGGCGAGCGAGGTGACCTGTCCGATCTCGGCGGGATGACGTTCGGCGCTGTCGAAGACGCGGTCCACCTCGGCGCGCGCCGCCGCGGCGGCGGCCAGACCCGCGAGCGGGGCGGCGATCACCGCCCTCAGCGTCAGACCCAGCTCACGGCGCAGCGCCGCGACCACACCCCGCGCCCACGATGTCACCGACGACGGCGCGCCGATCTTGGGGAAGACGACGTAGACTCGCTCACCCGTCGACGCCACCTGCGCGTCAGGCCGAAAAGCGCTGGCGCTCAAAGCGATAACGTCGGCTGGCACCGACGTGGCAACCCCGCGGAATCCGATCAGCGCGGCACGGCCGTCGGCGGCGATGCCGAGCGCACGGGCGATGGCGCCGACGTCGTCGGCGTCCGCTCCGGCTAGGCCAAGCAGCTGCTGCACCTGCACGGTATGCGTCGACGGTGCGGTCGCGAGCCTCGACATGATCCGCGCCGCCAATACCGCCCCGCCGCGCAGCACCTCTTCGACATCGTCGGCCAGCGGCGCCGAACCCTGCTGCAGCCAAATGGTGCCCGCGAAGCCGGGTGGGCGACGCGAATCGGTCGGCGGCAGATGGATACCGACCGCCAGCCGGGGCCGCAGACCCAATTCCGGGCGCTCGGCGACACGCACCACGTCGCCGCTGGCCCGCAGCGCGTCGAAGATGCCCCACTGGCCGATCCACTCCAGGTGCTCGGGCGGCCCGGCACGACCCAAGATGGACAGCCGGCGAAGCTCGTCGGCCTCGTCGCTGGACGCCGAATAGGCGAGCACGTGGGACTGCTCGTCCTCGATGCTGATCATGCCGTGGGTGCGGTCGGCGATGGACTGGGCCAGGCCGAACAAGTCGGTGCCGGAGTCGTAGAGCGGATCGGTGCGGTCGCCGTGGTGTTCGAACGCGTGGGTGACAAGTTTGTAGAGCCGCTCCCAGCGCGCCCGCGGTTCGACGGCGACCACCGCGGTGCCCAGTGCGACCGCGCGCTTGACCGCCGCGTCGGAGGGATTCTTGACGAAGATGGCCGCCGGTACACCGGTCTGTTGCTCGAGCCAGCGCACCGCCTCGTCGTCGGAGACGCCGAGCAGAAAGAACAGGTCGGCCGATCCCGCGGCGGGTGCGAGACCGAGCCGCACGTCGTCAGCGTCGACAAGCGCCACCGACCCCACCGGCATGTCCAGGCCGCGCGGCGCCTCGACCAGGGTGACCATGGTGCGGTCCAGCGCGAGAAGGAGCTGCCCGAGTCCCAGCCGGGCCGACGGTGCCGTCATCGCACCCTCCTTTGTCCGATTCGACTATATCCACCGCCCGGCATTGTTGGATCGGCCATGTGTTCCGCGTCGCATTTTGGGGATCCTTGCTGCATGGATGCCATCACCGACGTTCCGTTCCCGGCCAACGAGCCGGTCCACGACTATGCACCTGGTTCGGGTGAACGCACCCGGCTGATCGACGCGCTGCGCACCCTCGCCAAAGACCCCATCGACCTGCCGCATGTCATCGGCGGCCAACACCGGATGGGCAGTGGCGCGCGCATCGATGTGGTCCAGCCGCACCGCCACTCCGCGCGGCTGGGCACCATGACCAACGCCGAGCATTCCGACGCGACCGCGGCGATCGAGGCGGCCATGGCGGCCAAAGCCGACTGGGAGGCCACGCCGTTCGACGAGCGCGCCGCGGTGTTCCTGCGCGCCGCCGACCTGCTGGCCGGGCCCTGGCGGGAGAAGATCGCCGCCGCGACCATGCTCGGGCAGTCCAAGTCTGCCTATCAGGCCGAGATCGACGCGCCGTGCGAGCTGATCGACTTCTGGCGATTCAACGTCGAGTTTGCCCGCCAAATCCTTGCGCAGCAGCCGATTTCGAGCCGCGGGGTATGGAACCGCACCGACTACCGGCCGCTGGAGGGCTTCGTCTACGCGATCACCCCGTTCAACTTCAGCGCGATCGCCGGCAACCTGCCGACGGCGCCGGCGTTGATGGGCAACACGGTGATCTGGAAGCCGTCGCCGACGCAGACCTTTGCGGCGTATTTGACGATGCAGTTGCTGGAGGCGGCTGGCTTGCCGCCCGGGGTGATCAATCTTCTCACCGGCGACGGGATCGCCGTTTCCGAAGTGGCGCTTGCCGATCCGCGGCTTGCCGGTATCCACTTCACCGGGTCGACGGCGACGTTCCAGCACCTGTGGCGTGAGGTTGGCACGAATATCGACCGCTACCACAGCTATCCGCGCCTGGTAGGGGAGACCGGCGGCAAGGACTTCGTCGTCGCGCACGGCTCGGCGAGGCCGGATGTGTTGCGCACGGCGCTGATTCGCGGCGCCTTCGACTACCAGGGGCAGAAGTGCTCAGCGGCGTCACGGGCGTTCATCCCGCGTTCGGTCTGGCAGAAAATGGGCGATGACTTCCTCTCGGCGACATCCGAATTGAAGTATGGAGATGTCACCGACCTGTCCAACTTCGGCGGTGCGCTGATCGACGAGCGGGCGTTCGCCAAGAACGTTAAAGCCATCGAGCGGGCCAAGAGCGCGGCAGGCGTGACGGTCGCGGCCGGCGGCGAATACGATGACAGCGAAGGCTATTTCGTGAAGCCGACGGTGCTGCTGTCCGACGACCCGACCGACGAGGCGTTCAGCACCGAGTACTTCGGCCCGATCCTGGCGGTGCACGTCTACCCCGACGCCGATTACGAGCAGATCCTCGACGTGGTGGACACCGGGGCCAAGTACGCGCTGACCGGCGCCGTGATCGCCGACGACCGCGCGGCGGTGCATCGCGCCCAGCAGCGACTGCGGCACACCGCCGGCAACTTCTACGTCAACGACAAGCCCACCGGCGCCGTCGTCGGCCAGCAGCCGTTCGGCGGTTCGCGGGCCTCGGGCACCAACGACAAGGCCGGCTCGCCGATAAACCTGCTGCGCTGGACGTCAGCGCGGTCGATCAAGGAGACCTTCGTGCCTCCCACCGATCACCGCTACCCGCACATGGAGGCCTGACGATGGGCGTCTTCAACCGCGTGGCGCGGCCGGCGATCCTGGCCGCAGCGCGCTCGGACAGGCTGCGGCGGACGGCCGAGCGGCTGCCGGTCACCCGCGACGTGGTGCGCCGTTTCGTGCCCGGCGAAACGGTTGCCGACGCGTTGTCTTCGGTTACCGCGCTGCGGGACTCGGGACGGTTGGTATCGATCGACTACCTGGGTGAGGACGTGACCGACGTCGACACCGCGAACGCGACCGTCGACGCCTATCTCGGCCTGCTGGATGCACTGGGTGAGCGGCGCGAGCCTGAGGCGAAGGTGCGTCCGCTGGAGGTATCGCTGAAGCTGTCGGCGTTGGGGCAGGCTCTGCCCCGCGACGGGGAGAAGATCGCGCTGGAGAACGCGCGGGCGATCTGTGCGAAAGCGCGTGACGTCGGCGTCTGGGTGACGGTCGACGCCGAGGACCACACCACCACCGATTCGACATTGTCGATCGTGCGGGAGCTGCGCGCCGACTTCGACTGGCTGGGCACGGTGTTGCAGGCTTATCTGAAGCGCACCGAGGGCGACTGCCGAGAGTTCGCGGAATCCGGCGCGCGAATCCGGTTGTGCAAGGGCGCATATGACGAGCCGGCCTCGGTGGCGTACCGCGACAGCGACGACGTCGACGCCTCGTATCTGCGGTGCCTGCGGGTGCTGATGGCGGGGTCGGGCTATCCGATGGTGGCTTCGCATGACCCGGCCATCATCGAGGCGGTGCCGGCGATGGCCCGCGAATTCAGCCGCGGCGTGGACGATTTCGAATACCAGATGTTGTATGGCATCCGCGACGCCGAGCAGCGGCGGCTGGCCGACGAGGGCAACAGCTTGCGGGTGTACCTGCCGTTCGGCACGCAGTGGTACGGGTATTTCGTGCGACGGCTGGCCGAGCGCCCGGCGAACTTCACGTTCTTTCTGCGCGCGCTGGCGGAGCGTTAGCCTTCGCGCATCGCGCCGAAACTGCGCACAGATCGCGATTTTGGCGATTTTCGCGATCTGTACGCAGTCTCGGCGTACTAGTCCGTCGAGCAGAACGAATGATGCTCGTGCGTGACGGTCCAGCGGCCGTCGACCTTGCGCAGCCCGATGGTCACTCGTAACCGATTGGCGGGGTTTCTTTCGAAATCCGCGGGCTTACCGCACTTCAATAACGCATACGCGAACGCGACGTCGACGCCCGCTGTAACGTCGAGTTCGACGATCTCGAACACCGCGCCCTGGCGTTGCCACTCGAAAAACGGCGGCCAGGAGTCGCGATAGGCGTCGATGCCGCGCACCCCGTCATACGGCGGCGGCACGTCGAACATGACGATGTTCGAATCGTGGTCGGCCAGAACACCGTCCAGGTCTCCGGCGTGCGCCGCGTCGGCCCATCGAGTGATCAGCTCGCAGATCTGCTGCTCATCATTCATCGTAGTGATGTCCCGTCCGCTCGGCCGTGCCTTCGGCTGACACGAGGGTGTAGCCGACGCTGGCGAACAGGATGGGCATCATCACCATCGCTCCGTATGCTGCACTCACCGTGTCACCCCTTTCGGCATCGTGGTGCTCTCGAAGAGGTAGACCATTACAGCGCGCGAAACTCATCGCGGGGTGCGCGCCGCATCGCGTTCGGTCAACAGGAGAAGTGCCCAGGCTGCGATCGACTGCGCATCGGTGATGTCGCCGTCGAGCATCATCCGCTCCACCTCCGCTCGCGAGAACCATGCGCTGTGCATGTCCTGCTCCTCGTGCTCGCGGTCGTGGTCGCCTTCGGTGATGCCGTCGGCCACGAACACCCAGCCGCGCTGGCTGCTCATGCCGGGGGCGACGTCGAGCTGGCCGAGGGCGACCATCGACGCCGCGCGCAGCCCCGTTTCCTCGCGCAGCTCCCGCGCCGCCAACTCGGCCGGTTCGAGGTCGGCGAGCCCCGGCGCCGTGCCCTGCGGAAACTCCCAACGGCGCCGGCCCAGCGGGTAGCGGAACTGCTCGACCAAGCAGAACCGGTCGCCGTCGCGGGCGATGATCAGCGCGTACGTCGGCTTGTCGATGACGCTGTAGACGCCTTCGCTGCCGTCGGGGCGGCGGATCTGGTCCTCGCGCACCACCATCCAGCTGTTCCGATACACCTCGCGGGATGTGATGCGCTGGATCGGGTTCACCCGCCCAGTATCCTCGCCACATGCTGCTGGCCTCGCTGAACGACGCCGCCGCGCGCGATGTCGGCGACGCCGTGCGCATCGACGGGACGGTGCTGAGCCGCAGCGATCTCGTCGGCGCCGCGACGTCGGTCGCCGAACGCGTCGGCGGCGCGCAGCGGGTGGCCGTGCTCGCCACGCCGACGCCCGCAACGGTGCTGGCCGTCACCGGCTGCCTGATCGCGGGCGTGCCCGTCGTGCCGGTGCCCGCGGACGTCGGCGCCGCCGAACGACGGCACATCATCACCGACTCCGGCGCGCAGGCGTGGCTGGGGGAGCGGCCGGCCGAAGACGAAGGGCTACCGCATATTCCGGTGCGGCTGCACGCGCGGTCGTGGCACCGCTACCCCGAGCCGTCGCCGGATGCGATCGCGTTGATCATGTACACCTCCGGCACCACGGGCCCGCCCAAGGGCGTACTGATCAGCCGGCGGGCCATCGCCGCCGACATCGACGCGCTGGCGCAGGCGTGGCAGTGGACGCCCGACGACACGCTGGTGCACGGTCTGCCGCTGTTCCATGTGCACGGGCTGGTGCTCGGGCTGCTGGGTTCGCTCCGCATCGGAAATCGGTTCGTGCACACCGGGAAACCCACCCCGGCCGCGTATGCCGAAGCACACGGCACGCTGTACTTCGGGGTGCCGACGGTGTGGTCGCGGGTGGTCGAGGATCTCGATGCCGCGCTGGCGTTGTCGTCGGCGCGGCTGCTGGTGTCGGGCAGCGCGCCGCTGCCGGTGCCGGTGTTCGAGCAGCTGGCCAAGCTGACCGGTCATCAGCCGGTGGAGCGGTACGGCAGCACCGAGTCGCTGATCACGTTGAGCACCCGCGTCGATGGGGAGCGCCGGCCCGGCTGGGTGGGGTTGCCGCTGACCGGTGCTGAGACCCGGCTTGTCGACGAGGACGGTGCTTCGGTGCCCCACGACGGGGAAACCATTGGGCGGCTTCAGGTCCGGGGCCCGATGATGTTCGACGGCTACCTCAATCTGCCGGATGTGACGGCCGAGGCGTTCGACGACGACGGCTGGTATCGCACCGGCGATGTGGCGGTCGTCGACGCCGGCGGGATGCATCGCATTGTCGGCCGGGAGTCGGTGGACCTGATCAAGTCGGGTGGATATCGGGTCGGCGCCGGCGAGGTGGAGACCGCGTTGCTCGGCCATCCCGACGTGCAGGAGGCGGCGGTTGTGGGGGTGCCCGACGACGACCTCGGCCAGCGCATCGTCGCGTTCGTCGTCGGCTCGGCAGACCCTTCGGTACTGGTTGACTATGTTGCGCAACAGCTTTCGGTGCACAAGCGGCCGCGGGAAGTCCGGGTGGTGGACAGTCTCCCGCGCAATGCGATGGGCAAGGTGCTGAAGAAGGAGTTGGCGGGATGGGCTTGAGATTCGACGAGATCTGCATCGACGCACACGACGCCACCGCTTTGGGCAGGTGGTGGTCGCAGGTGCTGGGCTGGGGCATGACGTCGACGCGGACGGCGACGTCGTTCTTCATGCGCCGCCCGGCGCCGGGCCGAACTGGATCTTCCTGGCGGTGCCGGACGACAAGGTCGTCAAGAATCGCATCCACTTCGATTTCCGACCCGACAATCAGCAGGCCGAAGTCGAGCGGGTGATCGCGCTGGGCGCGCGGCGCGTCGACATCGGCCAGGGCGAACAGTCGTGGGTGGTACTGGCCGACCCCGAAGGCAATGAATTTTGCATCCTCGCCGCCGAGGACTGACGATCCGCGAGCGTGCGCGGTCTGGCAGGGTGGGGACGTGCAGATCCGGATGACACATGCGCTGGCCGCCGCGGCGGCGGCGCTGGCGCTGAGCGTAGGCGGCTCACCCGCGGCCGCCGCCAGCGCGACGCTCAGCCCGTTCGACGTGTGGGACCCGGCGATTGGCCGCCTCGACCCCGCATTGCTGACCGCCATCCAGGACGCAGCACGCGCCGCCGCCGCGGAAGGGGTCGAGATTCGCATCACCTCGGGCTGGCGGTCGCCTGAATTTCAGGTGCAGTTGTTCGACGACGCTGTGCGCAGCTACGGCAGCGTTGACGTGGCCAGGCAGTACGTCCAGGCCCCCGAGGTGTCCCAACACGTCGTCGGCAGGGCGGTGGACGTGGCACCGATCGCCGCCGATGAGTGGCTCATTCGCAACGGCGCGCGGTTCGGCCTGTGCCAGATCTACGCCAACGAAATCTGGCATTTCGAGTTGGCCACCGACGCGTATGGCAACTGCCCGCCGCTGAGGCCCACCGCCGCGGGCTAGTTGGCGTGCAGTGCCTCGTTGAGAGTGATGCCGCTGCCGTCGCGCCGCACCACCTCAACCGCACCGGATAGCGAATTGCGCCGGAACAACAGGTTATTGGCGCCCGATAACTCGCGCGCCTTGACCGTCTGCCCGTCGGCGGTGACGACCTTGGTCCCCGCCGTCACATACAGCCCCGCCTCGACGACGCAATCGTCGCCCAGCGAAATGCCCAGCCCGCAGTTCGCACCGAGCAGACACCGCTTGCCGACGGAGATCACCTCTTTGCCGCCGCCCGACAGCGTGCCCATGATCGACGCGCCGCCGCCGACGTCGGAGCCGTCGTCGACCACCACGCCCGCGGAGATGCGGCCCTCGACCATCGACGTGCCCAGCGTGCCGGCGTTGAAGTTGACGAAGCCCTCGTGCATCACCGTCGTGCCCGCCGCCAGGTGCGCACCCAGCCGCACCCGGTCCGCGTCGGCGATGCGCACGCCCGTCGGCGCGACGTAGTCGACCATCCGCGGGAACTTGTCGATGCCGTACACAGTGACCGGCCCGCGCCGCCGCAGCCGGGCGCGCACCGTCTCGAAGCCCTCCACCGCGCACGGGCCGAAGTTCGTCCACACCACATTGGCCAGCACCCCGAAGATGCCGTCGACATTGGCGTCGTGTGGCTTGATCAGCCGGTGGGAGAGCAGATGCAGCCGCAGGTAGGCGTCGTAGGTGTCGGCCGGCTTGTCGTCCAGCGACGCGATCACGGTGCGCACCGCCACGGCCTCGACGCCCCGGTCCTCGTCGCGGCCGGTGAGCGCCCCCAGCTCGTCGGGCGCCTCCGACAGCCGCGACGTGCCCGACGGCCCGTCGGCGCCGAGTTCGGGCGCGGGGAACCACGTGTCGAGGACCGTTCCATCGGCGGCGATGGTGGCCAGCCCGATGCCTGCAGCAGAAGTCACGTCGCAAGAGATTACCGTTGACCCCATGGGCCTGGACCTGCACGGTGATCCGATCGCGCTGACCGCCGCGCTGGTGGACATCCCGAGCGAGTCCCGCCACGAAAAGCGCATCGCCGACGAGATCGAGGCCGCCCTGCGTGAGCAGACCCAAGGCTTCGAGATCCTCCGCAACGGCGACGCCGTGCTGGCCCGCACCAATTACGGTCGTGCGTCGCGGGTATTGCTCGCGGGCCACATCGACACCGTGCCCGCCGCCGACAACCTGCCCAGCCGTCTGGAGGGCGACGAGCTGTTCGGCTGCGGCACCTCCGACATGAAATCCGGCGACGCCGTCTTTCTTCACCTGTGCGCGACGGTCGCCAAACCAGCGCACGACATCACGTTGGTGATGTACGACAACGAGGAAATCGAAGCCGCCGCAAACGGTTTGGGCCGCATCGAACGCGAGCTGCCGGACTGGCTTCGCGCCGACGTCGCGATCCTCGGCGAGCCGTCGGGCGGATACATCGAGGCCGGCTGCCAGGGCACGCTGCGCGTCGTCGTCACCGCGAAGGGCACCCGCGCACACTCAGCCCGATCCTGGTTGGGCGACAACGCCATTCACAAACTCGGAGAGGTCCTCGCCCGCCTGAGCGCGTATCAAGCGCGCAGCGTCGACATCGACGGGTGCGTGTACCGCGAGGGCCTTTCGGCCGTGCGCATCGACGGGGGCATTGCCGGCAACGTCATCCCCGACACCGCCTCGGTGACAGTCAATTTCCGCTTCGCGCCGGACCGCAGCGTCGATGAAGCCCTGCACCATGTACGCGAGGTGTTCGACGGCCTCGACGTCGAGATCGAAGTGACCGATGCGGCGGCAGGCGCGCTGCCCGGCCTGACGCAGCCGGCCGCAGCCGCGCTGGTGAAGGCGGCTGGGGGACAGGTGCGTGCCAAGTACGGCTGGACCGACGTGGCCCGCTTTGCGGCACTGGGCATTCCGGCGGTCAATTACGGGCCGGGTGACCCCAACATGGCGCACCGCGCCGACGAACGGGTGCAGGTGGCCCAGATCACGGCGACGACGGAGGTGCTCCGCGAATATTTATCGGCTTGACGGGCGTTACTACCATGGTCGTTGCGAGTTATTGACCGATTGAGGTGGGCTGAAGACATGCGGGGAGACGACATCTCCGGTTGATCCCGTTGATCCCGGAGCCATCAGCCGTCCCTACCCTCGTCACGAGAGTTCTCTCGCATGTCTATTACCTGTTCGAATCTGTCATTTGCCTGGCCCGACGACACCGCGTTGTTCCAGGATCTGTCCTTCACCGTGGGTGCTGGCCGCACCGGTCTCGTCGCGCCGAACGGCGCCGGCAAGAGCACCCTGCTCAAGCTGATTGCCGGTGAGTGCCGGCCGACGTCCGGATCGGTGGTCGTCGACGGGCGGGTCGGTTATCTGCCGCAGACGTTGCCGTTTGACGCCGAGCGGACCGTGGCTGAGGTGCTGGGCGTCAAGCGGGTGCTCGACGCGCTCGACGCGCTGGCCGCCGGCGATGCCGACGAGAAGGTGTTCGCCGACATCGGCGACGACTGGGATATCGAGGAGCGCACCCGCGCACAGCTGGACCGGCTTGGCCTCGGCGATATCGCGCTGGAGCGTCGGCTGGGCACACTCTCCGGAGGAGAGGTCGTCTCGCTTGGGCTGGCGGCGGAGTTGCTGAAACGGCCCGACGTGTTGCTGCTCGACGAGCCCACCAACAACCTCGATCTCGATGCCCGCCGCAGGCTCTACGGCGCGCTCGATGACTTCACCGGCTGCCTGCTGCTGGTGAGCCACGACCGTGTCCTGCTGGACCGGATGGACCGCATCGCCGAGCTCCATCGCGGCGAAATCCTCTTCTACGGCGGCAATTTCACCGGCTACGAGAACGCGGTTGAGGCCGCCCAGCGGGCGGCACAGAACCACGTCCGCAATGCCGAGCAGCAGCTCAAACGCGAGAAGCGACAGCGTCAACAGGCCCGCGAACGCGCCGCCCGGCGCGCGAGCACGGCCGCACGCAACGTCAAGGACGCCGGGCTGCCGAAGATCGTCGCGGGCCAACTCAAGCGCAACGCGCAGGAGAGTGCGGGCCGCTCCGATGAGGTGCACGCCAAGAGGATTGAGGAAATGCGGTCGCGGCTCGACGATGCCGAACGGGCGCTGCGCGACGACGATGCGATCGTCTTGGAACTGCCCGACACCAATGTGCCGGCGGGGCGCACGCTGTTCAGCGGTGAAGGTCTTCAGGTCTGTCGTGGGGAGCGGAAGTTATTCGCCGACAACGGCATTGACCTGTCTATCCGCGGACCGGAGCGAATCGCGCTGACCGGCCCCAACGGTGCGGGCAAGTCGACGCTGCTGCGGCTGATCCACGGCGCCGTGCGGCCAGACGCCGGCACCGTCCAGCGGGCCGACGGCCGTATCGCCTACCTTTCGCAGCGGCTGGACCTGCTCGACGACGACCGCACCGTCGCGGAAAACCTTGCTGCGTATGCGCCGAGCCTCTCGCACACGCGACGGATGCATCTGCTGGCGCAGTTCCGGTTCCGCGGCGACCGGATTCATCTGCCGGTGTCCGCGCTCTCCGGTGGCGAACGGTTGCGCGCGACGCTGGCGTGCGTGCTCTACGCCGAACCGGCGCCGCAACTGCTGCTGCTCGACGAACCGACGAACAACCTCGATTTAGTCAGCGTCGGACAGCTGGAATCGGCGCTGAACGCCTACGAGGGTGCGTTCGTCGTGGTCAGCCACGACGAACGTTTTCTCGCCGAGATCGGCATCGATCGGCGGCTGCGGCTGGCAGACGGAGAGTTGGCGTCGCGCTAATCCGCCTGCGGGCGCGTCTGCGCGGGTTCGGCCCGTTGCAGCGGCGGCACCGGCGCGGCCTCGCGCGTGTTCTCGCCGGGCTGTGCCTGATCGCGCTGCTCGGATACCTGGTCTTTTACCTGTTCTTTTTCGGAGGTTTCGCGTGGTGCGTTCTCGCCAGGTCCGGCCGCCTCGGGCCGTCCGGCGTCCGGCACCCGGGCGCCGAGGTCTTTCGCTTGACCCGATCCTGCCGCCTGGGTGGCCGTTTGAACGATCCCCTGCACGCCCTGCATGACCGTCTGAGGCATCTGCGCCAGCCCTTGGGCCATCCCCGCCAGCGGCGCAGCGATCGACTGACCCAGCTGCCCGACCTGTTGTCCCACCTGACCCATCATCTGGCCCATAGAATCGGCGCCCCCGGCGGCGGGATTGCCCGCGGCGCTCGTCGCACCGGGCGCCCCGCCTGTGGACGTTCCGGGCGAGCCTTGCATCGCGTCGGCCGCGGCCTTGAGTTTGTCGCCGCTGCGCTGGTCGCCGCGCTCGTATGCTTGCGCGGCCTTCTGCAGCAGCTCCGACAGAGTGCTGCCGCTGGTCGCGGTGGTTTGGATGGTGCCGTCGCGGGCACCGAGAAGCCCGTTGAGTGCTGTGCTCACCGCCGACGCAATCGGTCCGTGCGAAGTCTCCACGCCCGACGCCACCGCGCCCGTCAATTGGGAGATGCCCGACGCGATGTTGGAATGCGTCTGCGAAAACGTCCGCAGCCCGTCGGTCTGCACGAACAGGTTTTCACTCATCGCCGGGATTGCTCCTTCGCCTTCTTTTTGCAGCTGGCAAACAATTCTACGGTTGTTCGAAGGAGGTCAATGCACTGTTTATGTCAGCGCGAGCGCTGCAACAGTGGAGTCTTAGCGTGTTGATCACTCGCGTATATCGGGGGTAATCAACCCCTTAGCGGATGCGGCCTGGGCGGCCGCATCGGCGGCCGCCCCTCGCATGCCTAGAGCGGCGAACCGCGACGAAACCTCCTCCAACGCACTCGCGTCGCCCAGCGCGCGGGCATGATCCAGGGCCAGCCGCCCGAACGCGCACTCGACGCCGAGCCGCGCAATTGCATCACCCGCGCGGGCGTCACCCAACCGCACTGCGTCGTGCAGGGCCCGTAGCGCCACCGCCGACTGGCCGCCACGCTCGGCGGCCCTCGCCGCTTCCCGCGCGGCGGCGACGGCGCCCACCGAATCCCGACGCGCAGCAAGCGTCCACGCACGCGCCAGCGCCAGCTCGGGCGCAAACAGCATCGACTTGAGGCCATGCCGAGACTCGGCACGGGACAACGCTTTTCCCGCCTCGACGGGCACGCACTGCTGACCCAATGCCTGCGCCAACAGCATCGACGCCAGCGGCCCCCACGAATAGCCGGTCGGCGCCAGCGTCGCGGCCGCCTCCCGCAACAGCGCCACGGCCTGGTCCAACTCGCCGCGCGCGATCAACACGTCGGCCAGCAGCACGTCGCCGATTGCGCGGCCGGGCTGCTGGAACTGCGCGAACTCCGTGAGCTGCCGGGCCAACGCCTCGGCCCGGTCCAGCTCGCCCGACAGCAGCAACGTCGTCGTCTGCCCGAATCCGCTGGTGAACCGCAGCAATCCCGGGTGGTGCGCCTCCATCGCCCGGTCGGCCAGCGCGTCGACCTCGGCGAACCGGCCCATCCGCGCACAGCTCAGCGCCGCGGCGGCCGCGGCCCAGCCGATGGCCGTGTCGTCGGCGGCCGGTGACGCCAGCACGTCCTCGGCGATCTCCATGGCCCGTCGCGGGCTACCCGTGTTCATCGCGAACGTCGCCGACAGCGCGTCGAGCGTGGTGCGCGCGGCCAGCGACGACACCCGCCCCCGCATCGTCCGCAGGAATGCGCTGGCCCGCTCCGGCTCCGAGCGCATCCAGAACTGATTGGCCGCCCGTGGAAGCGCCCACTGCATCAGCTCGACCTCGGAGAGCCCGGCGGGGTCGACCTCGTCCAGCACCGCGTCGGCCTCGCGCCCGCGGCCCTGCCATGCCAACGCATACCCGAGCACCAGCCGCGCGCGCAGGCCCGCACCGCGCTGTACCGCAGAGTGCCCGAGCCGCTCACTCAACTCGAGGTCGCCCAGCCGCAGCGCCTCCTCCGCGGCGGCGACCACCTCGTCGACCGGTCGCGGCGCGTCACTGTCCAACGCCAGCACCGCCAGCCGCAACCAGCTCACGACGCCTCGAGGCTCGGGCAACTGCGTGACTACTTCCGTGCGCAGCCGACGCAGCTCGGGCCCGCCCAGCGCGTCGCGGATGGCCTCGCCGTACAGCGGATGCGCGCAGCGCGCCACGGAGCCGTCGACGGTGATCACGCCGGACACCACCGCCTGCTCGACGGCCTCGTGCCCCGCCAGCGCGTCAAGATCGGCCCGCGACAGCGGGTCCGCGACGGCCAAGTACTGCAGCGCCCGCCGCACCGACGCGGGCAACTCGTCGATGTACTCCGACGCCTGGGTGGCCAGCCGGCTGACCTCGTGGCCAGGCGGCTCGACGTCGACGCGGGCCAGCACGTCGTTACGCCACAGCGATGAAATAGCCTCGGGTACAGGGCCTTCCGATCCGACCGTGACGATCAGGCGGCAGTTGCCGCCGACCGCCAACTGATACACCAGCGTCGCCGAGAGCGTGTCCAGCAGATGCGCGTCGTCGACGACCAGCAGCATCCCGGCCATCGCCTCTCGCGCGACGCGCAACACCGCCGCCGTCTTGCCCGCCACAGGCACGTCGACGAGGTCCACGAACGCGCCGAACGGCACCGCCGCCGACGACGCCGTCCCGGTGACCCAGCCGGCCCGACCGAATTCCGGTCGCAGCCGGTCGAACGCCAAGCGTGCCAGCGAGGTCTTGCCGACACCGGCGGGTCCGATCAGCACGGCGCCGACCCCTTCGCGCACACCGGCGGTGAGCAGTTCAAGCGTCGGCTCCTGCGGCGCGGTCACCCACTCAACAGGCACCGCCGGATCATATGAGCACACCACTAAGTTGGTGAGGTGTCTGGAGAACCCCGAGCATGGGCTGTCTGTGTCTACTGCGCGTCGGGCCCTACGCATCCGGAGCTGCTGGCGCTGGCGAGCCAAGTGGGCGAAGCCATCGCCGAGAACGGCTGGACGCTGGTGTCGGGCGGCGGCAACGTCTCGGCGATGGGCGCGTTGGCCGGCGGAGCGCGGGCCCGAAACGGCCGCACCGTCGGTGTCATCCCGAAGGCGCTGGTGCACCGTGAGCTTGCCGATACCGAAGCCGACGAGCTGATCGTCACCGACACCATGCGCGAACGTAAGCAGGTGATGGAGGATCGGGCCGACGCGTTCATCGCGTTGCCGGGCGGGATCGGCACGCTCGAGGAGTTCTTCGAAGCGTGGACGGCGGGCTACCTGGGTATGCATGACAAACCGCTGGTCATGCTCGACCCGCTGGGGCACTACGACGGTCTGCTGGCCTGGCTGCGGGGTCTGGTCGACACCGGCTATGTCAACCCGGCCGCGATGGACCGGTTGGTCGTCGTCGCCGACGTCGACGCGGCAATAGCGGCGACCTCGCCCCCGGGTGATGTCGATCACCTGCGCCGCTAGGGTGAGTCCGACACAGGAGGGGATTGGCCGCATGACCGACCAGAAATCGGGGACCCGCAGCAGCGTCGGGCTGCTCGACATCGCCACCAAGGTGCCCAGCTTGCTGATGGACGCGCCCGTCATCGTGCGTGGCGCACTCACCGGATTTTTGGCCCGGCCGTCGGCCAAGACGTCGATCGGCAAGGTGTTCCAGGAGCGCGCGGCCCGCTACGGCGATCGGGTGTTCCTCAAATTCGACGACCAGCAGATCACCTACCGGCAGGCCAACGAGACGGCCAACCGCTACGCCGCCGTGCTGGCCGCGCGTGGTGTCGGGCACGGCGACGTCGTCGGCATCATGTTGCGCAACTCGCCGGACGCCGTGCTGCTGATGCTGGCGGTGGTCAAATGCGGCGCGGTCGCCGGCATGCTGAACTACCACCAGCGCGGCAAGGTGCTCGCCCACAGCATCGGGCTGCTGGGCGCCAAGGCCGTCGTCGCCGAAACCGACCTGATCGAGGCGATCACCGAAAGCGGCGCCGACACCACGGGTTTGATGACGCTCGACGAGTTGCAGCGGCTGTCCGCCACCGCGCCCACGGGTAATCCGGCCACCACCGCCGCGGTGCTGGCGAAGGACAAGGCGTTCTACATCTTCACCTCGGGTACCACCGGGCTGCCGAAGGCCAGCGTGATGACGCACTACCGCTGGCTGCGCGCCCTGGCCGGGTTCGGCGGTCTGGGGTTGCGCCTGCACAGCCACGACACGCTGTATTGCTGCCTGCCGCTGTACCACAACAACGCGCTGACGGTGGCTGTCGGCTCGGCGCTGAATGCGGGTGCGACGCTGGCGCTGGGCAAGTCGTTCTCGGCGTCCAAGTTTTGGGACGACGTAATTCGTTACGACGCAACCGCGTTCGTTTACATCGGTGAGATCTGCGCGTATCTGCTCAACCAGCCGCCCAAGCCCACCGATCGTCAGCACAAGGTACGGGTGATCATCGGCAACGGGCTGCGGCCGGCGATCTGGGACGAGTTCACCGAGCGATTCGGCATCGAGCGGGTGTGCGAATTCTACGGTGCCAGTGAGGGAAACACCGCGTTTGTCAACGTGTTCAACGTCGACAAGTCCACCGGCATCTGCCCGACGCCGGTGGCGTTCGTCGAGTACGACCCCGACACCGGCGAGCCGGTGCGCGGCCCGGATGGCCGGCTGCGCAAGGTCCGTCGCGGCGAGCCCGGGCTGCTGCTGTCCAAGGTCAGTAGCTTCCAGCCGTTCGACGGCTACACCGACAAAGAGGCATCCGAGAAAAAGCTGGTGCGCAACGCTTTTCGCGACGGCGACGTGTGGTTCAACACCGGCGACCTGATGCGCTCGCAGGGCTTCGGCCACGCCGCGTTCACCGACCGTCTCGGCGACACCTTCCGGTGGAAGGGCGAGAACGTCGCCACCACCGAAGTCGAAGCCGCCGTCGCGACTCATCCGTCCGTCGAGGAGTGCACGGTCTTCGGCGTGGAGGTGCCCGACGTCGGCGGCCGCGCCGGCATGGCGGCGATCCAGCTCAAAGACGGCGAGGAGTTCGACGGCAAGGGCCTGGCCAAGGCGGTCTATGACCATCTGCCCGGCTATGCGGTGCCGTTGTTCGTGCGGGTGGTCAAGGAGCTGGCGCACACGTCGACGTTCAAGAGTCAGAAGGTCGATCTGCGCAAGGAGGGCTACGGGCCCGATATCGACGATCCGATTTACGTGCTGGCCGGGCGCGACGAGGGCTACGTGCCGTTCTACGAGCAGTACCCGAACGAAGTGAAGGACGGCAAACGCCCGAAGTAGGCGATTTCGGCGCGCCGGGTCGCGCTGAGCGCGACCAGACGCGCCGAAATCGCTGGCCCGTAGCCTGGTAGGCGTGCAGTCGACCTTCTGTGGCCGTCCGGTGGCGGGTGATCGCGCCTGGATCATGGCGATCGTCAACCGGACACCGGATTCGTTCTACGACCGGGGTGCCACCTTCTCCGACGAGGCGGCGATGGCGGCCGTGCACCGGGGCATCGAGGAGGGCGCCGACGTCATCGACGTCGGAGGCGTCAAAGCCGGGCCGGGCGAGACCGTTGACGCCGACGAGGAAATCGCCCGGGTGGTGCCCTTCATCGAGTGGCTGCGCGAGGCCTACCCCCACCAGCTGATCAGCGTCGACACCTGGCGCACCGCGGTGGCCAAACAGGCGTGCGCGGCCGGCGCCGACCTGATCAATGACACCTGGGGCGGCGCCGACCCCGGCCTGGCCGAGGTCGCCGCCGAATTCGGTGCCGGGCTGGTGTGCTCGCACACCGGTGGCGCGGCCCCGCGTACGCGGCCCTTCCGCGTCCACTACGGCACGTCCGAACGCGGCGTCGTCGACGACGTGATCGCCGAAGTGACCGCGGCCGCGGAACGGGCGGTCGCGGCGGGCGTGGCGCGCGACCGCGTGCTCATCGATCCGACGCACGATTTCGGCAAGAACACTTACCACGGTCTTACTTTGTTGCGCCACGTAAAAGACCTTGTAAACACTGGATGGCCTGTGCTGATGGCGCTGAGCAACAAGGACTTCGTCGGGGAGACTCTCGGTGTGGGTTTGACCGAACGCCTGGAGGGCACCCTGGCTGCGACAGCTTTGGCAGCCGCCGCCGGAGCCGCCATGTTCCGAGTGCACGAGGTGGGGCCTACCCGACGCGTACTGGAGATGGTCGCGTCGATCCAGGGCGTGCGCCCGCCGACACGCACGGTGAGGGGATTGGCATGACGACCACACCAGAACTGGCCGCCACGGACACGGTCGCAGCCCACCGCTGGTTGACCGATCGCAGCTGGAGCCGGCCGACATGGACGGTCGCTGCGCTCGAGGCCGCCAAGGCCGGGCGCACCATCTCGGTGGTGTTGCCTGCGCTGAATGAGGAAGAGACCGTCGCCGACGTCGTCGGCAGTATCACCCCGCTGCTCGGAGGCCTTGTCGACGAGCTGATCGTGCTGGACTCCGGCTCCACCGACGACACCGAGATCCGCGCCGTCGCGGCGGGCGCGCGGGTGATCAGCCGGGAAGCCGCGCTGCCCGAGCTGCCGCCGCAACCCGGCAAAGGCGAGGTGCTGTGGCGATCGCTGGCCGCCACCACCGGCGACATCGTGGTGTTCGTCGACTCCGACCTGATCGACCCCGACCCGATGTTCGTGCCGCACCTGGTCGGCCCCCTGCTGTTGGCCGATGGCGTGCACCTGGTCAAGGGCTTCTACCGGCGCCCGCTGAAGGTCAGCGGCAGCGAGGACAGCAACGGTGGCGGCCGCGTCACCGAGCTGGTGGCGCGGCC
Organism: Mycobacterium hubeiense; assembly: GCF_002838065.1. Lineage (GTDB taxonomy): Bacteria > Actinomycetota > Actinomycetes > Mycobacteriales > Mycobacteriaceae > Mycobacterium > Mycobacterium hubeiense. The sequence goes on along the minus strand of NZ_PIZU01000032.1, from coordinate 14,984 downwards.
TTTGCTGGCGGCGTTGCGCCCCGAGCTGACCTGCCTGTTGCAGCCGTTGGGCGGTGAGTACGCGGGCACCCGGGAGCTGCTCACGTCGCTGCCGTTCGCGCCCGGCTACGGAGTGGAGATCGGCCTGCTCGTCGATACCTACGACCGGCTCGGCCTGGACGCGATCGCGCAGGTGAACCTGGGTGTGCGGGCGCACCGTAACCGTCCGCTGACCGAACTGGCCTCGATGAGCCGACAGGTGATCGCCACCTTGCTGTCACGTTGCGGTATCCCCGACTCGGGGGTGGGGCTCACCCAGTTCTTCGCCGACGGCGACGGCTTCACCCCGCGGTCATCGAGCGTGTCGCTGGACGACCGTCCACCGATGGTCACGTTGCGCCCGCGCTGAGCTCTCGCAGAACTGGAATTCCGGGCGGCGAAACCTCGCCGTTGACGACCCGGAATTCCATTTCGCGGCAAAATGGCGAGACGTGACGCTGATTCTGCTGTACGTGGTGGTGCTGATTCTGGTGGCGGTCGTGTTGTTCGGGCTGGCCAGCGCGCTGTTCGGGCGGGGCGAACAACTGCCGCCGCTGCCGCAGGACACCACCGCGACGAAGCTGCCCGCATCCGGCCTCACCGGCGCTGATGTCGACGCCGTGAAGTTCGCGCAGGTCTTCCGCGGCTACAAGACCAGCGAGGTCGACTGGGTGCTGGATCGCCTGGGTCAGGAGCTCGACTCGCTGCGCGGTGAGCTGGCGGCGGTGCGCGCCGCGCACGAGCGCCACGACGACACCGAACACGAGCGCGAACATCCCGCGCACGCGAAGCTCTCTGACGCCGAAGAAGATTCATGATTGTCGACGACGGTCGTGTCCGCTGCGGCTGGATCGACGGATCACGTTTGGCGCCAGCAGATTTCATTTTGTACCGCGATTACCACGACACCGAATGGGGTCGGCCGCTGCATGATTCGGCGGCGTTGTTCGAGCGCATCAGCCTCGAGGCGTTCCAGAGCGGGCTGTCGTGGTTGGTCATCTTGCGCAAGCGTGACAATTTCCGGCGGGCGTTCGACGGGTTCGACGTCGAGCGCATCGCCCGCTACTCCGACAAAGACGTCGCCCGCCTGATGGGTGACACCGGCATCGTGCGTAACCGCGCCAAGATCGAGGCCACCATCGCCAACGCCCGCGCCACGGCCGACCTCGACGTCGACCTTGGGGAGCTGCTCTGGTCCTTCGCCCCGGCGCCTCGGCCGCGACCGGCCGAGGCGTCGCAGGTGCCCGCCGTCACCCCGGAATCGACGGCGATGGCCAAGGAATTGAAGCGGCGCGGGTTCAGATTCGTCGGCCCGACAACCGCCTATGCCTTGATGCAAGCCACCGGGATGGTCGACGACCACGTGGCGTCCTGCTGGGTGCCTCAAAGGAACTAAGGGCGTCATAACCGGGTCTTTGCACACCGACCGCCGCGGATAAGGAACAATAGGGGGAGTTCAGTAGCTTTTGGAGGGAGCACTCGATGGCGGCGATGAAGCCCCGGACCGGCGACGGTCCACTGGAAGCAACCAAGGAGGGGCGCGGCATCGTGATGCGGGTACCACTGGAGGGCGGTGGACGCCTCGTCGTCGAACTGACCCCGGAGGAGGCCGCTGCTCTCGGCGACGAGCTCAAGGGCGTCACCAGCTAGCACGTCGTCCTACGCGGACACTTTTCGGTAGATCTCCAAAGTCTGCTCTGCGATGTGCGCCCAGGAGAACTCCTGAATGCACCGCTGCCGACCGGCCTGGCCATACTGGCGCGCCTTGTCCGGCTCGGCCACCAACGAGTTGACCGCGTCGGCCAGTCGCGTCTCGTAGAACGCCGGGTCGCGGGGGTCGTAGTGCACCAGCAGCCCGGTCTGACGGTCGGCCACCACCTCCGGAATGCCGCCGACGTCGGACGCCACTACCGCCGTCGCGCACGCCATCGCTTCCAGGTTCACAATGCCCAGCGGTTCGTAAACCGACGGGCAGACAAAAACCGTTGCCGCAGAGAGTATTTCACGGATCTTGCCAATCGGCAGCATCTCCCGCACCCAGAACACGCCGGTGCGTGCGCGGGCCAAATCCTGCACCGCCGCCGTCACCTCCGCCGCGATCTCGGGGGTGTCGGGCGCGCCCGCGCACAGCACCAGCTGCGCCTCGGGGGCGAACTGGTGGGCGGCCGCGACCAGATGGGCGACGCCTTTCTGCCGGGTGATGCGCCCGACGAACGCCACCACCGGCCGGGCCGGATCCACGCCCAGCTCCGCCAGCACCGATTCGTCCGGCTGCGGCTCGGCGGGGTACCACATGTCGGTGTCGATGCCGTTGCGCACCACGTGCACCCGGCTGGGGTCCAACGCGGGATAGGTGTGCAGCACGTCGTCGCGCATGCCGTTGCTGACCGCGATCACCGCGTCGGCGGCCTCGATCGCAGTCTTCTCCACCCACGACGACACCCGGTAGCCGCCGCCGAGCTGCTCGGCTTTCCATGGCCGCATCGGCTCCAGCGAGTGGGCTGTGAGCACATGCGGGACGTCGTAGAGCAACGCGGCCAGGTGACCGGCCAGTCCGGTGTACCAGGTGTGCGAGTGCACGACGGACGCGGCGGACGCGGCGTTGACCATGTTCATGTCGGCCGACAGCGTCGACAGCGCCGGGTTGGCGCCCCGCAGCGCCGGATCGGGCTGGGCGGCAACCGCGTCGGCGCGCGGTGCGCCCATGCAGTGGACGTCGACCTCGCACAGGTGGCGCAGCTGGGCGACGAGCTCGGTGACGTGCACGCCGGCCCCGCCGTAGACCTCGGGCGGGTACTCCCGTGTCATCATCGCCACCCGCATGGTGACGACGTTAGTGCGCGCCGCGCCCCGTCGCAGGTTCTTTTGGGGGTGCCTGGTGGTGGCCCAAATACCTTGATGGATGGTGCGAATGGCTGGCCCCGCCGCACAGGTGCGGATAGGTTTGAACCATGAGGGAACTGCCACACGTGCTGGGCATCGTCCTGGCCGGCGGGGAGGGCAAGCGGCTGTACCCGCTGACCGCTGACCGGGCAAAACCGGCGGTTCCCTTCGGTGGCGCCTATCGGCTGATCGACTTCGTGCTGTCCAATCTCGTCAACGCCCGATATCTGAGGATCTGCGTTCTCACCCAATACAAGTCGCATTCACTGGACCGGCATATCTCGCAGAATTGGCGGCTGTCCGGGCTGGCGGGGGAGTACATCACCCCGGTGCCTGCCCAGCAGCGGCTGGGCCCGCGCTGGTACACCGGGTCGGCCGACGCCATCTACCAGTCGCTGAACCTGATCTACGACGAGGATCCCGACTACATCGTGGTGTTCGGCGCCGACCACGTGTACCGCATGGATCCCGAGCAGATGGTGCAGTTCCACATCGAGAGCGGCGCGGGCGCGACGGTGGCGGGCATCCGGGTGCCACGCAGCGAGGCCAGCGCATTCGGCTGCATCGACTCCGACGAATCCGGCCGCATCCGCGGCTTCATCGAGAAGCCCGCCGACCCGCCGGGCACCCCCGATGATCCCGAGCAGACCTTCGTGTCGATGGGCAACTACATCTTCACCACCAAGGTGCTCATCGACGCCATCCGCGCCGACGCCGACGACGACCACTCCGATCACGACATGGGCGGCGATATCATTCCGCGGCTGGTCGCCGACGGGATGGCCGCCGTCTACGACTTCAGCAACAACGAGGTGCCCGGCGCCACCGAGCGCGACCACGGGTACTGGCGCGACGTCGGCACCCTGGACGCGTTCTACGACGCCCACATGGATCTGGTGTCGGTGCACCCGGTGTTTAACCTGTACAACAAGCGCTGGCCGATCCGCGGCGCCACCGAGAACCTTGCGCCGGCCAAGTTCGTCAACGGCGGCTCCGCGCAGGAGTCCGTGGTCGGCGCGGGCAGCATCATCTCGGCGGCCTCGGTGCGCAACTCGGTGCTGTCGTCCAACGTGGTCGTCGACGACGGCGCCATCGTCGAGGGCAGCGTGATCATGCCCGGCACGAGGGTGGGTCGCGGCGCGGTGGTGCGCCACGCGATCCTGGACAAGAACGTGGTCGTCGGTCCGGGTGAGATGGTCGGCGTCGACTTGGAAAAGGACCGCGAGCGGTTTGCGATCAGCGCCGGCGGCGTGGTGGCGGTCGGCAAGGGGGTTTGGATCTGAGCAGGCCTTTGCGCCGAAATCGAATTCCCGGTCGCTAACCGCGCGGCTTAGCGACCCTGCCTTCTGTTTCGGCGCTCCGGCTCCGGTGCCGCCAGCGCCACAGCCGAAACACTCCGTAGGCGGAACGCCTGCCCAGTGCATGATGATCGGTGCACCGGGCAGGGCTAGGTCGCCACACGTATCAGAACTTGCCGGTGATCGCGTTCGTGTGGGCACCGAGCGGGCCGGCTCCATTGCCCGGAACGAACCGCGCGAGGACATAGACCTCGTCAGTGTCGTCGCCGCATCCCGAACTGAAGCAGAAGTCCTCGTCGAGTTGGTGCTTCGGCACGCTGAGGTGGCGGCCGAAGTGGATGCCATTCGTGTTCGCGTAGAGGTAGCCGCCGGGCGGGCCTGGGGCGCCAATGAATCCGTGGGGGAACCCGATGCGGCCGTCGTCCTCGCCGGGGTCGTCGGCGAACACAAGGTAGTCGATGCCGCCGCTGGACCCGAGATTGTTGATTCTGTCGTGGGCTGAGCCCTCACTCATCGGGAAGACACCCTGCACCCACAGCAGATAATTGCCTCCATTGGCAGGGTCGTCGCCGCGCATCGTCAGGGTGACACCCGGGCTCTGCGGCGGTGCCGCCGAGGCGGGGACGAGCCCGACGGTGGCAGCGAGGGCTGCCGCGGCGGCAGCCCCGACCATCCAGCTGATCTTCTTCCTTCGCATGGTCATGGTTTAGTTCCTCTCTGTGATGGCTGAAGTGGGTCCCGCTGGCATCGATACAGACGTCGACTCTCGGGAACGGTTGCACTTGCCGTGCCGCTCAGGTGCAGCAGCTATCGCCAGCCCCGCGATGCTCGGCTTCGCACTTCACGGCGCATTCGGAGGTGCTCTGCGCGTCGGGGTTGGCGGGGTTGTCGTCGGTCACCGTGTAGAACTCCCACCACCCGTTGGGCACGTCCGGGGCGGCGACGAACACCTTGTCTTGCACGGCATGACAGCACACGTCGTGTTCGGCGACGGTTGTCGACAGCCCGGCCGCTTGGAACCGGGCCAGCGCGGCCGACACCTGTTCGGATGTTTCGGCTTCGACGCCGACGTGGTTGAGTCGCTCGGCCGCACCGGGATTCTCGATCAGCACCAGCTTGAGCGGCGGGTCGGCGACGACGAAGTTCGCGTAGCCGGCTCGCTGCTTGTGTGGACCAACCCCGAAGAGCTTGGTGTAGAACTCCGCAGCGGCCTCGACGTCATTGACGTTGAGGGCGAGCTGGATTCGCGTATCTGCCATCGTGAGCACTCCTCTAATTCGTGACACCGGCCGAATCCACTGCGAACTCGTCTCACCGCATGTCACCGGTACTGACGGTGGAGGTCCGGGAAGGATGCAGGTGGCGGCAACGACCTGGACTCCGACGCCTGCATCCTTCCCGGCCGGTCGACGTCTGTGTCAGCGCCAAGGCGCCAGACACGTCAACCCAAAGGAGTGCAAGATGAACAGTGCCGAACAGAGATTCGCCCCGACGGTCGAGCAGGATGAGGAGGACCGCCGGCTCAAGGCCCAGCATCGCGCCCTATGGGCGTCGGGCAACTACCCCGCCGTTGCCGCGGAACTGATCCCAACGCTCGGTCCTGAGCTGGTCGCAGCCAGTGGGGTCCGGCCGGGTGATCGGGTTCTCGATGTAGCGGCCGGATCGGGCAACGCCGCGATTGCGGCCGCCGCCGCGGGTGGCATCGTGACCGCCAGCGACCTGACGCCCGAACTTTTCGAGGCTGGGCGCCGCGTCGCCGCCGAGCGCGGTGTCGAAGTGGAATGGGTGCAGGCCGACGCGGAGATGTTGCCCTTCGCGGACAACAGTTTCGACGTGGTGATGTCGAGCGTCGGCGCGATGTTCGCGCCACACCATCAGGCGACCGCCGACGAACTCGTGCGCGTCACCCGGCCGGGTGGGACCATCGCGATGATCAACTGGACGCCGGAGAGCTTCATCGGCAAGATGTTTGCGACCATCAAGCCCTACGCGCCACCGCCGCCGCCCGGCACCAGCCCGCCGCCGCTGTGGGGGGATGAAGCCCACATCCGAAAGTTGTTGGGCGACAGGATAACCAACCTACGGATGCAGCGGCGAAGCGTCGTGATGGACCACTGCGCGGACCCGCTCGAGTTCCGTGAATATTGGAAGCGCAACTACGGACCGACAATCGCCGTGTACCGGTTCAACGCCAACCGGCCGGAGCGCATCGAGGCGCTGGACCGCGAATTCCTGCGCTTCCTCACGGCGTGGAACCAGGCAACCCAGCCCGGCCGCACCGCCTATGACGCGGAGTATCTGCTGCTCACCGCGGTCAAGCGTTAGCATTACCCGCGCCCGGCCGCGTGGCCGTTTAAAGCTGACTCGAGCGCGGTCATGACGGCCCGTGGCCCGAACCGTCCGATCAGCCCGGCCACGGTCCCAGCCGGGCTGCTTGGCCATCGCAGGTGCCACGACGGCGAAGGCGTAGTACAGCACTCCCCAGGAGATCAGCTGGGTGGTCGCCAGGGCGACCGTTGCCCGCCGGAGTCCCGGCGGGCCCGACCGTAGCGCATCAGCCGCAGCACGCACTGGTCGCCAGTTCGAATTCGGCTATCTGCGTCGCCGGTTCGTTTTTCACACCGCAGGCCGATCCGGATGCCGGCAGGACGAGTTCCACGCGGCCGGCCGCCTCGTGATCGCCAGCGAGTTCTGCGACCACTGAGCGGGCTTGCTCGTAACCGGTGGCCAGCAACAGGTTGGGCGCGCGGCCGTAACTCTTGGCGCCGATGGCATAGAACCCCTGCTCGGGGTGGGCCAGTTCGGCCGCGCCGTGCGGCGGCACCGAGCCGCAGGAGTGCACGTTTGGGTCGATCAGCGGGGCCAGCGCTCGGGTGCTTTCCACCCACGGGTCGAGGTCGAGGCGAATCTCGCGCAGGAAGCCGAAGTCGGGGCGGAATCCGGTGGCGGCGACGATCTCGTCGAACGGACCAGCCTTGCCGCCGTCGGCGGATAACAACTCGAGACCGGATTCGCCGATCACGGCGCGTTCGATCCGGAATCCCGTCTCGAGCTGCACCCGGCCGGAGGCGACCAGCCGGTGCGCGTCGGCGCCGAGTTTCCCCCGCTCGGGAAGCCGAGCGTCGGCCTGGTCGCCGAAGACGTTGTCGGCGCCGCCTCGGCGCACGATCCAGGTGATCGTGGTGTCGATGACGTCTTCGGCCAGCAGCGACAAGTCGCGAACGACGTGTTTGGCCGAATGGCCGGCTCCGACGACCGCTACGCGCTTGCCCGCGTAGCGTGCGCGGTCGACGCCGAGCACATCGGGGATCCCGTAATGGATCCATCGGGCCGCGTATTCCTCGCCGACTGCGGGGATCCCTTCGGCGCCAATCGGATTAGGACTCAGCCAGGTTCCGGTCGCATCCATGACGGCGCGCACCGGCGTGCGCGTGATGCCGGCCGGACCCTCGGTGGTGACGATGAAAGGCCGATGGCCGCGGTGATCGTCGCGCAGCTTGTCCACGCCCTGCCGGGTGACGCCGATGACGCGGTGGCCCAGCCGCACGTGGGGGGCGATCGTGGCCAGCCTCGCCAGCGGCATCAGATACCGCTCGACGAGGTCGGTTCCGGTGGGGTAAGTGGCCGGCTCCGGCGGCCGCCATCCGTCGTCGGTCAACAGGCGCTGCGCGGCCCGATCGATGTTGTAGCGCCAGGGAGAAAAGAGGCGCACATGTCCCCACTGCTGAACGCTGGCGCCCACCGATTCACCGGATTCGAAAACGACGAACGGCACGCCGCGTTCGGTCAGATGCGCGGCTGCGGCTAGCCCTGCTGGGCCGGCTCCGAGCACGGCGACGGGAAGCTGGGTGGTCATGGTGGTTCCTCCTTGCTCGTGGTGTCGCAGGTTCTGACGCGCGGACGGAGGGATGGACGCGATCGGCCGCGCAGGTGCATCCTTTTGCCGACAGCACCGTCTGTATGGGCGACAGCCCTAGGCTCGACCCGACAGGAGGCTGATATGACGTCGAACCCGGTGGCCGCGCAAGCGGAGCCGACAATCGAGGACGTCTGGCGACGTTTCGGCCGCGAGATCCGCTCGTTTGTCGGCCGGCGGGTATCCGATCCACACCACGCCGACGACATCGTCGGCGAGATCCTGCTGCGGGTCCATCGCAGCCTGCACACGCTCGATGACAGCGATCGGCTCGCGGCATGGCTGTTCCGCATCGCCCGCAACGCGATCATCGACCACTATCGCCGCACAAGCGACAAACGCGAACTACTGGAGGCCTTGCCCGGCGACCGACTCGCCAACGATGTCACCGAGTTTGACGACGACTACAGCGTGCATCGCGATTTGGCCGCATGCCTGCAACCCATGCTCGATCAACTGTCACCCGAATACCGCCGAGCGCTCCAGCTGACCGACCTCGACGGTGCCACGCAGGCCGTCGCTGCCGAGCTGGAAGGGATCACCCTGCCCGGCATGAAATCTCGGGTTCAGCGCGCCAGAAAACAGCTCGCCGAACTGCTCAACCGGTGCTGCACACTGACGTTGGATGCTCGCGGCATGCCGATGGATTACACGCCCTCCGCACAGTGCGCGCCCGCCAACAGTCCGCGCGCCGGCTGCCAATGCCAATAACTCCGCCGGGCGCCGAGCCAAAGGCACTCTTGTGTGACGTCAAGTGAGGGCGGCGTTTGGTGGATTACGCGTCTGCTCGCGCTGCTTGGCGGCGGCGCCGCCAACGCCACAGCCGAAATGCGCCGTAGGCCAAGGCCAGCAGGACGACGAGGACCAGCACGGGAATCAGGATCGCGATGAACACCAGTCCGACGCTGGTGGCGTCCTCGACCGTGGACAGCACCGGCGCCGCCACCCCGGCCGTCGCGACGTTGGCGGCGGGGCGCACCGCGGATTTCGTCAGCGACACCACCAGCGCGGTGACGACGCCGATCGCGATCGGAATCCATTGACCGGACTGGGCGAAGGCGCCGGGATCGGCGACCGCGGCGGTCTCGGCGGCGGTGCCGGAGCCGAACACGATGCCGCCGGCGGTCGGCCGGACGAACGTCTGAATGGTGTCGTTGATGCTGTCCAGCGCGGGGATCTTGTCGGCGATGACCTCGACGACGAGCAGCACCGCGACGATCGTCATCACCCAGCCGTTCTCCAACCAGGCCCAGCCGTGAGGCAGCGTCACCAGATCGGTGAACCGGGACAACAGGCCCAGCGCAAGCAGCGGGATGTAGGCGTTCAAACCCGCGGCGGTGGCCAACCCGAAGCCGGTCAGCATCTCCATCGCACCAGTATGCGGCTGGCTCAGCCGAGCATGGCCAATTCGAAGCGGCGCAGCCGGTCGGGGTCGGCGTGAATGTCGACTTCGGTGATCTTGCCGGCGGCGACCCGAAACCGCAGCACCGTCGACAGCCGGCCGTTGGTGGCGACGACAATGCCGACCGCGCCGTCCACCAGCGCCGGTTCGGCGAACACGGCTCTGTGCGCGAACCGGTACGCACCGCCGGCCACCGTCCGCGCACCCCGAACCGTCACCGGCCTACCCGCCAACGTCGCGTCGACGTGCAATACCACGTCGCGGTGCAGCACTGCCAGCAGCGCGTCGAAATCGCCGTCGCGCGCCGCGGTCAGAAACGCCTCGACAACGCGGCGCTGCTCGACGAGAGCGGTTGCGGGGTCGGGGTGTTTACCGCGCACACGCCGGCGCGCGCGGGCGGCCAGCTGCGCGGCGCTGTTCTCCGATCGGCCCACGATCGGCGCGATCTCGGCGAAGGGCAGATCGAACATGTCGTGCAACACGAATGCCAGCCGCTCAGCCGGCGACAGCGTCTGCAGGATGACCAGCAGCGCCACTCCGACCGAATCGGCGAGCAGCGCCTCCTGCTCAGGGTCGAGGATGTCGGCTGGTTGTTCTTGCGCTTCTTCGTGGTGCTGCATGCGACGAGCGGCGTTCTCAGCATCGTCTATATGGGGCTGACAGCTGCGAACTCCACCTTGATTGTGAACACGTTCCTGCGTTTCACCGTCGTTCCTGTGTTCGTCATTTGCTGGTGGACGACGCGACGTCACCACACGTAGGGCACCAACCTCGAGCGCACTTTTTGTGTGTATTCGTCGTACCCGCCCAGTTCCTGCCTGAGGAGGTCCTCCTCGTCGCGGATGCGCAGGGCGAGCACCAGCAGCCCGGGAATGAGGAATAGGAGCCCCCAATACGACCCAAGCGCCAACGGGATACCGATCATCATGATCACATTTCCGAAGTACATCGGGTGCCGGACTAGGGCATAGAAGCCCGTCGTCGTCACCTTTTGGCCCGACTCCACGGTGATGTTCGCTGCGGCATAGGCATTCTGGATCACGACCAGCATCGCGATGGAGAGCCCGAGCGCCACCAGGACGTTCCCGACCACCGACACCGCGGCAGGCACCGACGACCAGCCGAAGCGATGGTCCAGCGCGCTGACGACGATCATCGCCGCCAATGACCCGAACGCGACCACGCTGATGACCTTTTGCACGGTTCGGGTCTCCGACCAGGGGCCGGCATGCATACGCCGCTGCAGCGCAGCGGGATTCCGCACCGCCAGGTAGACGCTGGGAACCAGCGTCGCGACGGCGAACACCGCGATGAACGCCCAGCCCTGCCAGTAATCGAAGGTGCCCGCCGGCCAGAATACCAACAGCCCGAAGACGATCAGGCCGAGCGGCGCCGAAATCAGCGTCTGGACAAGGGTTTTCATGCCAGCATCACCACACTCCGGGCACCAGCCGATGGCGTACCTGCTGGGTGTACTCGTGGTATCCGGACAGTTCTTGCTCCAGCGCCTTCTCCTCGTCGACGATGCGGAAGCCCAGAACGATCGCGCTCGGGATGATGAGGAACAGTCCCCAATAGGAGTCGAGTGCAAGCGGTACACCGATCATCATGATCAGTGCGCCGAAATACATCGGATGCCGCACGAATCCGTATAGCCCCGTGGAGACCAGACACTGGTCCGGCTCGACGGTGATATTGGCGGCTGCATAATTGTTCTGCTGGACGACCAGCATGCCGATGCCGAGAGCGATTGCCACCAGCACGTCACCGAACAGCACAACTGGGATCGGCACATCGGACCAGCCGAAGCGGTGATCCAGGGCGCTGACGACAAACATCGCCGACGAGCACAGGTACACCGCGATAACGATGATTTTCTGCGCGGGCCTGGTTTCCGCCATCGGGCCGGCATTCATGCGCCGACGAAGGACTTCCGGTCTCCGCAGGGCCCAGTAGATTGTGTGCCCTCCGGTCATGGCCGTGAATACTGCGATGAAAAGCCATGCCTGCCAGTAGTTGAACGTGCCCGCGGGCAGAAACAACACCACGCCGAAATAGACCAGGCCGAGCAGGCTGGTCACTGTTGCCTTGGTTGACGTGTCCATGTGTGCGTCCTCCTGCTTTCAGACCGCGTCGCGGCGGCGGTAGATCAACCCCGCGAGCAGACTCACTGCCGCTGCGACAAGCACCATCACCACCAGTGCGCTGGGCGAGTACTCCATCGGTGCTTTGGTCTGTCCCACCGGGGAGAGGTCGATGAGCCATTGCGGCAGCCGTAGCAGCGCGCCGAGATACAGCGAGATGATGACGAAAGCCACTGCGAGCCAACCGATCCACGGGTGACGCAGCGCCACGGCGACGGCAGCGATGCCGGCCAGCACGGCCATGGCGGGCACGTAAGCCAGCCCCGCCAGCGTCAACCGCCAAATCGTCTGCGGCTCACCCACGGTCAGCCCGGCGCCCAATCCGTTACCCAGACCGGCGAAGAACATCAGCACCGCCGACCCGAGCACCGCCGACGCCACTGCCGTCAGCAGCCAGCGCCACCGCGACACCGCACCGGCCAACACCGGCTCGCCCAGACCGTTCTCCTCATCGCTGTACACCCGCAGCACGGCGGCCACGACGTAGGCGGTTGCCGCGGCCGCGAGGAACTGCGTCATCGTGGTGTAGACGCCGTCATTACCCTGGACCGCCAGCACCTGGGCAATCATCTCGTTCTCCTCGGCCATGTCCAGCAGCGACTTGGTCATCGAGCCGAAAGCCAAGCCGGACAGGAACAATCCGACGCCCCACCCGATCGTCTGGCCGCGCTGCAGCGTGACGTGCAGGCCGAAGACGCTCTTGACGGCGTGGGCGTTCGGGCGTTCACCGGTGGATGGCAGAGTGCCGGCGTCGTACTGACGACGGGTCTCCAACACGGCGGCCGTCGCCATCAACGCGATCGCGAGGACAACCAACAGCGCCAGCGGCCACCAGCGCACGTCGACGAACGCGCGCATCTGCTGCGCCCAGGCGATCGGTGACAGCCAGCTCACCGGGCTACCGGAATTGTTGATGACATCGCCGATTCCGCGGACCACCGCGGCGAGCGCGAGGGCCGCCAGCGCGGCGCCCGTCGCCGTACGGGCCTGGCGCCACAGCTGGGCGGTGACGGCGGCCACCGCGCCGAACACCATCGCCACGGCCGTGACACCCACACACATCGCCGCGGTGTCGACGACGGCGAAACCCATCGCCGACATGGCCACCGTCATGGTGAGCGTCAGCACGGCGTTGACGCCACCGACGAGGATCAGCGCGGCGTAGGTGCGGGCATACCGGCCCATGACCGAGGACAACACCAATTCCGCTGCGCCGCTTTCCTCTTCGGCTCGGGTGTGACGGATGACGGTGAGGATGGACAAGATTGAGGTCGCAATGATCAGCGTGAGCATCAGCTCGTTGGCCATCATCGCGCCCAGCTCGGTCTCATTGACGCCGAACATGGGCCCGCCCATCATCATCGCCGCGGGCGTCTTCATCAGTTCGACGCGGGCGAGGCGCTGCGCTTCCTCCGGGTAGGCCAGCTTGATGGCGCTGGGTGCGTACACCATCATCAACGTCAGCGCGGAGATCCACACCGACAAACGCACGCGATCACGGCGCAGGGCCAACCGGAGCAGGGTGCCCACCCCGGTGAACGACGAGCCGGAAGCCGCGGCTTGATGCCGGCCGACGTGCGGCGCGACGGCGGTGGTGGTCATCGGACGACCTCCTGGTACTCGCGCAGGAACATGTCCTCCAGCGATGCCGGCGTCACGGTCAACTCCTCGATGCCGAGCTTGGTGAGCTGCTCCATCACCCGGTCCAGATCGGCGCGGTCCACCGAGAACCGGCTCTGACCGTCTTGGGCGGTGAAGTCGTGCACGTGCGGCAGCCGCTGCAGCGTCTGGCCGTCGCCGCGGGTGCGGACGGTGACCGACGTGCGCATCAGGTGCCGCAACTCATCGAGTGGACCCGATCGCACGGTGCGTCCGGCACGGATGATCGTGACGTTGTCGCAGAGTTTCTCGACTTCGGCGAGGATGTGACTGGACAGCAGCACGGCCGCGCCCCGGTCGGCAACCTCGCGAACACACTGCTGGAAAGCCTTCTCCATCAACGGATCCAGACCGGAGGTGGGCTCGTCGAGGATGTAGAGCTCGGCGTTGCAGCTGAACGCCGCGACGATGGCGACCTTCTGCCGGTTGCCCTTGGAGTAGGTGCGGGCCTTCTTGTGCGGATCGAGTTCGAAACGCTCCAGAAGCTCGTCGCGGCGGCGGGTGTCGATGTTGTTGCCGCGCAGCCGGGCCAGAAAGTCGATGGCCTGCTGGCCGGTCAGATTGGGCCACAACGTCACATCGCCGGGCACGTAGGCGATCCGTCGGTGCAACGCAACCGCGTCGCGCCACGGATCGCCGCCGAGCAGCCGGACGGTGCCGGCCTCGGCGCGCAGCAGCCCGAGCAGCACCCGGATGGTGGTGGATTTGCCCGCGCCGTTGGGCCCGAGGAATCCGCTGATGTCGCCGGGAGCGACCGTCAGGTTCAAGCCGTCGAGCGCCTTGGTGCGCCCGAAAGACTTGCACAGGCCGCGGATTTCGACCGCGAGCTGCGACCGGCCGGCGGTGTCAGCCCGCTGCGGGGACCCGGTTGCTTGGGCCGTCATCGTGTTCTCCTTCGTCAGATGTGGTGAACGGGAGGCCTCGTTCGCGCTTCTCCAAAAACGCGTCGTACATGGTCGAGTCGGCCATCAGCCCGTGGGTATAGACCTCCAGGGCGGGCAGCACCATCTCTTCCCCGTAATCGCGCAGCACGGCGCGCAGATCGCTGGGGTTCTCGTGCATCTGCAGATACAGCAGAAACCCGCCGCCGCTGGTTATCCCGAGGTATCTGGCCCTGGCCTTCGGATCGCGGCTGGGTTTGAGGGTGCCGGCGCGCACGCCCTCTTCCAGGTACTGCTCGGCGTCGTCGATCATCCGGCGCCAGAACTCCTTTGCGAGCTCACTGCCGGACTGCATGCTGCGCACGAGGTAGGCCATGATCGGCGCGTACGACTCGATCTCGGCCATCGCGGCGAACCACGCCGCCGGGTCGCTCGTCGTCACCGACTCCGTCTTCGCCTCGCGGATCTCCTCGGCGACGTAGTCGTCGCAAACCTTGCGCAGGCCCTCCTTGGACCCGAAGTGATGAATCACCAGGGCCGCGCTGACGCCGGCGGCGTCGGCGATGGATCGCAGCCCGACGTTGAAGCCGTGCTGGCCGAACTGCTCGATCGCGGCATCGCGGATCCGGGCGATGGCTGTTCGATCGTCGATTGAACGCATGTTTAGTACGCTAAACACCCGTTCAGCCACCGGTCAAGGGGATGGCCCGTCAGAAACCCGTAAAGATTTCGGCGCGTTGGGTTGCGCTCACGGGCTGTATCGAAATGGTTTCGCGCCGATTG
>NZ_PIZU01000031.1 GCF_002838065.1 Mycobacterium hubeiense | reverse complement strand
TGCCTTGCCGACACCGCGCCCCTGACTACCAATGACTGCGAGCCCCTTCGTCATGCTGACCGCCCTTGCCGCCATCGCCAGCGCCGCGGCGGGCGGAATGATGTACGTGTTCTCCACTTTCGTTCTGCGTGGCCTGAACCGGACCGGCCCCGTCGACGCAATCACCGCAATGCGTGGCATCAACGCCGCGGCGAACACCGACGCCGCGTTCCTGCTCGCCTACTTCGGCGCGGCGGTCCTTGCCCTGGCGGTGGGGGTGATGGCCGCGCTCCGACTCGACGAGCCCGGCAGCGTGTGGGTGATGGTGGGCGCGGTGTTCGGTGTGCTCACCGCCGTCATCACGATCGCGTTCAACGTCCCGCTCAACAACGACCTCGACGGCCTCGACCCGGTCGGCCTGTCCGCTGCCGACGCGGCCCGCGAGTGGCAGGCCTATTTCACCACCTGGACGGCGTGGAATCACGTGCGCACGGTCATGGCGTTCATCGCCGCCGTGCTGATGCTGATCGGCGCTAGCTCGGCGGAGTGAAGCCACCGTTAGACGGTGAACCCGGTTGCGGGTACTGCGGATTGGGCCACTGCGGCGGTGCACCGACCGGCGCGGCCGGACGCAGCCGGGCGAGCTCGCGTCGATGCCGCTCCGCGAGCACCGCGGCCAGAACATACTGCGGTGGAGCACCCGGGGGTGGCGGCGGGGATATCCGCGACACCACTTCGCCGACGATGCGGTAGGCCATCTGGTCGCGCACGCGCGGCTCCAATTGCGGTGCGCGCTCGAGGAACTGGCGAGCCAGCTCGGCCTGTTCGGCGCCGAGTCCGGACAGCTGCAGCGACGACGCCCACCACGCCAACGAGGGCGGCATCACCGGTGGCGGGCTCAGCCGCGGCGCCCGCTCGCTGACAACCAGTGTGCCCGCGAACACATCACCAATGCGTTTGCCGTTGCGGGAGAGCAAGCTACAGATCACCGCAGGCCCGCCGGCGAACATCCAGATCTCGATCACGCCCGCCAGCGCACGAAACAGCGCCTGGCGGAACCGTTCCGGGCCGCCGTCGTCGGACACCACCCGCAGCCCGAGTGCCATTTTGCCCAATGAGCGCCCCCGCGTTGCGGTTTCGAACACCACCGGATAGCCCACCAGCACGAGAACGGTGAAAATGATGAGCACCGCGCCGGAGAATGCGGGATCGAACTGGCGCAGCGTGGCCGCCCACAGGAACACGCCGATGACGTAGCCGATGAACATCACCGTGATATCGATGAGCGCGGAGAGCACACGAACGGGCAGCTGGGCGATCTGAACGTCCAGAACCACCGCGTCGCCGGTCACCACCGGTTCGGGCTGGAAGACCATAGCTGCCCACGCTACTAGGATTCGCTGGGTGGATGTCGACGCGTTCGTGCTGGCCCATCGCCCCACCTGGGATCGCCTGGACCGGCTGATCAAGCGGCGTCGGCGGTTGACCGGCGCGGAGGTCGACGAGCTGGTGGATCTCTACCAGCGGGTGTCGACGCACCTGTCGATGGTGCGCAGCGCATCGACCGATGCGGCGCTCGTCGGGCGGCTGTCGGGGCTGGTTGCCCGCGCGCGTTCGGCCGTGACCGGCGCGCATGCCCCGTTGTGGAGCGAGTTCACCCGATTCTGGACGGTGTCGTTTCCCGTCGTCGCGTACCGGGCGTGGCGGTGGTGGCTCGGATCTGCGGTGGCGTTCTTCGCCGTCACCGCGATCATCGCGTTGTGGGTCACGGGCAATCCGGACGTGCAGGCGGCGCTCAAGACGCCGAGCGAGATCGACGAACTGGTCAACAACGACTTCGCGTCCTACTACAGCGAGAATCCGGCGGGATCCTTTGCCCTGCAGGTGTGGGTCAACAACGCCTGGGTGGCGGCGCAGTGCATCGTGTTCGCGATACTGCTCGGCATCCCGATCCCGTGGGTGCTGCTGCAGAACGCCGCCAACCTCGGCATCATCGCGGGCTTCATGTTCGATGCCGGCAAGGGCGATATCTTCCTCGGCTTGCTCACTCCGCATGGCCTGATCGAGCTGACCGCGGTGTTTTTGGCCGCCGCCGTGGGCATGCAGTTGGGGTGGTCGGTGGTCTCGCCCGGCGATCGCCCACGCGGGCAGGTACTCGCCGAACGGGGCCGGGCGGTGATGTCCGTGGCCATCGGACTGGTCGCGGTGCTGCTCGTCGCGGGGCTGATCGAAGCGCTCGTCACGCCGTCGCCGTTGCCCACCTTCGCCCGCATCGGCATCGGCGTGCTGGCCGAAATCGCTTTCCTTACTTACGTAATCCACTTCGGACGCAAGGCCGCCAGGGCGGGGGAGAGGGGCGACATCGACGACGCGCCGGATCTGGTGCCGACGGGCTGACTGTCTAGAGCTTGCCCGTGGCCTTCATCGCCAGGTAGTGATCGGCCAGCGCGGGCGCGAGCTCCTCGGGCGGCGCGTCGACCACGTCGACGCCGGCCCGTCGCAGCCGCGCCGCAATCGCGCGCCGGTCGTTGCGCGAACGCTCGGCCGCTGCCGCGTCGTAAACCTCTGCGGCGTCGGCTCGTCCGGCTGCCAATCGGTCCACCCGCGGATCCGCGACCGCGGCCAGCAGCACCTGATGATGCGCCGACAACTGCGGCAAAACACCCATCAACCCCTCATCGAGCGCCGACGCGTTCAGGTCTGTCAACAGCACCACCAGGGCGCGCCGCCGCACCCGCCGCAGCACCGCCGAAACCATCGCGGCTGCATCGGATTCCACCAGCGCCGGCTGCAGCGGCGCCATCGCATTGACCAGCTGGGCCAGCACCTCGGTACGCGACGCGTTGAACACCCCGGCCCGCAGAACTCGGTCGTGAGCGAGGAAGTCGACGTGGTCGCCGGCACGCGAGGCCAGCGCGGCCAACAGCAGCGCGGCATCCATCGACCAGTCCAGTCGCGGCCATCCGCCGGGGTCGCCCGCAGTCGGGTCGACGCCAACGCGGCCGGCCGAGGTGCGGCCGGTGTCGAGCACGATCACCACCCGCCGGTCACGTTCCGGTCGCCAGGTCCGCACCACCACGTCGGCGCGGCGGGCAGTGGCGCGCCAATCGATCGAGCGAACATCGTCACCGACGACATACTCACGCAGCGAATCGAATTCGGTGCCCTGACCGCGAATCAGCACCGGCAAAAGGCCTTCGATGTCGCGCAGTTTGGCCAGCCGAGACGGCAGATGCTTACGCGACAGGAACGGCGGCAGAATGCGGATCTGCCACGGCACCCGATGTGAGCTCTGTCGGCCGGCCAAACCCAGCGGGCCCACCGACCGCGCCGTGATCACCGCTGACTGCTGATCGCCGCGACGCACCGGCCGCAGCGCGGACACCAGCTGCACCCGTTGGCCCGCAGGGATTGTCACCGCATGGCTGCGGGGCTCCGCCCGGGCGCTGGGTGACCACGCATCGCGGATGCGGCCGCGAAACGTGCGGCCTCCGGCGTTCTCGACGTGTAGCACCGCCTCCACCGGTTGTCCCAGCCGCGCGGTGGTGTCGCCCGACCTGCTGCAGGCCAGCCGCCGCGGGCTCGCGGCCAGTGCCACATCCAGCGCAACCGCGATCACCAGCAACGCCGCCAGGACAGCGAAAGCCGTTGCGGGCCAAGGGGAGAGCGCGACCGGCAGGGTGCAGACCAGGGCGACCAGGCCGGCGCGACCGGTGAGGATCACTAGCGTGGTACCGGGACTGACGCCAGGATGCCGTCGAGCACACCGTCCGGATTCGCACCTTCGAGTTCGGCCTCGGGCCGCAGCGAGATCCGGTGCCGCAGCGTGGAGCGCGCCATCGCCTTGACGTCGTCGGGGGTGACGTAGTTGCGTCCCGACAACCACGCCCAGGACCGGGCCGTGGCCAGCAGCGCGGTCGCACCACGCGGTGACACACCCAGCTGCAGCGACGGTGAATGCCTTGTGGCGCCGACGATGTCGACGATGTAGCCGAGCACTTCGTCGGCGACCAACACCTGACGGACGGCCTCCCGTCCGGCGGCGAGCTCCGCCGCACCGGCAACGGCCGCCACCGCCGACAGGTCGCGGGGATCGAAGCCGCGGGCGTGCCGGTCCAAGATCGCGATCTCCTGCTCCCGCGGCGGCAGCGGCACATTGAGTTTCAGCAGGAACCGGTCGAGCTGCGCTTCGGGCAGCTGATAGGTGCCCTCGTACTCGATCGGGTTCTGCGTTGCGGCGACGATGAACGGGTCGGGCAGCGGTCGCGGCTGGCCTTCGACACTGACCTGACGCTCCTCCATCGCCTCCAGCAGCGCCGCCTGCGTTTTGGGTGGGGTCCGGTTGATCTCGTCGGCCAGCAAGAGATTGGTGAACACGGGGCCTGAGCGAAACTCGAACTCCGCGGTATGGGCGTCATACACCAGTGACCCCGTGACGTCGCCCGGCATCAGGTCGGGCGTGAACTGCACCCGTTTGAACTCGAGCTGCAACGCCGCCGCCAGCGTGCGCACCAGCAGCGTCTTGGCGACGCCCGGCACGCCTTCGAGCAGCACGTGGCCGCGGCACAGTAGCGCGATCACCAGACCGCTGACCACCGCATCCTGACCGACCACCACCTTGGAAATCTCGCCTCGCAAGGCCAGCAACGCATTTCGGGCCGTGTCGGTTGTCTGTGTCGCTGGTCCAGTCACGACTGTGCGACCTGCCTTTCGATGTTGTCGAGTTCGTGCGCAAGGTTTACCAGGTCGGAATCGGTGGCCGGTGGCGGACCGAACAGAATGTGACCGACCGCGGCGGGATCGCGCCCGGCGCGTTCGGCGACCGCCTGCGCCACCGCGGGCGGCTGCGCATTGGGCGCCAAACCCAGCCGGGGCAGCAGCCGCTGCAGCGTGGCGGTACGCAAGGCGTCGGCCGCACGGTCGCGGGCGCGGTGCGACCGGTACAGCCGGCCACGGCCCTCGACGGTTTCGGAGGCCCGCACCACCACCGGCAGCCGCTCGGCGACCAGCGGACCGAGGCGTCGGCCTTTCCAGATGGCGAACAGCAGCACCGCCAGCACCAGCTGCCACACGATCCATATCGCACGGTCGGGTATCAGATCGGAAAGTGTTGCCGTGCCTTCGAATCCGGCTTCCTCGCGTTGCGGGGCATACCAGACGACATGTGGCCGGGTGCCGGCGAGGTTCATCGCCAGCGCCGCGTTGCCCTGCTTGAGCAGGCCGGAGTTCGTCATGAAATCAGCTGTGCCGACGACGGTGACGGTGCGGCGGTCATCGGTGTAGCGCACCACGGCGCCCTCGTAGCAACTGGTGACCGGTACTTCGGCCGTCACCTCGTACGTGTCGCTCGCACCGAGCTGGACTTCGCCCGCCCGGTTGGCCTCCCGCATGTCGCAATCCGGTTGTGCGCCAAAGGTAGCGGTCCCGGCGACACTGACTTCGGGGGCCAGGGCTTCGCGGGTCTTGGCGACCGGTTCGACCAGCAGCAGGTCCGCGGGCAGCGCGGCCAGGCGCTGCAGCTGTTCGTCGTCGACCAGATAGAACGTCTGGGCGATAACCACCAGACTGTCTGCGGTCGCGGCCTTCTCGACGTCCTCGAGGCTGTCGGCGACGGTCACGTCGACGCCGTAGTCGCGCAGCAGGGAGACGAGCGCGCGAGCGCCGTCGGCGGACGTCGCGTCGGCATCCATCCGGCCGCCGTCCCGGGGCGCGGTGAGATAGACACTGAGGGCACCGACCAGGGTGATGACGATGAGGGCCAACACCACCCAGCGCGCGGTTCGCCACCGCTGCCTGATCGTCGTGCCGACAACAGAACCGCTCATCGCACTTCCGCCCAGCCATCGGTGACCGCGGGCGCGGTGTCGGTGATGCGCGCCGCTGTGTGGAACCGCAGGTGGTCATCGAGGTCGGCGATCATCCGGTAGGCGTCCGACGTGCCCGGCCGGTCACCGTAGGTGACGTCGTTGAATGTGTTTGCCGCCGTGAGCAATTCCGCTGCGAGTTGGGGCAGGGCTGTGCCCGCGTCACGGGCCAGCTCGGTGGCCGTACGGCCCGGGACCGGGTTCAGCACACCGGTCTCCTCCAGTTGGCGCGCGACGGCTCGGAGCCGATGCCGGATCGCGGCGGCCCAATCACCCGCTGCCGCGGACTGTTCGGCGACCGCGCGGTGCTCGGCGGCGCTGAGCTCGCGCCCGTCGAACAACGAGTAGTCGGTGCCGCGGTCGGTTCGCATGGCACGGCGGGCGATCCGGATTGCCACCACCACGGCGACCGTGAGCAGGATCAGCAACACCGAGATGGTGAACCAGCCGCCGGGCAGGCTGGCCCCCTCGGCGGCCAGTCGGTACAGCAACTCGTCGAGCCAGTTGCTGAAGCGTTCAGTCAGGGAAGCCTTGGGATAGATCGGTTTTGAGAGCTCACGCTGCGCGGCCTCGTGGGCGGCATCCCGGTCGATGTCTACTGTCGGCACGTCAGGGATATCTGGTCAGCCACAGGTGGTCAGTGGAATCGGCGGGTCCGGGTGACGACGCGCCGGTCTGCAGCACCAGGTCGAACGCCTCGGCCCGGATCCGGCGATCAGTGTAGAGCAGCACCACGACACCGGCGGAGAACGGTGCGGTGATGATCTGGCCGATTGCGCTGCCGACGGCGGTGAGGATCAGTGCGAACACCGCGCCGGCCGTGGATCCCGCGGCGGCCAAGAGGATTTGGCCGCCGAAACTGAACGGCACCGACACCGCACCGGCGATCACGGCGGCGACGAGTCCGCCGAGCAGCCGGATGCCGAGCACCCGCCAAAAGTCGTTGCGCACCAAGGCGAACGACCGCGCGATCGCCGGGAACACACCGAGCCGCTCCAACACGATCAGCGGCGGCGTAAAGCTGAGCATGGTGACCAGGTAGATCAACAGCGCGATCAGCAAGAGCACCAGCGGGATACCGAGGACGGCCGCCACCGCACCGCCGGCGGCGGCCGCGATACCGATGATGATCAGCACGACGATTGCGACCAAGGCAATCGCGCCGAGCCCTTCGAGGACGGTGAAGCCGATCAGCGCCCAGAGTCTGCCCTTGAGCCGCTGCCAGGCTTCCCCGATGGTGATGCCGGCCCCGAACACGGCGCGCCCGATGACGACGGTGAGCAACCCGCTGAGCAGGATCGCCGACAACCCGGTGGCGATAGCGCCCGCCAGGCTCGACGCCGACGAGCCGACCAGCGCCGCCGTCGACGCCTCCTCGCCGCGCAGGGCCGGTTCGAGTTGGCCGGTGGCAGCGAGCGGGACGACCTGCAGGATGAGCGTGATGATCTGGGCGGCCACCACGACGATGGTGGTCAGGCCGAGCGTGGCCTTGGGGTTGGCGCGGATGTAGGCGACCGCGCCGTTGAAGATGTCGGCGAGGGTCAGCGGCCGCAGCGGGATGACACCGGGTTTGAGCGCCGGCGGCGGCGGGGGCGGCGGGTAGCCCCGGTAACCGGTCGGCGGATAGCCCGGCGGAGGGCCATAGCCGGGTGGAGGCATGTAGCCCGGCGGGGGCGCGTATCCAGGTGGTGGGTAGCCGGGAGGCGGCGCGTAGCCCGGTGGCGGCGCGTATCCGGGTTGGTATCCCGGCGGTGGATATCCCTGATAGCTGGGAGGTGCATAGCCGGCGGACGGCTGGCCCGGCGGCGGCGGGCTCGTCGGACCGAACCCGTCGGCGTCGTTGCTCATGGCCACCATCCTGTCGATCACCACACGAATTGACAACGTGTCCCGTCGTGTCGGTGGGCAACGTTACGGTGGCCGCATGTCGACCGAGATCACCGTGCGCGGGTCCTTCAAATCGTTCGAGGCGCCCGAACGCGGCACCGTGCACGCGACCATTTCCTACGAGGGACCGGAGATGGCACCTGTATACGAGCGGACGGCGCGTGATCTCGAGACGGTGAAGGAGTCAATCACGCCGCTGCACAACACAACTGACGGGCCGATCACGTGGTGGTCGGCGCAGAACATGCGCACCTGGTCGAATCGGCCGTGGAACCAAGACGGTAAGCAGCTGCCGCTTGTGCACCACGCCAGCGTCACCGTCGAGGTGAAGTTCGCCGACTTCACCGCGCTGTCGCGCTGGGTGGGTGGGCACACCGCGTCCACCGAGGGATTCCGGGTGTCACATGTGGAATGGGCGCTCACCGAGAAACGGCGTGACGAGCTGGCTCGCCAGGTTCGCACCCACGCCGTCGAAGATGCCGTCACCCGCGCGCAGCAGTACGCCGATGCGCTCGGGCTGGGCCAGGTTCGGCCCGTGGCCGTGGCCGACGCCGGAATGCTGGGCAACCGTCCCGAGGGCGGGTCCGGCGGCGGCTCCTACCTGGCAGCGGCGCCGATGGACCGCGGCGTCCCCGACGTCGAGCTGCTGCCTGAAGACATCGAGGTCTCGGCGACGGTGGACGCCCGCTTCGTCGTGGACACCGCGGCCCCGGCGTAGCGTTTTGAACCATGGCGGAACTCAAGGACCGACTGCGGGCTGACCTGACGGCCGCGATGAAGGCGCAGGACAAGCTGCGCACCGCGACGCTGCGGCTGTTGTTGTCGGCGATCCAGACCGAGGAAGTGTCGGGTAAGCAGGCGCGCGAACTCACCGACGCCGAGGTGCTCAAGATCTTGGCCAGGGAATCGAAGAAGCGCGGTGAATCCGCCGAGATCTACACCCAGAACGGGCGCGGCGAGCTGGCCGCGGAGGAGCACGCCGAGGCGCGCATCATCGACGAGTATCTGCCCACACCGCTGACCGACGCCGAGTTGGCCGACGTCGCCGACACCGCGATCGCCCAAGTCGCCGAGGACCTCGGTGAGCGGCCCAGCATGCGTCAGATGGGCCAGGTGATGAAGGCCGCCACCGCGATCGCGGCGGGCAAGGCCGACGGCGCCCGGCTCTCGGCGGCGGTCAGGGCGCGCTTGTAGCCGTTTCGGTGTGATGCGCTCGGGTACCCGGTGGGCATGACGCGTTTTGGCTACACCCTGATGACCGAACAGAGCGGGCCTAAAGAGCTTGTCCGCTATGCCGTCTCGGCGGAGGACGCCGGTTTCGATTTCGAGGTGTCCAGTGATCACTACTCGCCGTGGCTGGCCGCCCAAGGTCATTCGCCCAATGCGTGGACGGTGCTGGGCGCCGTCGCGCACGCCACCGAGCGGGTCGAGCTGTTCACGTACGTGACGTGCCCGACGATGCGCTATCACCCGGCGATCGTCGCTCAGCAGGCTGCGACGTTGCAGATCCTCGCCGACGGACGGTTCACCCTCGGGGTGGGCAGCGGCGAGAACCTCAATGAGCACGTGGTCGGCATGGGCTGGCCGACGGTGGCGCGGCGACACGACATGCTGCGCGAGGCCATTCAGATCATTCGCGAGCTGTTCACCGGTGAGGTCGTCGACTGGAAGGGCGAGTACTACGAAATCGACTCCGGCAGGTTGTGGGATCTTCCCGACGTGCCGGTCGCGATCGCGGCGGCGGTGTCGGGGGAGCGCTCCGTCGACATGTTCGCCCCGCTGGCCGACCATCTGATCGCGGTGGAGCCCAATAGGGATCTCGTCGACGCCTGGCATGACGCGCGGCGCGCGACGGGGCTGGCCGAACAGGCGCGGGTGATCGGCCAGATTCCGATCTGCTGGGATCCCGACCGGGACAAGGCCGTCGAACGCGCCCACGACCAGTTCCGCTGGTTCGCCGGCGGCTGGGCGGTCAACTCCGACCTGCCGACGACGGCCGGATTCGCCGGTGCGACGCAATTCGTCCGGCCGGAGGACACCGCCGGCGCCATCCCGTGCGGACCCGATCTCGATGCCATCGTCGAGGCGGTCAGCAAATACTGGGAGGCCGGATTCACCGACATCGCGCTGGTGCAGATCGGCGACGAGGCTCAGGAGCTGTTCTTCAAGGAAGCCGCCGAGCCGCTTCTCGCCGCGTTGCGCGCGGCGGCGAATTAGGCGGAAGCGAGTTCGCGGTCGCCGTCTCGCAGCCGTGCCAGCTCACTGGCCACCCGTCGCTCGACGAGCAGTGGCACGAAGTCGCGGATCACACTGTCTTCGAAGCGGGCATGAGCATCCTCGACTGCGGCGGCAACACGTTGCGGGGGCACCGCGGTGAACTTCGCCACAAGGCGACGCTCGACCTCGGCGATCAACTCGGGTTCAGTTTTCTTTGCCATGCTAACAAGTGTCGAATGCCCCGATACGCTGCGTCAACGAGGTCTTCGTCACAAGAGTTGACGGGTGTCAACCAGCGCCACAGCGTGGCGGCGGTTGAACCGATGCCAGGCGGGGAACCCCCGTCGTGACGAAAGGTGGACACCATGCCGCGTGGAAAGGCCATCAGCGACGACGAAGACGGTGACGAGCCCAAGGGCGGTCGTCCGGGCCCCACAGACGAGGGTCGTGACGGCGGCATGGCGACCCGCGAAGTGGCGCCCGACGTCGCCACTCCCGACGCCAACGCGGAACCTCCCGATTAAGGCCTCGATTAAAGCCCTGCCGAAAGTCGGTTTCAGCGGCGGCAATTCGGGGCACTATTCACCGCAGCGCTGTGACAACACAGCGACGGACGTCGAAAGGCCGATGTGACAGCCGCATACACCGACCTGCGCGATCGTTCGGTCGCAGCGGAGGGCGTACGTGCCGTATATGCCCCACAGCAAGATTCGCACCTCCTCATCGATGCGATGCGGACAACCGAGTTGGCGCTGGGCCGCCGCGTCGTTGACTTGTGCACCGGCAGCGGCGTGGTGGCGATCGAGGCAGCGGTGATGGGCGCGGCTCAGGTGACCGCTTTCGACATCTGTCCACGCGCGGTGCGCTGTGCCCGGGCCAACGCGCTGGCGACGGTCGTGGACGTCGATGTGCATCTCGGATCATGGACGCGCGCAATCGAATTCGGGCCGTTCGACCTCGTGGTGTGCAATCCGCCGTACGTGCCGCATGCCTCCGACGCCGATGCCGAGGCGATTCTCGGTCCGGCGTGGGCGTGGAACGCGGGCGAGGACGGCCGCCTGGTGCTCGACCCGTTGTGTGCCTCTGCGCCTGAACTCCTGGCTGATGGCGCCGCCATGTTGATCGTGCAATCCGAATTCGCCGGGATCGAGCATTCGCTGACCGCGCTGCGAACCGTCGGCCTCGATGCGGAAGTGATTGCCCGGCAGCGAATTCCGTTCGGCCCGGTGTTGTCGGCGCGAGCAGCGTGGCTGGAGCGCACCGGCCGGTTGGAAGCGGGGCGTCGTGACGAGGAGCTCGTGGTGATCAGGGCGGACAAACGGTGAACTACAACGAATTCCGTGTGGTCCGGCGGGTGCCGAACGGACCCCTGATGGTGGAAGGCCCGGTCCGCATCGAGATGCCCGACGGCAGCGTCGTTGAATCCGATCGCTTCATGGTCGCGATCTGTATGTGCCGGCGCAGCAAGAACTTTCCGCTGTGCGACACCAGCCACCGGCTCCGGCGCCGAACCGACGAACCGTCAGGACAGCGGTCGGCGTAGCGACGAACGGCCCGACGTCCAGCAGTCCATGAGATGTGCAGCCAGTCGGTCCTCGACCACGTCACGCGCCCGGATCCCGAACACCACATCGCGATCGAGCTGCGGTTCCCGCGCGACCAGATCGCCGACCACATCGGTGCGGACCACCTGCTCGTGCACCGCGTCGGCCTCGATGTGCTCGCGGTAGAAGCCGATGCACGGCTCCGGTGCATCCAGCCGCTCAAGCGCCTCCACCAACCGCCGCGAGCCCGGCGACGACGTGATCTCGGTCGACGCGAAATGCCCGATCGCCGCGCCGCGCAGGTCGCGGTGCAAACCGAACATCGACATCAGGTTCACCACCGAAAGTGCCTCTGCTGGAACGTCGTTGAGATAACGCAAATACGTCGAATCCAGCCCGGCGGCTTCCATCAGATCGGCGAACAGCTGTTGATGGAGCTGGTTTCCGCGACCGCCGCCGTACTCGTCGAACTCGACCGCCACGAACGACGCCTTGGCCTGGCCGATCAGCCGGGGGATGGCCCAGGCGTGCGGATCGCCTTCCTTGAGGTGATACAGCGACCGGTGCACGAAGTACTCCCGCATCTGCTCCCAGGTGCCGGTGTCGCGCAGATAGTAGGACGGCCCGGAGCCGTCGACGGGCTCCACCGACAGCCGGTCCGTCTCGTCGGCGGCGCGCGCGTCCGGCTCGATGTCGCCGACGTCGCGGCGCACCGCGGTCAAGAACTCGGCCTCCAGCTGATTGCGCAGGTGCAGCAGCCCGGGGTTCCATTCCCACCCGGGATCGACGCCGGCAAAGCCGCGGTAGTGCAGTTCGTAGCAGACATACAGCGCCAGCTGCAGGTCGAGGCCGTAGGGGTCGGCGTCGCCGAGCGAGGCTTCGACGCGGGTGAGATGGCTGCGCGGAGCGCGCTCGGTGAGCAGCTCGAGTACGGCCATCGACAGCGGGCCGCGGGCGTTGGGCAGCCGGGGTTCCACCAGAATCGGTGCGGATGTCACGGGTAGATCTTTACCCAGAATCCGGGCGGTCGAACCTACAAACGCCAGAGTGCTTCCTGGGTCATGCTGGCGATCAGCGAGCCGTCCGCGTCGTAGAGGGAGCCGACGACGAGACCGCGCGAGTCGCTGTTGTTGCGTGAGTCGACCTCGTAGCGATGCCAGCGATCGGGTTGGAACGGCCTGTGGAACCACACGGAGTGGTCGAGGCTCGCGGCCATCCCGACACCGACCTTCAGGGGTGTGCCGGGCGGGCGCGCCACGGGCACCGGACCGAGATCGGACATGTAGGTCAGCGTGCACGCGCGGATCAGCGGATCGTTCTCGATCGGGTGGCGCGTCTTGATCCAGAACGGTGGCACCGCGAACACGGAGGTGTCGCCGGGGTTGACGCGGATGTCGAACCATTCGGCTGATTCGATGCCGGGCCGCTTTTCGATGGCGTCGGTGAGCTCGACGCCCGGCGTGCGGTGCGGGTGCCAGTCGGCGCCGGGCTCCGGGCGATGGAAAGAGGCGATCATCTCGAGGATGACGTCGTCTCGCTGTGTCGCGGTGACGCGTCGGGTGTCGAAGGACCGGCCGTCACGGGTGCGTTCGACGTGCAGTTCGACGTCGACGCCGTAGTCGCCGCCGCGCACGAAGTAGGCGTGCAGCGACTGCGGGTGTTTGTCGGGTTCGACGGTCGCGCCGGCGGCGCCGAGCGCCTGGGCCGCGATGAGCCCGCCGAACAGGCGATTGCCCGGGCCGGTGGACTGCGGGGCGATGAACGTGTCACCGTCGCGGTCGAATTGCAGCAGCTGTGCCATCCAGCTTTGCCCTTCGGTTCCCGCGCCGTCGGCGGCGGCATCTTTGACAGCGGTCATCGATAGCCAGCCTATCCACCGCTTGGTTGGGAACGGTGCTCAGGTCTGCTTGGCGAAATAGCGCTGGCCGTCGGAGGCCAGCCGGCCGAACGCGGCCTTGACCACCGGCGCGAGGACCCTGAACGGGACCTTGAACGCCGGCTTGGGTTCGATGGCGACGGTCCAGGTGAACAACGTGCCGACGCCGCCGTCGGGTTCGACGGTGTAGTCCTCGGCCATGCGGCGAAACATCGGGGCATTGGCCTTGGTGACCTCGAAGGAGTAGCCGCGGCCCTCGTCCCACCGGAAGAAGCGCTCCTGCACCCGGGGTCCGCCGACGAGGGCCACCTCGCGGGTGGTGCCGACGCCGAACGGGCGCGGTGAGGTCCATTTCACCTCTTTGACCGACGGGCCCCACGCCGACAGCGAAGCGTCCGAGGCCAGCGACTCCCACACTTTCTCGGGTGGGGCGGAGAACCGTTTGTGAAAGCGGAAGATGTGCGGGGCCGAGGCCAGGAAGTCGGCGTCGGCCGATTCGACGGGAAACCAGCGCGTCATGGTGTGAGCATGCCAAACGATCGCTGGCCGCGGTGTTGGGTACTCGGCGCGCGCTGCCCGCGACTTGTCGCTCGGGGCGTTGAGATTGCGGGCACGGCTGTTGTTTTCGCGTGGGCACAAACCTTCATTGCGATCTCAAGCTCACTCGGCCACTAGAAGGATTGAGCCGTGGCCGGCCGCGCGGAGCTAGCGTCACCGCGGTTCGTCTTCGTCGGACACGCTGATCTCGATCCGCGTGCTGCTCTAGACCCATTGCCCGTCGTCAGGGTCCCAGCTCATGTCTGTGAGATCGTGGGTGAACGCGGCTCCGCGAACGCGATCACGTCGGTGAGAAGGTCGCCGAATTGGGCGGACAGCCCCTCACGGTTCTGCCGGCGCCGCCACGCCACCTCGCCTGCGCCAGTTCGGCATATCCGTCAAGGACGTGACTGAGTGGACGATGGGATCGCCGACGTTGACATCGACGTGAAACCTGTTCCGTGACGTCGCTATGTTGGCGTTCGAGCTAGAAAGGCCCAGCCGGATCGACCGGCCAGGCCCTCTGAAATGCTCGCGAGTCGGGGTACTCGGCGTTGTGCGCCTACGACCCATTCCATCGCCTCGGGCGAGCGAGCAAGCTCGCTTGCCTCTCTGATGCTGTCGGGGTGGCGGGATTTGAACCCACGACCTCTTCGTCCCGAACGAAGCGCGCTACCAAGCTGCGCCACACCCCGCGTGAAGCCATGACAGGGTATCGCACTGCGAGGCCGCGAAGCCAAACGGCTTTTCCCGCGATTTCTGCACCAGGGCTGTGATCCACGCCGGGAACGAACGACCCTGATGCAGAAATCGGCGAAGGGTGCGAAGGAGAGGTCAGCGGCGGGTATCGCGCAGCACGGCCAGGCGCTCGCGGTACTCGGACTCGTTGACCTCGCCCTTGGCGTACGCATCGCGCAGTGTGCGGATGCCGTGGCTGCCGCGGAACCGCCGGACGGCATAGACGATGCCGACGATCACCAGCGTCCAGAACGTCAGCGGGATGAGCAGGAACCACGGGTTCCAGTCGTGCTCGGCGAACCGGCCGCCGTGCTCTGCAAGGAAAGTGGTTGCAGCTGGGGTGATTTCGTAAATGTTCATGTCTCAAGCCTGCCGCCGGCCACCTAGAACCACATCGGCCCGCAGACGTCAATTCCGATACGCGCCCACGCGTACTCACTCCTGCCACCCGGGCCGCACCAGTCCGCTTTCGTACGCCACCACCACCAACTGCGTACGGTCCCGCGCGCCCAGTTTGGTCAAGATCCGGCTCACATGCGTGCGCGCGGTGGCCGGGCTCATGAACAGCCGCTCGCCGATCTCCGCGTTCGTCAGGCCCTCGGCCACCAGCGCCATCACTTCACGTTCGCGCGAGGTCAATTCCGATAACGCGGGTCCGGTGGCTGGTTTGGCCCGCGCGGCGAACTCCGCCACCAGTCGACGCGTCACCGACGGGGACAGCAGCGCATCGCCGTCGGCCACCACCCGCACCGCCCGCACCAGTTCGGCCGGCTCGGTGTGCTTGACCAGAAAACCGCTCGCACCGGCGCGCATCGCCTCGAATACGTACTCGTCGAGCTCGAACGTCGTCAACACCACCACGCGCACGCCGGCCAGCGCCGGATCCGCGACGATCGCCCGGGTCGCCGCCAGGCCGTCCATTTCCGGCATCCGGATGTCCATCAACACCACGTCCGGGTGCAGCTGTTGCGCTGACGCCAGTGCCCGCGTCCCGGTGGACGCCTCGTCCACTACCTCGATACCGTCCTGCGCGTCCAGTAGCGCGACGAAGCCCGCCCGCACCAGCGCCTGATCGTCGGCGACCAAAACCCGAATTGTCATGAGCCATCACCGCTTAACGGAAATGACGCCCGCACACTGAAACCACCGCCGGGATGTCGTCGCACCGACAAGTCGCCGCCCAACGCGCGGGCCCGTTCGCGCATCCCGGTGATACCGCTGCCCCCGGACGACGGGCTGGAGTTCAGCGGCCGACCGTCATTGTCAACGGCCACAACAAGTTCCGACGACCCGTAGGTCACCGTGACGGTGGCCTGATCAGCTGTCGAATGGCGCACCACATTGGTCAACGACTCCTGCACGATGCGCGCGGCCGCGACGTCGACGACGGCCGGCAGCGTCCGCGGCGAGCCCTCGATCGACGTCTTCACCGTCAACCCCGTCGCCCGAGCCGCGCTCACCAGACTGTCCAGGTCGGCGATCCCCGGAGTCGGCGCGGTCGGTTCTCCGGCATCGGTGCGCAGCGCGGACACCAGCGAATGCACATCCGAAATCGCTTGTCTACTAGCATCTTTGATGGCGGCCAGTGCGGGAGCCGCACGCTCCGGATGCTCGGACAGCAACTCCAACGCCACCGACGATTGCACGTTGATCATCGACAAACTGTGCGCCAGCACGTCGTGCAGCTCCCGCGCGATCGACAGCCGCGCCTGCGTGGCCTGCCGCTCCTGCTCCGAGGCGGCTTCCCGGGCCATCGCGGCCCTGCGCTGACGCCGCGCGACGATCACCGCCCGGCGCTGCCGGATGCCCTCGGCGACGGCGATCAACACCAGCAGCCACGCCGCGAGGCCGGTGCTGACGGCCACCGGCGGCCCCGGCTCGCCGCGCAGCCACGGCAGCAGCCACACCACCGCGGCCCAGCCCAGCACCGGCAGCGGGTACGTCCACCACCGCGAGCCGACACAGGCGGCGGTCAGGAACGCAACCACCAACGACAAGAAGACCGGCCCATACCCGAATCCCGCAGCAACGTAGACGAACGTGATCACCAGGACGACGAGCAACACCGCGTAGGGGTAGACGGTTCGCAGCAGCAGTGCGATCGGTCCGGCCACCAGCAGCAGATAGCCGAACCAGTTCAGCGGCACCCAGTCGATGTCCGGACCCCCACCGGGACCATGGCGCGGCCCGACGCTTCCCGCCAGCTGGATCGCGGCCACCACCAGCGGCACCAGCCACACCACGGGGCGGCGCAGCGCAGCTCGTACCGCGTCCATATCCGCACGGTAGTAGGCGCCGGCCCACGTTGACGTCCGCCGGGAGGCGTACGTCACGACACGCCGCGGGATGGATGTGGGTTGTCGGTGGCGTTATGCACACTGACGGCATAAGACGATGAAACGAGGCACGCGATGACCGGGTTAGGGGCGTCGATCTACCTGGGATTCTTCGCCCTGGCCGCGTTGTGGTTGTTCCTGACCTCCGACGGACCGCTGACCGGCGACTCCGACGACGATCAGGGCCAGCGCCCGGAGCGCTCGAATTCGACCAACACCTCGGCGAACGAGGAGGGGTCCAGCCCCTGGCTGGTCAGCCACTCGTCGCAGAAGTAGGTGTCGGCGTAGCGGTCGCCGCTGTCGGCCAGCAGTGTGACCACCGAGCCGCTGCGTCCGTCGGCAATCATCTCGGCGAGCAGGCCGAACGCCCCCCACAGATTCGTTCCGGTGGACGGACCGACGCGTCGGCCCAGCACCTCGCTGACGTGCCGCGCGGCCGCGATCGACGCCGCGTCCGGCACCGCCACCATGCGGTCTACCACGTCGGGCAGAAACGACGGCTCCACCCGCGGGCGCCCGATGCCCTCGATCCGTGACGACGCCCCCGTGACGATGTCGCGGCGGCCCTGGGCGTAGCCGGGGAAGAACGCGGAGTTCTCCGGGTCGACGACACACAGCCGGGTGGCGTGGCGGCGGTAGCGGATGAACCGGCCGATCGTCGCGCTGGTGCCACCGGTGCCCGCGCCGACGACGATCCACTCCGGGATGGGGTGGGCCTCGTCGCGCATCTGCTCGTAGATCGATTCGGCGATGTTGTTGTTGCCGCGCCAGTCAGTGGCGCGCTCGGCGTTGGTGAACTGGTCGAGGTAGTGCCCGCCCGTCTCGGCGGCCAGCCGCTCCGCCTCGGCGTACACCTGCGACGACTCCGCCACGAAATGGCAACGGCCGCCTTGTGATTCGATCAGCTCGATCTTTGCGGCGCTGGTCGAGGCCGGCATCACCGCGATGAACGGCAGACCCAGCAGCGCCGCGAAGTACGCCTCCGACACCGCCGTCGAACCCGACGACGCCTCGATGACGGTGGTGTTCTCGCCGATCCAGCCGTTGCACAACCCGTAGAGGAACAGCGACCGGGCCAACCGATGCTTGAGGCTGCCGGTGATGTGCGTCGACTCGTCCTTGAGGTACAGCGCAACGTCGACGCCATCGCACCAGGCCGTCGGCAGCGGGTAGCGCAGCAGATGGGTGTCGGCGCTGCGCCGCGCGTCGGCCTCGATCAACCGGACCGCGTTGTCCACCCAGTCACGCGGCTGGCTGCGGCTGGCGGTCGTCGACACTCGACGCGGCTACCGAACGGAGACGCTCGGGTGGGACAACCCCGCCCGCGCGCCGACGTGCCCGCCGCCGGTGGGCGCGGCCACCAGGGTGAGCAGCGTCGCCTCGGGGCGGCAGCAGAACCGTAGTGGCGCGAACGGCGACGTGCCAATGCCCGCCGACACGTGTAGCTGCATGCGCGCGCCCCAGCGTGAGGCGCCCTTGGCCCGTGACCGGTCCAGGTCGCAGTTGGTGACGATGGCGCCGTAGAACGGTAGGCACAGCTGCCCGCCGTGGGTGTGGCCTGCCATCACCAGCTGGTAGCCGTCGGCGGCGAAGCGGTCCAGCACCCGGGGCTCGGGCGAATGCGTCAGGCCCAGTGTCAGATTCGCGACCGGGCTGGCCGGCCCGGCGATGGTCTCGTAGCGGTCGCGGGACAGGTGCGGATCGTCCACCCCCGCCGCCTGGATGACCAGCCCGGCGACCTCGAACTCGCGGCGGGTGTGCGTCATGTCCAGCCAGCCGCGCTCGGTGAACGCCGCCCGCAGGTCCTGCCACGGCAGCGGCTGACCATGCACCCGATGCCCGGGGTTGGTCAGGTAGTTGGCGGGGTTCTTCAGCCGCGGGCCGAAGTAGTCATTGCTGCCGAACACGAACACGCCTGGCACCGACAGCAGGTCACCCAGCGTCTGCACGACGGCCGGCACCGCTTTCGGATGCGCGAGGTTGTCGCCGGTGTTGACCACCAGATCGGGCTCCCAGCGGGCCAGCTCGCGCAGCCAGGCCTGCTTGCGCCGCTGCTGGGGCCGCATATGGATATCGCTGAGGTGCAGCACCCGCAGCGGCGTCGATCCCGGCGTGAGCACGGGCATGGTCACTTCGCGCACCACGAATGCGTTGCGTTCGATCAGCGACGCATAGCCGACTCCGGCGGCGACCGACCCGAGGGCCACCGCGGCGCTGTTCTTCAGGATCGTTGAAGCGGCGGGCATGGGGGCAGCCTACTGCCAGTCGGCTGCGGCCACGGGGCCTCACCCGCTNCACCGCGGCGCTGTTCTTCAGGATCGTTGAAGCGGCGGGCATGGGGGCAGCCTACTGCCAGTCGGCTGCGGCCACGGGGCCTCACCCGCTCAGCGTGCGCAACTACACAATTACGGAGGCGGGGGTGCCGGCGGTGGCGGGCCCAGCACCG
This sequence comes from Mycobacterium hubeiense, assembly GCF_002838065.1. GTDB lineage: Bacteria > Actinomycetota > Actinomycetes > Mycobacteriales > Mycobacteriaceae > Mycobacterium > Mycobacterium hubeiense. Next base: position 40,965 of record NZ_PIZU01000031.1, on the reverse strand, counting down.
GCACGGTGATCGGCGGCAGACCGGGGATCTGCACCACCGTCTGGCCGACCTCGACCGGCGGTCCGCCCGGCATCGGGATCGACACGGGCGGTGGCGGCGGTGGCGCGGGCGCCACGCCATTGCTGACCAGGATCGTCACGATCGAACCCGGGATGGTCTGACCGCTGGGCGATGTGCCCACCACGGTGCCGTACCGCGAGCTGCTGTTCACCGAACTCGTGCCGTCGGCCACCTGGAACCCGGCATCGCGCAGTCGTTGCCGCGCGACGTCCTCGGACAGCCCGGACACGCTGGGCACCTGCGAACCCGGGCCGCCGTCGACGAAGCGGGGGTCGGTGGGCGGCAGGGCGACGGGTCCGAAATTGTTGGCGATCGGCTTCATCGCGGTGAACCACGTACGGGCAGGTTCGTTGCCGCCGTACAGGTTCCCGTCATAGCACTGGCGCAGCGGATAGGAGCACAGCTCGCCGGGGTCCGCCGAGTCGTCGTAGATGTAGTTGGCCGCGGCGTACTGATTGGTGAAGCCCAGGAAGCCCGACGACCGGTGCGCCTCCGTCGTCCCGGTCTTACCGGACATCGGCAGATCCCAGCCCACCGAGCCGGCCGCGCCCGCCGCCGTGCCGGCGCCCTTGTCGTCCTTGCTCAGTGCGTTGGCCAGGGTGTTCGCCAACCCTTCGGGCACCACCTGTTCGCAGGTCTCGGTCGTCACCGACACTTCTTCGCCGTGCCGGTCGAAGACCTTGTCGATGGGATTCGGCGGGCACCACACGCCGCCAGAGGCCAACGTGGCGGCCACATTGGACAGCTCCAGGGCGTTGAGTTCGAACGGGCCGAGCGTGAACGAGCCGATGTTCTGGCGCTTGATGAAGTCGGCGAGGCTCTCGTTGCTTTCGGGGTCATAGTCGCGCGCGGTGCCGGGCAGCGCGTAGGACCGCAAGCCCAACCGGACCGCCATGTCCACGGCCCGTGGCACACCGATCTGCGAAATCAGTTTGGCGAACGCGGTATTGGGTGAGGTGGCCAGCGCGTCGGTGACGTTCATCGAGCCGCGGTAACCGCCCGCCGCGTTCTTCACGCACCAGGTCGCCGGCGGGCAGCCCGGGGTGTCGCTGCTGCCCAGACCCTTGGCCTGGAAGAACGCGGGCACCTGCAACTGAGCGTTGATGCCCATACCCATCTCCATCGCCGCGGCGACGGTGAAGATCTTGAAGATGGAGCCCGCGCCGTCGCCGACGAGGGAGAACGGCTGCGGGTGCATCGTCTCGTGGGCATCGAGGTTCAGCCCGTAGGTGCGGTTGCTGGCCATCGCCAGCACCGGGTGAGATTCTTTACCCGGCCTGATCACGCTCATCACACTGGCGACGCCCGGCACGGTTGGGCCCGCGATGCTGTCGATCGCCGACTTGACCGGAGCCTGCACGTCGGGATCCAGCGTGGTCTTGATCAAGTAACCGCCGCGGGCCACCTGCTCCTTGCTGATGCCCGCACGGGCCAGGTACTCCAACGCGTAGTCGCAGAAGAACGCGCGGTCGCCCGCGGCGATGCAACCGCGAGGCAGCTCATTGGGCGTCGGCAGTATGCCCAGCGGCTCCTCCTTGGCCGCCCGCAGCTCCTCGGCATGCTCGGGCAGGTTCTCGATCATGGTGTCCAACACCAGGTTTCGACGGGCCAGCGCGCCGTCGGGATTGGTGTATGGATTGAGCGTGCTGGTCGACTGGACCAGCCCGGCCAGCAGTGCGGCCTGCTGCCAGTTCAGCTCCGACGCATTCACACCGAAGTACGTCTGCGCGGCGTCCTGAACACCGAAAGCGCCGTTGCCGAACGACACCAGATTCAAGTAGCGCGTGAGGATTTCGGGTTTGGTGAAGGTTTTGTCCAGCGTGAGCGCCATCCGGATCTCGCGCAGCTTGCGGGCAGGAGTGGTTTCGATGGCGGCGCGGCGCTCGGCGTCGGTCTGGGCGACGACGAGCAGCTGGTAGTTCTTGACGTACTGCTGTTCGATGGTGGAGCCGCCGCGGGTGTCGAGGTCCCCGCGCATGTAGCCGGCCAGGCCGGTGAGGGTGCCCTGCCAGTCCACACCGTTGTGCTCGGCGAACCGTTTGTCCTCGATCGAGACGATCGCCAGCTTCATGGTGTTGGCGATCTGCTCGCTGGGCACCTCGAAGCGGCGCTGCGAGTACAGCCACGCGATGGTGTTGCCCTTGGCGTCCACCATCGTCGACACCTGCGGCACCTCGCCCTCGACCAGCGCCGCGGATCCGTTGGCAACCACGTCGGAGGCGCGGTTGGACATCAGACCGAGCCCGCCGACCACCGGAAACATGAGCGCCGCAGCAAGTACGGCGGCCAACAGGCAGCACCAGGCGAGCTTGATGACCGTGACCGTCCGCGGCGGTTGCGCGGGCGGTTGCGGCGGCGGGCTCTCCGGCATGCCCTACAGAGTAACGACGCCGTCGACCTCCGCGGAGCGGCGTGATTGCCGGGCTCAGCTGGGGCACTGACCCGCGGATGCGTCAATTTTTGGCGATGACGGCACGGTCGTCCCAAAAAAGTGGGCGGCAAACTGTTGCGTAAATGGCCCCTGACCACCTAGCTTGGACACACAGTGCGATGCAGGTCACACTCGACCCCCGCAATGTGGCGTAGATCGCATCAGCGTTCTACACCGGAGGACTGTGCCGTCGCTGACGGCTGGAACGAAGGGATCGCTGGTGTCAGGTACACGGCCCGCCGCTCGCAGGACAAGCACTAACTCCCCGGCGCACAGTTTGGTCCACGGCGCGGACGCCGAAGCCCGTATCGCCTGGGTTTCCCAGGCCCGGTGTCGGCAGGCCGACCCCGACGAACTGTTCGTCCGCGGCGCCGCGCAGCGCAAAGCCGCGGTGATCTGCCGCCACTGTCCGGTGATCCTCGAGTGCGGCGCCGACGCCCTGGACAACCGCGTCGAATTCGGCGTGTGGGGCGGCATGACCGAGCGGCAGCGCCGCGCGCTGTTGAAACAGCATCCAGAAGTGGTGTCCTGGGCCGACTTCTTCGCCTCCCAGCGCAAACACCGCAGCGCGGTGTAGCTAAGCAGCTTCTGCTCGATTAGCCGCTACGCGGCGGAAGCGACGCCGGTGATCTGGTCGGCGATCGCGCGCAGCGCTTCCAGATCCGACACATCGAACGGCAGTGACGGCACCCCGACGATCGCGACATGCGGGTTCGCGCCGGTGAACCGCGACAGCAGCCGAATCTCCCGCTTGGCGGTCTGCGCCCGGTCGGCGTGAATTTGCAGCACCGCCGCGGCCACCGAATCCGGTTCGTCCTTGCCGAGTTCCTCGGCGGCCTCCTCGGCCTTGTCCGCGTGCAGATCGCACAGCGTGGGATGAGTGCGGTTGAGGATCAGCCCGGCCAGCGGCATATGTTCTTCGGAGAGCCGGTCGACGAAGAACGTCGCCTCCCGCAGCGCGTCGGGCTCGGCCGTCGCCACCACCACGAACTGGGTGCCGCGCCGCTTGAGCAGATCGTAGGTCCGCTCCGCCTTCTCGCGGAAGCCGCCGAACGTTGCGTCCAGCGACTGCACGAAAGCCGCTGCGTCGGAAAGCATCTGCGAACCCAGCACGGTGGACAGCGCCTTCATCGCAAGTCCTACGGCGCCCGTCACCAGTTTGCCGAAGCCCCGGCCGGGGGCCAAGAGCAACCGCCACAGCCGGCTGTCCATGAAGCTGCCCAACCGTTTCGGCGCGTCGAGGAAGTCCAGCGCGTTGCGCGACGGCGGGGTATCCACCACGACCAAGTCCCACTTGTCTTGGGCCAGGAGCTGGCCCAGTTTCTCCATGGCCATGTACTCCTGTGTGCCGGACAGCGACGTGGCGACGGTCTGATAGAACTGGTTGTCCAGAATCGCCTCGGCCCGTTCGGGTCCGGAGTACTGCACCACCATCTCGTCGAACGTGCGGCGCATGTCGAGCATCATCGCGTGCAGTTCGCCGGACACCTCCGGCGCCAGCGGCACCCGTTGCGGGGTATTGCCGAGGTCGTTGATGCCCAGTGCCTGAGCCAGTCGCTTGGCCGGGTCGATGGTCAGCACGACGACCGTGCGGCCGTATTCGGCTGCGCGCAACGCCATCGCCGCTGCGGTGGTGGTCTTGCCCACGCCGCCGGCACCGCAGCACACCACGACGCGGTTCGCCGTATCGGCGAGGATGGCCTCCATATCCAGCGCGGGCGGAGTAGTACTCACTAGCGGGGCTCCATTCGCTTCTTCACTGCGTTCATCAGCGGGGCTCCATTCGCTTCTTCACTGCGTGCATCAGCGGACCCCCTGTCGTTCAAGCGCTTCCGCCAGCTCATACAGGCTGCCCAGGTCGACGCCGTCGGGCAGCGCGGGCAGCTCCAGTCTCGGCACATCGATCTCTTCGAGCTGCTCGGCGCTTTCGGCGCGTGCAGTAATCCGGGTGGCGTGCTGGATCGCCTCGGTGAGCAATCCAGCAAAGTCTGTGTCGGACAACGTGATTCCCGCTTTAGCCAGGCCGGCCCGCACCGCGTCGGCGTCGATGTCGCCTTCGGCGGCCTTGGCCAGATCCTCGGCACTCAGGTAGGCCGGGATGTTGCGGTTGACGATGACGCTGCCGATCGGCAGGCCCAGTTCGGTGAGTTCGTCGATCGCCTCGACGGTTTCCTGCATCGGCAGCGCCTCCAGTAGCGTCACCAGATGGATCGCCGTCTGATCCGAGTGCAGCAGCTTGACCACACCCTCGGCCTGCGAATGCACCGGGCCGCCCTTGGCCAGATCCGACACCGCCTTGGTGACGTCGAGGAAGCGGGAGATCCGCCCGGTCGGCGGCGAATCGACCACGACGGCGTCGTACGCCTGGCGCTTGTCCTTCTTGTCGCGCGTGACGATCTCTTTGATCTTGCCGGTGAGCAGGACGTCACGCAGGCCCGGCGCGATCGTGGTGGCGAACTCGATGGCGCCGATGCGCCGCATCGCCCGGCCGGCCAGGCCGAGGTTGTAGAACATGTCGAGGTATTCCAGGAACGCCGCTTCGATGTCGATAGCCAGCGCGTTGACCTGTCCGCCGCCGTCCGCGGTGGCGATCTTGACTTCCTCATAGGGCAGCGGCGGCACATCGAAAAGCTGCGCAATCCCTTGGCGCCCTTCGACTTCCACGAGCAGCACCTTGCGTCCACCGGCCGCCAGGGCGAGTGCCAGCGAGGCAGCAATGGTCGATTTTCCGGTGCCGCCTTTGCCGGTGACGAAGTGCAGCCGCGCCTTGGTCAGACGCGACGGCCAGCCGACCGGTTTGGGGCCGTTGGGTTCGGGAGCCACCAGTGCATGCTAGCCAAGTCATATCAGCCGCCCGATAAGCTCAGCCATATGAGCGAACCGACCCGGTGGGAGTACGCCACGGTCCCATTGCTGACGCACGCGACCAAACAGATCCTCGATCAGTGGGGCGAAGACGGCTGGGAGCTGGTGTCGGTGCTGCCGGGGCCGACGGGTGAGCAGCACGTCGCGTATCTCAAGCGCCCGAAATGACCGCATCGCAGCGCCTCGCCGAACTCGGCATCGAGCTGCCTCAGGTCGTTCCACCGCTGGCGGCCTACGTGCCCGCGGTGCGCACCGGGAACCTGGTCTACACCGCCGGGCAGTTACCGATGGTGGCCGGTGAGCTGGCCCAGACCGGCAAGGTGGGCGCGGACGTCAGCCCCGAGCAGGGCAAGGCGCTGGCGCGTACGTGCGCCCTCAACGCGCTGGCCGCGGTGCACGCGCTGGTCGGCATCGACGCCGTTACCCGCGTGGTCAAGGTGGTCGGGTTCGTCGCCTCGACCCCCGGCTTTCACGGCCAGCCCGGCGTGGTCAACGGCGCGTCGGAATTACTGGGTGAGATCTTCGGCGACGCCGGCACGCACGCCCGGTCGGCCGTCGGGGTATCGGAGCTGCCGCTGGACGCACCGGTGGAGGTCGAGTTGATCGTCGAGGTTTCGTGACGGCTTCCCAGCACCCCGCCTACGGGTTGCTGCGGCCGGTGACCGACACGGCCTCGGTGCTGCTGTGCAACAACCCCGGATTGATGACGCTGGACGGCACCAACACCTGGGTGCTGCGCGGGCCGGGCAGCGACGAGATGGTGGTCCTCGATCCGGGCCCCGATGACGACGAGCACATCGCCAAGCTGGCCGAGCTGGGCACGATCTGCTTGGTGTTGATCAGCCACAAACATGGCGACCACACCGATGGCATCGACATGCTCGTCGATCGCACCGGAGCCGTCGTCCGCTCTGTGGGCAGCGGGTTTTTGCGCGGCCTCGGTGGCCCGCTGACCGACGGCGAGGTGATCGACGCGGCCGGCTTGCGCATCACCGTGATGGCCACGCCCGGGCACACCGCCGACTCGCTGTCGTTTGTGCTCGACGATGCCGTGCTCACCGCGGACACCGTGCTGGGCCGCGGCACCACCGTCATCGACAGCGAGGACGGCAGCCTGCGCGACTACATGGAATCGCTGCGTCGGCTACACGGTCTGGGCCAGCGCAGGGTGCTGCCCGGGCACGGGCCGGAACTCGACGACCTCGAGGCCGTCACCGCGATGTATCTGGCCCACCGCGAGGAGCGACTGGATCAGGTGCGCGGGGCGCTGCGAGAGCTCGGCGAGGACGCCACCGCACGCCAGATCGTCGAACACGTCTACACCGACGTCGACGAGAAACTCTGGGATGCGGCCGAGTGGAGTGTGCAAGCCCAGCTCGACTACTTGCGCAGTTGAGCCGCCGCGAGACTGTAGTTATCGGGCTCGCTTCTCGAACTTTCGCTCGCTAACGACAGTCTCGCGACCGATGGCTGTGAATCGGGCGTCAGCGGGCGCGACGGGCCAGGCGCTCCGAATCGGAGATGAGCACGCTCTTGCCCTCAAGGCGGATCCAGCCGCGGTGGGCGAAGTCGGCCAGCGCCTTGTTGACGGTCTCGCGCGACGCGCCGACGAGCTGCGCGATCTCCTCCTGGGTCAGGTCATGGGTGACGCGCAGCGCGCCGCCCTCCTGCGTGCCGAACCGCTGCGCCAGTTGCAGCAGCTGCTTGGCGACACGGCCGGGCACGTCGGTGAAGATCAGGTCGGCCAGGTTGTTGTTGGTGCGGCGCAGCCGGCGGGCGAGCACCCGCAACAGCTGCTCGGCGATCTCCGGCCGGTCGGCGATCCAGGCGCGCAGCGCGTCGCGGTCCATCGAGACGGCCCGCACCTCGGTGATCGTGGTGGCGCTCGACGTCCGCGGGCCCGGGTCGAAGATCGACAGCTCGCCGAACATGTCCGACGGGCCCATGATCGTCAGCAGATTCTCGCGGCCATCGGGTGACCGGCGGCCGATCTTGACCTTCCCGGAAATGATGATGTACAGCCGGTCGCCGGGTTCTCCCTCGGCGAACACGGTGTGCCCGCGGGGGAAGTCGACGGGCTGCAACTGCTTGGTCAGCGCGGATACGGCGCTGGGTTCGACCCCCTGGAAGATTCCGGCCCTGGCCAGGATCTCGTCCACGTTGCCCCTCTTAAGCTGGTGGGTGATATGACATGCGCAAGCCGACCTCTTACTGGTTAGCGAGATCAGTCTAGAGGTAGGCCTCCGCCGACGCCGTCGGCAACATGCCTGAAGCGCGACAGCTCACGCTACACAGAATTGACATGCCGAGTCGGCTGAAATTGCGGATTGGGCCGGTGGTGCACATATCCCCGGGTAGGCAAACTGAGCACCGGCTCGGGCTCGGGTAACCGCCGGCGCACGCCATCGACGCTGGCTGCCGTGGCCTGTTGCAGGAGCTCATCCACGTCTTTGGGCGAAACGGCGTCGCGGGTGAGCCCTGCTTCGAGCCGCTCCAGCCCGAACGTTGCCAACATCAGCAACCCGGGTATGAACGCCACGAGCAACCAAGACACAAGGCTGAAGTAAACACGGCGAAGGTCTCAGCGGGATCACGAATTGTCACCGGTCTGCGCGTGGGCCGGCCCGTGGTTGTCGCAGGTCGTCAGTACGCTGGCATCCGTGACAGTGCGGGCCCGCGCGCGGAAATGGGACACCGAAACCCACCTCGGTCTGGTTCGGCGTGCCCGGCGGATGAATCGTGCACTGGCGCAAGCGTTTCCACACGTGTACTGCGAGCTGGATTTCACCAATCCGCTGGAACTGACGGTGGCCACCATCCTGTCCGCGCAGAGCACCGACAAGCGGGTTAACTTGACCACGCCCGCGCTGTTCAAGAAGTACCGCACCGCGCTGGATTACGCCCAGGCCGATCGCGCCGAACTCGAGGAGCTGATCCGGCCCACCGGGTTCTATCGCAACAAGGCCAATTCGCTGATCCGGCTGGGCCAGAAACTGGTGGAGCGTTTCGACGGCCGGGTGCCGGCCACCATGGAAGAGCTGGTGACGCTGCCCGGCATCGGCCGCAAAACCGCCAACGTCATCCTGGGCAATGCCTTCGGAATCCCCGGCATCACCGTCGACACCCACTTCGGCCGGCTGGTGCGGCGGTGGCGGTGGACCACCGAAGAGGACCCGGTCAAGGTCGAACACGCCGTCGGTGAACTCATCCCGCGCAGCGAGTGGACGGACCTGAGTCACCGGGTGATCTTCCACGGGCGACGGGTGTGCCACGCGCGCAAGCCCGCGTGCGGCGTGTGCGTACTGGCCAAGGATTGCCCCTCGTTCGGCACCGGGCCCACCGACCCGCCGACCGCGGCGGCGCTGGTCAAGGGGCCCGAAACCGAGCATCTGCTGGCCCTCGCAGGGTTGTGAGCACCTCAACTCGCTGGACCGTCGCGGTGCTGGTCGTCGCCGTGGCGCTGGTTACCGCGCTGTGGCTGCAACTGGGTGACGACGGGGCGTCGACCGGCCCCCGCGGGCCGGGTGTGGCCCGCGAACACCGCGCCGCCGACACCCCCGAAGCGCTGGCCGGTCCGCGGGCACGCGCCGATTTGCACCCGTGCCCACCGGCGTGGCCGGCGCCCGGCCCGGAGGCGCTGCGCGGGATCGACGTCGAATGCGCCGGGGACGGCTCGCGCGTCGACGTCGCCGCTGCGGTGGCGGGTCGCGCGGTGGTGCTGAATCTGTGGGCGTATTGGTGCGCGCCGTGCGCGGAGGAACTGCCCGCCATGGCGGAGTATCAGCAGCGGGTCGGGCGAAAGGTGACGGTGCTGACGGTGCACCAGGACGAGAACGAGACCGCGGCGCTGCTGCGGCTGGCCGAACTCGGCGTGCGGCTGCCGACGCTGCAGGACGGCCGTCGGCTGATCGCCGCCGCGCTGAAGGTGCCCAATGTGATGCCTGCAACGGTGGTGCTGCGTCCGGACGGTAGCGTGGCCGAAATCCTGCCGCGATCATTCGCCAGCGCCGACGAGATCGCAGCGGCGGTGAACCCGAAGATAGGAGTGGCCGGGTGAGCTGGCTCAGCGCAGCGGGTCCGCTGACGCCCGACGCTGCGCCGCCCTGGCTCAAACCGCTCGTCGACAACGCCCACCATGTGCCACGCGCTTACCGGCGGCGGGTACCGCCGGATGTGTTGGCGATGGTGATGGCGGCCCATACGAAGGCGGCGATGACGGGCAGCGGCCGGGACGCCGCCGTGCTGGTGCTGTTCTCCGGCCCGCCCGACTCCCCGACGGGTGGCCTGCCCGATGACGCCGACCTGCTGTTGACGGTGCGGGCCTCGACCCTGCGTCACCACGCCGGCCAAGCCGCGTTCCCGGGCGGTGCGGCCGACCCCAGCGACCGCGGCCCGGTGCACACCGCGCTACGCGAAGCCAACGAAGAGACCGGCCTCGACACCGACCGGCTGCACCCGCTGACCACACTCGAGCGGATGTTCATCCCGCCGTCGGGCTTCCACGTCGTGCCGGTGCTCGCCTACTCGCCGGACCCCGGGCCGGTGGCCGTTGTCGACGAATCCGAAACCGCGATCGTGGCACGTGTTCCGGTGCGGGCGTTCATCAACCCGGAGAACCGGATCATGGTGTACCGCAAGGCGAACACCCGCCGGTTCGCCGGCCCGGCGTTTCTGCTCAACGAGATGCTGGTCTGGGGATTCACCGGCCAGGTGATCTCGGCGATGCTCGACGTCGCCGGGTGGGCCAAGCCGTGGGACACCGACGACGTGCGAGAACTTGACGACGCAATGGCCCTCGTCGGGCATGAAGACGGATACGGTGAGGCTCAACAATGACATCGTCTCAATGGGTCGACATCGCCGTGCTGGCCGTCGCGTTCGTCGCCGTCGTCTCGGGCTGGCGGTCCGGCGCGCTCGGCTCGCTGCTGGCGTTCGTCGGGGTGGTGCTCGGCCTGGTGGCGGGCGTGCTGCTGGCGCCGCACGTGGTGGACAACATCACCGGCCCGCGCACCAAACTGTTCGTCACGATTTTCCTGATCCTCGCCCTCGTCGTGATCGGGGAAATCGCGGGCGTGGTGCTCGGCCGCGCGGTGCGCGGCGCCATCCACAATCGCGGGCTGCGGGTCTTTGACTCGGTGATCGGGATGGCCCTGCTGCTGGTTGCGGTGCTGGTGGCCGCGTGGCTGCTGGGCAGCCTGCTGACGTCGTCGGATCAGCCGAACCTGGCCGCCACCGTGCGCGGCTCCAAGGTGCTCGCCCAGGTCGACGAGGTCGCACCGAGCTGGCTGAAGTCCGTGCCGGCGCGGCTCAAAGCGTTGGTCAACACCACCTCCGGGATACCCGAAGTGCTGGCGCCCTTTGGCCGCACACCGATCGCCGACGTCGAGGCGCCCGACGCCGCGCTGGCCGTCGACGCGGTGGTGGCCGCGACCCGGTCGAGCGTGGTGAAGATCCGCGGTGTCGCGCCCGGCTGCCAGAAAGTGTTGGAAGGCACCGGTTTTGTGGTCGCGCCCAATCGGGTGATGTCCAACGCGCACGTCGTCGCCGGATCCGACAGTGTCACCATCGAGGCCGACGGACAGACTTACGACGCCAGCGTGGTGTCCTACGACCCGGACGCCGACATCTCCATCCTCGACGTACCCAACCTGCCGTTGCAGCCGCTGACCTTCGTCGACTCACCGGCACCCAGCGGTACCGATGCCGTCGTGATGGGATACCCCGGCGGGGGTGACTTCGTTGCCACCCCGGCCCGCGTCCGCGAGATCATCGAACTCAAGGGCCCCGACATTTACCGCAGCACCACCGTCACCCGTGAGGTGTACACGATCAGAGGTACTGTGCGCCAAGGCAATTCGGGTGGCCCGATGATAAACCGCAGCGGCAAGGTGCTCGGCGTGGTGTTCGGCGCCGCCGTCGACGATGCCGATACCGGATTCGTGCTGACCGCCAACGAGGTTGCCCGGCAGATGGCCAAGGTCGGCAACACTCAGCGCGTCGCGACGGGGACCTGCGTCGGCTAGCGGTACGCCTGCTCGAGGAACCGGGACAGTTGTTCGTTGACCTCGTCAGGTGCTTCCTCGTGAGCGAAATGCCCTGCACCGCTGACGGATACGTAACGGCCGTGTGGTGCGTAGCGCTGCGTGCGATACACCGGGTCGGCGAGCACGTACGGGTCGGCGTCCCCGCGTAGGTGCAGCACCGGCACCCCGATCGGGCGTTTCATCGCCGTCATGAATCGTCGGCCTTCACCACGCAGTTGGCTGCGCACCGCCCAGCGCTGGTACTCCAACGCGCAGTGCGCGGCGCCGGGGATCTGGATGGCCAGGCGCATGTGCGCGATCGTTTCGGAGAAATCTTCGCTGGCTTGCCATTTCACGCTTGCGCGGCTGCGTACCACGCGTTCCAGCTCGTCGGCGTTGTTGCGGGTGAGGGCGCGTTCCGGCCAGATCGGCACCTGGTAGCGCAGCAGCCACGGAAGCAGCGCCAGGCCCTGGTCACGTCGGCTCAATGCCGAGGCGCGCAAGGCCACCGGATGCGGCGAGCTGACCACCGCGATGGCCTTGACGACACGCGGATGCAGCACCGACGTCGCCCAGCAGACCAGGCCGCCGTCGGCGTGGCCGACCAGCGTGGCGGTTTGGTGTCCGAGCGCGCGGACCAGGCCCGCGGTATCACCGGCCAGCGTCCAGCCGTCGTAGCCGCGGGGCGGTTTGTCGCTGCCGCCGTAGCCACGCAGGTCGACGGCGACCACCCGCGCCCCGGTCAGCCCCTTGAGCTGGTGTCGCCACGACCACCAGAACGAGCCGAATCCGTGCAGCAGGATGACCAGCGGCCGCTCGGTCTCCGGAGCCGCAGCGGCGGCGACATCGAACTTTGTGTCGGCGTCTTTCTGGATGGCCTCCACCACGTGGAAGCGAATCCCGTTGGCGTGTACCTCGAGATGTCGCCACGGACCGTCGATGCGGGTCACCGACGGATCAGGTGGCTGCACTACCAGCCTGACGGATCGGCGGTCGCGGCGCCGGGGCCGGTGAGCGCCTTCTCGTCGGCCTTGTCGTGGCCGGGCGTCAGCGCCTCGCGGGTTTCCTTCACCGACTCGATGGTCTGCTGCGGCCCGCGGATGCGGCGCACCTTGAGATAACCGAAGAGCGCCAGTGCCGCGGTGGTCAGCACCATGAATCCGAACACGATCAGAAACGCCACCCACCGCCACAGCCAGGTGTCGAGCAGCTCGGCGACGAAGAAGAAGAAAAAGAAGGTCGAGTAGAACAACACCACCAGCGCGGCGATGAAGAAGACGCTGCCGGTGAGCCCCTTCTTCACGTCACGGGTGATCTCGGCCCTGGCCAGCTCGACCTCGGCGCGCACCAGCGTCGACACCTGTGCAGTGGCGTCCTTGACCAGGTCGCCGATGGACGGGTCGGGCTTGGGTGCGTGCGGATCCACCAGCGGAATCGATGTCACGGTCGTCGGCACGCCACTCTTGCGCTCGCCAATGCTCACGGACGCTCCCTCCCGCTGTCGCTGTCGTCGCGGCTTCATGTTGCCATGCGAGCGTTTCCTAAACGATTCCGGTCGACGCTCTAGACTGATTACGTCTTGAATACGCGGGTCGGGCCACGTGATGGGGAGGCATCTTGACCGGATTCCGCCGGCACCTCGGGGTAGCGGCGGCGATCGTGGGCCTGGCCGTGGTGCTCGCTCCGAAGGCCGGCGCGGTGGAACCCGTGACGCTGGGCGGCGGCTCGGGCATCGTCGTCGACGGCGGCACGCTGTGCACACTGACCGCCATCGGACACGACAATCGCGGCAAGCTCGTCGGGTTCACCTCAGCTCACTGTGGCGGGCCCGGCGCTCCGGTGGCGGTCGAGGGCGCCGATGCGGCGGGCGTGGTGGGCGTGATGGTCGCGGGCAACGAGGCGCTCGACTACGCGGTCATCGAGTTCGACCCGCAGAAAGTCCGGCCGATCAACAATGTCAACGGGTTTCAGATCGACGGCCTCGGCCCGGATCCGGCGTTCGGCGATGTCGCGTGCAAGTTGGGCCGCACCACGGGGTATTCGTGCGGCGTGACGTGGGGGCCCGGTGAAGACCCCGGCACCATCGTCAACCAGGTGTGCGGTCAGCCGGGCGACTCCGGTGCGCCGGTCACCGTCAACAACCGACTGGTCGGCATGATCCACGGCGCGTTCACCGAAGAGCTGCCGACGTGCGTGGTGAAGTACATCCCGTTGCACACGCCCGCGGTCACGATGTCGATCAACACGCAGCTGGCCGACATCGTCGCCAAGAACCGTCCCGGTTCGGGCTTCGTCCCGATCGGCGCCCGCTAGTCGGGCTCTCGGAGAGCCTTATGCCTAGGATTTGAGGCCACCAGGTGGCTCGAATCCCAGGCATGAGCGACTACTTGCTGGCGCGGATGGCCTCGAACACGCTGGGATCCACCAGCGTTGACGTATCGCCGAGCTCGCGGCCCTCGGCCACGTCGCGCAGCAGCCGTCGCATGATCTTGCCGCTGCGGGTCTTCGGCAGCTCGGGCACGACGTGAATCTCCCTGGGGCGGGCGATCTTTCCGATCTCCTTGGCGACCTGCTCCCGCAGTTCCTCGACCATATCCGCGCCGCTGTCCTTGGCGTGCTTTTCCAGGATGACAAATGCGCAGATGCCCTGGCCCGTCGTCTCGTCGCTGGCGCCCACGACCGCGGCCTCGGCGACGCCGGCGTGTCCGACCAACGCCGACTCCACCTCCGTCGTCGAAATCCGGTGGCCTGAAACGTTCATCACGTCGTCGATGCGTCCGAGCAGCCAGATGGACCCGTCGGAGTCGACGCGCGCGCCGTCACCGGCGAAGTACCAGCCCTTCTCGGCATACCGCGACCAGTATGTCTCCTTGTACCGCTCCGGGTCGCCCCAGATGCCGCGCAGCATCGACGGCCACGGCTGATCGAGCACCAGGTAACCGGTCACATGCTCGTCTTCGTCGGCGCCGGGGACGAGCTCGTTGCCGTCCTCGTCGACAATCTTCGCCGAGATCCCGGGCAGCGGTGTCATCGCCGAACCCGGTTTGGCCACCGTCACACCGGGCAGCGGCGAGATCATTATCGCCCCGGTCTCGGTCTGCCACCAGGTGTCGACGACGGGAGTCCTGTTGCCGCCGAAGGCATCCCGGTACCACCGCCACGCCTCGGGGTTGATCGGCTCACCGACCGACCCGAGCAGCCGCAGGCTCGACAGGTCGTGGGCGTCGGGGTATTCCCGGCCCCACTTCATGAACATGCGGATCAGCGTCGGCGCGGTGTAATAGATTGTCACGCCGTACTTTTCGATGACCTGGAAGTGACGGTGCTCATCCGGTGACGCCGGGGTGCCCTCGTAGACCACCTGGGTCGCGCCGTTGGAAAGCGGGCCGTAGACGATGTACGTGTGGCCGGTGACCCAGCCGATATCGGCTGTGCACCAATACACGTCGGTTTCCGGTTTGATGTCGAAGACGTAGTAGTGCGTATAGGACGCCTGCGTGAGGTAGCCGCCGGAGGTGTGCATGATGCCCTTGGGCTTGCCGGTGGTACCGGAGGTGTAGAGCAGGAAGAGCGGATGCTCGGAGTCAAACGCCTCGGGTGTGTGCTCCTCGGACGCCTTCTCGACGGTGTCGTGCCACCACAGGTCGCGGTCCTCGCTCCACGGCGTGTCGATTCCCGTGCGCCGCACCACAAGTACGTGCTCGACGGACTTCTGCCCATCGCACGCCTCGTCGACGGACTCCTTGAGCGACACCGCCTGACCGCGCCGGAACTGCCCGTCGGCGGTGATCACCACCTTGGCCTCGGCGTCCTCGATGCGGGCCTTCAACGCCGTCGCCGAGAAACCGGCGAACACCACGCTGTGCAGCACGCCCAGCCGCGCGCAGGCCAGCATCGCGACTATCGCCTCGGGAATCATCGGCATGTAGATCGCGACGCGATCACCGGCGACCAACCCGAGGTCGGTCAGCGCATTGGCGGCCTTGCACACCTCGGCTTTGAGTTCGGCATAGGTGATCTGCCGACTGTCACCGAGCGGTTCGCCTTCCCAGTGGATGGCCACCCGGTCGCCGTTGCCGGCCTCGACGTGGCGGTCCACGCAGTTGTAGGCGACGTTGAGCTTGCCGCCCACGAACCATTTGGCGAAAGGTGCCTCCGACCAGTCGAGGACGTCGGTGAACGGCGTCTCCCACGAGAGCCGGTTGGCTTGCTTTGCCCAGAACGCCAGCCGGTCCTGCTCGGCCTCGCGGTACAGCTCGGCCGTCGCGTTGGCCTGCGCGGCGAAGTCGGGTGGCGGCGGGTAGGCGGACGGAACTTTAGTGTGCGTCTCGGACATGTTTGTGAGCGTAGTCACCTTACGTTGCATCGACGTTGGGACCTCACAATGCGCTGTGACCGGTATCCGCGGTGCGGCTCGCGGGCTCGACGGTCGACTAGCGTGTGCGCCATGACCGATCCGCTGGCCCCGTTGGCCGACCTGCCCGGTGTGGCGGCGGCCAGTGAGGAGGCCCGCGAGGCTTTAGGCCGCGTGCACCGACATCGCACGAACTTGCGTGGTTGGCCCACCACGGCCGCCGAAGCGGCGCTGCGCGCGGCACGGGCGTCAGCGGTCCTGGACGGCGGCCAGTTGCACCTTCCGGCGGGCAGGAGCGAAGCGACCCGGGAATCAACTCCGGCGGGCAGGAGCGAAGCGACCCGGGAATCAACTCCGGCGGGCAGGAGCGAAGCGACCCGGGAATCAACTCCGGCGGGCAGGAGCGAAGCGACCCGGGAATCAACTCCGGCGGGCAGGAGCGAAGCGACCCGGGAATCAACTCCGGCGGGCAGGAGCGAAGCGACCCGGGAATCAACTCCGGCGGGCAGGAGCGAAGCGACCCGGGAATCAACTCCGGCGGGCAGGAGCGAAGCGACCCGGGAATCAACTCCGGCGGGCAGGAGCGAAGCGACCCGGGAATCAACTCCGGCGGGCAGGAGCGAAGCGACCCGGGAATCAACTCCGGCGGGCAGGAGCGAAGCGACCCGGGAATCAACTCCGGCGGGCAGGAGCGAAGCGACCCGGGAATCAACTCCGGCGGGCAGGAGCGAAGCGACCCGGGAATCAACTCCGGCGGGCAGGAGCGAAGCGACCCGGGAATCAACTCCGGCGGGCAGGAGCGAAGCGACCCGGGAATCAACTCCGGCGGGCAGGAGCGAAGCGACCCGGGAATCAACTCCGGCGGGCAGGAGCGAAGCGACCCGGGAATCAACTCCGGCGGGCAGGAGCGAAGCGACCCGGGAATCAACTCCGGCGGGCAGGAGCGAAGCGACCCGGGAATCAACTCCGGCGGGCAGGAGCGAAGCGACCCGGGGATCAACTCCGGCGGGCAGGAGCGAAGCGACCCGGGGATCAACTCCGGCGGGCAGGAGCGAAGCGACCCGGGGATCAACTCCGGCGGCGGACGGCAAACCCGACCCGGTGTTGGCCGGCGCTCTGCGGGTATCCGAGGCGCTCGAAGGCGGCGCGACGAACTTGGTCGGGGTGTGGCAGCGGGCGCCGTTGCAGGCGCTGGCCCGGCTGCATGCGCTGGCGGCCGCCGACCTCACCGACGACGAGCATCTGGGCCGCCCCCGCACCGACACCGATGTGGGACGCCGGCTCGAACTGCTCGCCGAGATCGTCACCGGCGGCACGTCGGTGCCCGCGCCGGTGCTGGCCGCCGTCGCCCACGGTGAGCTGCTGACATTGGCGCCGTTCGGGACGGCCGACGGCGTCGTCGCCCGCGGGGTGTCGCGGCTCGTCACGATCGCCAGTGGGCTGGACCCGCACGGACTGGGTGTGCCGGAGGTGTATTGGATGCGCCAGTCCGGTGACTATCGGGCGGCAGCGCGAGGATTTGCTTCTGGTACGCCGGACGGTCTGACGGCGTGGCTGGTGCTCAGTTGCCGGGCGCTACATGCCGGCGCGCGCGAGGCGTTGCAGATCGCTGCTGCGGTCGCCAGCGGCGGCTCCCAGCAAACGAAAGCGGGCGACGCTCCGAACTGATTCGGCTCGCCGCCCGCTAGCACGGACTCCGGTTACCAAGCGTGCACTTGTGGGTTGCGTGGGTTGGCCTCGGCGTCCTTGCGATGCGCTCCGGCTGCAACCCCACCCAAAGGGTCGTCGTGGTCGTCCGCTTTTCGCAATTACGCAGGCCCGCAACACTTTTGCCTATTCCGCGGCATGAGCTCCGCGTGGGTGCCGGGATCCGTGCTGGGTAGCCCGATTCGGGAGATCTAGCCTTCTCTTCCGGCTAAACCTTGGCCTCTTCAGGCTTCCGTGGTTCCTTTGTACTACGTGACCACGGTCACAGCAAGGGCGAAAATCTGTGCGAGTCCGGATCGTTACGACGCTGCGCTAGCTACTACGCGGCGTAGCTTTCACAGGGCGAAGCGGCGGAGCAGCGAGTACGTCAGTGCGCCAGCCGCCAACGCGCTCACCCCGACCGCCGCGGTGGTGGCGACCGCGGCACCCGACGGCGCGGGGATGCGGTCTCGAAGCGACACCGGCTTGGAGAACGTCAGCACCGGCCATCCGCGCGCCGCGGCCTCTTTGCGCAGTGCGCGATCGGGATTCACCACGGTGGGATGACCGACGGCTTCGAGCATTGGGATGTCGGTCATCGAGTCGGAGTACGCATAGCAGTGCTCGAGCGCGTAACCCTCGCGCGCCGCCAGTGCCTTGATGGCCTGCACCTTGCCCTCGCCGTAGCAGTAGAACGCGATCTCGCCGGTGTACTTGCCGTCTTCGACGACCATCCGGGTGGCCATCGCGTGGGTCGCGCCGAGAGCACGGGCGATCGGCGCGACGATCTCCTCGCCGGACGCCGACACGATCACCACGTCCCGGCCGCACAGCTTGTGATCGGCGATGAGCTCGGCGGCCTCGGCGAACACCAGGGGGTTGACGATGTCGTGCAGCGTTTCGTTGACGATCGACTTCACCTGCTCGACGTCCCAGCCGGCGCACATGTTCGTCACATACGACCGCATCCGGTCCATCTGATCGTGATCCGCGCCGGACATCAGGAACAGGAATTGCGCGTAGGTGGACTTGAGTACCGCGCGACGATTGATTAGCCCTTGATCGAAAAAAGGTTTGCTGAAAGCCAACGTGCTCGACTTGGCGATCACCGTCTTGTCGAGGTCGAAGAAGGCGGCGGTGCGCAGGGGCCGACCAGTTGCCGATTCCGTTTGCGGCGCGATCAACTCCCCGGCACCCGGCTCGGATGCGGTCACAGCGCCAGCATAAGCGGCCGCTGCGTGACACGACGGCCCGGACTGTAGAAAGTGGCAGGCCACGCCAGGTTCGGGTAACCGCCCGCCGGGGCGCTGTCCAGTGGTTTCCCGAGCAAGCGCTTTCTTGCGCCCTCGCGCAGTCCCGTGTGTATAGTGAGGATTACTCGGCTTATGCCGGGTGTGCATCAGCCCGACCCCCCGGGGCTGATACACGACGACCTCCGCCTCCTCCCCCCCTGGCGGGGGTCGTCCCTTTTGTGGGGTCTTTTACGCAATCCGGATAGTGCGCGGACCGCCGTTTGGTTGCGGAACGTTGTTTTCGCTGCGTGGTTTCTCCCCGGGCTGTCCACAGTTGCGAGTCCATCCACAGGTTGCGGTTTGGCGCTGGTGCGGCGTCGGTGTCCGCCCGCAGGGTGGAGGCATGCCATCCACCCACGGTGTTCTCGCTCTGATCGATGACCCGGCGTTGCGCGAGGACGTCGACCGGGTCGGCGCGGCGGCGGGTGTGCCCGTCATCCATGCCGCCGAGCCGTCCAGTCGCAAGGTATGGACAGCGGCGGCCGCCGTGCTGCTCGACGTGCCCGCGGCGCGGCGTTGCACGGCACGCGCATTACCCCGCCGAGGTGAAGTCGTGCTGGTGGGACGCGCCGAGCCCCGGCAAGAGGAGTGGGAGGCCGCGGTCGCCGTCGGGGCCCAACGGGTGATCACCCTGCCGCGCCAAGATGGCGAACTGGTTGCCCACCTGTCCGACGCCGCCGAGTCGACGCGCGAGGAGAGTCGACACGGCACGGTCGCGGCGGTGATCGGCGGCCGCGGGGGCGCGGGCGCGTCGCTGTTCGCCATTGCGCTCGCCGACGCCGCGCCTGACGCGCTGCTCGTCGACGTCGACCCATGGGGCGGCGGAATCGATTTGGCGCTGGGCGGCGAGGCCGACGTCGGACTGCGTTGGCCCGATCTCGCGATTCAGGGCGGCCGGCTGAGCCATTCGGCGCTGCGGGCCGCGCTACCCAGCCGCCACGGGGTGAGCGTGTTGTCGTGCGGTCGCAGCGGCACCGAGATCGACGCAGGACCGCTGGCGGCGGTGATCGATGCGGGCTGCCGCGGTGGCGCGACCGTCATCTGTGATCTACCCCGGCGGCCCGGCGCTGCGGTTGAAACAGCCTTGGAGACAGCTGATCTCGTTGTTCTTGTCACCAGCGCAGATGTGCGCTCGTGTGCGGCCGCGGCGGTGATCGGGGCGTGGGTGTCGGCGATCAACCCCAACGTCGGCCTGGTGGTGCGGGGGCCCGCTCCCAGCGGATTGCGGGCGGCCGAAGTATCCGACGCCGTGGGGCTGCCGGTGCTGGCGGCGATGCGCCCCCAACCCCGGGTGGCCGACATGTTGGAGCGCGACGGGCTCCGGCCGGGCCGACATTCACCGCTGGCGAAGGCGGCTCGTCAGGTGCTGGCCGTGTTGCAGCAGCGGCCGTCGGCGGAGAGGGCGCTCGAGGTATGAGCACACTCATTGATCGGGTGCGTGAGCGGCTCGCGGTCGAATCCTCGTCACTGCGTCCGAACGTGGTCGCGGCGGCGATACGTGCCGAATCGGGCGGGGTGCTCGGCGACACCGAGGTGCTGAGCAACCTACGGATGTTGCAGACCGAACTGACCGGTGCGGGCATTCTCGAGCCGCTGCTGTGTGCCGAGAGTACCACCGACGTCCTCGTCACCGCGCCCGACGCGGTGTGGGTGGACGACGGAAACGGGCTGCGCCGCAGTCCGATTCGGTTCGCCGACGATGCCGCGGTGCGTCGGCTCGCGCAGCGGCTGGCGCTGAGCGCCGGGCGCCGCCTCGACGACGCGCAGCCGTGGGTCGACGGTCAGCTGACCGGTCTGGGCACCGGTCAGTTCACCGTGCGACTGCACGCCGTGCTGCCGCCCATCGCAGCGGGCGGCACCTGTTTGTCGCTGCGCGTGCTTCGGCCCGCCACCCAGGATCTCGAGGCGCTGAAACAGGCGGGCACGATCGCACCGCAAGCCGCCGACCTGCTCGACGAAATCATTTGCGCCCGATTGGCTTTCCTTATCTCCGGCGGCACCGGCGCCGGCAAGACCACACTGTTGTCGGCGATGCTGGGCGCCGTCCCGTCCGGCGAACGGATCATCTCTGTCGAGGACGCCGCCGAACTCGCGCCCCGACACCCACATCTGGTCAAGCTCGTCGCCCGGTGCGCAAATGTCGAAGGGGTCGGCGAGGTGACGGTGCGAGACCTAGTGAGGCAGGCGCTGCGGATGCGGCCCGACCGCATCGTGGTCGGCGAGGTGCGCGGCGGCGAAGTCGTCGACCTACTCGCCGCCCTAAACACCGGGCACGACGGCGGCGCGGGCACCGTGCACGCGAACAACCCGGCCGAGGTGCCGGCCCGACTGGAGGCGCTGGCCGCCGTGGGCGGGCTGGATCGTGCGGCATTGCACAGTCAACTCGCCGCCGCGGTGCAGGTGCTGCTGCACGTCGGGCGCGACCGCGACGGGCGGCGGCGGCTCACCGAGATCGCGGTGCTGCGGTGTGCGACCGACGCCCGCGTCGAGGCGATCACGGCGTGGCACGCCGACAGTGGATTCGGTTGCGGTGCGGACCATTTACGTCAACTCGTGCGGGAGCGGCGATGAGCGCCGCGGCGCTGGCATTGGCGCTGGCCCTGCTGGTGGCCCCATCCTCTCCGCGACGCCGACTGATCGCGGCAGCCCACGTCGACACCGGCCGACACCGACTTGCGATCGTCGGAGGCGCGGGGGTTGCGGTTATGGCGGTCGCGTTTGTCGTTCCCGTCACCGTCACCATCGCGGGTGTCGTTACGGGTGCCACGCTGGTGCTACGGCGTCGGCGTCGTCTTATGCAACGCCGCCGGTCCGAGGAAACCGCGGCCCTGCAAGCGGCGCTGGACGTCCTGGTCGGCGAGCTGCGGGTGGGCGCGCATCCGGTGACGGCGTTGCGCACCGCCGCCGACGAAGTTGACGGTGCGGTGGCAGCGTCGCTGCGTGAGGTGGCGGCGCGCGCAGGGCTCGGCGCCGACGTGCCGGCGGGTCTGCGCGGCGTCGCGCGGGGCTCGACACTGTCTGCGCACTGGGAGCGGCTGGCGGTGTGCTGGCAGCTGGCCGAGACACACGGCTTGGCGGTCGCCACACTGATTCGGACCGCTGCACGCGACATCGTTGAGCGCGAACGGTTCACCGCGCGGGTGCACGCCGCGATGGCCGGCGCCCGGACCACCGCGGCGGTGTTGGCCGGCCTCCCGCTGCTGGGGGTGGGGCTCGGTCAGCTGATCGGGGCGGATCCACTGCGCTTCTTGCTGTCCGGCGGCGGGGGTGGGTGGCTGCTGGTAGTTGGCGTGGTGCTGGCGTGCGCTGGATTGACGTGGTCGGACCGCATCACCCGTGAGGTGTCGACATGACGTGGGCCGCCGTCCTTTTGGCCGCTGCAGTGCTGGTGTCGGGTGGCCGAACCCCGGTGCGCAGGCATGCGGGTCTGGTCGAATCTGCGCGACGGCGCCAGGCGAGCCGGCAACCCGCCGCCGATCCGCTGGCCGCGGCATCGGCGTTCGATGTGCTGGCGGCGTGTCTGTCGGCGGGGATGGCGGTGGCGAGCGCGGCGGCCGCGACCGCACCGTCGGCGCCGCCGCAGTTGTCGCAGGTGCTGACCCGCGCGGCCGATCTGCTGGCGTTGGGTGCCGACCCCGCGACGGCATGGTCGAATCCCACTGCGCCGCTGGACAGTCACGCCGAGGCCCTGCTTCGGCTGGCACGACGTTCGGCCGCGTCGGGCGCCGCGTTGGCGCAGGCCGTCGGGGAACTGGCCGATCAGTCGCGGCGCGCTGCGGCCGATGCCGCGACGGCGGCCGCGGAGCGGGCGTCGGTGCTGATCGCTGGGCCGCTCGGGCTGTGCTATCTGCCGGCGTTTCTCTGTCTGGGCATCGTGCCGGTGGTGGCCGGGCTCGCCGGTGACGTGCTGCAGGCCGGATTTCTGTGATGGCAATCGAATGATGAGGAGGAAAACAGATGGTGGCAAACATGATTCGGACCACGCGGGCCCGAATGACGCTGCTGATGGTCGACGAGGCCGGCATGTCTACCGTCGAATACGCGATCGGGACCGTTGCGGCGGCCGCGTTCGGGGCGATCTTGTACGCGGTGGTCACCGGGGACTCGATCGTCAGCGCGCTGACCAACATCATCAGCCGGGCGCTCAACACCAACGTTTAGGTGATGCGGGAGCCGTCACGGTCGAGGCGGCCTTCGCGATCGCCGCGCTGGTGGTTGCGCTGGTGCTGTGCATGTCCGGCCTCGCCGTGGTGTCGATGCAGGTGCGGTGTGTCGACGCGGCCCGCGAAGCCGCGCGGTTGGCGGCCCGTGGCGACGGCGGCGCGGCGACGGGCGCCGCCCGCGGCATCGCGCCGCACGGTGCGTCGGTGGAGCTGCGACGAGACGGTGACATGGTGGTCGCGCGGGTCGTGGCGCGCTCGAACCTGTTGCCGGGGCTGGCGATCACGGCTCAAGCCGTGGCCGCGGTCGAGCCCGGTATGTGACGAAGGCGGTTCGGCGACACTGATCGCCGCCGCGATGATCGCGGTACTGGTGACGGTGACCGTCGGCGGGAGTTACGTCGGGGCTGCGGTGATCGCCCGCCACCGGGCCCAGGCAGCGGCGGATCTGGCGGCGCTGGCGGCGGCCGGGCACCTGGCGACGGGTGACGACGCGGCATGCGGGCAGGCGTCGCGGATCGCCGAGGCGATGCACACCCGGGTCGTGGGCTGTGTGGTGGACGGACTCGACGTCGTCGTCACCGTGGACGCCCGGGTCGCGCTGGGCCGATGGGGCGTGGGTCCGGCACGCGCCGGGGCACGGGCCGGCCCGGCCGAAGGCTAGGTCTTCGCCGCTTTCACTTTCGCGCGCTTGGCTTTTCGCAGCACCTTGGCAGGCGTAGCGGCTACGGCCTCATCGGCTCGCGGTGCCGACTCGTCGAGCCACCGGTAGCGCTGAGCGCTCAACCGCTATCGTGAACCTAAACTAAATCGGGGATACTCGCGCGGGTTGGTTCGCTGAGGTTGATGGGTGGAAACCAAAGCGCTCCGCGCAGAGGGCGGTAGTCGGCGACGGCGAAAGCGGTTGCAGCTGCGGACATTAGCGCGCCGAAAACGGCGGGCTGGTGGGTGGCGTGTTCGGGCAAATCGATCACCAGCCACACGAGTAGCAACATTGATGTGGTGTTAAGTAAGTCGATTAGGTCTCGGCGACACGCGCCGGCGTGCAGAACGTTCCCTGGCCGCTGCGATCGAAGCGCGCGAGTCTCCGCGACAAAACAATCACGCAACAAGGTTCTATGACTTGAGCGGCGATGCGCCAGCAGTCTGCGGTTAAGCCATGCCTCAAGCCGAGCGGGCGTGTTACCGATTCGCGTTCGTTGTCGCCGGTCGCTGAAAGGACTTCACGGCGTTTTCCCTCGCGCTTGGCTTTCGGGTGACCTTGGGCCGGCACGCCTCAGTCGCCACGTTCACGGATCGCTCGTCGAGCACCTCGAGCGGCGCTAGGGGCGACCGGATATCGACGCATCGCCACAGGCCCACGTCGTCGTTCGCTTCGACTGTGCGGTCACCGCGTCGAGTGTGCCCCTACTGTGAGGATTTTCGAGAATTACCGCAGCTGGCGCACACTCGACGCAGTGAGTTCACACTCGGCGCTCTCCCCAAAAGGCGGCTAGGTCTTCGCCGCTTTCACTTTCGCGCGCTTGGCTTTTCGCAGCACCTTGGCAGGCGTAGCGGATGCGGCCTCATCGACGTCGAGGTCGGCGGCGGCGACCTCTTCGTCGGTCGCCAGTCGCAGCGCCACCAATCCGGCGTACGTGTCGTCCTCGAGTTCGATGCGGTTGACGGTCATGTGCACCGGCGTCCAGCCGTCACCGGAGCGCAGCCGAAGCACCCCCGACGTGGCCCCGTCGGCGAATTCGATTGTCATTCTTGCCATATGGCGGGCGTCGGCGGGGTGCACCATCGGCTCGCCTGCCTCACGGGCCCGCCAGTCGAAGAACGGTGCCGGCTCGTCGAGCCACCGCAGCAGCTTCCAGTTGTCGAGATCGACCAGCGCGCGATGGACTCCGGATTGGGCCAGCCCGTTGATGATTCGCTGGGCCAGGTGATCCGGCGCCACGACCGGTCCGTCCTGCTCACTGCGCCAGTTCATGGCGCGGCAGATCAGCCGCTCGGTGCCGTCATCCTGGGCCTCCAACAGGGTGCGCGCCACGAACCCCACCGTGATCAACTCGCCGTTCTGATCGGCGACATTCCAGGTGCTGCACAGCGCCTTGCCCGGTTCGGGCTTGACCGCCATCGACAGCACCTTGGTTTCACTCTCGTTGAGGTCGCGCGTCGGCAGATCGTCGGCGAAAGCCCGGCCGTGCGTGGCTTCCGTCTCGGGATTCTTACCGCTGTTGTACAGCGACTCCGGGGTGTCGGTGGCGACGCCCCGCGTCAGATCCCACATCAACGCACCGGGGATGGGACGCTCCGGCGGCGCCATATCGGGTGGGCCGATCCACAGGTGCACGCCGTGGATCTTGCCGTCCGACATTTGGACCACCTCGGTACGGATCACGCGGTCGTTCTTCGGGGTGATGCTGCTCAGGCCCTGCCCGGCGCGCACCGTTTCGGCGATGGCCGTCTGAATCGCCATCAAGTGCGGATTACGTCGCAGAAACGCGCTGATCGGGACGAGGTTCTTGGTTTGCCGACCTCTGGCGACCACGGCGGGCTCGCTGCCAAGCGTCTCCACGAGCAGCCAGTCGTGGGTCATAGCGGCATTTTACCGGCCGGCGGGCCGCAGCATCGCCGTTGAAGCAACCTACGGAATCCGTAGTTTCCGGTCCCGAAAGAGCGTCGGAGAGGCAGCTCTGAAGTTGCAGGAAGCGCTGGAGACAAGGTATTTTGCGACTGCGCCCGCTTGCCGGGATTGGAAACGGATCGCGTTGTCCGACCGTTGTCGCAATCGTCTGTGTGTTCGGCGTGTTCGAACAGCGAACCTGCCGCTGATCCGTGGGGGGCGACCGTCGAGGGGTCGGTCGTCACCTACGGGTGGCTCATCGGCCCAGATGACCCGCCAGCTCGCCGAGCACCAGACGCAACACCCTCACCGCCCCGGATTTGTCGAGCGGATCATTGCCGTTGCCGCACTTCGGCGACTGCACACACGACGGACATCCCGACGGGCACTCGCACGCCGCGATGGCCGCTGCGGTGGCGCCCCACCAGGTGTTGATCTGGCGGTAACCGCGATCGGCGAAGCCGGCCCCGCCGGGATAGCCGTCGTAAACAAAGATGGTCGGCAATCCATCCACCGGGCCCACCGCCATCGAGACCCCGCCGATGTCGCCGCGGTCACAGCTGGCCACCAGCGGCAGCAGGCCGATCGCCGCGTGCTCGGCCGCATGCAGCGCGCCTGGCACCCGAAGCGGTTCAACTCCGTTGTCCTGCAGCGCTTCCGGCGTGATGGTGCACATCACCGCCGTGGTGTCCAGGGTGCGCGTCGGCATATCGAGTTCGACGTAGTCGATCACCTCACCGTCCAGTCGGCGGCGCAGATAGCCGATCACCGTGTTGGACACCGACACCGGTACCAGCCCGATGGTGATGGGCCCGAACGTCTTTCGCTCACCCGAACCGGTGACGGCCACGTCGGTCAGTTCCCGCGCGAAGGTGGTGTAGCCCGGGTCGCCCGCGTGCACGAACGCGACGCCGGCCTCGAAGTCCAGCGAATCCACGATGAAGCTCTCGCCCTGATGTAGATAGACCGCACCGGGGTGAACCGACGCCGGCGCCTGACCCACCCCGGCGCTGCCCAGCAACCGCCCCGTCTCGCCCTCGAGGATCGCGATCTGCCCGCCCGACGAGCCGCGGATGTCCACCGCCGGATGCGGGTCGAGGCCCGGGGCGGGGAAGTAGCCGTTGGCGCGTCGACGCAGTAGTCCGTCGTCGACCAGAGAGTGTGCCACCGCCTCGGCGTTCCACATCCGCACCTCGGCATCGGTGAGCGGTAACTCGGTTGCCGCGCAGAGCAGTTGCGGCCCAAGCACATACGGGTTGGCAGGGTCGATGACCACGCGTTCGATCGGCTTGTCCAGCAACGCCGACGGATGATGCACCAGGTAGGTGTCCAGCGGGTCGTCGCGAGCGATCAGCACGATCAGCGCGCCCTGACCGCGACGCCCGGACCGGCCCGCCTGCTGCCAGAACGAGGTGACGGTGCCCGGAAACCCCGCCATCACCACCGCGTCCAGCCCCGCGATGTCGACGCCTAGCTCCAACGCGTTCGTCGTCGCCAGTCCGCGCAATTCCCCCTCGGCGAGTGCGCGCTCCAACGCCCGTCGGTCCTCGGCCAGATAACCGGCGCGGTAGGACGCCACCCGCTCCGCCAGCTCCGGCGCCACGTCTTCGAGGCGCGCTCGTGCCCCCAGCGCGGTGAGCTCGGCGCCGCGACGGGACCGGACGAACGTCAACGTGCGCGCGCCCTCGGCGATCAGGTCGGCCATCACGCGGGCCGCCTCGGCGCCGGCGGAACGCCTTACCGGAGCGCCGTTTTCACCCACCAGGTCGGTGCGCAACGCCGGCTCCCACAGCGCGATGGTGCGGGCACCCTGCGGTGAGCCGTCCTCGGTGACCTCGACGACCGTCTGCCCGATCAACTCCGAAGCGGTGGCCGCCGGCGCGGCGGTGGTGGCGCTGGCGAAGATCACCGTCGGGCCCGAAGACCCCCCCGAGTAGCGGGCGCAAAGCCGGAGCAGCCGCCGCAGCACCAGCGCCACGTTCGAGCCGAAAATCCCGCGATAGTAATGGCATTCGTCGACGACGATGTAGCGCAGATTGCGCAGAAACACCGCCCAGCGTGCGTGGTTGCGCAGCAGCGACAGGTGGATCATGTCCGGGTTGGAGAAGATCCAGCGCGACCGTTCACGGGCAAATCGCCGCACCTCGCCGGGACTGTCGCCGTCGTAGGAGCTGGGCGCGACGTCGTTACACCGCGCGATGGCATCGGTCAACGCCTGCGCCGTCCGCAATTGGTCGTGCCCGAGCGCTTTGGTCGGTGAGAGGTACAACGCCCGCGCACGCGGATTGCCCGCCAGCGCGCACAGGATCGGCAGCTGATATCCCAGGGACTTGCCCGAGGCCGTGCCGGTGCTCAGCACCACGTGCCTGCCCGCGTGCGCCAGATCGGCGGCGGCAAGTTGATGCGACCACGGTCCGGTGATGCCCCGATCAACGAACGCAGACACCACGTCTGAGTCGGCCCATTGCGGCCACGGCTGCGGGTCCCCCCGGCGGGGCGGCAGCTCGGCCACGTGGCGTAGCGGGTGCTCGTCGGGATCGGTGCCTTCGACCGCGCAAGCCAGCAGCTCGCGGCCGAATTCGGTCATCAAAACTCCTTCCGGGGCGGTGCTTGCTGGGTGGTCTGCCGGGCCCGTAGGTGAATTCTTCCCCAACCGAAGCGCGCCATGACTGTCGCAGCTGGCCAGAACGTGATTGACTTACGGCGGTCGCAGCTTCTGTGTTCGTGTATTTGCACTCGCAGGATCGACGTTGCGATCGCGGTTCCTGCGAGAGTTGTAGGTCGGGTCAAGTTCCGACGACTCCACGAGGTATGGCGGTCGGAACGGGCCCGGTGTACCGAAACACGGTGGACCGCACCCGGTGAATAAGAGAAGGAAACAACAGGAAATGCCACAGGGAACTGTGAAGTGGTTCAACGCGGAGAAGGGCTTCGGCTTCATTGCCCCGGAGGACGGATCCGCCGACGTCTTCGTTCACTACACGGAGATTCAGGGCAGCGGCTTCCGCACCCTGGAAGAGAACCAGAAGGTTGAGTTCGAGGTCGGCCAAAGCCCCAAGGGGCCGCAAGCCACGGGTGTTCGGGCCGTCTGAAGCCAGGACCAGCAAGCCTGAGAAACGCCCCGCGTCGTCCATCCGGACGCGCGGGGCGTTTCTATTTCTGACGGGGCTGCCCGGCTGGCTTACTGTCGGTTTGTGAGCCAGCTGTCGTTCTTCTCGGCAGAGTCGGTACCGCCCGCGGTCGCCGACCTGACCGGGCTGCTCGCCGCGCCGGGTCAGGTGGTGCTGGTGGGCGGCGCGAGCGACCCCGCCGCGCGGCTTTCGGTGGTGGTGGATGCGCTGTGGCGGGCCGAGGCCATCGCCGAGATGATCCGCGATGCGGGTCTGCAGCCCGAGATCGGCCGCACCGACGAGAACACACCCCTGGTGCGCACCGCCGTCGACCCGCGGCTGCTGGCCATCGCCGCGGACTGGACCCGCGGCGCGGTCAAGACCGTCCCGCCGCAGTGGCTGCCCGGGCCGCGGGAGCTGCGAGCCTGGACGCTGGCCGCGGGCACCCCCGAAGCCGACCGCTACCTGCTGGGGCTGGATCCGCACGCCCCCGACACACACGCGCCGCTCGCCTCGGCCCTGATGCGGGTGGGCATCGCACCGACGCTGATCGGCACCCGCGGGGCCCGTCCGGCGTTGCGGATCAGTGGGCGGCGACGGCTATCGCGCCTGGTAGAGAACGTCGGGGAACCGCCCGACAATGCCGAAGCGTTGACGCAATGGCCACGTATATAGAGCCCCGCTGCGAGGGGGCCAGTTTGCGTAGGCTCGCGCGGGGTGCGAAATTGTCAGTTGCCTTGCACGCCGGTCCACCACCGACTCAGTACCCCGGCGCAGTACGGCAACTGAAGAAGTGGAGCGTAGGCAAAGGTGGCTGACCAGGACCGCGGCAGCGGCGGTAACGGAAGCGTGCGGCGACTCGTCATAGTCGAGTCGCCCACCAAGGCGCGCAAAATCGCCAGCTTCCTCGGCTCCAATTACATCGTCGAGTCGTCACGCGGGCACATTCGGGATTTGCCGAGGAACGCCGCCGACGTCCCCGCCAAGTACAAGTCCGAGCCGTGGGCGCGGCTCGGGGTGAATGTCGAGCACAACTTCGAGCCGCTCTACATCATCAGCCCCGACAAGAAGAGCACTGTCAACGAGCTCAAAAGCCTGCTCAAGGATGTCGACGAGCTGTATCTGGCGACGGACCCCGACCGCGAGGGCGAGGCCATCGCGTGGCATCTGCTGGAGACGCTGAAGCCCAACATTCCGGTCAAGCGGATGGTGTTCCACGAGATCAGCGAGCCGGCCATCCGCGCGGCCGCCGAAGAACCGCGCGATCTGGACAATGACCTGGTCGACGCGCAGGAAACCCGCCGCATCCTGGACCGGCTGTACGGCTACGAGGTCAGCCCGGTGCTGTGGAAAAAGGTGGCGCCGAAGCTGTCGGCGGGCCGGGTGCAGTCGGTGGCGACGCGCATCATCGTGCAGCGCGAACGCGAGCGGATGGCGTTCCGCAGCGCCACCTATTGGGACGTCACCGCCGAGCTCGACGCCAGCGTTTCGGACGCCGCCGCTTCCCCTCCTAGGTTCACCGCCAAGCTGAACTCCGTCGACGGGCTGCGGGTGGCCACCGGCCGCGATTTCGATTCGCTGGGTGAGCTCCGCAAGCCCGACGAGGTGCTGGTGCTCGACGAGGCCGCCGCGTCGGCGCTGGCCGCCGCGCTGCGCGGCGCATCGCTGACCGTTTCCTCCGTCGAGCAGAAGCCCTATACCCGTCGGCCGTATCCGCCGTTCATGACCTCGACGCTGCAGCAGGAGGCCGGGCGCAAGCTGCGGTTCAGCTCGGAGCGCACGATGAGCATTGCGCAGCGGCTCTACGAGAACGGCTACATCACTTATATGCGCACCGACTCGACGACGCTGTCGCAGTCGGCGATCGACGCCGCACGCAACCAGGCGCGTCAGCTCTACGGCGAGGAGTACGTCCATCCGACGCCGCGCCAGTACACCCGCAAGGTCAAGAACGCCCAGGAGGCGCACGAGGCCATCCGGCCGGCCGGCGACGTGTTCCAAACGCCGGGCCAGCTGCATGCGGCGCTGGACACCGACGAGTTCCGGCTCTACGAGCTGATCTGGCAGCGCACGGTGGCCTCGCAGATGGCCGATGCGCGCGGGACGACGCTGTCGCTGCGCATCTCCGGGTCCGCCGCCGACGGGCGCGAGGTCGTGTTCAGCGCGAGCGGGCGCACCATCACGTTCCCGGGCTTCCTGAAGGCCTACGTGGAGAGCATCGACGAGCTGGCCGGCGGTGAATCCGACGACGCGGAGAGCCGGCTGCCTTCGCTGGAGCAGGGCCAGCATGTCGACGCCACTGAGCTGACCCCCGACGGGCACACCACCAACCCGCCGGCCCGATACACCGAGGCCTCGCTGATCAAGGCGCTGGAAGACCTCGGCATCGGCCGGCCCTCGACATACTCGTCGATCATCAAGACCATCCAGGACCGCGGCTACGTGGTGAAAAAGGGCAGCGCGCTGGTGCCGTCATGGGTGGCGTTCGCGGTCACCGGCCTGCTGGAGCAGCACTTCGGCCGACTGGTGGACTACGGCTTCACCGCGGCCATGGAGGACGAGCTCGACGAGATTGCCGCCGGCCACGAGCAACGAACGGTGTGGCTCAACAACTTCTACTTCGGTGGCGAGCACGGCGTGCCGGAGTCGATCGCCCGTTCGGGCGGGCTGAAAAAGCTGGTCGGCGTGAATCTCGAGGGCATCGACGCCCGAGAAGTCAACTCCATCAAGCTGTTTGACGACGCCGAAGGGCGCCCGGTGTATGTCCGCGTGGGCAAGAACGGCCCGTATCTCGAGCGAATGATCACCGGCGAGGACGGTGAGCCGACGCCGCAGCGGGCGAACCTGAACGATTCGCTGACGCCCGACGAGCTGACGCTGGAGCTGGCCGAAAAGCTTTTCGCCACACCGCAAGAAGGCCGATCGCTGGGTGTCGACCCGGAAACCGGGCACGAGATCGTCGCCAAGGACGGCCGCTACGGCCCGTACGTGACAGAGGTGCTGCCGGAGCCTGACGAGCCTGAGGATGGCGCGCCCGCGAAGAAGGGCAAGAAGCCGACGGGTCCCAAGCCGCGGACGGGTTCGCTGCTGCGGTCGATGGACCTGGAGACGGTCACGCTCGACGATGCGTTGAAGCTGTTGTCGCTGCCGCGGGTCGTTGGCGTCGACCCGAATACCGGTGAGGAGATCACCGCGCAGAACGGCCGCTACGGCCCGTATCTCAAGCGCGGCAGTGATTCTCGGTCACTGGCCACCGAGGAGCAGATCTTCACCATCACCCTCGACGAGGCGCTCAAGATCTATGCGGAGCCGAAACGCCGTGGGCGCCAAGGCGCGGCGGCGCCGCCGCTGCGGGAACTGGGTACCGATCCGGTGTCCGGTAAGCAGATGGTGGTCAAGGACGGGCGCTTCGGTCCGTACGTCACCGACGGCGAGACCAACGCCAGCCTGCGCAAGGGCGATGACGTGATGTCGATCACCGACGAGCGGGCCTCCGAGCTGCTGGCCGACCGTCGCGCGCGTGGTCCGGTGAAGCGCAAGGCCGCGAAGAAGACGGCGAAGAAGAGCCCGGCGAAGAAGGCCGCCAAGAAGGTTTAGCGCGGACCGCGTTGAGATTGCACTCAGGGTCGTGATCGCGCGGAATCGGCAGCCCTGGATGCAATCTCAACGCGTTAGCCGGTGACGTCGGTCGACACGTCATTGGCGGCCTCTCGCGGAGACACCAGATTCAGCGGGCGGGCCAACTGCGTGGGCACGGTGCGGCCGCGCAGTTCGACGATCTCGCCGACGTCCCAGCACAGCGCCTCGGCATCGAGCGCGCCGCTGACGGCGATCGCCGACGCGAGCACGTGGCCTTCCTCCAGCTTGGCCAGCTCGGTGAGGCGGGCGGCCTCGTTGACCGGATCGCCGATGACGGTGTACTCGAAGCGGGCCTGCGCGCCGATGTGCCCGGCGATGGCCCGCCCGGCTGACACGCCGATGCCGAATTCGGTGTCGGTGCCGAGCACTTCGATCAGTTCGTCGTGCAGCTCACGCGAGGCCGCGAGCGCGGCGCCGCAGGCGTCGGGGTGCTCGATCGGGGCGCCAAAGATGGCAAGTGCGGCGTCGCCCTGAAACTTGTTGACGAAGCCGCCGTGGCGGTTGACTGTGTCGACCACGACGCGGAAGAACTCGTTGAGCAAATTGACGACCTGCGCGGCGGGAATGGTGGACGCGAGCCGCGTCGACCCCACCAGGTCGACGAAAAGCACTGCGACGTCGCGTTCTTGGCCGCCGAGCTCGGTGCCGCGCTCCAGGGCGCGACGGGCGACGTCCTCGCCGACGTAGCGGCCGAACAGGTCGCGCAGCCGTTGCCGCTCGGCCAGGTCGCGCACCATGTCGTTGAATCCGGCTTGCAGCAAGCCCAATTCGCTGGCGTCGTAGATCTGCATGTGCGCGTTGTAGTTGCCGCGCTGCACTTCGCCCAGGGCCCAGCGCAATTGGCGCAGAGGGTCGGCGATGGACATCGCGACCAGCACGGTGCCGGCCAGGCCGATCACCAGCGCGGCGACGGCCAGGATCAGGATCGGCGTGGTGAGCCGCGACGCCGGCGCGGAGAGCAGCTCGAACTTGCTGGCCACCAACGCCAGGATGATCGCCAGCAGCGGCACGCCGGTGGAGAGCACCCAGGTGAGCACCTGGCGCAGGATGACGCCGGGGGCGCGGAAGTTCTCCGGCACGCCGCCGCGCAGCGCGGCCACGGCCACTGGACGCAGCACCCGCTCCGATTGCAGGTAGCCGATGATCGCCGTCGCGGTGGCGCCCAGGCCGGTGGCGACGGCGACGACAGGGGCGGAGTTGCTCGCGACCGGCCAGCTGGCCGCGATGAAGACGATGGAGCCCAGGAACCAGTTGGTGACGCTGATCAGGGTGCGGTAGAAGGGCATCTTCAGCGCGCGGGCGCGGGCCAGCTCGGTGCTGGCCGGGTCGGTGTCGCCGAGCAGCATGTCGCGCCGCTGCCAGCGCATGACCGGCGTGAGCATGCGCAGGGTCAGATACGAGGCGATGGTGAACGACACGAACAAATAGCCCAGGAAGATGGCCAGGTTGAAGACCGGCAGATCCTGCAACTGAAGGCGGTCCTCGGGCGGCAGGCCGAAACGCAGAAAGCCCAGGACGAACAGGGCGCCGATGATGTCGGCCTGCAGCATGCCAAGGGTGAACACCGGCCATGGGGTGCGCGCGACCCAGCGCACGAACGCGCTGATTCGCCCGATCGGTATCGCCTCCATGGTCACGCAACAACCGTATCGGGCCGGGCTGACCTGTTAGAGCGCTGTGAGACAGACGTGTCGGTTTGCAGCACTACTGTTATTCGCGATGGCCGGTGTTTTTTCGCGTCTTGTGGGGCAGGACGCCGTGGAAGCCGAGTTGGTGGCCGCGGCGCAGGCCGCGCGCGGTGACGCAGCTCATAGTGGGGTTGCGACCGGAACGATGACACATGCGTGGCTGATCACCGGGCCGCCGGGCTCGGGTCGGTCGGTGGCGGCGCTGTGTTTCGCGGCGGCGCTGCAGTGCACATCCGACGGGGTGCCGGGCTGCGGTGAGTGTCGGGCCTGCACCACGACGATGGCCGGGACGCACGCCGACGTGCGGCGCATCATCCCCGAAGGGCTGTCGATCGGCGTGGATGAGATGCGCAACATCGTGCAGATCGCGTCGCGGCGCCCGGGCACGGGGCGATGGCAGATCGTGGTGATCGAGGACGCGGACCGGCTGACCGAGGGCGCGGCGAATGCGCTGCTGAAGGTGGTGGAGGAGCCGCCGCCGTCGACGGTGTTCCTGCTGTGCGCGCCGTCGGTGGATCCGGAGGACATCGCGATCACGCTGCGGTCGCGGTGCCGGCACGTCGCGCTGGTGACGCCAAAGGCGGAGGCGATCGAGCGGGTGCTGATCGAGACCGACGGGCTGCCTGCGGAGGACGCCCGGTGGGCGGCGTCGGTCAGCGGCGGGCACGTGGGCCGGGCGCGCCGGCTGGCAGTTGACGGGGAGGCGCGGGAGCGCCGGCAGCGGGCGTTGGGGCTGGCGCGGGACGCGGCGACGCCGTCGCGGGCGTATGCGGCGGCGGAGGAGTTGGTGGCGGCGGCGGAGGCCGAGGCGTTGGCGTTGACGGTCGACCGCAATGAGTCGGAGACGGAGGAGCTGCGCACGGCGTTGGGTGCCGGCGGCACCGGTAAGGGCACGGCGGGGGCGCTGCGTGGCGCGACGGGGGCGATCAGAGACCTTGAGCGACGGCAGAAGTCGCGTCAGACGCGGGCGTCGCGTGATGCGCTGGACCGGGCGTTGATCGACCTGGCGACGTACTTCCGGGATGCGTTGTTGGTGGCGTCGGGCGCGGAGACGATCGCGGCGAACCATCCGGATATGGCGGAGCGGGTGGCGGCGATGGCGGCGGTGGTGCCGCCGGAGAGGCTGCTGCGGTGCATCGAGGCGGTGCTGGAGTGCCGGGAGGCGCTGGCGGTCAATGTGAAGCCGAAGTTCGCGGTCGACGCGATGGTCGCCACCGTGGGGCAAGCACTGCGCGCGGACCTGTAAACTCACGTGGGCCCGAAGGGGCACGCCACCTTAGCTCAGTCGGTAGAGCGATTCACTCGTAATGAATAGGTCAGGGGTTCGATTCCCCTAGGTGGCTCCAGTTTGTATGTCAGCGGGTTGGCGGCGGCGAGCGGACGCTGGTGAGCCAAGCGTTCGACGGCCTAGCGGTGGGCTGGGATTCTGGGTCAGCTACCCTTGGCACTGGCGTACCAGTCCACAAAACCCGATATATCCAGCCCTCGCGTGTAAAGGTAATCGCGTTGACTCTGGTAGTAGTCCTCCAGGCCTGCATTGCGCTGCTGAACGATCTCGTCAGGCGTCAGAAGTCTTCGACCCTCGACGTAATCCAATATTTGTCCCTCAATAGGAGTTTCGGCGACAGGGACACAAGCCGATGCCATCGCATATAGGATGTCGTCCATCGCTTGATGACTGTTTTTGGTCGGGATATTTGCAGAACTGGCAGCCGCCGCGGCGAGGCCAGACAGCGTGGCAGCCGTTTGAATCGCTTTTGCACCGCTGCTGGTCGACTGCTCTTGACCGGTGCAGGCTTGTCGGGCTGCATCAGCGGCGACACCCGCGGCACGTTCGTATGCGCTGTCTATGAACTGAGTGCCTGCATCTCTACCGGTAGCGATCA
The DNA here is from genome assembly GCF_002838065.1 of Mycobacterium hubeiense. Taxonomy (GTDB): domain Bacteria; phylum Actinomycetota; class Actinomycetes; order Mycobacteriales; family Mycobacteriaceae; genus Mycobacterium; species Mycobacterium hubeiense. The sequence goes on along the minus strand of NZ_PIZU01000031.1, from coordinate 5,160 downwards.
CAACGAAAACGTCGCGGCTAGCAGCCAAATCGCCAAGAGGCTTAAACCCGTCGACCGCGTCATCATCCGCCATCGAGACCTGGTAGGGGGTGAGCGCTGAAGCGTACGCCGAGACTAGATCCGGATTGATCTCACCGACCGAAGAATGTTGGAGCCCCAAGAACCCATGCGAGATCCCTTCTAAGTCATTGCGGTTGTCGGCGAGAAACGATGCGATGACATGCGCCGTCTCGCCGGCGCGGACGGCAGTTCGACCATCGCCAGACGTTGCATCCCGTTTAATCCACATGAAGTATCCGGCAGCTTTCGCGCCGTTGTCTGGCCAGTCGTATTTGCTGATCTCAGCGAGGAACTGCACGCCATCCGACCCGACCAGGAGCTCGTGGACGGTCGCAGGGTCGTTGTTCGACGGTAGCTCGGGCGTTTGGCGAGAACAGGCCGCCGCGAACCCGGCAATGGCGACCACAAGTGCCAAGCAGAAACGTGGCGCTCGTAACTGATGTGCGGAAGTCATCTGGCTACTCGATACCTGCGATGTCAAACTTGGCGAAATCGCGCACACATCCATCGACGGCTCTCGTCACTTCTTTACACCTCGTTCGACACCCGTGCCCTCATCGAACTCGGTATCAAAGGAATTGAAGACTGTCTCCCACTGGCTCGTGTTTGCAACGTAATCATATAGCGCCTGGTAATAATCCTGAATAGCCCCAGGGTTACTCTGCATCACCTGTTCTGGAGTCTGAAGGTGACCGCCGGGGGCAAACTGGCTGAGCGATTCATTGGGCGGGATTGTTCCTGTCGCATCATACAAAGCGGATGCTACGACCCACCGATTTAGATCCTGAACCTGCGTCAGGCTGTATGTCGACTCGGCGCCAGTTTTTTGTGGCAGTAGTTTTTCCGTAAGGAGGTCGCTACCAAAGCTTCCGACAATAGGTAGCTTGCCCACCGTCTCGTCTAGGGCCATCTTAATCGCTGACTTTCGAATGTCGTACCCTGTGTCTGTTCCCGCCTTATCTGCTGCTTCATTGAGAACGCCCAACATCCGCCCAGCGTGACCTAAATCGTTACCATTTGGTGGCGTTCCGCTGGACACCATCTGAGCTGTAGCATCTTGATAGGCGAGAATCTTCTCGTACGCTTCAGAGTTGAAGTACTTGGCGGCGTCGGGGTCGCCATTGAGGATCTCGAAGACGTTCCTCGCGTGCGAAAAATCCTTCTCGTTTTGTCCGTCAAGGGGCTCGAAGCCGGGGGTTGGGTCGCGTCGGTCACCGATCATTGACTCCTGAAACGGCGCAAGCGCCTCTGCGTAACCCCTTACAAGGTCGGGATTCTCCTCCCCAAGCGTGTTTACTCCGGCGACCAACTTGTCCCGGTTGTCACCGAGGTAGTCTGCCAGGGCGTAGGCGGTTTCACCCGCCTTTCTGTCCATCACGGGGTCGCTTCCGTTTGCGGCATCGTCGATCCAATCCGTGAGGGTTCTCGCCGCGTCACCATTGTCGGTCCACGGATGGTCCGCGATGTCATCGAGGAACTCTCGGCCATTTTCGCCGGTCAAGAACTTGTGGTCGATGACTGCGTCTCGACCTGCCGAATTAAAGATGTCCTGAACCACGCTGTCGACCTCTGTGCTCCTACCTCCGCCGTCAAGGATTTCAGCGGCTCGAGTCATTAAGCCGTCATCGAGCTGGGTGCCCTGTTGGAATCGGGCGTCTCCGTCCGCAACAAAACCAGCGATGGTCTTCAGTTCATTCTCTGTCGGGAGCTCGAAGAGGTCGTAACCCTCCGAATTGGGGATGTCCTTGAAGGCCGGAGAATTCAATACATCTTGGAGACTTGTCGGCAGCATTTCTTTATTTCCCGAAACAACCTCTTGCGGGACCTCAGGGAATAGTTCCGTCGTGTTGTCCGTCTTTGGGAACTTGACATCTGGATCGCTCATTAACTGCCAGGAGTTGGCCAGGATGCCCTTCTTGTCGCCGAGTTTGTCGCGGATCTCCGAAAGTTCGTTTAGCGACTTATTGTGCGTCTGATATTGCATCTGGCTAAGGATCTGTTGCTGTTCGGCGTTCAATGGTTCCCTGCCGGCGATCTGCGCATCACTGAAAGAATTGATGACGCGGTCTACCTCGGCCGCTGCCGCTGGGTTGCCATTCAGGGCGTTCTCTACGGTTGCCTTGGCCCAGTCCTTCGTTTCCTCCTCGTCCGGCTTCTCATCGCCGACTGCGTTCTGTACGTCACCTTCTTTGCTTGTCTTGGCGAACCTCTGACCACTGCGCAGCGCCTCGAACTCGCCCTGGAGCTTGCGCATTTCAGCCGCGATCACGTTCGATTCGCCGTTGGATCGTTGGACGATCTCCTGCAGCTGCGTCAGCCCCTTCTGCGCGAGCGCCATCCGCATCTGCTCACCGGACTTGCCCGGCGGAATGCTCGCCTCCATGTCCGCCACCCATTTGCGCAGGTTCTCCAGATCACGACGGCCCGCGGAAACCACCTCCGCAGACTGATCGACCTGCGTCTTCAGTTTCTGGTCCAGCGTGGCGAGCTCGCCGATGACCCGACGGTGTTCGGTGTTGGCCGCGTCATAGTTCGTCGCAGCTGAGCCACTCCATCGTGAGCCCGGCGCGGCGGCTTCCAGCCCCGACTCCAGCTGTCGCAGCTTGCTGCTGTTGTCGAACTTCTCACCCGTTTCGGGCGTGCCTTGGCCATAGGTCTGGCGTGCGTTGTCCCACGTCGTGTAGAACGCCCCGAGCACACTCATTTGCTCAGTATCTCAGGCCCCCAGCTACCTCGGTGCCACAAATCCGACCGCCGCCGGCGAGATGCACCACTCACGCTGGCGCGCACCGAGGTAACTATCGCGTCGACGACTCGGGCCGCGATGTCGGGCTCCGGCAGTTTAGGGCGCGGTGCTGGCGAGTTCGGGTCGCCCAGGCAGCAGTGCGACCTTGTGATTGGTCGTATCCTCTCGCTTCGCCATCCACTGCAGATTCAGCGGGTCTCTGGGCGCGGGACGCAGGGCAGGCTGCGGGCTGTCCCGGGCAAATGGCCTTGCAGGACAAGGATTATCGGCCCGACGAAATTCGCACCTCTTGGCGTCAGGCTAAGCCTGCCCTTGTAGGTCCTGGAGGAGGTTGGCAAGGTCCTGGTCACCGCGGCCGCGCAGCAGCTTTGTTACGTCGGCGGGCCGGCAATCGAGGCTCGCGGCCATTGCCGCGACAGGGTTGTGCAAGGGACAACCGAGCAACTGTCGTAGCCGCTGTATCCCGGTGGCCTCTGGATCGATCCGCGCGACCTCTAACGAGGCCTCGTCGAGTCTGAAGGTCAGCACGAGGGTGTTGGTCAGTGCTGCAGCGGTTGCTATGGCCAGTTGCCGCAGGGACCCGATGTTGGGTCCGTTGGTTGATGACAGTCGCCACGTGACGGCCACAGGACCTTGTGGGCTGGTGAATAGCCGCCGTTGTCCCGGGTTGATCCCGAGCGCGGTGGCTACTGCGGGATGGATCGGCCGGCTGGACCCGCGCACCACCTCGGTTGTCACCGTGACTGCCAACCGTAATTCGTTGTGCCCGTTGCGGAATGCGCCACGCGCAGTATGAAGGGGTCCGACAGGAGGCCATTCGTCGGCGTCGGTGCGCAGACGGACCATCTCCGCTTCGGTGATGAACGCGAGGGTATTGAGATACACGCGGATGGAGGACTCGGCCACGTCGGGAAACCTGGACACCAGGTCGTGGACTAGCTCGCTGACACGTACTTGCCCGCCGGAAGCTTCGATGCGGGCGGTGATCTCGTCGTAGATGCCGGAGTATTCGTCGAGTCCCCACTCGCGCAAAGCCCACGTCTGCCGGCTGGCGCGGGTGAACCGGTAATCGGCGTACAACGCGTCTTGAACCGCGCGTAAGGAGGTGTCGCCAATAGTTGCAGCGATGTCGTCCGGGGCGGCAGGAGTGCCGCGTGCGTGCAGCACCGAAGCGACCTTGTCGGCAGTCGAGCCGCTCCACCGCACCCAGAGTTCACCGAATCGCCGTAACGCCACCTGGTCATCGAGGTAGGCGTCGGCAACGTCGGGTGCCATGCCTACACCTGCCAGAGCCTGGGCGAGGGATGCGCCCGATGGTGCGGCGCACCGGTCGAACACGGAGTCAACGGCAGCTGAAACTTGTTGGTGTCCGCCACTTGTCGTGTTCTCCAACCAGCCGCCGCGACGCACATAGGGGCCCGCCAGGTACAGCAGCACCTGGGCAGCCTCGCTCGCCGGATCAATGTCGAGGCGACACAGTTCCGCGGCGACGGTGTCCGCGGGTACATACGGGCCTAGCCGGCGACTCAACTCGGCCGCGTGGTTGGCGACCTCGCGATGGGTCGGCGCGGCGATCAACTCAGCGAACCGGGCCTCGGCGCGGGGCTGGTTTCGGTGAATCCACACCGTGTGGACACCGAGCCGTTCAGCGACCGTGGCCAGCGATTGCGGCGTCGCCGTCCACACTCGGGCCGACAGCAGAATCCTGTCGCGCGCGTCGAGCTCGTCGAGAAGTCGCTGCACCGAAGTGGCAGCTCCGACGGGCTCGCATGTTGCTGCGGCGTCGCACTCGGCGACTGCATCCCTAGCCGCCCCCAGCAGGGCCCGCACGGTCGCCTTGCCCGCCTTCGGCCGGCCCAGCAGAGAACTTGGGGTCTCCCCGGCGATGTCCGACCAACACGTGAAATCCGCTGAATAGACGCTACGAGCCCGTCGGGGCAGCCGCGCATAGGGAATCGCGAAACCGCCGACCCTGACCAGGCCGGGGACAAGTTCACTGACTGGCGTATGCGCCATCGCAGGGGATAGCGCTTGGTCGCACCAATCGTCTTGGGACGGATCCATAGATGTGGTGGCGGCCGGCCGATGTCCGCGCGACAAGCTCAAAGTCCCTTCCTTGAGTGTGGCCAGAAGACCATCCAACGAAGTCAACTCGCGACCCGAAACTTTTGCGCAACCAGGCGACGACCAGTTCAGTAGCATACGTGGACGTCACTGATGAGGGCGTGTTTCCGATACTCGTGTGCGCCGGGTGCCTCCCGTCGTCTACGTGCTGGCCAGAGGCTAAAGAAAGGTGCTAGGCGTCGGTTCTGGCTCGGGTGTTGACCGGCACTCAGGATGAGCATGATGGCGGC
>NZ_PIZU01000030.1 GCF_002838065.1 Mycobacterium hubeiense | reverse complement strand
CGATACAGCCCGCTCAGCGCGACCCAGCGCGCCGAAATCGCAGAGCGATTTACTCGCCGGGCTTGACCTTCGCCATCGCCAGCACATCCAGCCGGCGATCGAGCTCCTCCAGCGACAGCTTGTCACCGATCAGTCCACGGTCGATCACCGTCTGGCGGATCGTCTTCTTCTCGGCCAGCGCCTGCTTGGCCACCTTCGCGGCTTCCTCGTAGCCGATCGCCGAGTTCAGCGGCGTGACGATCGACGGCGACGACTCGGCCAGCTCCCGCAGGCGCTGCTCGTTGGCCACGAGCCCGTCAATGCACTTCTCGGCGAACAGCTTTGACACGTTGGCCAACAGCTTGAACGACTCCAGCAGGTTGCGCGCCATCATCGGGATGTACACGTTGAGCTCGAAGGCACCCGACGCGCCGCCCATCGCGATCGCCGCGTCGTTGCCGACGACCTGGCAGGCCACCTGCGTCACAGCCTCGGGTATGACCGGATTCACCTTTCCCGGCATGATGGACGAACCCGGCTGCAGATCCGGCAGTTGAAGTTCGGCAAGACCGGTCAACGGCCCGGAGCCCATCCAGCGGATATCGTTGGCGATCTTGGTCAGCGACACCGCGATCACCCGCAGCGCCCCGGACGCCTCCACCAGCCCGTCGCGGGCCGCCTGCGCCTCGAAAGAGTCGACGGCCGTGCGCAATTCGGGCAGGCCCGTCTGCGAGACCAGCACCTCGACGACGCGCGCGCCGAATCCGTCCGGCGCGTTCAGCCCGGTGCCCACAGCCGTGCCGCCGATGGCCAGCTCACCCAGCCGGGGCAGACATCCGCGGACCCGTTCGATGCCCGCCTCGATCTGGCGGGCGTACCCGCCGAACTCCTGGCCCAGCGTCACCGGCACGGCATCCATCAGGTGCGTGCGGCCGGACTTGACGACGGTGCGCCATTGCCGCGCCTTGGCGGTCAGCGACTCGTGCAGCACCTCCAAAGCCGGAATCAGATCGCGCACAGCGGCTTCGGTCGCGGCGATGTGCGTCGCCGTCGGGAAGGTGTCGTTGGACGACTGCGACATGTTCACGTCGTCGTTGGGGTGCACCGTGACGCCGTTCTGCGCGGCGATGCTCGCGATCACCTCATTGGTGTTCATGTTCGAGCTGGTGCCCGAACCGGTCTGGAACACGTCGATGGGGAACTGGTCGTCGTGCAGACCGTCGGCGATCTCACCGGCCGCCGCGATGATCGCGTCGGCCTTCTCCGGCGCCAGCAGCCCCAGATCCTTGTTCACTTGCGCGCAAGCGCCTTTCAGCAGACCCAGCGCACGGATCTGGGTGCGCTCCAGCCCGCGCCCGGAGATCGGGAAGTTCTCCACCGCCCTCTGGGTCTGCGCGCGCCACAGCGCGTTGATGGGCACCCGGACCTCGCCCATGGTGTCGTGCTCGATGCGGTACTCGGTGTCGACGGCGCTGTCGGTCATGTGCTCCCTCGTTGTTTGTTACGGCAGAGGCTGGATGGCGTTGGAATCGCCGGTGAAATCGATGGCGGAGTATTCGTTGAGCTTGGACAGCCGGTGGTAGGCCTCGATCATCCGGACGGTGCCGGATTTGGACCGCATCACGATCGACTGCGTGGTGCAGCCACCGCTGTAGTAGTGCACGCCGTTGAGCAGGTCACCGTCGGTCACGCCGGTGGCGCAGAAGAACACGTTCTCCCCGGACACCAATTCCTCGGTGGTCAGCACCCGGTCGAGGTCGTGGCCGCGGTCGATCGCCTTCTGGCGTTCCTCGTCGTCCTTGGGCCACAGCTTGGCCTGGATCGCGCCGCCCATGCAACGGATGGCCGCGGCGGCGATGATGCCCTCGGGCGTGCCGCCGATACCGGCCAGCATGTCGGTGCTGGTGTTGGGCCGGCACGCCGAAATCGCGCCCGCCACATCGCCGTCGGAGATCAGCCGGCAGCGGGCACCGGCGGCGCGCACATCGGCGATCAGCTTCTCGTGGCGCGGCCGGTCCAGGATGCACACCGTCAGATCCGACACCGACAGGTTCTTGGCCTTGGCCACCTTGCGGACGTTCTCGCCGATCGGGGCGGTGATGTCGATGACGTCGGCCGCCTCGGGCCCGACCGCGATCTTGTCCATGTAGTAGACCGCCGAAGGGTCGAACATGGTGCCACGCTCCGACACCGCCAACACCGAGATCGCATTGGCCAGCCCCTTGCTCATCAGCGTGGTGCCGTCGATCGGGTCGACGGCGAAGTCGCACTCGGGGCCGTCGCCGTTGCCGACTTCTTCGCCGTTGTAGAGCATCGGCGCGTTGTCCTTCTCGCCCTCGCCGATCACCACGATGCCGCGCATCGACACCGAATTGACCAGCTCGCGCATCGCGTCGACCGCCGCGCCGTCGCCGCCCTCTTTGTCTCCGCGGCCGACCCAGCGGCCCGCGGCCATTGCTCCGGCCTCCGTCACCCGCACCAACTCGAGAGCGAGGTTGCGGTCGGGGGCTTCACCACGGGAGGGGCTCATGCGCAGATTGTCCCATTAGAGGATCGGCCGTCAGCAGCTGGGATACTGGCGGCATGACGACCCAGCCGCCGCCGAGCGGGCCAGATGCCGCCGGTCCACCGCCCAAGGTGGAGAAGCCGCGCCTGTTGCAGGACGGCCGGGACATGTTCTGGTCGATGGCGCCGATCGTGCTGGCCTGCATCGCGCTCGCCGGGGTGCTCGGCATGTGCTCGTTCCAGGCCAGCGGACCGGGCAGGGGCCCGGTGCCGACGTACGACGCACCCGCCGCGCTGCAGGCCGACGCCGACGCGCTCAAGATCCCGATCCGGCTGCCGGCGCTGCCCGAGGGCTGGCAGTCCAACTCCGGTGGCCGCGGCTCGATCGAGGACGGCCGCACCGATCCGTCCGGAAACCTGACCCGCGCGGTCACCTCGCGGGTGGGCTATCTCGCGCCGAGCGGCATGTATCTGAGTCTGACGCAGAGCAATGCCGACGAGGACAAGCTCGTCGGCTCCATCAACACCGACCTGGTGCCCACCGGGGCGCAGGACGTCCACGGCGTGAAGTGGGTGGTCTACGAGGGCGGCGAGGACGCCGAGCCGGTATGGACGACGCGGCTGGCCGGGCCGGGCGGTGCTGTCCAGCTCGCGATCACGGGCGCCGGCGGTACGGATGAGTACCGTACACTGGCGGCGGCGACGCAGACCCAGCGGCCGCTACCCGTGACCAGCCAGTGATCTAGGAGGCCCACCGTGACGGCTCGCAAATCCGAGGCTCCGGATCCGAATGTCGCCGGCCAGGCGGCTCCGGAGGCCGACCTCACCGGCTGGAGCGCCGCGCCGTTCACCGCGGCCGGGTTCACCTACGACGTCTACCGCAAGGGCGACGGCCCCGGTGTGGTCCTCATTCCCGAGATGCCCGGCCTGCATCCCGGTGTGCTGGCGCTGGGTAATCATTTGGTGGACAACGGCTTCACCGTTGCCGCGCCGTCGCTGTTCGGTACGCCTGGCGCGCCGGCGCTGAGCCTCGGCGCGATGGGGACGCTGGTACGCGGTTGTGTGGCAAAGGAATTCGCGGCGTTCGCCACCAACGCCGACCGCCCGGTGGCCCGGTGGTTGCGGGCGTTGGCGCGGGATCTCAACGAGCAGACGCCGGGTAAGGGCGTCGGGGTGATCGGGCAGTGCTTCACAGGCGGGTTCGCGCTGGCCGCCGCGGTCGACGACAGTGTGCTCGCCCCGGTGTTGAGCCAGCCGTCATTGCCGTTGCCGCTGACACCGAAACAGCGCCGCGATCCCGGACTGTCCGAGGGCGAGCTGAAGATCATCGAACAGCGCGCCGCCACCGAGGGCCTGTGCGCAATGGGGCTTCGGTTCACCCAGGATCCGATGGTGCCCGGCGAGCGGTTCAAGACGCTCAAGGACCGGCTCGGCGATGCGTTCGAGGTGATCGAAATCGACTCGGCGCCAGGCAATCCCGACGGGCTGGGCCGGATGGCGCATTCGGTGCTCACCGACCAGGTGCGTGAGGTCGACGGGCACCCGGCCTACGAGGCGCGCAAACGCGTGGTCGAATTCCTCACGGAGCGGCTGGCTGCTCAGTAGCGGGCTCGGGCTTCTTGGCCCAGCGCCGCCGCAGCCGCCGCATCCACTGGTTTTTCGGCTCCTCGTCGTCCTCGTGCACCTCGAGCTCGACGCCCTTGTACACCGCGAGGTAGACGCTGATCGTGGTGACGATGATGATCATCAGCACCGGACCGATGATGATGCCCCAGAACCCGAACATCGCGATGCCGGAGAACACCGCCAGCAGCATCAGCGCGGGATCCAGCCGGGCCTGCCTGGGTACCAGGATCGGCCGCAGAATGTTGTCGATGTTGGTGACCACCAGTAGATGCCAGATCACCACGAATGCGCCGCCGATGATGTTGCCGAAGAACATCATTCCGATACCGAACGGGATCGTGACGATGCCACCGCCGAGCGGGATGATCGACAGCGCCGTCAGCAGGATCGCGAAGATGAAAAAGCCGTCGTGGAAGCCGGCGAGGTAGATCGAGATCGCGCCCGCCACGCCCTGACACAGGGCTATCACGAACTGGCCCTTGACCGTTCCCTTCACCATCGCCCCGGTCTTGGCCAAATACAGGTCGGTGATCTCCTCGCCCAGCGGGTTGAGGCGACGGATCAGCGTGCGGATCTCCTCGCGGTTCACCAGCATCGAGATGAACACGTAGAGAAAGATGATCGACGCCGCGATGGCGCCGACCACCCCGCCGACCGCACCCTGCAGCAGCCCCAGCAGCCATTCGCCCACCCGCTGCGACACCGTGACCACCGCATCGCGCAGCGACTCGGGCGTGACGGTGATGTCCAAAAACGGCACGCGCGAAAGCAATTCGTTGACCAGCCGCAGCGTGCGGTCGCCCAGCGTGCTCAGATCGGTATCGGCGAGCCACCCGCTGACCGCGTTGACCATATGCGTGATCTGCACGATGGCGAGAAACACGAAACCGGCGACCGGCACGATGACCATCAACACCGCCGTCAACAGTGTCAAAGTGGCGGACAGGCCGGTGTTGAACCGGCGTCGCAGCCGTTCGTAGAGCGGGGTGAACAGGTACGCGCCGACGGCTGCGACGACGATGAGGACAAAGAAGTTGCGCAAAAAGTAAGCCCCGACAAGCAGGGCCAACACCGTGCAGACCGCCAGGGCGCGCTTTTGCGTGGTGGTGAATTCGTCGTTCATGCGCGCCCTTTCCGGGGAGAACCTTAACCCGGCCCGGGCCCGCCTGCCGTCGTTCCCGCCCGCTGACCGGCGCGTTGCTGGGCGACGAAGCGCATCGACAGACGCTGCATCAGCCCCGGCGCCAGCCGCGCGAACAGCCATTGTGCGTGTGCGCGCCGGGGTTTCACCAAAACCGCCTTGTTGCGCTCGACGGCGCGCAGCGTGTCATGCGCGAGCTTGTCGGCGTTGTAGGCGGTCTTGACGCCCTGGCCCGTCAGGAAATAATCGCGCCCGACGAAGCCACCGACGGCGCCTTTGTCGAGGATCGGAGTTTCCACGGCCGACGGGCAGACGACCAGCACGCCGACGCCGCGGGCCGCCGCCTCCGAGCGCAGCGCCAACGACATGCCGACGACGGCGTGTTTGCTCATCACATAGCTGGTGAGCTGCCCGGCGGCCGTCAGCCCCGCCATCGACGCCGTGTTGACGATATGGCCGTGGCCCTGCTTGATCATCTGCGGGTAGGCGGCCGCGACACCGTGCACGACGCCGCGGATGTTGATGTCGATGATCGCGTTCCACTGGTCCAGTGTCAGCAGTTCGGTGTCGCCGCCCCACACGATCCCGGCGTTGTTGAACATCAGATCCAACCGCCCCGCACGCGCCACCACCTCGTCGACGGCCGCCTGCACGGCCGTGGCGTCGGTGACATCGAGGCGCGCCGAACGGGCACCGATCGCGTCCGCAGTGCGGGCCGCCGCCTCACCGTCGATGTCGGTGCACAGCACCTCGGCGCCCGCGGCGGCCAGCGCCCGGCACAGCGCCGCGCCGATGCCCGAACCGGCGCCGGTGACGATCGCCTGCTTTCCCGCGAAAGTCACGACTGCTCAGCCAGTTTCATCACGTGACCCATCACGTCGGGATAGCGCTTGAGGTGCGCGCCGCCGTTGAGGTCCAACACTTCGCCGGTGAGCCAGGACGCCTTCGGTGAACACAGGAACACCACCGCTTCGGCGATGTCTTCGGGCTGCCCCGCGCGGCCGATCGCGGTGTTCTCCACATACTCCTCGACCACACCCGGCACCATCGCGGCCGCTTCGGTCAGCGGCGTGTGCACAAAACCGGGGGCGATGGCGTTGACGCGAATTCCCTTCGGCCCCAGCTCGAGTGCCGCCACCTGGGTGAGCATCGACAGCCCCGCCTTCGCGGCGCAGTATGCACTCATCCCGGCCCCGGGCTGGCGGCCGTTCAGCGACGACATCGACACCAGCACACCGCCGTCGCGCAGATGCCGTCCGGCGTGCTTGGCGACGATGAAGGCGCCGGTGAGGCAGACATCGATGACCGAGCGGAAATCCTCGACCGGCATATCCACGATCAGCCCGACATTGCTGAAGCCCGCGCAGCTCACCACGACGTCGACGTCGCCGGTTTCGTCGAACAGCCGCTGCACCGAGGCCTCGTCGGTGACGTCGACCTGCGCCGCGGTGTGTGGGTCACCGAGTTCGGCCGCTCGGGCCTTGGCCCCGTCGCCGTTGAGGTCGGCGACGACGACGCGGCAGCCGTCGGCGGCCAACGCCTTCGCGCTGGCCCAGCCGATGCCGGAGGCGCCGCCGACGACGATGGCGGTGCGTGGGGTGCTCATAACGCTCCTCAATTAGAAAGATGTCCTAGGCATCTTGGCCCACCGCCGAGCCCCGCACCAGCCCCGGTGTCGATCTCGACACAGCCTCAATGCGACGCAGTCACGATCCGGCAATTCGAAGCACCATATTCGTGACGGATTTACGATTAACTACAGCGGTCGGGTACGACGAATGTGAGGCGACAAAATGGCCAAGCGGAAAGGGTCGACCCAGGAAAAGAAAGACGACACGATCGCGGTGGATAAGGTCGTGATCGTGTTCCCGGGCACGAGCGACGAAACCCGTGGCGTGGTGATCGAGGATTTCGGGGACATGGCTGGGAAACCGGTCGACATCGGCGATCAGCACGTCGCTGATCCGGCGCGCCGGTGGGCGGTCAGCCTCGACGACGGACGACTGGTATTCGTTGATAGCGACAATTTGACGGTGGCCTAAATCTGGCGGCGAATACAGCGGAAGCCGATATGGCTCATGCCGGTGTCGATCATTTGCGGACGGCGCGCGGCGGGGCGATACCGCATGCAATAGCTGTCGGCGCACAAGAATGACCCGCCCTTGATCACCTTGCGTCCGATTTTGAACTGAGGCTGCGCCGGGTCGTAGCTGTCGGCGGCGCAGCACGCCTCGGTGGCGCGGTCTTCGCCGTACCAGTCGGCGGTCCACTCCCACACATTGCCGGCCATGTCGAACAACCCGTAGCCGTTGGACGGGAAGCTGCCCACCGGCTTGGTGGTGCCGTAGCCGGACTCGGGCAGGTACGGGAACTCGCCGTGCCAGTAGTTCGCAAGGCGCTCGCCGGGCTGCTCCGGCTCGTCGCCCCACGTGTAGGTCGCGTGCGCGAGGCCGCCGCGGGCCGCGACCTCCCATTCGGCTTCGGTCGGCAACTCCAGGCCCCCCCACGCCGCGAAGGCCTCGGCGTCCTCGTACGCGATGTGCACGACGGGATGGTCCTCGCGGCCCTTGTACGACGACCGCGGACCGCGGGGGTGGTTCCAGCATGCGCCCGTCGTCCACGTCCACCACTGGTAGATGTCGCGGAGGTCGACGGGCCCGGCGGTGCGGGTGAACACCATCGACCCCGGCTGCAGGTTCTCCGGCGGGGCGCCCGGATAGTCGTCGGGGTTCAGCGGACGCTCGGCGACGGTGACATACCCTGTGGCAGCGATGAATTCGGCGAACTGCGCGTTGGTCACCTGGTAAGGCTGGATCCAGAACCCGTCGACGCTCACCTCGCGGGCGGGCGCTTCCTCGGGGTAGTGCTTGTCGGAGCCGACGACGGCCGATTGCGCCGGGATCCACACCAGATCCTCGGCCGTCATGTGTCGACTCTGCATCCAGCGCGGGGGTTACTCGAGCTTCTGCGCCCTGAGTGCAGAGTCGACGCAAAGGGGTTAGGCAAAGACGGTGGCCCAATCATTCTTGATGCTGGCGACGGTCCAGCCGCTGGAGCCGGCCAGCTCCAGCGCCTTCTCCGCGCCTGCGGTGTAGTCGAATTCGCGTTCGGCGTCGTCGTGCAGCACCAGCACACCGAACGATGGCCCAGACCCCGCCGAGGCGTACTGCAGCATTTCGATGTCGCCGTTGGAATTGCCTGCGACGAAGATCGGCCGTCGCCCGGTCCGGCCCCAGATGCGCGCCGGCTTGACCGGGCCGTCGTCGAGAAACTCCGCTTTCTCTGTGGTGTAAAGGTTTCCATCGCGGAACTCCAGCCCGACGGAGCTGCCGATTACCCGCTCCGGCGGAATGCCGTACATGTCCATGGTGACCGGACGCATGAAATCGCGGCCGCCACCGGAGGCGATCAACGTGGTGAAGCCGTTGTCTTCCAAATAGCGCAGCAGTTCGACCATGGGTCGATAGCCGCATGCCGTATACGGCCGGTTCAGCGTCGGATGTTGGGCCTCGGCAAAGAACGCCTTCACCCGCGCGGCGTGCTCTTCGACGGTGATATCGCTGTGCGCCGAAAGTATCGCCCCGGCAAGCACTTTCAACTGTGAGTCGTCGCCCTGATAGTGCTTGGTGACGACGTCGCCGAACCAGTTCAGATCACCCTCGACGGCGGCTTTGTACGGCGGCGTGTCACGCAGCGACGGGTCCGCGGTGGCCTGCTCGACGAACCGGCGCACCAGAAAGTCGAGCTGAATATAGGCCGGCTTCTCGCACCACAGCGTCCCGTCGTTGTCGAACACGGCGACGCGCGAAGCCGGTTCTACCTCGGCGACGGCGCGCCCCACGAAGTCGACAATCGCCGACTTCGCAGGGCCGTCGATCCAGGAGTCCACCATCTAGTCCTTCGCCAGGAACTCGTTCAGTTTCTCCACTGCCTGGTCGATGCTGAAGCTGGCCGGTGGGTGTCGCGGCGGGAACTCCTTGAACGTCTCGAGGAACTTCGTCGCCATCGCGGTCGCGTAGAACACGAAGAAATCGTGCTTGAACTGCCAGTCGTAATACGTGTTCGAGGTGATGTTGGCGAACTCGAACGGGTCGGTTCGCAGGTTGAACAGCAGGGGCACCCGCAGTGGCGTGAACGGTTCAGCCCAGATCCGCAGCGTGCCCTGACAACGCTGTTCCATGAACACGACCTTCCAATTCTCGAACCGCATGGCGACCAAATCGCCGTCGTCGGAGAAGTAGAAGAAGCCCCGCCGCGGGCTGTGCTCCACCTCGCCGGTCAGGTACGGCAGCAGGTTGTACCCGTCAATGTGGACCTTGTACTCGGTTTTTCCGTCGGCCCCGGCCTTATGTCCCTTCTTGAGCTTCTCGATGATGTCGGGTTCGCCGGCGGCGGCCAAGAGGGTGGGTAACCAGTCGTGGTGCTGGATGATCTCGTTGGACACCACGCCTGCCGGGATCTTGCCGGGCCAGCGGATCAGCTCGGGCACGCGGAAGGCGCCCTCCCAGTTGGTGTCTTTCTCGCTGCGGAACGGGGTGGTGCCCGCGTCCGGCCAGGTGTTGCGGTGCGGGCCGTTGTCGGTGGAGTAGATGACGATGGTGTCCTCGGCGATGCCGAGTTCGTCGAGGCAATCCAGCACCGTGCCGACGTTGCGGTCGTGGTCGATCATCGTGTCGTGGTAGCGGGACTGCCACAGCCCCGCCTGGCCAACGCTTTCCGGCTTGGTGTGCGTGAACGCATGCATGTGGGTGAAGTTGCACCAGACGAAGAACGGGTTGCCCGCCTCGTTCTGGCGCCTGATGTAGTCGACGGTGGCATCGGCGATGTCGTCGTCGATGGTTTCCATCCGCTTGCGGTTCAGCGGACCGGTGTCCTCGATGGTCTGCTTGCCGATCGGGCCGAACTTGGGATCGTCGGGTTCTTTGGACACCTCGTCGGTGGCCTTGCACTTGAGCACCCCGCGTGGATGGGCCAGCTCATAGAGCTTCGGGAACTGGTCTTTGTGTGGATAGTCGAACTGCTCCGGCTCCTCTTCGGCGTTGAGGTGGTACAGGTTTCCGAAGAACTCGTCGAACCCGTGCACGGTCGGCAGATACTTGTTGTGATCGCCGAAATGGTTCTTGCCGAACTGTCCGGTGGCATACCCCAGCGGCTTGAGCAGTTCGGCGATCGTCGGATCCTCCGCGGCCCAGCCGATGTCGGCGCCGGGAATACCGACCTTGCTCATGCCGGTGCGGTACACGCTTTGCCCGCTGATGAACGCCGCGCGGCCGGCGGTGCAGCTTTGCTCACCGTAGGAGTCGGTGAAGCGCATGCCCTCAGCGGCGATGCGGTC
Source organism: Mycobacterium hubeiense (assembly GCF_002838065.1). Lineage (GTDB taxonomy): Bacteria > Actinomycetota > Actinomycetes > Mycobacteriales > Mycobacteriaceae > Mycobacterium > Mycobacterium hubeiense. The sequence continues at coordinate 52,021 of NZ_PIZU01000030.1, read as the reverse complement.
GATGTTCGGGGTGCGGTAGCCCATTAGGCCATCGCTGTAACAGCTCAGGTTGGTGATGCCGATGTCGTCGCCCCAGATGACCAGAATGTTGGGTTTACCGTCGGGCACAGCTCCTCCTTTAAATGGTGGAATCCCCGATGCTACGGGGCTGAATGCCTGACGACGCGAAATTCACGTAGCCGACATTAAGAAATTAAATCCGTTGTCCGCGTTGACGATAAAACTCGCGCAGCATGGGACCGGCGGTCCCGTCGGCCGGTGGGCTACCCTGGAAGAGTCGTAGGTTCGTCGCGTGCCGCCACCCGGTTACCGTCTGCGATTGGTTCTATAGCTGACGGGAGCACCACCTATGGTGCAAGTCGCTTCCAAGTCTTCGAGTGTTACCCGGCTGGCATTGTGTGGTCATTCCACTCTTCCGGACAGCGTCGATGGCGCGTGGTGGCCCAAGAGCACCGACCTGAAAACGGAACTGCCGGATCTCGTTGCAGTTTTCGGTCGGTGGCTGGGCCCGGTGCATCGGGTGGTCTACGACCGCAGCATGTGGCAGCCGGCGCCGTCGCGAATCATCCGGGGTAACTCGGCGATCGCCGTTGACCCCTACCAGCTGGTCGCGGGCGACACTATCTATCTGATGGGCACGCATTCGCGCAGCGCCGTGCTCTACGTCGTGCCGCCCTCCATCCCCGCCGACGCCGCAGGCCGCATCCTTGGCGCGGTCTCCGACGCGGTCGAGCCCATGCAGGTCGTCGCGCTGCGCCATCTCGTCCGCCATTTCACTCCCACATCTGGTGCGAAGGCTCGCGACGGCGCACCCTTGTAGGTGGAGGTGATTGCGATGTACGACAAGGCCTTGGACAACCAGTGGCACGTCGAGATCGAGTTCTCCGAGGATGACGTGCACACCCACGCGTCCGCGCACGCCAAGCTCCGCGACGAGGCCACCCTGACCACCACCGGCGACGCCTACCGCAACCCGAAGGACGACAACCAGCCGATGGTCGGCGAGGAAATCGCCGCGGCCCGCGCGCTGATCGCCCTGGGCACCGAATTGCTCCATGAGGCGTCGACGCGGATCGAGAACGCCACGCACCAGCCGGTGCACCTGTATCACTGAGCCGTGGCGCTCGCGGTCTGCCTGCTCTTCGACCGGCGATCCGAGCGGGCGGTGCGCGGGCTGTGGAACCGGCTCGAGGAGCGCGGTGTGCCCAGCCTGCGCTCCCACACCCACGGCCGCCACGTCCCGCACGTCTCGTATGCGGTGTTGCGCAAATGGGATGACGCCGAGGTGATCGCCGCGCTGACGGCACTCGACGGCGGCGAGCCGGTGGAGCTGAGTTTTGACGGGGTGGGGTTGTTCCGCCGCGGGCGGGCGTGGCTGGTTTCCGGAGTGAGCGCCGACGTGGTGGCACGCCAGCAGCTCGTCGTCGAGGCCGTCACCGCGACCGGCGCCGAGTTGCACAAGCACTATCGGCCGGGCATCTGGTTGCCGCACTGCTCGCTCGCGCCGCGCGCGACACTGGCTCAGTTGCCGACGGTGGTGGCCGCCGTGATGGATGTGCTGCCGCTGCAGGCGCGGTTGGACCGGGCTGCGTTGGTCAACAGCGCGACCGGTGAGGTCAGCCCGCTACGTGCTCTTCCGTGACGACCGCTACCGCATGCGGGTGCGCCGCGGCCTTCATCTGGTTGAACAGGTCGACGTAGTACGGCAGGCACTCCTTCATCGCCTGTTCGGTGGTGTAGAGCGGCCGGTAGCCCAGATCCCGCTGCGCCTTGGCGATGGAGAAGTAGTTGTCGAGATAAAGCCGTTCCACGGCAAGGGGCTCCAGCATCGGCTTGGGCAGTCCGAAGCGGAAGTGCAGCCACTGCCACACCGTCATCACCCACTTCACCAGCTTTCCGGAGATCCTCAAACGCGGGTAGGGCTCACCGCACGCTTCGACCACCGGCCGGGAGAACTCGAACATGTTGATCGGTTCACCGTCGTTGATGAAATAGGCCTGACCGGGTGCCGTCCCGCCCGGCACCAGGTGCTCGGCGGCCAGGATGAAGCCGTGAATCAGGTTGTGTACGTAGGAGTTATCCAACTTGATGTGCTTGCCGCCGATGAGCACCTTGACGTGGCCGGCGAGCACGCTTTCGAAAACCTTGCGGAACATGGTCTGGTCGCCGCGGCCCCAGATACCGCTGGGCCGGATGGAGCAGGTGAGCATGCCGCCAACCCCGTTCTGCGACAACACGAATCGTTCGGCGACGACCTTGGTTTCGGTGTAGAGATCGTTGAATCGCTCGGTGTAGGGCAGTGTTTCGTCGCCGCCGGAGATCGGCTGGCCGCCCATCACCACGCTGTTTGACGCGGTGTAGACGAAGCGTTTCACGCCCGCCGCCTGTCCCGCGTGCACGAGGTTCTCGGTGCCGCCGACGTTCACCGCGAAGCTGCGCTGGCGGTACTCCTCGGTGACCGAGGCGCCGCCCATCAGGTCGATGATCGCGGCGGTGTGAAAGATCGTGTCGATACCCTCGACGGCTTTCGCGACGGTCTCCGGATCGCAGATGTCGCCCTCGATGACCCGAAGCCGAGGATGGGCCGGCAGCGGGGACGGTGCCCGGTCAAAGGAGGTGACCTCGTGACCGCGTTCGAGCAGGGTGGTCACCAGGTTGGCCCCGACAAAACCGGAGCCCCCGGTCACCAGCACACGGCCAAGATCAGTCGTCAACGAAGCATCGCCCATGCGGCGAGCATAAATGAAACATGTTTCAGTTTCGAGTCCCTACTTCGAGACTGGTTGCATTGTCAACTTTCGTCGGCGTCCCGGGAGGCCAGCGCATCCTCCACTCGCTTGCGGGCACCAGCTAAGTGCTCTTCACAGCGTCGAGCCAGTTCTTCGCCTCTTTCCCACAGTTTCAGCGACGCATCGAGGTCAAGTCCGCCCTGTTCGAGACGCTGCACGACATCGATCAGCTCGTCGCGGGCCTCTTCGTACCCCAATTCACTAATGGGCTTCATGTCTTGGCCTCCTCGGCGCCGTCGCTCGTCGCCGCTATGGCCCCGTCGGACACTCGCACCCGCAGCCGGGTGCCCGCGGGCGCGTCGTCCGTCGTGCGCAGCACCGTCGCCTCCCCGGAATCCGAGACCGTCTGCACCACGGCGTAACCCCGTTCGAGGGTGGCCGCGGGTCCCAGTGTGGCCAGCCGGGCCGACAAGTTGCCGACGCGGTCGGTCTCGGCGGCGATCAGCCGGGTGATGTCGCGGCGCGCGGCGGTGATCGCCCGGTGCACTTCCTCGGAGCGGGCGGTCAGGGCGCTCAACGGCTGGGCCAGCACCGGGCGGCTGCGCAACTGGTCGAGCGCGTGCTGCTCGCGGTTGACCCAGTTGCGCAGGGCGCGGGCGCTGCGCCGGCGAAGGTCGGTGACCAGGGCTTGTTCGGCGGCGGCGTCGGGGACGATGCGCTTGGCGGCATCGGTCGGGGTGGCGGCGCGCAGATCGGCGACGAGGTCGCACACCGGGTTGTCGGGTTCGTGGCCGACCGCGCTGACGACGGGCGTAGTGCACGCGGCGATCGCGCGGCACAGCGATTCGTCGGAGAACGGCAGCAGATCCTCGACGCTGCCGCCGCCGCGAGCCAGCACGATCACGTCGACGGCGGGATCGGCGTCCAACGCTGCCAGCGCCGCGACGATCTGCGGCACCGCGTTGGGGCCCTGGACCACGGTGTTGCGCACCGCGAACCGCACCGCTGGCCAGCGTGCCGACGCGACCGTCATCACGTCGCGCTCGGCGGCCGATGCGCGGCCGGTGATCAGCCCAATAGAGTTGGGCAAGAACGGAATCGGGCGCTTGAGTCGCGGATCGAACAGGCCTTCGGCGTCCAGCAGCCTGCGCAACCGCTCGATGCGGGCCAGCAGCTCGCCGATGCCGACGGCGCGAATCTCACTGACGCGCAACCAGAATGAGCCCCGTCCGGTGTGAAAATACGGCTTCGCGCACACCACCACTTGGGTGCCCTCTGACAGCTTGACGGGCGCGTTGTGCACCAGGTCGCGGGGACAGGTCAGGCTCAAAGACATGTCCGCGGCGGGATCGCGCAAGACCATGAACGCCGTCTTGGAGTCGGCCCGGACCTTCAGTTCGGTCAACTGGCCCTCGACCCAGACGATGCCGAGGCGGTCGATCCACTTGGCAACCCGGGTGGCGACGGCGCGGACCGGCCACGGGTTCTCGGGGGACTGCCCGGGCTCAGAAGACGTCACTTGGCGGTGGCGCGGGTGATCCTGTTGGCCAGCAGGGTCTGGAACGGTGCCCGCGCCCTGGTGGCGCCCTCATAGGCCAGCAGCGCCTCGAGGTCGGCCACCCGCAACGAGGGCAGCCGGGCCCGCAGCTGTGCCAGCGTCAGCGACTCATAGTCCAGCTCGTGCACGATGTCGGGCGGGTCGGCCTTCGCCAGCCTGGCTTCCTTCTCGGCGGGACCGTCGCCGGGCTGATCCGGCTCGCCGCTGGTGAAGAGCGCGAACCGGCCCTCGGTGCGGCGTTCCCCGTCGCCGCTGGGCCGCGGGGGCAGCTCGTCTTCCAGGTCCTCGTCGAACGTGGCCCATTCGGGCTGCTCATCCTTTGGCGGGAACAGTTGTTCCAGCGTCTCGTCGCCCTTGATGACCAAGTCGGCCAGGTCCTGCTGCACCTTCATCACGATGTGCGCGACCTGGCTGGCAACCGTCATCGGATAGGTCAAGATCGCCTGTGGAAGCTTCCGGGTTTCCTCGATGGCCGTCGCCGCCGCTCCGACCAGCAGCCGGACCCCATACGGTGCTGTTCCCATGGCCCCTAGCCTACGGCTGGCTTGTCGAGGTCGAGGGTCAGTACCCTGGAAGCCATGCCGCCGACGATCAACATGGGGATTCCGGGTGCTTCGAGCTCGGTGAGTGGCGGCGTGACGGGTAAACGCGTCCTGCTGGCCGAGCCGCGAGGGTATTGCGCCGGCGTCGACCGCGCCGTCGAAACCGTGGAGCGCGCACTGGAGAAACACGGCGCCCCGGTCTACGTGCGCCACGAGATCGTGCACAACCGCCACGTGGTGGACACGCTGGCCAAGGCGGGCGCGGTGTTCGTCGACGAGACCGACGAGGTGCCCGAGGGCGCCATCGTGGTGTTCTCGGCGCATGGTGTGGCGCCGACGGTGCACGTCAACGCCAAGGAACGCAACCTGCAGGTGATCGACGCGACGTGCCCGTTGGTCACCAAGGTGCACAACGAGGCCAAGCGCTTCGCCCGCGACGACTACGACATCCTGCTCATCGGCCACGAAGGCCACGAGGAGGTCATCGGCACCGCCGGTGAGGCGCCCGATCACGTGCAGCTGGTCGACGGCCCAGACGCGGTGGACAAGGTGACCGTCCGCGACGAGGACAAGGTCATCTGGCTGTCCCAGACCACGTTGAGCGTCGACGAGACGATGGAGACCGTGCAGCGGCTGCGAGAACGCTTCCCCAAGCTGCAGGACCCGCCCAGCGACGACATCTGCTATGCCACCCAGAACCGTCAGGTCGCCGTGAAGGCGATGGCCCCGGAATGCGAACTGGTGATCGTGGTGGGCTCGCGCAACTCGTCGAATTCGGTGCGGCTGGTGGAGGTGGCGCTGGGCGCCGGCTCCGATGCCGCCCACTTGGTGGACTACGCCGACGACATCGACCCGGCCTGGCTCGACGGCGTGACGACCGTCGGCGTCACCTCAGGTGCCTCGGTGCCTGAAGTGTTGGTGCGGGGTGTGCTCGAGCGATTGGCCGAGTACGGCTTTGACATCGTTCAGCCGGTCACGACGGCGAACGAGACGCTGGTCTTCGCGCTGCCGCGGGAGATCCGTCCCGCGCGCCGCTGATTACGCGTCGTACTCCCACGCATCGGTATCCCGCCGCGACCGCGGCCGGGTTCGGTACTGCGCACGGGCGTCGTCCCCGTCGTCGGTGCCGCGATACCGCACCCGCGAGATCGGATGGTGAGTCCCATTGCGGGCGGCCTCCTGGGCCTCGAACGCATCGAAGTCATCGACCCGCCGCCGGGCACGCTCATAGGCGGCGCGGCGGTCGGTGGGCGGCTGCCTGCGTTCGCGTGGGGCTTGGGTGCGGGGTCGCCAGCGCGGTTCGTCGGCCGCCGACGGCTCGGCCCGTCGCGACGGGCGGGGCCGGCGCGGACGCTCCGCGGGATCGACGAAGTCGGGCTCGGGGGGACGGGTATGCCGGGAGCGCGACGGCGTGGCCCGTTTCACCGGCTTGCGGGCGACGCGGGTGGCGCCCGGCGCGGTGGCCTTGCCTGCGCGGGCAGGCCGCTCGCTGGGGCGTTTGCGCCGCGGCGGCTCGCGTTCGAGCCCGTCGTCGGCCGGTTGGCGGGCGGTGAGCGACGAGATCTTGGACGTCACCGCGGCCAGCAGGCCAGTGCCCGCGGCGGCCTTGGATTTTTGTGTGGCGGGTGTCTTCGACTTCGCGGTGATGCCGTAATACCAGCGGGCCATGCCGATCAGCAGCACCGCGGCCGAGGTGAAGAACATCAACGGGAACCGCTCGATCAGCGGATAGCCACAGTTGATCAGCGTGTCCTTGAGGCTGGTGATCTGCCCGCCGTGGAACAGGAAGTATGCGCCTGGCACCGCGACGAAGAGGATCAGCGGCGGCTGAATAACCGCCGTGAAGATGCCCGCCTGACGGACGGCGAGCACGGCGAGGATGCAGCCCAGTGCGTAGCACCCCGCAAAGACCATGCTCAGCTCTCGTTCGCCGGAGCCGGCGTCGAACGCGAAGCCCATGGCGGTAGCCGTCACCGCCAGCAGCACAGCTCCCCACCACGGCAGACCCGGGATGTTGGGGTGCGCGGATCGATGGTCGGCTTCCACCGCCGACCGTGCGCGCTGTCCTGACACACGTCGACCGTACCGGCTATCTCTGGCGGAGTGCTGCCAGCACACACGGGCGAGTACGTCACTTCTCCTAGACTCTGGTGCCTGTGGGTCTAAACCTGGGAATCGTCGGGCTGCCGAATGTGGGCAAGTCGACCTTGTTCAACGCGCTGACGCGCAACAACGTGCTGGCGGCCAACTACCCGTTCGCGACGATCGAGCCGAACGAGGGCGTAGTGCCGTTGCCCGATTCCCGGCTCGACGTGCTGGCGAAGATGTTCGACTCCGCCAAGATCGTCCCGGCGACGGTCACGTTCGTCGACATCGCGGGTCTGGTGAAGGGAGCGTCGGAGGGCGCCGGGCTGGGCAACAAGTTCCTGGCCAACATTCGCGAATGCGATGCGATTTGCCAGGTGGTGCGGGTGTTCACCGACGACGACGTCGCGCACGTCGACGGCCGGATCGATCCGAAGTCCGACATCGAGGTGATCGAGACCGAGCTGATCCTGGCCGATTTGCAGACGCTGGAGCGGGCGCTGCCGCGGCTGGAGAAGGAGGCGCGGACGCACAAGGACCGGCGGCCGGTTTACGACGCCGCGGCGGCCGCGCAGGAGGTGCTCAACGGCGGCACGACGTTGTTCGGGGCGGGCTTCGATGCGGGGGAGTTGCGCGAGCTGAACCTGTTGACCACCAAGCCGTTCCTGTATGTGTTCAACGCCGACGAGGCGGTGCTGACCGATTCCGCGCGCGTGGCGTCGCTGCGGGAGTTGGTGACGCCGGCGGACGCGGTGTTCCTGGACGCCAAGATCGAGGCGGAGTTGCAGGAGCTCGACGACGAGTCGGCGGCGGAGCTGCTGGAGTCGATCGGGCAGACCGAACGGGGCCTGGATGCGTTGGCGCGGGCGGGCTTTCACACACTGCGGTTGCAGACGTTCTTGACGGCGGGTCCAAAAGAGGCGCGGGCGTGGACGATTCACCAGGGCGACACGGCGCCCAAGGCCGCGGGCGTCATCCATTCCGACTTCGAGAAGGGCTTCATCAAGGCCGAGATCGTGTCGTTCGACGACCTGGTGGCCGCTGGGTCGATGGCGGCGGCGAAGGCGGCGGGCAAGGTCCGCATGGAGGGCAAGGACTACGTCATGGCCGACGGCGACGTGGTGGAGTTCAGGTTCAACGTCTAGCGCCCGTTGACTCTGCGGCTATGGCGGTGTTCTCCCGCACTTTTGCGCCCTCACCGCAGTGTCAACGGTTGCGCGGCGTGCTTCTAGCGTCCGCCGCGTATGGCATCATGGAATGCATCATTTGATGCAGAATGAGGTGCGCAATGCGAACGACGGTAACCATTGACGATGCGCTTCTGGAGAAGGCGGCCGAGCTCACGGGGGTGCATGAGAACGCCGCCTTACTCCGGCAGGGTTTGCAGACGCTGATCCGAGTGGAGAGTGCGCGCAGACTCGCTGCGCTGGGTGGAACAGATCCACAGGCCACAGCCGCCCCTCGGCGGAGGGCGTCAGGCGAGTGATTCTCGTCGACACTTCGGTGTGGATCGATCACTTCCACGCGAACGATCCGAGGCTGGCGGCACTGCTGGTCGCAGACGAGGTCGGTTGTCACCCAATGGTCATCGAAGAGTTGGCATTGGGTTCGATCACGCAGCGCGAGGTGGTCCTGGACTCACTGGAAAACCTCCATCAGTTTCCGGTCGTCACCCACGAAGAGCTTCTCCATCTGGTCAATTCTCACCGGCTGTGGGGCCGCGGGCTCAGTGCGGTCGACGCCGGCCTCCTCGGATCGGTGCTCATCGCGGACGGAGCGAAGTTGTGGACGAGGGACAAGCGGCTCAAGCAAGCCAGTATCGATGTCGGCGTGGCGTCGATCGATGAAGAGTGATGCGTGGTCTCGCGGCGTGGTCGAATTCCTGGCTGCGGGCGAGATCGACACCATGGTCACGAGAACGGGCAATTGCAGTTGTTGAACAACCATGGCGTCGACCTCGTCGCCAGTCGCCACGACTAGTCCGTAGTCCACTGGCCTTCACATCGAGCGCATTGACTACTACAGTTCGTAGTAGTCAATGGAGGAGGCGGGATGCGGTGGCGCGGTGTCAGCCATGTCGAGTTCGCGGTATTGGACTATGACGACTCCATTGCGTTCTACGACGAGTTGTTCGGCTGGCTCGGATACAGCAGCTTCTCGTCTCTGAACATGGAATACCAGTCGATCTACTACATGACGCGATATGTCAACCCGCACAGCTACATTGGTATTCAGCCAGCGCGCACGGGGGTGAAGTTGACCCATAGCGACCAGGCGGTCGGCATCAACCACATTGCGCTGTGGGCCCGCAGCCGAAAAGAGGTCGACCGCTTTCATCGCGACTTCTTGATGAAGCGAGATGTCCCGGTCACCGACGAGCCGAAGGAATACCCGCAGTATTGGCCCGGCTACTACGCCGTGTTCTTCGACGACCCGATCAACCGAATTCATTGGGAGCTGGCGTGGATACCGAAGGTTCCCACGCCCCAGCAAGTTTGGTCTTTCTATCGCGCACTTCGCGGTTTCGCCAAGAGCCGGCCAGATCTGGCGAACACGGTGCCTGGCGTTACCCGGCAGGCGAAGCGAATGCTGCCCCGTCGAGACTGACGCAATGGTTGCAATCGGACGCTCGACAGCGACCATTTCGTCGATCTCGGGACGGACAGCTACACCACGACGGCGATCTCGTCACCCAGCCGGTAGCCCGGCGCCAGCGGTAGATTGTCGCCGCTCCAGAACTTGCCCGGATCGAACCAGCTGTAGTGCTTCTCGGTGGTGAGCAGGCCCATCTCCTCGTAGGTGATCGCGACGGTCTCCGCGCAATACGCCGTCTCCAAACCCACTTCGCGTTTCTGCGCCTTCTTACGCTGCGTCGACTCACGAACTTTGCTGTCCACGAACGGAATTCCCCGCGTCCAATCAGCCAGCGTCGGCACCCGGCCCCGGAACCAGCGGCCGGTGAGCCGCATCGTCGACGGGAACGGCGTGCCGTCCATCCGCGCGATCACCCGCAGCATCCGATCCTCTTGTTCACGGCTGGCGTGCGGGATGAGCTGACGCAGCCAGCACCGCTGCCCGTAGTTGTGCACCCACCGCTCCACGGCCTGGCGCGCATCGTTGAGCTGCACCCCGCGATGGTTGTCGCCGGTCCACATGTCGGTGAGCTTGTCGCCCAGTTCGGCATGCCACATCAACGGCGGCAGGTCGTCGATCGCGACGGTCATGCCGACGTGGTTGACCGGGGCGTTGGTCAGCGTCTGGATCGCCCGGTCGGGTCCCGATCCACCGCGAAACAACCAGATGTCCCCGGTGCGGGTCTCATCCAACGCGCGCTCCAACGACACCGTGTTCGCGTCCACACGCCCAACTTAGAGGCACACTTTGTTCATGCGCAGCATCTGGAAGTGGATTGGCCTGGCCAGTGTCGCCGGTGTCGTCGCCGGCGGTGTGCTGGTGGCGCGGGATCAACGCCGACGCAACTCCTATACGCCCGACGACATCCGCGCCCGGTTGCACCAGCGCCTGGCCGAGGCCGAGAAGGGCTGATTACCCCACCGCGTACAGCCGATGCGTGCCGGAGAACCCCTTGAGCTCAACCTCGCGGCCATCGTCAAACGTGATGTCCTCGACGTCGGCCAGCGCGTTGCGCACCGGTTCGCTCACCAACGTCTCACCGCCATCGGCCTGACCGGCCACCCGCGCGGCCATCGCGACGTTGCGGCCGAACAAGTCGTCGCCGCGCCGCACCGACTTGCCCATGTGAATACCGATCCGCACGCGAATGCCGTTGGGCCGCTTGCGAAGTGCGCGCTGGATGTCGAGGCTGCACCGCACCGCCTGCTCCGGCTGGGCGAACGCGATCATGAACCCGTCGCCCTGACTCTTCACCACGTGGCCGGAATGGCGATTCACGCATCGGCGGACCATCTTGTCGTGGCTGCTGATCAGCCGCACCCACGCCCGATCGCCGATGCGGTTGTTCAGCGCCGTCGACTCCTCGATGTCGGTGAACAGAATCACCACCTTGCCACTCGGCGCCAGCCGCGCGAGGTCGGGCCGTTCCACCTCGGCCCAGTCGGCGAGGTCCTCGATGGATGAGCGCACGGCCGCGCCGAGGCCCTCCTTGCGCAGGATGCTGGCCGTCTGCCACACCTTGCTGACGGCCTCCCGGCCACCGGTGAGCAGCATGGTGCGGGTGTCGACGCGCCGGCGTAGCTCGTCGGCCTCGCGCCGAGTACGGGTCAACACCACCCAGAACACGACGAGCGCGATGGCCTCGACCACGGCGATGCCGGCGAGCACGTAGATCGCGATCATCGTTCCCGTCACTGCTCAAGTATTGGATGCTGGAGTTGTGCAGTCCGACAAGGCCCCCTATTACGAGAGTCGCTTCATCCGCGCCAACGACCCGGACGGTCCACGCGCGTTGTGGCTGCGCGAGACCGTGTTGCGCCCGACGGCCGGCGATCCCTCCGCCGATGTGTGGGTGATGCTGTTCGATCCCGACGGCGCCGGCAATCGGGCTGTCAAGGAGCCCTATCCGATGGGCTCCGCCGCCTTCGAGTACGACACCTGGACCGCCCAGATCGCGGCCGCCACGCTCGACGACCGCTCAGCTCGCGGCGTGATCACCGGCGGAAAGCATTCGGCCCGTTGGGATCTGCGCATCACACCCGGTGACGAGGAGCCGGTGAAACTGCTCACCGAGCGGGCATATCGCGCGCGGTTCCCGACCGCGAAGACGATGGTCCGCCATCCGCTCGCCCAGTTCGACGGCCAACTCGAGATCGACGACGTCCGGGTCGTGGTCGACGGCTGGACCGGCAGCGTCAACCACAACTGGGGACGACGGCACACTCCGGCGTATGCGTTCGGCCAGGTGTGCGGTTTCGACAACGCGCCCGACTCGACACTCGAAATCGTCACGGCCCGAGCGAGAATCGGGCCACTTCGGCTGCCGGAGGCCACACTGTTCGTATGGCGCCATGGCGGAAGTGAATACGCCGTGCGATCGATCGCCGCCACCCGGCTCACCCGCGGCAGCTACTACCCGTTCGCGTGGTCGTTCACCGGGCTGGCCGACGGAATCGAGTTGGAGGGCAAGATCACTGCCGAACCCGGCGATGTCATCGGGCTGACCTACACCGACACCAACGGCACGTCGAAGTTTCTGCTACAACTCGGCGTTGGCGACGTGCAAGGTCGCGGTGTGGGGGCCGCACATTCGCGACACCGAGCTCGTCGCGACTCGGCGCGCCATGTTTGAGATCCTCACAGACACTCGCCACGGCACGGTGCCGCTGTTGGCCTAACCGCCGCCCGCGAACATCACCGGTTCACGAACTGCACGACGACGTCGGTGAATGCATCGTTGTCGTCGCCGGCCGCGGTGTGTCCGGCGTCGGAGAGCTCGACGAACTCCGCGTGCGGCACCTTGGCGAGGAAGTCCTGCACGCCCTCGATGCTCACCACGTCCGAGAGCTTCCCGCGGATCAGCAGGATGGGAATCGTCAGTTCGATTGCGGCCTGCTCGAGCTTTTCCACCCGGATGAACGGGTCGTCCATCGGCTTGCTGAGAAACTGTGGATCCCAATGCCAGTACCACCGTCCGTCGCGGTGGCGCAGATTCTTCTTCAACCCTTCGGGGCTGCGCGGTTTGGTCCGGTGCGGCAGATACTCCGCGACCGCCTCGGCGGCTGCCTCCAGCGTGTCGAAGCCGTGGATGTGGTTGAACATGAAGTCGCGAATACGGGCGCTTCCGCTCTTCTCGTAGCGCGGCACCACGTCGACGAGCACCAGCCCCGTCACCTTCTGCGGTCCAGCGGCTCGGGCCGCGAGAATTCCGGTCATCCCGCCCATGCTGGCGCCGATCAGCATCACCGGCCGCCCGATCTGTTCGAGTACCGCAAGCGTGTCCTCGCACAGGATGTCCACCGAATAGTTCGCCTCGGGTGAGCGGTCGCTGTCGCCGTGTCCGCGGCTGTCCAGCGCGACGACGTGCAGGCCGTCGTCGGCCAATATCTGGCCGGTGTTCTTCCACGAGTGCCGGTTTTGCCCGCCGCCGTGCAGCATCAATACGCTCGGCCGGTCGGAATTGGCGCCGCGATTCCACTCGTCCGCCACCAAAAACAGGCCTTCGGCACCACGGAACTTCACGGTCTGTGCTTCGCTGCGCGCCTTGCTCACGGACATCCTCTCGCCAGACCCCCGCCTCACGTTACCCAGGCGCACGTTTGCGGCGGCCCTCGGCCCGCCCCCGACGCGCTCCCTACAATCGGCCCTCGTGCAGCCCGATACGACGAGCGATGACGACCGCGAAGGGATCATCGACGCCGCGTACGGGTGTTTGTCCGAGCCGCACAGCGGGCCCATACCCGTCGCGGCCATCCTGTCCCGGGCCGGGGTGTCCACCCGCGCGTTTTACCGTCACTTCGCGTCCAAGGACGAGCTTTTCCTCGCGATGCTGCGCCAGGAGAGCGACGCGCTGGCCGAGCGGCTCGATCGAATTGCCGACGACGCATCCGCAGACCCCGTCGCGGCCCTGAAGGCATGGATCGAGCAAATGTTCGGCCTCGCTCATGATTTGCGGCTGCGCACGCATTTCATGGTGCTGGACTCCGACGAGGTGCGCGCCGCGAAGGGTTACCGAGAGGCCCGTGAGCGGTCGCACGTCGACCGGGAGCGCTCGCTGGCCGCGATTCTGCGGCGCGGCCGCGACACCGGGTCGTTTCCGTTGACCGATCCTGAACTCGACGCGGTCGCGATCAGCGCCGTGGTGAGCCGCCGCATGACGACGCTGTCCAGTGATGACCCACGCCAGCTGCAGCGGGTACAGGCCGGCGTGCTCGACTTCGCGCTTCGCGCCCTCGGCGCGGATCGGCGATGAGTTCTGGTCGCCGCAGCCGTCGTCGGGCGGTCAAGAATCTTTGACACGGCAAATAGGTTCGGGCAAACCGCAATAACGATCCGCAGACATGAGAATGTTTGCTTGAGTGGATGTTTCGCCCATTGTATTAAGGCACTGACCAAACATTATCGCGGCGCAGTCTCCAAATCTTTCTCGATTGTGACCTTGAAATTTGCTTCGCCGACCTAGCCTTCCGACGTAGCCTTTCGTATGCCGTCCGATGCCGGGAGCGTGGCGCTCCCGCACCGTCACCTCGGTGATCCGGGCGTGCCCTGCGACGATCGGCGTGACGGGGGCGTAAGTGTTGCTGGCCGGGAAATCGGTGATGTACGGTTCTCCGGCGTCTCTCCGCTGTGTGGACTGGCCGCGGCTCACGTGGAGGTAGCTGAAGTTTTGTCGGAGGGAAGTCACCGGGTCATGGCACTGAGCAGCACGCGAGGAAGGACCCGTTGATGGCCGCTTCCAACATCGTTGGCAAGCCGGTGCGCGCCGTCGGCAGCTTCTACGGAATGGCGCTCGACACCTTCGTCTTGATGTTCAAACCGCCCTTCGCGTGGCGCGAGTTCATCGAACAGGCCTGGTTCGTCGCGCGGGTGTCGATCGTGCCGACGCTGATGCTGACGGTGCCCTACACGGTCTTGTTGACGTTCACCTTCAACATCCTGCTGACCGAGTTCGGCGCCGCGGACTTCTCAGGCACCGGCGCGGCGTTGGGCACGGTGCGCCAGATCGGGCCGATCGTCACGGTGTTGGTGGTCGCCGGCGCCGGCGCCACCGCCATGTGCGCCGATCTGGGCGCGCGCACGATTCGTGAAGAACTCGACGCGCTGCGGGTAATGGGCGTCAATCCCATTCAAGCGCTTGTGGTTCCGCGCGTTCTGGCCGCGACCGTGGTGTCGCTGGCGCTGGCCGCGACGGTGATTCTCGTCGGGCTCGCCGGTGCGTACTTCTTCTGCGTCTACATCCAGCACGTCTCGCCCGGGGCGTTCGCGGCAGGCCTGACCCTGATCATCGGCGCCCTCGATGTGACGATCGCGTTGATCAAAGCCGCGCTGTTCGGGCTTTCCGCGGGTCTGATCGCCTGCTACAAGGGCATTTCCGTGGGTGGCGGCCCGGCCGGCGTGGGTAATGCGGTCAACGAGACCGTGGTGTTCACCTTCATGGCGTTGTTCGCGATCAACGTCGTCGCCACCGCCGTCGCGGTGAAGGTGACGTTATGACCAGCACTGCGTTTGGTCGCCGGTACCCGCGGTTGGCGCGCAGGGTGGACGGCTGGGTCAGCGGCTGGAACAACGTCGGGATCCAGACCAAGTTCTACGGCAGCACGCTGCGCAACATCGTCTTCGCGTTCGTCCACTACCGCATCGAGTTGATGCGGATCATCGCCCAGATGGGCTTGGGCGCAGGGGCGTTGATTGTGATCGGCGGAACGGTCGCGATCGTGGCGTTCCTGACGGTGACCACTGGTGCGCTGGTCGCGGTCCAGGGCTACACCGACTTCTCCGAGATCGGCGTCGAGGCCCTGACCGGTTTCGCCTCGGCCTTCTTCAACGTCCGGTTGATCGCACCGGCGACGACGGCCATCGCCCTGGCCGCCACCATCGGCGCCGGCGCCACCGCACAACTCGGCGCCATGCGGATCAACGAGGAGATCGACGCCCTCGAGGTGATGGGGATCCGCAGCGTCGCGTACCTCGCGTCCACCCGCGTGGTGGCCGGCATCCTGGTGGTGATTCCGCTGTATTGCGTTGGCGTGCTGGCGTCGTTCTGGGCGGCGCGCTTTGGCACCACCACCATCTACGGCCAGTCGACCGGCGTCTACGACCACTACTTCAGAACATTCTTGAACCCCACCGACCTGGTGTGGTCATTCGTGCAGAGCATCGCGATGGCGGTGGTGATCATGCTCATCCACACCTACTACGGGTTCACCGCCACCGGCGGACCGGCGGGCGTGGGGGAGGCCGTCGGACGTGCCGTGCGCATGTCCCTGATCGTCGCCGCATTCGTGGTGATGATGATTTCGCTTGCCGTCTATGGGCAATCCGGCAACTTCAACCTGGCTGGGTAGCGGTATGGCTGATCCGAGAGAAGACGAGGGCCTGCACCCGGGGTGGTGGACGCTCTTCTTGCTGATAGGCGTGGTCGCCGCAATCTGGCTGACGTACGCGTTGTTCGCCGGCACGCTGAAATCCTTTGTCCCGGTTACCTTGACCTCGGACCGGTCCGGCCTGGTGATGGAGAGCAACGCCAAGGTCAAGATGCGCGGCGTCCAGGTCGGACGGGTCGCGTCGATAACCGGCGGCCGTGAGCCCGTGACGTTGAAGTTGGAGATTGACCCCGACCAGATCAAGAACATCCCGGCCAATGTCGAGGCGCAGATCCGGGCCACCACCGTGTTCGGCGCGAAGTTCGTCGACCTCGTCTACCCCAGCGATCCGAGCCCGCAACGGCTGCAGGCCAATCAGGTGTTGCAGTCGCGCAACGTCAGCACCGAGGTGAACACGGTATTCGAGAACGTGGTCGGCGTGCTGGACCAGATCGACACGGCCAAACTCAACAGCGTCCTGTCCGCGCTCGCGCAAGGAGTGCGCGGTAAAGGCGAGCGGATCGGCCAGGCCACCACTGACGCCAATGAGGTATTCCTCGCGCTGAATCCTCGCAGTGAGACCGTGCGCGCCGACTGGCAGGCGCTCAAGGCCTTCAGCGACACCTATAGCGTTGCCGCACAAGACATCCTGACGACGCTGAACGCCGCAAGCACGACGAGCGTCACCATCACCAATCGCGCGCAGCAGCTGGATGCGTTGCTGCTGGCCACGATTGGGTTCTCCAGCAGCGGGGTGGATCTGCTCGCACCCAACCAGGCCAACCTCATCAAGGCCATCAACGTGCTCGAGCCGACGACGAACCTGTTGATGAAGTACAACCCGGAGTACACGTGTCTGCTGCTGGGCGCCAAACATCTGCTGGACCACGGAGGTTACGAAGGCCCCGGCGGCAACGGGTATTCGCTCGTCCTCGACGCGGGCCTGGCGCTCGGTGACGACCCGTACCGGTACCCCGACAACC
Source organism: Mycobacterium hubeiense (assembly GCF_002838065.1). Classification (GTDB taxonomy): domain Bacteria; phylum Actinomycetota; class Actinomycetes; order Mycobacteriales; family Mycobacteriaceae; genus Mycobacterium; species Mycobacterium hubeiense. Next base: position 35,128 of record NZ_PIZU01000030.1, on the reverse strand, counting down.
TTCCCATCGTCGGCGCCAAGGGCGGACCGGGCGGCAAGCCCGGCTGCGGGTCGCTGCCCAACGTCAGCGAGAACTGGCCGGTGCGCCAGCTCATCACCAACACCGGTTTCGGCACCGGGGTGGACTGGCGGCCCAACCCGGGTATCGGGTTCCCGGGCTACGCCAACTACCTGCCGGTGACGCGCGCGGTGCCCGAACCGCCGAGCATCCGCAATCTGTTCGGAGGCCCTGCGCCAGGGCCGATTCCGTACCCGGGTGCGCCCGCCTACGGCGCCAAGCTGTACGCGCCGGACGGCACTCCGCTGTGGCCCGGGCTGCCGCCCGCGCCGCCGCCGGGTGCACCTAAGGATCCAGGACCGCGGCCGGGTTCGGAACCGTTCGTGGTGCCCGCGCCTGCGCAGATGCAGCCGACACCGCTGCCGCCGGTTCCGATTCCGCGGGAGGTCGCGCCATCGCCGTAATCGCCCAGCACACAGACACTTCGACCGAGAAAGGCAGCCGGACATGACCCAATGGCGACACGCTCTGCTGCGTCTCTCGATCTTTTTCGCGGTGTGTCTGCTTGGCGTGTTCGCGTTGTACATGGTGTTCGGCGAGTTGCGGTTCGGCGAGAAGACCAAGACCTACAACGCCGAGTTCCTCAACGTCACGGGGCTGGAGAACGGTGACTTCGTCCGGATCGCCGGGGTGGAGGTCGGCCGGGTCCGCAACGTCTCCATCCGCGACGACACCACGGCGCTGGTCGAGTTCACCGCCGAGGATTCGGTGGTGCTGACCGAAGGCAGCCGGGCCGTCATCCGGTATGACGACCTCATCGGCGGGCGCTATCTCGCGTTGGTGGAAGGCGCCGGCGGCACCACGAGACTCGATGAGGGCGCCACGATTCCGTTGGCCCGCACCTCGCCGGCGCTGGACCTGGACGCGTTGATAGGCGGGTTCCGTCCGCTGTTCTCCGCGCTGGATCCCGATCAGGTCAACGCGTTGTCCTACCAGTTGATTCAGGCTTTCCAGGGGCAGGGCGGGACCATCGGGTCGTTCCTCAACCAGACCGCGGCGCTGACCAACACGCTGGCCGACCGGGACCAGTTGATCGGCGAGGTGATCGTCAACCTCAACACCGTGCTGGGTTCGCTGGGCGATCAAAGTGACCAATTCGCAAAGGGAGTCGACGCACTGGCCGAACTCGTGCGGGGTCTGGAAGCCCGTAAGGAAGACATCAGCAACAGCGTCGCGTACACCAACGCCGCGGCCGGTTCGATCACCGACCTGTTGTCGCAGGCCCGGCAGCCGTTCGCCAAGACGGTCGTCGAAACAGACCGGGCCGCAGGCATCGTCGTCGCCGACCACGAGTACTTCGACAACCTGCTGAACACCCTTCCCGACGCCTACCAGGCGCTCGGGCGGCAGGGGATCTACGGCGACTTCTTCGCCTTCTACCTGTGTGACCTCGTGCTCAAGCTCAACGGCAAGGGCGGTCAACCGGTGTATGTGAAAGTGGCGGGCCAGAAGTCGGGGAGGTGCACGCCGCGATGAAACCATTCTCCGAACGCAACCCATTCGTGATGGGCGCCATCGGGCTGGGGTTGACGGCCGGCATCGTGCTGCTGTCGCTGCAGTACGACAAGATCCCGTTCCTGAACCCCCGCACCGAGTACTCGGCGCACTTCGCCGAGGCCGGTGGGCTGACAACCGGTGCGAACGTGCAGGTTTCGGGTTTCGGGGTCGGCGAGGTGACGGGAATCGAGCTGGACGGGCCGCAGGTGCTGGTCAAGTTCGACGTCGACAACAACGTCCGGCTCGGTGATCGCAGCGAGGCGGCGATCAAGACGAAAGGTCTGCTGGGCGCGAAGATCCTGGAGGTCACCTCCCGCGGCGACGGACGCCAGGAGGGCACGATTCCCCTGGAGCGCACGACGTCGCCGTATCAGCTGCCCGAAGCGCTCGGCGATCTCGCGACGACGATCAGCGGGCTCAACACCGACCAATTGTCCGACTCGCTACGGGTTTTGGCGGACACGTTCTCCGAGACTCCGCCCGAACTGCGGATCGCCGTCGAGGGGGTGGCCCGGTTCTCGGAGACCCTCAACGAACGCGACGCCGAGTTGCGTCAGCTGCTCACCAACGCCAACAAGGCGACCAAGGTGCTGGCCGAGCGCAGCAATCAGGTGGTCAGTCTGGTCGCCAACACCAACGCACTGCTGTTCCAGCTGGAAACCCAAAGCGCTGCGCTGGACCAGATTTCGGGCAGCATCTCCGCGCTGAGCCAGCAGCTGCAGGGCTTCATCGCCGAGAACCGCGCCACGCTGAGACCGGCGCTGGACAAGCTCAACGGGGTGCTGACGATCATCGACAACCGCAAGGAACGGGTGCAGAAGGGGCTGAACCTCCTCAACTCCTATGCGATGTCGCTGGGCGAATCGGTGTCGTCGGGCCCGTTCTTCAAGAACTGGATCGTCAATCTGCTGCCGGGACAGTTCGTTCAGCCGTTCATCGATGCGGCGTTCTCCGATCTGGGTCTGGACCCCAACGTGTTGCTGCCGTCCGAGCGCTCCGATCCGCAGATCGGCCAGCCCGGCACCCCGGCGATGCCGATGCCGTATCCGCGCACCGGTCAGGGCGGGGATCCACCCATGACGCTGCCTGATGCCATCACCGGCAATCCCGAAGACCGACATTGCGGTCCGCCGGGCATCCCGCTGCCCGGCCCCGGCTGCTACCCGTACCGCGAGCCGCCGCCCGCGCCGCCGCCCGGTGGTCCGCCGCCGGGTCCGCCTGCCGAGGCGCCGCCGGGGCAGCAGTCGATTCCGCTGCCCACGCCCAACCCGGTTTTCGTGCCGGCGCCGGGTGAGGCCGTGCCGCATCTACCCGCGGAGGCCGGATCATGATCCGCAACGCGCGTACCTGGTTGGGCGTCGCCCTCGCCCTGCTGCTGGTGGCCGGTGGCGCGGTGTTGTTGCGGTCCACCGGACCGCTCAACCGTGTCGACGTCGTCGGGTATTTCGAGAACAGCAACGGCATCTACGTCGGCGACGACGTCCGCATCCTCGGTGTGACGGTCGGCAAGATCGAAAAGATCGAGCCGGAACCCGAGCGGGTCAAGATCTCGTTCTGGTACGACGGCAAACACGACGTGCCCGCCGACGCCAATGCCGCGATCCTGTCGCCGACGCTGGTGACCTCGCGCGCCATCCAGCTCACGCCCGTCTACACCGGCGGACCGAAGATGGAAGACAACGCCGTCATCCCGCGCGAACGCACCGTGGTTCCGGTGGAGTGGGACACCTTCCGCCAGCAGCTGGAGCGGCTGTCCGAGCAGTTGCAGCCCACCGAACCCGGCGGGGTCAGCCCGCTGGGCTCGGTCATCAACACCGCCGCCGACAACCTGCGCGGCCAGGGCGCCAACATCCGCGACACCATCATCAAACTGTCGCAAGCGTTTTCGGCGCTCGGCGACAAGAGCACCGACATCTTCTCCACCGTCAAGAACCTGTCGATCCTGGTCTCGGCGTTGCAGGACAGCACCAACCTGATGCGGCAGCTCAACCAGAACCTGGCATCGGTGACCGGGGTGCTCGCCGACAACCCCGACGAAGTCGCCGACGCCGTCAGGGATCTCAACGCCGTCGTCGGCGAGGTGCAGACCTTCGTCGCCGACAACCGTGAGGCCCTGGGCACGACGTCGGACAAGCTGGCCGGAGTGACCCAGGCGCTGACCGACAGCCTCGACGACGTCAAGCAGTTCCTGCACGTGGCACCCAACACATTCCAGAACTACGTGAACGTCTACCAGCCCGCCCAGGGCGCGGCGAGCGCGGTGCTGGCGGTCAACAACTTCGCCGATCCGATCAGCTTCCTCTGCGGTGCGGTGCAGGCGGCGTCGCGGCTGGGCGCCGAGCAGTCGGCGAAGCTGTGCGTGCAGTACCTGGCGCCGATCATCAAGAACCGCCAGTACAACTTCCCGCCGATCGGCCAGAACCTGTTCGTCGGCGCCTCCGCGCGGCCGAACGAGATCACCTACAGCGAGGAGTGGATGCGGCCCGATTACATTCCGCCGCAAGGCCCGCCGGCCCCTCCGCCTCCGATGGACGGCACCCCGCCGGCACACGGCGCCCCGCCCGGTCCGCCGCTCGCGGCTGAGGCGCCGACCACCCCCGACCCGGCCGACGGCCTGCGCGGTCTGATGGTGCCAGCGGGAGCCGGATCATGATGCGCCGGCACTGGATTCGCGTGGCAGCGGTAATGCTGGCGCTGGCATTCGCAGTATCCGGCTGCGCCAATTGGCAAGGGCTGAACTCGATTCCGCTACCGGGCGTGGAAGGCCAGGGCCCCGGCGCGTTCACCATCCAGGCGCAGATGCCCGACGTGGACAACATCGAGCCCAACTCCCGCGTGCGCGTCGGCGACGTCACGGTAGGCAATGTGACGAAGATCGAGCGTCAGGGCTGGCACGCGCTGGTCACCATGACGCTCAACGGCAATGTCGAACTGCCCGCCAACGCGACGGCCAAGCTCGGTCAGACCAGCCTGCTGGGTTCCCTGCACATCGAATTGGCGCCTCCGACGGACGTGCCGCCGGAGGGCAGGCTGCGCGAAGGTTCGCTGATCCCGTTGTCGTCGGGCAGCAAGTACCCGAGCACCGAGCAGACGCTGGCGTCGATCTCGTTGCTGCTCAACGGCGGTGGGATCGGCAACGTTCAGGACATCACCGAGGCGTTCAGCAGCGCGTGGGCAGGCCGGGAGGCCGAGCTGCGCAGCCTGATCGAGCAGCTGGACCGGTTCATCGCCTACGTCAACGACCAGAAGAACGACATCATCGCCGCCAACGAGAGCGTGAACAACCTGGTCGGCCAGTTCGCCGAGCAGAAGCCGGTGGTGGACAACGCATTACGGACGATCCCGAACGCGCTCAACGTGCTCAAGGATCAGCGCAACAATCTCACCGAGGCGCTCGCGCAGCTGGGCAGGTTCAGTGCGCTGGCCGCCGATTCGGTCAACCAGACCAAGGAAGCGCTGGTTCAGGAGCTCAAAGACCTTGGCCCCGTGCTGGAATCACTCGCCAACGCGGGTCCGGCGCTCACCCGCGCGTTGAGCTTTTTGCCCACGTTCCCGTTCCCGAAGGAGACGCTGCACAACTGGATCCGCGGCGACTACGCCAACCTGTCGCTGATCGTCGACATGACGTTGAGCCGAATCGACCAGGGGTTGTTCACCGGAACGCGGTTCGAGTGCAACCTGACCTGGTTGGAACTGCAGTGGGGCCGCACCATCGGCCAGCTGCCCAGCCCGTGCAATCATCACGTCCCGCCGCCTGGCGGCAATCCGTTGCTCGCGGCGTATCGCTGGGATCAGGGGCCGTGACATGCGATTGACCAGACAGATCGTCATCCAGCTGTTGATCTTCGGCCTGCTGGCGCTTGTCGCGCTGGGAATCATGGTCTTCGGCTACATGCGGCTGCCCGCACTCATGGGTTTCGGGCAGTACCGGGTGACGTTGGAGCTGCCCGAGACGGGCGGGCTGTATCCCCGCGGCAACGTCACCTATCGGGGCACTGAAGTCGGCACGGTGAAAAGCGTGGAGCTGACCGATACCGGTGTCGAGGCGGAGCTGTCGCTGACATCGGACATCAAGATCCCCGCGGACGTCGACGCCGAAGTGCACAGCGTGTCGGCGGTGGGTGAACAGTTCGTCCAGCTCATCCCGCGCAGTGGCGAGGGGCCGGTGCTCAAGGACGGCGACGTGATCACGCAGGACCGCGCCAGGGTCCCCACCGACATCAATACGTTGCTGGACATCACCAACCGCGGCCTGGCGGCGATCCCGCGCGACAACCTCAAGACGGCCGTCGACGAGGCCTACCTGGCCGTCGGTGGACTCGGCCCGGAGCTGTCGCGGCTCGTCGACGCCGGAACCACGCTGGCCATCGACGCGCGTAAGAACCTGGACCCGCTGACCACGCTGATCGATCAGTCCAAACCCGTGCTGGACACCCAGACCGACACCGCGGATTCGATCCACGCCTGGGCGTCGAATCTGGCCAGCGTCACCGGCCAGTTGCAAACCCAGGACCCGGCGGTGGCCGGAATCCTGGAGAAGGGACCCGGCGCGGCCGGCGAGCTGCAGGCGCTGTTCAACCGGCTGCAGCCCACGCTGCCGATCGTGCTGGCCAACCTGGTAAGCCTCGGCGAGGTCGCCGTCACCTATCAGCCCAGCATCGAGCAGCTGCTGGTGCTGCGGCCGCAGGGCACCGCGACCACCCAGGCCATCGGCGTGGCCAAGGCGAACACCAAACAGGACTACATGGGCGACTACCTGACCCTGAACCTGAATCTCAACCTGCCGCCGCCCTGCACCACCGGCTTCCTGCCCGCCCAGCAGCAGCGCAACCCGTCGCTCGAGGACTATCCCGATCGGCCGGCCGGCGACGTGTACTGCCGGATCCCGCAAGACGCGCCGTTCAACGTGCGCGGCGCCCGCAACCTGCCGTGCATCACGGTGCCCGGCAAACGCGCCCCCACGGTCAAGCAGTGCGAGAGCTCTGAGTACTACGTGCCGCTCAACGACGGTTACAACTGGAAGGGCGATCCGAACGCGACGCTGTCCGGACAGCCCATTCCGCACGTGCCGCCGGGCACTCCACCTGCGCAAGCAGCTCCGCCGCCGGGTCCGGCGCCGCCGCCATTAGCGGCCGCCGAATACGACCCGTCGACCGGCACGTACGTTGGACCGGACGGGCGTGTGTACACACAAGCCAACCTGGCTGACAGTGCCGCAGAGGAGCAAACATGGCAGACGATGCTGCTGCCCCCGAAGGGGAATTGAGCGAGGAAACCTCGAACGCCGCCGAGCCGGAGTCCACCGCCACCGAGGCGACGGACGTCGCTGAGGCGGCCAAGGCCGCCGAGGCCGCCGAGGCCGCCGAGGCCGATGAGGCCGATGAGGCCGACGAGACCCCGCCCAAGCGTGGCAAGCACGAGTTTCCGCCCAAGCCGCCGATGTCGCACGTGAAGCTGGCGACCATCGTCGGCCTGGTGTTGGTCGTGGCGTTGGCGGGATTGGTCGGCTGGCTGGGTTTGCAGACCTATCAGTCGCAGCAGGCCGAGGACCAGCGCCAGCTTTTCCTGCAGGTCGGCCGCCAAGGCGCGCTGAACCTGACGACCATCGACCATCAGCAGGTCGACGCCGACGTGCAGCGCATCCTCGACTCGGCGACCGGCACGTTCTACGACGACTTCGAGCGGCGCGCGCAGCCGTTCAAGGAAGTCGTCAAGCAGGCGCAGTCGAAGTCGGTCGGCAAGATCACCGAGGCGGGTCTTGAATCGGTCTCCGACAACGAAGCCCAGGTGCTTGTCGCGGTGACCGTCAACACCAGCAACGCCGGTGCGCCCGAGCAGGCACCGCGGGCCTGGAGGATGCGGCTGTCCGTGCAGCAGATCGGAGACGAAGCCAAGGTGTCCAACGTGGAGTTCGTGCCGTGACCGAACGAACCGAGGAAACCGTGGACGTGGAGAAGGAAAGCAAAGACGTGCCCGCCGAGGAGACGGAGGAGACCATCGACGAGGCGGTCGAGGCGGTCGAGGCCGACGAGGAGGCACCCGCCGAAGAATCCGCGAAAAGACGGGTGAACTGGTCGCGGGTATTGGCCTTCGTCGTGCTGCCGGCGCTCGCGCTGGTGTTGGCTCTTGGCGCGGGATACCTGAAATGGCAAGACAACTCGGTCCGCGATTCCGAACGGGCGGCCCAGGAGTCGGTGCAGGCCGCCAAGGACAGCACCGTGGCGATCCTGTCGTATGCGCCCGACAAGGTCGAGGAACAACTGACCGGGGCCCGCGATCGGCTCACTGGCGAGTTCCGCGACTCCTACACGTCACTGACCAACGATGTGGTGATCCCGGGGGCGAAGGAAAAGCAGATCTCCGCGGTCGCGACCGTGCCGGCGGCCGCGTCGGTCTCGGCCGACCCGAATCATGCTGTGGTGCTGCTGTTCATCAACCAGACGGTGACCGTCGGACAGGAAGCACCCACCAACACCGCGTCGAGCGTGCGGGTGACGCTGGATAAGGTCGGCGACCGCTGGCTGATCTCGAAGTTCGACCCCGTCTAGGCCCGTGCGCTGGATCGACGTCTCCGCGCCCGCGGTGCAGCTGCGAGCCCTGACATGGGGTCCTGACGACGGCCCGATTGCCTTGTGCCTGCATGGCTTTCCGGACACCGCGTACGGGTGGCGCAAGGCTGCGCCGCTGTTGGCCGACGCCGGATGGCGGGTGGTCGCGCCGTTCATGCGGGGCTATGTGCCGTCGTCTATTCCGTCCGACGGCAGCTACCACGTCGGCGCACTGATGGACGACGCGCTGCGGGTGTTGCAAGCCGCCGGGCCAACGGGTCGCGACGTCATCATCGGCCACGACTGGGGCGCCATCGCGGCCTCCGGGCTTTCTGCGATGCCCGACAGCCCGTTTCGCAAGGCGGTCGTCATGTCGGTGCCGCCCGCGGCGTCGTTCCGGCCGTTGGGCCGCGTACCTCGGGCCGGCCGCCTTGTTGCGCAGCTGCCGGCGCAGGCGCTGCGCAGCTGGTACATCATGTACTTCCAATTGCCTTGGCTGCCAGACCGTTCCGCGTCGTGGGTGGTGCCGCGGCTGTGGCGGCAGTGGTCGCCGGGTTACAACGCGACGGAGGATCTGCGACACGTCGACGCCGCGATCGGTGCGCCGGAGCGATGGCGGGCGGCACTCGGGTACTACCGGGCGACGGTCCGCGGCAGCCGGCCACCGACGCAGTATGCGGAGCTTCACCGGCACTGGCTTTCCGCGCCGGTGCTGCCCACCCTCTACCTACACGGGACCGACGACGGTTGTGCCACCTCAGCTTTCGCGCAGTGGGTGCAGCGAGTGCTGCCCGACGGAAGCGACATCGCCCTCGTCGGTCAGGCCGGCCACTTCCTGCAGCTCGAGCAGCCCGACACCGTCGCGCGGCGCGTCCTCGACTTCATCGGGCCGGCAGGCTAGATGCCCCGGTTGGCGGCGGTCGACGCCCAGACCTACTGGATGTCGACCAAGATTCCCAACGACCAGTTTCTGCTCTACGGCTTCGCCGGTGTGCCCGCCGATGTGCCGCGGGCCATGCGGGAAGTGCGCGGCCGGGCCCAGAGCTGCCCCGAACTGACGGTGCGCGTCGAGGATCGCGGGGTGTTCACGTATCCGGCGTGGGTGCGGCGCGACGTCGACGACACTCAATTCGCCGTGCACCCCGGCGGCACGTGGCGCGAATGTCTGGACGAGGTCGTGCGACTGGCCGAGCGCCAGCTCGATGCTTCCGAGATGGTGTGGAAGCTGCATGTTTTCACGCCCGTCGACGGAATACCCGGCGCGGCGGGGCCGGGCGCGGTGGTCGTGCTGCAGGCCGCCCACGCGCTCGGCGACGGCATCCGGTCGTCGGCGTTGGCGGCCCTGCTGTTGGGTCGCGCCGGGTCGGTGCCCGCTGTGCCGTCGCCGCCGCGATTTCGGGGTGCCGTGCTGCCGTGGCGGGCTTATCGGGCGGCTCGCTCACATCGGCGGTTGGTACGCGATACCGACGCCGGACTCGTTCCGCCGCAAGCCGACTCACGTCCGGCGCTGCGCACCAACGCACGCCCTGCGGGTGTGCGCAGCGTCCGCACACTGATCCGGCACCGCGCGCATTTGTCGGGGCCAACGGTGACGGTGGCGGTGCTGACGGCGGTGGCAGAGGCGCTCGCGGCTCATCTGCGCGCGCTCGGCGACGATCCGGCCACGCTCGGCGCGGAGGTGCCGATGGCGAAAACCGGTGCGCGTCATGCGCACAATCATTTCGGCAATGTCAGCGTCGGTCTGTACCCGTTGTTGCCGGTGGGTGAACGTCGGGACCGGATCGCCGAGGACTTGGCGATGCGTCGCCGGCGCGCCGAGCATCCGGCGATGCTGGCGGCGAGTCAGGCGTTCGCCGCCGTGCCGGCGCCGCTGTTGCGTTGGGGCGTTGCACAATTCGACCCCACCCTGCGCTCGGACACCGTCACCGGTAACACGGTGGTGTCGAGTGTCAACCGCGGCGCCGCCGATCTTCGCTTCGGTGACGCGCCCGTCGTCGTCACCGCCGGCTATCCGGGGCTGTCACCGATGATGGGCCTGACCCACGGCGTGCACGGGATCGGCGCCACCGTCGCGGTCAGCGTGCACGCCGCAGAGTCGGCCATCGGGGACGTCGACGCCTACGTCGAGCGACTGGACGCCGCGCTGGGCCACTAGCCGCCGACTTAACAGATGGCCTAGATTCTGTTGCATGAGTGCCTACGATGTCGGACTGCTGATCCTGCGCCTGGTGCTCGGTCTGACGATGGCCGCGCACGGTTACAACAAGTTCTTCGGCGGCGGGCGGATCGCCGGCACCGCCGGTTGGTTCGAGAGCATCGGCATGAAGCCGGGCACGTTGCACGCCCGCATCGCCGCCACCACCGAGATGGCCGCGGGCCTCGGCCTGGCCGTCGGGCTGCTCACGCCGATCCCGGCGGCGGGCTTCGTCGCCCTGATGCTGGTGGCCGCGTGGACGGTGCACCGGCCCAACGGCTTTTTCATCGTCAAGGAGGGCTGGGAGTACAACCTGGTGCTCGCGGCGTCGGCGGTGGCGGTGGCGACCATCGGGGCGGGCAAGCTCAGCCTCGACTACGCGCTGTTCTCGGGCACCGGCTTCTACGACTACCTGCACGGCTGGTGGGGGTTGATCATCTCGCTCGGGCTCGGCCTCGCCGGCGGCATCGGGCAGCTGGTGCTCTTCTACCGCCCACCGGCGAAGGTCTGACCGCGAGACTGTAGTTATCGAGGCCCGCACTCGCACTTTCTTCTCAACAACTACAGTCTCGCGGGCCCATATGGTGTCGCGGACCTAGAACACGTTCTAATCTGTGGGGCCATGGGGTTTCTGAAGCAGGACGCGCCCGTCGTCGACTTCGAAGAGTGGAGTAAGGGCACTCGCGCGGAGAAGATCAAGCCGATGGCTCGCCACTGGGCCGAGGTCGGCTTCGGCACCCCGGTTGTGTTGCACCTCTTCTACGTCGTCAAGATCCTCCTGTACATCCTCGGCGGCTGGCTGTTCGCGCTGGCGACCACCGGCGTCGACGGCTTCACCAACGTGGCGCAGTGGTGGACCGAGCCGATCGTCTTCCAGAAGGTCGTGCTCTACACGATGCTGTTCGAGGTCGTCGGCCTCGGCTGCGGCTTCGGCCCGCTGAATAACCGCTTCTTCCCGCCCATGGGCTCCATCCTGTACTGGTTGCGCCCCGGCACCATCCGGCTGCCACCGTGGCCTGGCCGGGTCCCGCTCACAAAGGGCACCGCCCGCACGCCCGTCGACGCCGGCCTGTACGCCGCGCTGCTGGTGATGCTCCTGGTGGCGCTGTTCTCCAACGGCACCGGGCCGATCCCGGCGCTCGATACGACGATCGGGGTGCTGCCGACCTGGCAGATCTGGACGATCCTCGGCCTGCTGGCGGTGCTGGGGCTGCGGGACAAGGTGATCTTCCTGGCCGCCCGCGGTGAGGTGTATGCGGCGATGACGGTGTGCTTCCTGTTCACCGGAGTGGACATGATCGTCGCCGCCAAGGTCGTGTTCCTGATCATCTGGATTGGCGCGGCGACGTCGAAGCTCAACAAGCACTTCCCGTTCGTCATCTCGACGATGATGTCCAACAACCCGGTGATCCGGCCGAAGTGGTTGAAGCGCAGGTTCTTCGAGCACTTCCCCGATGATCTGCGGCCGGGACCGCTGTCGCGCTTCTTCGCGCACATCAGCACCGCGATCGAGATGCTGGTGCCGCTGGTGCTGTTTTTCTCGCACGGGGGATGGCCGACGGCCGTGGCCGCGTTCGTGATGGTCTGCTTCCACTTCGGCATCCTGTCGGCGATCCCGATGGGCGTACCGCTGGAGTGGAACGTATTCATGATCTTCGGCGTGATCACGCTGTTCGTCGGCCATGCCGATCTCGGGCTCTCGGATCTGAACAACCCGCTGCCCGTCGCGCTGCTGTTTATCGTCAGCGCAGGCACCGTGGTGCTGGGAAACCTGTTCCCGCGCAAGATTTCGTTCCTGCCCGGTATGCGCTACTACGCGGGCAACTGGGACACCACGCTGTGGTTTGTGAAACCCTCGGCCGCCGAGAAGATCGAGAAGAACGTCGTGTCGATCGCGAGCATGCCGCAGGCGCAGATGGAGCGGTATTACGGCAGCCCGGAAACCGCGCAGATGTACCTGTACATGGGATATGCGTTCCGCGCCTTCAACACTCACGGTCGCGCGATGTTCACGCTCGCACATCGTGCGATGGCGGGCCAGAACGAGGACGAGTACGTGCTGACCGACGGCGAACGGATCTGTTCGACGGCAATTGGCTGGAATTTCGGCGACGGCCACATGCACAACGAGCAGTTGATCGAGGCGTTGCAGGAGCGGTGCCACTTTGAACCGGGCGAGGTGCGGGTGGTGTTGCTCGACGCGCAGCCGATTCACAAGCAGCGTCAGGAATACCGGCTCGTCGACGCCGCGACGGGGGAGTTCGAACGAGGGTATGTGCGCGTGGCCGACATGGTGACGCGTCAGCCGTGGGATGACAACCTGCCGGTGCACGTCTATGGCAGCGAGCGGGCCGAAGCCACCTGACCCGGTCGCAGTCTGGGTCGACGAGACCGGCCGGGTGATGAGCGATCTCGGTGAGGTGGACACCGGGTGTTTTGCCGCCGTTCGGGCCGGCCATTGCCCGCAGCGCGAGCAGTGCGTGCTGGTGTACCGGCGGCCGGGGCCGCGGTTGCTCTACGGCGAGCTGATGTCCGACGTCGACGACGAAGCCGGCGTTTACCTGGAAACGCACGCCAAACAGCTTGAGGATGACGTGATTTCGATCACGGTCGACCATGTCGGTTCGGATGGTCCTGCGGGCAGCTGGTGGTATCGGCTGTTGCCGATGCGCTGGAAGACCGACACGGGTTGGCGGGAGACGGACGCGAGATTGGCAGTCTGGCCCGACTAGCCCATCACGTCGCGGACCTTGATGGTCTCGATGCCCTTCAGCAGCAGATCACGGGTGGTGTCGAGGTGTTTGCGCCAGTGCGCTTCTGCCGCCTCGGCGTCACCGGACCGCACGAACTTCATCAGCCGTCCGTAGGACCGAATAAGCTTCTCGTAGTCGGCCTTCGACACCGGCCGGCGTTCCTTGAAGAGAAATGCCATGTGCCGCACGGTGATTTCGTGCAGCATGCCAGCGATGATGCCGAGCGTGGCATTGCCGGACAGCTCGACCACTCGACGGTGGAACATGCCGGTGACTTCGGCAAGCTGGCCCGACTGCCAACCGGCCGGGATGTCGTCGGCCAGCATTTTGTCGAGTTCGTCGAATGCCTCGGGTGTGCCGGATTCGGCGAGAAGTCGCACGGCCATCGGTTCGATCGCGGCGCGCGCGACCATGACGTCGGCGATGGTGGCGCCCGACAGCTCGAGCAGCAGGCCCGCGGGGCGGGCGACGATCTCCGGTCCGGGCACCCGCACGCGGGCCCCGGTGCGCGAGCCGCGGCGCACCTCGACCAGTCGCTCGGACTCCAGCACACGCACGGCTTCGCGCAGCGTCGGCCGGCTGACGCCGAAGTGGCTCATCAGCTCGGCCTCGTTGGGCAGGAAGTCGCCGTCCTTGAGTTGCCCGTCGACCACCATCCGGCGCAGGGTGCCGGCCACCAGTTCGGCGGTTTTCGGCGATCGGATGGGCGCGCCGCCCAGCGGCGTCACGGCATCCGGCCCGATCATCGGCGCCAGCGGGGTGTTTCCAGCCACCAAGGTCTCCTGTTGACGCGCCCGGCCACAGCGGCCAGGTATACAACTCAGTAAACCATGTGGACGGGGCCTCCGGGCGCCGACTCGTCGAGGACAGCCTACCAACCAGTAGGTTGACCTAGTAAACTAACTTCATCTAGTTTCGGTGCAAAGTCTTGTTCATGCAAAGACCCATCTTCAAAGGAGAAGTGTCATGGCAGAAGCCGTCATCGTCGAGGCAGTCCGGTCCCCGGTTGGTAAGCGCAACGGCGGGCTGTCGGGCGTCCATCCGGCGGAGCTGTCCGCCCAAGTGCTCAACGGCCTGGTCGAGCGCGCCGGTGTGGACCCCGCGATCGTCGACGACGTCATCTGGGGTTGCGTCATGCAGGCCGGTGAGCAGGCGCTCGACATCGGCCGCACGGCGCTGCTGACCGCGGGCTGGCCCGAGAGCGTGCCTGGCGTGACGGTCGACCGCCAGTGCGGCTCCAGCCAGCAGTCGGTGCACTTCGCCGCGGCCGGTGTGGTGGCCGGGCACTATGACGTCGTCGTCGCCGGCGGTGTCGAGTCGATGTCGCGCACGCCGATGGGCGCCTCGCTGGCCAGCGGCGGCAACCCGTACCCCGAGGGCTTCAAGAACCGCTACAGCCAGACCCCGAACCAGGGCATCGGCGCCGAGATGATCGCCGAGCAGTGGGGCTTCAGCCGCACCGCGCTCGATGAGTTCTCGCTCGGCTCGCACGAAAAGGCCGCCGCCGCACAGGATTCCGGTGCGTTCGAGGACCAGATCGTCGCGATCAAGGACCAGGACGGCAATCCGGTGCTCAAGGACGAGGGCATCCGCCGCGGCACCACCATCGAGAAGATGGGCGAGCTGAAGCCGGCGTTCAAGGAAGACGGCGTCATCCACGCCGGTAACTCGTCGCAGATCTCCGACGGCTCTGCCGCGCTGCTGTTCATGTCGGCAGAAAAGGCAAAAGAGTTGGGCCTCAAGCCCATCGCGCGTGTGCACACCGCGGTGCTTGCCGGCGCTGACCCCGTGATCATGCTGACCGCACCGATCCCCGCCACGCAGAAGGCGCTCAAGCGCTCTGGGCTGAGCCTCGAGGACATCGGCGTGTTCGAGGTGAACGAGGCCTTCGCGCCTGTTCCGATGGCGTGGCTCAAGGACATCGGCGCCGATGGAAAGAAGCTCAACCCCAACGGCGGGGCGATCGCGCTGGGCCACCCGCTCGGCGGTTCGGGCGCGCGCATCATGACGACGATGCTCTACCACATGCGGGACAAGGGAATTAAGTACGGCCTGCAGACCATGTGCGAGGGCGGCGGCCAGGCCAACGCCACCATCCTGGAACTGTTGTGACCGAAACCGTCATGCAGCCGGGTGCGCTGACCGAGCGCAAGGGCAACGTGCTGATCATCACGATCAACCGGCCCGAAGCCCGCAACGCCGTCAACGCCGCGGTCAGCATCGCGGTCGGTGACGCTTTGGACGAGGCTCAGAAAGATCCCGAAATCCGCGCGGTGATCATCACCGGCGCAGGCGACAAATCCTTCTGCGCGGGAGCCGATCTCAAGGCCATCTCGCGCGGGGAGAATCTGTATCACCCCGACCACGGCGAGTGGGGTTTCGCCGGCTACGTGCGTCACTTCATCGACAAGCCGACCATCGCGGCGGTCAACGGCACCGCGTTGGGCGGGGGCACCGAGCTGGCTTTGGCCAGCGACCTCGTCGTCGCCGAGGAACGCGCCAAATTCGGCCTGCCCGAGGTGAAACGCGGCCTGATCGCCGGCGCGGGCGGGGTATTCCGCATCGCCGAGCAGTTGCCACGCAAGGTGGCGATGGAGCTGCTGTTCACCGGTGATCCGATGTCGGCGGCCGACGCGTTGAAGTGGGGTCTGATCAACCAGGTGGTTCCCGACGGCACCGTCGTCGAGGCGGCTTTGGCTCTGGCCGAACGCATTACGGTCAACGCGCCGTTGGCCGTTCAGGCCAGCAAGCGGGTGGCCTACGGCGCCGACGACGGCGTCGTCCCCGGCGACGAGCCCGGCTGGATGCGCACCGGTCGCGAATTCGGCACCTTGCTCCGCACCGAGGACGCCAAAGAAGGACCACTGGCCTTCGCCGAAAAGCGAACGCCCGTATGGAAAGCGCGCTGACGAGCGCTTGCGCGAGGAACAGAGAGCACAGATGAAGCGACAGGTATTCGAGGCCGAGCACGAGGCGCTGCGGGAGACCGCCAAGCAATACATCGAACGCGAACTCGTGCCCAACGCCGAAAAGTGGGAGCAGGAGCGAATTGTCGATCGCTCCGCCTATGTGGCTGCGGGCAAATACGGGCTTATCGGGTTCAACATGCCGGAGGAGTACGGCGGCGGTGGGTCCGACGATTTCCGGTTCAACGCGGTGATCGACGAGGAGATGGCCAAGGCCGGTGTGCCGGGCCCCGCGCTGAGCCTGCACAACGACGTCGTCGCCCCCTACTTCAAAGAGCTGTGCACCGACGAGCAGAAGGAGCGCTGGCTGCCTGGCATCGCCAGCGGTGAGCTGATCATCGCGATCGCGATGACCGAACCCGGGGCGGGCAGCGACCTGGCGGGTATCCGCACCACCGCGGTCCGCGACGGCGACGATTGGATTGTCAACGGCTCCAAGACCTTTATCTCATCGGGCATCAACAGCGATCTCGTCGTCGTGGTATGCCGTACGGATCCCGAGGCGGGCCACAAGGGCTTCAGTCTGCTGGTGGTTGAGCGCGGGATGGAGGGCTTCGAGCGCGGTCGCAAGCTGGACAAGATGGGCCTGCACGCGCAGGACACCTCCGAGCTGCACTTCGAAAACGTCCGGGTGCCGGCGTCGAATCTGCTGGGCAAGGAAGGCCGCGGCTTTTATCACCTGATGGCCAACTTGCCGTCGGAGCGGTTGTCGATCGCGATCTCGGCCATCGCGGGCGCACGCGAAACCTGGCGGCAGACACTGCAATACGCCAAGGATCGCAAGGCGTTCGGCCAGCCGATCGGCAGCTTCCAGCACAACCGCTTCCTGCTCGCCGAGATGGACACCGAGCTCGAGGTGTCCGAGCAGTACATCGACCGCTGCCTGCAGGCGGTGGTCGACGGTGAACTGACCGCCGTCGAGGCCGCGAAGGCCAAGTGGTGGTGCACCGAGGTGGCCAAGAAGGTCGTCGACCAGTGTGTGCAGCTGCACGGCGGCTACGGCTACATGATGGAGTACCGCGTCGCGCGCGATTATGTCGACGGGCGCATCCAGACGATCTTCGGTGGCACCACCGAGATCATGAAGGAGATCATCGGCCGCGACCTCGGCCTCTAGCCAAGCGATTTCGGCGCGCTGGGTCGCGCTGACCGCGACTGCGCGCGCCGAAATCGCGAAGGCTTAGGCGGGCTGCTCGGTCGTCGTGGTTGTGGTGGTGGTCGTCGTGGTCGTCGTCGTGCTGGTGGCAGACGGGGTGAGCGCAGTCGGCGCGGCGGCGGGATCGAGCACCTTGTCGATGATGTAGATCCGCGCCTCGCTGGCCGTGATGCCGCCGCAGACGACCTTCGCGGTCTCGTTGACCTTGATGTCGCCGCCGCTGCCCTTGACCGCAAGCTGCTCGCCGGCCTGCGTCGGCTGCTGGCCTTCGACATCGTCCGGGCCGAGCAGGCCCAGGAACACGTGGTAGTAGAGCAGGTGGGTCAACGCCGCCGGATCGGCCTTCAAAGCGTCGAATTGTCCGGGTGGCAGCTCGGCGAACGCATCGTTGGTCGGCGCGAAGATCACATAGGGCCCGTTCTCCAGCACGCCGATGATGTTGGACTCGGGATTGAGTTGGCCGGTGACCGCGGAGCTGAACGTGCTGATCTCGGGGATAGCGGCCAAGACGGCACCGGTCTTCTGCTTGGCCATGGCCTTCCACTCGGGGTGCGCCTTCTTGAATGCGTCACACCCGGGACCCTGTGGATCCGCGACGGGCGTCTCGGGCGTTGTTGTCGTCGTCGGCGTCGGCTCGGCGTAAGCGGTGACCGACAGTGGTATCGACACCGCGATCGCCGCGACGGCGGCGGCAGCGCCCAGAGCCTTGCCAGTGCGAATCTGCATTCTTGGGTTCCTCCCGTAACGACGCTAAAGCGAGCACCATTGCCTTGGCGTTCCCCGCGGCGCCGCATCGAATGGTATGTGTCGGCCGTGATCAGCCGCAAAAGGCCCACGTCAGGGGCGTACGCGGTAGCCCGCGGCCGCAAAATTCGATGTAGCGTGGTGGCGTGCGGATCTTGGTGACCGGCGCCACCGGCTACGTAGGGTCGCGACTGGTCACCGCTCTGCTCGCCGAGGGCCATGACGTCGTCGCCGCGACCCGCAACCCCGACCGACTCGCCGATTTCGGTTGGTACGACGACATCACCGGCGTCGCGTTGGATGCACACGACGAGGCATCGGTTGCGGCAGCGTTCGCACAAACCAAGCCGATCGACATCGTCTACTACCTGGTGCACGGCATCGGTCAGCCCAACTTTCGCGACGCCGACAACGCCGCCGCGGCCAACGTCGCGTCGGCGGCCAAAACCGCCGGCGTCGGGCGCATCGTCTATCTCGGCGGCTTCGTG
This sequence comes from Mycobacterium hubeiense, assembly GCF_002838065.1. Taxonomy (GTDB): domain Bacteria; phylum Actinomycetota; class Actinomycetes; order Mycobacteriales; family Mycobacteriaceae; genus Mycobacterium; species Mycobacterium hubeiense. Next base: position 16,725 of record NZ_PIZU01000030.1, on the reverse strand, counting down.
CCCGACGGCGACGAACTCTCCGAACACCTGACCAGCCGCGCCGAGGTGGCACACGCGCTGAGCGTCGACGGCGGGCCCGACGTGGTCTGGCTGGGCGCGGCGATGATCATCGGTTCGGGCTCAACGTCATTCGAGATGCTGCGCTACGTCGGCGATCGATTCCTGGTGATGCCGCTGCCGGATTGGATGACGAACCCGATCGACCCGATCTCCATCCGCGACGTGCTGTACTACCTCGTCGCCGCCGCCGACGCCGACACGGTACCGGCCGGCGCCTACGACATCTTCGGCCCCGAAACAACCACCTACCGAGACCTGTTGACGGCGTACGCAAAAGCGAAGGGGCAGTGGCGGGCCGTGGTGCCGATTCCCGCAATTGATACCGCGCTGGCCTCGCACGTGACGGCATTCGCGTTGCCCGTTCCCGGTGGGTTGGCCGCGGATCTTGTTGAATCGCTGGATCATCCGATGATGGCGTCCGACGACGGCCTGCGGGATCTGGTGCCCGATCCGCCCGGCGGCCTGCTCGCCGTCGACGAGGCGATCACCCGTGCCCTGGCCAGCCATCGCCCCCGCCCGGTCAACGAGCTCGCCGACCCGCACCACCTCGCCGACACCGACCCCGTATGGGCGGGCGGCGACACACGGCGCATCCAGCGCATCGCGCGCGCCGTCACACCGTCGTTCGCGCGCCCCGCGCTGGGATTGATCGGCGCGGTACCCGGTCCCGTCGCGGGCGCGCTGCGTACCGGTTTGGACGTATTGGCCCGGCTGGTATGACGCTGTCACGCGAGATACGCGACATTGTCACGACGGTCGCCGTCCCGCATCATGAACCGCCCGCGGTCGTACTGCGGCGACGGATCGTCGTTGCCGTCGTCTTGGTGATCGGCGCTGCGCTGCTTGGTTATTCGCTGGGCCGCGAGCCGGGTGACGAGTCGTTCTACTGGCTGACACTGGCGCTGGCCGCGGTATGGGCGTTGGGCGCCTTGATATCTGGCCCACTGCACCTGGGATGCGTGCGGTTCCGCGGCCGCAACCAGCGGCCGGTGATCACCGGTACGACGGTGGGGCTGCTGCTCGGCGGCGTGTTCGTGCTCGGCGGGCTGGTGGCCAGGGAGATCCCGGTGTTGTCCGACTACGCCAGTCGTGTATTGGAATTCGCGAACTACGGCCCGTTGCTACTCGTCGTGGCCATCACGCTGGTCAACGGCGTCGCCGAGGAATTGTTCTTCCGCGGCGCGCTGTACACCGCGCTGGGCACGCACTACCCGGCGATCGTTTCGACGTTGCTCTACATCGCCGCGGTGATGGCCACCGGCAACCCGATGCTGGGCTTCGCTGCGGTCGTCCTGGGCGCGGTCTGCGCATTCGAGCGCCGCATCACCGGCGGTGTGCTGGCGCCGATCCTCACCCACTTCTTCTGGGGTCTGATCATGGTGCTGGCGTTGCCGCCGATCTTCGGCGTCTAACGAATTCTTCCATGGAAGGAAGAAATCCACCCTCCTATCTTCCTACCCGGACTATCCTGAGGAATATGGCTCTGAACATCAAGGACGACGAGGCCGATCGCCTCGCCCGCGAGTTGGCGCAGGCCACCGGTGAGACCATCACCGTGGCCACCCGCACCGCGCTCGCCGAGCGTCTGGCGCGGGTTCGGCGGTCCGCACGCCAGGCTGATGCTGCCGACATCGTGCACGACATCATCGAGCGCGGCCGCCGCCGTCCGACACTGGATGATCGCTCCGAGGCCGAGATCCTCGGCTATGACGAGCGTGGCCTCCCGGGGTGATCGTCGATAGCTCCGCCCTAGTGGCGGTGATCCTCGCCGAACCGGATGCTGCGCGTTACGCAAACGCACTGACCGGCAAGGCGCCGGCCGAGCGTTTCATTGCCGCGCCGAACCTGACCGAAGCGATGATCTTGGTCGAGAGTCGACAGGGGCCGGATGCCGGTCGCGACCTCCAACTGCTCGTTTCCACCGTCGGCATCGAGGTTGTCCCAGTGGATGAGCAGTTGGCGCTCACCGCCGTTGCCGCGTGGCGTCGCTTCGGCAAGGGCCGGCATCCGGCTGCTCTCAACTTTGGTGACTGCTTTGCCTATGCGCTCGCCAAGCAGTCCGACCTACCACTCCTCTTCAAAGGCGATGACTTCACCCAAACCGATATCGCGGCATGGGAATGAGTGAGCCTAGCGCAGGGGATGGGCCAACTCGTCGCGACGCATCCGCGCGGCCGCGACGGCGACGACGGCCAGCAGCATCGGTGCGATACCGGCCACCAGGAAAATCGTCTGCATCGAAACGACTTTCGACAGCGGGCCGGCGATCGCGAACGACAGCGGCATGAACGCCAGCGAGACGAAGAAGTCGAGACTGGACACCCGGCCCAGCATCTCGGTCGGTACCCGCCGCTGCAGCAGCGTGCCCCAGATGACCATGCCCGCACCGTCGGTGAAACCGATGACGAATGTCGCGAGGGCCATCAACGGGAACGACGAGGTGTACCCGACGACGACCAGCGGGATCGAGCCCAGACCCCACATCGCCATCATCACCGACAGATAGCGCCGCGGTAGCCGTCCCGACGAAACCGTCAGCGCGCCGATCGCGCTGCCAATCCCGAAGAACGCCAGGATGAAACCGTACATACGGGCGCCGTCGGCGAAACGGTCCTGCGCGATGAACGGCAGCAGCACCTCGATCGGGCCGAGCACCACCAACACGAAGATGCTGGCGAACAGCAGGGTCCACAGCAGCCACGGGGTGCGCACCACGAACGAAAAACCGTCACGCAGGTCGCGCAGCACGTGGGGGCGCTCCGAAGTCTCTTCCGGCACAGCGTCCTTGGTTGCCGGGCGAGTGGCCACTAGTAGCACCAGACCGATGGCGAACAGCACCGCCACGACGACGGCGCCGACGGTCGGGAGCGTCGCGCCGACGATCATGCCGGCGACGGCGGGGCCGACGGCCCGCTGGAACACCGGCCGCACGACGCCTTCAACGCCGTTGGCTGCCAACAGCTGTTCGGCGGGCAGGATTCGCGGCAGGATGGCGCTGTAGGCGGGGAAGAAGAACGCGGCCGCGATACCCAAGGCGGCGGCGGCCACCGCCATATGCCAGATCTGCAGTGCGCCAACCAGTCCCAGGATGGCGACCGCCGACACGGCGATGACATTGACCGTCTCGACCGCGATGATGATGGTGCGCTGGGGTATTCGGTCCGCGGCGATACCGCCGATCAGCACGAAGGCCACCAGGCCGCCGCCGAGGCAGGTGGCGACGAGCGAGAGCGATGCCGGGTCGTTGTCGATGGAGATGACCTGCAGCGCCATCACCACGGCCCACATGCCCTCGGCGAAGATCGAGATCGAGACGGCCGCGATCAGCAGGCGGTACTCGCGGAATTGGAAGGGGGCGAGTACGCGCCATCGACCGGGTGCCTTTACCGGTTGTTCGATGTCGTATTGCGTACTCACCACTCGATGGTGGCGGACGGGCTGTGGCTCAGTCCAACGATTTTCCCCAGACGAGCAGTCGCAGAATCGCACGAAACCGGCGGCGGTAATGCGATTCTGCGTCTGCTCGCCGAGTGGCTTTAGGAGTCGGTGAACTTCGGCGCACGGCGCTGCTGGAAAGCGCGCGTCCCCTCGCGGAAGTCGTTGGACGTCAGCAGCGACAGCTGCCCCTCGCGCTCGCGCGCCAACGCACCCTCGAGCTCGGTGAGCGTCGCGGCATTGATCGCCTGCTTCGTCTTGCGCAGCGACACCGCCGGCCCCGACACCAGCGTGCCGATCACCTTGGAAACCTCGGCGTCGAACGCCTCAGCCGGATATACCGCCGTCACCAAGCCCCACGAAAATGCCTCGGCCGCCGGAATCCGCTCGGCCAGCAGCGCCATCCGCATCGCGCGAATGCGCCCCACCGCCGCCGCGAACAACGCCGATGCGCCCCCGTCGGGCATCAACCCGATCTTGGTGAATGCCAGCATGAAAAACGCTGCATCCGACGCCAATACGACATCGCATGCCAGCGCCAGCGACGCGCCCACCCCCGCACACGGGCCCTGCACCACCGCGACCGCCGGCTGCGGCAGCGCCACCAGCGCGCGCACCGCACGGTTGGCCGCATCAAGCACACCCGCCGGTGAACTGGCCGCCTTACGCGCCTGGTCCTCTTCGCTGATCCCCGCCCCCGAGCTGAACCCGCGGCCCGCGCCGCCGAGGCGCACAACCTTCACGCGCGGATCAGAAGCGGCCTGCTCAACCGCCTCGGCGATCCCGTTCAGCATCGCCTCGGTCAGCGAGTTGAGGCTGTCCGGCCGGTTCATCGTCACCGACAGCACGCCGTCGGACAGCGTGACGATCAGGTCGTCGATGCTTGTATAGGTTTCGGCGCCGGAGGTGTTGGAGGCCACAGTCATGGCGACAAGGTTATACAAGTAAGCTATGTCGCGGTCAACTACTGGGAGGCGTGATGGCGGGACCACTGCAGGGATTGCGAGTCGTCGAACTGGCCAGCATCGGACCGGGGCCGCATGCGGCGATGATCCTCGGCGACCTGGGCGCCGACGTCGTCCGCATCGAGCGGCCCACCAAAGGCCCCGGCATCCCGACCAACAACAAACCTGACTACCTGCTGCGCAACCGTCGCTCGGTGGCCGCGAACCTCAAGAGCGCCGAGGACCGCGACCTGGTCCTCAAACTCATCGCCAAGGCCGACGTGCTCATCGAAGGCCTGCGCCCGGGCGTCACCGAGCGCCTGGGCCTCGGACCCGAGGACTGCGCGAAGGTCAACGAAAAACTCATCTACGCCCGGATGACCGGGTGGGGGCAGACCGGTCCGCGCAGCCAGCAAGCCGGCCACGACATCAATTACATCTCGCTCAATGGCGTGCTGCACGCGATCGGCCGCAAGGGCGAACGGCCCGTCCCGCCGCTCAACCTCGTCGGCGATTTCGGCGGCGGCTCGATGTTCCTGCTCGTCGGCATCCTCTCGGCGCTGTGGGAACGCGAACGCTCCGGCAAGGGCCAGGTAATCGACGCGGCCATGGTCGACGGCTCCAGCGTGCTGTCCGCGATGATGTGGGCTTTCCGAGCGCAAGGGATCTGGAGCGATGAGCGCGGCGTCAACATGCTCGACACCGGCGCGCCCTACTACGACACCTACACCTGCGCCGACGGCCGCTATGTCGCGGTCGGCGCCATCGAGCCGCAGTTCTACGCCGAACTCCTCGACAAGCTGGGGCTCGACCCCAAGGACTTGCCCGATCAGAATGACATGTCCCGCTGGCCCGAACTGCGCGCCAAGCTCACCGAGGTGTTCGCCTCGCAGGACCGCGACCACTGGGCCAAGGTGTTCGCCGACAGCGACGCCTGCGTGACGCCGGTGCTGTCGTTCGCCGAAGTCGAAGACGAGAGCCACAACACCGAGCGCGGCACCTTCTACCGCGATGGCGACGCGCTGTTTCCCGCGCCGGCGCCGCGGTTCTCCCGTACCGCACCGTCCACACCCAAGCCACCGGCACCTCGTGGGGCGGATACCGAAGCCGTCTTACGCGACTGGGTTTAGAGAAAGGAACGCAATCAGTGGAGATCAAAGACGCCGTAGCGGTCGTCACCGGCGGGGCCTCCGGGCTCGGCCTGGCCACCACCAAACGCCTGCTGGACAAAGGCGCGTCGGTGGTCGTCATCGACCTCAAGGGTGAAACCGCCGTCAAGGAACTCGGTGAGCGCGCCCAGTTCGTCGAGGCCAACGTGACCGACCCCGATGCGGTGACCGAAGCGCTGGACGCGGCCGAGAAGATGGGCCCGCTGCGCATCAACGTCAACTGCGCCGGCATCGGCAACGCGATCAAGACGCTGTCCAAGGACGGGCCGTTCCCGCTCGACGGGTTCAAGAAGGTCGTCGAGGTCAACCTGATCGGCACGTTCAACGTGCTGCGGCTGGCCGCCGAGCGCATCGCCAAGACCGAGCCCATCAACGGTGAGCGCGGCGTCATCATCAACACCGCCTCAGTGGCCGCGTTCGAGGGCCAGATCGGGCAGGCCGCCTACTCGGCGTCCAAGGGCGGCGTGGTCGGCATGACACTGCCGATCGCCCGCGATCTCTCCCGTGAACTCATTCGCGTCGTCACCATCGCGCCGGGTCTGTTCAAGACCCCGCTGCTGGGTTCGCTGCCCGAGGAGGCGCAGGCCTCGCTGGGCAAGCAGGTGCCGCACCCGGCCCGGCTCGGCGATCCCGACGAGTACGGCGCGCTGGCCGTGCACATCGTCGAAAACCCGATGCTCAACGGCGAGGTGATCCGGCTGGACGGCGCGATCAGGATGGCGCCCCGATGACGATTTCGACGAAGTTCACCGAGACGTTCGGTATCGAGCACCCGATCGTCCAGGGTGGTATGCAGTGGGTGGGCCGCGCGGAACTTGTTGCGGCCGTTGCCAATGCGGGTGCGCTGGGGTTTTTGACGGCGTTGACGCAGCCGACGCCGGCGGATCTGGCCAAGGAGATCGCGAAGACGCGAGATCTGACCGACAAGCCGTTCGGCGTGAATCTGACAATTCTGCCGACGATCAATCCGCCGCCCTACGACGAGTACCGCCAGGTGATCGTCGACGCCGGCATCAAGATCGTCGAAACCGCGGGCTCCAACCCGGCCCCGCACCTGCCGATGTTCCACGAGAACGGGATCAAGGTGCTGCACAAGTGCACCTCGGTGCGCCACGCAGTCAAGGCACAGAGCCTGGGGGTGGACGGCATCAGCATCGACGGATTCGAATGCGCGGGCCATCCCGGTGAGGATGACATTCCCGGGCTGGTGCTGATCCCGGCGGCGGCGGCCAAGATCGACATTCCGATGATCGCCTCCGGCGGTTTCGCCGACGCCCGCGGCCTGGTGGCGGCGCTGGCGCTGGGCGCCGACGGCATCAACATGGGCAGCCGCTTCATGTGCACCGTCGAATCGTCGATCCATCAGAACGTCAAGGAAGCCATCGTCGCGGGCAGCGAGCTCGACACCGAGCTGATCTTCCGCCCGCTGCGCAACACCGCCCGCGTCGCGAGCAACAAGGTGTCGCGTGAGGTCGTCGAGATCCTCAACAATGGCGGGCAATTCCCGGATGTGAAGGATCTGGTCGCAGGCGTACGGGGCAACAAGGTCTACGAGGTCGGTGACCTCGACGCGGGCATCTGGTCCGTCGGCACGTCGATGGGCCTGATCAACGACATCCCCACGGTCGGGGAGCTGGTTGCGCGCATCGTCGACGAGGCCGAGGAGCTGATCACCGGCAGGCTGGCCGACATGATCGAGGTCGACGAAGAAGAGAACGTCGCCTAAGCGGGAATCTCAACGGCAAATAGAAGATCGACTGGGGTGCCCGTATGGGCAAACTGTCGCGGGTGAACGCGCGCCGCTGGGGCGCGCGTTTGCGTCAGACCGCGGTGGGCAGCGTGTGCTCGTCGTCGAGCTGCTCCGAGGTGTCACCCTCTACCAGGACATCGCCGTGGTAGAGCGCCTCGAAGTCAACCTTGATGACATCAGCACTGGTGTCGTCGATCCACATGCCCCTGAGCGTATGGGTCACCATTAAGGAATCATTGAGTCACGGTTCGGAAAACGGTGGCAATCCTACTTCGGAGTAGAACCCGCCAGTAGCGTTTGGGAATGATCATTCTTGACTGTTCATTCCTAAATTGACTACGCTGCAGTTATGGGTCGTCCTCGGGGCTTCGACGAGTCAGCGGTGGTAGAGGGCGCAGCGAAGTTGTTTGCCCGTCGTGGCTTCAACGCGGTTTCGGTCGACGATCTGGTGAGCGAGCTCGGCGTCCACCGCAACAGCCTCTATCGCACTTTCGGTAGTAAACGCGGGCTGTACATCGCGGCCCTGCGAGCAGTTCGCGCGGGCGACGTCAAGGCGATCGTCGCTGCCAATGATCCCGTGGCGGCGCTTCGCGGCGCCGTGCTTTCCGACGACATCGGTGGTTTGGACCTATTGCTGATGTCCGCCGTGGAGCAGGCACAGGCCGACGAGGACGTCGCCGCAGAAGTGTCGGCGGCGCTCGCGGAGCTCGACGGCATTACCTCGTCGCTTGGAGACCCGGAGCTGTCGACGGCAACGCTGCTGGGCCTGCGTATCCGGATCCGGTCGGGCGGCGACTACACGCGATTGGTCAACGACTGGGCGCAGAGTCGAGAGACATCGCACTGAGGGATGAAGGAGATGAACATGGCCGAAGTCACTGTTGACGGCGATCGGTTGGTGGTGCGGATCCAGGGACTGAACAAATTGTGGGCGCTGAAAAGCCGTATGCGCATACCGCTCAGCCACGTGCGCGGCGCCACGGCCGACCCGGGAATCGCCAAGGAGCGCAAGGGTATCCGGGCGCCGGGCATACATCTACCACGCGTGATCACCGCCGGCAGTTACTACCGCGACGGCGAGCGGGTGTTCTGGGATGTGCGCGACCCGGCCAAGGTCGTGGTCATCGAGTTGGTCGATGAGCCGTACGCCCGGCTGGTTCTTCAGGTCGACGACGCCGAAAAGGTGGCCACCCAGATCGAGCGAGCCAAGGCCGCGTGACAGATTCGGTCAGACCGGCGAGCTGAAGTGGATCGGGTTGCTGCCGTTCAGTACGACCCAGGTCACGACGGCTGCCGCGATCGCCACGATGAGCAGCCCGACGGCGATCGGGGCCGGCCAGCGGTAGCGGCCGAGCACGCGGGCGTCGACGGAATAGGCGCCCGCACCGGTGAAGAGCAGCGCCGTCGCGCCGATCGCGATGAGGAACGGCGCGTTGAACGGGTCGGACCAGAACGCGCCCGCCGACACATTCACGGCCCAGGCGTCGATCATCGCCGCGATCACCGCGCACGCCGCCAGCGGTGTCAGCACACCCAGCAGCAGACCGATGCCGCCGAGTGTCTCTGCCGCGGTCACCATGAACGCGGCAAACTTCGGCAGCCGCCAGCCGCCGGCCTCCATGAAATCGGCAGTTGTGTTGAAGTCGAAGACTTTTCGCAGACCGGCCTGCAGCATGGCCGCGCCCACGCCGAGGCGCAGGATCAACAGTCCCGTATCGGACAGGGTCGTGGTGGCCGGGGTGATCGCTTCGGTGGTCGCCATGCTTCGGAAGCTTAAGGCGCGGCACCGACATCGCGCAGGCTCCGTTGATTGCGCTGAGGCGCGGCGGTGAACATTTGGCGGCCCGGTCCCGTAATAAGCGTGGGGACTGCCGTTGACACCCCTAACTTATCGCGGGTAACTTATCGACGATAAGCCAGCGGAAGGACGCGACGTGCTGCAACGAATTGCCTACCTGGCCATCGCCGCTCCGCGCCGAATCCTCGTCACCGCCGCACTGGTGATGGCGGCCGCCGGCATCTTCGGCATCCCCGTCGCCAACCACCTGTCCGCCGGCGGCTTCCAGGACCCGACGTCGGAATCCGCGCAGGCCTCCCAGCTGCTGGTGGACAAATTCGGCCAGGGCGATATGCAGCTCGTCATCGCCGTCACCTCCGATAGCGGCGCACAAAGCGAGGCGGCCCGCGCCGTCGCCGCCGACATCGCCGCGCAGCTGCAGGCGTCGCCGCATGTGGCGGAGGTGACGTCGGCGTGGACAGCGCCGCCGCCCGCCGTGCCGGCGCTGGTCAGCGAGGACGGCAAGACCGGGCTCATCCTCGCCGGCATCACCGGCGGCGAAAGCGACGCCCAGAAACACGCCAAGGCATTGACCGAGAAGCTGATTCACGACCGCGACGGCGTCACCGTACGCGCCGGCGGCGAGGCGATGCTCTACGTCCAGATCAACGGACAGAGCGAACGCGACCTGTTGATGATGGAATCCATCGCGATCCCGCTGAGCTTCATGGTGCTGGTGTGGGTCTTCGGCGGGCTGATGGCCGCCGCGCTGCCGTTGGCGGTCGGCGCGTTTGCGATCCTGGGATCGATGGCGGTGCTGCGTGCCGTCACCTTGGTCACCGACGTGTCGATCTTCGCGCTGAACCTCACGGTCGCAATGGGATTGGCATTGGCCATCGACTACACCCTGTTGATTATCAGCCGCTACCGCGACGAGCTCGCCGACGGCGCCGACCGCGAGCAGGCGCTGGTGCGCACCATGGCGACGGCCGGGCGCACCGTACTGTTCTCGGCGATGACGGTCGCGCTGGCAATGGTCGCGATGGTGCTGTTCCCGATGTACTTCCTCAAGTCGTTCGCCTACGCCGGTATCGCGGTGGTGGCGTTCGCGGCCATCGCGGCGATCGTCGTGGCGCCTGCCGCCATCGTGCTGCTCGGTGACCGGCTGGACGCGTTCGACGTGCGTCGGCTCTTCCGTCGCATCCTGGGGCGGCCCGAACCGGTACGCAAGCCCGTCGAGCAGACGTTCTGGTACCGCTCGACGAAATACGTTATGCGCCGGTCGGTTCCGATCGCAGTCGCGATCGTGGCGCTGCTGCTGGTGCTCGGCGCGCCGTTCCTCGGCATCAAGTGGGGCTTCCCCGACGACCGCGTACTGCCCGCGTCGGCCTCGGCGCGACAGGTCGGTGACGAACTGCGCAACGACTTCGCCATCGACTCGGCCGCCAACGTCACCGTCGTCCTCCCGGATGTCGCGGGTGTCAGCCCGCCGGCGCTCGATCGCTATGCTGCCGCGCTGTCGCAGGTGACCGACGTCTCGTCGGTATCCGCACCTGGTGGCACATTTGTCGACGGGCGCCTCGTCGGACCGCCATCGGCGGCAACGGGTTTGAACGACGGCAGTGCCTTCCTCACCGTCGGCAGCGATGCGCCGCTCTTCACGGCGGCGTCCGAAGCCCAATTGGATCAGCTGCGAGCGGTGCCGGCGCCGGCGGACGTACAGCTGACCGGCGTCGCCCAGATCAACCGGGACAGCTCCGAGTCGATCACCTCCCGGCTCCCGCTGGTGCTCGGGGTGATAGCCGCGATCACCTTCGTGTTGCTGTTCCTGCTCACCGGCAGCGTGATCCTGCCGTTGAAAGCGTTGCTGCTCAACGTGTTATCGCTGACCGCCGCGTTCGGCGCACTGGTATGGATCTTCCAGGACGGGCATCTCGGCGCGTTCGGCACCACGCCCACCGGCACATTGGTGGCCAACATGCCCGTGCTGTTGTTCTGCATCGCCTTCGGGCTGTCGATGGACTACGAGGTGTTCCTGGTGTCACGCATCCGGGAATACTGGCTGCAATCCGGAAAGACGCGGGCGGACAACGACGAAAGCATCGCGCTGGGCCTGGCCCGGACCGGCCGCGTGGTGACCGCCGCGGCGTTGATCATGTCGATCTCGTTCGCCGCGTTGATCGCCGCGCAGGTCGCATTCATGCGGATGTTCGGGGTGGGACTGACCCTGGCGGTGCTTGCCGACGCCACCCTGGTGCGCATGGCACTGGTGCCGTCGTTCATGCACTGGCTGGGCCGGTGGAACTGGTGGGCACCGAGGCCGCTGGCCCGCCTACACCAGCGCATCGGCTTCAGCGACTCGGCCGATGCGCCGGCGCCGGCCGAAAACCGCGAGCGAGCCAAGGCGGGCTGACGTGAAGCGTCGACGCGCGCCGCGCGGATCCGGTGACCAGTTGCGCGAGGAGATCCTCGACGCGACCACTGAGCTGTTGCTGGAAACCGGCCACGCCAAAGCGGTTTCGATCCGGTCGGTGGCACAGCGCGTCGGTGTGACACCGCCGTCGATCTACCTGCATTTTGCGGACAAAGACGCGCTGCTCGACGCGGTGTGTGCCCGGTACTTCGAGAAACTCGACGAAGAGATGCAACGGGTGGCGGCCGACCAACCCTCGACCATCGAAGTGCTGCGCGCCCAGGGACTGGCCTACGTGCGATTCGCCCGGCAGACCCCGGAGTTGTACCGGATCGCCATGATGGGCGAGGGCAGGCCGGGCAGCGATGTCGATGTGACGCTGAACAGTTCGGCGTTTGTGCACATGCGCAATTCGGTGGAGGCGCTGATCGCCGAGGGCATCTACCCGCCCGGCGACGCGATGACCATGGCGCTGGAACTATGGACCGTGGCCCACGGCGTGGCGGCGCTGCTGATCTCGCGGCCATACCTGCCGTGGGGCGACGTCGAGGCGTTCGCCGACCGGGTGATGCGCGCGGCGTGCTGCGGTCAGATCGTGTCCGGCATGATTGGCTGGGACGCCGGGCCGCAGGAGACCGTCGAACGGCTGAAGGGACTGGCAGATGCCCAACACCAGCAATACCGTTGACAACCCGTTCTTCGCGCGGGTGTGGACCGTGATGTCGGGCCACGAGCCCGAGACGGTCAGGCGGTTGCGACGCGAGAACCTGGCGGGGCTGTCCGGTCGCGTGCTGGAGGTCGGCGCCGGCACCGGCACCAACTTCGCGTTCTATCCGACGACGTTGCAGCAGGTCATCGCAGTCGAACCCGAACGGCGGCTGGCGGTGTTGGCGCAGCGGGCGGCCGAGGACGCGCCGGTGCCCGTCAGCATCAGTACCGACACCGTGGAGCAGTTCACCGCCGATGAACCCTTCGACGCGATCGTCTGCTCGCTGGTGTTGTGCTCGGTGGATGAGCCGGGAAGCGTGTTGCGCCAGCTTTTTTCGCTGCTGCGACCGGGCGGCGAGCTGCGCTATCTCGAGCACATAGCCGGTACCGGGGCGCGGGCGCGACTGCAGAAGATCGCCGACGCGACGGTGTGGCCGCGACTGCTGGGCAACTGCCATACCCATCGCCACACCGAGGCGACGATCGTCGACGCCGGATTCGAGGTCCAAGGCGCGCGGCGGGAGTGGGCGATGCCGGCATGGGTGCCGCTACCGGTTGCGGAGTTCGCGATCGGCCGCGCCGTCCGACCCGCCGGCTAGCGCAGCAGCGCCGGCAGCCGTTGCAGCAGCCCCGGCAGGGCGCTGGCGGCCGTCTCGCGCAGCGTCACCGTCGCCGCGTCGGACAGCGGCGTGCGCTCGGGGTTGACCTCGATCACCGGCGTGCCGTTGGCCAGCGCCAGTTCGGGCAGACCCGCGGCGGGATAGACGATCGACGACGTGCCGACGACGATCACCACGTCGGCATTGGTGACCGCGTCCACCGATCGCTGCCACGCGTCCTCGGGCAGCGCCTCGCCGAACCACACCACGTTGGGCCGGATCAGCCCGCCGCACGGGCACTGCGGCGGGTCGGCCGACGCCACCGGTTCGGGCATCGCGGGAAGATCCCCTTCGAACGGTGATCCGCAAGCGTCACAACGGAACTCGAACAGACTGCCGTGCAGGTGGTAGACGTTGCGGCTGCCGGCACGCTCGTGCAGATTGTCGACATTCTGGGTGACGACGTGCACCTGGGCGTGGTCCTGCCAGGCGGCGACGGCCAGATGACCGTTGTTCGGCTGCACCGACTCCATCATGTAATGCCGCCACAGGTACCACGCCCACACCTTCTCTGGGTGGGCTTGCCAGCCCTGCGAGCTGGAGATCTCGTACGGGTCGACCTTGGCCCACAGCCCCGTTTCGACGTCGCGGAAGGTGGGTACGCCGCTCTCGGCGGAAATGCCTGCTCCGCTGAGCACCGTCACTTGCACATGACCAAACTAGCGGGTCTAGGTGATACTAAGCACGTGGCCGAGTTGGGGGATTGGGTACGCGTAGAGCCGAACGCTGCGCAGCCGTTGTTCGACCAGCTCAGGTCGCAGATCATCGACGGCGTCCGCGATGGTCGGCTGCCCCCGGGGACGCGGCTGCCGACGGTTCGCGAGCTCGCGGCCAAGATCGGCCTGGCGGTGAACACCGTGGCCCGCGCCTATCGCGAGCTGGAAGCGGCGGGCATCCTCGAAACGCGAGGACGGTTCGGCACTTTCGTCGCGCGCGAGGATCCGGCCGACGCGGCGATGGCCACCGCGGCGTACAACTACGTGTCGGCCGCCAAAGCGCTGGGCGTCGACCGGGCCGACGCGCTGCGCTACATCGAGGCAGCGTTCGGCTGACGCCCGGCTACCCGAATTCGAGCAACGTCCAGACCGGCCGGACGTTGTCGAACAGCGGCAGCCGCTGCATCGTCCACAGCAGTGCGTTGAACACCCGGCCCCGCCCGGCCGGCATCGGCAGATCGTGCACCGCGCGAATACCCGGCACGGTGTTCACCAGCTCCGCCGCCTGCGACGGTGACAGGCTGAACGGCATCGGCGGCACCCGATAGCGCAGCGACGTCCGCATGCCGCGGCGCGCCCACGCGGCGAACCACGCCGGCGGCAGGTCGAACATCATCTGCCCGCCGGGGAAGCGTCGAGCGCATTCGGTGATCAGTCCCATCGCCTCTTCGGGCTGCAGATACATCAGCAGGCCCTCCGCGGTGATGAACACGCCGTCAGAGGCGTCGACCTGATCCATCCAGCTGAAGTCCAGCGCCGACTGGGCGCACATCGTGACCCGGTCCGACGGCGGCAGCAGCTTGCGACGCAGTTCGATGATCGGCGGCAGATCGACTGTGAGCCAGCGGAATTGACCGCCCAGCCCCCGGGCGTCGATCCGGTAGAAGCTGGTCTGCAGACCCTCGGCGAGGGCGACGACGGTGGCTCGCGGATACTCGGCCAGATAGCGGCGGGCCATGGTGTCGAAGCCGAGGGCGCGCAGTGCCATGTCCTGGCGGCGGGTGAACCCGAACTTGGCGAAGTCGAAATCGATGGAGTCGACCAACCGGATCGCCATCGGGTCGTCGATGATGCCGTCGGGACGACGGGCTTCGTTCGCCCGCACACACAGCGTCATCAACGCCGTCTCCGAGACGCCCGTCAACACCGTGCCGTCCGCCTTGACCGTGGGTGTGGATGTCATTTTTTCGAATGTACCTAGCGCAGGACTTTGTCCAGCGTGCGCAGGTTTCTGGTGGTCGTCGACGACTTGTAGCGCTTCTTGCCCATCGTCTTGCCCATGGTGCTGTCCAGCGTCGCGGCCCGGGGGATCTGCCAATAGATGACGCCCTCGCCGCGCTGGATCTTCTCGTCCGGCCCGGTTTCCTCGGCGAGCGCCGCGAGTTCGTCGAGCACGTTCTCGTCGGTGACGAAGGTGACGTAGGAGTGATGCCCGTCGACCTCGCGTTCGAACGGATAGTTCTCGGATATTGAGTGCACCGTATCGAGGTCGTACGCGAGTACCCAAGCGTCGTAGCCGAATTCGTCGCGCAACGCCTTCTCGGCCTTCTTCCGCACCGCATCCACGCCGTCGCGGCTGTCCAACAGCACGTTGCCGCTGGCGAGGATCGTCTTGACGTTGGTGAAGCCGGCCTTCTCGAACGCCGCCGCCACGTCGGCCATCTTGAGGTTGACGCCGCCGACGTTGACGCCGCGCAGGAATGCGGCGTAGCGGGTCATGGGCCGAACTCCAGCAGCGTGATGCTGGGCCGGTTGCGGTGGAAGAACCCGACGTGGTCCAGCGCCTTCGTCAGCTTCCACAGGCCGCGGCCAGGCGGATACAGAACATCGTGAGCCGCGCGCACGTTGGGAATGCTCTCGGCCAGCGCGAGGGCCTCGTCGGGCGTGAGTGCGAACGGCATTGGCGGGGCGACGTAGCGGTCGGACAGTTTCATTCCGTTGAGGGTGCGCCGGCTGAACCAGTGCGGGATGGAGTCGAACATCATCTGACCGCCGGGGAAGCGGGCGGCGCAATCGCGGATCAGGCCAAGCGCGTCCTCCGGATCGAGGTACATGAGCAGCCCCTCGGCGGTGATGAACACGCCGTTGGTCGAGTCGACGGGGTCCATCCAGCTGCGGTCCAGCGCCGACTGGGCGATCTTGACGATGCGGTCGTCGTGCGGCAGCAACTCGTCGCGCAGCGCCATGACGGGTGGCAAATCAACGGAGTACCACGTCAATTCGCTTGCGACGCCCATGCTGTCGAGGCGCCAGAAGCTGGTCTGCAGACCCTCGGCGAGGGCCACCACCGATGCTTTCGGGTGCTCCGTGAGGTATGCGGCAGCGGCTGCGTCGAACGCTTGGGCGCGCAGGGCGTGCGACTGGTTGGGCCTGCCGAATTTGCGGTAGTCGTAGTCGATGGCGTCGAACAGTGTGATCGCCCACGGGTCGCGGATGACGCCGTCGGAGCGCTTGGCCTCGGTGCCGCGGTTGTGCAAGGTCCACAGCGTGGTGGCCGAGACGCCTTCGAGAATGTTGCCGTCGATTTGCGATTGACCAGTCATCGATTCGAGCGTAGCGACGTAGGCTCGCGGTATGGGGCGTCACGTGTTCGACGACAAGCTGCTGGCGCTGATCAGCGGGAACTCGCTGGGGGTGCTCGCCACCATCAAAAAAGACGGTCGCCCGCAGCTGTCGAACATCTCGTACCACTTCGATGCCCGCAACCTGACGATCCAGGCGTCGATCACCGAGCCTCGCGCCAAGACCCGCAATCTGCGTCGTGATCCGCGCGCGTCGATCCATGTCAGCTCCGACGACGGCTGGGCCTATGCGGTGGCTGAGGGCAGTGCGATCCTCACCCCGCCCGCCGCATCGCTTGATGACGACACCGTGGAGGGGTTGATTGCGTTGTACCGCAATATCGCCGGCGAGCATCCGGACTGGGACGAATACCGGCACGCGATGGTGGAGGACCGCCGGGTGCTGATGACGTTGCCGATCTCGCACGTCTACGGCATGCCGCCGGGCATGCGGTAAACGAGGCGACGACGGGCGCGTCGCAGCGCTAGGCTGCCGTCATGGTGTGTCCTGGAAGCTGGATCAGGCTTGCGGG
>NZ_PIZU01000003.1 GCF_002838065.1 Mycobacterium hubeiense | reverse complement strand
CCGTCACCCAAGTTCCACGAGACTCGGGACATGCTCTTTCACTCGACACGGCCTGACTACCAAGTAATGGGCATCGCCGGGATGTGCCTGGCCGCCGAAACTCACCGCAACCCTTTGCGGGTCGATCTCGACGGCGCCGGTGGGGTGGCTGCCTCACCGGAGTTCAACTCCTATGTCGACGGGTTGTACCGGTTAGAGTTGGCGACGCACCGCCGTCTGTATCGGCTGTTCTACGGGCTGTGCGCCCATGTGGGCTTCGACCTCAGTAAGGATCCGCACTTATTCCACAGTCCCGATGACGTGGACCGGCGGGAGTTGTGACGGTGGCGACGAAATTCAGCTGCGGCCGAGGCCTTTTCGGTCACGACGATCGTGCGAGGTGGACGTATGGGTGACAAGATCAGGGTTGCCGCTGAGGAATTGGAAAAGCGGGCCCAGTGGATCAAGGGCAGAGATTGGCCGAAGGACATCCCGAAAGCCACTCCGCCGGACGGGTTGGGGTCGACGCAAACGGCGATCGCCAATCTCAACGCCTATGGGGAATGGTTACAGCAGTACACCGAAGCCACCAAGCAAGAAAGCATGCGCTTGGGCGAGACAATAGGTAGTTGCGCCCAGGCGTATAGGGAAGTCGACGAGGCGTCCCAAGATGCGATTGAACGATTGCAGCGGGTGGAGGCCGTGACAATTCGGCAGCCCGATACTCCTGCGCCGCAGTTGCCGCCGTCGCAGCCGCCGCCGCAGTCTGTTGTCGCCGATGGGGCCGCATCGGTGCCTGACACCGAGGAGATGCTGCACAACCCAGGTGACACCGCGTCACTGAACGACGCGGTGACGGCCGCGGAGAACGCGCAAACCGCCCTTAAGGCCGCCGCGCCCGACCCTGAGATAGGCGATTGGGAAGGCGACGCCGCGGATGCGGCGTTTGCGAAGTTCAACAAGTTCCGCGCCTGGATCGACGACCTCTCGGCGGCGTGGGGTAACTACGCCGACGCGGCGAGGGCCATCAGGGACGCCCACAACAAAGCGGTGACCGATCATCACCCGATCTATGAGGCGTACAAGTCCCTGGAAGACGCAATGGACGATGCGCTGGCGGGGACGACGCGCAATCAGGCTGACATCAACGCCATCGCCAAGGCCATGGAAGCCGAGCATCAGAAATCCGTTGAAGTCCGCGAAACGCTGGCGCGGGAGGAAAGCCCGGATATGCCGCCGGTGCCCAATCCGCCGTTCGGGCGGTCATCGGCGACAGGGCCGGGAACCCAAAGGAGTGGCGACGGCAGCCCCGGGGGCGGTGGCCCCGCGGGTGGGGCACCGCAGGATAAGCCGGCCGTATCACCGGCCAGCGCGGATACCGCTGCAGCACAACCGAAGTCGGGATCACCGGCCGGGGGTGGCGCACCATCCGGTGGCGGGGCGCCGTCTGGTGGTGGAGCTCCCTCTGGCGGCGCGCCAGGCGGGATGCCCGGTGGTCTGCCCGGTGGCGGCGATACCGGCCCGTCAAAGCTAGACGACCCCAGCCTCCAACCCGCCAGCTTCGGCGGTGGTGGCGGTGGTGCTGGCGCCGGTGGTGGAGGTGCCGGTGGTGGAGGTGCCGGTGGTGGTGGCGGTGGCTCGCCGGCCTCGCCCATGGGGCCAGCGGTCACCGCCGAAACGGTTGCGCCATCCCAACCCGGAGGTGGCGCCCGGGCCGGCGCGGCTCCGGGCGGCGCGTCGCCCGGCGGCGGCATGATGGGCGGCATGGGCCCGATGGGTGGCATGGGCCACGGCGCCCAGAACCAAGGCAAAGAGAAACGTCGCGACCCCAACCTCGCGCCCGACGAAGATCTCTACACCGAGGACCGTCCCTGGACCGAAGCTATTATCGGCCAGCGTCCCCGAAGCCAGCGAAAAGAAGCGCAGGACAGCACGGACAAGTAGGAGCCCCAGCTACCTCGGTGCCACAAATCCGACCGGCCCCGGCGAGATGCACACCGACAGCGCGGCGGTGTTCGCCCGCACGTTGATCACATTCCCGGCACCGGACAGCCGCACGTACACCCGGTTGAGGCCCGGCCGCACGGGCACCCTTGTCTCGCTTCCCTCGGAGAGCGACATGCTCAGTGAGCCCTCGGTGTTGGCAAGGTAGTTGATCTCCGCCGTCCAATCCGCCGGCAGCAGCGGCCCATCCAACGGCACACGCACCGGAAAATCGGGCTGGATGAAGTAGCCGCACTGCGGCGCCGGCCCCGGCGTGATCGCGCGCACCCACGTCACATGCGCATCCACCACATGTCCCTGCGCATTGATCATCCGCAGTTCCGTTGTCGTGCTAGCGAATTCAGGTCGATCGCGCAGCAGGGCAAACATGTGGCTCGCCAGATGCTCCGGCGCCACCACCCTCTGCAGGATCAACGGGTCCACTTCCTGATCCAACATCGGCGCCGACGACTCGGCATGTGCCGCCGCCAGCCCTGCCCGCGCATTCTGCAAGTAAGCCGGCACCGGGCTGTCCCGCCATATCGTGTAAAACGTCGCCGTCGAATACAGACTGCTCGCCACGAAAGCCCCTGTTGCACCGGCAATTACCGCCGTCCGCGCCCGCGACGCATTCAGCCAGTCGGATCCTGGGCGGTTCGGTGCGCACAATCCCACCGCCAACAGCAGCGCCAGCACCACGACAAGATCCGGCAAGTACCGCAGCGTCTGCGCCAACTCGAGTGCGGTGAACCTCGACGAGCGCAACAGATAGATCGGGATCTGGCATGCCACTGCATATCCCGCCGCCACCAGCCACACCGGCCAAATACGTTCCTTGCGAATCAGCGACACCGCGAATACCACCGCCAGCGCCACCCAGCCCAGCACCATCACCGCAAGACCCGGTGTCGCCCAAGGAGATGCCGGTGCCCAACGCTGCCAATCCCACGGCCCCCCAACCAGTCCCGGCACGATCCCGTGAGTGACCGACCTGCTCAACAGGTTCCACGTCATCGCCACGTCGAAGCTCCACCGCTTCTCGTCGACGACGATGAGATACACGACGACCCACGCCACGGTGAGTGCAAAAGACCACGCCCACAGCCGAAAACCACGCCGCCACACCACCGCAACGCCCGAGCCGTTCACATAGGACAACAACGCGACGACGGCAAACGCCACAAACGGAATCACCGCCGACTTCTCAAAGAACAGCAGCCCACCGAAATACACCAGCACACCAGTTACGGCATAGCGTTGATTCCCGTTGCGCACCAACAGAATCGCATCCGCGCACACCCACGCCAGCGCCGCCAGCATCGGCAGCGAGTTCAGCCCCGCCGCCCACCACGCGAACGCGGGCACACCCAATGGCGTGAACAATGCGAACGTCAGCGGCAGCAGCAGCACCGGCCGCCAGCCCAGGATGACGTACAACGCCCGCAGCAACGCCAGCGACGCCAACAGCTGCAGCACGACCAAGCTCACTGCCGGAAGGATCCAGTTCAGCGGTGCCAGCCGGCTGATGCCCCCCGCGACCAGGAACGCCGCCGGCATGACGTGGCCGTCGTGGTCGTCGAACAGATACCCCGGCGACAGCAGATTCTGCGTACCCGCGCGGCCGATCAGGATGAGGTCGTCCCAGTAGAAATAGCCGCCGAACGCCAGCACCCCACGGATCAGCAACTGCACCGCGATCAACGCGACGGCGGTGCGGGCGACCCAGTTCACGCTTGCCGACTGTACGGAAGCCGCACAGCTGCCGTCGGTATGGTGACCCCGTGCGAACACTGGTGACGGGAGCAGCAGGCTTCATCGGATCGACGCTGGTAGACCGCCTGCTCGCGGACGGACACACCGTCGTGGGCCTCGACGATCTCAGCACCGGCAGTGCCGCCAACCTGGCCAAAGCCGAACAGCACGCGGACTGCGACTTCGTCAAGGCCGATATCGTCGACGCCGACCTGATCGGCCTGCTCGCCGACGCCAAGCCCGAGGTCGTCTACCACCTGGCCGCCCAGATCTCCGTGCGCGTGTCCGTCGACGACCCGCCGTTCGACGCCTCGGTCAACGTGGTGGGCACCGTGCGCCTCGCCGAGGCCGCCCGCCGCGCCGGGGTGCGCAAAGTCATCCACACCTCCTCGGGCGGATCGATCTACGGCACCCCGCCGACCTACCCGACCAGCGAAGCCATCCCCACCGACCCCGCGTCGCCGTACGCGGCGGGCAAGGTCGCCGGCGAGGTCTACCTCAACACCTTCCGCAACCTCTACGGCCTGGACTGCTCGCACATCGCACCGGCCAACGTCTACGGCCCCCGCCAAGACCCGCACGGCGAGGCCGGCGTCGTCGCCATCTTCGCGAAGGCGCTGCTGGCTGGCCGCCCCACCAAGATCTTCGGCGACGGCACCGACACCCGCGACTACGTCTACGTCGACGATGTCGTCGACGCCTTCGTCAGAGCATCCGGCGACCAGGGCGGCGGGCAGCGGTTCAACGTCGGGACGGGGGTGGAAACCTCTGTGCGCCAACTCCATACGGCGATCGCCAAGGCCCTCGGCGCGCCCGACGATCCCGAATTTCACCCGCCGCGGCTCGGCGACCTGAAACGATCGTGCCTCGACATCAGCGCCGCCGAACAAGTGCTGGGGTGGCGGCCGCAGGTCACGCTCGACGACGGGATCGCCCGGACCGTCGCGTTCTTCCGCGACGTCCACGAGCAATCCGGATAAGTGGTATCGCCGGCGCCACCGCATTTCAGAGGCATATACCAATCGCTCCAGGTGCCAGTGTGGCCGTTGTGACGGCTGTGGCTATCGACGCGCCACTCAGCGCTCGTCGGGCACCTGCGCGTTCTGCAACGCGACTTCCCGCGCCAGCCGCGCGTACTTCAATTCGATGTCCTTGAACCGCATATAGGTGCTCAACGTGGTGAACGCGAACGCGACGATCAGCATGTAGGTGATGAGATCCGCTCCACGGTCTACGCCAAGCCAATTCGCGACGACGGTGGTGTCATCCGGCCGAAGAATCGCATAGATGCTGACGATCACGAACACGATGTAACCGACCTTCACCCACGCTTTCGACCGCGCGCTGCGGCGTGACCGCAACAGATAGACCAGCAGCGCCAGCACCGACGCGATCAGCAACACCTGGATCCAGTTCATCGGGATAGCCTCCCTCGCAGCAGTCCGTCGAAGAGGATGTTGACGCCGTTGAGCAGTGGCTGGCCCTTGGACTTCGCGTAGTCGGTGTAGAGAATCTCGACCGGCTCTTCGGTTACCCGCCAACCGTTTTCATACGCCAGCGCGATGAACTCACTGGCATGGCTCATGCCACTCATGGTGATGTTCAGCGCGTCGGCCACCGTCTTGTTGAACACCCGCAGCCCGTTGTGCGCGTCGGTCAAACCCAGCTTGCGGCTGTGCGGGCTCAGAGATGCCGCCAACCGCAACAATATTCGCTTCGCCACCGGCGTGCGGCTGACGACGCCGGCGAACCGGGTGCCGATCACCAGATCGACGTCCTCGGCGCTCAACCGGTCGATCATCCGGACGACGTCTTTGACCTGATGCTGGCCGTCGGCGTCGAACGTCACGAACACCTGCGCGCCGGGTTGACGGCGGGCGTACTCGACGCCGGTCTGGATCGCCGCGCCCTGGCCCAGATTCACCGGATGACGCACCACATGCGCGCCCGCCCGCAACGCGATGTCGCCGGTGCCGTCGCGGCTGCCGTCGTCCACACACACCACGTGAGCAAAAACGGAGCGAACGTCGGAGATGACGTCGCCGATGACGCTCGCCTCGTTGAAGGCGGGGACGACGATCCAAACGTCGTGGTAACGCATGTCGATGCGACTAAGTTACACGCCTGCTCAATGTCGCGGCCGACGCCGCTCCGTCAACCTGCGGGTCCTCTGGCAAGCGCGGCCAAGTGCACGGCGATTCCCACCAGCGGCCCGCACAGCAGCGCGACCACCGTGCGCGTCTCCAAGCTGACCGGCAGCAACAGCAGCAGCACCGACGCAACCGTCGCACCCACCCACCCCAGCGCATACGCCCGATGCAGCGCCGCCGCCACCGTCGCGGCCCCGGTCAACGTCAACAACGCGATCGCGACCGCCGCCGCCGTCAGCCACGCCAGCAGCGCTCCGTCGGCCCGGTATTCGGGCCCGAACGCCGCCCGCAACAGCCACGGCCCCAGCAACCCCGCGGCCACCACACCCACCAGCCCGAGGCCGACGACCACCGCGGCCGGTGCCACCAGCGCCCGCAACCGCTCGTCGCGCTGATCGACGAAATGGGCGATCAGATTGCCCTGCATCGCGGTCAGCGGCACCAGCAGCGGCGCCCGGGTCAACGTCACCGCCAGAATCACCACACCGCCCGCCGCTCCGAGATCGCCCGATGTCGCCTTGAGTAGCACCGGGAAACCCATCACCAGAATCGCGCTGGCGCCCGCGGCGGTGATCGAATGCGCCGCGCCGCGCAGGAAAGTCACCGCCCCGCCGGCGGTGAGCAGTCGCGCCGCCGCCCGGGCCGCCGGCGACGCGAGAACCATGAGCAGCCACGCCACCGCGCCTGCCACGGTGGCCCACAAATAGCCGACCAAACCCCACCCGACGACGAACGTCGCCGCCGCAACGGCCACCCTGATGCCGGCGTCGGTCACCATCAGCGATCCGTACTGGGTCCAGCGGTTCACCCCGGCCAGCATGCCGAGCAGCGTTGCGTGCACACAGAATCCGGCCAGCCCGACGCTCAACAAAACGACGCTGAGCCACGGTGATTCGACGAACACGTGCGACGACCACAGCGGCGAACTCCCCGCGATCACCAGTGCCGCAACGACACCGACCATCGCGGCCACCCGCATCGGGTGCGTCCGCGGCCCTACGGCAACGTCAGTGGACTGCGCCGACCGCACTTCGCGCGTGGCCTCCTGCAGCAGCCCGTTGGCGGCACCGGTGACCAGTCCGAATGCGCCCCAGAACACGCCGAACACCGAGAAGCCCTCCGGTTCCAGGTCGCGGGCGGCCAGATACAGCACCGCGTACCCGCACAGCGCGGTGAGCGCGGTGGCCACGCCGACGCGCGCGACGCTGCCGCGGGTGATCGGGCCCGTCGCGGGAGGACCGCCGACATCGGTCACAACGCCGGCACGTCCTTGGAATACAGCCACGCGTCCCACAGCCCGCGCAGCGAGTCGTCGGCGTAGTTGGCAGCCAATCCGGTGAAGTCGTCGGTCAGCACGGTGGCGTGACGGTACCGACTCGTCCAATCGCGCAGCAGCGCAAAGAATTTCTCGTCACCGATGCGGCCTCGCAAGACGTGCAGCGTCAGTGCGCCGCGCTTGTATACCCGGTCGTCGAACATGTCGCGCGGCCCGGGATCGGCCAGTAGCAGATCCTGCGGCGAGTCGAGCAGCCGCTGGTGGTAGTGACGCGCCCACTCGTCGGCGCTGCGGCCGCCGGAGTGCTCCGACCACAGCCACTCCGCGTAGCAGGCGAATCCCTCGTGCAGCCAGATGTCGCGCCAACGCCGCGCGGTCACCGAGTTGCCGAACCACTGGTGGGCCAGCTCGTGTGCGATCAGTCGCTCCGCGCTGCGGTGCCCGTCGCAGTGGTTGGCGCCGAAGATCGAGATCCCTTGCGCCTCAAGCGGTATCTCCAGATCATCGTCGGTGACCACGACCGTGTAGCCGGAGGCCAGCGGATACGGCCCGAACAGCTTGACGAACAGCTTCATCATCTGTGGCTGGCGCGCGAAGTCATGCTCGAAGTTGCGCCGCAGCCGGGCCGGTAGCGCGGCGCTGATCGGCACGCCGTTCTTGGCCAGCCGATGCGTGTCGTACATGCCGATCTGCAGCGTGATGAGATAGCTCGATGTCGGCTCGGCCAGCTCATAGGTCCACGTGGTCATCCCGGCGCGCGCCCGGCGGGACACCAACTCGCCGTTGGCGATCGCGCGATACGGGCCTTCGGTGCTGATCCGGATGCGGTAGCTGGCCTTCGAGCTGGGGTGGTCGTCGCAGGGAAACCATGACGCCGCGCCGTTGGGCTGCCCCGCGACCAGCGCCCCGTTGGTCAGCTCCTCGAAACCGACGTCGCCCCAATAGGATCTGATGGGCCGAGGGGATCCGCTGTAGCGCACGACGATGGTCATCGCGGCCCCGGCCGGAAGCGGGGAGGACAACCCGATGTGCAGTTTTCCTGCCGCGCAGCTGAACTGGGAGGGGCGGCGGCCGTTCACCGACACTTTGCTCACCGTGAGGGCGTCCGAGAGATCCAGCGTGAACGTGCGCAGCGCCGCCAACGTCACCGCGGTGATGGTCGCAGTGCCGGACAGCCGGTTGATGGCGACCTTGTATTCCAGGTCCAGTTCGTAGCGCGACACCCGGTAGCCGAAGTTGCCGTTGCCCGGTAGGTACGGGTCGATGACGGGAGCAGTTGAAGCCTTCTTCTTGGATCTCGTCACGCGGCGGATTCCTTGGGCGCCTTGTCGGCCCGGGTGTCGCGGTGCTTCTTGCGGAACACGTTCCACGGCGCGATCGGGTTGCCTTGCCAGCGGGTCGACGGCGGGACTTCGTCGCCGCGCATCACCAGTGACGCGGGGCCGACGGTCGCGCCGGCGCCCAACCGCGCCGCGGGTAGCGCCACACAGTGCGGCCCCAGCGTCGCACCCTGCTCGAGCACCACGGTGTCCATCCGCATGATGCGGTCGTGGAACAGATGCGTCTGCACCACGCAACCGCGGTTGACGGTGGCGCCCTCGCCGAGGGTGACCAGGTCCGCCTCGGGCAACCAGTATGTCTCGCACCAGACGCCGCGCCCGATCTTCGCCCCCAGCGCCCGTAGCCAGAGATTCATCACCGGGGTGCCGCTGGCCGCACGTGCGAACCACGGGGCGGCGACGGTCTCGACGAAGGTGTCCGACACCTCGTTGCGCCAGACGAACGCCGACCACAGTGGATGTTCGATCGCCCGAATCCGCCCGACCACAACCCATTTCGCGATGACCGCGACCGCACCCGCGAGAGCCCCTGCGGCCAGCAGCACCACACCGCCGCCGAGCGCCGCCCACAGCCAGCCGAACGAGACCGCCAGCCATTGCAGCGCGAACAACACTGCGACGCCGATCGTGAACGTCACCATCACCGGTATCAGCCGGCACGTTTCAACCGCCGAGCGCATCAACTTCAGCCGCAGTGGCGGGTGGAAGGTGCGCAAGGCGTCGGCCGCAGTGGGCTTGCGGCGCAACCGGACCGGCGGACTGCCCAACCACGACGAGCCCTTCTTCGCCTTGTGTGGTGCTGCCGAGAGCACGGCGACCAGACCGTCGTCGGGCACCTTGCGGCCGGGCTGGGTGATGCCCGAATTGCCGAGGAATGCGCGCTTGCCGATGGTCGCCGGGGCGACGTGAATCCAGCCGCCGCCCAGCTCGTAGGACGCCACCATGGTGTCGTCTGCGAGGAATGCCCCGTCCTGCACGACGGTGAACTTCGGGGTCAGCAGCGCGGTCGAAATCTCGGTGCCCTGACCGACTTTCGCGCCCAACGCGCGCAACCACCACGGTGTCAGCAGGCTGGCGTACAGCGGGAACAAGTAGTTGCGGGCGGCGTCCATCAGCCGTTCGGTGGCCCACACCTGCCAGCCCACGCGGCTGCGCACCGGGTGATAGCCCTCACGCAGCCACAGTGCCAATGTCCGCACCCCGAGGATCGTCAACCCCGCGTAAGTGATCAGCGCCGCCAGCGTCGCGACCGGCGTCCACAGCGCGGCGGGCAGGATGGCAGCGGTCAACGAGGTGGCGTCGCGAACACCCCAGCCGATCACCACCAGACCAACGGCCAATGCCACCAACGGCAATCCGCTCAACACCACCGACGTCAGCCCGTACACCGCGACCCACAGCGGTGCCCGGCGCGGTCGGTGATCGGGCCAGGGATGGCGCGCCTTGCCGGACTTCACCGCGGGCGAGCCCTTCCAGTACTGGCCGCTCTTCACCTTGCCCACGACGCCGGAACCCGGTGCGACGTCCGCGTTCTTGCCGACGACGGACCCAGGCAGCAGCGTGGTGCGGGCACCGACGGTCGCGTCGTTGCCGACGGTGATCGGGCCGACGTGAAAGCGGTCGCCGTCGATCCAATGGCCGGACAGGTCGACCTCGGGCTCGATGGAACAGCGATGGCCCAGCGTCAGCATGCCCGTCACCGGCGGCGTCGAATGCAGGTCGACACCCTTACCGACCTTGTTGCCCAGCGCGCGGGCGTAGTACACCAGCCACGGCGCCCCGGCCAGATTCTCCGCGCCGCTGGCCTCGGCCAGCCGTTCGGCCAGCCACACCCGCAGGTGCACCGAGCCGCCGCGGCGATACGTGCCCGGCTGCAGACCGGTGAGCAGCATGCGGGCGAACAGCACCGCGATGCCCATCCGGCCCAGCGGTGTCACGAACAGCAGGAAGCCGCCGAGGATCCACCACCAGTTCACGCTGACCAGCCACGGCATCGGGCGCACGGCGTTGACGACGTTGTTGACCAGCGCCAGCCACACCACCCACTGCAAACCGGTCAACGTGGCCAGCGGCAACGACAATGCCAGCTGAACCGCCTGCGTCCACCGCGAAACAGGCTTCACCACACGGGTTTTCACCTGCGGCGGCGGGTCGAGGTCGTCGAGGAATCCGGCCAGCGAGCCCAGCCGTGGGTGGTCGTAGAGATCGGCGACTGTCACCTGCGGGTAGCGCTGCCGCAGCGCCGCGACGAGTTGAGCCGCCGACAGCGAGCCGCCGCCCAGTGCGAAGAAGTCCGCTTCGGGCCCGTCGACCGCGGCGCCCAGCACGTCGCGCCACAACCCGGCCAGCCAGCCCGCCGTGCCGGCCAGCTCCGGAACGTCGTCCTCCGCGACCGGCCACGGCAGCGCGTCGCGGTCCACCTTGCCCGAGGTGCGGGTCGGCAGTTCGTCGACGAGCACCAGCCGCGGCACCAGCGCGGCGGGCAGCGTCTCGGCAAGCGCGGCGCGCGCCGCCGCCACGTCGAACTCGGGGTCGGCACTGGCGACGTATCCAACCAACAGCGGGGCGCCGCTGGCGGTATGCCGAACCGCGGCCGCCCCACCGGACACACCCGGCAGGTTCACCAGCGCGGCGTCCACTTCGCCCAACTCGATGCGACGTCCACCGACCTTGACCTGGTCGTCGGCGCGGCCCATGAAGTACAGGCCGTCGGATTCCAGACGCACCAGATCGCCGCTGCGATACGCGCGGTCCCAGCCCAGCGTCGGCATCGCGGCGTATTTCTCGGCGTCCTTGTCGGGGTCGAGATAGCGGGCCAGACCGACCCCGCCGATGACGAGTTCGCCGACCTCGCCGTTGCCGACGGGCACGCCGTTGCGGTCGACCACCGCCAGATCCCAGCCCGGCAGCGGCAACCCGATGCTGACCGGGCCGCGACCGTCGAGCTTGGCCGCGCACGCCACCACCGTGGCCTCTGTGGGGCCGTAGGTGTTCCACACCTCGCGACCGTCGACCGCCAGTCGCGCCGCCAGCTCCGGCGGGCAGGCCTCGCCGCCGAAAATCAACAGCCGCACCGCTTCCAACGCCTCGGCGGGCCACAGCGCCGCCAACGTCGGCACCGTCGACACGATGGTGATGTCGCGGGATACCAGCCACGGGCCCAGGTCCATCCCGCTGCGTACCAGCGATCGCGGCGCCGGCACCAGGCAGGCGCCGTGCCGCCAGGCCAGCCACATCTCCTCACACGACGCGTCGAACGCCACCGACAACCCGGCCAGCACGCGATCGCCCGGCCCAATCGGGTTGTGCTGCAGAAACATCTGCGCTTCGGCGTCGACGAATGCGGCGGCGCTGCGATGCATCACCGCGACAC
Source organism: Mycobacterium hubeiense (assembly GCF_002838065.1). GTDB lineage: Bacteria > Actinomycetota > Actinomycetes > Mycobacteriales > Mycobacteriaceae > Mycobacterium > Mycobacterium hubeiense. The sequence goes on along the minus strand of NZ_PIZU01000003.1, from coordinate 258,190 downwards.
CCTTCGGCGTGCCGGTGGACCCGGACGTGAAGATGATCCACGCGTCGTCGCGCGCCAACGGGCGTGCGGCGCGCCAGCCGCGGGAGGCGCCGGCCGCGCGGATGAGTCCCTGCTCGGTGATCACCGCCACCACACCCGCTTCGCCGAACACCAGCGCCGCCCGCTCGTCGGGATCGTCGGCGTCGACGGGCACGTACGCGGCACCGGTGGCCAGCGTCGCGAGAATCGCCACGTACAGCGCGTAACTGCCCGACGGCATCCGGATGCCGATGCGGTCGCCGCGGCCGATGCCCCGGGCGGCCAGCCACGCGACGGATTCCTCGATGTCGGCGATCAGCTCGCCGTAGGTGAGTTGCACGGTGCCGTCGTCGATGGCCGGCGCGTCGGGATAGCGCGCGGCGGTGTCGTAGAGGATGTCGACGAGCGTGCGTGGTTCGGGGGCGTATGGCGACAGCACGTACTGAGCCGGAACGTCGGTCACAGAATCCCCAGCCACGCATACAACGTACTAAGCGGGTTGCCTGTCAGCGCGGCGCCGAGACGGGTGTCGCGGATCGGCCCACCGGCGCGCGACTTCGCCACAATGGTGGTGGTGAGGAGTTGCGACCATGGAATGGTTCACGGCACCCGAGTACTGGTTCGGCCGGCTGGTACTGGAACGCGGCCTTGCCGCCCTCTACCTCATCGCCTTCGTCGCCGCCGCCCGCCAATTCCGCGCCCTGATCGGCGAGCACGGCATGCAGCCCATCCCGCGGTTCCTGCAACTGCAGTCTTTCCGCCAGGCGCCCAGCATCTTCTATCTGCACTACTCCGACCGCTTCTTCGCGGCGGTGTCCTGGGTGGGCGCGGCGCTGTCGGCGACGATCGTTGCCGGGCTGGCCGACGTCGTGCCGCTGTNGGCGCCCAGCATCTTCTATCTGCACTACTCCGACCGCTTCTTCGCGGCGGTGTCCTGGGTGGGCGCGGCGCTGTCGGCGACGATCGTTGCCGGGCTGGCCGACGTCGTGCCGCTGTGGGCGGCGATGCTGATGTGGCTGGTGCTGTGGGTGCTTTACCTGTCCATCGTCAACGTCGGGCAGTCGTGGTACTCGTTCGGCTGGGAGGTCTTGCTGCTCGAGGCCGGTTTCCTCGCGATCTTCCTGGGTAATGACAGCGTCGCTCCGCCGGTGCTGACGATGTATCTGGCGTGGTGGCTGCTTTTCCGCGTCGAGTTCGGCGCCGGACTGATCAAGATGCGCGGCGACCGGTGCTGGCGCGACCTGACGTGCCTGTACTACCACCATGAAACGCAGCCGATGCCCGGTCCGCTGAGCTGGTTCTTCCACCATCTGCCCAAGCCACTGCATCGCGTCGAGGTGGCGGGCAACCACTTCGCCCAACTCGTGGTGCCGTTCGGGTTGTTCGCGCCTCAACCGGTGTCGAGCATCGCCGCGGCGATCATCATCGTCACCCAGCTGTGGCTGGTGATTTCGGGCAATTTCGCCTGGCTGAACTGGATCACCATCGTGTTGGCGTGCAGCGCCATCTCCAATCCCGTTGCGTCGCAGTTCCTTCCAGTGCCACAGGACCCCGCGCTGCCCGATCCGCCGGCCTGGTTTGTCGTGCTGGTGATCGCCTTCACGGTGCTCGTCGCGTTCCTGAGCTACTGGCCGGTGCGCAACATGTTGTCGCACCACCAACGGATGAACCTGTCGTTCAACCCGTTCCGGCTCGTCAACACCTACGGGGCGTTCGGCAGCGTCGGCCGGACACGCTTCGAAGTCGTGGTGGAGGGCACCGATGAACCGGAGATCACCGAAGAGACCGTGTGGAAGGAATACGAGTTCAAAGGCAAGCCCGGCTCGGTGCGTCGGGTCCCGCGGCAATGGGCGCCCTACCACCTGCGCCTGGACTGGCTGATGTGGTTCGCCGCCATCTCGCCGGCATACGCCGAGGGTTGGCTGGGTCCGTTCATCGTGCGTCTTCTGAAGAACGACCGGGCGACGCTGCGCCTGCTGCGGCACAATCCGTTCCCCGACGAGCCCCCGCGCTTCGTGCGTGCGCTGTTCTACCGGTACCGCTTCACCACCTGGCAAGAGCTACGGCACGACCGGGCATGGTGGCACCGCACGCTGGTGGGGGAGTACCTGCTGCCGGTGGCGCTCGCGAAAACGGCTCAGCCACCCAAGGCCGGTGACTGAAATATGCATCGATCACAATAGGTTATCTATTAAAGAAGCATAGATTGCTTGGAGGTGACGACGATGTTTGGGCTCGACCCATACTTCCGTGACCTTGACCGTCTTACCGATTGGCTGTGGGGAACCGCGGCGGGCACCCCGTCCCGCCCGTTGACGATGCCGATGGATGTTTGGCGCGAGGGTGAGAAGTTCGTGGCGGAGTTCGACCTGCCCGGTATTTCCGAGGACTCGCTGGACGTGAGCGTCGAGGGCGACGCGGTGACGGTCCGCGCCGAGCGGCCCGACGCGGGCGACGACCGCACCCGGTTGGTTGCCGAGCGCCCCGTCGGGATGTTCACGCGGCGGCTGCAGTTGGACAGCCGGATCGATGTCGACAAGGTCAGAGCCGACTACAGCGATGGGGTGCTGCGCGTGACGCTGCCGTTGGCAGAGGCGGCCAAACCGCGCAAGATCGCCGTCGTACCAGGATTGCGGGAGGCAATCAGCGCCTGACGAGGCTTGCGGGACCTTGGGGCCGCTCACCCAACCGACCGCGGAGCGGCCCCGCCCCTTGCCGTGATCGTTGGGGATGTGGCCATGCAGATTGATCAGCCCGGAATCCTTCAGGTGTCCAAGGCGATGGTCGATGACCACTGCGTGCTCACGGTGCGAGGTGTGCTCGACAGCAACACCTATCTTTCCTTGCGCGACACCATCATTGGGGCGGCCTTGAGCCGGCCCCTCGCGGTCATCGTGGACGTCAACGAGCTGTCGGTGCCGGCCACCTCCGCGTGGACCGTGTTCAGCAGCGCCCGCTGGCATGTCAGCCGCTGGCCCGACGTCCCCGTGGCGCTCGTCTGCTATCGCCACCGTTATCGTCGAGAAGCATTGGCGGACAGCAAGATCAGTCGCCACGTCCCGGTGCATCCGACGGTCGAGTCAGCGATTGCGCAGGTGTCGCGGACCGGGCGGCACCGCTATCGCCTGCACGCCCGTGCCGAGCTGATGCGCGGTCAGCCGAGCATCTGGCGGGCGTGTGAACTGACGGCCGAATGGCTGCGGGCGTGGTCCAAACCCGAACTCATCCCGGCGGTGCGGTCGGTGGCGGCGGTGCTGGTGGAAAACGCCGTCGCGCACGCCGGTGGCGCGGTGGCGATCCGGCTGGAGACCGACGGGTCATCGGTGATCGTCGCCGTCGAGGACACCAGCAGCGCCGTCGCGATCCGGCGCGAAGCCAGCGCCACCCGGGGCCGCATCGGCGGTCTGGAAGTGGTGGCGGCGGTCTGCGACGCATGGGGCAACGCGCCGACAACCACGGGTAAGACGGTGTGGGCGCTCATTTCTCGGACGGCCGACGTCTGAGCGCGTCACCAATTGTCGTAGCCGCCCTCCGGGCCGAGCATGCGGTCCAATCGCGTGCGGTTGATCTTGGCCAACTCATTGCGCACGATCTTGCGCTCGGTGTCGCGGTCGTTGTGCAGACGGTCGGTCATCGCCGCGAGTACGTCGTCGGCGCTGTAGCCGTTGACGAACATCACGAAGCCGAAACCGAAATGCTCCAGGTAGCGCGCGGCGGCGCCCTCCAGCGCGGCCATCATCTCCGGACGCTCGTCGAACACCGCACACTGCTCGGCCCGTGACTTCTCGCTGCCCGGCCTGCGGCCGATGTCGGGATAGGCCTGCAGGATCGAGTCGATGGAATCCTCGCCCAGCGCGAACAGCAGCGCGTCGGCGCGCCGGAACAACTGGTCATGGTTGGCATACGGGCGCCCACGCGCCAGATCGGCGGCCAGCGACACGCTGTAGCAGCATTCGTAGACCGCGTGCACCGCGCGCTGCAACGGCATTTTGTTGTATGCGTCCAGACCGATGCCTTGATGCAACAACACACCGCAATGATCGAACCCGCAGAGAACGTGGGCGTTACGGCGTGTTACAGCGGCGCAAAATCCTCTAAGGGGTTGATTACTCGCACCTGGCGCGAGCAATCAACCCCTTAACGCATTGAGAGCTCAGTGGCCAGAGCTTTTGAAGCGCTCCAGCGACCGCTGCACCTCGGCTTCGGCCTCGGCGCGGCCCACCCAGTCGGCGGCCTCGACGAACTTGCCCGGCTCGAGGTCCTTGTAATGCACGAAGAAGTGCTTGATCGCGTCCAGCTCGTACGACGAGACGTCGTCGATCTCCTTGATGTGGTCCCAGCGCACGTCGCCCGCGGGCACGCACAGCACCTTGTCGTCACCGCCGGCGTCGTCGACCATCTTGAACATTCCGACCGGGCGCGCCTCCACGAGGCATCCGGGGAACACCGGCTCGGGCAGCAGCACCAGAGCGTCGAGCGGATCGCCGTCCTCGCCGAGGGTGTGCTCGATGAACCCGTAGTCGGTGGGATACCCCATCGCGGTGTACAGGTAGCGGTCGAGTTTGACCCGCCCGGTTTCGTGGTCTACCTCGTACTTGTTGCGTGAACCCTTCGTGATCTCGATCACTACGTCGAACTGCACCGCCGCGGCTCCTTGCCCTGTGCTCCGGTCTGGGGGACGGGGGTAACCCTAATTGAGCGATACGCTGCTTTACGGGGGAGGTTCGGCAGGTCAATCAAGAGCAGGAGAGATATGCGGCCCACGCGGTGGCGGCGGTCCACCCATGTGCTGATCGGGGTGGCGGTACTGCTGCTGGTCGCGGCGCTGGTGGCGGTTGCCGCGGTGATCACCACCGGGCATTCGACCAGTGACGCCGCAGTCAAACCGGTGCCCCCGCCCGCGACGGCCGAGCCGGGCATCGTTCCGGTCGCCGACAGCGCCGACAAGCCGACACCGGAGGGTCTCGCCGCCACACTCGCGCCTGCGCTGGCCGATCCGAACCTCGGCGATCTGACCGGACGCGTCACCGACGCGCTCACCGGCGCGCAGCTGTGGGCGCTGGGCGCCGACGTCCCGATGCAGCCGGCGTCCACCAACAAGGTGCTCACCGCCGCGGCCGCCCTGCTGACGCTGGACCGCGACGACCGGCTGACCACCCGGGTGATGAGCGGAAGCCGACCCGGTGTCGTCGTGCTCAAGGGCGGCGGCGACACCACGCTGTCGGGGGCACCGCCCGGCACCGAGACCTGGTATCCCGACGCCGCCCGGATCAGTGACCTCGCCGACCAGGTCCGGCGCAGCGGCGTCGACGTGACCGCGGTGCAGGTCGATGTCAGCGCCTACACCGGCCCGACGATGGCGCCGGGATGGGATCCCGCCGACATCGAGGGGGGCGACATCGCCCCGATCCAACCGGTGATGCTCGACGGCGGCCGCACCCAGCCGGTCAGCGAGGAATCCAAGCGCTCGCCTACCCCTGCCCTCGACGCCGGCCGCGCACTGGCTGCCGCGTTGCGCGTCGACCCCGCCACGGTCACGGTGTTGCCGTCGGCCTACACCGGCGGCCAACAGCTCGCGGCGGTCGAGTCGCCACCACTGATGGAGCGGCTGAGGGTGATGATGGTGGCATCCGACAACGTGCTGGCCGAGGCGATCGGCCGAGAGGTGGCCGCCGCGATGAACAGGCCGCAGAGTTTCGAAGGCGCCGTGGCCGCCGTGTTGGATCGCCTCGAAACCGCCAAAATCGACACCACCGGGGCGACGCTGGTCGACTCCAGCGGGCTATCCGTCGATGACCGGCTGACGGCTGAAACGCTCGACGAGGTCATTACCGCCGCCGCCGGCAGCAGCCACCCCGAGTTGCGGCCGCTGGTCGATTTGCTGCCCATCGCTGGCGGCAGCGGCACGCTGTCCTACCGCTATCTCGACAGCGAACCCGGCCGCGCCGCCGTGGGCTGGCTGCGCGCCAAGACCGGATCGTTGACCAACACCAACGCGCTGGCCGGGATCGTCACCGACGCCAGCGGTCGGGTGCTGACGTTTGCGCTGATCTCCAACAATGCCGGCCCGACCGGACGCGTCGCCATCGACAACCTGGCCGCGGCACTGCGGTCGTGCGGATGCCGTACATGAGTCCCACAACCAAGACCAAGACCAAACTCACCGTCGGGCGCGCCGTCGACTGGCAGTTCGCCGCCACCGTGGGCGCGAAGCTGGCCCGGCCCGGGCCGGACTCCACCGACTACACCCGCCGCCAGGTCATCGACGAGCTCGCCGGCGCGTCCCGCAGCGCTGAGCTGCCGGTGCGCGAGGTGACCGGGCTCATCGAGGGCGGCGAGATTCCCGACGCGCGCATCGTGGACCGGGTCCAGTGGATCCGCGCGGCCACCCAGTCGATGCGGGTGATGACGGGCGGGGCGGACGACGGGGCCAAACCGCATTTCATCGCGGGCCGCATCACCGGCGCGCAGACGGGCGCGGTGCTGGCGTTCGTGTCGTCGGGAATCCTCGGCCAGTACGACCCGTTCGCCCCCGACGGCGGCGAACTGCTGCTGGTGTATCCCAACGTGATCTCCGTCGAGCGCCAATTGCGGGTGCTGCCCGCGGATTTCCGGCTGTGGGTGTGCCTGCACGAGGTCACCCACCGGGTGCAGTTCCGGGCCAATCCCTGGTTGGCCGATCACATGGCGCAGTCGCTGGCAGTGCTCACCGATGAGACCGGCGAAGACGTCGGCCAGGTGCTATCGCGGCTCGCCGAGTTCGTTCGCAGTCAACGCAACGGCAATGCGGCAGAACCGAATTCGGGCGGGGTGCTGGGACTGCTGCGGGCGGTGCAGTCCGAGCCGCAGCGCCGCGCCCTGGATCAACTGCTGGTGCTGGGCACGCTGCTCGAAGGCCACGCCGACCATGTGATGGATGCGGTCGGTCCGGCCGTGGTGCCGTCGGTGGCCACCATTCGGCGCCGATTCGACGACCGGCGCCAGCGCAAACAGCCGCCGCTGCAGCGCTTGCTGCGGGCCCTGTTGGGTATCGACGCCAAGATCAGCCAGTACACCCGCGGCAAGGCGTTCGTCGACCACGTGGTGTCGCGCGTCGGGATGGCCAGGTTCAACGCCGTCTGGTCGGGGCCCGAAACACTGCCGCTGCCAACGGAAATCGAAGATCCGCAACGATGGATCGACAGGGTCCTGTAGCCGGTGTGACGAGAGCGGTGGCCACGTTCGCCCGGACGTACGCCACCGATGACGACCGCTGGTGTGTGGCGCTGTCGGGCGGTGCGGATTCGCTCGCGTTGACCGCCGCCGCCGTCGCCGTCAAACCCACCACCGCGTTGATCGTCGACCATGGGCTGCAATTCGACTCCGCATCGGTGGCGGCCACCGCCCAACAGCAGGCGTTGGCGCTGGGATGTGTTGACGCACACATTCTTCCGGTTCAGGTCGGCACCACCGGCGGCCCGGAGGCCGCGGCGCGCACCGCGCGGTACGCCGCATTGCAGTCTGCGCGCGACGGGGCGCCGGTGCTGCTCGGCCACACCCTCGACGATCAGGCCGAGACGGTGCTGCTCGGGCTCGGTCGCGGCTCGGGGGCCCGCTCGATCGCCGGTATGCGACCGTACGATCCACCGTGGTGTCGCCCGCTGCTGGGCGTTCGGCGCAGCGTCACGCAGGCGGCGTGCGGCGAACTCGGGGTGGCGCCGTGGCAGGACCCGCACAATGCCGACCGCCGATTCACCCGGACCCGGTTGCGGCTGGACGTGATGCCGCTACTGGAGGACGTGCTCGGCGGCGGGGTGGCCGAAGCGCTGGCCCGCACCGCGACCGCGCTGCGTGAGGATACCGACACGCTCGACGAGTTCGCCGAGCTGGCGCGGTCGGAAGTGGCCGTCGGGGAGGGGCTCGACACGGCGCGGCTGGCGGCGCTGCCGACGGCGATCCGGCGCCGGGTGATCCGCGGCTGGCTGCTGGCCGGCGGGGCCTGCGATCTGACCGACAAGCAGATCCGCGGCGTCGACGCGCTGGTCACCGCGTGGCGCGGGCAGGGCGGGGTCGCGGTCGGCTCGCCGCTGCGCAGTCAGCGGTTGATCGCCGGCCGCTGCGACGGCACTCTCACGCTGCACACCGAAGCCGTCCGCTAAAGCGTTGCTTGGGTGGAGGATCGGTGCCACTATGTGGCCTCAATCCTCGATCTAAACGGTTGGGTTTGTTTTGCCGCGGCCGCGTTGGTTATGCGGGGTATCGCATGGCACGCTGTGGACGTGGCTGCGCACACCACCGAGCTGTATCCGGGCGACATCAAGTCGGTTCTGCTTTCGTCGGATGAGATCCAAGCCAAGGTCGCCGAGCTCGGCGCACAGGTCGGCGCGGACTACCGCGACGTCATCGCCGAGAATTCCCAGGACCTGCTGCTCATCACGGTGCTCAAGGGCGCGGTCTTCTTCGTGACCGACCTGGCGCGGGCGATCCCGGTACCCACCCAGCTTGAGTTCATGGCGGTCAGCTCGTATGGCTCGTCGACGTCGTCGTCGGGCGTGGTGCGCATCCTCAAGGACCTCGACCGCGACATCAACGACCGCGACGTGCTGATCGTTGAGGACGTCGTCAACTCGGGCCTGACGCTGTCGTGGCTGCTGCGCAACCTGGCCACCCGCGGGCCGCGGTCGCTGCGGGTGTGCACGCTGCTGCGCAAGCCCGACGCGGTGCGCGCCGACGTGGACATCGCCTACGTCGGCTTCGACATCCCCAACGAGTTCGTCGTCGGCTACGGGCTGGACTACGCCGAGCGCTACCGCGACCTGCCCTACATCGGCACGCTCGACCCGAAGGTCTACGAACAGCAGTAGTTCCTTTTCGGCGCAGGCTGGGCGCAAGATGAACTGATGACCACCACAGCCCTGCGGATCTGCCCCCTGTGCGAGGCCACCTGCGGCCTGACGCTCACCATCGACGACGGCCGCGTCACCGGTGCCCGCGGTGACAAAGACGACGTCTTCAGCAAGGGCTTCATCTGCCCGAAGGGCGCGAGCTTCGCCGAACTCGACAATGACCCCGACCGGTTGACGCGCCCACTGGTTCGGCGCAACGGTGAACTGACCGAAGCCACGTGGGACGAGGCTTTCGCGGCCGTCGCTGAGGGTCTCGGCGGGGTCATCAGTCAGCACGGCGGCGCATCGGTGGGCGTGTACCTCGGAAACCCCAACGCGCACACCGTCGCCGGCGCGCTGTACACGCCGGTGGTCGTGCGGGCACTTGGCACCCGGCAGGTGTTCAGCGCCAGCACCCTCGACCAGATGCCCAAGCACGTCGCACTGGGCTACATGTTCGGCAGCCCGGTCGCATTCACCGTGCCCGACCTCGACCGCACCGACTACCTCGTCATCATCGGCGCCAATCCCGTCGTGTCCAACGGCAGCTTGGCCACCGCTGCCGATTTCCCCGGCAAGCTGCGGGCGCTGCGCAAGCGCGGCGGGCGGCTCACCGTGATCGACCCGGCCCGCACCCGCACCGCCGAAATGGCCGACCGTCACATCGCCCCGCGCCCCGGTACCGACGCCGCGCTGCTGATGGCCGTCGTGCACGTGCTTTTCGACGAGGGCCTCGTCGATCTCGGGGCGGTGGCCGAGCACGTCAATGGCGTCGACGAGGTTCGCGAGCTGGCCGCCGGGTTCGCCCCCGAGGACGTCGCCGCGTACTGCGGTGTGGCCGCCGACGACATTCGTGGCTTGGCCCGCGAAATCGCTAATGCCCCCACGGCGGCCGTCTACGGCCGAATCGGTACCTCCACAGTGGAATTCGGCACACTCGGCAGCTGGCTGGTCGACGTCGTCAACACCCTCACCGGCAACCTCGACCGGCCCGGCGGCGCGATGTTCCCGCTCTCGCCCGTCGCGCCCGCTCCGCGCCCGCCGAAGGCCGGCCGCGGATTCGCCACTGGCCGGTGGCATAGCCGCGTCTCCGGCTACCCCGAGGCGCTGTCCGAACTGCCCGCCGCGGCGCTCGCCGAGGAGATCGACACCCCCGGCGACGGGCAGATCAAGGCGATGATCACGATCGCCGGCAACCCGGTGCTCTCCGCCCCGGACGGCGATCGGCTCGACCGTGCGCTCGACGGGCTCGACTTCATGCTCAGCGTGGACCCGTATCTCAACGAGACGACGCGGCACGCCGACGTCATCCTGCCGCCACCGCCGCCATCGCGAAGCGCGCATTTCGACGTCGCGCTCAACAATCTCGCGGTGCGCAACAACGCGCGGTATTCGCCGCCGGCGCTGCCGCTCGACGGGCGTCCCGACGAGGCGGAGATCCTGTCCCGTATCGCCTTGATCCTGTACGGCGTCGGTTACGACGGCGACCCGAAGCTCGTCGACGACCAGGTCATCGCGGCCACGCTCGCGAAGGAGACCGGAGATCCGACGTCGCCCGTCGCCGGTCGCGCCGTCGAGGAGTTGACCGCGATGCTGATCGACGGCCCCGGCTACGAACGGCGCCTCGACATGATGCTGAGGCTCGGACCGTACGGCGACTGGTTCGGCGCTCGCCCCGACGGGCTGACGCTGACGCGGCTGAAGGCGGCGCCGCACGGCATCGATTACGGGCCGTTGCAACCTCGTCTGCTGGAGGTGTTGCGAACACCATCCGGGCGCGTCGAACTCGCACCGCCGCAACTCGTTTCGGAAGTGGGGCGGCTGCGGGAATCCCTGGGGCGCCGCGACGACCGGTTCATGCTCATCGGCCGACGGCATCTGCGCTCCAACAACAGCTGGATGCACAACCTGCCCGCGCTCGCGGGTGGGACCAACCGGTGCACGCTGCGGATCCACCCCGACGACGCCGCCGAGCTCGGCCTCACCGACACCGCGGTCATCAAGGGCCCCGGCGGTGAACTACTCGCGCCTGTCGAGGTGAGCGACGGGATGCGGCGCGGGGTGGTGTCGCTGCCACACGGCTGGGGCCACGACCGCGGCGGCACGCGACTGGGCTTCGCCGCGGGGCAGCCGGGCGGCAACGTGAATCAGCTCAACGACGGCAATCATCTGGACCCGCTGTCGGGTACCGCCGTGCTCAACGGCATCCCCGTCGACATCGCCCCGGTGGGCTGAGTCGGACGCCTAGGTCAGCTCCCAGACCACCGTCACATTGAAGCCGACGGTCTGCTGGCCGGGCTCCAGCGGCACCGCCTCCATCGCGGCTCGCGGCATCGGCGTGGGTGTCGGCGGCGTCGTCCCGGCGGCGACCTCCGATATCGAGATCACGTCGCCCAACGTCAGACCGGACAGCTCCGCATACTGCTCGGCGCGTGCCCTGGCGTCTTCGAAGGCCCGTGCGCGGGCGTCGATCACGAGCTGGGAATCGTCCTCGATCGTGTAGTTGACCGAGTTGATGCGGGTGGCGTCGCCGCCGGTGCTGACGATCAGCGCCAGCTTCTGCGATGCGGAGCTCAAATCGCGGATCTTGACGTCGATCGAGTTGCTGGCCCGATACCCCACGATCGACTGGGGGTTGTCGCCGCCGCCGGCGAACTGCGGCTGCAGGCTGACCTCGGTGGTGCTGATGTCATCGCGATCCACGCCGGCGCCCGTCAGCGCGTTGATGACGGCCTGCTGCCGCTCGCTGGACTGGTTCATCGCCCCGGTGACGTCGGGCGCGATGAATTCCATCGAGACATTGGCGGTCAGCGTGTCCGGGGTACCCGACACTTTGCCGGCGCCGACCACGGTGACCTGCCGAGTGTCGCTGTCGGAGGTCAGGGCGGGACCCGAGGATGAGTCACACGCTGACAGTCCGGCGATGGCCAGTCCCGCGGCGATGACGAGGAATCGGACACGCATCTTCCCTGGGATCGGCATGGCTGGCACCCTACTTCAGGGCTCCACCAGGATCTTGCAGTGCCGGTCGGGGTCGGCCAGCGCGTCGAATGCCTCACCGACGCCGTCGAGCCCGACCTCGCCGGTGATCATCGGGGCCACGTCGATCTCACCTTCGGCGATCGCCCGCAGGGAATCCGCGAACTCCGTGGGGTCGTACGCGAGTACGAACTGGATGTTGATCTCCTTGGCGATGGCGAAGAACGGGTGCATCGTGTCGGGCTGCATGCAGACGCCGGCGACGACGGCCCGGCTGCCGACCGGGGCGCGGCGCATCACGTCGTCGAGGATGCCCGGCACGCCGACGGCTTCGAAGATCACCTTGGGTGAGACGGTGTCGAATGGCGAGCCCTGCTGCGGGTCGATGATCTCGGTGGCTCCCATGGCGTTGGCCAGCTCGCGTCGTTTGGTCGAATAGTCCGCGGCCGCAATGCTTTCGACGCCCTTGCTCCTCAGCGCAGCGATGATGGCGATGCCGATCGGGCCGCATCCGATCACCAACGCCGGTTCGCCGCGTTCGATGTGGGACTTGTTGACCGCGTGCAGACCCACCGCCATGGGTTCGGTGAGCGCGGCGTGGCGTGGATCTAATCCGTTGGGGATTGGCATAAGTAGCGGCGCCGAGAGCAGCATCCGCTCCGAGTAGCCGCCGATCATGGTGTTGGAGTAGACGATCGGGTCGATGCCGGTGGCCGATATCAGCACCGGAAGCGATGTCACCAGCGTGCCCGGCGCGGGAGCGTCGGTGTCCGGACCTGCTTCGAGCACCTCGGCGCTGAACTCGTGGCCCATGAAGATGTCGCGGTGCAGGTCGATGTCCATACTCCCGCCGGCGGGATAGCCACTGATCTGACCGGTGAGCTCCAGCACGTCCTTGCCGTGCTTGGCGAAGTGCAGGTCCGACCCGCAGATTCCGCATGCCTTCACCCCGACGAGCACCTGGCCGGGGCCGGGCACAGGTTCGGGCACGTCATCGCGCAGCACCATCCGCCCTTCGCGTAATACCGCTGCTCGCATCACTTTTGCTCCCTTTCCTTCAGTTCGTCGGTGTGCTCGGAGATCGCCTTGACGATCGCCTCGCCCGCACGGCCGAGCAACTGGTCGCGCATGCCTTTGGCCCAGTCGTGTGACGCGCGCGGCGCGACGAGCTGACCTTTGAAGTGCGGCATCACTTCTCGGGCGAACAGCTCGTAGGAGTGATACGTCGCCTGCGGTGACGCCCAGTCATGGCCCAGCAGCAGCAGGGTGCCGAACCCGCCGGAGGTGTCCAAGAGATCTTGGATGTAGGTGATCGCGTCGCCGGGCGTTCCGATGCAGCAATTGCCTTTGCCCGCATACTCTTCGACGAACTCGCGGGGGGATTGATCCCCTTCCACCGCATTGGACAGCGGCACAAAACCCGCCGCGCCGAAGTAGTTGGCGAAATCCTGCAGGCCGTAGGTGCAATCGTCGATGGCCTGGTCGCGGGTATCGGCGAGGTGCACGATCGCCAGCACCCGCCAGTCGTCGCGGCTCGGCTCGTCGCGACCCGACTTCTCGGCCTGGTCGACGACGATCTCCCAGGTGTTCTCCAGCGCGGCATACCCGCCGGGCACCGACATCGACAACGACAGCAGCGACGTGCCCAGTGCGCCGGCCAGCCGTGGACCCGACGGCGAAATCATTGCCGCCGTAGAGATCTCGGGATACGGCCAGGTGTAGGGGCGAATGTGCAGCTGCGCGTCGCGCAGGGTGAACCAATCCGACTTGCGGCTGATCCGCTCGTCGGGCGCGGCCCGGAACAACGCCAGGATCGCCTCCAGCGACTCCTGCATCATCTTGCGCTGGTCGACGGGATCGATGCCCATCATGTAGGCATCCGACGGCAGCGCGCCGGGTCCGGTGCCGAACATGACTCGGCCCCGCGTGAGGTGATCGAGCAGCACCCAGCGATCGGCCACCATCAGCGGGTGGTGATAGGGCAGCGACACCACGCCGGTGCCCAGCCGGATGTGCTTCGTCCGCTCGGCGGCCGCGGCGATGAACACCTCGGGGCAGGCGATGAGTTCGTAACCGCCGGAGTGGTGTTCACCGAACCACACTTCGTCGAAGCCGAGCCGGTCCAGGGCGACCGTCCGTTCGAGGTCGTATTCCAGTGCGACAGTGGGGGATTGACCGACAGGGTGGAAGGGGGTGATGAAGACCCCGAAGTTCAGCGGGCGTGTCACTTCAACTCCAATCCGGCCAGGAACTCGAGCAGCAGCTTGTTGACATCCTCGGCGCGCTCCTGCTGGATCCAGTGGCCCGCACCGTCGATGAGCACCTCGCGGTACTCGCCTGTGACGACATCGGACACCCGATCGCGGGGGATGAACGCGAAGAACGGGTCGGCGGTGCCGGCGATGAGCAACGACGGGGCCGTGATGGTGGCCGCCGGCGTGTTCTCGGTCAGCTCCCAGTTGCGATCGAAATTGCGATACCAGTTCAGCGCGCCGGTGAATCCGGTTCGGGAGAACTCGGTGATGTAATGGTCGAGCTCCTCCTTAGTCATCCAATCGGGTAGCGGCGGCGGTTCGGCGGGCCGCGCATCGGGCCCGGCCAACGCGGTACCGGTATCTGCGAACACTAGCTGCATGGTGAACGCGGGATCTTCGCCGAGCTCGGCGTCGGCCACTCCCGGCTCCTGGAAATGCAAGATGTAGAAGAAGTTGTCGCCGAAGATCTGCTTCCAGATCTGCACCGGCGGGGCGGGTGGGCGAGGCACCGGCGGCACGCTCATGCCGACCACCGCGGCAACCCGGTCCGGGTGCAGCAGCGGCATGTTCCACGCGACGACGGCTCCGAAGTCGTGGCCGACGATCACCGCCTTCTCGGCGCCGGCGTCATCGAGCAGGCCGGCGATGTCGCCGGTCAATTCGACGATGTTGTACGCCTCGACGTCCTCCGGCGCCGACGATCGTCCGTAGCCCCGCTGGTTGGGGGCCAGCACGTGGTAGCCGGCGTCGGCCAGTACCTGAATCTGGTGTCGCCAGGAGTAGGCCAGTTCGGGGAAACCGTGGGCCAGCACCACCACCGGGGCACCACGATCGCCGGCTTCGGTGACGTGCAGCTGCACACCGTTGGTGTCGACTAACCGTTCGGTAGATGTGATCACGGTCTCACCAAAGCACAGGGCGAGGCGCGCTGGAAGTCTCATAAGTCGCCGAAACTGAGCTTGTGTTCGACATTTCGCCGCAAGTTCAGACATAACCTCAGATTCGTCGCTGAAGTATCTCGGGAACTGCCAGACGTTGGTCTAGCGGTAGCCTGAACTAATCCCAGCTGCACGTATTGGAAGGACTTGGCCGACTCCCCCTGCTGGCCGATATAAGCGATGAACCGTAAAAATGTGATCCGCACACTGACCGTGATCGCGGTCGTGCTGTTGCTGGGCTGGTCGTTCTTCTACTTCAGCGACGACACCCGCGGATTCAAGCCCGTCGACACGTCGGTGGCGATTGCCCAGATCAACAGCGGCAACGTCGAAAACGCGCATATCGACGACCGCGAACAACAGCTGCGCCTGGACCTCAAGAGCGGCAACGCCGAGACCGAGAACGCCGACAAGGTCATCACCAAGTTCCCGACCGGGTACGGCGAAAAGCTGGCCGACCAGCTGACCGCCAAGAACATCAAGTTCGGCACCACCGTGAATACCGGCAGTGTGCTGGGCTTGCTGCTGATCTACATGCTGCCGCTGCTGCTGCTGGTCGCGCTGTTCGTGATGTTCTCCCGCATGCAAACCGGCGGACGGATGGGCTTCGGCTTCGGCAAGTCCCGGGCCAAGCAGCTGTCCAAGGACATGCCCAAGACCACCTTCGCCGACGTCGCCGGCGTCGATGAGGCGGTTGAGGAGCTCTACGAGATCAAGGACTTCCTGCAGAACCCCAGCAGGTATCAGGCGCTGGGCGCCAAGATCCCCAAGGGCGTGCTGCTCTACGGCCCGCCCGGTACGGGTAAGACGCTGCTGGCCCGCGCCGTCGCAGGCGAGGCAGGTGTCCCGTTCTTCACCATTTCGGGCTCGGACTTCGTCGAGATGTTCGTCGGCGTCGGCGCGTCTCGCGTGCGCGATCTGTTCGAGCAGGCCAAGCAGAACGCCCCATGCATCATCTTCGTCGACGAGATCGACGCCGTCGGTCGCCAGCGTGGCGCCGGCCTCGGCGGCGGCCACGACGAGCGTGAGCAGACGCTGAACCAGCTGCTGGTCGAGATGGACGGCTTCGGCGACCGCCAGGGCGTCATCCTCATCGCGGCCACCAACCGGCCCGACATCCTCGACCCCGCGCTGCTGCGGCCCGGCCGCTTCGACCGCCAGATCCCGGTGTCCAATCCCGATCTCGCCGGCCGTCGCGCCGTGCTGCGCGTGCATTCGGCGGGCAAGCCGATCGCACCCGACGCCGACCTCGACGGGCTGGCCAAGCGCACCGTCGGCATGTCCGGCGCCGACCTGGCCAACGTAATCAACGAGGCCGCGCTGCTCACCGCCCGGGAAAACGGCACGGTCATCACCGGGCCGGCGCTCGAGGAAGCCGTCGACCGCGTCGTGGGCGGGCCGCGCCGTAAGAGCCGCATCATCAGCGAACACGAGAAGAAGATCACCGCCTACCACGAAGGCGGCCACACGCTGGCGGCCTGGGCGATGCCCGACATCGACCCCATCTACAAGGTGACGATCCTGGCGCGCGGGCGCACCGGCGGGCACGCGATGGCCGTGCCCGAGGACGACAAGGGCTTGATGACCCGCTCGGAGATGATCGCGCGGCTGGTGTTCGCCATGGGCGGACGCGCCGCCGAGGAGCTCGTGTTCCGCGAGCCCACCACCGGTGCGGTGTCCGACATCGAGCAGGCCACCAAGATCGCCCGGGCGATGGTCACCGAGTACGGCATGAGCTCCAAACTCGGCGCGGTGCGCTACGGCACCGAGCACGGCGACCCGTTCCTGGGCCGCACGATGGGCACTGCCCCGGACTACAGCCACGAGGTGGCCCGCGACATCGACGACGAGATCCGCAAGCTGATCGAGGCCGCTCACACCGAGGCGTGGGAGATCCTCACCGAATACCGCGATGTGCTCGACATCCTCGCCGGTGAGCTGCTGGAGAAGGAAACCCTGCATCGCGCCGAGCTGGAGGCCATCTTCGGCGACGTGAAGAAGCGGCCACGGCTGACGATGTTCGACGACTTCGGTGGCCGGGTGCCCTCCGACAAGCCGCCGATCAAGACGCCGGGCGAGCTGGCGATCGAACGCGGCGAACCGTGGCCCAAGCCGGTGCCCGAACCGGCGTTCAAGGCCGCGATCGCGCAGGCCACGAAAGAGGCCGCAACGTCGGGTCAGAACGGCTCAAATGGCGTCGGCGCCAACGGGACTCCGAACGGCCCGACCCAGCCCGACTACGGCGCTCCCGCGGGCTGGCACGCCCCGGGCTGGCCGCCGCAACAGCAGCAGCCGGCCCAGCACCCGCAGGGGTACTGGTACCCGCCGCCACCGCCCCCGGGGTGGCACAACCCGAACGCTGCCGGGGCGGTGCCGCCGTATCCGCCGTACCAGCCGTACCCGCAGCCCGGGCAACCGGCAGCACAGGGAACCCCACCCGCGCCGAAGAACGACGAACCGGAGCACGATCCCAGTCGGTCCAATCCGCCGGCGCACGGCTGAACACGAACGGAGACCTCGATGACGCGGTCGCGCAACAACTCCGCGACGGTGCACACCGCAGTGTTCGACCAACCACGCGCGGAGGCGGCCGTCCGGGAGTTGTTGATCGCCATCGGGGAGGATCCCGACCGGCATGGGCTGGAGGACACCCCGGCGCGCGTAGCGCGGGCCTACAAGGAGCTCTTCGCCGGGCTCTACACCGACCCGGATGCGGTGCTGGACACCACCTTTGACGAACAGCATGACGAATTGGTGCTGGTCAAGCAGATCCCGCTGTATTCGACATGCGAGCATCACCTGGTGTCGTTTCACGGGGTGGCGCATGTGGGGTACATCCCCGGGCACGACGGCCGGGTCACCGGCCTGTCGAAGATCGCCCGGCTGGTGGACCTGTACGCCAAGCGCCCGCAAGTGCAGGAGCGGTTGACCGCGCAGATCGCAGATGCGTTGATGCGCAAACTGAATCCGCGCGGCGTCATCGTCGTCGTCGAGGCCGAACATCTCTGCATGGCTATGCGCGGCGTGCGCAAGCCCGGCGCGGTGACCACCACCTCGGCGGTGCGCGGCCAGTTCAAGACCGACAATGCATCGCGGGCCGAAGCCCTGGATCTGATATTGCGGAAGTGAGCACGACGCGCGTGCAGGTGATGGGGGTCGTGAACGTCACCGACGACTCCTTCTCCGACGGGGGACTGTTCCTCGACCGGGACCGCGCCATCTCACACGGCCTGGCGCTGGCGGCCGACGGAGCCGCGATCGTCGACGTCGGCGGTGAGTCCACCCGTCCCGGCGCCACCCGCATCGATCCGCGCATCGAAACCTCCCGTGTGCTGCCCGTCATCAAAGAACTCGCCGGGCAAGGGATCACCGTCAGCATCGACACCATGCACGCCGAGGTGGCGCGGGCGGCGCTGGAGAACGGGGCGGCGATCGTCAACGACGTCTCCGGCGGGCGGGCCGATCCGAAGATGGTCTCGGTGGTCGCCGAGGCGAACGTGCCGTGGGTGCTGATGCACTGGCGGTCGGTGGGCGCGGCCCAGCCGCATGAGGTGCCGCCGTACGGTGACGTGGTCGCCGAGGTGCGTTCTGAGCTGCTCGCGGGTGTCGACGCTGCGGTGGCGGCGGGTGTCGATCCGGCCAAATTGATCATCGACCCGGGGCTGGGTTTCGCCAAAACGGCACAACACAATTGGGCCCTGCTGCACGCGCTGCCCACGTTCGTCGACACCGGAATCCCGGTGCTGGTCGGCGCGTCACGTAAGCGTTTTCTCGGCGCGCTGCTGGCCGATGCCGACGGCACGCCGCGGCCGCCGGCCGGCAGGGAAACCGCTACCGCGGTGATCTCGGCGCTGGCCGCGTCGCACGGGGTGTGGGGCGTGCGGGTGCACGACGTGCGCGCGTCGGTCGATGCGCTCAAGGTTGTGGAGGCCTGGCAGCGTGGCGGGCAGGAGCGAAGCGACTCGGGGAATAGCGGTGGCTGATCGAATTGAGTTGCGCGGCTTGACGGTACGCGGGCACCACGGGGTATTCGACCATGAGCGCCGCGACGGGCAGGACTTCGTCGTCGACATCACGGTGTGGGTCGACTTGGCGGCGGCCGCGGCCAGCGACGACCTCGCCGACACCCTGGACTACGGCGCCCTCGCGCAGCGCGCCGCCGACATCGTCGCCGGACCGCCGCGCAAACTGATCGAATCCGTGGCCGGCGCGATCGCCGACGACGTCATGGCCGACGGCCGGGTGCAGGCCGTCGAAGTGGTGGTGCACAAACCGCAAGCCCCGATTCCTTTGCAGTTCAACGATGTTGCCGTGACAGCGCGCAGGTCACGGCGATGAGCCGCGTGGTGCTGTCGATCGGGTCGAATCTCGGTGACCGGTTGGCGCGGCTGCAGTCTGTTGTCGACGGGCTCGGCGGCGCGGTCCGGGCGGTGTCACCGGTATACGAGACCCCGCCGTGGGGTGGCGTCGAGCAGGGGCCGTTCCTCAACGCGGTGCTGATCGCCGACGATCCATCGCTGGACTGCTACGACTGGCTGCGTCGCGCCCAGGAGTTGGAGCGGGCCGCCGGCCGGGTTCGTGAACAGCGCTGGGGCCCAAGAACTCTCGATGTCGATCTGGTTACCTGTCATGAAGGCGCGACCGAAGTGCACTCAGATGCCGAGAAACTCACGCTTCCGCACCCGATGGCGCATCGGCGGGCGTTCGTGCTCATTCCCTGGCTGGCGGTGGAGCCCGACGCCACACTGACGGTCGGCGGTGTCGCGCAACCTGTCTCGGACGTGCTTGCCGACATCGACCCCGCCGAACGCGAGGGGGTCCGGCTCACCGACCTCGTGCTCGAGTTGCAACCGGCGGATCACTGATGGGACCGACTCGTAAGCGTGACCTCACGGCGGCGACGGTGGCGGCCGCCGTCGTCGGCTACCTGTTGGTGATCCTGCTGTACGGCTGGTTCCCACCGATCACCCTGTGGACGGGGCTTTCGCTGCTGGGTGTGGCGATCGCCGAAGCCGGCTGGGCCTTCTACGTCCGGGCGAAGATCAACGACGGGCACATCGGCGACGGGCCGGGCCGGCTGCATCCGCTGTCGGTGGCGCGTTCGGTGGTGATCGCCAAGGCCTCGGCGTGGGTGGGCGCGCTGGTGCTCGGCTGGTGGGTGGGGGTGCTGGCTTACCTGTTGCCGCGGCGCACCACGCTGCGGGTGGCCGGCGAGGACACCCCCGGTGCGGTGGTTGCTGCGGCCAGCGCGCTCGCGTTGGTGGTGGCCGCCCTGTGGCTGCAGCATTGCTGCAAGTCGCCACAGGAGCCACCGGAGAATGGCGACGCCGCGACGGAATAGCCGGCAGCGAGCTGGTCAACGGCGAATCGCCGTGGCAGTCGACACGCGAGATGACCTGTGACGGGTACAGTCGCCCCATGACCGTTCTGTCCCGCGGCGCCAGAGGTCGGCGCAGCGGTCGCAGGCCGGGATGGACGCTGCTGACGGCGTTGCTGGTGCTCGCCATCGCGGCGAGTTCGGCTTTGGTGTTCACCAACCGGGTGGAGCTGTTGAAGCTGGCGGTGATCCTGGCCCTGTGGGCCGCTGTCGTCGCGGCTTTTGTATCGGTCATCTACCGCCGCCAAAGCGATATCGACCAGGCCAAAGCCCGCGACTTGAAGCTGGTCTACGACTTGCAGCTGGACCGTGAGATCTCAGCGCGCCGTGAGTATGAACTGACGGTGGAAACCCAGCTGCGCCGCGAGCTGGCCTCCGAGTTGCGCGCCCAGGCCGCCGACGAGGTGGCGGCGTTGCGCGCCGAGCTCGCCGCGCTGCGGACCAACCTGGAGATCCTGTTCGACACCGACCTGGCGCACCGGCCGGCGATCGAAACCGACCGCAAGACGGTGCGCGCCTACAGCGACTGGGCCCGCGATTCCGAAACCACGGGCCGGGTCAGCAGCACCAGGATCGACACCGAAGACCGGGCGCCGTTCGAGGACCGCACGGAGGAAAGCCCGATCATCGACGTGCCCGCCGAACCGCAGCCACCGGAGCCCGAGTGGGCGCCGAGTCTCGGTGGGTCGCACCGCAGGCCGTCGGAATCCGAGCCGCAGGGGCGTCGGCATCGCCCAGAACAGCCGACCCACGAAACCCAAGGCCGTCGGCGCCGTCGAGAAGAGCCCGTTGCGGAGCAGCCGCCGCCGCCCCCACCACCTCCACCGCCTCCGACCTGGCAGCCGCCGCCCAAGCCGGCGGACGCGCCCAAACCGGCGGACGCGCCCAAACCGGCTGACGCGCCGAAGCCCGCCGCGGCGGCATCGTCGCACCCCGAGCCGCCGCCCGAACCGCTGTTCCCGTGGCTGCCGCCCGAGCCGAAACCCGCGGCCACGTCACAACCGTCGCAGCCGTCGCAACCTGTGCCGTCGCAGCCGGCTTCATTCAGCGAATGGCAGCCGGCACCGGCCGAGGGCAAGTTCATCCCGGCGGGTGCGCCGGGGAGCAACTGGGCATCCCCACCCGCCGCGGAGAACGGCTCGTCCGACGAATACGTCGGCAAGCGCCGCGCACCCGAACCGGCGGACGATGTTGCACCGGCTCAGCCGGTGATGTCCACCCCGCCCGCCGATCCGCCGCGCGGCCGCCACTCCGCGCCGCCGGATGCCGCGGACCCGGGACGCCCGCCGCAGCCCACGTTGGCCACGCCGCCGCCGCAGCCGTCACAGCCACCCGAAGAGCCCGCACCGCGGCGCCATCGCAGCGCCGAGGAAACCGCGGATGCCAACGGTCAGCACGCCGGCGGTCTGTCCGCGGCCGAGCTGCTGGCCCGCTTCCACGCCACCCCCACCGGTGGCGGCCGTCGCCGCCGCCGCGAGGAGTGAGCTACTCTTGATCGACCGTCCGGTACCCGCAACGCGGGACCGGAACGACGTTACTAAGGACATTCAGCGAGGTCGTCTGCATGGGGACCCCCGACGGACTGCGCCCGGCGCGGCTCACGATCGGCATCATTTCCGCTGGTCGAGTGGGCACAGCGCTGGGTGTCGCGCTTGAGCGCGCCGACCACGTGGTGGTGGCATGCAGTGCCATCTCCCGCGCGTCCCGTGAACGGGCGCAGCGCCGGCTGCCCGACACCGCGGTGCTGCCCGTGCACGACGTCGCGAACCGGGTGGAGCTCCTGTTACTGGCGGTGCCCGACGCGGAGTTGGCGGGGCTGGTCTCCGGTTTGGCCGCGACCGGGTCGGTGCGGCCCGGCACCATTGTGGCCCACACCTCCGGCGCCAACGGCATCGCGGTTCTGGCTCCGCTGACCGAACAGGGCTGCATTCCGCTGGCCATCCACCCGGCGATGACGTTCACCGGGTCCGACGAAGACATCGCCCGGCTACCCGACGCCTGTTTCGGCGTTACCGCCGCCGACGAGGTGGGCTATGCGATCGCCCAATCGCTGGTACTGGAGATCGGCGGCGAGCCTTTCCGGGTGCGCGAGGACGCCCGCACGCTGTACCACGCCGCGCTCGCGCATGCGAGTAACCACATCGTCACCGTCGTGCTCGACGCGGTGGAGGCGTTGCGCACCGCGCTGTGGGGCCAGGAGCTACTCGGGCAGGAACTCGTGGGCGATGCGCCGGGCGGCATCGCCGAACGCGTCGTCGGCCCGCTGGCGCGCGCGTCGCTGGAGAACGCGCTGCAGCGCGGCCAGGCGGCGTTGACCGGTCCGGTCGCGCGCGGGGACGCGGCCGCCGTGGCCGGACACCTGGCGGCGCTGGCCGAGGTGGATCCCCAACTGGCGCAGGCGTATCGGGCCAACTCGCTGCGCACGGCGCAACGCGCGCACGCACCCCAGGCGGTATTCGCAACGCTGGCTGAAGCGGGGCAGCCATGACCATGCAGCGGCCGCAATTCACTGCGGGTGAGCTCAACACCTACACCCCGCCGCGCGATGTCGCCGACGTCACTCGCGCGCTGCGGGCCACCGGGCGGCGCGTGATGCTGGTGCCCACCATGGGCGCACTGCATGAGGGGCACTTGGCCCTGGTCCGCGCCGCGAAGCGGGTGCAGGGTGCAGTCGTGGTGGTGTCGATCTTCGTCAACCCCTTGCAATTCGGTGCCGGCGAGGATCTGGACGCCTATCCCCGCACCCTCGACGAGGATCTCGCCGCGTTGCGCGGTGAGGGAGTCGAAATCGTGTTCGCGCCGACGGTCGCGGACATGTACCCCGAGGGGCAACGCACCTCGGTGCATCCGGGGCCGCTCGGCGATGAACTCGAAGGCGCCTCGCGCCCAGGGCATTTCGCGGGTGTGCTGACGGTGGTGCTCAAGCTGCTGCAGATCGTGCGACCGGACCGGGCGTTCTTCGGCGAGAAGGACTATCAGCAGCTGGTGCTGATCCGCCAGATGGTCGCTGATCTCAATGTCGACGTCCAGATCGTCGGAGTGCCGATTGTCCGAGAGGCCGACGGGCTGGCCCTGTCGTCGCGCAACCGCTACCTCACCGACGTCGAACGCGAACAGGCGGGCGCACTTTCGGCTGCCCTGCTGGCCGGCATGTATGCGGCGGGTGAGGGCACGGCGGCCGCGCTGGATGCGGCCCGCGCCGTGCTCGACGAGGTGCCCGCCATCGACGTCGATTATCTGCAAGTGCGCGACACCGGCCTCGGGCCCGCTCCGGCGGAGGGTATGGCCCGGATGGTCATCGCGGCCCGGCTCGGCCGCACCAGGCTGCTGGACAACATCGCCATCGACATTGGAACACCTTCCGGTCCCGGACCCCAGGTCGAATACGACGAACACGAACTTCCTTGGAGGAATTGATGTTACGGACAATGCTGAAATCGAAGATCCACCGCGCGACGGTCACGCAGGCGGACCTGCACTACGTCGGCTCGGTGACGATCGACGCCGATCTGATGGACGCCGCCGACCTGCTCGAAGGTGAGCAGGTCACCATCGTCGACATCGACAACGGAAACCGCTTGGTTACGTATGCGATCACCGGCGAGCGCGGCAGCGGCGTCATCGGAATCAACGGTGCCGCAGCGCATCTGGTGCATCCCGGCGACCTGGTCATCCTGATCGCTTACGGGACGATGGAGGACGCCGAGGCCCGCGAGTACCAGCCGCGCATCGTGTTCGTCGACTCCGAGAACAAGCAGATCGACCTCGGTCACGATCCGGCGCACGTGCCCGACAACGCTGCTGATTTGATGTCGCCGCGGTAATGCTGCTCGCAATAGACGTCCGCAACACCCATACCGTGGTGGGGCTGGTCTCGGGCTCCGGCGACCACGCCAAGGTGGTGCAGAACTGGCGTATTCGCACCGAATCCGAGGTGACCGCCGACGAATTGGCGCTGACCATCGACGGGCTGATCGGTGACGATTCGGAGCGGTTGACCGGCGCGGTCGGGCTGTCCACGGTGCCGTCAGTGCTGCACGAGCTTCGGGAAATGCTGGGCCAGTACTGGCCGTCGGTGCCGCATCTGCTGATCGAGCCGGGGGTGCGCACCGGCATTCCGCTGTTGGTCGACAACCCCAAAGAGGTCGGCGCGGACCGCATCGTCAATTGCCTTGCGGCTTACCATAAATTCGGCAGCGCGGCGATCGTGGTCGATTTCGGTTCGTCAATCTGCGTCGACGTCGTCTCGGCCAAGGGCGAGTTTCTCGGCGGCGCCATCGCACCTGGTGTGGAGGTGTCGTCGGATGCGGCCGCCGCGCGGTCGGCGGCGCTGCGGCGGGTTGAATTGGCCCGCCCGCGTTCGGTCATCGGCAAGAACACCGTCGAATGCATGCAGGCCGGCGCGGTGTTCGGCTTCGCCGGGCTGGTGGACGGATTGGTCAACCGCATCCGCGAGGACGTCGACGGATTCGGCGGCGACGACGTGGCCGTGGTCGCGACGGGCCATATCGCGCCGCTGCTGCTGCCCGACATGCACACCGTCGAGCACTACGACCAACACCTCACGCTCGACGGCCTGCGGCTGGTGTACGAGCGCAACCGCGACAGCCAGCGCGGCCGCCTCAAGCAAGCCCGCTAGAAGAAGGTGCGCACGAGCTCGACCACGCGATGGTCGTTGTCCAGCACCGGGATCATCGGCCACTTGTCGAAGGTGGTGCACGGGTGCGAGATGCCGAACTCCAGCCAGTCGCCAACCGCGACGCGGCCCTGATCGGCGGGGCTGAGTCGTAGATATGCGTGCTGATCGTTGAGTTTGACGACGTGACTGTCCGACAACCCGTACGGCACGGGCAGATCCTGGTCGTACGACACGTCGCGGCGGCCCATCGTCAGCAGAGCCAGGTCCGGCTCCGGTCGCGAAATCATCTGGGCCCACACGCTCATCGCGGGTAGCAGCCCGTCGCGCAGCGGTGACGTTCGCCGGTACAGCCCATCGTCGTGCGTGAGGTAGCAGCCGCTGCGCACGACCGTGCGGACCGTCAGCCCTGCCGGCCAGTCACCGGTGAGCACGTCGGCGACCGCGTCGAAATACGTGCTGCCGCCCGCCGTCACGATCACTTCTTCGCTCTCGAACACATCGGCCAACCGCACGACGGCGTCACGCAGTTCCGCCAAGTAGGAGCGCACGCGCGTCACCGCCTCAGCATTCACGTCGTGCCCACACGCGGCCTCGTACCCCGCCACCCCGACCAGCCGCAGGTGAGGCGATGAAGCCGCCGCGCGGGCCACCTCATCGACGGCAGCAGCTCCGCGGCAACCGGTGCGACCGCCGGAAAGGCCGACCTCCACACACACGTCGACCGGCCGTGAAGCCCCGGCATCGGCCAGCGCCGACGACATGTTCTCGACACCGGCCACGGAATCCACCCAGCACACCAGATGAAATGCCGGGTCGGCATCCAAAACGCCTGCGAGCCAGCGCAATCCGGCAGGGTCTACCAGCTCGTTGGCCAGCACCACCTCCGAGACCCCGAACGCGCGGAACACCCGCACCTGGCTGAGGGTGGCCACGGTGACCGCGTGTGCGCCCGCACCGAGCTGGCGTGCGAGCAGCTGGGGCGACATGTGGGTCTTGGCGTGCGGCGCGAGCTCGACGCCGTTTCGGCGGCACCAGCGCGCCATCGTCACCATGTTGTGCGCGAGCGACGTCAACCGCAGCACGCAGACCGGGGATACGGCGCCATCGTCGAACAGGTTGGGTGACTGCCGGCAGATCTGCGCGGGGGTGCGGCCCCACCACGACGCCGGCAGTCCCTTGAACCGCCAGTCCAACGGCTCGTCGGCCAGCGCGGCGACGCGCGCCGAGTCGATTCGGGAGGCCATGAGTCTCATCTAAGTACGGTGGGGCGCCTCACCGTCGAATCGGTGTGAACCGCCTCCCCGGTTAAGCTGGCACCTCGTGACCCCGACCGACCAGCCCAACCCCGGAGCCGCCCGGCCGGCGACTTCAGATCCCGCTGCGGATATCCCCGAGCAGTTCCGGATCCGTCAGGCCAAACGGGAACGGCTGCTCGCCGAGGGCCGCGATCCGTACCCGGTGGAGGTTGCCCGCACCCACACGCTGGCCGAGATCCGGCAGGCGTATCCGGACCTGCCGGTCGACACCGCAACCGGCCAGATCGTCGGCACGGCGGGCCGAGTGGTCTTTGCCCGCAACTCCGGCAAGCTGTGCTTCGCGACACTGCAGGAGGGTGACGGGACGCAGCTGCAGGCGATGATCAGTCTGGCCCAGGTGGGGCAGGAGTCGCTGGACGCCTGGAAGTCCGATGTCGACCTCGGTGACATCGTGTTCGTGCACGGCGAGGTGATCAGCTCACGCCGTGGCGAGCTGTCTGTGCTCGCCGACTCCTGGCAAATCATCTCCAAGGCTTTGCGCCCTCTTCCCGTTGCTCATAAGGAGATGAGCGAAGAGGCCCGGGTGCGGCAGCGCTACGTCGACCTGATCGTCCGGCCCGAGGCGCGCACGGTTGCTCGCCAGCGAGTGGCGGTGGTGCGCGCGGTGCGTTCGGCCCTCGAACGGCGCGGCTTCCTCGAAGTCGAGACCCCGATGCTGCAGACGCTGGCCGGTGGCGCGGCCGCCCGCCCGTTCGTCACGCACTCCAATGCACTAGACGCCGATCTCTACCTTCGTATCGCCCCGGAACTGTTCCTCAAGCGGTGTTTGGTTGGTGGTTTCGAGCGCGTGTTCGAGTTGAATCGCGTGTTCCGAAACGAAGGTGCGGATTCCACACATTCGCCCGAATTTGCGATGTTGGAGACATATCAGGCCTACGGCGACTACAACGATTCCGCGATCGTCACCCGGGAACTTATTCAAGAGGTCGCCGACGAAGCCATCGGAACCAGAAGGGTGCCATTGCCCGATGGCACAGTCTACGACCTGGACGGCGAATGGGAGTCGATACAAATGTATCCATCCCTGTCCGAGGCTTTGGGTGAAGAGATCACCCCGGACACGCCTGTCAGCCGGCTGTGGGAGATCGCTGATCGGCTTGATGTCGAGATTCCCCGTGACCGTGGTTACGGGCATGGAAAATTAGTGGAAGAACTGTGGGAGCACACCGTCGGCAACAAGCTCTGGGCGCCGACGTTCGTCCGGGACTTCCCCGTTGAAACCACGCCGCTGACACGCGCTCACCGCAGCATTCCCGGCGTCACCGAGAAGTGGGACCTATACGTCCGTCGCATTGAGCTCGCGACGGGTTATTCCGAACTGATCGATCCGATTATCCAACGGGAAAGATTCGAAGCCCAAGCCCGGGCGGCGGCCGCCGGGGACGACGAGGCAATGGCGCTCGACGAAGATTTCCTCGCCGCATTGGAGTACGGGATGCCACCGTCCACCGGAACTGGAATGGGCATCGATCGGTTGTTGATGGTGCTGACCGGACTCTCAATTAGAGATACAGTATTGTTCCCGATAGTTCGCCGACACAGCAACTGAACTGCTTCGTTTGAGAAGTTGTTGAGGGCTGTGCTGTGATATGGCACATTGGGGTCTGGTTCGAAGTACTTCAGAAGGGTCAGTGAGGTAATGGCAAAAAAAGTGACCGTCACGTTGGTCGATGATTTCGACGGCGAAGGTACGGCAGATGAGACGGTCGAATTCGGCCTCGACGGCGTCACCTACGAAATCGACCTTTCTGCCAAGAACGCCGCAAAGCTTCGCAACGACTTGAAGCAATGGGTCGAGGCCGGCCGTCGGGTCGGCGGGCGGCGACGCGGACGTTCGGCCAGCTCCGGCCGCGGCCGTGGAGCGATCGATCGTGAGCAGAGCGCAGCCATCCGCGAGTGGGCCCGCCGCAACGGGCACAACGTCTCCACCCGCGGACGCATCCCCGCCGACATCATCGACGCCTTCCACGCGGCAACGTAGCCGGCCGTTGCCACGACACGCCGGCGGCGCACCGTCGGCATGAGTGGAGCATCGGCTTTCGCTAGCGGCGAACTCGTCACCAGGTGAGCGCGGAAACGTTTGGCGCGCGCCCGGCGTTGGTCTTCTGCAGCACTGGGTAGCAGGGCAAACAACGCGATTCCCGCGACGTTGGAAGTCCCGGGTCGGCCGGACAGAACAGACCGGCCAAGCAAAGCACCCGGGGCGGCCGCCCATTAGAGTGGACGGCAGGTAGTACGCACATGTCGTGCTGCCTATGTGATGGAGAGCAGGTAACCACCGATGTTTGAGAGATTTACCGACCGTGCCCGCAGGGTCGTCGTCCTGGCGCAAGAAGAGGCCAGGATGCTCAACCACAACTACATCGGGACCGAGCACATCCTGTTGGGACTTATTCACGAGGGTGAGGGCGTAGCGGCCAAGTCGCTGGAGTCGCTTGGCATCTCGCTGGAAGGCGTGCGCAGCCAGGTCGAGGAGATCATCGGCCAGGGCCAGCAGGCGCCGTCCGGTCACATCCCGTTCACCCCGCGCGCCAAGAAGGTGCTGGAGCTGAGCCTGCGCGAGGCGCTGCAGCTCGGCCACAACTACATCGGCACCGAGCACATTCTGCTCGGCCTGATTCGCGAAGGCGAAGGCGTGGCCGCCCAGGTTCTGGTCAAGCTCGGCGCCGAGCTGACGCGCGTGCGTCAGCAGGTCATCCAGCTGCTCAGCGGCTATCAGGGCAAAGAAGCCGCGGAAGCCGGCACCGGTGGCCGCGGCGGCGAGTCGGGCAATCCGTCGACGTCACTGGTCCTCGACCAGTTCGGCCGCAACCTGACCGCGGCCGCGATGGAAGGCAAGCTCGACCCGGTCATCGGGCGCGAGAAGGAAATCGAGCGGGTGATGCAGGTGCTGTCCCGGCGCACCAAGAACAACCCGGTGCTGATCGGTGAGCCCGGCGTCGGCAAGACCGCCGTCGTGGAGGGCCTGGCGCAGGCCATCGTGCACGGCGAGGTCCCCGAGACGCTGAAGGACAAGCAGCTCTACACGCTGGACCTCGGCTCCCTGGTGGCCGGCAGCCGTTACCGCGGTGATTTCGAGGAACGCCTGAAGAAGGTGCTCAAGGAGATCAACACCCGCGGCGACATCATCTTGTTCATCGACGAGCTGCACACGCTCGTCGGTGCCGGTGCCGCCGAGGGTGCGATCGACGCGGCCAGCATCCTCAAGCCGAAGTTGGCCCGCGGCGAGCTGCAGACCATTGGTGCGACGACGCTCGACGAATACCGCAAGTACATCGAGAAGGATGCCGCCCTGGAGCGCCGGTTCCAGCCGGTCCAGGTCGGTGAGCCGACGGTCGAGCACACCATCGAGATCCTCAAGGGTCTGCGCGACCGCTACGAGGCGCACCACCGCGTGTCGATCACCGATTCCGCGATGGTGGCCGCCGCCACGCTGGCCGACCGCTACATCAACGACCGGTTCCTGCCGGACAAGGCCATCGACCTGATCGACGAGGCCGGCGCCCGGATGCGGATCCGGCGGATGACGGCACCGCCAGACCTGCGCGAGTTCGACGAGAAGATCGCCGAGGCCCGCCGCGAGAAGGAGTCCGCGATCGACGCGCAGGACTTCGAGAAGGCTGCTGCGCTGCGCGACAAGGAAAAGCAGCTGGTCGCCCAGCGTGCCGAGCGCGAGAAGCAGTGGCGCTCAGGCGATCTCGATGTGGTCGCCGAGGTCGATGACGAGCAGATCGCTGAGGTGCTGGGCAACTGGACCGGCATCCCGGTGTTCAAGCTCACCGAGGCCGAGACCACGCGCCTGCTGCGCATGGAGGACGAGCTGCACAAGCGGATCATCGGCCAGGAAGACGCCGTCAAGGCCGTCTCCAAGGCGATCCGGCGCACGCGTGCCGGGCTGAAGGATCCGCGGCGCCCGTCGGGCTCGTTCATCTTCGCCGGCCCGTCCGGTGTCGGTAAGACCGAGCTGTCCAAGGCGCTGGCGGAGTTCCTGTTCGGCGACCAGGACGCGCTGATCCAGATCGACATGGGCGAGTTCCACGACCGGTTCACCGCCTCGCGGCTGTTCGGTGCCCCTCCGGGCTACGTCGGCTACGAGGAGGGCGGCCAGCTCACCGAGAAGGTGCGGCGCAAGCCGTTCTCGGTGGTGCTGTTCGACGAGATCGAGAAGGCCCACCAGGAGATCTACAACAGCCTGTTGCAGGTCCTCGAGGACGGCCGGCTCACCGACGGACAGGGCCGCACCGTCGACTTCAAGAACACCGTGCTGATCTTCACGTCCAACCTCGGCACGTCGGACATCAGCAAGGCGGTCGGCCTGGGCTTCTCCAAGGGCGGCGGCGAGAACGACTACGAGCGGATGAAGCAGAAGGTCAACGACGAGCTGAAGAAGCACTTCCGCCCGGAGTTCCTCAACCGCATCGACGACATCATCGTCTTCCACCAGCTGACTCAGGACGAGATCATCCGGATGGTGGACCTGATGATCGGCCGCGTCGCCACCCAGCTCAAGAGCAAGGACATGGAGCTGGAGCTGACCGACAAGGCCAAGGCGCTGCTGGCCAAGCGCGGGTTCGACCCGGTGCTGGGTGCCCGCCCGCTGCGGCGGACCATCCAGCGCGAGATCGAGGACGCGCTCTCCGAGAAGATCCTCTTCGAGGAAGTCGGTCCCGGGCAGCTGGTCAAGGTCGACGTCGACAACTGGGACGGCGAAGGCTCCGGCGAGGACGCCGTGTTCACCTTCGTCGGGACCAAGAAGCCGCCCCAGCCGGTCGAACCGGATCTGGCCAAGGCCGGCGCCGCCGGTGCGCCGAGTACGACCGCGGCTCCCGAGTAACGACAACTGCGACAACGGGCGGTACCCCCAGCGGGTGCCGCCCGTTTCGCATGCCGCCTGGCAAATCTCTGGACCGAATGCTTAGGATGCTGATGTAATCGGCGGGCGAAGGAATCTGGTGAGAATCCAGAACGGTCGCGCCACTGTGTCAAGTCAGACCCGACGTCCGCCGTCATCCCTGAAGCTGGGACGCGAAATCCCGGAAAGGACACTCAATGACCTCCTCTGAGGCGCACAAGACCGCTGCGGTCCCTCTTGACTTCTCCGCCACGAAGGCGGCCGTCTGGTTGACGCTCACGGCATTCTTCGCGTTGCTCGTTCTCTACTTCGTCGGTCTGGACCAGGGTGCGACGTCGATATTCGGCAACAACACCGTCATCCACGAATTCGTGCACGACGCCCGGCATCTGCTCGGCTTCCCCTGCCACTGAGCACAATGGAAAAACACATCATCGGGCGCGGCGTGTTGGCCGGCGCCCTGGCCGGAGTTGTCGCGTTCGTCTTCGCGCGGATCTTTGTCGAGCCCGTCATCGAACGGGCGATCGCCTATGAGGACGGCGTCGGCGCCGCGCACGAGGCGCTGGGCCATGCGCACGGACATGAGCACGGCGGCGACGGCTTCGAAGGGTTCACCCGAGGGGTGCAGGCCAATATCGGCATGGGTTTCGGGGTGCTGGCGTTCGCCGTGGCGATGGGCGCGCTGTTAGCGGTCGTGTTCGCGGTGGCGTACGGACGCGTCGGCAATATTTCGGCACGCTTGCTGTCGGTGTACGTGGCAGGCGGAATGCTGTTGAGCCTCTACGTCATTCCAGCGTTGAAGTACCCGCCCAGCCCGCCTGCGCTGAGCCTCGACGAGACGATCCGGCAGCGCACGCTGTTGTACGTGCTGATGGTCGCGCTGTCGGCGGCGCTGTTCGTCGGCGCGGTCTATCTCGGCCGACGCCTCGCGGAACGGTTGGGCGCGTGGAACGCGACGCTGGCGGCCGCCGGTGCCTACATCGTCGCCGTGCTGGTCGTTATGTCGATCCTGCCCACCATCGAGGAGACGCCCGGCCCACTGCGCGATGACGCCGGGAACATCATCTACGAAGGCTTTCCCGCCGACGTGCTCTACGAGTTCCGGCTCTTCTCGCTGGGCACGCAGGTCGTGATGTGGGCGACGATCGGCCTGGTGTTCGCCTCGCTGGTGTCACGGCTGTTGGACGCCAGGCGGGAGACAATCCACGCGTGAGGGAGCACGTCCGGCTCACCCTTGTGTCGCATGCCATGACCGATGCGATGGCGGCCGGACGTTTCCCTACCGACGAGCCGCTCAGCCCGGTGGGCCATCGCCAAGCCGACGCCGCGGTCGAACTAGGCAACGCCGACGCGGTGTATTGCGGGCCCGAGAAGCGCACCAGGCAGACCGCGGAATTGCTTGGCCTGCAAGCCCGTATCGAGCCGCGGCTGGCCGATCTGGACTGCGGCCGGTGGCGCGGCGACGTGCTGGGCGGTGTGCGCCCGGCCGACCTCGCGGTGTGGCTGACGGACCCGACGCGGGCGCCGCACGGCGGCGAGTCGGTGGTGGACCTGATCGGCCGGGTTCGCGGTTGGCTGGACTCGATCACCAGTGGCCGCGGCCGCGTCATCGCGGTGACGCATCCTGCTGTGGTCCGCGCGGCGATCCTCGTCGCGCTCGACGCACCACCGAAGTCGTTCTGGCGCATAGACATCGCGCCGGTGAGTCGCACGGTGATGCATTTCCGCGGCCACGCGTGGACGCTGCGGTCGAACTCCTGATCAGTCCGCGAGATTGCGTTTCGGCAGGTCCGCACTCGCACTTCCGCTGCCGGATTGCAATCTCGCGAACTAGGCGATGGGCGCCATTGCGAACGCGCGCTTGGCGATTGACAACAGCCAGCCCGCGGCGGTCGGGCTGCGGTAGCGCGGCCAATTCAACTGGAAGCTGACCACCCACGGCTGGCCGGTGTGGTCGACGGCGTACCAGCTGAACGTGAGGTCGCCGGGCAGGTTGCCGCCCTTGGCGCCGATGTAGGTCCACTTCGACGGGTCCAAATCGATCCCGGGCAGCGCGGACAAGATCTTCTTGACGGGCGCAGCCTCGCCCACGGCACCGGCCTGCAGCGCGGCGTGCACGCGGCAGATGTCGGCGGCGCTACCGTACCACTCGGCGCCGATATCGGAGGCCGGCGTGTGCGTGCGGTTCGGATCAGGTTCGTACGGACGGGAATTGGTCTGCTTGAGCAGCTGAGCGCGGCCTTCACGCGAGGCCTTCTGCCATTGCTCGCGCAGATTGGGTTTGCCCCAGCCGACCGAGAACAGTTCGTGCATGGTGGGAAACGGCGTCATGCTGGCCGGGTCGTGGTGTCCGGCGCTCACCAGCGCTTGTTCGACCGCGCGCGTGCCCAAGCGTGCGATCAGCAGATCGGTGGCCATGTTGTCGCTGGCCGAGATCATCTGCTGCGCGGCCTCGCGCACCGATACCTTTGCGCCCGAAGGTAATTCGTCGAGACCCGCCGAACCCACGGCTTTGGCACGGTCGGTGATGGTCAGCTGGTCGTCCCAGCTCACGGTGCCGGCCTTGACGGCGTCGGAAACCGCCAGCAGCACATAGAGTTTGAATATCGACGCCAGTGGCAGCGACAGCTCGGTGTTGGTGCCGGCGACCACTTCGCACTTGCCGTTGGTGACCTTGGACAGTTGATAGGAGTACCGCGCACCGGACTTGGTCAGCTCGGCGTCGATGTCGGACCACTTGTTGATGACCGGGGGCACCAGTGTGACGTCGAAGCGGTCGACCTCGCCGGCGTCGTTGGTGCGCAATTCAATGCGCTGCTTGACGCCGTACGACGTGAGCAGATGCACCGTCGCCTCGCCGGCACCGATGTCGACACCGGCGACGGTGAACGGCCGATCCCACCACATCCGGTCCATCGTCACGCCGACGTCTTCCACCGCATCCGGCGCCGCCAGCGTGCGGATGCCGACCTCGCCGATCGGCCAGTCGGAGTTGAGCATGTCGACGACCTGTTTGGCGCGCAGACCCTGCGGCGTGTTGGTGTCGATCTGGCCGGCGTGGGCGGCGTCGGCCACCTTGGGGCCGGTGTTCGTACAGCCGCAGGCGAAGGCGACGACGACGAGCGCGACCGCGGCCGTCAGCCTCCTCGCCCGGCCTGCGTCACGCCTTGGAGCCGGTCCCCGCAACGTCCAACACAACCTCGAACTCCAGCAGGGACGCTCCGGTGGCGACGGGGTTGGCCCGCTGTCCGGCGTGCGCCTCGATGGCCGGGCCGGTGGCCCAGGCCTGGAACGCCTCTTCGGACTCCCACTGCGTCACCACGAAATAGCGGTTTTCGCCTTTGACCGGTCGCAACAGCTGAAAGCCCAGGAAACCGGGCTGATTGTCCACGGCGTGCGCACGGTTGGCGAACCGCTTCTCCAGTTCCGGGCCGGCGTCGGGCGGGACCTCGATTGCGTTGATCTTCACGACGGGCATGCGGCCAGGCTACAGTCCTTCCCCGCGTCGCTTCGCTCCTGCCCGCCGGCCTGTCCTTCCCCGCGTCGCTTCGCTCCTGCCCGCCGGCCTGTCGGCCCGGTGCGCCCCGGCAAGATAACGGCATGGCCGCAGAACTCCTCACCCACCGCGGCGGCGCCGGCGAGCCGTTGGTGTTGGTCCACGGCCTGATGGGGCGGGGCAGCACCTGGTCACGCCAACTGCCGTGGCTGACCCGGCTGGGTGAGGTGTATACCTACGACGCGCCGTGGCACCGCGGTCGCGACGTCGCCGACCCCTTCCCGATCAGCACCGAGCGCTTCGTCACCGACCTCGGCGACGCAGTGGAGACGCTGGGAAGGCCCGCCGTACTCGTCGGGCACTCCATGGGCGCACTGCACGGCTGGTGCCTGGCCGCGTCGCGGCCCGAACTGGTCACGGGCCTGGTCGTGGAGGATATGGCACCGGACTTCCGCGGTCGCACCACCGGGCCGTGGGAGCCATGGCTGCATGCGCTGCCTCTCGAATTCCATTCCGCCCAACAGATTTACGACGAATTCGGACCTGTCGCGGGGCAGTATTTTCTGGAAGCCTTCGACCGGACGGCGACGGGCTGGCGGTTGCACGGCCACACCCGGGTCTGGATCGACATCGCCGCCGAGTGGGGCCGCCGGGACTACTGGCAGCAGTGGCAGGCGGCTCGAGTGCCGGCCCTGCTGATCGAGGCGGAAAATTCGGTCACTCCGCCCGGGCAGATGCGCCGAATGAATGAAATCGGCTACCGCACAACGTATCTGTATGTGCGTGGCGTCGGGCACCTGATCCACGACGAGGCGCCGCAGGTGTATCAGGCGGCGGTGGAGTCGTTCCTATCGACGCTCGCCGACCGCTCCTGAGGAAGGCCAGGCCGGCTGCTGCTCGAACCGTGTCCGGACGGCGTCGACGTCGTGCTCGACGCGGAACGCGTCACGGTCGTCGAAAAGCCCGCCGAACGGCGACCCGACCCGGAACTGCGCGAGGCGCAACTGCAGCGTGCCGGAACGGTGGGCGGCCCAGCTGAGCGCCGCTGCCACCGCGAAGGGGGCGATCAGGATCAAGAGTGCGAGTGCAGTGGTCATGGCAGTAATCCTTCGCCAAAAAAGATCCCGCCAACAGTGGCAGATGTGACACCTTACGTTAAAATGCTGCCATGGCAATCAAGAGCGTATCGGCCCTGGTGCTGGACGGTCTAGCGATTTTTGAGTTCGGCGTGATCTGCGAGGTCTTCGGCATCGACCGCTCCGCCGACGGCGTCCCCAACTTCGACTTCAAGGTCTGCGGACCGGAGCCGGGCCAGCCGGTGCAGACGTCGGTCGGCGCCACGTTGACCCCGGAGTACGGTCTGGATGATCTGGTGGGCGCAGACCTGGTCGCCATCCCGGCAATCGGCGGCTCCGACTACTTGCCCGAGGCGTTGAAGGCCGTGCGGGCAGCGGCCGAATCCGGGTCGATCATCTTGACGGTGTGCTCGGGGGCATTCGTGGCGGGGGCCGCGGGACTGCTGGACGGACGCGCATGCACCACGCACTGGATGCACGCCGAGGAGCTGGCGCGCAGATTTCCGACAGCCAAAGTCGACCGCAATGTGTTGTACGTCGACGACGGTGACCTGATCACCAGCGCAGGCACTGCCGCGGGCATCGACGCCTGCCTGCACCTGGTGCGCAGGGAGTTCGGCGCCGAGGTGACCAACAAGATCGCACGCAGGATGGTGGTGCCGCCGCAACGCGATGGCGGTCAACGGCAGTACATCGACCAGCCGATCCCGGTGCGCTGTTCGGAAAGCTTTGCGCCGCACCTCGACTGGATACTCAGCAATCTCGACAAGCCGCTCACGGTCGCGACCCTGGCCCGCCGGGTCAACATGTCGACGCGCACATTCGCCCGCCGGTTCGTCGAGGAGACCGGCCGCACACCGATGCAGTGGGTGACCGACCAACGGGTGCTATACGCCCGACGCTTGCTCGAGGAAACCGACCTCGACATTGACCGCATCGCCGACCGCTGCGGTTTCGGCACGGCGACACTGCTGCGCCATCACTTCCGGCGCATCATCGGGGTGACGCCATCGGATTACCGACGCCGGTTCTGTTGCAACGAGCCTGAGAAGAGGCGACGGCCTAAAGTCTTCGCCGAAACTGCGGTGAGAGCGTGAATTTCGACCGAAACACGATCTGTGCGCAGTCTCGGCGAGCTAGTCGCCTAGCGGCCCGCATCGTCGCCTTCGCCGTTGGATGCTCGGCTCCTCCTCGGGCCTAGCGGCCCGCATCGTCGCCTTCGCCGGCCAGCGCAAACCGCCCGTCCTCCGTCTGCTCCACCAGTCCGTCAGCCAGCAGCGAGCCCAGCGCCCGGTCGCGCTGTGCGGTGTCGGACAACCACGCGACGTCCAGCTCGGCTCGTGTGACAGGGGAGTCGCTGCCGCGCAACACATCCAGTAGACGGCCGCGTACTTGACGGTCCGTGCCGGCGTAGCGCTGCACCCGCCGAGCGGTGGCGGCCGCGGGCTGACCCGCGGCGCGCCACGCGCACACACTGAGCGGGCACACCCCGCACTTCGGCGACCGCGCGGTACACACCGTCGCACCCAGCTCCATCAGGGCAACCGAAAACCGCGGCGCCTCATCACCTTCCGGCAACATCGCGGCCACCTCTTCGAGGTCGCGCGAGCTCACGGGCGCATCGGCGATGCCGTGCACAGCCCGCACCACCACGCGGCGCACGTTGGTGTCGACGACCGGAACCCGTTGCCCGTAGGCAAAACACGCGACGGCGCGCGCCGTGTAGGCCCCGACTCCCGGCAGCGTCAGCAGCGTTTCCACATCCGACGGCACCACGCCGTCATATTCACTGGCGATCACGCCCGCGCACTCGTGCAATCGCTTGGCCCGTCGCGGATAGCCCAGTTTGCCCCAGGCGCGCAGCACGTCGGCTGCGCTGGCTGCCGCGGTCGCCGACGGCGTGGGCCACCGCGCGATCCAATCCGTCCAGATCGGTTCCACCCGCGCGACCGGGGTCTGCTGCAGCATGAACTCGCTGACCAGGATCTGCCAGGGCGTCACGCCCGGCCGCCGCCACGGCAGATCTCGCTTCGCGCGGTCGTACCAGCGCAGCAGTTCGCCCGATTCGATGCTCATGAGTCTCTCGGGCACAATGTCTGCCATGCCGAACACCAGTCCCGTGACCGCATGGAAGTCACTCAAGGAGGGTAACGACCGCTTCGTCGCGGGCGAGCCGCAGCATCCCAGCCAGGGCATCGCGGATCGGGCTCGCCTGGCCTCCGGACAAAAGCCCACCGCCGTGTTGTTCGGCTGCGCCGACAGCCGGGTGGCCGCCGAGATCATCTTCGATCAGGGCCTGGGCGACATGTTCGTGGTGCGCACCGCCGGCCACGTCATCGACTCGGCGGTGCTGGGCTCGATCGAATACGCCATCACCGTGCTCGACGTGCCGCTGATCGTGGTGTTGGGCCACGACAGCTGCGGTGCGGTGAAGGCGACCATCGATGCGCTCGATGACAACGTGGTACCCAGCGGGTACGTGCGCGACATCGTGGAACGGGTGACGCCGTCGATCCTGTTGGGCCGCAACTCCGGGCTCACCCGTGTCGACGAGTTCGAGGCACGCCACGTCAACGAGACCGTCGCACAACTGCGGACCCGCTCCGTGCCGGTGGCGCAGGGCATCGCGTCAGGCACGCTCGCGGTCGTCGGCGCGACCTACCATCTGGCCGACGGCCGGGTCGTGTTGCGGGACCATCTGGGCGATATCGGCGAAGGCTGAGTCGCGACACGCCGAGTCACCTCGGACGAGCCGGTGTGACCTGGGCTTACCGTGAAGGCCGTGTTGGATCTGGAACCGCATGGCCCGCTACCCGCGCAGATTTACTGGCGACGTAGGGCGCTGGCGGTCGGTATCGCCGTCGTTGTCATCGGTGTCATCGCCGCCGTAGTGCTCATGCTGGTCAACAGCGGATCCGGGGCGGAGACCAAGAACGCGGACAACGCCGCCACACCCGCCGCCGCGCCGACACCGCTGCCGGGAGAAAACCCCGAAGTCAAGACGCCTGTGGTGCCGCCGGCCCAGCAGGCTCCCGCGCCGACGCCCACTCCTACCGCGGCCGTCACCCCGCCGCCGGTGCTGCAGGAGGGCGACGACTGCCCGGACTCCACGCTCGCCGTCAAGGGCATCACCAGCCAGCCGCAGTACGTCGTCGGCGACCAGCCGAAGTTCACCATGGTCGTCACCAACATCGGGCTCGTCGCCTGCCAGCGCGATGTCGGCGCCGCGGTCCTGGCCGCCTACGTGTATTCCCTCGACAACACGCGGCTGTGGTCCAACCTGGACTGCGCACCGTCCAACGAGACGCTGGTCAAGACGTTCAACCCCGGCGAGCAGGTGACTACGGAGGTCACCTGGACCGGGATGGGATCGGCGCCGGGCTGCCCGCTGCCGCGTCAGCCGATCGGCCCGGGCACATACAACCTGATCGTGCAGTTGGGCAATCTGCGGTCGGCGCCCGTGCCGTTCATCCTCGCCGAGACGGCACCGCATGCCCAGACACCGCCGCCCACCGAGGGGGCGCCGCTGCCGGGGCCTGCCGAGGCCGGCAACTAAAGCGCCGACACTGCGTCTACGTCGGAAAGTTCGAGCGCCATAGACGCTGAGAGGACGCTTAGGCCAGGCGATCCGCGATCGTCGACTCGGCCAATTGCGACAGACCTTCCCGGATGTGGTGTGCCCACATCGAGCCGATACCCTCCACGGACTGCAGGTCGCTCGCGCTGGCCGCCAGCAGTCCCTGCAGCGACCCGAAGGATCGCACCAGCAGGTCGACGTGGGCGAACTGCAACCGCGGGATGCCCGCCATCGCGCGGTAGCCGCGTGAACTCATCGCCGAGTCTTGCGCCGCCAAAGTAGACGGATAGCCGAAAACCCTTGCCAGCGTGGTGAAGTCGAGCAGCTCGTTGTCGCTCAGCCCGTCGAGCTCGTCCAGCGTCGCGCTGACCTGCGCGGCGGTCGGCGGGTCGGGGTTGGCGTGGTAGTCCCGCACGATCAGCTCGCGCGCGGTGTCGTTGTCGCCGACGAGCTCCTCGAGCTGCAGTTTGAGCTGGCGCCCGTCGGTGCCCAGCTCCACCACGTCGGCGTCGATCTCCAGGCTGATCCTGCGCACCATCTCCAGCCGCTGCACCACCGTCATCACGTCGCGCAGCGTCACGAAGTCCTCGATCTCGGCGGCCGACAGCTGCCGGCTGACCTCGTCGAGGCGGCTCTTATAGCGCTCCAGCGTGGCGATGGTCTGGTTCGCCCGCGACAGGATGGTCGACGAATCGGGCACCACGTGCCGCTCGCCGGCGACGTACACGGTGACGATGTTCATCGAGTGGCTCACTGAGATCACCGGGTAGCCGGTCTGGATGGCGGTGCGCTCGGCGGAGCGGTGGCGGGTGCCGGATTCGTCGGTGGGAATCGACGGATCGGGCACCAGCTGCACGTTGGCCCGCAGGATTCTGCTGCCGTCGCTGGACAGCACCAGTGCGCCGTCCATCTTCGCCAGCTCGCGCAGCCGCGTCGGCGCGTACCGCACGTCGAGCGAGAAGCCGCCGTCGCAGATCGCCTCGACACTGTCGTCGTAGCCCAGCACGATCAACGCGCCGGTACGGCCGCGCAAGATGCGCTCCAGCCCGTCGCGCAGCGGGGTGCCGGGGGCCAGGCGTCCGAGAGTCTCACGCAGCGTCGGGCGGGCAAGGTGCACCACGTTGCGCCCGGACCTGCGGGTCCCCTTTACGGCCATCCCGCCTCCTCGGAGCCGCTCCTTGCGCAATCTTTGCTGATGTCCTTGAGTACCCGCAACGCCGCAACGATGTTGTCCGCGGTGACGGCCCGCAACCCGGCCGGCACCGATTTCACGCCGGGCGGCACAACTGCGCAGGTGAAACCCAGCCTGGCCGCCTCGGCCAGCCTGCGATCCATCCCGCTGACCCGCCTCAGATCGCCCGCGAGACCGACCTCGCCGATCGCCACCGCCGTGGTGGGCAGCGGCAAATCGGCGTACGCCGACGCGATCGCCAGGGCGACCGCCAGATCCGACGACGGATCGGTGAGCCGCATGCCGCCCACCGTCGACAGATAGATGTCGCACGGGGCGACCCGTAGCTTCGCGCGCTTCTCCAGCACCGCGGCGATCATCGCGGCACGCGCGGAATCGATGCCGCTGACCGCGCGCCGCGGCGTCGACACCGGCACCCCGATCAGCGCCTGCACCTCGCCGATCAGCGGCCGCTTGCCGTCGAGCGTCACGGTGACCGCAGTGCCCGACACCGGTTTGGGCCGCTGATCGAGGAACAACCCCGACGGGTCGGCGACACATTCGATTCCGTTGTCGTGCAACAGAAAACAACCCACTTCGTCTGCGGCGCCGAAGCGGTTCTTCACGCCACGGACCATCCGCAGCGCCGACGTCCGGTCGCCTTCGAAGTGCAACACCACGTCGACCAGATGCTCCAGTGAGCGCGGGCCCGCGATGGCGCCGTCCTTGGTGACGTGGCCGACGAGAATCATTGCGACGCCGGAGGTTTTCGCCGCCATCGTGAGCGCCGTGGTAACCGCCCGCACCTGAGTGACCCCGCCGGTGACGCCGTCAGTCTCCGTCGTGGACATGGTTTGCACGGAGTCGACGACCACCAGGCTGGGCCGCACTTCGTCGATATGTCCAAGTGCCACTTGAAGATCCGACTCCGCGGCCAGATACACCTCGTCGTGTGTGCAGCCGGTGCGTTCGGCCCGCAGCCTGATCTGCCCGGCCGATTCCTCACCCGACAGATACAGCGCGCGCCGCCCCGCCGCGGCCCAGCGGTGCGCAACCTCGAGCAGCAGCGTCGATTTGCCGACGCCGGGATCGCCGGCCAGCAGCGTCACCGAACCGGGGACCAACCCGCCGCCGAGCACCCGGTCGAGTTCGCTCACGCCGGTGTGGAAGTGACGGGTGGATCCGGGATCGATCGAACTGATCGGAACCGCCGGAGACGTCGGCGCCACCGCCCGCCGCGCCGATGCGCCGTTGACGGTGCTCAGCACCGCGACTTCGTCGACCGTGCCCCAGGTGCCGCAGTCGGGGCAGCGGCCGACCCATTTAGGGGTGACGTGGTGGCATTCCGAGCAGCGGTATTGCGAACGCGCCTTGGAATTGGGCCGGGCGCCACCTCGAGTCACGAAGTGACGGTATCCGCCGCCACCGACAGAAACTCAGTGATGGCCGCCTGTGTCGCCGCCGGATTCGCCGGATCCGCCGTACTCACCGTCGCGGCGCGGAGTTTCGCCCGCCGAGATAGGTACCCCGACCGTCGTCTCGCCGGCCTTCTCGAAGTTGAACGTGAATTCGTAGGTCAGCCCGTTGGTGATCGGCTTCGTCAGCGTCACCTGCGCCTCGGCCGCTTCGGCCGCCTCGACGCTTTCCAGCGGCTGGGTCTGACCGTCGGGGGCGCCGACGACGAGCACGCCGCCCGCCGGCACGGTGGTGTCGCCGGTCAATGACACCGTGCCGACGTCGGAGGTGATGGACACCAGCTTGTC
This sequence comes from Mycobacterium hubeiense, assembly GCF_002838065.1. Classification (GTDB taxonomy): domain Bacteria; phylum Actinomycetota; class Actinomycetes; order Mycobacteriales; family Mycobacteriaceae; genus Mycobacterium; species Mycobacterium hubeiense. The sequence goes on along the minus strand of NZ_PIZU01000003.1, from coordinate 215,869 downwards.
GTCGACATCGGGGGAGTCGTTGGACGCCACGAACAGCAACTCGACGTCGGTGCCCGGCTCGATGTAGTCGGCGGTCTGGCTGCCGCGCAGGTGGATGTTCTGGATCGAGATCTTGCCCGCGGTCGCGCGGGTGCCGTTGACCGCCGGCTCCTGGGTGGCGGTTTGGGACACCTGCCCGGCGCCGCAGCCGGTGAGCGCGACGGCGGCTGCGAGCCCGCACGCGGCGAGCGACGAGGTGACGGCAGACCTGCGCAGTCCGAAGCGGTTCACTACAAGCCTCCTGCTCGGCGGACGAGACAGCCCCTCCCGGGTGACGGGCGGCGTCGCTGTGGTTCGACTATGCACAGTAGTAGGTCGGCGTTGACGGTGGTAGCACAGGGCTCGAAGGGGGTTGCGGGCCAACAACTAAGCACCCGGCCAACGCGTGCGCATTGCACGAAATGGCCACTCTGTCAACCCCCACTCTTCACCTGCGGTGCCCCTGACCTGCACCGTTGTTCCGCACCTGTCTGAGCGCCGTGTTAGCATTGAGTGGCGAAAGGGGCTCGAATCAGATGATTTTTAAGGTCGGAGACACCGTTGTCTATCCACACCACGGTGCTGCGTTGATCGAGGCGATCGAAACCCGGACCATCAAAGGCGAGCAGAAGGAATATCTCGTCTTGAAGGTCGCCCAGGGAGATCTCACCGTTCGAGTACCCGCCGAAAATGCAGAGTATGTCGGCGTGCGCGACGTGGTTGGGCAGGAGGGCCTGGACAAGGTCTTCCAGGTGCTTCGTGCCCCGCACACCGAGGAGCCGACCAACTGGTCGCGCCGCTACAAGGCCAACCTCGAGAAGCTGGCCTCGGGCGACGTGAACAAGGTCGCCGAGGTGGTTCGCGACCTGTGGCGTCGCGATCAGGAGCGCGGCCTGTCGGCGGGGGAGAAGCGGATGCTGGCCAAGGCGCGGCAGATCCTCGTCGGTGAGCTCGCGCTGGCGGAGAACACCGACGACGCCAAGGCTGAGACCATCCTCGACGAGGTGTTGGCCGCCGCCTCCTAGTGGCGCTGCCACGCGTCGGGCTCGGTACCGACGTCCATCCCATCCAGGCCGGCCGGCCGTGCTGGCTGCTGTGCCTGTTGTTTGCCGACGCCGACGGCTGCGCTGGCCATTCCGACGGTGACGTCGCGGCTCATGCGCTCTGCGACGCGTTGCTGAGCGCTGCGGGCCTCGGCGATATCGGCGACGTGTTCGGCACCGACAAACCCGAGTGGCGCGGCGTCAGCGGTGCCGACATGCTTCGCCATGTGCACAGCCTGCTGCGCGCCGAGGGCTATCACGTCGGCAACGCGGCGGTGCAGGTGATCGGCAACCGGCCCAAGATCGGCCCGCGCCGCGCCGAGGCCCAGCGGGTGCTTTCCGAACTGCTCGACGCGCCGGTGTCGGTGTCGGCCACCACCACCGACGGGCTGGGGCTGACCGGGCGCGGCGAGGGTTTGGCCGCCATCGCGACCGCGTTGGTGGTTAACGCTTAATAGGCCGGTAAGCTGGCGCGTCGTGACCGATAGCATGCGGCTTTACGACACCATGGCGGGCGCCGTGCGTGACTTCGTGCCGCTGCGCGACGGTCATGTGTCCATCTATCTCTGCGGCGCCACCGTGCAGGGCTTGCCGCACATCGGCCACGTCCGCAGCGGCGTGGCGTTCGACGTGCTGCGGCGGTGGCTGATGGCCAAGGGCTACGACGTCGCCTTCATCCGCAACGTCACCGACATCGACGACAAGATCCTCAACAAGGCCGCCGACGCGGGCCGGCCGTGGTGGGAGTGGGCCGCCACCTACGAGCGGGCGTTCACCGCCGCCTACGACGCGCTGGGTGTGCTGCCGCCGTCGGCCGAGCCACGGGCGACCGGGCACATCACGCAGATGGTGGAGCTCATCGAACGGCTGCTGGAGCGCGGCCACGCGTATACCGGTAACGGCGACGTGTACTTCGACGTGTTGAGCCTGCCTGAGTACGGCAAGCTCTCGGGCCACCGGATCGACGACGTCCATCAGGGTGAGGGCGTCGCGAAAGGCAAACGCGATCAACGCGATTTCACGCTGTGGAAGGGCGCCAAACCCGGCGAACCGTCCTGGCCGACGCCGTGGGGGCGGGGCCGCCCCGGCTGGCACACCGAATGCGTCGCGATGTGCGAGACCTACCTCGGCCCGGAGTTCGACATCCACGCCGGCGGAATGGATCTGGTGTTCCCGCACCACGAGAACGAGATCGCGCAGGCCGTCGCGGCAGGTGATCCGTTCGCCCGGTACTGGCTGCACAACGGCTGGGTGACCATGGGCGGCGAGAAGATGAGCAAGTCGCTGGGCAACGTGCTCGCCATTCCCGCTGTGCTGCAACGGGTTCGACCCGCCGAGCTGCGCTACTACCTGGGTAGCGCGCACTACCGGTCGATGCTGGAGTTCTCCGAGACGGCGCTGCAGGATGCCGTCAAGGCCTATTGCGGCATCGAGGAGTTCTTGCACCGGGTGCGTAACCGAGTGGGCGCGGTGGTGCCGGGCGAGTGGACGCCGCGGTTCGCCGCCGCGATGGACGACGACCTATCGGTGCCGATCGCACTCGCCGAGGTGCACGCCGCGCGCGCGGAGGGCAACCGGGCGCTCGACTCCGGCGACCACGAGGCGGCGATGGCGCAGGCGCGGGCGATCCGCGCAATGACGGGCATCCTCGGCTGCGATCCGCTCGACGAGCGGTGGGAGTCGCGCGACGAGACCTCGGCGGCGCTGGCGGCCGTCGACGTGCTGGTGCAGTGGGCGCTGGAAAGCCGTGCCGAGGCCCGGGCCCGGCGCGATTGGGCGACCGCCGACCAGATCCGCGACCGGCTCAAGGAAGCGGGCATCGAGGTCACCGACACCGCAGACGGACCGCAATGGTCGCTGATCGACGGGTCAGGCAAGTAGGTGGCCGGCAATTCGCGACGCCGCGGCGCGGTGCGCAAACCGGGGACGAAGAAGGGGCCGACGGTCGGCTCCGGCGGCGTGCGTCGGCGCGGGCTGGAGGGCCGAGGCGCCACACCGCCCGCGCACATGCGGCCGGGCCATCCCGCCGCCAAGCGCGCGGCCAAAGCCGCCAAGGCCGCCAAGGGCCGGGCCGCCAAGAAGACCGACGACACCGAAATCGTGCTCGGCCGCAACCCGGTGCTGGAATGCCTGCGCGCAGGGGTGCCCGCGACGGCGTTGTATGTCGCACTGGGCACCGAGGCGGACGAGCGCCTGACCGAATCCGTAAGGATCGCAGCCGATTCCGGCATCTCGATTCTCGAGGTGGCCCGTCACGACCTGGACCGGATGAGCGCCCACGGGTTGCATCAGGGCATCGCGCTGCAGGTGCCGCCGTACCGCTACGCCCACCCCGACGATCTGCTGGCGGCCGCCAACGAGGCCGCGGAGCCGGCGCTGCTGGTGGCGCTGGACAACATCTCCGACCCCCGCAACCTCGGCGCGATCGTGCGTTCGGTGGCGGCGTTCGCCGGTCACGGAGTGCTGATCCCGCAGCGACGCTCCGCATCGGTGACCGCGGTGGCGTGGCGCACCAGCGCGGGCGCGGCGGCCCGGGTGCCGGTGGCACGGGCAACGAATCTCAATCGCGCACTGAAGAATTGGGCTGACGCCGGTCTGCAGATCGTCGGGCTGGACGCCGACGGGGACACCACATTGGACGAGCTGGACGGGACCGGCCCGCTGGTGGTTGTCGTCGGCTCGGAGGGCAAGGGGCTCTCGCGGCTGGTGCGAGAGAACTGCGACGCGATCGTGTCGATTCCGATGGCCGGGCCGATGGAGTCACTCAATGCATCGGTGGCCGCCGGTGTGGTGCTGGCCGAAATCGCCCGCCAGCGCCGGGGTTAGCTTTCAGGGCGTTCAGAGCCGCTCGACCTTGCCGGCGTACGACGCCCCGGCCTCGATCAGCGTCGGGTCAACGTCGACTTTCCCTCGTGGATGACCGAATCCTTGGACCTCGAGGCGAAACGCCTGGGGGTCAGACGCCAATCAATCATCAAGGTCTGGATCGCCGAACGCCTCGAACAAGGACGCAATCCGGCGGCCAAAGAGCGGCGGGCACGTGGCTGCGGCAATTCACCCATGCCACACCATCGAAAATGGGTAATCCGCCCGACGCGGCTGATGGCCCCAGCTTCCTAGCCTTGCGGCATGACAGCACAGCACATCGAGACGCTGATCATCGGAGCCGGGCAGGCCGGCCTTTCCACCGGATACCACCTGCAGCGGTTCGACCGGCCGGTCCTGATCGTGGACGGGAACGAGCGGATCGGCGACAACTGGCGCCGGCACTACGACTCGCTGCGCCTCTACTCGCCGGCAAAATACGACGGGCTGCCGGGCATGGCGTTCCCGGCGCAGGATCGGTGGAGCTACCCCGGCCGCGACGATGTGGCCGAGTTCTTAGAGCGGTACGCGCTTCGTTGGAATCTGCCGGTTCGCATGAGCACCCGCGTCGACCGGTTGACGCCGCGGCCGGCCGGCGGCTACGCGGCGTTCATCGGCGACGACGTCATCACCTGCGACAACGTCGTCGTGGCAACCGGCACTTTCGGCCGCACGCCCAAAGTTCCCGACTTCGCCACCGAGCTGGATCCCGTTATCCGGCAACTACATTCGAGCGAGTATCGACGCCCTGAGCAACTACAGCCGGGCGCGGTGCTGGTAGTGGGCGCTTCTCATTCGGGCACCGACATCGCCTACGAGACCGCGCTGACACACCAGACCATTCTCTGTGGGCGCGACTGCGGTCAGATCCCGGTGCGATGGGACTCGCGACGGATCCGCATCGTATTGCCCGTCTTGATATTCGCGTGGCGCCACATCGTCACCAGACGGACGCCGATCGGCCGAAAGGCGATGCCGCACATCCGTTTCCACGGCGGACCGATGCTACGGGTCAAACGCCAGGATCTTGCGGCCCGTGGCGTGCGGCGCAACACCTCCCAGGTTTCCGGGGTGACCGGTGGCCAGCCGGTGCTTGCCGACGGCACCGCGCTTGACGTTCGAAATGTCATCTGGTGCACAGGGTTCAAACAGGTCTTCGACTGGATCGAGGTACCGGTCTTCGGTGCCGACGGGTGGCCGCGCGAGTACCGCGGGGTGTGCAACGAGGCGCCCGGGTTGTTCTTCTGCGGTTTGAGTTTCCAGTACGCGTTCAGCTCGATGATTTTCCCGGGCGTCGGCCGCGACGCGGAGTTTGTTGCACGCAAAATCGCATCGCGCACCGCGGCGCGGACGGGTGTCAAGGAAGCGGTCTCATCATGGACACCAACAAGATCCGGGCGGCGACCGTAGCCATAGCCCCGGTGGTGCTTGCCGCGGCATTACTGTGGCATCCGCCGATTCCAGGCCGACTGCCCGACGACGCTGCCGTCGCCGAGCACGTCGCCCACGATCCGACGCGATGGGGACTGGCGCATCTCGCGGCGGCCGTCGCCTCCGCGTTTCTCATCCTCGGGTTCATCGCGGTCCGCGGGTACCTGCGTGACGCGGGAGACGCGTGGGCGATGTGGAGCCAGCGCGGCCCAGATGACAGGTCGACAACGGCCTGAGATCTTCCACCTGCGCGTAATCTCCTTCTAGGGGTGATGCGCGCGGTGGGTGTCGTCGACGATTTGCTCCGGGCTCGCGAGGCGTACGAGCGTCGCGAGTGGGTGGCGGCCTACGAGGCCCTGTCCGGTCTTGGCGATGCCAGCCGGGATGCCGCCGCGCTGGACGGCGACGACTTTGCGCGCCTGGCGACGGCCGCATATCTGACTGGTCGAAAAGACGATTGCGTCCAGGCGTTGCAGCGCGCCTACCAGATCCATCTGGACGGCGGCGACGCCCTCGCGGCCGTTCGGTGCGGGTTCTGGCTCGCCCTGGTGCTATCGACCACCGGCGAACCGGCGGTCGCCGGCGGTTGGGTGGCCCGGGCACAGCGACTGCTCGACGACATTCCGGGCGACGTGGTCGAGCGCGGCTACATGCTCATCCACCTGATGTACAGGCATATTTTCGCCGGCGAGTACGCGCCCGCCCACCGGTGCGCCGTCGAGATCACCGAATACGGCCGACGCTTCGGTGATCCCGACCTGGTGGCGATGGGCATCTGCAGCCAGGGACGGCTCGCGATGTATGACGGGCGCGTTTCTGAGGGGCTGGTGCTCTTGGACGAGGCGATGGCATGCCTCGCAACCGGCGCCGTGTCGCCGATCTTCGCGGGCAACGTCTACTGCACAATGATCGAAGGCTGCCAGGAGGTTTCGGACTTCGGTCGGGCCGCCTAATGGACGACGGCGCTGACCAGGTGGTGCGATGAGCAGCCGAGTTTGGTGCCATTCACCGGGCAGTGCGCGGTGCACCGCGGCCAGATCATGCGGCTGCGGGGCGCATTCGACGAGGCGATCGAGGAGTTCACGAAGGCCGTCGAACGCTATGTCGAGGCGGATACCGTGCAGGCCGCCGGGCTCGCGGCGGCCGAACGCGGAGACGTGCTACGGATTCGTGGGTGGTTCGATGCGGCGGAGGCCGTGTACGAGCAGGCGCGTGGTTACGGTCATGAGCCGCAGCCGGGTCTGGCGCTGCTGTGGCTGGCCCGGGGTCGAGTTGCGGCGGCGGTCGCCGCCATCAAGCGACTCCTGGCCGAGCCCCGCGACGTCGTGCACCGTTCGCAGCTACTTCCGGCCGCAGTCGAGGTTTTGCTGGCCGCCGGCGAGACGGACTTGGCGGCCGACACCAGTGCCGAATTGTCGGAGATCGCAGGCGGTTTCGGCTGTGTCGCGTTACGGGCGATGGCGAACCGCGCGGCCGGACACGTTGCGCTGGCGCGCGGCGATCATGCCGGCGCCATCGGAGAACTCCGAGGTGCGGGTCGGCTTTGGCACGAGCTCGGCGCACCGTACGAGTCCGCCCGCTGCGCCCTGTTGCTCGGCCAGGCGCTACGCGGGCTCGGTGACGAAGATTCCGCGGTCGCAGAGCTGACCAACGCGCATCGGACCTTCGCCGCACTCGGCGCCATACCCGCGGAGCGGGAAGCCGCGGCGTTGCTGCACCCGTGTGCACCCGGCGGGCTGAGCGCCCGCGAGGTCGAGGTATTGCGATTGGTGGCCGCGGGCAAGACCAACTCGGAGATCGCAGCCGGCCTGTTGCTCAGCGAAAAGACCGTCGCCCGGCATCTGTCCAACATCTTCGCCAAGGTCGACGTCACCTCTCGGACCGCCGCTGCCGCGTACGCCTACGAGCACGGGTTGGTTTGACTCAACCGCGCCACGGGTCTTCGCGCTGCCACAGCGTCGGCAGGTGCAGCGCCACGCCGTCCTCGTCGGCCAGCCGGCTGAGCACCTCCATCGTGATGTCCAGGTCGTCGCCGGCGTAGGGCAGTGCCCGCAGCGGCTTGTGCAGCGGCCGGAAGAAGTCGTCCCAGTGAATGAGCACGACACGGCGGGCGCCGACCGCGCGCACGGTCTCTGTCCAGTAGTCGACGAGGTAGCGCTTCGCCTGCAGACCGAGTTGCCCGACGCCGAGATACACAACCTCGGCCCGCTGGCCGGCCAGCGCGCCTGGGACAAAACCTGCGCTGCCGACGATCAGCATCCGCTTTTCCGTAGGCCGGTGGCAGACGAGCGTCGACCAGGCCTCGCCACATTTGTAGGCCGACGCCTTCGCCGGCGGGACGACCGGCTCGGTGATGACGCCCGGAAAGCGGTCGGGCGGGCAATGTTCGGATTCGACGAGTGTGACGTCGTAGGCGCCGAGCGTGACCGGTTCGCCAGGTGTGGCGACGACGAGGCGATCCTCGGGCAGGCCGCCACCGCGGCCGATCTGCGACGCAGATTCTCCGCCAACGACTTTCGCGCCGGTGCCCTCGGCGACGACGACGGAGTCCATCGCGTGGTCGAAGTGCGTGTGCACCGGCAGCACGGCCTCCAACCGATCCACAGCGAGCCGCGACAGGCAGCCGTCGATTCGCGGCGCGGACGGCTTGAGCGGGCGCACCCCGACCGTCAAAAGGCCCGGCCGCGAGAAGAACCCGTCGGTCATCAGCGCCGACGAACCGTCGTCGATCAGCAGCGTGGTGACCCCGGCCCAGGTCACCGTCAACGGTGCGCCCGGTTCGGCGTTCGGCGCGTCGAAGTAGCCCGCATAGTCGGCCAAGTCCGGCCTGCCGAGCTTGAGGCGCATAGCGCCAACCTTAAGCGCGGTCTCCGTAGCGCCGCCGAAACTTCTCCACTTGCCCCGCCGAGTCGATGTGGCGTCGCGAACCGGTCCAGAACGGATGAGACGAGGCACTGATGCCGACAACGACGAGTGGATAGACGCGACCGTCCTCCCACTCGATCGTGCGCTGGCTCGTGATCGTCGAACGCGTCAGGAACGCCTCGCCGGTGGTGGCGTCCTGGAAAACCACGCCATGGTAGTCGGGGTGGATACCGGGTTTCATCGGTCCTCTTCCTGCTGTCCGATCGGGTGCGAGGCCATGTCATCCATGTCATCGCATGGGTCTTCATGCCAATCACCGAACGGATCGCTGTACGAGCGCCATTCGTGTGGCCGGGCTATTTCGTCGTCGGTCAGAAGCGCCTCACGCAGGCCCTCCACGATGTCTTCGGGTTCCGCACCGCACACCAGCACGGTCAACGACACGTGGCGATCGCCCACCTCGTCATCCCAGTCGGCCGCGGCCAGAGCGCGCCGTTGCGGATCGACATAGGCCAGCTCGCTGGAACTCATTGCGGCCAGCCACTTTCCGGCGTGCTCGGACCGCAGGCCACCGCCCGCCGACTCCACCCACATCGCGTCGTCGAACCGATTGGCGAGCCATAACCGGCCCCTGGCCCGCACCACGCCGTCGAGCAGGAGATCCAGCGCGGCGTGCAGTCGCCCGGGATGGAAAGGACGTCGGGCCGAAAACACGAGGAGGCCAACGTCGCCGTCCGGATACAGCGACGGCTCGCCGGCAAGCAACGGATCGTGCGGATTGTCGCTGCGGCCGCGGCGGCTGTCGGGTTCGAGATTGGCGAGTGCCATCTCGACACGAGCTGACCCGACCGTCAGCCGGGCCCGAGGTGCGAGGCGACGGAGCACCGCCAGCGTTCTCGGCTCCGGCTCGGTGAGCACCAGCGCGTCGGCGAACTCGGCCTGCCCGACGACCACCTGGGCGACCGTGCGCCCGTCGTCGAGTTCGTCGTCGCCTAGGGCTTGAGTCAGCCAGTGCGTCGGGTCGACGCACGTAACGACCGCCTCGATGTGCACGTCGCGCGCCGCCGGTCCGTCGATGTAGCCCGGCCCGACGCGCACCCGAACGTTGTTGATCGCCCAGCAGACCGGCTCGGGTTCGAGCCAGGGCATCAGGTGAATGACGACGCGACGGACATCGCTGCGACGGTGCAGCCGTCGCAACAGCACCAGCAGGTCGTCGCGCACGGTACAGGCGACGCAGCCCTTCTTGAGCTCCAGAGGCCACTCCGACGTCTCGCCTCGCGCAGTGACGCTGCGCAGGACCACCTGGCCGTCGAACCGGTGAGTGACGACCACCGTCCCCTGCCGTTCGGTCAGGACGTCGACGACGCCGCCGGTGTCGCCCTGGCCACACACGAGGACTACCGGAGTCCGCATGACCACCCCTCCTCCGAAATGAAAACGATTATCATTTTCATTAGCGTATGAACGGAAGGGGACCCATGACCGCACGCTGCCAGGTGACCGGCCGAGCGCCAGGCTTCGGCAACACGGTGTCGCACTCGCACAAGCGCACCCGCCGACGCTGGAACCCGAACATCCAGACCAAGACGTACTACCTGCCGTCCGAAGGCCGACGGGTCAAGCTGCGCGTCAGCGCCAAGGGCATCAAGGTCATCGACCGCGACGGGATCGAGGCCGTCGTCGCACAGATGCGTCGTCGTGGAGAGAAGATCTGATGGCGCGCAACGACATCCGGCCCATCGTGAAACTCCGATCAACGGCCGGGACCGGCTATACCTACGTCACACGTAAGAACCGGCGCAACGATCCGGATCGACTCGTTCTGCGAAAGTACGACCCAGTAGTGCGACGGCACGTCGATTTCCGCGAGGAGCGTTGATGGCCGTCGACGGTGGACTGGACACCACCCATCGCCAGGTGACGGCCTCGAACGGTGTTGAGGTAGATGAAGGCATCCGGGATCTCCTCGAGGCGTTGTGGTCGCGTGGCATGGCAACGGAGTTCTCCTGCCAGGGCGGCCCCGACGAGCTCGCCCACATCTGCTTCACTCGCGCCGCGGATGCACGCCGCTTCATGGAGGCACCTGGCGACTTCCTTGTCACGTTCGGCGAAACCCGTGCGTGGGTTGACTTCCCGGCGCACCAAATCGATCCACTCACAACCTATTGGGCGAAAACATGAGCAAGAAATCACGGACGCGTCGGCCGCCGTCGCCAGAGATCAAGAAGCAGAAGAAGAATCCGCTCACTGCACTGGGAGTGACGACCGTCGACTACAAAGACGTCCACCTTCTGCGCACGTTCATCTCGGAACGCGGCAAGATCCGCTCTCGGCGGGTCACCGGGCTGACCCCACAGCAGCAGCGGCAGGTTGCGTTGGCGATCAAGAACGCGCGGGAGATGGCGCTGTTGCCGTTCGTCGTATCGCGCTGATGCGGGCTCGCCGGGCACCACGCCCTGATGAATGGGAATGGCGTCTGCGCGCCCGCTGCCGTGGCCTGCCGACTGAGATCTTCTTTGCGTCGGAGGCCGAGAAAGGCAGGCGGAAGGCTGCGCGGGAGGAGCTCGCCAAGCGGATCTGTCGCGACTGTCTGGTCCGGCCGGAATGCCTGGCCTATGCGGTGCGATCGGGTGAGGCGTATGGGATCTGGGGTGAAACCACCCCGCGAGAACGGAACCGCATCAGAAGCTGAGGCGCCGATACCGCTGCAGCCGGCGCACTGCGCCGGCGGGCGCAGGCCCGTCGTGAGGGCGCAACGCAGCGTCAAGCTTGTCGCGCACGTCGTCGGTGTCGAGGTGCATGCCGATGGCGACGAGACAGTTCGGTGAGGCTGTCGGGGGAGCGGTCGCGATATGGATTGACGGGCCAACCAGATTCACGAGATAGTTCCGCACGGCGTTGCGATACCGCACGGCAACGGTTCCCTTGAGCCGGTAAAGCCCAGACGGCGGATTCTCGAGCAGGTCAACAAGTCTGCCCGGATCGATACAACCGGTACTGGTCACCGTGACCGAGTCGGCGTGGGCATGGTTGTCGTTCGCATGCGCATTCGGGGCGGCGTCCGTCGTCGCGTCAAAGAACAGTTCCCGCAACGAGAGTTGGCCTGGCTCATTGTCAGTCTCGGATCGGTCGAACAGCAATGCGGGATCGATTCGCCCGCCGACCGTACCGACGATATGGGCGTGCGGGTTCCGTTCGTGGACCCGTTGTCGGACGCGTTCGAGCGTCGCAGCGCGGTCGGCGTCCGGTATCAGGTCGAGCTTGTTGACGACGACCAAGGACGCCGCGCCGTAGCGTGCCGGCGGCGTCGAGCCGCGGTCCACGACGTCGAAGTGGGTGACGGCGTCGAGCACATCCACCACCCCACCCGGCCGCACACCTGCGACGCCGCTGAAGCGGATCAGTCGGCCGAGTGCGACCGGGTCGGCCAAGCCGCTGGCCTCGACGATGATGGCGTCGAGGTCGAGCCGTGAGTTTGGTCCACGCTGTCCGGCGGGGAGAAGCAACGGGTGCTGTTGGCCCGTGCGCTGGCCCAAGACGGGCAGGTGCTCGTGCTCGACGAACCGACCAACCATCTCGACGTCCGCCACCAGTTCGGACTGCTGCGCCTGGTCCGTCGGCTCGGGGTCACGACGCTGGCCGCGTTGCACGATCTGAACCTCGCCGCCGAATTCTGCGACGAGGTCGTCGTGCTGAAGGACGGGGCGGTCGTCGCCGCAGGCCGCCCGGCCGACGTGCTCGTCGACGAGGTCGTGCGTCCGGTGTTCGGCGTGCGCGTCGACCAGGTTTCCCACCCGCGCACTGGCGACCTGCGTCTACTGCTGTCCTCACCGGACGAGATCCACTTCACCGGAGCGCCATTCGGCGACGACCCATCCACCACCTCGAACCAGGAGCACTGTGCATGATTCGCACCTCGGCCGCCGCGTTGCTCGCCGCAGTCCTCGCCATCGGCGGCTGCGCCTCTGACGGATCGGACCCCCAGGACGCGGCGGCGGAAACAAACCGTCGCAGCGCCACCGCCGTCGCCGACCTGCCTTCTGTCACATCGGATTTCAGCTGGCCGCCCGCCGACACCCCGCCCGGGCATTACCCGGTGACGGTGTCGTCCTGCGGTAAGCCGGTGACCTTCGACAAGGCGCCGGAACGCGCGGTCGTCAACGACGACAACATGATTGAGCTGATGTTCGCACTCGGTCTCACGGATCGGATGGCCGGCTACGCCGCGGCTGGGGAGCGGCTGCGGCTGGCGGCGTTCACCGACGACTATGCAGCGGTGAAATCCCTTGGGCCGGATTACTTCACGCTGGAACCTCTGCTTGGGCTGCAGCCCGACTTCGTCTTCGCCGGCTGGAATTACGGCTTCGATGCCGCCGGCATCAACCCAGACAGCCTGGCCGAGTTGGGGATCCCCAGCTACGTGCTGTCCGAGTCCTGCCGCCGCGTGGACGACACGCTGGCCCCGGCCACCATCGAGGAGTGGTTCGGTGATGTGCGCGCGATCGCCGACATCTTCGGCGTGCCCGAAAGGGCCGAGGCCCTCATCGCACACTGGCAGCAGCGGTTGGACCGCGTCGCTGACCGCATTCCCGCGGACGCGGAGGCGGTGCCGGTCTTCTGTTGGGATTGGGGTACCGACACTCTCGGCACCGGAGCGGGGCTGACCATCGTCCCGGAGCTGTACCGGCGCGCCGGCGCAGTCAACGTGTTCACCGACCTGAAGGAAATGTGGGAGGACGTCTCCTTCGAGGCCTTCGTCGAGCGCGCGCCGGAACTGATCGTGGTCACCGACTACGGCCGCGGGCCCACGGGGCAGCAGAAGATCGACACTCTCAAGGCGATGGACGGGATCGACACGGTCCCGGCCGTGCGCAACAACCGATTCCTGATCCTGCCGCAGGAGGCGGTCAACCCGGGCATCCGCATCGTCGACGGCATCGAGGCACTCGCTGCGGAGCTGCACCCGCAGCACTTCGGTGACCTTGTCGACACTCCCGGCTTCGGGCTGGCACCGACGGAGGGCTGATGCGTACCGAAGCCGACCCGCAGCCTCTCTCGGCAGATCGCCACCGCGTGGAGGCGGCGCTGGCGGTCGCCGCCGAGGTTGGCCCATTCTTCGCGCAACACCGCGATGCATCGGCAGTTCCCCTGTCCCCTGAACAGTTGTACGAACCGCGTCGGCTCAACTCGGTGCTGGACGCGATCGGCCACCAGCTCGGCACCCGCGAAGGTCGAGTCGCGGCTTTCACATTGCAATACGGTGTCGCCGCGCGATGCTGGTCGCTGATCTTGGGTGCATGGCAGTGCGGGCGTGTGATCATCGATATGCGCGGGCTCGGCTTTGTCGTCGCCGCCCCCGGGACGGTCGAACTGACACTCACCGATGTGCGCGCGTGGGACAGCGCCTCCCTGACTGCCGACGAGGTGGCCGAGCTCATCGCTGACACCGTGACCGGCCACGTATTGGCCGATCTGCACACGGCACTGCGCACCGTTCTGCGTGTTGCCGATGGTCTGCTGTGGGGGAACGCGGCCTCGGCGTTGGTCTCCGCTACTCGCACGCTCTATGCCAGACAACCGAGCGAGGAGCTCACCGCGGTGACGACAGCGATCCTGTCCCGGGCACCGCTTGCTGACCGGCTCGTCCGAACGTCGGGCGGAAGTGTTCTGCGTCGAAGCTGCTGCCTGTGGTATCGCACGCGGCACAGGGACAACTGTGGGGACTGCCCACTGTCGGCAGCTCGTCAGTAGGCGTAGGGGTTGGCGGGGGGATCGATGCGCGACTCGCTGAAGACTTCCATGACAGGAATGGCGCCGCCACGCGACCAATCTTGTCCTGCAGGGACTTTGCCCTCGACACGCAGCCAGGTGTTGTGAGGATAGTTCGCAATCTTCGGCGCGGCGGGTCCGCTGAGCCGGATGCGCGCGAGAGTCGCGTCGGCCGCGCAGCAGATGATGACCACGCGCGCCAGGTCGGTGCGCCCGTCGGCCTTGTATGTGAACCCCGTTACGGTGATCAACCTGCCGTCGAGGGTGCGCGCCGAATCCCGCGCGATCCGTACCAACACTTCGGGCAACGGCACTGACGGGGCTCGCTCGTCGGGCAGCGGCGGGAACGGACGCCGTAGCACCTCTGTCGATACCTCGACGACCGACGGCGCGGCAGCTTCCGGAGCGATGGCAGGGGGAACGATGAAGCCGAGCACTGCGATTGGCACGACGAGCAGCCAGGCCGCTCGATGGGCGTGGCCGTCATCGTGTGATGCGTGAGCTGATCCCTGCCGGATATCCCGAACGATCGAAACCAATGCCAGCACGATCAGCAGGATCGCCGAGCCCGCAAGCCACGGCAGCAGCGTCGGCTTGACGTACCTCGTGTAGGACCCGGTGGTGCCGTGATGATCGCGGTGATGATGCCGACCAGCAGCAGAATGGCGTTCTCTGTCTCCCGAGTCATTGCGAGCCCACCATCAACAGCCCGACGCCGGTAGCGACGAGCGTCGCCACCACGAATGTGGCCGGCGCGAACCGTACAGCGAAGGCGCGACCGAACATGCCGGCTTGCATCGCGAACAATTTGAGATCGACCGCCGGGCCGACGACCAGGAAGACCAAACGCGGGAGCAGCGGAAGCATCGTCATACTGGCGGCAACGAAGGCGTCGGCTTCCGAACACAGCGACAACACCACCGCGAGCAGCGCCATCGTCAGAATGCCGAGCACGATCTGACCGGCGAGATGTTCGTAGACCCACGGCGGGACGATGACGCGGAGCGCGCCCGCGGCGGCCGCTCCGATCACGAGATATGAAGCGGCCTGCAGGAAGTCGTGCCGGGCGGCCTCGGTGAAGACTGTCCACCGCGATCCCTCGCCATGGTGTGGCTGCGGCAGACGGCGGGTGATCCACTCGGCGCGGCCGAACTTCGCCCATGCGGCGCCCATGATCACCGCGGTCAACAGCGACGCCGCACACCGTGCCGCCACCATCTGCGGCTGACCGGGAAACGCGACAGCTGTTGCCACGAGTACCACCGGGTTGATCGCGGGCGCCGCCAGCATGAACGTCAGCGCGGCCGCCCCGATCGCGCCGTCTCCATACAGCCGTCGTGCGACCGGTACGGAGCCGCATTCGCAGCCGGGCAGGGCCGCCCCGCCGACGCCCGCGGTGAGGATCGCCGCACTCGGCCGTTTCGGCAACCACCGCGCCAGTCTCTCGGTGGACACGAATGTCGCGACCAGGCCGCTGATGACGACCCCGAGCGCCAGAAACGGGATGGCCTGCACAAAGATGCCGGAAAACACCGTCGCGGCCGTCGCGAGATCCTGCTGCCCGATCACGGAGCGACGCAACGCCTCGCCCGATAACGCCAGCACGACGACCCCGATGACCAGGATCTGCATCGAGCCCAGCCGCCAGCGCGCTGTCTGCTGGTTCACGGCCACGTCGGCCATTCTGCCTCAGCGACGCGCGCTGGGCCCCGCTACGCGAACGCCTTCAGTTCGACGCCTTCGGACACCAGCCGGTCGCGCACCGCATGCGCGATCTGCACCGCACCCGGCGTATCGCCGTGCACGCAAATGGATTCCACGGTAATCAGGATCGGTGAGCCGTCCACTGCGAACACCCGTCCGGACTTGACCATCGACGCCACCCGGTCGGCGATGTCGGCAACGTTGTGCAACACCGCATTCCGCTCCCGACGCGAAACCAGTTGCCCGTCAGGACGATACGCGCGGTCAGCGAATGCCTCCGGTACGGTGCGCAGACCCAGCCGCTGTGCCTCCGCGAAGAACTTCGAGCCCGACAGTCCCAACACCGGAAGCGATGGGTCAACAGCGTGTACGGCCTCGGCGACGGCGCGGGCCTGTGCGTCGTGGTTGACGATCGTGTTGTACAGCGCGCCATGAGGTTTGACATAACTAACCGTCGACCCCGCGGCGTGCGCCAGCGCCTGCAACGCACCGATCTGGTACATCACGTCGGCGGACAGGTCCTCCGCCGTCACATCGATGAAGCGGCGGCCGAACCCGGCCAGGTCCCGGTACGAGACTTGCGCACCGATCCTGACGCCGCGCGCCGCCGCAGCCTTGCACGTCCGCAACAGCAGCGCCGGGTCGCCGGCGTGGAAACCGCACGCCACGTTTGCGCTGGTGACCACCTCGAGCATGGCCTCGTCGTCACCGAGCCGCCACACCCCGAAGCTTTCGCCGAGGTCGGCGTTGAGGTCGACGCTCACCACGGGCCCAGCCTATGAGGCCCATCCGTTTTCGGAGACAAACTCGTCCAACGGCCGCCCGAGGGCCCACCGATCCAATTCGAGCTGCGGGCGGTCCGGAAACTCGGGCACCGGACCCAGACAAAGGATCGCGACGGCCTCCGCGTCCGCCGGCAGCCCGAGCAGCTCACCGAGTGCGCGCGGATCGAAAATCGACACCCAGCCCATGCCCAGCCCTTCGGCACGCGCGGCCAGCCAGAGGTTCTGAATCGCGCACGACACCGACGCCAGATCCATCTGCGGTAGCGTGCGACGACCGAACACGTGCGCCTGCCGCCCCTCGCCGAGCGCCACCACGAACAATTCCGCGCATTCGAGGATGCCCTCGACCTTGAGCGCCAGGAACTCGTCGCACCGCCGCCCCAGCGCGTCCGCGGTGCGCAACCGTTCCTCGTCGACCAGCGCGTGGATGCGGTGCCGCAATGTGGTGTCGGTGATCCGGATGAACCGCCACGGCTGCATCAATCCGACGCTCGGAGCGGCGTGCGCGGCCTGCAGCAGCCGGGCCAGCACGTCGTTGGGCACCTTTGCGCCCTGCACGAAACGGCGCATGTCGCGTCGCTCGGCGATCGCCCGGTACACCGCCCGCCGCTCCGCATCGCTGAACGCATGCTCCGTCATGGCACCATCATGTCGTGGCGTGCGCGGACGTCTTGATCAGCCCAGCGGAACTGGCCCAGCGCCTCGATACCGGCTTGCCGGTGACGATCCTCGACGTGCGCTGGCAGCTGACCGAGCCCGACGGCCGCGCCGCGTATGAAGCCGGTCACCTGCCCGGCGCGGTGTACGTGTCGCTGGAGGACGAGCTGACCGACCACAGCGTGACCGGGCGAGGGCGTCATCCGCTGCCGTCAGGCATGAGCGTGCAGGCTGCCGCGCGACGGTGGGGCGTGCGGCGCGGCGTGCCGACCGTGGTGTACGACGACTGGAACCGGGCCGGGTCGGCGCGCGCGTGGTGGGTGCTGACCGCCGCCGGCATTCCCGATGTGCGCATCCTCGACGGCGGGCTGAGCGCATGGACCGGAACGCTCGAAACGGGCACTGTCACAACGGAACCCGGCGACATCGCGGTCGTCCACGACGACCTGTATCACGGCGCACTGCCCGTCTTGACGGCTGAGCAGGCGGCGTCTGGGCCACTGCTCGATGCGCGGGCGCCCGAGCGGTTCCGCGGTGAGGTCGAACCCATCGACCCGGTCGCCGGGCACATCCCTGGTGCCAGGAACCTGCCGAGCACCAGCGTGCTCGACAACGGCCGATTCCGGCCCGACCTCGAGGTCGACGGCCCCGTCGGCGTCTACTGCGGATCTGGCGTCACCGCGTCGGTCGTCGTCGCCGCACTCGCCGCGCAGGGTGTGGACGCCGCGGTGTATCCGGGCTCGTGGTCGGAATGGTGCTCTGACCCGACGCGTCCCGTGGCTCGCGGCGCCTAAAGCCCTCCGAAAATGAACTTATGTGCGAGATTTCGCAGAAATATCGAACACAAGCTCAGTTTCGGCGCGCAGACTGGATCGCCCAGCACACCAGGAAGATCGCGAACGAAATCGTCGTGACGAACACCGACACCGGAACGCCCGGCGCAAGCGACAGCACGATGCCGCCCACCGCCGAAATCTCGGCGAACACCACCGACGCCGTGATCGTGCCGACCGGTGAGGCGAACACCCGCACCGCCGCCGCGGCCGGGGTGATCAGCAGCGACATCACCAACAGCGCTCCCACGATCTGCACGCCCTGCGCGGCGACGACCCCGACCAGCGCGGCGAACACGATACCCAGCGCACGCACCGGAACACCGCGGCCTGCGGCCACCTCGGGGTCGACGGTCGCGAACAACAGCGGGCGATACGACACCGCCAACACAGCCACCACCGCCACGACCACCACGGCCAGCAGCGCCAGCCCGGTATAGCCCACGCCCACGATCTGCCCGGTCAGCAACGCGAAACTGGTACCGGTACGGCCGGGGTAGAGATGGATGAACAACACCGCCAGGCCGAGCCCGAATGCCAGCACCACGCCGATTGCCGAATCCCGTTCGCGCGCACGCTGACCCAGCACACCGAACAGCACCGCCGCCAGCGCGCAGCCGACCAACGCGCCGACGCCGACGTTGAATCCGGCCAGCAGCGCGAAAGCCGCTCCCGTCAAGGACAATTCGCTGGACCCGTGCACCGCGAACGACATCTGCCGCATCACGATGAACGGCCCGATCAGCCCGGCCACCAACGCCAGCAGCGCGGCGGCGAGCAATGCCTGCTGCACAAAGTCCCGGCGCAGCAGGTCGGCGGTGATGTCGAAGGCGAACAGATTGGCGAAAAGCTCACTCAGGCGCTCAGTCATGGGAGTGCCCGCTCGCGTGACCGGAGTGGTCGACATGTTCACCGACGACGACGTACTGCTCGCCGACCTTCACCACCGCGATGTCGGTGCCGTACAGCTCCGACAGCGTCGCCGACGTCATCACGTCCTCGACGCTGCCCAGCCGGAAGCGCCCGTCGACCAGGTAGAGCACCCGATCCACATACGGCAGAACGGGATTGATCTCATGGGTGACGAACAGCACCGCGGTACCGGCCTCGCGGCGGCGTGCATTGATCAGCGCGGCCACCAGCCGCGCGTTTGCCGGGTCGAGGTTCAACAGCGGCTCGTCGCACAGCAACAGCGCCGGGTCGGTGGCCAGCGCCTGGGCGATCCGCATCCGTTGCAGTTCGCCGCCGGACATCACGCCGACCGACACGTCGGCCAGCGCGCCGCCGTTGACCTGTCCCAGCGCCCGTTGCACCGCGGCGCGTTTGGCCGAACGGCCGCGGACCGTCGCCATCCCCCAGCGGTGCCCGTCGAAGCCCAACCCGACCAGGTCCCGTCCGCGCAGCGACAACCCCCGGTCCACGCCGCGATGCTGCGGAATGTATCCGACCTGTCCGTCGACGCTCACGTCGCCGGCGCTCAGCGGCAACTGGCCGAGCAGCACCTTGAGCAGTGAGGTCTTGCCGGTTCCGTTGGGCCCCAACACCGCAACGAAGTCACCGGCACGTACCGTCAGGTCGAGGCCGTCCCACAGCACCCGGTCGCCGAAGGCCAGCCGGGCGCCGGACAACGAGACGACTTCGCGGCGCGACACGGCTTATCGCGCGGTCTGCAGCGCGCCGGCCAACTGCTCGACGGTCTGCCGCTGCCAGCCCAGGTAGTCGGTGCCCTCGGGCAGGGTTTCGGACACCACGACCACCGGAACCGACGCGCGACGTGCGGCGTCGGAGATCTGCTTGGTCGCCGGGGTCTCGGTCTGCGGATTGAACAGCAGCGCCGCGACCTGACGCGAGTTGATGAGGTCGAGCATGGCGGCCACGTCGGCGGGCGAAGGGTCGTCACCCTCCTCGACCGCGGAGGCGAAGCCCGGAGGGGTGCGGTCGGTCAGCCCGGCGTTGCGTACCAGGTAGAACGCCACGGGTTCGGTGGCGACGACGGCCGCGCCGGGGCGCTGCTTGGCGATGGACCGTTCTGACTCCAGCAGGGCGTCGGCCTGCCGGCCGAATGCGGCCGCGTTGGCGCGGTAGTCATCGGCGTGCGCTTCGTCGACGCCGGCCAGCTGATCGGCGATGCGGGTGGCGACGGCCTTGGCGGCAGCGGGGTCGTAGAAGACGTGTTCGTTGGCCGGGTCACCGGCGTTCACCAGGGCATACGCGTCGACGGACGCGATGTCGGGGTGGTTGGCCAGCACGTCTTCGACCCAGTGGTCGTAGCCGCCGCCGTTGTAGACGACGAGTGACGCGTCGGTGATGGCCGCAGCGTCGGCGGGGCTGGCCTCGAAGGAATGCGGGTCGGCGGCGGGGCCGGACAGGATCGACTTCACCGTCGCGTGATCGCCCACGACGGCGCCGGCGACACTGCCCCACACGTCGGTGGATGCGACCACCGTGACGGTGTTCTCATGCGCGTGTTCGTGCGGAGGCTGGGCGCAGCCGGCGATCCCCAGCGCAAGCACCGCAATGCCGACAGTTGTCTTGACCGTGCGCATCGTCCACCCTTCTTACAAATGAAAACCGTTTCCAATAACTGTAGCCGACGGCCGGTGTGGCGTGCCAATCCGCTAACCTCACAGAGCATGTCCAGGAGTCCCGCACCCCGGCGGCGGGCGACACTGGCTTCGTTGGCGGCCGAGTTGAAGGTGTCGCGCACCACGATTTCCAACGCCTACAACAGGCCCGACCAGCTGTCGGCGGATCTGCGGGAACGTGTGCTGGCCACGGCCAAGCGGATGGGCTATCCCGGCCCGGATCCGGTGGCCCGTTCGCTGCGCACCCGCAAGGCCGGTGCCGTCGGCCTGATGATCACCGAACCGCTCAACTATTCGTTCAGTGACCCGGCGGCATTGGATTTTGTTGCCGGACTGGCGGAATCGTGCGAGGAGGCCGGGCAAGGGCTGTTACTGGTGGCGATCGGGCCGAATCGCAGCGTCACGGACGGGTCGGCCGCCGTGCTCGCGGCAGGCGTGGACGGTTTCGTGGTGTACTCCGCGTCGGACGACGACCCGTATCTGCCGGTGGTGCTTCAGCGACATCTCCCGGTGGTCGTCGTCGATCAGCCCAAAGACGTGCCCGGCACGTCGCGGGTATGCATCGACGACCGTGACGGCATGCGCCGCCTGGCGGAATACGTTGTCGGCCTTGGCCATCGGGACATCGGCCTGCTCACCATGCGGCTGGGGCGGGAACGCCCGCGCGGCAGTCCGGCGCCCTCGGTGGCCGATCCGGAGCGCGTCGCGTCGCCGCATTTCCATGTGCAGCGCGAGCGCATCGGCGGTGTGTGCGACGCGATGACCGCTGCGGGCCTTGACCCGAAATCCCTGACCGTGGTGGAGAGCTACGAACACGTGCCGACCTCCGGCGGGGCGGCCGCCGAAGTCGCGTTGGCCGCCAACCCGCGCATCACCGCGCTGATGTGCACGGCGGACCTGCTGGCCCTTTCGGCGATGGACTACCTGCGCGGGCGCGGCATCTATGTCCCCGGGCAGATGACGGTGACGGGGTTCGATGGCATTCCGGAGGCGCTGCGTCGAGGATTGGCGACGGTGGTGCAGCCCAGTCTGAAGAAGGGTCGGCGCGCGGGCGAGCTGCTGCACAACCCGCCGCGGTCGGGTCTGCCGGTGATCGAGGTGCTCGACACCGACGTGGTCCGCGGCCGCACAGCGGGCCCACCCGTATAGGCGATTTCGGCGCGCTCAGTCGCGCTCACCGTGACCCAGCGCGCCGAAATCACTGGCGTGCACGCCATTCGTCGAGCGCCGGTGCCACCGACTCGACGAGCATCGAGAGCTGAGGCGCCATCGACAGACACGCGACCACCGCGAGATATCCGGCCGACTCCATGACCCGCAGCACCCGCTCGTCCAGCGGGCGCAGTCCCAACCGCGGGGCGGCTTCGTTGTAGGCCGCCTGCCCCTCGGCGCCCACCAGCGCCAGATCCGCTTCGACGGGCCCGAGGGTGACGAGCTCGAAGTCTGACCAGAGCTCGCCGTCGGTCGTGACGATGATGTTGTAGTAGGGCGCGTCGCCGTGGATTGGCTGGATGTTCGCGTCGGGGAACGCGGCCTCGAAAGCGGCGCGCGACGATATCAGCGGACCGATGAGCTGCCATTCCCGTTGGGCGCGTTGCAGATCGGCGGCATCGAGCAGGTCGGGGCGGTGTTCCAACTGCGCGAGCGCGTCCGGGACGAAATTGAACTGCGTCAGGAACTCCAGCTCGCCGGGGTAATCGCGCAGAGCGGCGTGCAGCCGCGCGGTCAGCTCGAACGGCCGCCGCGGCTCGGTGTCGGGCACCTGCTCGACGAGCTGCCAGAATGTCATCGAAAACCCGTCGCGGCGAACGGGTTCCCGCGGCACAAGCGGGCTTGGCGGCACCACCGGATGCCCACGGTCGGCCAGCCACCCCGTGGCCGCGAGTTCCCGCCGCTGCTGCGCCGTCTGGGCCTGCGGGTCGGCGGCCAACGACTGCGGCAACACCGTCGGCACGCGCACGACAACCGGCGAGGGCGCCAAATGGACGATCACCGAGAACACGTCGTACAGCACGCGCGGCTCGCAAACACGCAGCCCGAGATCTGTGCCGGCGGCGGTCGCGGCGGCAACCGCGCGATTTCGGCGCGCCTGGTCGCGCTGAGCGCGACCAGCCACGCCGAAATCACTCATCGGTCGAGCAGCTGCGCGCAGCGGAGCAGTCCGATGTGACTGTAGGCCTGCGGGTGATTGCCCAGTGCGCGTTCGGCGACCGGGTCGTACTCTTCGGACAGCAGCCCCGTCGGCCCCGCCGCGCTGACCAGCCGGTCGAACAGCGCCTGCGCCTGCGACCGCTGGTCGGTGAGCAGATACGCCTCCACCAACCACGCCGCACAGAGGTGAAACCCGCCCTCGGTACCGGGCAGCCCGTCGTCGCGGCGATAGCGGTAAACGGTTGCGCCGCTGCGCAGTTCGGCCTCAGTTGCGATGACCGTGGCAACGAACCGGGGGTCCGACGGGTCGATCAGGCCGGACAATCCGGTGTGCAGTGTCGCCGCGTCCAGGTCGGTGCCGTCGTAGGCGGCGGTGAACGACTTCACCTCGTCGTTCCAGCCGCGCTCGCAGACCTGCGCGGCGATGGTGTCGCGCAGCGTCGCCCAGCCCGCCGGCGCCTCGCGCCCGAACTCGGTGGCCAGCTTCAGCGCGCGGTCCACCGTCAACCAGCACATCACCTTGGAGTACACGTGATGCCGTGGGGCGCCGCGAATCTCCCAGATGCCATTATCCGGTTCCTGCCAACGGCTTTCGACGGCAAACACCATCTCGCAGACCAGGTTCCAGTCCGCATCGGTGAGCGGCTGTTCGACGCCCCGGCGCTCGCGGCTATGCACCAGGTCAGAGATCAGCTGCACCACCGGCCCGAACACGTCGAGCTGCACCTGGATGTTGGCCGCGTTGCCGACCCGCACAGGCCGCGACCCGGCGTATCCCGGCAGCGAGTCGATGACCGCCTCGGGTCCGAGCAGCGTGCCCGCCAATGTGTACAGCGGATGCAGCCGCTCGGGGCCGTGCATCGTCTCGATCACGCCGTGCAGCCAGTTCAGATACCCCTCGGCCTCGGTGAGCGAGCCCAGCGACACCAGCGCAGAAGCGGTCAGCGCGGCATCGCGGACCCAACAGTAGCGGTAATCCCAATTGCGCACGCCGCCAATCTCTTCAGGCAGGGATGTGGTGGCCGCGGCCATGATCGCCCCGGTGTCCGCGTGCACCAGACCGCGCAGCGTCAACGCCGAACGCTTCATCAGATCGGGTTTGATCGACGGCAGCGTCAGGGTCTTCACCCAGTCGCTCCAGTAACTCTCGGCGCGGGCGCGACGGGACTCGTCGTCGACTGGGCTCTCGGAAAGATCTTCGGTGCCGCAGCGCAATTCGAGTACAACAGGTCCCGATGACGGGTCGATGACCGCACGCGCCGTTTCGTGGATGCCGTCGGGGACGATCTCCCACTGGACGCCTGGCGCCCGCAGGACGAAAGGCTCGTTGGTGGCGAACACGCGCAGCCCGCCGTCGTCGACCTTCAGGTGCACCGGCGCCTGGGCGAACTCCGGACGCGGCGCGAACGACACCACGGCCTTGGCCTGACCGCCGATCGTCCGGATCAGGTCGGTGCGCCCGGCGCCGACATCGTGTGACAGATAGTCGGTCACAACCAAACTGGCCCAACGGGTTTCGACGGACATTGTGCCGTCGACATAGCGCTGGGACAGCGGCAGCGCCGCACGCTGCGGGCCGATCGAGAAGTGTCCGGAGTTCGCATCGCCGAGCAGTCGGGAGAACACCGCAGCGGAATCACCGGTCGGATGGCACATCCACACCACATCGGCGTCGGGGGTGAGCAGCGCGACCGTGCGGGTGTTCGACAACATGGTCAGCCGCTCGATCGGCGTCGAATGCCCGCCCAGCAGCCACGTCCGTCGCGCCTCGAGCAGGAAGTTCAATGCGTCGGCGACGTCCTCGGGGCAGTCGACGCGATATTCGGCCAGCGTTTCGCCGGGGCCGACCTTGATACCGATGTCGGGTCCGTGCAGGCGGCGGAACGCCTTCTCGTCGGTGACGTCGTCGCCCAGGAACACCGCCGCCGAGGCGCCCTGCTGGTGGCGCAGGATGTCCAGCGCCTGACCCTTGTCGGTCTGGATCACCGCGACCTCCAGCACCGCCTTGCCCTCGGTGATCTGGGCGTCCCAGGCGGCTGCGGCGCTGCGCGCCTTCTTCAGCGCCCCGTCGGCGTCGGCCGGGTCGGCGTTGCGGACGTGCAACGCGATGCTGGCGGGTTTGATCTCGATCGCGACACCCGGGTATTCGGCGGCGATCGCGCTGAGCGTGTCCTTGATCCGGCGCAGCAGTGCCTTGGCCGCATCATCGATCGCGTGCACGAAGCCGGTGTCGAACTCGGACCCGTGGCTGCCGACGAGATGCACTTCGGCGGGCATGCGCGACAGCGTGGCCAGGTCCCGCAACGCGCGCCCGGAGATCAGCGCCGCTGCGGTCGAGGGCAGGCCGGCCAGCTCGCGCAGGGCGGCCGCGGATTCGGTGAGCGGGCGGGCGTCGTCGGGGTTCGCGACGATGGGCGCCAAGGTGCCGTCGTAGTCGCACGCCACCAGCAGCCGCGGAACACGCGCGACGGTGCCGAGCGCGCGCTTCAGCTCAAGGGGTAGCTCTCTTGAAGCCACCCGCTAAATCTTAGGGTGCTCCCCATCCCCGATGAGCAAACGGACCGCGAGGTCCAGTCGCTTGCTGACGTCGGTTGCCGACGCTCGGCGGGTTAGCCAGGCCAACAGGTTGGACAGCCAGACATCCGAGATCACGCGGGCGATGTGGTACTGATCCTCGGTCGGTTCGCCGTCACTCATCGCACGCGCGAACATCGAATCCATCAACTTGCCGACGTGATCAACCTCACCGGCGGCCGAGGCGTCGGCGAACACGAACGCGCGTGTCATGGCCTCGGTGAGCAGGGGATTGCGCTGCATGGCCCGGTTGAGCTTGCCGACCATGAAGCTGAGCCGCTGGTACGGGGTGCCGCCGGTCAGCGAGGCCCGGTCGGTCTTGGCGTCGATGCGCTCGAACTCACGGCCCAGCGCCGAGACCAGCAGGTGCACCTTCGACGGGAAGTACCGGTACAGCGTGCCCACCGCAACATCGGCGCGTTCGGCGACCGCTCTCATCTGGACGGCTTCATAGCCGCCCTTGGAGGCAATGGCCAGCGTGGCGTCCAGAATTCGCTTGCGCCGCTCACGCTGCGCTTCGGAACCGAGCTCAGACTCGGCCAGTACGGCCACGTTCATCACCTCACGTGGTCGTGACTCCGACCCCTGGTTGGGGGTCGCGTGTGCTGGCTGTGACATGCCGGACATGCGGCGGGCAGCTCCTTCATCTCGGGCTCTAGAGGCAAAACGATACGCATGCCGATCCCTATTTTCTCACCTCCGTGCCCTGGTGACACCGAACGTGTCCTGCTGCGATGGCGGTCGACTTGACGGTCGAACACTGGCACCATTAGAACACGTTCTAGTGAGAAGTATGCCCTTCTCGCCCGAAGCCGAGGGAGGCCGGAGATGTCTGGCGCGTCAGCGACCATCACTGACGAGCAGTTTGCTGCGCGCGAACTGGTCTCGAGCTGGGCGGAGGGCTCCGGTGCGCTGGCGGCCGTCCGCAACGTCGAGCAGGGCGATCCCGCCGCCTGGCGCGCACCCTACGCCGGTCTGGCCGAACTAGGGACCTTCGGCGTCGCGGTTCCCGAGGACCTGGGCGCCGGCGGCACGGTGGCCGACCTGTGCGCCATGGTCGACGAGGCCGCCGCGGCGCTGGTCCCCGGCCCGGTGGCGACGACGGCGTTGGCCACCCTGGTGATCACCGATGACTCCGATGCTGGCGTGCTCGAGGCGCTGATCTCGGGGGAGCGCACGGCGGGCGTCGCGCTGGCCGCCGACCTGACCTATCGGGACGGCGTGGTGTCGGGCACCGCCGAGTACGTGTTGGGCGCCGACACCGCCGGGGTGCTGCTGCTGCGCACCGGCGATGAGGTCTTGCTGGTCGACGCTGCCGCCGAAGGGGTTTCGGTGCAACCGCTCAAGGCCACCGACTTCTCCCGCCCGCTGGCCCGCGTCGAACTGACATCGGCACCGGCACAGGTGCTGCCGGTCTCCGGGCAGCGGTTCGACGATCTGGCCGCGACGGTGCAGGCGGCCGAGGCGGCCGGACTGGCCCGCTGGATGCTGCGTACCGCAACGGAATACGCCAAGGTGCGGGAGCAGTTCGGCAAGCCGATCGGCAGCTTCCAGGCCATCAAGCACATGTGCGCCGAGATGCTGTTGCGCTCGGAGCAGGCCTCGGTGGCCGCGGCCGACGCCGCCCGGGCGGCTGAAGAGTCCGACGAGCAGCTGTCGATCGCGGCGGCGGTCGCGGCCGCCACCGGCATCGCCGCCGCCAAGGCCAACGCCAAGGACTGCATCCAGGTGCTCGGCGGCATCGGCATCACCTGGGAGCATGACGCGCACCTGTATCTGCGTCGGGCATACGGCATTTCACACTTTCTCGGAGGTTCGTACCGCTGGCTGCGCCGCGTAGCCACGCTGACCCAGGCCGGGGTGCGGCGCGAGCTGCGCATCGACCTGGAATCGGTGGAGCATCTGCGCCCCGAGATCGCCGCTGCGGCCGCCGAGATCGCCGCGCTGCCCGTCGAGAAGCGCCAGATCGGGTTGGCGGAGGCGGGTCTGCAGGCACCGCACTGGCCGAAACCGTTCGGCCGCAACGCCTCTCCGGCCGAACAGCTGCTGATCGACCAAGAGCTGGCCGCCGCGGGAGTGGAGCGGCCCGACCTGGTGATCGGATGGTGGGCAGCGCCGACCATCCTCGAACACGGCAGCCCCGAGCAGATCGAGCGGTTCGTACCGCCGACGCTGCGCGGTGAATTGATCTGGTGCCAACTGTTTTCCGAGCCCGGCGCAGGCTCCGACCTGGCGTCGCTGCGCACCAAGGCAGTTCGTGTCGACGGCGGCTGGCGGCTCACCGGGCAGAAGGTGTGGACGTCGGCGGCGCACAAGGCGCACTGGGGTGTATGCCTTGCCCGCACCGACCCGGATGCGCCAAAGCACAAGGGCATCACGTACTTCCTCGTCGACATGAAATCGCCGGGCATCGAGATTCGCCCGCTGCGCGAGATCACCGGTGACGACCTGTTCAACGAGGTGTTCTTCGACGACGTGTTCGTGCCCGACGAGATGGTCGTCGGCCAGGTCAACGACGGTTGGCGGCTGGCCCGCACCACGTTGGCCAACGAGCGGGTCGCGATGGCGCACGGCACCGCGCTCGGCAACCCGATGGAAGAGCTGCTGCGTACGGTGACTGAACTCGACCTCGACCCGGCGCTGCAAGACCGGCTCGGCGAACTGATCGTGTCCGCGCAAGTGGGTTCGCTGCTCGACCAGCGGATCGCGCAGTTGGCCGTCGGGGGACAGGATCCGGGCGCGGAATCGTCTGCCCGCAAGCTGATCGGCGTGCGCTACCGGCAGGCGCTGTCGGAGTTCCGGATGGAGCTGTCCGAGGGCGGCGGCGTGGTCGAGAACAAGACCGTGCACGACTTCCTCAACACGCGATGCCTGACCATCGCCGGCGGCACCGAGCAGATCCTGCTGACGCTGGCCGGCGAACGCCTGCTCGGCCTGCCGCGCTAGGACGCCGCGGCCATCACTGCGCGGCGCGTCAGCACCTTGGCCAGGTGTATCCGGTACTCTGCGTCGGCGTTGTCATCGCTGATCGGATTGGTGCCCTCCGCGGCATGCTCGGCCGCCGCGCGGATCACATCCGACGACGCTTCTTGACCGGTCAGCGCTTCCTCCACGGCGCGGGCCCGCACCGGCACCGACGCCATATTC
Source organism: Mycobacterium hubeiense (assembly GCF_002838065.1). Taxonomy (GTDB): domain Bacteria; phylum Actinomycetota; class Actinomycetes; order Mycobacteriales; family Mycobacteriaceae; genus Mycobacterium; species Mycobacterium hubeiense. Next base: position 187,439 of record NZ_PIZU01000003.1, on the reverse strand, counting down.
GTCAACGCGATACGCGCCTGCCGGATCATTGTGCCGTCCATCTCGACCGTGGCCGCCGCGGCGACGATCGACCAGGCCTGCGCAACCCGATTGAACTTCTCGTAGCGCGCACCCCAGCCGGTGTGTTTGGGAATCCGCGCCTCCACGAGCACCTCATCGGGCTGCAGCGCGGTGGTGAAGTAGTCGACGAAGAACTCCGCGACCGGAATCGTCCGGCGACCCGCCGGCCCGACGGCCGTCAGCGTCGCCTCCAATGCCAGCACCGGCGCACACAAGTCACCGGCCGGATCGGCGTGCGCCAACGCGCCGCCCAGCGTGCCGCGGTGCCGGATCTGCGGGTCGGCGACGGTTCGGGTCGCCTCGATCAGCAGCAGTGCGTGCTCGTGCACCAAGGGATTTCGCAGCAGATCGTAATAGGTGGCCATGGCGCCGACGACGAGATCGTCGCCGTCCTCGCGGATTTCGCGCAACTCCGCGATGCGCGTGAGGTCGATCAGCGCCGTCGGCGCGGCGAGCCGCAGCCGCAGCATCGGCATCAGACTCTGCCCGCCGGCGATGACCTTCGCGTCCTCTCCGGCATCCGCCAGAGCCCGCACCGCGTCGTCGACCGTGGTCGGGGCGACATAGTCGAATGCTGCCGGGATCACTGCGCACCTCCGCGGGCCGATTGGATGGCTCGCCAGACCCTCATTGGCGTACACGGCATTTCAATGTCGCGTACCCCGAGATGGCGCACCGCATCCAGCACCGCGTTGACCACCGCCGGGGTGGAAGCGATGGTGCCGGCCTCGCCAACGCCCTTGACGCCCAACGGGTTGTCGGTGGCCGGAGTCTCCGTGCGCCCCGTCACAAAGGACGGCAGGTCGACCGCCGACGGCAACAGGTAGGAGGCGAACGACCCGGACAGCAGCGTGCCGGACTCGTCGTGCACGGCCTCCTCGTACAGCGCCTGCGCGATGCCCTGCGCCAACCCGCCGTGCACCTGTCCGTCCACGATCATCGGGTTGACCACGTGGCCGACGTCGTCGACACACACATACGAGCGAATCCGTCTGCCCCGTCTCGGTGTCGACTTCGGCGGCGCACAGGTGGGTGCCGTGTGGGAACGAGAAGTTCTCCGGATCGTAGGTCGCCTCCGCATCGAGGTTGGGTTCGACGCCGTCGGGCAGATCGTGCGCGGCGAACACGGCCTGCGTCACATCTGCGAGCCCGACGGCCTTCTCTGTTCCCTTTACCCGAAATCGCCCTTCGCTGAACTCGAGATCGTCCTCGGCGCACTCCATGAGATGCGCCGCAAACGGTTTCGCCTTCGCGACTACCTTCTCGGCGGCCTTGACCACCGCGATGCCGCCGACCGCCAGCGACCGTGACCCGTAGGTGTCCAGACCCTTGGGCGAACTCTGAGTGTCACCGTGCAGCACCTCGACGTCTTCGAACGGCACCCCGAGCGTGTCGGCGACAATCTGACTCCACGCCGTCACGTGCCCCTGCCCGTGCGGCGACGAGCCGGTGACCACCTCGACCTTGCCGGTGGGCAGCATCCGGATCGCCGCATGCTCCCAACCGCCCGCGCCGTAGGACAGCGAACCGAGCACCCGCGACGGCGCCAGCCCGCACATCTCGGTGAACGTCGATACCCCGATGCCCAGTTGCACCGGATCGTCGCTTCTGCGTCGCGACGCCTGTTCGCGACGCAGGCCGTCGTAGTCGAACAACTCCCGCGCCTTCGCGGTGGCGGCCTCGTAATTACCCGAGTCGTAGGTCAGGCCCGCGACGGTGTCGAACGGAAACTCTTCGTGCGCAATCCAATTGCGCTCGCGCAGCTCCAACGGGTCCACCGCCAGTTCGGCGGCCAGTTCGTCCATCATCCGCTCGATGGCGAAGGTGGCCTCCGGGCGTCCGGCACCGCGATAGGCGTCGGTGGGCGTCTTGTTGGTGAAGACGTTGGTGCAGCTGAAGTGATACGACGGGAATTTGTAGATGCCGTTGAACATGAACGCGCCCAGGATCGGCACTCCGGGCGTGACCAGTCGTAGGTAGGCGCCCATATCGGCGAGCAGCTCGACCTTCAGACCGGTGACGGTGCCGTCGCGACGGGCGGCCAGCGTCAGTTTCTGGATCTGGTCGCGGCCGTGATGGGCGGCGAGCATCGACTCGCTGCGGGTTTCGGTGTACTTGACCGGCTTGCCGAGTCGCCGCGCGACCAGCAGGGTGATCACCTCCTCCGGCGTCACCTGCAGCTTGCCGCCGAAGCCGCCGCCGACGTCCGGGGCGATGACGCGCAGCTTGTGTTCGGGGATCTCCAGCGTCGTCGCCAGCATCAGCCGCAGGATGTGCGGGATCTGGGTGGCCGACCACATGGTGAGCTGCGGGCCCGTCGGGTCCACCACCACCGAGCGCGGCTCCATAAACGCCGGAATCAGCCGCTGTTGCCGGAAGGTGCGCTCCACCAACACTTCTGCGTCACGGATGGCCGCTTCGACATCGCCCCCGGTGCCGGCCTCGGCCGAATCGAAGGTCCAGGTGGCGCTGACGTTGGTACCGAGGTCGGGATGGACCAGGTCGGCGTCGTCGGCGGCCGCGGCTGCGAGGTCGAGGACGATCGGCAGATCCTCGTAGTCGATGTCGATCGCCTCGAGCGCGTCGTAGGCCTCGTACGCGCTGCGGGCCACCACGACGGCGACGGCCTCGCCGGCGAAGTTGACGGTGTCCACCGCCAGCGAGGGGGCGGTCGGCGCCTGCATGTCTTCGGTGATGGGCCACGCGCACGGCAGGCTGCCCTGCTCGTCGGCAAAGTCGGCACCGGTGAACACCGCCACCACGCCGGGCATATCGCGCGCGGCGCTGACGTCGATGCCGGTGATGCGCGCGTGCGCCAGCGGGCTGCGCAGGATCGCCAGGTGTTGCATGCCGGGCAGCACCAAGTTGTCGGTCCACCGGGTGCGCCCGGTGATGAGGTGTTCGTCTTCCTTGCGCCGACGCGCCTTACCGATCTCGCGTTCTGGGCTGGCGACGGGCGCGGTCATCGGGCACCGCCCGCGCGCAGCCGCTGCGCCGCATCCTGCACGGCAGTCACGATGTTCTGGTAGCCGGTGCAGCGGCACAGATTGCCTTCCAGCCCGTGCCGCACGGTGTCGTCGTCCGGATCGGGTTCTTCGGCGAGCAGGTCGAGCGTCTGCATGATCATTCCGGGTGTGCAGAACCCGCACTGCAAACCGTGTTTGTCGCGGAACGCCTCCTGGATGGGGTGCAGCGTGCCGTTCGCCGAGAGCCCTTCGACGGTGAGGACCTCGCAGCCGTCGGCCTGAACGGCCAGTACAGAGCAGGACTTGACGCTGTGCCCGTCGAGGTGGACGGTGCACGCGCCGCAATTGCTGGTGTCGCAGCCGACGACGGTGCCGACTTTGCCGAGCCGGTCGCGCAGGTAGTGCACGAGCAGCAGGCGCGGCTCGACGTCGTCGGTATACGAGGTCCCATCGACGGTGAGGTTGATGCGCATGGTCCTACTCTGGCGTGTGCGACGGGCACTGACCGGCGAAATGGTGAAACCGGTTCAGACTGTACGCATCTGGGCCAGCAGTTCCTGCAGCGTGGCCAGGCTGTGGCCGGCCAGCAGACCGTCGAGGTACGGCAGCGCAGCGGCGATCCCGGACTGCACCGGTTCGTATCCCTTCCCACCGGCATGCGGGTTGACCCACAACACCGCGTGGGCGAGGCGGCGCAGCTGGGCCATCTGCTCGGCGAGCAACGCCGGGTCGCCGCGCTCCCAGCCGTCGGAGAAGATCACCACGACGGCACCGCGGGCCAGGCCGCGACGGCCCCAGTGGTCCAGGAATGCGCGCAGCGTCTCACCGAGCCGGGTGCCGCCGGCCCAGTCGGGCACCGTGCGGCCGGCGGCGGCCAGTGCCAACTCGGGATCGCGGCCCCGCAGCGCTCGTGACAGCCGCGTCAGCCGCGTCCCCAGCGAGAACACCTCGGTGCCCAGCGGATTGCTGCGTGCGACGATGTGGGCGAACCGCAGCAGCGCATCGGCGTACGGGCTCATCGATCCGGACACGTCCAGCAGCAACACCACTCGGCGGGGCCGGGTCGCCTTGCGGTGGTGGCGGGGTTGTACCGGTTCGCCACCCGCGGCCAGCATGCTGCGCACGGTGCGGCGCGGGTCGACGGGGCCGCGGCGCGACGGACGCAGTCGCATGGCCGGGCGTGTCGGCGGGTGGGGTCGCAGTGCCGCGACGAGCTCGGCCAGATGCGCACGTTCGGCCGCGGTGAGGTCGGCGATGTCTTTGTGGCGCAGGATCTCGGTGTCGTCGGCCGCGACCCGCAGCAGGGGCGCATCACCGTCGGCCCGGGTGTCGCTGGACGGCTCCAGTGCGGCGATGCGGCCCTGGCGTGGTTGTGTGTGCGGCGTGGTCTGCACCAATGCCGTTGAGCCGAACCAGTTCTCGAACACCTGGTCGTAGTACGGAATGTCGTCGGGCGCGCGGCAAAGGGTGGCGCGGCCGACCCAGTACACCTGCCTCGGATCGGCGAGTTCGACGAGTTGGAGTGCCCGGGTGAAGGTTTCGACGCCATCGGAGGTGACGGGCAGGCCCGCGGCGGCCAACGCGTGCGCGAATCCGGCGACGCCGACCTCAGGCCCGGTGGACATCTCAGCCCGCCAGCAGGCGGTCCAGTCCGCTACGGGTCACCCGGTCGAGATCCTCGCGGTACTTGAGCACCGCGCCGAGCGTGGCCGCGGCCGTCTGCGCGTCGAGCACGTCGCGGTCGAGTTCGGCCAGAGCGCGGGCCCAGTCCAGCGATTCGGCCACGCCCGGCGGCTTGAGCAGTTCCATTTCCCGCAGGGCGCGCACGGCGTGTGCGACCTGGTTAGCCAGCGTCACTCCGATACCCGGGATGCGGCGGCGCAGGATCGCGACCTCGCGTGCCAGATCGGGATGTTCGAGCCAGTGGTAGAGGCAGCGACGTTTGAGCGCGTCGTGCACGTCACGCGTGCGGTTGGACGTCACCACCACCAGTGGGGGTGTGGTGGCGCGCACTTCACCGAGTTCGGGGATGGTGACGGCGTTCTCGTCGAGCACCTGCAGCAGGAACGCCTCGAATTCGTCGTCGGCGCGGTCGATTTCGTCGACAAGCAACACGCACGGTGCTTCGGTGAGGGCCCGCAGCAACGGACGCTCCAACAGGAACCGCCGGGTGTAGAGGGAGCGTTCGGCGGCGTCGGGCTCGAGATGTCCGTCGCTGGCGGCCTCCAACGTCCGCAGATGCAGCAGTTGGCGCGGGAAGTCCCAGTCGTAGAGCGCCTGTGCGGCGTCGATGCCTTCGTGGCACTGCAGCCGGATCAACGGCAGTCCGAACGCCTCGGCCAGCGCCGCCGCCAGCGACGTCTTACCGGTGCCGGGTTCACCCTCGCAGAACAGCGGACGCCCCATCCGCAGAGCCAGGAACGCGGCCGTGGCCACGCCGTCATCGGCGAGGTAACCGGTGGCCTCGAGTGCTTGCGCCAGTTCGGCCGGCGAGCCGACGGTGGGCGTGCTCACGTCCTCGAGCCTAGGCCCAGCTAGTTGAATGTGGTCTGCGCGCAGGCCTCCGGCGAGGTCAGGTTCACGCCGCCGTACACCACCTGGATATGCGAGCATGCGAAAAAGGCTGCGCGGGTGTCCGGTTGCCCCGTGCCCCAGTCGACGGGCATCGACTCGCCGTCGACCGTGAAACGCTCGATCGGCCCGCCACCGAAATAGGTGACCGAGATCTGGACGGCTGCGGGCTCTTTGAGCATCCGCGACAGCACATTGTTGTGATTGGCGCCCTTGGTCTCACGCGGCACACCGGCCGGCGCGCTGTAGGAGGCTTCCTGCCACACGTCGCGGTCGTTGCTGCGCAGTGTGATGGTCTGCCGCGCCCAGGTGTCGCCGGGAAAACCGGTAGGGCCGTTGGGAGTCAGCAAGTTGGCGCTGGTTTTGAAGTAGCACCTGGCGCCCGCGCAGTCGGCGGTGACGTGCATCTCGATCTGGGTGGCCGGATCGACCGCGATCGAGGAATTGGCCGAGTTGGACGCGGCGGTTGCCGGGGCGGGATGCACGAGCGCCGCGGACAGCACTGCCGCAGACGCTGCTAGGAGCCTGTTCATCGCAAGAAAGGTATCCGCTCGCTATTCGTCGTAGGTGACTTCGACCGAATCGGACCGCGGGCGCGCCTGGCAACCAAGGATCAGGCCCTCGTCGAGGTCGGATTGCTCGAGCACGTCGTTGACTTCCATCTCGACCTCGCCGCTCTTTTTGAGCACCGCGCAGGCCCCGCAGTGGCCCTCGCGGCAGGAGAACGGCGCGTCGAGACCCTTGTCGAGCAGCACGTCGAGCAGCTTGGCGTTGCGCGGCCAGCGGATCTCGTGGGTCTTCCCGTCGAGCGTGACCACGGCCGTGGCCGGGCCTTCGTCGCTGTCGTCCTCCTCGATCACCACCGCCGCGAACGGATCGGACTCCAGCGATTTGAACACTTCGATGTGGATGCGCTCCGGGGGCACACCCGAACTTTGAAGCGCCTCTTCGGCGGCGGCCATGAACGGCCCTGGGCCGCAGATGTATCCGTCGTGTCCGGTGTACGGCGCCGCGAGTCCGGCCAGCGCCGCCGCGCTCGGCAGCCCCTGCACCGTCTCCAGCCAGTGCACGACGGTGAGCCGGTCGGGGTATTTGGCGGCCAGCTCGCGCAGCGCCTCGGCGAAGATGATCGAGTTCTCGTCGCGGTTGGCGTAGATCAGCACCACCTTGCCGCTGCCCTCGGCCAGCGCCGACTTGCAGATCGCCATCATCGGGGTGATGCCGCTGCCGGCCGCCAGCAGCAGAAAGTCGGCATCCAGGTTCTTGGGCACGAAGGTGCCCGACGGGGCCAGCACGTGGATCTTCATGCCGACGTGCGCGTGGTCGCACAGCCAGTTGGAGGCATACCCGTCGGCGGTGCGCTTGACGGTGACGGTCATCGGGTCGCCGGTGAACGGTGAGCTGCACAGCGAGTAGCAGCGGGCCACCGATCCGGTGCGGTCGCTGGGCACGCGCAGTGTGAGGAACTGGCCGGGCGAGTACTGGAGTCGTTCGGCGGGGATGTCGGCGTCCTCGGGCACGCTGAACACCAGGGACCGAGCGTCGGCGGTCTCTTCGACGACGTCGGCCACCTGCAGTTCCAGCACGTGGCTGCCGAGCGGCTCGTCGGTCACGAGGTGCCCTTCCTGTCGTTTTACCCGGGTATAACTAGAACAGGTTACAGAAATGCACTTGCCCTGGTCCAGCCGCCGCAGGCATGGGCTGCTCGACTTAAATCGTAACGTGTTCTAATCTTGCGCTAAGCCCACACCCTTGGAGGGAAAGCAGTGACGTCCATTCAACAACGCGACGCGCAGTCTGTCTTAGCCGCCATCGACGACCTTCTGCCGAAGCTGCGGCAGCGGGCCCAGGAGACCGAGGATCTGCGGCGTCTGCCGGACGCCACCGTCAGCGAACTCCAGGAGATCGGGTTCTTCCGGCTGCTGCAGCCCGAGCAGTGGGGCGGCCTGCAGTGCGACCCGACGATCTTCTACGAGGCCGTCCGGCGGCTGGCCAGCGCATGCGGCTCCACCGGCTGGGTGAGCTCGATCGTCGGCGTGCACAACTGGCATCTCGCGCTGTTCGACCAGCAGGCCCAGGAAGAGGTCTGGGGCGAGGACACCAACGTGCGGATCTCCTCGTCGTACGCCCCGATGGGCGCCGGTGAGGTGGTCGACGGCGGCTACCTGGTGAACGGGTCGTGGAACTGGTCCTCCGGCTGCGATCACGCCACGTGGACGTTCGTCGGCGGCCCGGTGATCAAGGACGGCCGGCCGGTGGACTTCGGCAGCTTCCTGATCCCGCGCACCGAGTACGAGATCGACGACGTGTGGCACGTGGTCGGACTGCGTGGCACCGGCAGTAACACGCTGGTGGTCAAGGACGTGTTTGTGCCGCGGCACCGCTTTCTGTCGTACAAGTCGATGAACGACCACACCGCCGGCGGGCTGCAAACCAACACCGCGCCGGTGTACAAGATGCCCTGGGGCACAGTGCATCCGACGACGATTTCGGCGCCGATCGTGGGCATGGCCTACGGCGCGTACCAGGCGCACGTGGAGCACCAGGGCAAGCGGGTGCGCGCCGCGTTCGCCGGCGAGAAGGCCAAGGACGATCCTTTCGCCAAGGTCCGCATCGCCGAGGCGGCCAGCGATATCGACGCCGCGTGGCGTCAGCTGATCGGCAATGTCGCCGAGGAGTATGCGCTGCTGTCCGACGGCAAGGAGATCCCGTTCGACCTGCGCACCCGGGCCCGTCGCGATCAGGTGCGGGCCACCGGCCGCGCCATCGCCTCCATCGACCGGCTGTTCGAGGCGTCGGGCGCCACGGCGCTGGCCAACAGTGCGCCGATCCAACGCTTTTGGCGCGATGCGCACGCCGGACGGGTGCACGCTGCCAACGACCCGGAGCGGGCGTACCTGATCTTCGGCAACAACGAGTTCGGTTTGCCGCCGCAGGACACGATGGTCTAGATGACTGCCGTCGAAGAGATCACCTTCGAATCCACCTCGCGGTATGCGCAGGTCCGCGATGACATGCGGCTGCACTATCACGAGGCCGGCGATCCCAGCGCGCAGACCATCGTGCTGTTGCACGGCGGCGGACCCGGAGCGTCGAGCTGGTCGAATTTCGGCCGCAATATCACGGTCCTGGCGCAGCACTTTCACGTGCTGGCCGTCGACCAGCCCGGGTACGGACACTCCTCCAAGCACACCGAGCACGAGCAGTACAACCGCTACAGCGCCAAGGCGTTGCTCGGACTGTTCGACCATCTCGGCTTGCAGGGTCGCATTCCGCTGCTGGGCAATTCGCTGGGCGGCGGCACCGCGGTGCGTTTCGCGCTGGATTACCCCGACCGCGCGGGCAAGCTCGTGCTGATGGGACCGGGTGGGCTTTCGGTGAATCTCTTCGCGCCGGATCCAACCGAGGGCGTAAAGCTGCTGGGCAAGTTCACCGCCGAGCCGACGCGCGAGAACATGGAGAAGTTCCTGCGCATCATGGTCTACGACCAGAAGCTGGTGACTCCGGAGTTGGTCGAGGAGCGGTTCGCGATCGCCAGCCAGCCCGAATCGCTGGCCGCGGCCCGTGCCATGGGAAAGTCGTTCGCCGGCCCAGACTTTGAGCTCGGGATGATGTGGCGCGAGGTGTACAAGCTGCGTCAGCCGGTGCTGCTGATCTGGGGTCGCGAAGACCGGGTCAACCCGCTCGACGGGGCACTGGTTGCGGTGAAGCAGATTCCGCGGGTACAACTCCACGTCTTCGGGCAGTGTGGACATTGGGCTCAAGTGGAGAAGTTCGACGAGTTCAACAAGCTCACGATCAATTTCCTAGGAGGCGGGTCATGAGCATCCGGTCACTGGGCTACCTGCGCATCGAGGCCACCGACGTCGGCGCCTGGCGCGAATACGGGTTGAAGGTCCTCGGCATGGTCGAGGGCAAGGGCACCACTGAGGGTGCGCTGTATCTGCGGATGGACGACTTCCCGGCCCGGCTTGTGATCGTCCCCGGCGAGCATGACCGGCTTCAAGTGTCGGGCTGGGAGACCGCGAACGCCGAAGAGCTGCAGGACATTCGCAAGCGCCTCGAGGCGGAGGGCACCCCGTACAAGGAGGCCACCGCCACAGAGTTGGCCGACCGCCGGGTCGACGAGATGATCATCTTCGACGACCCCTCGGGCAACACCCTCGAGGTGTTCCATGGTGCGGCGCTGGAGCATCGCCGGGTGGTGAGCCCGTACGGGCACAAGTTCGTCACCGAGGAGCAGGGCCTGGGGCACGTTGTGCTGACCACCCGTGATGACGCTGAATCGCTGCACTTCTACCGCGACGTACTGGGATTCAAGCTGCGCGATTCCATGCGGCTGCCTCCGCAGCTTGTCGGCCGGCCCGCCGACGGCCCGCCGGCGTGGCTGCGCTTCTTCGGCGTCAACCCGCGCCATCACAGCCTGGCGTTCATGCCCGGCGAAACCCCCAGCGGCATCGTGCATCTCATGATCGAGGTGGAGAACAGCGACGACGTGGGGCTGTGCCTGGACCGGGCGCTGCGCCGCAAGGTGCCGATGTCGGCCACGCTGGGCCGGCACGTCAACGACAAGATGCTGTCGTTCTACATGAAGACCCCCGGCGGATTCGACATCGAATTCGGTTGTGAGGGACTGCAGGTCGACGACCACGACTGGATCGCCAGGGAATCGACCGCGGTCAGCCTGTGGGGTCACGACTTTTCCATCGGGTTCCAGAACAAGTGACGACCGCAGAAATCGATCCGCGCACATTCCGAAATGTGCTCGGGCAGTTCTGCACCGGGATCACGGTGATCACCACCGTGCACGAGGGCGCACCCGTCGGGTTCGCCTGCCAGTCGTTTGCGGCGCTGTCGCTCGAGCCGCCGCTGGTGCTGTTCTGCCCCACCAAGGTGTCGCGGTCCTGGCAGGCCATCGAGGCCAGTGGCAAGTTCTGCGTGAACGTGCTGCACGAGAAGCAGAAGGATGTCTCGGCGCGCTTCGGCTCGAAGGAGCCCGACAAGTTCGCCGGAATTGACTGGAGCCCTTCGAAGCTCGGATCGCCGGTGATTGACGGGTCGCTGGCCCACATCGACTGCACGGTGCATTCGGTGCATGACGGTGGCGACCATTTTGTGGTGTTCGGCGCGGTGCACTCGCTGTCGGAGGTGCCGAAGCGAAAGCCGCGGCCGCTGCTGTTCTATCGCGGTGAGTACACCGGCATCGAGCCGGACAAGAACAGTCCCGCGCAGTGGCGCGACGATCTGGAGGCGTTCCTCACCGCCACCACGCCCGACACCTGGCTGTAGCTCCGCCGCTCGACTGTGCGGTTTCGTACGCGAAGCGCCGCGGGATGCGTATGAGATCGCACTCTCGTGACGACATTGCTCACCCCTCGACTTGTTCGCCGATGAACTCGATGATGGCCGCGGCGACCTCGCGGTGCAGGGTGTCGTTGAGAATGTCGTGGCGACCGCGAGGGAATTCCTTGAGCTGCAACGCATCTATCTGCTCGGCGTAGGCGCGCACCGCACTGATCGGCGCGATGGGATCCGCACCGCCGTGTACCGCGAGTGTTGGCACAGTCAGCTTCGGAAGTTCGGAACCGAACCGGTCCCACGCCTTGTCGAGCTCACGCGCCAACGGGGCGCCGTCAGCATCCACGAATGCCAACGGATCATTCTCCAGCATGTCGAGGTAAAACGGATCCTTTGACAGCCAGCCCGGTTCAAGTTCGAAAGATGTGTCGGCGTCGAGCATTTCGGGTGTCGGAACTACAGGTGCGCCCGATATGACGCCGGCCCGATACCGGTCGGACCGTTCGAGAAGCCGGAAGAGGGTGACCACGGCGCCGAACGAATGGCCTTGCGCGATCAACGGCACACCGGCGTGCTCGCGCTCGACAAGGTCGGTCAACTGATCGGCCAACGCCGAGCTGTCGTCGATAGAACCGAAGTCGCCGCGCGGACCCGGACTGAGGCCGTGGCCGAACTGGTCGACGGCCCACAGGTCGATACCGGCCGCGTTGAGCGCGAAGCCGTAGCGGTGGTAGACGCCGGTGTGCTCGCCAAAACCGTGCAGGAAGACGACGGCGGCACGCGGTTCGGCGGTGGCCCAGTGCCGGTAGTACGCCTTGCCCCGCGGGTGATCGATGAATGGCATGCCACGACGCTATGCGACTTGTGGCGTCAGTCGAACGGAAGCCGCCAGCGCAGACCGGGAAATCTGGCAAACGACCGGTCCGTGGTGATCCATGTCGCGCCGTTTTCCATAGCGAGTGCGGCGTGGAACGCGTCTGGCACCGTGTTGGCCTTCGCTCCGACTTCGGCACAAAGGGACTCGAAGATGGCCCAGTGTCGTGGCCCGGGGCGCAACGGGACAGCGGCGGGCGCCGACCGAAGCGCGCTGCATGCCTCAAGCGCCTGCGCCGTCGTACTCGGTTGGCGAAACACCCGATGGTTCGTGATGAGCCGAATAGCCGCCGACAGCACGAGTTCGCTCATCCCGACGGGTTCGTCGCCACGCAGCACTGCCTCGACCCAATCGCGATAGCGCTCGTGCTCAGGGCTGTCCTCGCGAATGGCGTAGACACAGACGTTGACATCAAGGACCAGCATTGTCGCCCAGCAACTCGGCCAGAGCTTCTTTGTCCTCTAGATCGACGCCGGGCTGTAGACCGCCGCTGCCATGCGTTGGCAGGCGAAACTCGCCACGACCGCGCTCCTCTGCGTCGCGCCGCAGCATTGCGCGCAAGGCGTCCTCCATCACCGACCCGAGCGACCTCGATGTCCGGGCGGCGACGACCTTGGCCTCAGCCAACAGGCTGTCGTCGATGTTGACCGTCGTGCGCATGGAAGCATCATATCATCAGCAACACGCATCATGATGCTAGCTGTCGGTGCGCCTTGGTATGTTCGCTTGTATGTTCGAATCAATTGTCGCACCGTCGGCGTGCTCATCACCTGGCAGCAAAAGAACAATGCGGACCGTCGGTCGGAGTGGTGGCGACGCGCCGCCTGGGCGGTAGAACGAAGCCTCGGTGATGACGATGTGGAAGCCGAGCTGGGATGGAAGCTTCGGGGCGCTCGTGGAGTCTAGGCTCGTAACAAAGGGTGACTTCGGTGTCCTGCAGGTGATCGCCGGGTACGTGGCACTTAATGACATGAGTGACGACCAAGGAGGGCATCGTGGTGGAGGAAGCCAAGAAGACGAAACCACGTAGCCTCCGAGTGCGCATTGCTGCCGCGCAGTTCGCGGTCAAGGCGAGCAAGGTAACCGGCATCCCTGTCGATCCCAGGGTGAAGGAACTTGCGGAGCTCGAAGTGACGGCTACCGGGATCGTCGATCCTCGGCACCACTGACAGACTTAACGCACCCCGAGCAGCACGTCGCGCTGGTCGAGCATGCGGGCCTGGATGGCGTCGACGACGGCGGCCACCTCGGGCCGGCGCAGAGTCTCGGCCCGCGCGACCAGCCAGTACGTCAACCGCACCGCCACGCTGTCGGCCAGCACGCGCACCAGATCCGCGTGCCGGTCGGCCATGAAGCACGGCAGCAACCCGAGGCCGGCGGCGGCGCGCGTCGCTTCGACGTGCACGAAAACGTTGGTGGAGGACACCGATTCGCGCATCGCAGGCGCGAAACTCGTCGCCAGATCGAGGTCGTCAACCTGCAGCATGGAATCGATGAAATACACCAACGGAAAACGGGCCAGGTCGTCGACGGAGGCCGGCGTGCCGTGCTCGGATAGGTAGTCGCGGGCGCCGTAGAGCCCTAGGCAATAGTCGCCGAGACGGATCGCCTTCGCGCGGTGGACTTTTGGCTCACCGACTACTACCTCGATGTCAAGACCGGAGCGCTGCTGGGAGGCGCGACGGGTGGCGGCAACGATCTCCACGGCGACGTTCGGATGATGCCGCTGCACCTGGGCGGCGGCGGGTGCCGCGATGTACGCGCTGAATCCGTCGGTCGCCGAGATCCTCACCACGCCTTCGAGTGCGCGTTCGCCTGCCGGGTCGACGGTCAATGACCGCACTGCCGATTCGACCGCCTCGGCCGCCGCCAACGCCTCACGCCCGAGGTCGGTGAGCTCCCAGCCGCCGGCCCCTCGGGCCAGCACCCGGCCGCCGATCGACTCCTCCAGCGCGGCGATGCGACGCGAAATCGTCGTGTGGTTGATCCCGAGCTCCTCCGCCGCCGTCACGTACCGACCCGAACGTCCGACCGCCAGCAAAACCAGCAGGTCGTCCGCACTCGGCCGCTTGCCGGGTAACAGGCTCATGTCTGCATTTTCGCAGACGCCAAGTGCACGTTTGGCCATTGCGGGTACTCGCGCGTGCATGAATACTCACAACCACCTGTGGGCGCTGCCACAATCACGCGGCCCATATGGCCGCCGTCATGTTAGGAGTAGCCGATGACCACGAGCAGCGAGCCTCAGCCCGCGGCGAGTGAGCCCGGCGCCATCCCGACCGGGCTCAAACGGGTTGTCGTCGCGTCGATGGCCGGCACCGTCGTCGAGTGGTACGAGTTCTTCCTCTACGGCACCGCCGCCACGCTGGTCTTCAGCAAGGTCTTCTTCGCGGAGAGCACCAGCGAACTCGACGCCATCCTGGCGGCATTCCTCACCTACGCGGTGGGCTTCGCCGCGCGCCCGCTCGGCGGTGTGGTGTTCGGCCACTTCGGGGACAAGTACGGCCGCAAGAAGCTGCTGCAATTCAGCCTGCTGCTCGTCGGCGCCGTGACCTTCCTCATGGGCTGCCTTCCGACGTTCAACCAGATCGGCTATTGGGCACCGGCGCTGCTCGTGGTGTTGCGGTTCCTGCAAGGTTTCGCCGTCGGCGGCGAGTGGGGCGGCGCGGTTCTCCTTGTCGCCGAACACAGTCCGAACCGCAGTCGCGCCTTCTGGTCGAGCTGGCCGCAGGCCGCCGTCCCCGTCGGCAACATGCTCGCCACGGTCGTGTTGTTGGCATTGACCGCGACGTTGTCGGAGTCGGCGTTTCTGTCGTGGGGCTGGCGAGTCGCGTTCTGGCTGTCGGCCGTGGTGGTGTTGATCGGCTACTACATCCGCACCAAGGTCAGCGACGCGCCGATCTTCCTCGCGGTGCAAGAAGAGGTCGAACGGGTCAAAGCCGTGTCCTACGGCGTCGTCGAGGTGCTGAAGCGTTATCCCCGCGGCGTTTTCACCGCGATGGGTCTGCGCTTCGCCGAGAACATTATGTACTACCTGGTGGTCACCTTCTCCATCACGTACCTCAAGGTCCACGTCGGCGCCGACACCAGCGACATCCTCTGGTACCTGATGGCCGCACACGCTGTGCACTTCCTGGTCATCCCACAAGTGGGCCGCCTCGCCGACCGCGTCGGGCGTCGGCCCGTGTACATCGTCGGTGCGATCGCGGCGGGCACCTGGGGCTTCTTTGCCTTCCCGATGATGGACACCGCCAACTACGCGTTGGTGATGGGCGCGGTGATCATCGGCTTGGTGATCCACGCGATCATGTACGCTCCGCAGCCGGCGATCATGGCCGAGATGTTCCCGACGCGCATGCGCTATTCCGGTGTGTCCCTTGGCTATCAGGTCACCTCGATCGTCGCTGGATCGCTGGCGCCGATCACCGCGGTGCGCCTACTCGATGTGTTCGATTCGTCGGTGCCGATCGCGCTGTACCTTGCCGGCGCCGCGGTCGTCACGCTCATCGCGGCGCTGGTCATGCGGGAGACCAAGGGCATCGACCTGGCCACGGTCGACCAGGCCGACCGCGAGGATCTCGCGAGGGCCGGCGTGGCATGACGGAGCTGAGCGGACGCACCGCCCTGGTCACGGGTGGAGCGAGTGGAATCGGCGCGGCCTGCGCCCGTGAGCTCGCAGCCCGTGGTGCCACGGTCACCGTCGCCGACGTCGACGAGGTGGCAGCCAAGACGGTGGCC
The DNA here is from genome assembly GCF_002838065.1 of Mycobacterium hubeiense. Taxonomy (GTDB): domain Bacteria; phylum Actinomycetota; class Actinomycetes; order Mycobacteriales; family Mycobacteriaceae; genus Mycobacterium; species Mycobacterium hubeiense. The sequence goes on along the minus strand of NZ_PIZU01000003.1, from coordinate 171,932 downwards.
GACGACATCGGCGGAAAGGCTTGGGCGGTCGACCTTCTCGATGTCTCTGCGCTGGAAGATCTGACACTCGAGGCCGACATCCTGGTCAACAACGCGGGCGTGCAGAGCATCAACGCAATCGAAACATTTCCGCCGGAGAAGTTTCGCGCGATGATGGCGCTGATGGTCGAGGCGCCGTTCCTGCTGATCCGCGCGGCGCTGCCGCACATGTACGCCCACGCGTTCGGCCGGGTCATCAACATCTCGTCGGTACATGGTCTGCGCGCATCGGAGTTCAAGGTGGCCTACGTGACGGCCAAACACGCGTTGGAGGGTCTGTCCAAGGTGACCGCACTGGAGGGCGGGCCGCACGGGGTGACCAGCAACTGCGTGAATCCCGGCTATGTGCGCACACCGCTGGTCACCAAGCAGATCGCCGACCAGGCGCGCACGCACAACATTCCCGAGGACGAAGTGGTGGGGGAAATCCTGTTGAAGGAGAGCGCAATCAAACGGCTGGTGGAACCGGAAGAGGTTGCCGCACTGGTAAGTTGGTTGGCATCGCCGAGTGCCGGGATGGTGACGGGCGCCTCGTACACCATGGACGGGGGATGGAGCGCCCGATGACCGAACCTCAATGGGTGCCGACGGAGCAGGACATCGCCCAGGCCCGGGTCACCGATTTCGCGCGCTTCGTGCAGTCGCGCACCGGCCTCGCGATGCCGGATTACCAGACGCTGTGGCAGTGGTCGGTGGACGATCTGGCCGGCTTCTGGGGTGCGCTGTGGGACTACTTCGAACTCGGTGAGCAACCCGCAGAAGTCCTGGCGAGCGCCGACATGCCGGGGGCACGATGGTTCCCCGGCGCGCGGCTGAACTACGTCGAGCAGGTGGTGCGCAATGCGCGCTCGGATCGGCCGGCGATTCTCTACGTCGCCGAGGACGGGCCGATCACCGAGGTGTCGTGGGCCGAGTTACTTGGCCGGACTGCAGCTTTCGCCCACAGGCTGCGCTCGCTGGGGGTAGGTGCGGGCGACCGGGTGGTCGGCTACCTGCCGAATATTCCTCAGGCAGTCATCGCGTTTCTGGCCACGGCCAGCATAGGGGCGATCTGGAGCGCCTGCGGCCAGGACTACTCCGCGAAAGCCGCGCTGGATCGGCTCGGACAGCTGGAGCCGACGGTGCTGGTCACCGCCGACGGATATCGATTCGGCGGCAAGAAACACGATAAGCGCGACGAAATCCAGGCGCTGCAAGCCGGTTTACCGACGCTGCGAGCCACGATCATGGCCTCGGAGCTCGGTGCGATCGAGGACCGCGAGCTCGATATCGAGCCGGCCGGCTTCGACCATCCACTGTGGATTCTCTACTCCTCGGGCACCACGGGCCTGCCCAAGGGCATCATGCACGGGCACGGCGGTGTCCTGCTGGAGCACCTGAAAGCGATTGCACTGCAGTCCGATATCGGGCAAGACGACACCTTCTTCTGGTACACCAGCCCGAGCTGGATGATGTGGAACTTCCAGGTCGCCGGGTTGTTGGTGGGAGCGACGATCGTCTGTTACGACGGCAGTCCGACATATCCCAAGCCGGATGCGTTGTGGGACATCGCCGCTCGCACCCAAGCCACTATCCTTGGTACCAGTCCCGGCTATGTGCTGGCCTGCGCCAAGGCAGGGGTGGTGCCGTGCAAAGAGCACGAGTTGTCGGCGCTACGCACGGTCGGCATCACCGGGTCGTCATTGCCGCCGTCGTCGTCGCTCTGGCTCCGCGACAACGTCGGCGAACGCGTCCAGGTCGCCTCGATCAGCGGTGGCACCGACGTGGTGTCGGCATTCATCGGCGGTGTACGCACCGTACCGGTGTGGCCGGGCGAGCTGTCCGCGCCGTATCTGGGCGTGGCGCTCGATGCGTGGGACGAGTCCGGGAAACCGGTCCGCGGTGAGGTCGGTGAGCTCGTCATCACCAAACCCATGCCGTCCATGCCGGTGGGATTTTGGCACGATGCCGATGGATCTCGGTACCGCGCAGCCTATTTCGAGATGTTTCCCGGGGTGTGGAGACACGGCGACTGGATCACCATCACCGATCACGGCAGCATCGTGGTGCATGGCAGATCTGATTCCACGCTGAACCGCCACGGCATTCGGATGGGCAGCGCCGACATCTACCAGGCCGTCGAACGCCTGCCGGAGATCGCCGAGGCGCTGGTGATCGGTGCCGAGCAACCCGACGGCGGGTACTGGATGCCGTTGTTCGTCGTGCTCGCCGAAGGCGCGGAACTGACCGACGACCTGCGCGCGCGGATCAACGACACCATCCGCACGGAAGTTTCACCGCGCCATGTGCCCGATGAGATCATCGTCGCCCCAGGTGTTCCGCACACCCGCACCGGCAAAAAGCTCGAGGTGCCGATCAAAAAGCTGTTCCAGGGCGCGGACGCGGCTCGGGTGGTGGAACGCAGCGCCGTCGACAACCCGGACCTGCTGGACTGGTACGCCGAGATCAAGCGTTAGCCGAGCCAGGACCCCATGCGGCGCAGTGCCTCTTCGATGTCGGACGTCGGCCCCGCGAAGGACAGTCGTACAAACGAATTGCCGTGTGCGGTGTCGAAGTCGATGCCAGGCGCAATCGCGACACCGGTGTCTGCCAACAACTTCGAGCAAAATGACAGCGAGTCGGCGGTCAGGTGCGACACGTTGGCGTAGACGTAGAATGCCCCATCGGTCGGCGCCAGCCGGTCGATGCCCAATGCGCGCAGGCCATCGAGAAGGAGCCGACGATTGTCCGCGTAGTGCTCCAGCAGGCCGTCGGCCTCGGCGATCGAATCCGGGGTGAACGCCGCCACCGCAGCATATTGCGGCAGTACGGGCGGACAAATCGTGAAGTTGCCCGTCAAACAGTCCACCGCGCGAAGCAGTTCGCGTGGTACCAGCAGCCAGCCCAGCCGCCAGCCCGTCATCGCGAAGTACTTCGAAAAACTGTTGACCACCATGGCATCTCGCGATGTCTCCCAGGCGCAACTGGTCGCGGGCGCGCCCTCATAGACCAAGCCGTGGTACACCTCGTCGCTGATCAGCCGAACCCCGGCCTCGGCGCACCACGACGCGATCGCGGCCAGCTCTTCCGGCGGGATCACCGTGCCGGTCGGGTTCGCCGGGCTCGCGACGATCACGCCCTGGACCGGCGGATCCAGTTCGGCGAGCATCTGTGCGGTGGGTTGGAAACGAGTTTCGGGGCCGCAGTCGAGTTCGACGACGTCGCAGCCGAGGGCGGAGAGGATGTTGCGATAGCAGGGGTATCCGGGACGGGCGATGGCGACCCGATCGCCGACGTCGAAGCAGGCCAAAAACGCCAGCAGGAAACCGCCGGACGAGCCGGTGGTGATGACGACGTCGTCGGGATCCACATCGAGGCCGTGACGGGTCGCGTACGTCTGCGCGATGGCGATGCGCAGCTCGGGGATACCGAGCGCCACGCTGTAGCCGAGCGGGCCGCTATCGAGGGCTTGCTTGGCGGCTTCGCGCACCGCCTTGGGCGCTCCCGCGCTGGGCTGGCCCGCCGACAGGTTCACCAAATCGCCATGTGTGCGTTGGCGCTCGGCGGCCGCCAGCCAGACATCCATCACATAGAACGGCGGGATGCCTGCCCGTAACGAGACGCTCATCTGAGTCAGGCTAACAACCGGCGGGTGCGGCAGAGGTCGAGTGTGCGGACACCGCGGCGAGTGTGCGGCCACCGCGCCAAATCGGCCGCGATCCCGCAGTGAGTGCACAGTCGGCGCGGTGATTGCACAGTGGACGCAGCCGCGAGCAACTAGAACACTTCGGATTCGAGTCGACGCAGATGCTCCCGCGGCGGGCCCAGCAGCTGCGCCGTGGAGTGCGCCCGCTTGAAGTACAACTGGATGTCGCTCTCCCACGTGATCGCGATGCCGCCGTGCATCTGGACGGCCTCGGCGGCCACCGCGGAGAACGCTTCGCTGGCCGAGACGCGGGCCAGCGCCGCCGACGTCGACGACGGCGACGCGACCGCATCGTCGACCACTGCGCGTGCCGACTGCACCTTCACATACAGATCGGCCATCCGGTGCTTTAGCGCCTGGAAGCTGCCGATCGGCCGGCCGAACTGCACTCGATCCTTGGTGTAGGCGACGGTCAGATCCAGGCAGCGCGTCGCCGACCCGATCTGCTCGGCCGCCAACAGGATTGCGGCCGTATCAGCCAGACCCGGGTCGGCGCCCAACGGAGCGGTGCCCTTCGGTTCGACCCGCGCCAGCCGTCGAGTCATGTCCATCGTCGGCTTGGGCTGCGCGCTGAACGTCGTCCACCGCGTCAGCCGTGAGCCGTCGGCGGCGATGACGACGTCGGCAATGTCACCGTTGACGACGAACTCCGGATCGAACACCACCGCGCCGATCGATTCGCCCGAGGCCAGCCGTTCCAGCGCGTCGGCGTCGGGGTCGTCGGCGGCCAGCAACGCCAGCTCGGCGAGCGTGGTGCCCAGCAGCGGCGTCGGCACCAACGCTTTCCCGAGTTCCTCGAGCACCACCGCGGCGTCGGCCAACTCACCGCCGGCGCCGCCCATCTCCTCGGGCACTACCAGCGCGGCCGCACCGACCTGCTCGCACAACAACTTCCACAGCGTCTCGTCGTAACCGCGTTCAGACTCCATCGCCTCCCGCACGGCGCTCGGGGCGGCATGCTTGTCGACGAGTGCCGCGACGGTGTCGCGCAGCAGTTCGCGTTCTTCACTCACAATGCCTCCAAGACTCGTCGCCGATGCACGGTCGGGTCGCCCCACGCCGAACGCAGCGCCTGCACCCGCAGCAGCCACAGCGACAGGTCGTGCTCCTGCGTAAAGCCAATCGCGCCATGGGTTTGCAGGGCCGACCGCGCCGCAAGCAGGGCCGCCTCCGACGCCGCGACCTTCGCCGCGCTCACATCCCGTGCGGCCTCCGCAGCCGCCTCTCCTTTATGGCTGGCCAGCGACAGCGCCGCGCCGTAGACCAGCGGCCGGGCCAACTCGACCGCGATGTGCACATCTGCGAGCTTGTGCTTGATGGCCTGATAGGAACCGATCGGACGACCGAATTGCGAACGCTGCTTGGCGTATTCGACCGACTGGTCGAGCATGGCCTGGCCGGCGCCCACCAATTGCGCTGCGGTGGCCAGCACACCGAACTCGTAGGCGCGCGCCACGTCTGCGGATTTCGCGGCACCGGTTGCGCTGACGTCGAACAGTTTGCGGCTGGGGTCGACGGATTCGTGTCGCTCGCCCGCAGTGCCGTCGGACACCTGACCGTCGGCAGCCACCAACACCAGCCCGGCAACATCGGCATCCACCGCCCGCGGCACCTGCGGCGGCAGCGCTACCGTGGCGATCAGCTCACCCGACGCCAGAGCGGCCGACCGTTCGTCGTCGGCGAGCAACACCGGTGCGACGGCGATGGATTCCGCGACCGGCCCCGGCACACACCAGCGGCCCAATCGCTCCGCGGCGACAACCAGGTCGGCCGGGTGCGCGTCGATGCCGTCGAAGCGCTCCGACACCATCAGTGCGGTGACGCCCAAGTCGGCCAGTTGCGCCCAGACCTTGCGGCCGGCGGAGGTATCGCCTGCCGCCCACGCCCGCACCGCGCCCGGCACATCGGCGGCGCCCAACGCCGCGTCGATGCTCGCCGCGAAATCGCGCTGCTGTTCGTCCAGATCGAATCTCATGCCTTTGCCTCCCGGGGCAGACCCAGCAGCCGCTCGGCGATGATGTTGCGCTGAATCTCGTTGGTACCGGCGTAGATCGGGCCGCCCAGCGCGAACAGCAGGCCATCCAGCCACGAGTCGGCGAGCTCGCCGTCGGCACCGCGCAGGTCCAGTGCGGTCTGATGCAGCGCGACGTCGAGTTCGGACCAGAACACCTTTGTCACCGACGACTCGGCGCCCAGTTCGCCGCCTTCGCTCAGCCGCGTCACCGTGCCGAACGTGTGCAACCGGTAGGCCTGCGCCTTGATCCACGCATCGGCCACCCGGTCCAGAAACGCCTCATCTGGATTCGACTTCCACTGCGCCACCAGCCGTTCCGCGGGCGCCAGGAATCGCGCCGGGCTGCGCAGCGACATGCCACGCTCATTGCTCGAGGTGCTCATCGCGGCGCGCCAGCCGTCGTTGACGGCGCCGATCACGTCGTTGTCGGGCACGAACACGTCGTCGAGGAAGATCTCGCCGAAGCCGGTGTCGCCGCCGAGCTGCGCGATGGGCCGCACCGTGACACCGTCGGCTTTGAGGTCGAACATGAAATAGGTCAGGCCGCGGTGCCGCTCGGCGGACGGGTCGGAGCGAAACAGCCCAAATGCCCGCTCGCCGAACGGTGCTCGTGAGCTCCAGATCTTCTGCCCGTTGAGTAGCCAACCGCCGTCGGTGCGGGTGGCCGTGGACCGCAGCGACGCCAGGTCACTGCCCGACTCCGGCTCGGACCACGCCTGCGCCCAGATCTCTTCACCGGACGCCATTTTCGGCAGCACGCGGTCCAGCTGCTCGTCGGTGCCGTGGGCGAACAGCGTCGGCGCCAGCATCGAGGTCCCGTTGGCGCTGGCACGTCCGGGCGCTCCGGCGCGGAAGTACTCCTCCTCGAACACGATCCACTGCAGCAGGGTGGCGTCGCGGCCCCCGTACTTCTTGGGCCACGCGATTACCGACAGGCCGGCGTCATAAAGCACTTTGTCCCAGCGCCGATGCTGCTCGAAGCCCTCCAACGTGTCGTACGACTTCGTCGGGAACGAGTCTTTGTTCGCCGCCAGGAATTCGCGTACCTCGGCTTGGAACTCGAGGGTGGCATCGTCGTAATGCAGGTCCATCAGGCCCTCTCACGCAGTAGCGGTTTGACCACTTTGCCGCCCGGATTCCGGGGCAGCACATCGAGGAACTCCACCGAGCGGGGCGTCTTGAAGTTCGCCAAATGCTCACGGGTGTAGGCGATCACCGTTTCCTCGTCGAGCTTATGACCGGGCTTCACCACGACGAACGCCTTGCCGACCTCGCCGAGCCGTTCGTCGGGCACCCCGATCACCGCGGCTTCGGCGACGCCGTCCAGTCGGGCCAGCACCTGCTCGATTTCCGCGGGGTATACGTTGAACCCGCCGCAGATGTACATGTCTTTGAGCCGATCGGTGATCTTGAGGTTGCCGCGCTCATCGATGGTGCCGACGTCACCGGTGTGCAGCCAGCCGTCGGCGTCGATCGCCGCGGCCGTCGCCTCGGGGTCGTCGAGGTAGCCGAGCATGACGTTGGGTCCGCGCAACAGCACCTCGCCCGCCTCTCCGATCCGCAGTTCGAATCCGGCGATCGGACGCCCGCACGTGGTGGCGACGGTGACCGCGTCGTCGTCCGCGCGACACATGGTGCCGAAACCGCTTGCCTCCGTGAGGCCGTAGGCGGTGAGCACGATGTCGATGTCCAATTCGGTCTGCATGCGTTCGATCAGCACCACCGGGATGACCGCAGCCCCGGTGACCGCGAACCGCATCGAGGTCAGGTCGTACTCAGCGCGGCGAGGGTGGTCGAGCAGCGACTGGTAGATCGTCGGCGGACCCGGCAGCACCGTGATGCGGTGCTCCTGCACGGCGGCCATCGCCTTCTCCGGGTCGAACGTCAACTGCGGGATCAGCGTCGCGCCCGTCTGCAGGCAGGCCAGGATGCCGGCCTTGTAGCCGAAGTTGTGGAAGAACGGATTGATGCACAGGTAGCGGTCCTCGCTCGTGAGCTGACCGCACTCGGCCCACGCGGCGGGCGCGTCGAGTGACTGGCGGTGCGCGCACAGCACGCCCTTGCTACGTCCCGTGGTGCCAGACGTGAACAGGATGTCGGACACGTCGTCGGGTTGGACGGCCGCGGCCCGGGCGTCGACCGCGTCCAGGTCGCGTCCCCGCGCCATGAAGTCGTCCCAGGTGCCGTCGTTGGCATCGATCGGCACCCGCACGATGTGCCGCAGTGCGGGCAACGCGGACCGATCCAACTCGGCGGTCTTGTCGGCGCCCAGAAACTCACCCGCCGCCACCAGTACCGGCGCGGCCGTGCGGGCCAGGATGTCGGTGGCCTCGCTGGCGGTGTAGCGGGTGTTCAGCGGCACCAGCACGCCGCCGGCGTAGTGCGTGGCCAGGCACGCCACCACCCAGTGCCAGGTGTTCGGCGACCAGATCGCCACCCGATCGCCGGCCTGCACTCCCAGGTCGATCAGCGCGGCCGCGGCGCGGCGGACCTCGTCGCGAAGCTCGCGGTAGGTGAACCGTCGCCCCTGGCTGACCAGCGCGTCGTGGTCCGAGAACTGGTCCGCGACTCGGTCCAGCACCGCGGGAATGGTGCGCAGATCGGCCGTCATCGATGCTCCTCTGGATTGGTTCGCCCGGCTTCTCCTCACGCCGTTCTGCAACCTTTACGGCGTTCATCGTCGACCGGGCACCAAAGCAAGTGCTTGGTAGGTTAGCCTACAAGGGTGATAGGGGTCCAGGAGTTCCGGGCCGAGGTCCGTGAGTGGCTCGCCGACAACCTCGTCGGCGAATACGCCGCGCTCAAGGGCCTGGGCGGACCGGGGCGCGAGCACGAGGCGTTCGAGGAACGGCGGGCATGGAATCAGCATCTCGCCGCGGCGGGTTTGACCTGTCTGGGCTGGCCCGAGGAACACGGCGGCCGGGGCCTGTCGGTGGCACACCGGGTGGCATTCTACGAGGAATATGCGATCGCCAACGCGCCGGCCAAGGTCAACCACTTTGGTGAGGAACTACTCGGGCCGACGTTGATCGCCTACGGGACGCCCGAGCAGCAGCAGCGGTTCCTGCCGAAGATCCTCGACGTGACCGAGTTGTGGTGTCAGGGCTACTCCGAGCCGGGCGCGGGCAGCGATCTGGCGAACGTGTCGACGACGGCCGAACTCGTCGGCGACCAGTGGGTCATCAACGGGCAGAAGGTGTGGACATCGCTGGCGCACTGGGCGCAGTGGTGTTTCGTGGTGGCCCGGACCGAGAAGGGCTCCAAACGTCACGCCGGACTGTCGTACCTGCTGGTGCCGCTGGACCAGCCCGGTGTCGAGATTCGCCCGATCGTCCAGCTGACCGGCGACTCCGAGTTCAATGAGGTGTTCTTCGACGACGCCCGCACCGACGCGTCGCTGGTGGTCGGTGAGCCCGGCGACGGCTGGCGAGTGGCGATGGGAACCTTGACGTTTGAGCGTGGGGTCTCAACGCTCGGGCAGCAGATCGAGTACGCCCGTGAGCTCAACGGTGTCGCAGAGTTGGCGAAGCGCACTGGCGCCGCTGATGATCCGCTGATCCGTGAGCGTTTGACCCGGTCGTGGGTCGGTTTGCAGACCATGCGGTCGTATGCCATGGCGACGATGGACGTGGAGCAACCGGGCCAAGATAATGTTTCGAAGCTGTTGTGGGCCAACTGGCATCGCGAGCTCGGGGAGATCGCGATGGACGTGCTTGGGCGAGAAGGCCTGACGCTGACCGACGGCGACTTCGACGAATGGCAGCGGCTCTACTTGTTCTCCCGGGCCGACACCATCTACGGCGGATCCAATGAGATCCAGCGCAACATCATCGCCGAGCGGGTGCTCGGCCTACCGCGAGAGGTCAAGGGCTAATGAACCTAGCTGAGGCCCCGAAAGAGATTGAGGGACACGGCCTCCTGAACGGCAAGGTCGTCGTGGTCACGGCCGCCGCGGGCACCGGCATCGGCTCGGCGACCGCGCGGCGGGCGCTGGCCGAGGGTGCCGACGTCGTCATCTCCGACCATCACGAACGGCGGCTCGGCCAGACGCGGGACCAGTTAACCGAATTGGGTTTGGGGCGGGTGGAAAGCGTGGTGTGCGACGTGACGTCGACCGCCCAGGTGGACGCGCTGATCGCATCGACCACCGCGCGGATGGGCCGGCTCGACGTCCTGGTCAACAACGCCGGACTGGGCGGTCAAACCCCGGTGGTGGACATGACCGACGAGGAGTGGGACCGCGTCCTGAACGTCACGCTGACGTCGGTGATGCGGTCCACCCGCGCAGCGTTGCGGTACTTCCGCGACGCCGACCACGGCGGCGTGATCGTCAACAACGCCAGCGTGCTGGGGTGGCGGGCGCAGCACTCGCAATCGCATTACGCGGCCGCGAAAGCCGGTGTGATGGCGTTGACCCGATGCAGCGCAATAGAAGCCGTCGAATACGGTGTGCGGATCAATGCGGTCTCACCGAGCATCGCGCGGCACAAGTTCTTGGAGAAGACCAGCTCGGCTGACCTGCTGGACCGGCTTTCCTCCGATGAGGCATTCGGGCGCGCCGCCGAGCCGTGGGAGGTGGCCGCCACCATCGCGTTCCTGGCCAGCGATTACTCCAGTTACTTGACTGGAGAAGTGATTTCGGTTTCGAGTCAGCACCCATGACCACTCCAGCCAGCAGACGCGACGAGCTTCTCGAGCTCGCCGCAACGATGTTCGCCGAGCGCGGGTTGCGCGCGACCACGGTGCGTGACATCGCCGACTCGGCGGGCATCCTCTCCGGCAGCCTGTATCACCACTTCTCGTCCAAGGAGGAGATGGTCGACGAGGTGCTGCGTGGCTTTCTCGATTGGTTGTTCGGCCGCTACCAGGAAATCGTGGCCACCGAACCGAATCCGTTGGAGCGCTTCAAGGGTTTGTTCATGGCGTCGTTCGAAGCCATCGAACACCGGCATGCGCAGGTCGTCATCTACCAGGATGAGGCGAAACGGCTGTCGTCGCAGCCACGGTTCTCCTATGTGGATGAGCGCAACAAAGAGCAGCGCAAGATGTGGCTGGACGTGATCAACCAGGGTATCGAGGAGGGCTATTTCCGGCCCGACCTCAACGTCGACCTGGTTTACCGGTTCATCCGCGACACCACCTGGGTTTCGGTCCGCTGGTATCAGCCCGGTGGGCCACTGACGGCCGAGCAGGTCGGTCGGCAATACCTCGCCATCGTTCTCGGCGGAATCACCGCCGGTGAGACAAAGGAGTCAACCAATGCCTGAGGCATACATCATCGACGCGGTGCGCACCCCCGTCGGCAAGAAGAACGGGTCGCTGGCGGCCATTCACCCAATTGACCTGGGCGTGCACGCTTTTCGCGGCATCTTCGACCGAGTGGACGTCGATCCGGCTGCTGTGGACGACGTCATCGTCGGCTGCGTCGACGCGATCGGCGGGCAGGCCGGCAACATCGGCCGCAATGCGTGGCTGGCCGCCGGCTACCCCGAGGAGGTGCCCGGCGTCACCGTGGACCGCCAGTGCGGCTCGAGCCAGCAGGCGATTTCGTTTGGCGCGCAAGCGATCATGTCCGGGACCGCCGACGTGATCCTGGCCGGCGGCATGCAGAACATGAGCCAGATCCCGATCGCCTCGGCCATGGTGGTGGGCAAGGAGTTCGGCTTCACCTCGCCGACGGGCGAATCGGAGAACTGGCGGCATCGCTATGGCGACGAGGAGATCTCGCAGTTCCGCGGTGCGGAGCTGATCGCCGAGAAGTGGAACATCTCGCGTGAGGAGATGGAGCAGTTCGCCCTCACCAGCCACCAGCGGGCGTTCGCCGCGATCCGCGGTGGGCATTTCGACAACGAGATCATCGGCGTCGGCGACTTCCGCATCGACGAGGGTCCCCGCGAGACCACGCTGGAGAAAATGGCGGCCTTGCAGCCGCTGGCCCCCGGCGGTCGGCTGACAGCCGCTGTGGCGAGCCAGATTTCAGACGGTGCGAGCGCGGTGCTGCTGGCTTCGGAGCAGGCCGTCAAGGATCACAAGCTGACTCCGCGTGCGCGCATCCACCACATCAGCGCCCGCGGCGCCGATCCGGTGTTCATGCTGTCCGGGCCGATACCCGCGACGCGCTACGCACTGGAGAAGACGGGCCTGTCGATCGACGACATCGACACCGTCGAGATCAATGAGGCGTTCGCACCCGTGGTGATCGCCTGGATCAAGGAGATCAAGGCCGACCCGGAGAAGGTCAACCCGAACGGCGGCGCGATCGCGTTGGGCCATCCGCTGGGTGCGACGGGCGCCAAGCTGTTCGCCACGATGCTCAACGAATTGGAGCGCACCGGCGGGCGCTACGGCCTGCAGACGATGTGCGAGGGCGGCGGCACCGCCAACGTCACGATCATCGAACGGCTGTAGGGCGCTCGTCGCGGGGTTCGCCTACTGCGCCAGCGCCAACCCACCGAGTGCGACGATCCAACTCGCGAAGCTGCCGACGAGGAAGTATTCGGTCACCTCGTCGATGCCGATGCCGCCGTTCTCCCTTGCCTTCTGAGCGTTGATCTCGGGGAACCGGATGATGCTCTTGGCGGCGACGACGGCGGTGGCGGCGGCGAGCTGGCCGGCCAGCCCGAGGCCGAGGATGAGCAGCCGCTCCATCGGTCCGAGCAGCCGGCCGCCTTTGAGTTTGTCCGACGGCTGCGGCTCACCCGCCGGCTTGACCGCGCCCACCTTGCCCAGCACGAGCCTCACCAACTGGTTGCCCGTCACCAGTTGCAGCAGTACCACGCCGACGACCATCAGCAGCCGGTTTGGGTCGACGTCGCCAAGCCCCGGCAAGTCCACCCACGTCGACCACCGCTGCACAACGCCCGCGACGTCAGACCCCCAGCCGGACAGCACAATCAAGACCGCGACCGCCACCCCGAACACCACCAGCGGCGCCACCTCGTGCTCGCCGGTACGCTCGGCCCGGGCACATAGGACCACCCAGGCGACGCTGGAGGCGGCGGCGATGACCAACGGGGCGATGTCGCCGACGTGACACAACCCCGCCAGCAAGGCGCAGCCGCCGACGGCGACGAGCGCCAGCACGATCGGTGCCCAGAGGCGACGGGTCAGTCGCCGGCCCACATCGGCCAGGCCGATCGCGATCAGCATCACGGCCAACGCGCTCACGAGACACCCCTGAGGTATTGCGATGCCTGCACGATCAGATCCAGGCCGTCGCGCCCGGCGCGCTGCGACACCGCCGAGGCGCTGATGCCCTCCGCGGCGGCGATGTCCTTTTTGGTGTTGTTGCTCAACAGGCCCTTCAGTATTCGTATCGATCGGTCATCGAGTGATCCAATCAGATGGTCCCGACACAACAGGGCGGCGTTGATCGCGTCGGCGTCAGCGCGTGCTTCGTGCGCCCGAAACGAGGTGCGCACCAGCGCCAGACCGGGTTGCCGCTGCGCCGCCGCGGTCCACTCGATGGCCTCGCGGGCTGACCACCATCCCGGGCCGTCCTGGATGCCGGCGTCGGCATCGAGCATCATGAATGCACCCCAGCCGATGCCGAAGCGGACATCGATGCCGGGCGCGACGGCCAAGCGCACTGCGAGCGCGGCGTCGATCGCCTGGCCGACCGTGGCATAGCTGCCCTGGAACTCGTCGCCAACCGTGAACGCGGGCGGATCGACGGCGTCGGTGGCGACGGTGCGGAGAGCGCGGTTGAGGATCCTGTGCTGCTCGGTGCGGTCGGCGATCAGCCGCGAGCCGACCACGTCACCGATGATCGTCGCGACTGAAGCTTTATCCTTCACTACAGTCATATGAAGACTATAGCTTAATTTTCATCAAGTGAAGCTATAGCCTTCATGACATGCTGGAGCTGGACCGCGAAATTGCAACCAGGATGGGAAAGTGCGAGTAAGGACCTGCCGGAATGCAATCTCGCGACGGCTGGGCTACTCCACCAGCGCGGCGGCCGCCTGCAGATGTTTGATCGCGTCACTGACGATGGTCTCGATCAGCTCGGCACACGACGGCAGATCGTCGAGGATGCCCGCGACCTGACCCGACGCCAGCACGCCGGCGTCGGTGTTGCCCTCGACCAGGCCCGCCTTGAGCAGCATTGGCGTGTTGGCCGCCATCACCACCTGCGACCAGGTCAGCTCCTTGCCGTGGCGCATGGCCAGCCCGTCTTTGACCATTGAGCGCCACGTCATGCCGGACATCTTCTTGAACTTCTGCGCGTTGCGCAGCGCCGCGGTGAATCCCCTTACCCGCGAACCGCTTTCCAGCTTTTCTACGAGCCCGGTGCGCAATACCCGATGCGGCATGCCGTCGACCCGGGTGGACACCACGGTGCCGTCCAGCCCGGCTTGCAAATAGCGCTGTTTGACGGCGTCGGGCACGGTCGAATCGGATGTCAACAAGAAGCGGGTGCCCATCGCCACGCCCGCCGCGCCGTAGGACAACGCGGCCGCCAGCCCGCGGCCGTCGAAGAAGCCGCCCGCCGCCACCACGGGAATGTCAACCGCGTCCAGCACCGACGGCAGCAGCAGCGTCGTCGCGATCGGACCGGTGTGCCCGCCGCCCTCGCCGCCCTGCACGATCACCGCGTCGGCGCCCCAACCCGCGACCTTCTTCGCGTGCTTGGCCAGTCCGACCGACGGAATGACCACCACGCCGGCCTCTTTGAGCTTCGCGATCAGGTCCGGCTTCGGGGCCAACGCGAACGACGCGACCTTCACGCCTTCGCGGATCAGCAGGTCGATTCGCTCGTTGGCGTCTCCCGCGTCGGAGCGGATGTTGATGCCGAACGGCTTGTCCGTGGCGGCCTTGACCTTGGTCACCGCGGTCTGCAGCTCCTCCAGCGTCATAGTCGCCGAGGCGAGAATGCCGAGCCCGCCGGCGTTGGCGGTGGCCGATACCAGCCGCGCACCGGCCACCCAGCCCATGCCGGTCTGCACCACGGGGTGCTCGATGCCGACGAGTTCGGTAAGGGGAGTGCGCAATCTGGCCATGGTTACACCTTGACTTCCTTGTCCCGCAACGCCTTCGGATCGATGACCTCGCGGATCAGCTTCTGCTCGTCGCCGGTGGGCAGGCGCGTGGTATCCGCGGTCTCCAGGCCGTGCACCTCGAACGAGGTGTTCTCGGCCACGTCGTCGGCGGAGACCCCCGGATGCAGCGACACCGCGCGCATCTGATGGTCCGGGCCGTTGAAATCGAACACCCCGAGATTCGTCACCACGCGGTGCACGTTGACGAACCGGAATGCCGGGTTCGACGGATCCACCTTGTCCCATCCGACGCCCGACACCACGTCGACGCTGTCGCAAAACACCCGCTTGGAGTGGTTGCCCACCCAGTAGCTGGTGATGTGGTTGATGGTGTTTCCCGGCGCCCCGCGCACACCGAACATCTGCCGGGTGGGGTGCTGCAACGGCCCGAACGCCGACAGGTTCTGGTTGCCGTACCGGTCAATCTGGTTGGCGCCCATGACGACATGGCGGCGGCCCCAGGTCAGCGTCTCGAACACCCGGCCGAAGGGCATCCACCCTTCGATGGCGCCGGCCGCTCCGATCGCCGGGGTGTCGGCCAGCAGCTGGGCCTCGCCGTCGGTGAGCAGGATGTCGGGGGAGAAGGTCAGCCGGGCCAGGCGCGCGCCCACGGATACCACCGTCGTCATCGGGCTGACCATGATTTCGCCGGCATCGCGGAACAATTCGGCGCAGGCCACCACGCAGACCTCGGCACGGCTCACGGAAATCACTTGGCGTCCTCCTGGAATCGACGCACCGCCGCCTGATAGTCGGCTTCGCTGCCGGACAGATAGGTCTTGACGAAATCGGCCCAGGTCTCCTCGGAGCCGGCGGCTTCGGCATAGTGGCGTTGGAACTTCTCGTCGCGGCCGTAATCCGGTGCGGCCGTGGTGAAGTGCGCGCCGTTGGGGGCCTCGACGACGGAGTCCACCATCATCCGGTTCACCAGCAGCGCCTGCGGCGGCACGGCTTTGACCAATTCCTCGGTCGGAACGACCTGCTCCACCGACAGGTAGCGCCGCTCGGCGGCCATCAGGTAAAGGTCGTCGAAGTAGGGGTCGATGCCGGTGTAGGCCGCATTACCTTGGGCGTCACCGAGATTCATGTGAACGAACGCGGCATCCAAGCGCAGCGCCGGCATGGCGATCAGCGTCTCGTACGCCCCGTCGGTCGGATAGGGCGACTGCACCGTCTTGAGTTCGTCGCCCCAGAAGTCGAGCACCGAGCTGCCCAGCCCGGCGCGGGTCGGCAGGAACGGCAGCCGCTGTGCGGCCGCCTGCAAGCCGGTACGCAGCATGCCCTCGTCCATTTCGCGGGCCTCGATCGCCCCCGAGGTGCGGGCCTTGGCGAACCACGGATCGTAGAACGGCGGCGAATCCAACGACACGAAGCCGTAATACACGCGCCGGACCTTGCCGGCCGAGCACAGCAGCCCGATGTCCGGGCCGCCATAGGTCACCACCGTCAGATCCTTGACATCGGTACGCAGAATCGCCCGCACCCACGCCATCGGCTTGCGCCGCGAGCCCCATCCGCCGATGCCGATTGTCATCCCGTCGCGCAGCTCGGCGGCGGCCGCATCCAACGTTGTTCTCTTATCGCTCACTTCTTGCCCTTCGCCGTCCCCGCAAAAGCGTCACGATGTTCGTCGGCCACACCCGCGAGGTTGAGCTCGAACGTAAAGCCTTGCTCCATGCGATAACTCGCGTTGACCCGCTGCACGTCGATCAGGTTCAGCGCCTCCTTGGCCGCCCGGATCACCCGGGTGTCCTTGGCGGCGATGTCGCGGGCCACCTTCAAGGCCGCTTCGTCGAGCTCGTCGCGGGGCACCACCTCGTGCACCGAACCGAAGTGGTGCAGGGTGGCGGCGTCGACGGTGGCGGCGGTGAAGAACAGCCGTCGCATCATGTGCTGGGGCACCAGCCGCGACAGATGCGTGGCCGCGCCCAGCGCGCCGCGTTCCACCTCCGGGAGGCCGAACTTGGCGTCGTCGGAGGCGACGATGACGTCGGCGTTGCCGACGAGCCCGATGCCGCCGCCCACGCAGAAGCCGTTGACCGCCGCGACCACCGGCACGGCGCATTCGTACACCGCCTTGAAGGCCGCGAAGCAGCCGCGGTTGGCGTCGATCAGGGCGGTGAAGCCCTCGGTGTTCTGCATCTCCTTGATGTCCACGCCGGCGTTGAAGCCGCGGCCGGTGGCCCGAAGGATCACCACGTGCGTCTCGGGGTCCTGGCCCGCCGCCGTGATGGCGTCGGCGAGCTCGAACCAGCCGCGCGAGGGGATGGCGTTGACCGGCGGATAGTCGACGGTGACCGCGACTATGCCCGGTTCGATGGTGCTGGACGTGATTGGCATTTGACTTCCTGGGGTCGGTACCTAAGCAAGCACTTGCTTGGTACGCTAGCACAGTGAGCGACACGATCAACCTCGGACTGAGCGGCAGGATTGTCCTGGTGACCGGGGGAGTCCGCGGCGTCGGCGCGGGCATCAGCGCGGTGTTCGCCGACCAGGGCGCGACGGTGGTGACCTGCGCCCGCCGCCCCGTCGAGGGGTTGCCCTACGAATTCCACTCCTGCGACGTCCGCGACGACGACGCCGTGGCGGCGATGGTCGAGGCGATCGTCGACAAACACGGACGCCTCGACGTCGTGGTGAACAACGCCGGCGGCTCGCCGTACGTGCTGACGGCGGACTCCAGCGCGAAGTTCAATCGCAAGATCGTCGAGCTCAATCTGTTCGGGCCGCTGTCGGTCTCGCAGCACGCCAACACCCACATGCAGAAGCAGGACGGTGGCGGGTCGATCATCAACATCTCCAGCGTCAGCGGCCGCCGGCCCACGCCGGGGACCGCCGCATACGGTGCAGCCAAGGCCGGTGTGGACAGCCTGACCAGCACGCTGGCGGTGGAGTGGGCGCCGAAGGTTCGGGTCAACTCGGTCGTCGTCGGCATGGTCGAAACCGAACAATCGGAACTGTTCTACGGCGACGCGGAGTCGATTGCGGCGGTGGCCGCCACCGTGCCGCTGGGCCGGCTCGCCAAGCCGGCCGATATCGGTTGGGCAGCAGCATTTTTAGCGTCTAACGCAGCGTCATACATCAGCGGCGCCACGCTCGAGGTGCACGGGGGCGGCGAGCCACCGTCGTACCTGGAAGCGTCGAGCGCCAACAAGTAAGGAGAAAGCGGATATGGGATTGGTCGACGGTCGCGTGGTCATCGTGACGGGCGCGGGTGGCGGCATCGGCCGCGCCCACGCGCTGGCGTTCGCCGCTGAAGGAGCGCGCGTGGTGGTCAATGACATCGGTGTCGGCCTGGACGGTTCGCCGGCCGGCGGCGGCAGTGCCGCGCAGGGTGTCGTCGACGAAATCGTCGCTGCCGGTGGCGAAGCCGTCGCGAGCGGCGCGAACGTCGCCGACTGGAACGAGGCCGAAGGACTGATCCAGACCGCGGTCGACACCTTCGGTGGGCTCGACGTGCTGGTGAACAACGCCGGCATCGTGCGCGACCGGATGTTTGCCAATACCAGCGAAGAAGAGTTCGACGCCGTCATCGCCGTGCACCTCAAGGGACACTTCGCCACCATGCGCCACGCCGCGGCCTACTGGCGTGCACAGTCCAAAGCGGGTAACGCCGTTGACGCGCGCATCATCAACACCAGCTCCGGCGCCGGGCTGCAAGGCAGTGTGGGCCAAGCCAATTACAGCGCCGCGAAGGCGGGCATCGCCGCCTTGACGTTGGTCGCCGCAGCCGAGATGGGCCGCTACGGCGTCACCGTCAACGCCATCGCGCCGAGCGCACGCACCCGGATGACCGAGACGGTGTTCGCCGAGATGATGGCGACGCAGGATGCCGAGTTCGATTCCATGGCGCCCGAGAACATCTCGCCGCTGGTGGTCTGGCTCGGCAGCGCCGAGTCCAAAGACGTCACCGGCCGGATGTTCGAAGTCGAGGGCGGCATCGTCCGCGTCGCCGAGGGCTGGGCGCACGGTCCGCAGGTCGACAAGGGCGCCCGCTGGGATCCCGCCGAGCTGGGCCCCGTCGTCAAGGATCTGCTGGCCAAGGCGCGCCCGCCGGTGCCGGTGTACGGCGCGTAGCCGAGGCGACAGCCCCTGTGCAGAAATCGGCGAATAGGCATGCTGCGCAGGCGCCAGCCACCATGATGGGGGCATGCGAAAGGCATTGGGGGCAATCACCGGAACGGCACTCCTGCTCTTGACGGGCTGCGGCGGTCAGCGTGGCGACGACACGGCGCAAGAAGCCAGCGAGCCGACGACCTGCACCGTCACCGGCGAGGAGCGACTGAGTATCGCGACCGGAAACACCACCGGCGTGTACTACACGCTCGGCGGCGCGTACGCCGAGGCGATCAGTAAAGCCACCGACGGCACGGTTAAGGCGACCGCCGCGGAGACATCGGCCTCGGTGCAGAACATCCAACAACTGGTGGCGGGTACGCATCAGATCGCGTTCTCGCTCGCGGACACCGCAGTGGATGCCGTCAACGGGGAGGCGTCGTTCGACGAACCGCAGCCGATTGCCGCGTTGAGCCGCATCTACCCGAACTACACCCAGGTCGTCGCGCGCACCGACGCGGGCATCAACTCGATCGCCGACATGCGCGGTAAGCGAGTGTCGACAGGTTCGCCGAACTCGGGCACCGAGGTTATCGCCAACCGGATGCTCACGGCCGCAGGACTTGATCCCGCCAAAGACGTGCAGGCGCAACGCACCGAACTCGGCAAGACCGTCGAGGGCATGAAGGACGGCTCGATCGACGCGATGTTCTGGTCCGGCGGTCTGCCCACCGCCGGTATCACCGACCTGTTCACCAGCGCGCGCGATCGCGTCAAGCTGCTCGACGTCACCGACACGCTCGAGGCGCTCAAAGAGGTCAATCAGATCTACGAGCGCGGCGTGATTCCGGCCAGCACGTATCAGACCCCGGCGGATGTGCCGACCGTCGTGGTGCCCAATGTGCTTCTCGTCAAAGACGATATGGACGGCAATACCGCCTGTGTACTCACCAAGGCGCTGTTCGAGCACAAGGCGGATCTGGTCAAGGCCAGCAAGGCGGCCGACGGCATCGCGCTCGACACCGCTCGCAAGACCAGTCCCGTGCCGCTGCATCCCGGCGCGGAGAAGGCGCTCGACGACCTCGGTGCACCGCGCTGAGCGAGCGCGAGGCGGCCTCGCCGTCGGTCGCGTATGAGGAGGAGAAGCCGGCCCGCGAGCTGACGGGATGGGTGGGCCACCTGGTCGCCGCTGCCTGTGTGCTGATCGGGCTTTTCACGCTCTACCAGGTGTTCTTCCCGCTGGCGCAGGGCAATCAGTTCTCGCTGATCCTGTTCCTGGCGGCGGTGCTGCCGTTGACGCTGCTGTGCTACCGCTCGGGCCTCGGGCGTCAGACCACCAACCCGACCCCTGTTGACTGGCTGCTGGCCGTGCTGGCGTTGGTGGTCTGTCTATATCCGTTGCTGCCCTTCATCATTGGCGACGGTGGCGGCGGGTTCGACGCGTTCCTCGGCCGGCAGGGCGCGCCGGGGGTGGTCGACGTCATCGCAGGGTCGTTGGTGCTCTTCCTCGTGCTGGAGGCGTGCCGCCGCACCACCGGTCTCGCGTTGCCGATCGTGTGCCTGGTCGCGCTGGCCTACGCCTACTACGGCGGTTACCTGCCGCAGAACGCCGCGATCGCGCATGCGGGCGTGGATTGGGACCAGATCATCAGCGCGGGGTATTTGCAGTCGACGGGCCTGTACGGGGTGCCATTGGACGTTGCGGCCACCTACATCGTGTTGTTCACCATCTACGGCGCGGTGCTCGACTCGTCCGGCGCGTCAAAGTTCTTCATCGACTTGTCTTTTGCCGCGTTCCGGCGGTCGCGGGCCGCGCCCGGCCGCACCGTGACGCTGGCCGGTTTCCTGCTCGGCAGCGTGTCGGGTTCGGGCACCGCGACGACGGTCAGCCTGGGTTCGGTGTGCTGGCCGGTGCTGCGCCGCGCCGGTTACCCGGCGGAGAACGCCGGAGGCATGTTGGCCGCCGCCGGGATCGGCGCGATCCTGTCGCCGCCGACGATGGGAGCCGCGGCGTTCATCATCGCCGAGTACCTCGGGGTGCCGTATCTGACGGTATTGATCTGGGCGATCGTGCCGACGCTGCTGTACTACCTGGGCATCCTGCTGGCCGTGGAGATCGACGCCCGTCGCTATGGAGCGCGCGAAGTGGAGGTGGCGACGCAGTCGACGTGGCGGCTGCTCGGCAGGTTCGGCTACCACCTGATCTCGCTGGTGCTCATCGTGGTGTTCCTCGCCGTCGGCATGCCGGCGTTCAAGGCGGTTGTCTACGCGACGGCGGCTCAGATTGTGTTGTCCTACTTGGACAAAGAGCATCGAATGACGCCCGGCCGGCTGTATACCGCGTTGGCCAACGGCGTGCGCGGCGTGCTTGCGGTGGCCGCGGTGTGTGCGGCCGCGGGTGTCATCGCCGCGATGATCACCAGGACCGGGTTGGGCCTTCAGCTGCACTCGATCCTGGTGAACGCCGCACGCGCGATCACCGAGAACCCGGCGCTGGTGTTGGTGATCACTGCGGTGTTCGCCGCGTTGGCCGTCGCAGTGCTCGGGCTCGCGGTGCCCGTGACGGCGTCGTTCGTGATCAGTTGGGTGATCGTCGGTCCGGCACTACAGGATTTGGGTGTCGTCGCACCCGCCGCGGCGATGTTCGTGTTTTACTTCGCGGTGCTGTCGGAGGTGACTCCGCCGACCGCCCTGGCCTCCGTCGCGGCGTCGGCGATCACCGGTGGACGGGTGATCCCGACGATGTGGCAGACATGGAAGTACACGCTGCCGGCGTTCTTGGTGCCGTTCGCGTTCGTGCTGACGGACAACGGCCAAGCCTTGCTCGGGTTGCGGCCGTTTGCCGAAATCGCTTGGACCACAGCAGTCGCAGGCTTGGCGGTGGCTGCGCTGGCCGTGGCCACCGGAGGCTGGCTGGTGCGTCGCGCGGGCTGGCCGGAACGCTTGCTGTGCGCCCCGGCCGCCGCGCTGCTGTTGTACTTGCGCATCGAGACCATCATCATCGGCGTCGTACTGCTCGCCGTGGCGGTGGCCGTACACCTGGTGCTACGACGCCGCGTACTCGGCGAACCGGTTGAGCCCCATTCCCCAGCCGTCGGGTGACCCGACCGCGTCGGCCATACCCTGGCCACCGTCGCCGAGACGCCAGAATTCGTTGTGTACGAGGACGACTCGGGTTCTCTCCCCGTCAGGGAGGAAGGACACAGAGACCCGCGACGCCTTCTCAATATCGGTCTCCAGCTGCCAGTTCGCGGTGATCATCCACGCGAATCCCAACTGCGACGGCGGATTCCATTCGGTGACCTGACCCCACACCGATTCGCTGCCGTCTTCGCAGGTGTCGAAGATGCGACCGCCCACGCGCGGCTCGACGGTTGTCGCTACCACGGGCGAGCTGGCCAAGTGATGGTCGGGTGGCCACCACTCGGCCATGTGGTTGGTGAACAGGTCGAACGCCCGCGCGGGCGAGCCGGCGACGATGGCTTCGCGACGGACATCGGTGGCGGTGGTCATGGTTTACCTCCTGCATCGGGGTTGTTGGCGAACTTGGCGAACGCGTCGAGGACATCGCGCCACATGACGTCAAGCCATTGGCGCAGCACCTCGAACCCGTCCGGCGTCACGGTGTAGATGCGCTTCGTGCCGTCGGGATGGGCCGCGACAATGCCTGCGGCATTGAGGATCTTGAGATGCTGCGACACCGCCGGTCGACTGACGGGAAGCTGATCGGCGAGTTCCTGTACCGAAGACGGCTTCTTGCGCAGCAGCTCGAGTATCTCGCGCCGAGTGGGATCGGCGAGCGATTCCAGAACCTCCGCGTAAGTAGTCACTTACCGTTAGTACCAACTTACGAAGGCGGTGTCAAGACGCGTCGCAGAAACGGCAATCGGCCCCCTCGGGCGGAGAGGGGGCCGATTGCTCGTCGGGTGGCGCGGCGTCAGGCGGCGTCTTTGTCGCCCGTATCGCCGGTGTCGCCACTGTCCGTCTTGTTGTTGTCGGCGTCGCGGTCGCGCCCCGCGTCGGCGGCGTTCTTGACCGCCTCGCGCACCTTGCCCAGCGATGCGGTGACGTCGTCGCGGGCGTCCTCGACGGCGTCGCGCACTCGTTCGCTCGCGCGGGTAACGGCCTTGGACACGCCCGGCCGGGCCTTGTTGCCGTCCGTCAAATCCGTTGCGCCATTGGATTTGTCGGTGTCCACCTCCGCGTTGGCCAGCGGTTCGGCCGACGTCGGCTCGTCGGCCGGCTCACCGAGGGTCGTGGCAGTCGCCGGTGACTCCTGCTGATCCAAGCTCGTCGGGATCACGCCACGCACCGAGTCGGCAATGTCGGTGATGGTGCCGGTGACGAACTCGACCGACGCCGCGCCGACGTCCCTGACGCCTTGAGCCGCCGTTTCGGCTATCGCCGGGAAGTCCGGCGTCAGAACCGGTACCCGCATGTTGTAGAGCGCTTGCTGCGGCGCGACGATCAGATCGCGCGTGTTGACGAACAGCTTGACCGGCAGCGACGGATCCTGGTCGACGGGCTGGCCGGCCCAGCTCACCAGCGTCCAGCCCTCTTCTTCGCTGCCTTCCACGACCACGACATCGGTGTTCTCCAGCGGGTGCTGGACGATCAGCAGCAGATCAGGGTTTTCGACGTTCATCATGGTCCAGAACATGATCGTCGCGCCGTGCGAGAACACCGCGGCGTTCTGCTCACCGTCCGCGCCGGCGGGGGTGTCCTCCTCGATCTGTTTCATCGCGTTGGTCATGCGCTCGTTGAACTCCAAGCCGCTCTCGCCGCCGGGGGTCCGAACGAATTGCAGGCCCAATGTCCAGGCCAACGGCGCAACGATGTAGCCGATGCGGCCGATGCCGTCTTTCTCGGGCAAGCCCTCGAAGATGCCCGCACTGAGCTCATGCACGCCGATGCGCTGGCCCGCGTTGTCGTTCTTCGGCTGGCCGATGACGACAGTCGTCAGCCCCAGATCATTCGCGAGTGGCGCAGCGGTCTGCTGGGTGCGGACCATGGTCGAGGCGTAGACGGCGTCGATGGCGCCGTACTGGTTGACAAACTCAGCGGACTGGAGCACGTCGGCGATGGTGTCTGCCTGAGCCTCGCCGGTGGGCGTCAGATCTGGCCCCGGCACGGAGGTGTCGATTCTGTTGTTGGCGTTGGCATGGGACTCGCCATGTCGAATGAAGGTCACCGTCATGGCGGCCGCGGGCAGGCCTGAGGCGACGAATAGGGCACTGGCTGTCAAGGCTGTCGCGATGACGCGCGCGGTTTTGCGTGGCGAATGACTTCGCATGTAGTACTCCGTCTGTTCACCGCCGTGTGGGCTGTCACACGTACGGCGTTAACTGTGTGCGCGCTCACTGTACACACATCGGAGAAACTGTCTACTGCGGATGCGTCAATTTCTCAGGCATGCGGCACTAAGTGCAGGATTGAAGCCACTATTTGACCTCAATCCGACACCTACGCCGGCCTAAGCGGGCTCGCAGACCACCAGTGGGATCACCCGGTCGGTCCAGGACTGATAGTCCTCGTAGGTTGGATACATCTCGACCAGCTTGGGCCAGTAGCGGGCGCGCTCCTCCTCGGTCGCGTCGCGCGCGGTCAGGTCCAGCACCTCGTCCTTGATCTGGACCTGCACCTTCGGATTGGCCTTGAGGTTCAGGTACCACATCGGGTTCTTGGCACTGCCGCCGCGCGACGCCGCCACGATCACCTTGTCTCCGTCGCGGTGGAAATACAGCGGGCTGACCCGCGGCTCGCCGCTCTTGCGCCCGATCGTCGTCAGCAGTGCGACCGGAATGTTCTGGAACGTGCCGCCCAGCCCTTGGCCGTTGTTGCGCCGGTACATCCAGGTGTTGAGTCGCGACATCCACTTGATGAAGAAATCTGAGTATCGCGAGTTCAGGAACGGCGGCGGTGACTTGGGCATGCGCAGATCCTACGAGCGCTGGATGAATGGGCGGATGCGCGCCCGGATGTGGTGGATCTGCCCGTCACTGGCCGGGATCAGGAACGTCTCGTCAATATGCGCGCACACCCGCCGCCCCGCGAGCGACGGCTTGGTGATGACGTCGAAGCGGGCACGCACCTCGTCGCCGTCGACGGTGAACTCGGGCGCGGTCGTCGCTGAGATCACCCGGTATTGCAGCCCGCGATTCAGGCTGCGGCGCAGGTGATTTCCGGAGAAGCCCGTCTTGAGCCCCACCTCGATGCGGGTGCAGTCCGGCGCGAATGGCACGTCGTCGGCCTGATGGCTGGCGAGCGAACTGATGTAGGCCTGCGCCGCCGCGATGCGCTCGGCGTCGGACACCGTCATCTAGATCCGCTCGATGATGGTGCCGGTGGACAACGCGCCGCCGGCACACATGGTGATCAGCGCCGTGCTCTTGTCGGTGCGCTCCAGCTCATGCAGGGCCGTGGTGATCAACCGGCTGCCGGTGGAGCCGACCGGATGGCCCAGCGCGATCGCGCCGCCGTTGACGTTGACCCGCGCCATGTCCGGTTCGTGCACCCGCGCCCAGGACAGCACGACCGAAGCAAACGCCTCGTTGATCTCGACCAAGTCGATGTCGCCGATCTTCATGCCGGCCTTCTCCAGCACCTTGGCGGTGGACTGCACCGGCCCGTCGAGGTGGTAGTACGGCTCGGCGCCGACCAGCGCCTGGCTGACGATGCGGGCCCGCGGGGTCAGGCCGAGCGCACGCGCCTTGTCTTCGTCCATCCACAGCACGGCCGCGGCGCCGTCGGAGATCTGCGACGACGTGCCCGCGGTGTGAATGCCGCCCTCGATCACGGGATTCAGTGCGGCCAGGCCTTCGAGCGTGGTGTCGCGCAGGCCCTGATCCCGCGTGACGATGTGGCGCTCGGCAGTGGGTTGCTTGTTCTCATCGAGCACCGGCGCCTCGATGCCGCTGATCTCCCGGTCGAAGCGGCCCTCTGCCCACGCCTGCTTGGCCTTGGCCTGCGACTCGAAGCCGAACTGGTCGATGTCCTCACGGGTGATGCCGCGGCGCTTGGCGATCCGCTCGGCGGCGGTGAACTGGTCCGGCATGTCGATGTCCCACGACTCGGCGCGGATCTTGGAGCGGTCCGGGCCGGCGTTGGCGCCCAGGCCGACGCGGCTCATCGCCTCGACACCACACGCGATGCCGATGTCGATGGCACCCGTCGCGATCAGCCCGGCGATCAGGTGGTTGGCCTGCTGGCCGCTGCCACACTGACAATCCACCGTCGTCGCGCCGACGTGCTCCGGCAAACCCGCGGTCAGCCATGCCACGCGCGAGATGTTGTTGGACTGCTCGCCGAACTGCGTGACGCAGCCGCCGATGACCTGCTCGACGTCGCCCGCGTCGATGCCGGCCTTTTCTACCAGCGCTTTCTGCACAGCGCCCAAAAGCTCGGTCGCGTGCAGGCCCGACAACCATCCGTTCCGCTTGCCGATGGGGCTGCGGGTGGCTTCAACGATGACAGGGTTACCCATTCCGTCAGGCTAGAACACGTTTCATTACTCTGACAAGCAGCGATGAAGCCGTGCCTTTGATCTGCAATGAAGGCATGTTTCAATGGTCTGAATTGGAACTAGACCAAGTTGTCTTGAGGAGCATCGCATGGCCTGCCCCAACCTGCCTGAAGGCTTCGACTTCCTCGACGCGGACCTGAACCTCAAGGGCCTGCCCGTCGCGGAACTCGCCGAGCTGCGCAAGTCCGAGCCCATCCACTGGGTCGACGTGCCAGGTGGCACCGGCGGGTTCGGAGACAAAGGCTACTGGCTGGTGACCAAGCATGCCGACGTCAAGGAGGTGTCGAAGCGCAACGACATCTTCGGTAGCTCGCCCGACGGCGCCATCCCGGTCTGGCCGCAGGACATGACGCGCGAGGCCATCGACTTGCAGCGCAACGTGCTGCTGAACATGGACGCGCCGCAGCACACCCGGCTGCGCAAGATCATCTCGCGCGGTTTCACCCCGCGCGCTGTCGGCCGACTCGAGGACGAGTTGCGGACCCGCGCCCAGAAGATCGCCGAGAAGGCCGTGGCGGCGGGCACCGGTGATTTCGTCGAGCAGGTGTCCTGCGAGCTGCCGCTGCAGGCCATCGCCGGGCTGCTCGGTGTGCCGCAGGAGGACCGGATGGAGCTCTTCCGCTGGTCCAACGAGATGACCGCCGGCGAGGATCCCGAGTACGCCGACATCGATCCGGCGATGTCGTCGGTCGAGTTGATCCAGTACGCCATGAAGATGGCCGAGGAGCGCGCCAAGAATCCCACCGACGACATCGTCACGCAGCTGGTGCAGGCCGACATCGACGGCGAGAAGCTCTCCGACGACGAGTTCGGCTTCTTCGTGGTGATGCTCGCAGTGGCCGGCAACGAGACCACCCGCAACTCGATCACCCACGGCATGATCGCGTTCTCGCAGAACCCCGATCAGTGGGAGCTCTACAAGAAGGAGCGTCCCGAGACCGCGGCCGACGAGATCGTGCGCTGGGCGACGCCCGTGTCGGCGTTCCAGCGCACCGCGCTGGAGGACACCGAATTGTCGGGCGTCAAGATCAAGAAGGGCGAGCGGGTGGTGATGTCCTACCGCTCGGCCAACTTCGACGAAGAGGTCTTCGAGGAGCCGCACAATTTCAACATCCTGCGCAGCCCGAACCCGCACGTCGGTTTCGGCGGCACCGGTGCCCACTACTGCATCGGCGCGAACCTGGCCCGCATGACCATCAACCTGATCTTCAACGCCGTCGCCGACCACATGCCCGATCTCAAGCCGATCGGTGAGCCTGAGCGGCTGAAATCGGGCTGGCTCAACGGGATCAAGCACTGGCAGGTCGATTACACCGGAAAGTGCCCAGCCGCCGGGTCGGCGAATCAGGCGGAAGCCCACTGATGGATTTCACGCCGAACCCAGAACAGCAGGCGGTCGCCGACGTCGTCACGTCGGTGCTGGACCGCGACAACAGTTGGGACGCATTGGTTTCCGGCGGGGTGACGGCCCTGCCGGTACCCGAACGGCTCGGCGGCGACGGTGTCGGCCTGCCGGAGGTCGCGACGGCGCTGACCGAGATCGGCCGCCACGGCACCGTCAGCCCGGCGTTGGCGACGCTCGGCCATGGTGTGGTGCCGCTGCTGGACCTGGCCTCCGACGAACAACAGGACCGCTACCTGGCCGGCGTCGCCAAGGGCGCGGTGTTGACCGCGGCGCTCAACGAACCGGGTGCCCCGCTGCCGGACCGGCCGGCGACGGTGTTCGCGGGTGGCAAGCTGAACGGCACCAAGATCGCGGTTGGCTATGCGGAGCAAGCGGATTGGATGATCGTTACGACCGACAGCGCCGTTGTCGTGGTGTCCCCCAAGGCCGACGGTGTGACGCTCACCAAGACACCGACGTCCAACGGCAGCGACGAGTACACGGTGACGTTCGCCGATGCCGACGTCGACGGGGTGCTGGAGGGTGCGGAGCCGCGTCGGGTGAACCAGTTGGCGCTGGCGACGATCGGTGCGTTCGCCGCGGGCCTGGTGGCCGGCGCGCTGCGGCTGACGGCGGACTATGTGGCGACCCGTGAGCAGTTCGGCAAGCCGTTGTCGACGTTCCAGACCGTGGCCGCACAGCTCGCCGAGGTCTATATCGCTTCGCGCACACTGTCATTGGCGGCGACGTCGGTGGTGTGGCGGCTGTCCGAAGGTCGCGACGCAGACGGCGACCTCGACGTGCTCGGCTACTGGCTGGCGTCGCAGGCGCCGCCGGTGATGCAGATCTGCCACCACCTGCACGGCGGTATGGGCATGGACATCACCTACCCGATGGACCGCTATTACTCGACCATCAAGGACCTGACCCGGCTGGTGGGCGGACCCTCGCATCGCCTCGATCTGGTGGGAGCGCAATGTTCATCGAACTGACCCCCGAACAGCGGCAGCTGCAAGCCGAACTGCGGCAATATTTCTCGGGCCTCATCTCTCCGGAGGAGCGAAGGGAGATGGAGGTCGACCGGCACGGCAAGGCGTACCGGGCGGTGATCAAGAGGATGGGCTCCGACGGCAAGCTGGGCGTCGGCTGGCCCAAGGAGTTCGGCGGCCTCGGCTACGGCCCCATCGAGCAGCAGATCTTCGTCAACGAGGCGCAGCGGGCCGATGTGCCACTGCCCGCCGTCACGTTGCAGACCGTCGGGCCGACGCTGCAGGTGTACGGCACTGAGGAGCAGAAGAAGAAGTTCCTACCCGCCATCCTCGCCGGCGAAGTGCACTTCGCGATCGGCTACACCGAGCCCGAGGCCGGTACCGACCTCGCATCGCTGCGCACCACCGCCGTCCGGCAGGGCGACGAGTACATCGTCAACGGCCAGAAAGTCTTCACGACGGGCGGCCACGACGCCGACTACATCTGGTTGGCCTGCCGCACCGACCCGGAAGCCGTGAAGCACAAAGGCATTTCGATCCTGATCGTCGACACCAAGGATCCGGGCTACTCGTGGACGCCGATGATCCTGTCCGATGGCGCGCACCACACCAACGCCACGTACTACAACGACGTGCGCGTGCCGGTGGACATGCTCGTCGGCGAGGAGAACGCCGGTTGGAAGCTGATCACCACCCAGCTCAACCACGAGCGCGTGATGCTCGGCCCGGCGGGACGCGTCGCCGGTGTGTACGACCGCGTGCACGCGTGGGCGTCCAAGCCTCAGGCTGACGGAACGGCGCCGATCGATCACGACGACGTGCGCCGCATCCTCGGCGAGATCCATGCGATCTGGCGGATCAACGAACTGCTCAACTGGCAGGTGGCCGCGGCGGGGGAGACCATCGACGTCGCCGACGCCGCTGCCACGAAAGTCTTTTCCACCGAACGGATTCAGTTGGTGGGTAGGCTCGCCGAGGAGATCGTCGGCAAGTACGGCAATCCGGCCGATCCGGAGACAGCTGAGCTGCTGCGCTGGCTCGACAGCCAGACCAAGCGGAATCTGGTGATCACATTCGGTGGTGGAGTGAACGAGGTGATGCGGGAGATGATCGCGGCATCCGGTCTGAAGGTCCCGAGGGTTCCGCGATGAGCGCTGGCGCGAAGAGCAGAGGGCACAGATGAGCGACCTCGCAGCGGCCATCGAAATGGTCAAGGCGGCGGGCAAGAGCAAGCCGCGGGTCGGCCGGGATCCGGTGAACGAGCCGATGATTCACCACTGGGTGGATGCGATCGGTGACACGAACCCGATTTATGTCGACGAGGCCGCCGCGAAGGCGGCGGGCCACCCGGGAATCGTCGCGCCGCCGGCGATGATCCAGGTGTGGACGATGGGCGGGCTGGGCCAGGGCCGGCCCGACGACGATCCGTTGAGCAAGATGATGCAGTTGTTCGACGACGCAGGCTATGTCGGTGTCGTCGCCACCAATTGCGAGCAGACCTACCACCGCTACCTGCGTCCCGGCGAAGTGGTCAGCGTCAGCGCCGAACTCACCGACGTGATCGGCCCGAAGCAGACGGCGCTGGGCGAGGGCTACTTCATCAACCAGCACATCGTGTGGCAGGTCGGCGACGAGGACGTCGCCGAGATGGACTGGCGCATCATGAAATTCCGGCCTCGCGATGCCGACAAGCCGGCCGTGCCCGAGGACCTGGATCCCGATGCACTGATGCGGCCGGCGTCCTCGAAGGACACGCAGTTCTTCTGGGACGGCGTCAAGGCGCATGAGTTGCGTATCCAGAAGCGCGCGGACGGTTCTTTGCAGCACCCGCCGGTGCCCGCGGTGTGGCAGGACGCGAAAAAGGAAGTGGCGCCTTCCGACTATCTCGTCTCAAGCGGTAAGGGCACGGTGTTCAGCTACGTCGTGCACCACGCGCCGAAGGTGCCTGGCCGCACGCTGCCGTTCGTCATCGCCCTGGTGGAACTCGAAGAGGGCGTGCGAATGCTCGGCGAACTCCGCAATGTCGACCCCGCGAAGGTGGAGATCGGAATGCCTGTCCGCGCAATGTATATCGACTTCGAAGATTGGACCTTGTACGCGTGGGAGCCCGTGGAATGACGGTGAGTATGAGCGCTCCGAAAATTCAGGTCGGCACGAAACTGCCGGAACTATCGCTGTACGGCGACCCGACGTTCATCGTGTCGACGGCCATCGCCACGCGCGACTTCCAGGACGTGCACCACGACCGGGACAAGGCTCAGGCCAAGGGATCCAAGGACATCTTCGTCAACATCCTCACCGACACCGGCCTGGTGCAGCGGTACATCACCGACTGGGCCGGCCCGTCAGCGCTGATCAAATCGATCGGCCTGCGCCTGGGTGTGCCGTGGTACGCCTACGACACGGTGACCTTCAAGGGCGAGGTGACCGCGATCGACGACGGGCTGGTGACGGTGAAAGTCGTTGGCAGCAACAGCCTTGGCGATCACGTGGTGGCCACCGCGACGCTTACCCTCGGAGGCGCGTGATGCTCAGCGGTAAAGCAGCGATCGTCGGTATCGGTGCGACGGACTTCTCGAAGAACTCCGGCCGCAGCGAGTTGCGACTGGCCGCAGAGGCGGTGCTCGACGCACTCGACGACGCCGGTTTGACGCCCGCCGACGTCGACGGGTTGACCACCTTCACGATGGACACCAACACCGAGATCGCGGTGGCCCGCGCGGCGGGTATCGGTGAGCTGAAGTTCTTCTCCAAGATCCACTACGGCGGCGGCGCGGCGTGCGCGACCATCCAGCAGGCGGCGATGGCTGTCGCCACCGGTGTGGCGGATTGCGTTGTGGCGTATAGGGCGTTCAACGAGCGCTCAGGTATGCGGTTCGGCCAGGTGCAGACCCGGCTCACCGAGAACGCCGACTCCACCGGTGTGGACAACTCGTTCTCGTACCCGCACGGTCTCTCGACGCCGGCGGCGCAGGTCGCCATGATCGCCAAGCGCTACATGCACCTGTCCGGTGCGACCAGCCGTGACTTCGGCGCGATCTCGGTCGCCGACCGCAAGCACGCCGCGAAGAACCCCAAGGCGTATTTCTACGAGAAGCCGATCACCATTGAGGATCACCAGAACTCGCGGTGGATAGCCGAACCGCTGCGGCTGCTGGACTGCTGTCAGGAGACCGACGGTGCGGTCGCGATCGTGGTGACCTCACCGGAGCGGGCCCGCGATCTCAAACATCGGCCGGCGATCATCGAGGCGGCGGCGCAGGGCTCCAGCCCCGACCAGTACACGATGGTCAGCTACTACCGTCCGGAACTCGACGGGCTGCCCGAAATGGGGCTGGTCGGTCGGCAGCTGTGGGCGCAGTCGGGCCTGGCACCGACGGACATCCAGACCGCGGTGCTCTACGACCACTTCACGCCGTTCACGCTGATCCAGCTGGAGGAGTTGGGGTTCTGCGGAAAGGGCGAGGCCAAGGACTTCATCGCCGACGGCGCGATCGAGATCGGCGGCCGGCTGCCGATCAACACCCACGGCGGCCAGCTTGGCGAGGCCTACATCCACGGCATGAACGGGATCGCCGAGGGAGTGCGTCAACTCCGCGGCACCTCGGTCAATCAGGTCGAGGGCGTCGAGCATGTGCTCGTCACCGCGGGCACCGGCGTGCCCACCTCAGGCCTCATCCTCGGATAAGACGCTCTGCTGACCCCGGCGGACACGGTAGGGTTGTTTCGCACAGCAAACACGTCGAAGGGGGTCGCGAGGTGGGGATCCAGCCCGATATGAGCCCGTACGGCTCGCAAACGGTGACGGGTCCGGCCTGGCCGAACGTCGATGAGGACCAACTTGGTGCCGCCGCGGCGAAGTTCGAGGCGCTGGCGGCGCGGATCACCGGCACGGTGGTTCCTCAGCAGCAGGGTCAGATGATGAGGCTGTCGGACACCTGGGAAGGCGCCGGCTCGCTGGCCGCAACCGGTGAGGCCAGCACGATCATCGCCGGGCATGAAGCCAACGGCGCCCAGGCCGCCGCGATCGCGGCCAAGCTGCGCGCCATGCAGACGGCGGTCATCGAGACGAAGATGCTCGTGAACACCATCGCCCAGGAAACGCAGGCGGAATGCGAAGCGATCCAGGCGATGCCGTTCATGAACACCCAGGAGCTGATCCAGAGCAGGATCAAGCTGGGGATGTCGCAGAACATCGCCAATGTCACGGCCAACACCACCTCCATGGCCAACACGATTGGTGTGCCGCCGAGCATTCCCGTGGTGGCGGCGGCGCCCCCGACCGGTCCGGCCCAAGAGGCCGCCGAGGAGACCAAGGACGCCGCACAGGCCGCCGGGCAGAATCCGCAGCAGGCGATGCAAATGCTCAGTCAGATGGGCGGCATGGCCGCGCAACTGCCGCAGCAGATCGGGCAGATGTTCGGCCAGCTGCCCCAACAGCTCAGCCAGCCTCTGCAGCAGCTCACGCAGCCCATCCAGCAGATGACGTCGATGTTCGGCCAGATGGGCAAGGGCGGTTCCGGCGGGGCAGGGGCGATGGGTTTCTCGTCGTTCTCCAATCACCCCTTGGCGGGTGGGTCCGGCGCCGGCAGCGGCGCGGGCATGACGAAAGCGGCCTCGACGCCGGGGTCCGGCGGCGTGCCGGCGCAGACTCCGCTGATGGCGAATCTTGTTGGTACCAAAGGTGTCTCCACTGCGCCGGCCGAGACCGGTGCAGCCAGTGGCGCCGCTGTTGGTGGGGTCGCACCGGTGGCGGCGGCCGGTGGCGGCGGCATGGGCGGAATGAGCCCGATGATGGGGCAGCGCGCCACCAGCGGAGGTTCTCACCCAGGTCTGACGGCGCCTCCGCCGCTGGAATACGACCTGGCCGAAGACGATGTTGACGACGATTGGTGAGGAGCTAGCTGCCGATGACTAGTCCGCTGCGAAAGCCCGAAGGTCTGAGCTGGGATCCGGCCGCTGTCGAGCTGCCAGAGGTGCCGATGATCCAGCCGGGCCAGGATGCGATGAGCATGACCATCGCGGCCGTGCTGCCCACGATGGCCGCCTCGCTCACGGCCAACGTCGCGTCGTTGGCGGCGAAGGAGACCACCTTCGCCGGCAAACTCGGCGCCGCCCAGGCCGCCTACACCAACGCCGACGAATCGGGTTCGCAGTCGGTCGGGCAACTCACCAGCATGCTGGGCCAGCTCGGTCAGATGGGCCAGCAGGCGGGGCAGATGAGCCAGGCGGCCGGCGGGCTCGGCGGGCAGACCGGCATGTTCGGTCAGCTGATGCAGCAGGCGATGCAGGCGGCTCAAGGCGCGGGAGGGGGCGCCGGTTCGCAAGGCGGCGGCGCAGGCAGCGGAGGCGGGCCCACTGCGGCCGGTCAGCCGACGGCCGGACAGAGCATGGCCGGGGCGGGCGCTCCGCCGCAGCAGCAGGCTCCCCGTGAGGATGCGCCCCAGCAGGACGAGGCGCGCAGGGAAGTCGAGCGCGAGCCCGAACCGAAGCTCGAACGGGCCGACGAAGCCATGGCGGGGCCGTCT
Organism: Mycobacterium hubeiense; assembly: GCF_002838065.1. Taxonomy (GTDB): domain Bacteria; phylum Actinomycetota; class Actinomycetes; order Mycobacteriales; family Mycobacteriaceae; genus Mycobacterium; species Mycobacterium hubeiense. The sequence continues at coordinate 137,674 of NZ_PIZU01000003.1, read as the reverse complement.
ACGGGGCAGGACGGCCGACCCGCCCCAGGTCCTGTGCCCGTCACCCCTCCCGAGACGTCGCGCCACGGCGACGAGGACGTCGCGCGCAGGTTGTAGACGCGGTCAGGCCGGAATCAGCTCGACGTCGGTCAACACCACGGCGTCGTCACGGCTCGGCGCGACCACATTGCCGATGTAGCGACCGTCTTCCTTCCACACGTTGGCCTTCAGCGTCTCGCCGGGGAACACCACGCCCGCGAACCTGGCGCCGTAGGAGCCGACCGCGGCCGCGTCCCCGTCCAAAACGCTGTCGGTGATCGCCTTACACGCCATCCCGTAGGTGCACAGCCCGTGCAGGATCGGCCTGGGAAAGCCTGCGGCAGCGGCGAATTCGGGATCGGAGTGCAACGGGTTGCGGTCGCCGCACAACCGGTAGAGCAGCGCCTGCTGCGGCAGCACCGGCATCGCCAGGTCGAAATCCGGTGCGCGCTCGGGCACCGTCGCCGACGACGACGGCCCGCGCTCGCCGCCGAAGCCGCCCTCGCCGCGGGCGAAGATGGACCGCTTCTGCGTCCACAGTGGCTTGCCGTCCGGATCGGTCACCGTCGTCTCGCTGACGATCACGGCGGCCTTGCCCTTGTCCCAGATCTCGGTGAACTTCTGCACCGATTGCGCTGTGCCGCTTGGCGGTATCGGTCCCGGCACCGTGATCGCCTCACTGGCGTGCAGCACCTTGGACAGTTCGATGTCGATGCCCGGGAACTTGACCGTCGGCGGCTCGGTCATGTGGAAGCTGGCCGCGACGTTGCCGAACGTCGGCAACACCTGCGGAGTGTTGTCCACCAGATACCGCAGCTCGCGCGGGTCCATCGGGTCGGCGCCGGCACCCAGCCCCAGGTGGTAGAGCTGGACATCGCTACTGGTCCAGGAGAATTCGATGGGCTCCAACTCGGCGGCGAGCGCCTCCTCGACGTTGATCGGCATGCCTATTCCTTCCCGGCCAGATGCAGTGCCGCCAGGTAGCCGAAGGTCATCGCCGGGCCGATCGTCCCGCCCGGACCGGGATAGGTGTGGCCCATCACCGGGGCGCTGACATTGCCTGCGGCGTAAAGCCCTTCGATGATGCTGCCATCGTCGCGCAGCGCGCGGCCGTGCACGTCGGTGCGGATGCCGCCCTTGGTGCCGAGGTCGCCGGGCACCATCTTGGCCGCGTAGAACGGCCCATGCTTGATCTCGCCGAGGTTCGGATTCGGCTTGTTGGTCGGATCTCCGTAGTAGCGGTCGTACGCGCTCTCGCCGCGGTGAAAGTCCTCGTCGACGCCGGAGCGGGCGAAGCCGTTGAACCGCTCCACCGTTGCGGAGAACGCGTCGATGGGCACGCCCATCTTGGCCGCCAATTCCTCCAGCGTGTCGGCCTTGACGATGACGCCGGACTCCAGCCACTTCGACGGAATACGTTGTCCCGGCTGCAATCCCGCGAAGATGTAGCGGTTGCGGTACTGCTGGTCGAAGACCAGCCACGCCGGGATGTTCTCGCCCGGACCGGGTCCCTGACCGTACTTGCCGCCGTACATGTGATGGCACGCCTCGACATATGGCATCGACTCGTTCATGAACCGCTTGCCGGCCATGTTGACGATGATCGAGCCGGGCGAGTTGCGTTCGGACAACGCGAACCACGGCGCACCGACCAGCGGCACCGTCGGGCCCCACCACGCGTCTTCCATAATGTCCAATGCGGCGCCGAGCTTTTCGGCGGCCAGGATACCGTCGCCGGTGTTGGCCTTCGCCCCGACGGTCCATTCGGTGGTGATCGGTGCACGCTGGTACTTGACCCGCATCTGCTCGTTGTGCTCGAACCCGCCGCACCCCAGGATTACGCCGCGTCGCGCGCGAATCAGTTCTGGCTCAGCCGATTCCGGCGCTGTCATGTCGCGGACGTACACGCCGCGGACGACGCCGTCCTCGATGTAGAGATCGGTCAACGCGGTGTTCAAGCGGACCGGGACGCCGGCGTCGCGCAGGCCGATCCGCAGGGGCGCGATCAACGCGCGGCCCATGCCGACCAGGTTCTTGCCGGTGGCCCTGGCCCACATCGTGCGGGCGCCGACCTTCAGGCTGCGCAGCACTCCGCGCGGGTGGCGTTTGAGCTGGTTCAGCCGCACGTAGTCCTGCTGCATCACCACAACATTCAGCGGCACCTTGCCGTACGGCGGCTCCAGGCCCTCCAGGTCGGGCCCGAGCTTCTTGGCATTGAACGGTTTGGGCTCGATCGAACGTCCCGCGGGGCGGCCGCCCGGTGTTTCGGGGTAGTAGTCGGAGTACCCGGGGACCCAGCACATCTTCAGCGGCGAGTGCTTCAACACGAACGACAACATCTCCGGCCCGCGATCGAGATAGGTGTCGATGCGTTCGGGTTCGACGACGTCGCCGATGATCGTGTGCAGGTATTTCCCGGCGGCTTCAGGGGTGTCCTTGACGCCGTCACGCCGCAGCACTTCATTGTTGGGGATCCACACGCCGCCACCTGACCGCGCAGTGGAACCGCCATAGTGCGGTGCCTTCTCGAGGACTACTGTTGAGAGGCCCTGGTGGGCGGCGGTGAGGGCAGCGTCCATGCCGGCGGCGCCGCTCCCGACGACGACGACGTCGAACTCCTGTGCTGTCATGTAGAACACGTTATAGAATTGCCCGGCGATCGAACAACCGCCCCGGTAAAACAAACGAGGGGACTTCACCTAAATGCTCAGTGTCGAGGTGCGTGACCAGCTGGCCGCCGACCTGGCCCAGGCCGAACGGAGCAGGGTCCCCATCGCCCCGCTGACCGACGGAAATCCCGATATTGACGTCGTGGATGCCTACGAGATCCAGCTGATCAACATCCGCCAGCGCGTCGCTGAGGGCGCCCGCGTGGTGGGACACAAGGTTGGCCTGTCGTCGGAGGCCATGCAAAAAATGATGGGCGTGGACGAGCCCGACTACGGCCACCTGCTCGACGAGATGCAGGTCTACGAGGACCGGCCGGTCAAAACGGCCAACTACCTCTACCCACGCGTGGAGGTCGAGGTCGGGTTCATCCTCGCCGACGACCTGCCCGGCGCCGGCTGCACCGAGGACGACGTGCTGGCCGCCACGGCGGCGTTCGCGCCGTCGATCGAGCTCATCGACACCCGCATCACCGACTGGAAGATCAAGCTCTGCGACACCATCGCCGACAACGCGTCGTCGGCGGGCTGGGTGCTGGGCGAGGCGCGGGTGTCGCCCAAGGACATCGACATCCGCAACATCGACGCGGTGCTCACCCGCAACGGCGAGGTGGTGGCCAAGGGCCGCAGCGACGCCGTGCTGGGCAACCCGGTGACCGCCGTGGCGTGGCTGGCCCGCAAGGTGGACAGCTTCGGAGTACGGCTGAAGGCCGGCGACATCGTGCTACCGGGCTCGTGCACCCGCGCGATCGACGCCCGGCCGGGCGATGACTTCGTCGCAGAATTCGACGGGCTGGGCTCGGTCCACCTGTCGTTCGAATAGGAGAAATCGTATATGCCACTGGGATCTTCCGGTAAAGCCTCCGTCGCGATCGTCGGATCCGGCAACATCAGCACCGACCTGCTGTACAAGCTGCTCCGCTCGGAGTGGCTGGAACCCCGCTGGATGGTCGGCATCGACCCTGAGTCCGAAGGCCTCGCCCGGGCCCGCAAACTGGGCCTTCAGACCAGTGCCGAGGGTGCGGACTGGTTGCTGGGCCTCGACGAGAAGCCCGATCTGCTGTTCGAGGCCACCAGCGCCTACGTGCACCGCGAAGCCGCGCCGCGCTACGCCGAGGCCGGCATCCGCGCCATCGACCTGACTCCCGCGGCCGTCGGCCCCGCGGTCATCCCGCCGGCCAACCTGCGCGAGCACCTGAACGCACCGAACGTCAACATGATCACCTGCGGCGGGCAGGCCACCATCCCGATCGTGTACGCCGTTTCTCGCGTCGTCGACGTGCCCTACGCCGAGATCGTCGCCTCGGTCGCGAGCGTCTCTGCGGGACCCGGCACCCGGGCCAATATCGACGAATTCACCAAGACCACCAGCAAGGGCGTCGAGACCATCGGCGGCGCCAAACGCGGCAAGGCCATCATCATCCTCAACCCGGCCGAGCCGCCAATGATCATGCGCGACACCATCTTCTGCGCCATCCCCGAGGACGCTGACCACGACGCGATTGCCCAGTCCATCAAGGACGTCGTCGCCGAGGTGCAGACGTACGTGCCCGGATACCGGCTGCTCAATGAGCCGCAGTTCGACGAGCCGTCAGTGGTCAACGGCGGCAACCACGTCGTCACCACATTCGTCGAGGTCGAGGGCGCCGGGGATTACCTGCCGCCGTATGCGGGCAACCTGGACATCATGACCGCGGCGGCCACCAAGGTCGGCGAGGAAATCGCGAAGGAAACTCTGGCCGACGAGCGCTTGCGCGAGGAGCAGACAAGCGGAGTAGGGGGTCCTCAGAAATGACCGACATCTTCTTCAACCCGATCTGGGACATCCGCATCACCGACACGTCGCTGCGCGACGGGTCGCACCACAAGCGGCACCAGTTCACCAAGGAGGAAGTGCACGCGATCGTCGCGGCGCTGGACACCGCGGGCGTGCCGGTGATCGAGGTCACCCACGGTGATGGCCTCGGCGGGTCTTCGTTCAATTACGGCTTCTCCAAGACGCCCGAGCAGGAGCTGATCAAGCTGGCCGCCGAGACGGCCAAGGAAGCCAAGATCGCGTTCCTGATGCTGCCCGGCGTCGGCACCAAGGAAGACATCAAGGAGGCGCAGAACAACGGCGGCTCGATCTGCCGGATCGCCACCCACTGCACCGAGGCCGACGTGTCCATCCAGCACTTCGGCCTGGCCCGCGAGCTGGGCCTGGAAACGGTCGGGTTCTTGATGATGAGCCACACCATCCCGCCGGAAAAGCTTGCGGCACAAGCCCGGATCATGGCCGACGCCGGCTGCCAGTGCGTCTACGTCGTCGACTCGGCCGGCGCGCTGGTGCTCGAGGGCGTGCGTGACCGGGTGGCCGCGTTGGTCGCCGAACTGGGTGACGACGCACAGGTCGGCTTCCACGGGCACGAGAACCTCGGGCTCGGGGTGGCCAACTCGGTGGAGGCCGTACGCGCGGGGGCCAAGCAGATCGACGGGTCATGCCGGCGGTTCGGCGCGGGCGCGGGCAATGCGCCCGTCGAGGCGCTGATCGGGGTGTTCGACAAGATCGGCGTGAAGACCGGCATCGACTTCTTCGATATCGCCGACGCCGCCGAGGAGGTCGTGGCCCCGGCGATGCCCGCCGAATGCCTGCTCGACCGCAACGCGCTGATCATGGGCTATTCGGGCGTGTACTCGAGCTTCCTCAAGCACGCCATCCGCCAGTCGGAGCGCTACGGCGTGCCCGCGCATCAGCTGCTGCACCGGGCCGGCCAGCGCAAGCTGATTGGCGGGCAGGAAGACCAGCTGATCGACATCGCGCTGGAGATCAAGCGCGAGCAAGAGGCCGAGGCGGCTGCGACGTAGGCCACTGAAAATTGCGCCCAGGGCTGTGATTTCGTCGAACCAACAGTCCTGAGCGCAAAATCGCGGCTCAGTCAGGGCATGTACAGCGTCGGGCCGCCACCCGGGCCGATCGGCACGACCTCGTAGCTCCCACCCGGCTTCGATGGCGTCTGACCGTCTGCGGCCGACCCCGCGCTGGGCGCCTGAACGACTTCGCCCGGGCTCTGCGGCGCGGTCTGCGCCGTTGCCGGTGGCGCCTCGCACTTGCCGGCCGCCGCGTTCCAGTCGCCGCCGGAGACGATGCAGCAAGCCTGCGAGTCTTGCTGCCATTGGTCATAGCTGATATCGCCGAGTTCGTACTGACGGGTAGGGATCTCGATGCAGTCGTCGAATTGTCCGACGTCCCATTCCCGCTCCGCGCCGGAGACCGCGGGCTGTGCGAGCGCACCGATGGCCAGTGCCATGACGGCGCCCACCAGAATTCGATGTGTGTGCATGTGTACCTCCAATTGCAAAGCCGGCCGCTTCCCCCGCAAACGCCGTGTTGACGTGACGAGATCTACCGTCGCGAATCGGTGTTGCAGATCCGTTGAAGCGCCGTTGCGCAGGCGTCAGCCGTCGAGCAAATAGCGGTGCATTCCGAGTTCGGCGCACTGCGCCTCGAGCGCGTCGAGCAGCCGTTTCGCTTCATCGGTGCACCCCGCGGCGCGCAGGGCGGTGACCAGTAGACGGTTCGCTTGCAGCAACGCGCGCGGGCGACCTTGAGGTTGCAGTCTTTGCACCCAGGCTTCGGTGCGTGTCAAGGCCAGATCGGGCTGCGATGCGAACAGCTTCCGGATCTCTGCCTCGTCCCGAAGCTGAGCCGTCGCCTCGCCCAATCCGCCATCTGGAAGTGGGTCGTACTCGATGCGGCCGACAACCGGCAGTCCCAGCCGCCACCTTTCATTGTCGATGTGGGCTCGCAGCCTTGGCAGCTGTAGCGTCGCCGCGACACGCGCACCTTCCTCGAGTCGGGCGGCGGCGGTTTCGCGGTCGCCGCGCGCCGCCTTGACGCGCGCAGCCACCGCATGGCGCAGGATCAGGAATTCGACCGTGCCGCCCGCCGAGCCGAACTCGTAACTCTCGTCGAGCAGCCGGTCGGCTTCGTCCACATCGCCTCGCTCGTACAACAGTTCGCCGAGAAGTGCGCCGGGAAGAAGTGCGGCATCCGAATGGCGGATGCCTCCGTATTGCTCTGCCATCGCCAGTGCCTCGCGGAAGCGGCGCTCGGCCTCGTCGACGTCGAGTTGCTCGCGTGCTGCCATACCGGCCAGGCAGTGCCCGTAAATCCGGCTGAAGGGATTCTCCGTTTGGTGGTAGGGCGCCGCCCAGAGTTGCCACCGGACGGCAGCGGCGAAATCGAACCGCCAAATCGCAACGAACGAGGCAACATTCGCGGCGACGCTGACGAGAAAGGGTGGTGCTGACTCGGGCCTTGACAGGCACTCGGCGACGAGCTCCTCGACCCGGGTCGTGCGGTCGGCCCAGCTGTTGAGCATCGCGCGAAGGACGTTGGCCTCGAGCCGCGCGCCACGAAGGCCGACCTCGGACACCCGGTCATGCCCAGCTGTGGCCTCGAAACCGTCCAGCGCGGCGTGCGCCGCCACGGGCTGCTGCAGCATCGCGTTGGCCCAGGCGACAGTGAGTTGCAGTCGCGGTCTGCGCTTCACCATGTGCGTCGGCAGCTTGGAGATGAGCGCGCGGAATGTCGACACTTTCGCCTGCCGGATCAAATCGACGCCGTGCAGCTCGATCAGTTCGACCGCTTGTTCCGCCTCGCCGGCCGCCGTCGCGTGGTCGACGGCCTCACGGAGCAGCTCATGTTTGGCGAACCACCGGGATGCGGTGGCATGCAGCCGAGTGACCCGCTCGGGATGGTCTCGCTCGAGCCGACGCTGTAAGAACTCCGCGAACAGGTGGTGGTACTGAAACCAGCTTCCTTCGCTGTCGAGCCGACGAAGGAAGAGATTGCGGTCCTCCGCCTCCTCGAGCAGCGCCCGCCCGTTGCTGACACCGGCCAGCGCAGCCGCCAGCTCAGCCGTAACCCGCTCGGTGATCGACGTGGCCATCAGGAAGTCGAGCATCGCCGGATCGAGCGCATCGAGCACGTTCTCTGCCAGGTACTCCCCGATTGGGCGGTGGCGACCGGACATATCGCTGATCAATGTGGCGGGATCGCTGCAGTCTCGCAGGGACAGTGACGCGAGCTGAAGAGCCGCGATCCACCCGCCGGTCGTCTGCTCCAGGTTGGCCACAGCTGTGTCGTCCAGACGAAGTCCGCCGAGGTCGACGAGAAAAGCTCGCGCCTCGGACGTATCGAAACGCAAAGTCGCCGCGTCGATTTCAACCAGCTCGTCGCGTACCCGCATCCTGCCGATCGGCAGATTCGACCGACTGCGACTGGTGGCGATCACCTGAAGGTGCGGGCCGCCGTGGTCGAGCAGGTAGGCCAGCGCACCAATCGATGCGGCGTCGGTCACTCGGTGCCAGTCATCGAGCACGACGGAAACCGGCTTGGCGCCGCGGTCTATCTCGTTGATCAGAGTCGTCAGCACGTAACGCTGCGCCGCCGCGCCCCGCTCCTCGAGAGCGTGCTGCAGCTCGTCCGACGGCACCGGCCGCACCACGCGTATCGCCTCTACGAGGTGTGCAAGCAGCCACACGACGTTGTTGTCTTCGTCGTCGATGGTCAGCCATGCCACCGAGGTGCCCTCCTCGATGAGCCCGGCGCGCCACTGCACGGCCAGCGTCGTCTTGCCGAAGCCCGCCGGACCGTGGATCAAAATCAACCGCCGGCGACCGCCGGCGCGCAACGGGTCGATCAAGCGGGCGCGTCGAACCAGGGCCCGTGTTGGGGTCGGCGGACGGTACTTCGTCGACGCGGCAGGCGGCGTATCGACACGTTTCCCGCCCGCGGCCGTCAGCGATGGATCCTGGCGCAGAATCGCGTTCTCCAGGTCCCGCAGCTCGGGGCCGGGGTCGACGCCGAGCTCATCGGCGAGGCGCCGACGCACAGCCGCCCCGACAGCAAGCGCGTCGGCCTGCCGGCCGGACCGGTACAGCGCCACCATGAGTTGGCAGTGCGGCCGCTCGCGGAAGGGATGATCGGCGACCACGCGTTCGAGCTGCGGGACCACCGAAAGATGCTTGCCCAACGCCAGTTCCGCGTCGACGTGGTACTCCAGCGCCACAAGTCGCAATTCGTCAAGACGCGCGACCTCCGCTTCCGCGAACTCGGGCGGCCCAAGGTCTTCGAGAACGCCGCCGCGCCATAGCTCCAGCGCTTTCATGAGCAATTGCGCCGCGCGTGCCGGCTCACTGCGACGCACCGCCTGCTGTCCGAGCCCGAGAAGATGTTCGAACTGTGCTGCATCGATCTGGTCGTCATGCACGAACAACCCGTATCCGGACGGGCGAGTCACCAGGGCGTCGTGCGCGCCGATGGTCGCCAACCGCGAGCGAAGCCGTGAGACATGCGTGCGAAGCGTGACGTCGGCGCTGGGCGGCGGCTGTCCTCCCCACAGCGCGTCGGCGATGCGGCTCGAAGGCAGCACCTTGTTCGGGTTGAGCAACAGCACCGCCAGCAATTCGCGCTGCTTGCGGCCGCTGAGACTCAGCGGTTGCCCGGAGCCTCCGCTCGCGGCGAGGGGTCCGAGTATCCCGAAGGATGGTCGTCCGCTCACACCGCCGCTCCGCCGAGTTTCACCAGGTCAGCGTATCCGTGCCACGGCCAGGCCCGACGCAGATCGTGGACATGTGGTTTCGGCCACGTCATCAAAATGATCCCTCGGTCCAGCGGCGTACCGGGGGCTTGTTTTAGCCTTCCCCGGCCATCGGTTACGCCTTCGGGAGCGGCCACCAGTGCCGCGTCGAGGTGGCGCCCACCCCGATCACCGAGGCGCTGACTGACGTCTACCTGGGTCTCGTTCGGGTTTCACGCCGCCCAGTTGTTTGGTCACCGCGTCCGCCGTTGCTACCAACGCGCGGGCGCGGTCGGCCGTCTCGTTGTCAGTCAAGGCTTTTCCGATGTGCATCGACGCCACCATGACCTGGCGCTGATAGAGGTCGTACACGGGCGCGGAGATCACGCTGATGTCCTGGCGTCTGCGCCCGCCCGAACCGTTCTCGTCGCGCAGATAGACCCGCTCGCCGATGTCGGACACCAGTTCGCCAAGCAGCGCCCGCAATTCGTCGGGCAGGTTGCTCGACATCCCGGCCATCAGCGAGTACAGCCGACGGCCGCCTGGCGTCAGGCGTTCGACCAGATACCCATCCGCGCGGCACGCCGCGATCACGCGGTCGAGGCGTTCGGAGTCGGTGCGCAGCGGGATGGTCGGCTCCTTCGACAGCCAATCGTGCAGTGCGCGGTCGTCCCACAGCACGAACATCAGGCCCACCGGCGGGGCGAACGGATAACTCTGTCCGACGCGCACCGCCGGCTTCACCTCAGGTGGGGCGACGACCTCCAGCAGCGTGATGCGGTCGTCGACGACGGCCGACAGCGCCGCGGTGGTCGAGAACGTCGTCGATAGCCGATGCAGCTCCTCACGGGCCGCGGGACTGACGCGCATCGACTCCTGGGCGGTGTGCCCGAGCGCGATGAGCGCAGGCCCCAGCCGGTAGGTCTTATCGCGGGCGTCGCGCACCAGATAGCCGGCGTCGGTCAACGTCGTCACGATGCCCAGGCACGTCGGCTTGCTCAGGTCGACGCGGCGGGCGAGCTCGGAGAGGCCGAACTGCTCATGGGGATGGCGGGCGAGGAAGTCCAGGATCGTCACCACCCGCGCGGTGGGTGGTGACGCACGGGACGACTCCGTTGGCATTGCAAAATTGTACCTGTGTGTTCCAGATATGGACCGATATGCGTCGTCGACGGCGTTGACGCGAGCTAGAACACGTTCTAGTCTTTTTTCAGAATCTCTACCGATGCGGTCCAATATTGAACCGCGAAGGGATGTGTCGATGTTCTCACAACCGCTGACCGAGGCGATCGCCGAGGCCGAGGAGCTGGTCAAGGCCGCTCCGTTCATCGAATCCGAAGCCGACCTGCTGGAGGGTCTGCAGTATCTGGCGGGGGGCATCGCCGCGTGCACCCATTTGGCTTTCGACTACGAGCGCGACCACCCGTTCCTGCAGAGCGGTACCGGGCCATTCACCAAAATGGGCCTGGACAACCCGGACACGCTGTACTTCGGCACCCGCGTCCTTGGCGGCCACGAGTACGTGGTGACGGGTAGGCGCGGCACGACAACGGACCTGAGCTTTCAGTTGCTCGGCGGTGAGTACACCGACGAGGGGGTGCCCGTCAGTGAAGCGGCCTTCGACGACCGCGAACTCGACGTCGCCGCCGACGGCACGTTCGAGTGGCGGTTCACCCCCACGGGCCCGTCGCAGTTGGTGATCCGCGAGGTCTACAACGACTGGTCGGCGCAGCGCGGAACGCTGGCCATCCAGCGCGTCGACACCGCCGGCACCGCACCGCCGCCACTGAGTCGCACGACGATCGAAAAGCGTTATGCCACAGCGGGTAAGCAACTGGTCCAACGCGTCAAAACGTGGCTTCAGTTCCCGCAGTGGTTCTACTTCAACATCCCGGTAAACACCATGGTGGCGCCGCGGCTGACACCGGGTGGTCTGGCGACGCAGTATTCGTCGGCAGGCCACTACGAGCTTGCCGATGATCAGGCGCTGGTCATCACGCTGCCGGTGACCGACGCGCCGTATCTGGGCTTCCAGCTCGGAAGCCTGTGGTACATCTCGCTGGACTACATCAACCACCAGACGTCGCTGAACGCCACGCAGGCCCAAGCAGATCCGGACGGCAAGATCCGCATCGTGGTATCCGACCGCAATCCGGGCGTCACCAACTGGTGCGAGACGTTGGGACACCGCAAGGGCTTTCTGCAGTTCCGCTGGCAGCGGGTATCGCGCGCGCTCACCGAGGCCGACGGGCCGACGGTTGAGCTCGTCGACTTCGACAAGCTCCCCGCATCGCTGCCGTACTACGAGTCCAACAAGATCTCCGAAGACGACTGGCGGAAGCGAATTGCCCAGCGCCAGTTGCAGATCGCCAACAGGATGGTGGGGTAGACATGCTGGAGAACAAAGTCGTCGTGATCAGCGGCGTGGGCCCTGCCCTGGGTACGACGCTGGCGCGACGCTGCGCCGAGGCGGGCGCCGACCTGGTGCTGGCCGCGCGGACGGTGGAACGGCTGGACGACGTCGCCAAGCAGATCACCGGGCTGGGTCGGCGTGCGGTGGCGGTGGGCACCGACATCACCGATGAGGCGCAGGTGGCCAATCTGGTGCAGCAGTCGTTGGAGGCGTACGGCAAGGTCGACGTGCTGATCAACAACGCGTTTCGGGTGCCGTCGATGAAACCGTTGGCCAACACCACTTTCGAGCACATCCGGGAAGCGATCGAGCTGACCGTGCTCGGCGCATTGCGATTGACGCAGAGCTTCACACCGGCGCTCGCCGAATCCAAGGGCTCGGTGGTCAACGTCAACTCCATGGTGATCCGGCATTCGCAGGCCAAGTATGGGGCGTACAAGATGGCCAAGTCGGCGCTGCTGGCGATGTCGCAGTCGCTGGCCACCGAACTCGGTGAACAGGGCATCAGAGTGAATTCGGTTGTGCCGGGCTATATCTGGGGCGACACACTGAAGAGTTACTTCAGCCACCAGGCCGGAAAGTACGGGACGACCGTCGAGGAGATCTACAAAGCGACGGCCGCACAGTCCGATCTCAAGCGGCTACCGACCGAGGACGAGGTCGCGTCAGCGATCCTGTTCATGGCCAGCGACCTGTCCAGCGGCATCACCGGCCAGACGCTGGATGTGAACTGCGGGGAGTACAAGGCGTGAGAACCAACGTCGGCACTGTCGAGGATTTACACGCCTCGGCCACCAAGGCCTGCGGCCTCGACGATTTCGGCCCCGACGACGACAACTACCGCGAGGCGCTCGGCGTGCTGCTCGAGTCGTACCAGCGTGACGAGGACCTCACCGAACTTGGCAGCAAGATGTCGAGGTTCTTCCTGCGCAACGCGTTGGTGGCCCGGCTGCTGTCGGAGGCGTCGTGGAAGCAGTACCCGCAGTATGCCGACGTGGCGATCGAGCGACCGATCTTCGTCACCGGGCTGCCCCGCACCGGCACCACAGTGCTGCACCGGCTGCTCTGCGCCGACCCCGCTCACCAGGGCCTAGAGCTGTGGCTGGCCGAATTCCCTCAGCCCCGACCGCCGCGCGAAACGTGGGAGTCCAACCCGGTATACGCCGAACTCGACGCGCGGTTCAAAAAGGCGCACGAAGAGAATCCCGACTACACCGGCCTGCATTACATGACCGCCGACGAGGTCGAAGAGTGCTGGCAGCTGCTGCGCCAGTCGCTGCATTCGTTGTCCTACGAGACGCTGGCGCATGTGCCGACCTACGCGCAGTGGCTGGCGCAGCAGGACTGGACGCCGTCGTATCGGCGGCACCGCCGCAACCTGCAGCTGATCGGATTGAACGACGCCGAAAAGCGTTGGGTGCTCAAGAATCCCAGTCATCTGTTCGCGCTCGATGCGCTGTTCACTGTGTACCCCGACGCGCTGGTGATCCAATGCCACCGGCCGGCCGAGACGATCATGGCGTCGATGTGCTCGCTGTCCGAACACACCACCGCGGGGTGGTCGAACAAGTTCGTCGGCGCGCAGATCGGGCAGGACGCGCTGGAAACCTGGTCACGCGGTCTGGAGCGGTTCAACGCCGAACGGGCCAAACAAGATCCGGCACAGTTCTACGACATGGACTATTTCGAGTTCATCAATGACCCCGTCGCCGAGGTGGAGCGCATCTACCGTCACTTCGGCTTGCCGTACACCGATGCCGCGCGCGCCGCGATCGCCGATAGTTACGCCGCCAGCCAACGGGGCCCCCGCGCGCCAAAGCACACCTACTCGCTCGCGGACTACGGGCTGGCCGCGGAGGTGGTCAAGGAGCGGTTCAAGGGCCTCTCCTGACATCTGCTCTCGTAACGAGCGTCAGCCGTCGCCCGGCGCGGGCGCCGACGACACTTCCTCCAAACACCCTTCGGCGACCGCATGTTTGATGCTGTCGGCCAATCGCGGGCAGGCGCGGATGCGGGCGGAATCACCGCCGGATTTACGAACCTCGTCGAAATACGCGCACCGCTGCGACGCTTCGGTATTCCACTGCACCGAGGTGTGCGCCGGGCCGAGCTTCTTGACGCCGACGGTCACATGGCAGAACCGGCAGTCCACCGGCACGAGCCCCGCGGTCAGATACCGCTCGCGGTCGCGTGCGGTGGCCTCTCGGACAGCGGCAGCGCGGTCGGGATCCGACGCGAAATCCGGTGCCTTGGACCACGATCGACGTCCGGGCTCGGCGGCGGGAGTGTCCTCGTCGTCGTGGGCGCCATGCAGGATCAGCATCGACCTCGCCAACTGGTCGACGTCGGGCTGCTCCCGCCATGCGCTCATGTGCTGGACTGCTCTGCCTTCTGACGCCTGAGGTTTTCCTCGACCTCGATGTGCCACTTCTCGTTGGCGGCCGTGGTGTCGACTTCCATCTCGAAGCGGTCCGTCATATCGGGTGTGATGTCGGCGACGTCGACGTAGAACTGCTGATACCACCGTCGCATCTGATAGACCGCGCCGTCCTCCTCGACCAGCAGCGGATTGTCGATGCGCGTCTTGTGCTTCCAGATCTCGACGTCCTGCAGGAAGCCCTTGCTGACGCCTTCGGTGAACGTCGTCGCCAGCTTCTCCGTCGTCGCCTCGTCCAATCCCTTTGGCTTCTCGACGATCACGCCCCACTGCAGTACGAACGAATCCTGCGTGACGGGGTAATGGCAGTTGATCAGGATCGACTCGGCCTTGTAGCCGCCGTAATTGTTGTGCAGCCAGTTGATCATGAACGACGGCCCGAAATACGAAGCCTCCGAATCCAGATGCGCCTCGCCGTAGGAGGTGCCGAGATCGTTGACATCCGGCCTGCCGACGTTGTGCAGGTACTGCGACGCGATGTGGCCCTCGAAGACGTTCTTGAAGTACGTGGGCAGACCGAAATGGATGTAGAAGAAGTGCGCCATATCGGTGACGTTGTCGATGATCTCGCGGCAGTTGCTGCCCTCGATCAACATCCGATTCCACTTCCAGTCCGTCCACTCCGGGTTTTCGAACTCCGGAATCTCGGGGATGCGCACCTCAGGCTGCGGAGGGTTGCCCTCGTGGTCGTGCCACACGAACAGCAGACCACCGCGCACGTCGGTGTGCCACGACCGAGTCCGTGCGAGCCGCGGCGTGCGCTTGGCGTAGGGCACCAACTTGCACTTGCCGTCGCCGCCCCAGCGCCAGTCGTGGAACGGACAGGCCACCTCGTCGCCCTTGATGGTGCCCTGGGCGAGATTGCCGCCCATGTGCCGGCAGTAGCCGTCGAGCACGTGCAGCTCATCCTGCGAGTCGGCGAACACCACGAGCATGGTGCCGAAGATCTCGACGCCGTGCGGTTTACCGTCCAGGAACTCCTTGACGGGCCCCAGGCAGTGCCAGCCTCGGGCGTACCGGTCGGGTAGGGCGCCGGTGTCGATCTCGCGGATGCCTGCTGTTTCGGTAGTCACGGTGGGCCTCCCGTTTCTGTGTCCCTAACTAGAACACGTTACAGTTTTTCCCTCCCGAGGCGCAATCCAAGCAGGTAATCCGCCTCTTCGCGCGAGCACTTATCGCTAGCCAACTGCGGTATAACCAGACGATGCCGTTGTACTCATTCGAGGGCCGATCCCCGACGATCGATCCCGGCGCGTTCGTCGCCCCCACCGCCACGCTGGTCGGCGATGTGCACGTCGAGGCGGGCGCCTCGGTGTGGTTCAACGCGGTCATCCGCGCCGATTTCGCGCCGATCATCGTCCGGCAGGGCGCCAACGTGCAGGATTGCTGTGTGCTGCACGCCCCACCGGGTATCCCGGTCGACGTCGGGCCGGGTGCCACCGTCGCCGCACGGCTGTGTGGTGCACGGGGTGCACATCGGCGCGGAGGCGGTGCTCGCGAACCACTGCACGGTGCTCGACGGCGCGGTGATCGGCGCGCGCAGTCTGATTGCCGCGCATTCGCTGGTGGTCGGCGGCACCAAGATTCCCGACGAGGTGGTGGTGACCGGCGCGCCCGCGAAGGTGCGTGGCCCGGTCGCAGGCACCGGCGCCGAGATGTGGGTGAACACCAACCCGGGCGCCTACCAGGATCTGGCGCGTCGGTACATGACGGGACTCGAGCAGCTATGACGGGCGGGCGAGTCGCGGCTTTGTGGCGCTATCCGGTCAAGTCGCTGGGCGGCGAGCCGATCGAACAGGCGACGATCGGGCCGCGCGGCGTGCTGGGCGATCGACTGTGGGCGGTGCGCGACGTGGAACGCGACGTCACCACGTCGGCTCGCCGCATACCCGCGTTGCTCACCGCGACCGCCCGCTATGTCGGCGAAGCTCCGCCGGACGCAGGGCCGGGCAATTCGCCGGAGGTCGAGATCACGTTCCCCGACGGCGCGGTCGTGTCCAGCCGCGACGACGCCGTGCACGCCAGGCTTTCCCAACTCGCCGGCCGCACGGTCCGATTGACCGCACTGCCGCCGGTCGACGACACCAGCCTGCACCGGCTGAGTCGCGCGGAACGCGCCAACACGTCGGTGACGTCGTTGCGCAGGGACTTCGGGGTCACCGATGAAGAGAAGTTTCCCGACATCTCGATGTTTCGGATGTCCGACATGGCGATGTTCGCCCGCTACTCCACGCCGCCGGGCATGTTTGTCGACCTCGCTCCCGTCCACGTGCTGAGCCAGACCAGCCTGGCGACGATCGGAGCAGAGATCGGCACCGAGTTGGATCCACGTCGCTTCCGCCCGAATGTACTGCTGGCGCTTGATGATTCCGACGAAGACCTTCCGGAGTCCGGATGGACGGGTGCGCGTCTCACAGTGGGCGGGGTGGTGCTTGACGTCGTCATGCCGACGATCCGCTGCGTCGTGCCCAGCCGCGCGCAACCGGGCATCGAGGTCGACCGTCGAGTGACTCGTGCGGTGGCCGCCAAGGCGCAACGCTGCCTCGGCGTGTACTGCGACGTCGAGAGCGCGGGCCGTGTCACGGTCGGCGACGCCGTTGCTGTCAGACAGCAGCGGCAGGGACCCTTGGCCGACGTTGCGCGGCGCTCCAAGCGGCTCGCGTTCCGCATGGCAACCTCGGCCGCGGATCGTCTGACACGACGGTGACGAGATCCCGATCCATGAGTTGGGTCAGGAAACTCCGCGGTTCAGAATCGCCAGTAGTCGCCCCAGCAGCCGGGTTCGCGTCGCCTTGTAGGGATGCATGTGAATGTCGCGGCGAGGATTGAACCGCGAGATGAGCAGCGACTGCTGGCGACAGTACTTTCGGATCCCGCCGGGGCCGTGGCGGTGGCCCACTCCGGAGCCCGGCTTGGCGCCGCCCATGGGCAGCTCGAGCGCGGTGTAGTTGATCAACGCGTCATTGACCGTGACCGCGCCGGCGTTGAGCCGCCGCGCTACGGCCTCGCCGCGCTTCAGGTCGCGGGAGAACACCGCAGCGGAAAGCCCGTACTCGGAGTCATTGGCCATCCGGATCGCCTCCTCGGCGTCGGCGACCTTCATGATCGGCAGCGTCGGGCCGAACGTCTCCTCCCGCATGCAGGCCATGTCGTGATCGACGCCGACGAGCACCGTCGGCTCGTACCAGTACCCTTTGTCGGGTCCCCGGTGGCCGCCGGTCAGCACCGTCGCGCCGCGATCGCGTGCCTCATCGACATGGCGTTCCACTGTGTCGACTTGCGGCGGGAAGGTCAGCGATCCGACGTCGATGCTGCCGGGGCCTGCCGGTACCCCCTGGCGGATCGCGCGCACCTTCTCGGTGACGCGGGCGACGAAGTCGTCGTAGACCGGCGCCTCGACGTAGCAGCGCTCGATGGAGATGCAGGTCTGGCCGCAGTTGAACATCGAGTAATACGCCGCGTGGTTGGCGGCGCGCTCGATGTTGGCGTCGGCGAGCACGATCATCGGGTCCTTGCCGCCGAGCTCCAGCGAGGCGGGGATCAGCCGCTCGGCGGCCCGCATGGCCACCTTGCGGCCGGTCGCCGTCGACCCGGTGAACATGATCATGTCGACCTCGTCGAGGACGGCCGCGCCGGTCGGCCCGCACCCCGTCGCCACCGCGAACACGTCGTCGGGCAGGCCGCACTCGGCGAGCCCCTCCGCGAGCAACAGCGACGTCAGCGGGGTGATCTCGGACGGCTTGAGGATGACGCTGTTGCCTGCGGCGAGTGCCGGGATGCAGTCGCCGAACGAGTTGGTCAGCGGGTAGTTCCACGGGCCGATGACGCCGACGACGCCGACCGGCCGGTACCGCAGCACCAGGCGCTTGCCCTTGACGAAAATCGCGGAGGACCGGATCCGTTCGTCGGCGAGGTATTTGGGCGCCTTGTCGGCCCAGAAGCCGAACGCCGCTGCACCGTAGGAGAGTTCGGCGATCTGAGCGTCCTCGTATGCCTTGCCTGTCTCCGCGCAGATCGTGGTGATCACCTTGTCGGCGTTGTCGGTCAGCCACCGCTGCATCCGCTTCAAGATCCGTGCGCGGCCATCGAAACCCATTGCCTCCCAGCCGGGCTGGGCGGCGCGGGCACGACGGGCGAGTTCGCCGACCTCTTGAGCCGTCATGTCGTCGACGTGCCCGATCACCTCGCCGGTGGCGGGGTTCTCGACGGCGATGTGCGTTTGCGTTGTCATGGTGCCTCCACCGGAATCGCGATGTCGCGCTTGAGGATCTTGCCCGTCGGGCCTTTGGGGAGTTCGTCGACGAACCAGAGCCGCCGGGGGTACTTGTAGCCGGCGACGCGATCCTTCACGAACGCTTGGATGTCCGCCACATCGGCATTCGAGCCGGGCGTCAACGTGATCGCGGCGCCCACTTCCTCGCCGAGCATGTCGTCGGGGACGCCGACGACGGCAGCCTCGCGGACCGCGGGATGCTCGTACAGGACCTCCTCGATCTCGCGGGGGTACACGTTGTAGCCGCCGCGGATGATCATGTCCTTCGAGCGATCGACAATGTAGTAATAACCCTCGTCGTCGACACGGGCAAGGTCACCGGTGCGGAACCAGCCGTCGGAATCGATTGCCGCAGCGGTGGCGTCGGGTCGGTTCCAGTAGCCCTTCATCACGTTGTGACCGCGCACGGCGATCTCGCCGACACCGTCCTCGTTGGGCTCGAGCAGCTTCATCTCGACGCCCGCGACCGGGGTACCGATCGACCCCGGTTTGCGCTCGGAGTCGGGGTGGTTGAACGACGCCACCGGCGACGTCTCGCTCAAGCCGTATCCCTCGAGCACCATGCAGCCGAAAGCGTCCTCGAAACCGCGCATCACCTCGACGGGCATTGCGGCCCCGCCCGAGACGCACACCCGCAGCGAACTGGTGTCGGGTCGCTCGTCACAATGCAGCATCGCCGCGAACATCGTTGGGACGCCTTCGAATACCGTGACACGGTCGCGCTCGACGATCTCCAGTGCCTTCGCTGGGGTGAATCGCGGGATGAGCGACAGGCACGCGCCGGCAGCGACCGCGGCGTTGAGTCCGGCGGTCTGGCCGAACGCGTGGAACAGCGGAAGCGCCCCGAGGATCACGTCGTCAGCGGTGATGTCCAGCATCTCGACAATGGTGGCGACGTTGCGTCTCAGGTTGGCGTGGGTCAGCTCGGCGCCCTTCGGCGTCCCGGTGGTGCCCGACGTGTACAGGATCACCGCGGTGTCGTCGTCGCCGCGGGCGACGGGTTCGTCGAAAGGCTCTGCGGCGCCGATCAATTCCTCGAACTCGCCCGGCGTCACCACGATGCAGTCGGCGTCGGCGGCGGCAGCACCCGCCTGGGCGGCCGGCGCGAACTCATGCCAGGCGATGACCGCCTTGGCCTGCGGGTCGGTCAGGTAGAAGGCGGTTTCGCGCTCCTTGAGCAGCACGTTCATCGGCACGACCACGCCGCCCGCGCGCAGCACGCCGTAGTAGGCGACGGCGAAGTAGGGAACGTTGGGCAGCATGACGCCGACCCGATCACCGGGCTGCAGCCCGCGCGCTACCAGCAGGCCGGCGAGGCGGGCGCTCGCGGCATCAAGGCCCGTGTAGGGCATCTCGAGTTCGTCGAGGCGCAGCGCCACCCGGTCGGGGTGACGACGGGCGGTGTCGATCAGGTTGAGGGCGAGGTTGGTCATTTTGCCTCCGTTGAGGGAGTGGTTGGTGCGACGAGGCTGTGCAGTTCGGCCAGCTCGGCCTCGAGGTGTTCGATCAGCGACCAGGCGTCGGCGACGAGATCGCGGTCGCCGACCACACCGATGTCGAGCGTGTCGCGATAGGACAGCACGGTGAGGTTGAGCCCGACGCCGTCCATGATCATCGACACGGGGTACTGCGCCTGTAGTTGCGCACCCGCGAGAAACTGCGGTGCGGGTGAGCCCGGCACGTTGGAGATCACGACGTTGATCGGCGGTGCGAGCGGGTCGCGGATCGCCAGCTGACCGACCACACGCGAGGCCCGTGCCAGCAAGGCCGGGGGGATGAAGTGGTTGGCGTCTTGCATCAGCGTGGCCGGGGTGGCGTGGTGGCGGTTCTTGGCGGAGCGCATGACGTCGTTGACGCGGACGACTCGCTGCCGCGCGTCGGGCTCGTCGGTGGGCAGCGGCACGATCATCGTCGAGACCCGGTTGCCGAACGTGCCTGCCTCTTCCGGGGTGCGCACCGACACCGGCACCATCGCCAGCAGCGGGTCGGTCGGCAGGTCGTCGTTGGCGGCCAGCCACCGGCGCAGCGCCCCGGCGCTCAACGCCAGCACCACGTCGTTGACGGTGACGCCCAACGCATTCTTGACGGCCTTGACGTCGGCCAGCGGCAGCGAGGCGAACGCGAAGCGGCGGTGCGGTCCGATGCGGCGGTTGAAATGAGTTCGCGGCGCCCGCAACGTTGTTCGCTCCAGCACGCCGCCGTCGCCCCCGCGAACCCGGGTGACCCGCCCAGTGGCCGCGGCGAGCTGTCCGATGCCGGGCAGCATGCGCACCGTGGGCACGAGGTCCAGGTGTGGGAGCGCACGCGGCGCCCCCGCGAGCGCCCGCAGCGGTTGCCGGGCGACGCCGAACAGCCCGCGCAGCAGCAGGCCGACCTGGCCGGGTACCGCTTCGCCGTGGCGCGTCTCGTTCACCGGCTCAAAGGTGGCACCGGTCGGGTCGGGGTCGAGCAACACCGACAGCAGTTCGCCGCCGGACACGCCGTCGACCGCGGCGTGGTGCACCTTCGTCAACACCGCAACCCGACCCCCGGCCAGGCCCTGGATGAGGTAGAGCTCCCAGAGCGGACGTCCTCGGTCCAGCGGCCGGGCATGCAGCCGTGCCACTTGCTCGGCGAGTTGGCGGTCGTCACCGGGCGCGGGCAGCGCCAACTCCCGCAGATGGAAGTCGAGGTCGAAGTCGGGGTCTTCGAACCAGTAGGGGTGGTCGATGTTGAACGGCACCGGCGCCAGTCGCCACCGGAACGGCGCCAACCGGGCGATCCGCTCGGCGACGACATCGCGCACCGCCTCCAGTGTCAGCGCCCCGCCTGGCGCGGTCGCGGGATCGTAGATGCCCAGTGCGCTGACGTGGCCGTGGGTGCGGCCGTCTTCGGCGGCGAGGAACTGTGCGTCGACACTGGTGAGCTGATGCATTGCTGCTCACCCGAAAACCGGGAAGCTGCGACGCTTGGCCAACCGATCCATGCCGTCCTGGATCGCGCCTTCGACCTCGCGATAGATCTTGTCGACATACACCTTGTCGTCAGCGCGCTCCGGGTCGGTGTCCACCCGGATCGGGTCGAGGATCTCGGTGCGGATTTTCGCGGGCAGCGGGATGTGCGCGGGCAGGATCTCCACGGCGAGTGGGAACGGGAAGCCCGCGATGATGGGCATGGTCGCGCCGCGCAGCCGCTTGCCCAGGCCCGTCCAGCGTGCGATGAATCGGCCCTCGGAGAGCACGAAGACGGGGTCGTGGCCACCGACGGTCGCCACCGGGACGATCGGGACACCGGAACGGATCGCTTGACGGACAAATCCCTTGCGGCCGAACAGCATTGCCTTGTCGCGGTGGCGCCAGTTGCGCATGGCGTCCTGCTCGCCGCCGGGCCAAACGACCACGTCGCGGCCGGCGGCCAGAGCGGCGGTCACGCCCTTGCGGGACGCGGGTGTCACTCCGACGGCCTTGAAGTAGTCGCCGAGGCCCGGCGCGGCCATCAGCACGTCGTGCGCGGTGCCGTGCAGAATCCTGCGGCCCTCGAAATGGCGATACCAGGAATGCACCAGCGACCACGCGTCCATCGTCAGCGAGCCTCCGGAATGGATGCCGATCACCAGGGACGGCTCGTCGGGGACCCGGTGCCACCCGTCGGTCTCCAGCCGAAAGTAGTGGTCGCACAGGAAGTTCCAGACGGGGTTCTGGAAGTACTGCATGAACTGCTCGTTGGGCCCGTCGGACGTCATCGCATCGGCGATGCGGCGCGCCATCAGCTGTTGCAGCCAACCCTGCGGTGCCCGAGTCTCTTTCGCGGTTGCCTCATTGGTGGTCGCGGTCATTTCTTCCTCTCGTAAGGCTCGTAGTCGGCGGACACGGGCGGGGTTGTCGATGGTCGACATTCAGAACTCCAGGTGGTTCGCAATTTCAAAACGTTGCGGTTAACTATTCGCCGCCGCGAAGCGTTCGACTACGGAGCCGATTCCCAGATCGCGCGTCCCGGTTTGGTGATTACTACAAGCGCATGCCCGAGAACTCGAGCGCCCACCAAAGTTCGAGGAGGACGTCGGTGTCGCGCAGACTAGAACCCGTCAGTTCTTCGAAGCGCGTCAACCGGTACCGCACGGTGTTCTGGTGGACGAACAGCCTGGTGGCAGTGCGTTCCACGTGCAATCCACAGGCCAGATAGGCCCGCAGCGTCGCCACCAGTTCGCTTGCCGAGCCGCCCGACGCCAGCGGCTCGAGGTAGCGCTTCGCAAACAGCTCGCCGACGTCTTTGTCCATCGCCACAGCCGCCCGTACGCCGAGCGAGGCGAGGTCGTGGGCGCCGCGAAGCCCACAGGCCTCCGCGGTCATCAACGCGCGCGCCGCGAGACGGTACGACTCTGCCAGTTGGTCCAACGACCTCGGCGGGCCGAACCCGATGACACCGTCAACTTCTCGGGGCGGCGGGTCGAGCATGAAACCGGCGATGTCGCCTTCGATCGTTGCGGCCAGACCACGTCGGCGTTGCCCTGGCAGTTGAAAGCCCAGTGCCTGCTCCTGCATGCGCGCCGGAACCTTCTCAACGAGTCGCGCCCGCACGGCAACATACTCAGCGGCCGGGTCCAGTCCATGCGCCTCGGCGCGAACGCGAAGCTCGCCCGCCGCGATCGTCCCGAAGAGTGCGCCGCGCACGAACGCCGCGCGTTCCTCCTCCTCTGAGAGCGCGCGGGCGAGTTCTGCCTTGCGATGCGCCTCGGCCGTCGTCACCATGGCGACGTCGGACCACGCGAGGGTCGACTGGACGAATTCGAGCACTTGGGCGTCTTCGATGCCGAGGCGACGGCCGACCTCACGCGCGTAGCCGACGACGACGTCGACGCCGATGCGCCACGCGCGAAGCATTTCGGCCACGGGAACGCCCTGGTGTGCGCGCGCCTCGCCGATGGCGGCCAGTTCGGCGACTTCGGTGTCGTCGAGCGCGGCACGGCCGGCGCGTGCGGACCGCAGCACCCGCTCGACTTCAAGCCCGACCTCGCTATCGAGGGCCCCGTCGGGCAGGTCCCGATATGTCGAAAGTCGCGCCTTGATGGCATCACGGATTTGGCGGGCAATGGCGGGCTGTTCATTCAGCAACCCGTCGAACAGCGCTTCCCAGGACCGCTCATTGCTCGCGGGCCCCATACGCCTGGGAGTCCTCTCAGTGGACAGCAGACGCCGCCGTTGTCGCCGTCTGGGCAATCGCGGTTGCCGTACGGTGCGCCATCGCCATCGTCGAGATCATCGGGTTCACTCCCGTGGCGGTCGGCAGCGCGCTCGCGTCGCCGATGTAAACGCCGGGCGTGTCGTGCAGTTCGCCCCACGGGTTTGCCACGGACGTGGCCGGGTCGGTGCCCATGCGGCAACTGCTCATCTGATGCGCGGAGAACAGCCGGTGCCCGCCGACACCCAGTGGGAGAGACTGCATCTCGGCGATGAAAGCCTCGAGGTCCTCGCCCGCACGCCAACGCCGGGCAGTAGCCGCGAACGGCACGATCTCTTGTGCGCCGGCGGCGGCGTGCAGTCGGATCTGGGCCTCGAGCGAGCGGCGCGCGATGCGCTGGTCGACCTCGTCGGTGAGCGCATAGTTGACGAGTGCGTGCATCGCCGCGGCGGCCTCGGGACCCAGCTGCGCGACGCCGCTGATCAGCTGCTCACGCTCCGCCGGCGAAGCGGCGGCGAATCCGTGTGTGTGCAGTCCGTCGAGTAGCGCGAGCAGGCCCGCGCGCTGCTGCTCGGGTAGTCCCGTCAGCGCTTGCTCGACGGCGAGGTTCGCTTTCAGGTCGCTGCCGGACAGGGACCAGAAACCCGTCGGGTCCTCCGGCCGCTGCATCGACGGCACGACGGTCTCCGCGAGGGCCCGCAGGACGGTGCGATGTGTCTGGTTGATCTGCATGGTCATCGACTCCGATCGACGGTCAGGCCGTCGCCTGCGCATTGCGGCGCCAGTCGATAACAGTGTGGAACCCGGTGATGGCGGCGGGCAGCAGAATCGGAAACAGAACCATGAGGAAAACTGCGAAGGGGGCCAGGTAAGTCATGGCGAGAAAGCTACGAGCGATCCTGGATGGAAACGACGTCCCGAACCGACCAACTGTCGCCGCGGCGTTGTCCCCGCGCAACAAAGGCCGCGGCACGACCGTGCCGAGCTGGCAAAACGTCAGGTGCGTGCGATCAACCCGTCAGAGCTTGCGCGCGCTGGCCGTGGCCTTGTCGAGTTCCCAGTAGGCGCGCAGCGCGACGATCTTGCCCTCGTCGTTGACGCGGTAGGTGAAGACGCCTTCCGCGGTGACCTCGTATCCTGCGGCCCTGATCACGATGTTGCCGACGTTGGCTTCCTCGTTGCCGCACTGGTAGGTCTTCTCGAAGT
Organism: Mycobacterium hubeiense; assembly: GCF_002838065.1. Taxonomy (GTDB): domain Bacteria; phylum Actinomycetota; class Actinomycetes; order Mycobacteriales; family Mycobacteriaceae; genus Mycobacterium; species Mycobacterium hubeiense. The sequence continues at coordinate 112,941 of NZ_PIZU01000003.1, read as the reverse complement.
TGAACGTGATTTCGCTCGGTGCGATGGCCATGTCGTAGAACTTGGCGATCGCCTCCTTACCGCGATGGCCCTTGCCCTCCGGGTCGAAATGCGACGGCCCGATCGGATCCTCGACTATCGCGTCGTCGGCGAAGTTGTCCAGCCACGCCTGCTTGTCATGCGCCATCGCGGCTTCGCGAGAGCGCTTGCCCGCCAGATGCGCTGGGGTTTCCGTCATTTCTGCCATCCCGAGTGGATATAGGTGTCGGCGAATCGCTTCATGGAATCCTTCTTCTTGTCCAGCGGCGCATCGAAGCCCAGCCCGTCGAATATCCACGGGATGACGATGTTGTCGGTGACCCCTGCCTCGGCTAGCTCGCGATGTCCGTCGACGCCGAACTTGTCGATGCACACCGCCTGGTATTCGAAAGGCGCATCTTCGCGGCCGTACTCGGCGAGCAGCGCCTTCAGTTTGCCGATGGTCTCGGCTAGCTGCTCGCCGGTCATCATCGCGCTGGTCCACCCGTCACCCACCCGGGCCGCCCGCTTCAGCGCCACCTCGGTGTGGCCGCCGACGTAGAACGGCACCGGCTGCGACGGTGCTGGGCTCATCTGCAGCTTGTCGAAGTCGTAGAACTCGCCGTGGAACTCGACCATGCCGCCGCCGAGGACGAGTTTGATGACCTCGATCATCTCGTCCACGCGCTTGCCGCGCTTGGCGTACGGCTGGCCGCACCACTCGAATTCCTCTGGCGCCCAGCCGATGCCGACGCCGAACCCGAACCGGTTGTTGGTCAGATTGGCCACCGAGCCGACCTGCCGGGCCAGCAGCAGCGGATTGCGCGAGCCCAGCTTCATCACGTTTGTGTAGAACCGCAGCGTCGACGTCACCGCTCCCATGGCGGCCGCGGCGATCAGCGGATCCACCCACGGGGTGTCGGCGTTCCACATCCGCGAGCCGTCCGGGGTGTACGGGTAGTCCGTGGACTGCTTCTCCATGTAGAACAGCGAATCCGGCAGGGCGATCGAGTCGAAGCCGACTTCCTCAGCGGTCTTGGCGATCTCGATGAGTTCGTCGGCCGGCCCCATCGCCACGCTGCAGGTGTACTTCATCGGCTTGGCTTGTCTGCGCCGACGACCCACATCGAGTAGTACTGCGAGCCGCCACCGTACGCGTGGCCGAGCGCTTTGCGGGCGCCTTGCACTTGGTGTTCTCCGGCCTTGCCCATCACCTGGATCGCGGCCTCGGCGAACCGGATCAGGCCCGACGCCCCAATGGGATTGGACGACAGCACGCCGCCGGAGGGGTTGACCGGCAACCGGCCGCCGATCGCGGTTTCGCCCGCCTCGGTGAGCTTCCATCCTTCGCCCTCGGGCATAAAGCCGAGGTTTTCCAACCACATCGGCTCGAACCAGGAGAACGGTACGTAGATCTCGGCGACGTCGATCTCGTCGATCGGGCTGGTGATGCCGGCCGCCTTCCACAGCGCCGCAGCCGCGTCGCGGCCGGCCTGCGGGTTGACCTGGTCGCGACCGGCGTAGGCCAGCGGCTCGGTCCGCAGCGCGGTGGCGTGGATCCAGGCGACGGGCTTTCCGTCTGCGACGTGCTTGTCGGCGATCTCTTCGTCGCCGATCACCACCGCACACGCACCATCCGACGACGGGCACGTCTCGTCGAATCGGATGGGATCCCACAGCATCTGGCTGCTCAGCACCTTCTCCAGGGTGATGTCGGGCTGATGCAGATGCGCCAGCGGGTTCTTGGCGCCGTTGAGCCGGTCCTTGACCGCGACCATGGCGCCGATGTGCGTCGGCGCCCCCGAACGGCGGATGTAGGCGACTCCGTGCGGCGCGAAGTACCCGCCGGCGCCGGCGCCGACGGGTTTGGTGAACGGCACCGGAATGCTCAACGCCCACATGGCATTCGATTCCGACTGTTTCTCCCACGCCATCGCCAGCACGCGCTTGTACTTGCCCGACTGCACCAGGCTCGCGGCCACCACGCCCGTCGACCCGCCCACCGAGCCGGCGGTGTGCACCCGGATCAGCGGCTTACCCGTCGCACCCACGGCGTCGGCCATGAACAACTCGGGCATCATGACGCCCTCGAAGAAGTCCGGCGCCTTGCCGACGACGACGGCGTCGATGTCGTCCATTGTCGAGCCCGAATCCGCCAGCGCCCTGTCGATCGCCTCGCGGACCAGCCCGTTCATCGACACATCCTGGCGCTTGGCGACGTACTTCGTCTGCCCGGTGCCCAGCACGGCCGCTAGTTGCTTGCCCATCAGCGCCCCTCCAAAACGGCCACGAGATTCTGTTGCAGCGCAGGCCCGCTCGTCGCATGCGCCAGCACGCGGGAAGCGGACCCGTCGAAAATGTGCTCGGCGGCAAAGCCGATTCGCTCCAGGCCCGCCGAGAACATCGGGTTGGCCGCCAGCGTGCCGCCCGACGGGTTGATTTTCGTCGACTCGCCCAGCCCGATCGCCTCGGTGAGGATCAGGTGTTGATGAGTGAACGGCGCGTAGATCTCGGCCACGTCGATGCTCGACACGTCCCCGCCCGTCGCCGCCTTGGCCGACGCGGCGGTCGACGGTGACACCGTCAGATCCCGCGCGCCCAGCACCGGGGTCTCGATGCGGTGCTCGAAACCGGTGATCCAGGCGGGGTTTTCGCGCAGTTCGCGGGCCCGGTCACCGGCCGCCAGCACAATGGCCGACGCGCCGTCGGTGATCGGCGCGATGTCGTGCCGTCGCAGCGGATCGGCGAAGAATGGCCGCGACAGCAGTTCGTCGATGCTTTTCGCGGGCTTTTCGGAGTCCGTCCGCGAGGCCACCGCGAATGAGTCCAGCGCCACCTGCGCCATCTGCTCGTAGGTCCACTTGCCTGCGTCCAAACCGAACCGGGCCTGCAGCCCGGCCATCGACACCGAGTCCGGCCACAGCGGCGCAACGGAATACGGGTCGGTCTGCAGCGCCAGCACGCGGCGCAGCGTGCCCGCCGAGGACTTGCCGAAGCCGTACACCAGCGCGGTCTCGACCTCGCCGGTCAGCAGTTTGATGTAGGCCTCGTAGAGCGCCCAGGCGGCGTCCATCTCCACGTGCGATTCGTTGATCGGCGGTACCGCGCCGATCGAGTCGATCGCCGAGATGAACGAGAACGCCCGGCCGGCAAGGTAATCCGACGAGCCGGAGCACCAGAAGCCGATGTCGCGCTGGCTGATTCCGAGCTCGTCGTAAAGCTGCGCGAAACACGGCATCAGCATTTCGACGCCGTTGGTGGTGCCGTCGGTGCGGCGTACGTGGGGAGCGTGGGCGAAGCCGACCACTGCAACGTCAGTCATTAAGTGCCCTCACAGGTGGTGCTTGTAGGTGTCGTAGTCGGCGTCCGGTTCACCGGTCGGCCGGAAATGCGAGATGTTGTCGATGCCCAGACCCCATTCCTCGCGGGGCTTCCACACCGCCTCGACCCGCATGCCCATCCGGACCTCGGTGGCGTCGATCTCGGTGACCAGGTGCAGGAACGGGATGTCGGCGCCGTCGAGAAGCACGTAGGCCGCGACATACGGCGGCTTGATGCGCTGGCCCGCGAACGGGATGTTGATGATTGCGAACGTCGTCACCGTCCCCTTGTCGGGCAGCTCCACGAACTCGTCGAGCGGCTTCCCGGTGGCCGGGTCGGCTTCGCGCGGCGGGAAGTACACCTTGCCGTCCTTACCGGACCGCGCACCGAGCAGCTTGCCGTCCTGCAACGCGCGCAGGAACGTGCTCTCGGGCAGCGACGCGGTGTGCTGGATCTCGATCGACGACGGCGACACGAGCACGGTCACCGGATCCTTGTCGTCTTGCGCGTCGGGCACCGGTTCGGGTTCGTCCCCCAGCGCGAAGTAGGCGATGTCGGTGATCGCGCCGACCGGCTCGTTGACCCAGTGCACGTGCACCCGGGCGCCCGTGGCGATCGCGTCGGCGCTCCCTGCGTCGACCGCATGCAGCAGCGGGGTGTCCGCGCCGTCGAGTTTGATCAGCGCCCACGCGAACGGGCGGTCCAGTGGCTGGCCCGCCAAGGGCGTCGGCTGCCACGTCCACGAGACCACGGTGCCGACGCTGGCCACCGGCACTACCTCGGTCAGGGGCGCGTAGGTGACCGGGTCATACTCAGCGGGTGGCACATGCACTCGGCCGTCCGACCCACGCACGCCGACGATGCGTCGCGAGCGCAGGGCGGTGAAGAACTGGCTGAGCACAGGGCCGACTGAACGGGTGTAGTCGAAGGACAGCTTCAGCGGCGCTGAAAGGGGCGGCTCATGGGTGTCGATCTGCACCGGGCTGCTTTGGCTGGGTGTCACAGCATCGAGTAGAACAGGTTCTAAGAATGGTTTCAAGAAGGGTGTGCGGATGAAGCTCGGACTTCAACTCGGCTACTGGGGCGCTCAGCCGCCGGAGAACCACGCCGACCTGGTGGCCGCGGCCGAGGAGTCGGGCTTCGACGCCGTGTTCACCGCTGAGGCGTGGGGGTCAGACGCGTACACGCCGCTGGCCTGGTGGGGCTCGTCGACGCGACGGTTGCGGCTGGGCACCTCGGTGGTGCAGCTCTCGGCGCGCACACCGACCGCCTGCGCGATGGCCGCGCTGACGCTGGACCACCTCTCCGGCGGCCGGCACATCCTCGGCCTGGGTGTGTCAGGGCCGCAGGTCGTCGAGGGTTGGTACGGGCAGCGCTTCCCCAAGCCGCTGGCCCGCACGCGTGAGTACATCCACATCATCCGGCAGGTGTGGGCGCGCGAGGCCCCGGTGACCAGCGACGGGCCGCACTACCCGCTGCCGCTGACCGGCGAGGGCACCACCGGCCTGGGCAAGGCGCTCAAACCGATCACCCATCCGCTGCGGGCGGACATCCCGATCATGCTGGGTGCCGAGGGGCCGAAGAACGTGGCGATGGCCGCCGAGATCGCCGACGGCTGGTTGCCGATCTTCTACACGCCGCGGATGGCCGACACCTACAACGAATGGCTCGACGAGGGCTTCGCCCGGCCGGGCGCCCGGCGCAGCCGCGAGGACTTCGAGATCTGCGCGACGGCCAACATCGTCATCACCGAGGACCGGCCGGCCGCGTTCGCGGCGATGAAGCCGTATCTGGCGCTCTACATGGGCGGGATGGGCGCCGAGGACACCAACTTCCATGCTGACGTGTATCGCCGGATGGGCTATTCCGAGGTGGTCGACGACGTGACCAAGCTGTTCCGCAGCGACCGCAAGGACGAGGCCGCGGCGATCATTCCGGACGAGCTCGTCGACGACGCCGCCATCGTCGGCGATGCGGACTACGTCCGTGAACAGGTCAAGGTGTGGGAAGCGGCCGGCGTGACCATGATGGTGGTCAGTGGGCGGTCGCGTGAGCAGATCGCCGAGCTCGCCACCCTGGTGTAGACACTTCTTGCGACTTGTCTAGAACGCGTTCTAGATTGACCGGATGACGGACTCGGTCTCCCAACACACCATCGCCGGCACGGTGCTGACCATGCCGGTACGGATCCGCAAGGCCGACACCCACGTCGCGATGTTCTCGGTGTCGGCAGCAGCAGCGCAGCAGATGATCGACTACAGCGGGCTGCGGGTGTGCGAATACCTGCCCGGCCGGGCGATGACGATGCTGATGCTGGTGCGCTACATCGACGGCGACCTCGGCCAGTACCACGAATTCGGCACCGCGGTGATGGTCAACCCGCCGGGGTCGACGGCCCGGGGCCCGCGGGCGCTGGGTTCTGCGGCGGCGTTCATCCACCACCTGCCGGTCAACCAGAGCTTCACTTTGGAAGCGGGCCAACGAATTTGGGGCTTCCCGAAGATCATGGCCGATTTCAACACGCGCGAAACGCCGAAGTTCGACTTCGACGTCAGCGAGAACGGCAAGCTGATCGCCGGTATCGAGTTTGGCAAGGGGCTGCCGCTGCCGTCGTCGTTGACATCCAAACCGCAGGTGCTCACCACCTACAGCCACCGCGACGGAGTCACCCGCGAAATTCCCTGGGAGATGCGCAATTCCGGGATGCGTGCCCGTCTGGGTGGCGCGCGTCTGCGCCTCGGCGACCATCCCTACGCGGACGAACTCAGAAAACTGGGCTTACCGAAACGGGCACTGGCGAGCCAATCGTCTGCCAATGTCGAGATGACTTTCGGCGATGCCAAGGAGATTTCATGACGCAGGTTCTTCCCGAAACGAAGCCCGACGTCGACCTCACCGACGGCAACTTCTACGCCGACGGCCCGGCGGCCCGCGAGGCGTACCGCTGGATGCGCGCCAACCAGCCGGTGTTCCGGGACCGCAACGGCCTGGCCGCCGCGACGACGCACCAGGCGGTGCTCGACGCCGAACGCAACCCGGAGCTGTTCTCGTCCACCGGCGGCATCCGGCCCGATCAACCGGGTATGCCGTACATGATCGACATGGACGACCCGGCACATCTGTTGCGCCGCAAACTGGTCAACTCCGGCTTCACCCGCAAGCGGGTGATGGACAAGGTGCCGTCCATCGAAAAGCTTTGCGACACTTTGATCGACGCGGTGTGCGAGCGCGGCGAGTGTGATTTCGTCCGCGATATCGCCGCCCCACTGCCGATGGCGGTGATCGGCGACATGCTCGGCGTGCTGCCCGAGGAGCGCGGCATGCTGCTCAAGTGGTCCGACGACCTGGTGTGCGGTCTGAGTTCGCATCTCGACCCGACGTCGGCCGCGTTTCAGGCGGTGATGGACGCCTTCGCCGCATACACGGCGTTCACCATGGACATCATCGCCAAGCGGCGGGCCGAGCCGACCGAAGACTTGTTCTCCATCCTGGTGAACGCCGAGGTCGAGGGTCAGCGGATGAGCGACGACGAGATCGTCTTCGAGACCCTGCTGATCCTGATCGGTGGCGACGAGACCACCCGTCACACGCTGTCCGGCGGCACCGAACAGGTGCTGCGCCACCGCGACCAGTGGGAGCGGCTCGTCGCCGACCAGTCGTTGCTGCCGGGCGCCATCGAAGAGATGCTGCGTTGGACCTCGCCGGTGAAGAACATGTGCCGCACGCTGACCGCCGACACCGAGTTCCACGGCACCGCCCTCAAAGAGGGCGAGAAGATCATGTTGATGTTCGAATCGGCGAACTTCGACGAGTCGGTTTTTGAGAACCCTGATGCATTTCATATCGACCGAGATCCCAACAGCCACATGGCGTTCGGCTTCGGCACGCACTTCTGCCTGGGCAATCAGCTGGCCCGGCTGGAGCTGCGGCTGATGCTCACCAAGGTGCTGGCGCGGCTGCCCGATCTGCGGCTGGCCGACGAGTCGGCGCTGCCGCTGCGGCCGGCGAATTTCGTCAGCGGCCTGGAGTCGATGCCGGTGGTGTTCACCCCGACAAAGCGGGTGCTGGATTAGCGCGAGCGGTACCCCCGGAAGACAGCGTCAACAGTTGATGACGCGGCCAGGAGGCATGTGCCCGCTGGAGGCGTCAGCAGGTGTTGACGCGATCGGTGTGTACCTCTGAGTCGAGCTATGACGCGCCTCCGCGGCGGCGTATGCAATTCCGCGTCGACTTCTGCGGGAGGGTCGCTTTCGCGCGAGAAGCACAACCCTTGTGTAGAATTCGGCGCACGAAACAGGACGATCTATCAGATCAGCGATCGCCTGCGCGAAGGCCGCACCGTCCGCGTCGCAGGCCATGAGATCGCGACGGCAGTGTCCGCATGGCTGGCGGAACTGGCGCCAACAGCCCACTGGTCGACGACCTTGCCCGCGCCGTGCACGCCGGCGACTGGCCGACGGCCCGCGCCATCGGTGAGTACCTCTGCGTCGACGTGACGGTGGCGGCGTACGTTAGCGCATCTTGAAGTTCGGCGACCGCTTCTCCTTGAACGCCAGCGGGCCTTCCTTGGCGTCATCGGACAGAAACACCTTGATGCCGATCTGCGTGTCGATCTTGAACGCCTCGTTCTCCGGCATGCCCTCGGTCTCGCGGATGGACTGCAGGATCGCCTGCACCGCCAGCGGCCCGTTGTTGTTGATCACCTCGGCGATCTCCAGCGCCTTGTCCAGCGCCGTGCCGTCGGGCACCACATAGCCGATCAGCCCGATCTCCTTCGCCTCGGCGGCCGTGATGTGCCGGCCCGTCAACAGCAGATCCGCGGCGATCGTGTACGGGATCTGGCGAACCAACCGCACCGCCGATCCGCCCATCGGGTACAGGCTCCACTTGGCCTCGGAGATGCCGAATTTGGCGCTCTCGCCGGCGACGCGGATATCGGTGCCCTGCAGAATCTCGGTACCGCCCGCGATCGCCGGGCCTTCGACCGCGGCGATCAGCGGCTTCTTGAGCCGCCGGCCCTTCAGCAGCCCGTCAATGCGCGACGGGTCGTAGCTGCCGTCCTTGAACGAGTCGCCCGGCGGCTTGGCCGTCGCCGCCTTCAGGTCCATCCCCGCGCAGAAGTAACCGCCGGCACCCGTCAGGATGCACGACCGGATCTCCGGATCGTTGTCGACGCGGTCCCACGCCTCGACCATGATCGAGAGCATCTCGGTGGAAAGCGCGTTGCGCGCCTCCGGCCGGTTCAGCGTCAGGATCAGCGTGTGTCCGCGCTGCTCAATGAGGGCGTCGGGGCCTTTTTGGGACTCGCTCACGGGTGGTCGCCTTCCTGCGTCGGAGCCACAGACTTGTCACGAAATGTAACACGTTCTAGTTTAGGTGCCGTGGCCCTCAACATTGCCGACCTCGCCGAGCACGCCATCGACGCTGTGCCTGACCGTGTCGCCCTCATCTGCGGCGACGAAACGCTGACCTACGGCCAACTCGAGGAGAAGGCCAACTGCCTCGCGCACTACCTGATCGACCAGGGCGTCAAGAAGGACGACAAGGTCGGCCTGTACTGCCGCAACCGCATCGAGATCGTCATCGCGATGCTCGGCATCGTGAAGGCAGGCGCCATCCTGGTCAACGTCAACCTCCGCTACGTCGAGGGTGAGCTGAAGTACCTGTTCGACAACTCCGACATGGTCGCGCTGGTGCACGAACGCCGCTACGCCGACCGCGTCGCGAACGTGTTGCCGGAGACGCCGAACGTCAAGACGATCCTGGTGGTCGAGGACGGTAGCGACGACGACTACCAGCGCTACGGCGGCGTGGAGTTTTACTCCGCGCTCGAACAGGCCTCCCCCGAGCGCGATTTCGGCGAACGTAGCCCCGACGACATCTACCTGCTCTACACCGGCGGCACCACCGGATTCCCCAAGGGTGTGATGTGGCGCCACGAGGACATCTACCGAGTGCTGTTCGGCGGCACCGACTTTGCGACGGGCGAACCGGTCGCCGACGAATACGATCTGGCCAAGCAGGCCGCCGCGGGCCCGCCGATGATCCGCTATCCGATTCCGCCGATGATCCACGGCGCCACCCAGTCCGCCACCTGGATGGCGTTGTTCTCCGGCGGAACCGTTGTGCTGGCACCGGAATTCGACGCCGACGAGGTGTGGCGCACCATCGAGAAGCACAAGGTCAACCTGCTGTTCTTCACGGGCGACGCGATGGCCCGCCCGCTGCTGGACGCATTGACCAAGCTGCACGACTCCGGCCACGAGCCCGACCTGTCGAGCCTGTTCCTGCTGGCCAGCACTGCCGCGCTGTTCAGCCCGAGCATCAAGGAGAAATTGCTCGAGCTGCTGCCCAACCGCGTCATCACCGACTCGATCGGCTCCTCGGAGACCGGGTTCGGCGGCACCAGCGTCGTCGCCAAGGGCGAGGCGCATACCGGCGGCCCGCGGGTGACCATCGACAAGAAGACCGTCGTGCTCGACGAGGACGGCAACGAGGTCCAACCCGGCTCGGACAAGGTCGGTTTCATCGCCAAGCGAGGTCACATTCCCGTCGGCTACTACAAGGACGAGAAGAAGACGGCCGAGACGTTCAAGACCTTCAACGGCGTGCGCTACGCGATCCCCGGCGACTACGCCAAGGTGGAAGCGGACGGCACGGTGACGATGCTGGGCCGCGGCTCGCAGTCCATCAACAGCGGCGGCGAGAAGATCTACCCCGAAGAGGTCGAGGCCGCCCTCAAGGGCCATCCGGACGTGTTCGACGCGCTGGTGGTCGGTGTGCCCGACGAGCGCTACGGCCAGTGCGTGGCGGCCGTCGTCCATCGCCGTCCGGGCACCAATCCGACGCTGGCCGACCTCGACGCGTTCGTGCGCCAGGAGATCGCGGGATACAAAGTGCCGCGCAAGGTTTGGTGGGTCGACGAGATACATCGCACACCGGCGGGTAAGCCCGATTACCGGTGGGCCAAGGACGTCACCGAGGAGCGCGAGCCCGATGATGTGCACGCCAACCACGTAGGAAGCCCGTCCTGATGCGTACCGAACTGTGCGATCGCTTCGGCATCGAGTACCCGATCTTCGTCTTCACGCCGTCGGAGAAGGTCGCCGCCGCGGTCAGCAAGGCCGGCGGGCTGGGCGTCCTGGGGTGCGTGCGGTTCAACGAGGCCGACGACCTCGAGCGCGTGCTGTGCTGGATGGACGAGAACACCGACGGCAAGCCCTACGGCGTCGACGTCGTCATGCCCGCCAAGGTGCCGCAAGAAGGCACCGCCGTCGACATCGACAAGCTGATCCCGCAGTCGCATCGCGACTTCGTCGCGAAAACGCTTGCCGACCTTGGCGTTCCGCCCTTGCCGGATGACGAGCAACGCAACGAGGGCGTGCTGGGCTGGCTGCATTCGGTGGCGCGGTCGCACGTCGAGGTTGCGCTCAAGCACCCGATCAAGCTGATCGCCAACGCGTTGGGCTCACCGCCCAAGGACGTCATCGACCAGGCGCACGAAGCCGGCGTACCCGTCGCGGCGTTGGCCGGTAGCGCCAAGCATGCGCAACGGCATGTCGAGAACGGCGTCGACATCGTCGTCGCCCAGGGCCATGAGGCCGGCGGGCACACCGGTGAGATCGGCTCGATGGTGCTCTGGCCGGAAATCGTTGACGCCCTTGACGGTAAGGCCCCCGTGCTGGCCGCCGGTGGCATCGGCACCGGACGGCAGGTGGCGGCGGCGCTGGCGCTCGGCGCGCAAGGCGTGTGGATGGGCTCGGCGTTTTTGACGTCGGCCGAATACGATCTCGGTCACCGCAAGCCCAGTGGCGTGTCGACGATCCAGGAGGCGCTGCTGCGGGCGTCGTCGAGCGACACCGTGCGGCGCCGCATCTACACCGGCAAGCCGGCGCGGCTGCTGAAGACGAAGTGGACCGACGCGTGGGATGCCCCGGATGCCCCTGAGCCGCTGCCGATGCCGCTGCAGAACATCCTTGTCAGCGAGGCACATCAGCGGATGAATGAGTCCGACAACCCCGACACCGTGGCGATGCCGGTGGGCCAGATCGTCGGTCGGATGAACGAGATCCGGCCCGTCGCCGACATCATCGCCGAGTTGGTCAAGGGCTTCGAGGACGCGACGAAGCGGCTCGACGGTATTCGGGACAACTAGCCCGCGAAATCGGCGGCATCCCGCGATCCGTCAACGCCCCGGCAGGGCCTGCACCGCCCGGATCATCGGGGTCATCGCCTTCTGCCAGAAGGTCTGCGAAATTCCCAGTGGCGGATCCAGATTCAGCACCCGAGCGGTGGACACGGTCTGCGGCTCGGTGTATTTGAGGATGCCGTCCTCGCCGTGTCGCCGGCCCACGCCGGACGCCTTCATGCCGCCCATCGGGGCCGCCGTGCTGCCGAACGTCAGCGCATAGCCCTCGTCGACGTTGACCGTGCCCGCGCGGATGCGCGCCGCGATCGCCTCACCCTCGGCCTTGCTGCCCGCCCAGACGCTGGCGTTGAGACCGTACTCGGTGTCGTTGGCCTTCTCGATGGCCTCCTCGACGCTGTCGACCGGGTAGATCGACACCACCGGGCCGAAGGTCTCGTTGCGGGCGCATTCCATCTCGTCGGTGACGTCGGCCAGCACCGTCGGCTCGAAGAACAGCGGGCCGATGTCGGGCCGCGCATTTCCGCCCGCAACCACCTTGGCGCCCTTGACCTTTGCGTCGTCGACATGCCCGGAGACGGTCTTGATCTGGTCCTCGGAGATCAGGCTGCCCATGTCGGCGGTGAAGTCGTAGGCGGGGGAGAGCCGCATGTTGCGCACTTGCTCGGCGAACTTCGCAGTGAACTCGTCAGCGACCTCACGCTCGACGTAGATGCGTTCGATCGAGATGCACAACTGCCCGGCGTTGGAGAAGCACGCGCGCGTCGCGGCCTTGGCCACCTCGTCCAGATTCGCCCCCTTGGTGACGATCATCGGGTTCTTCCCGCCGAGCTCTGCGGAGAATCCGATGAGCCGACGGCCGCACTGCTCGGCCAGGGAGCGGCCGGTGGCGGTCGAGCCGGTGAACATCAGGTAGTCGCAGTTCTCCACGATCGCGGTGCCCACCACCGAGCCGGGGCCGGGAACCACCGCGAACACCTCCCGCGGCACCCCCGCCTGATACAGCAGTTCCGCATTGGCCAGCGTGCAGTACGGAGTCTGGCTGTCCGGCTTGACCACGACGGCATTGCCGGCCAGCAGCGCGGGGATGGAATCCGAAATCGAGAGCGTCATCGGGTAATTCCACGGCGAGATGACGCCGACGACACCCTTCGGGTGGTAGTTGACGACGGTCTTGACGATGCCCGGCAGTAGCCCCTGCACGCGCTTGGGCTTGAGCAGTTTGGCCGCCTGACGCGCGTAGTAGCGCGCATTGAGCATGATGTCGACGATCTCTTCCTGCGCCGCCGACCGGGCCTTACCCGTTTCGGCCTGCGCCACGTCCATCAGGAAGTCGCGATTCTCGATCGCCAGGTCGCGGTAGCGCTCGATGATCGCGCAGCGCTCCTTCACCGGACGCCTGGCCCATGCGGCCTGGGCGGTACGGGCTTTCGCCACAGCAGCGGTCACGTCCTCGGCGGTGCCGACCGGGATGGTGGTCAACTCCTTGCCGGTGAAGACCTCTTCGATCGTTCTCGACTGCCGTGCGGTGATGTCTTCGATGGCGACGAGCTGGCGCAGGCGGTCGAAGTCCGCGGCGGATGGGGCCGGCATGGTTAGCACTCCTACTGATGAGTAACAAGCGGATAGCGGCAAACCTACTCGGCGCGCAGCAGTCGCCACAATGGTGTGCGTTGTCAGGGGATGTATCGAGCGATCGCCTCGGCGACGATCGGGCCGTGGGTCGCCGCCCGACGAGGTCGATCCGAGTGATTTCGAGATCGGGTGGACGACGAACTGCGCCAAGACGGCCCGGCGTACGAAGGTGAGTACCATCGGGCTATGCCCAGTGGACAGATGCGGCGTGGCGGCCAGATGACAGTGGTCGTGCGTCGACGGGGCATTCACGACCCTGACGATGAGATCGAGTTCTGGTTATCGAGACCTGCGAGCGAGCGCATCGCCGCAGTCGAGACGATGCGGCGAAGGGTGTACGAGATCAGCGATGCATCTGGATCGAGACTTTCACGAGTTTGTCGCGTCGTGCATCGATCATGACGTTCGATTCTTGATCGTTGGCGGTTATGCGTTGGCTGCACACGGGCTCCCGCGCGCTACCGGTGACCTGGACGCCTGGGTCTGGACAGATCCATCAAACGCGCAACGTCTGCTTGCCGCACTGTCGGACTTTGGTTTCGGCTCCGTCGGGCTCAGCACCGCTGACTTAGAGCGACCCGATGCCGTCGTACAGCTTGGCTATCCGCCGCACCGCATCGACATTCTGACCGGGATTGATGGCGTCGACTTCGAAAGTGCCTGGAACAACAGGATCGAGATCGACATCGACGGCATGACTGTTTCCTTCATCGGAAAAGACGACCTCATTCGCAATAAGCTTGCGACTGGTCGACCGCAGGATATTGCCGACGTGGCGCGGCTGCGGGGCGAGGGCTGAGCTACGCGGAACGACTGCTGCGGTGATTGTTCGAACACAGCCCATGGTGGTGAGACACAAGTAGTCGGCGCCGTCAGCGCTGAATCGGATACACCGGGTCGGAGCAGGCGGTGCCTTCCGCCGATAGCTGACGCTTGAGCACCTTGAACGTCTCGGTCCGCGGAAGCGACGTGCTGATCCGCACGTACGACGGCCACTGTTTGGGCCCGAGGTCCGGCTGCTCGGCGAGAAAGGCCGCGAACTTGTCGACGTCGAACTCTGCGCCCGGTGCCAACACCAATGCCGCCATCACTTGGTCGCCCACTACGGGATCCGGCACCGGATACACCGCGACCTCGACGACATCGGGATAGCGCAACAGAATTCGCTCGATCGGCGCAGTGCCGAGATTCTCCCCGTCGACCCTCATCCAGTCGCCGAGCCGTCCGGCGAAATAGATGTAGCCCGCCTCGTCGCGGTACGCCAGGTCACCGCTGTGGTACATCCCGCCGGCCATCCGTTCGGCTTCGGCCTCGGGGTCGTTGTAGTAACCGCGGAACTGGCCGCGGCCGCGCGGATTCACCAGTTCGCCGACGACGCCCGGCGGACAGGGTTCGCCGGTGTCGACGTCGACGATGGCAACCTCGTCGGTCAGCGGGCCCAGCGCGCCGTCGGGGGTATCGGGCGTGCGCGCGATGGCTACCCCGCCCTCGGTGGACCCGAACCCGTCGACCACCACCACGTCGAAGCGCTTGGCAAAGCGCTCCAGATCCCGCGGCGCACCCTCGTTGCCGTACAGGAACTTCAGCGGGTTGTTGGCGTCGTCGTCGCGGGGCGGCGTGGCCAGGATGTAGGACAGCGGCTTGCCGACGTAATTCGCGTAGGTCGCGTGGTAGCGACGCACGTCGTCGATGAACTGCGATGCAGAGAACTTGCGCCGCAACGCAATCGACGCGCCGGCGGCCACCGCCACCGCCCATCCCGCCATCACCGCGTTGGAATGGAACAGCGGCATCGACAGATACGCAGTGTCCTCGGGCCCCAGTCCGAACCGGTCGGCCAGCATCCGGCCGGGAATCGCCACCTTCTCGTGCGTCACCCGCACCGCCTTCGGGTCTCCGCTGGTACCGGACGTGAAGATCAACATGAACAGATCGTCGGGCCCGGCATCGGTGAAGCGCACCGGCGTGCCCCGATGGGCGGCCAGCTCGGCCGCCCACTCGTCCGATTCGACGTCGATGGCGGCAATCTCGGTGGGGCTATCGGCAAGCACGAACTGGCAATCGGCGTGGTCGACATCGCGCTGCAGCGCAGCGCCGCGGCGCGTCGGGTTGAGCCCTACCGGAACGAAACCGCTCAGCGCCGCGGCGACCAACACCGTCGAGAAGAACGGGGTGTTGCCCAGCAGCACACCGACATGCGGCGGCGTGGCCGGATCGAGGCGCGCGGTGAGCGCGGCGGCCAAGTCCGCGGCCGCCTGAATGTGGTTGCGCCAGCTGGTGAACGAATCCTCGAAGTGCACACCGCGGTCGTCGACCTCGACCAGCGGACGCAGGAGCGCGGAAACCGTCCGCGAGGCTGCAGTTACCGTGCCCGTCACTCGAACTTCTCCTCGATAACTACAGTCTCGCGGTGGGCGGTCACACCGGAGTGTCGGCCAGTTCCCGTCCGATGCGCAGCAACTGCCCGGTGGCCCCGCCGACGGCGAACTCCGTCTGTTTGGCCGCCAGGAAGTAGCGGTGCACCGGGTGATCCGTATCGATCCCGACGCCGCCGTGCACGTGCACCGTGGTGTGCGCGACGCGGTGGCCTGCGTCGGCGGCCCAGAACGCCGTCGTGGCCACATCCACGTCGGCGGGCAGATCCTCGGACAACCGCCACGCCGCCTGCGTCAGCGTCAGGCGCAGCCCTTTGATGTCGATGTACCCGTCGGCCAGTCGCGACGACACCGCCTGGAAGCTGCCGATCGGCCGGTCGAACTGCTCACGTTCCCGCGCATACGAAGCGGTCAGCTCTAATGCCCGCTCCAGCACACCGAGCTGAAATGCGCTGCGCCCCAACGTCGCATGCGTCGTCAGCCACGAAAGCGCCGAGTCGTCGCCGACAACACGCCCGCTATCGACCGAAACGCCCTGCAACTCGAGGTGACCGACGCTGCCGTGTCCGGTGGTGTCCAACGCCGTCATCGTCACCCCGGGGTCATCGGCGGCGACCAGGAAAACCTTGACACCGGATTCGGTTTCGGCCGGCACCAGGAACGCATCAGCAACCGGGCCGAACGTCACCTGCGTCCGCGACCCGGTCAGCTGACCGTTGGTCGCCTGCACCGGGCCCTGGCCCATCTCGCCGTCCAGCGCGACAGTTAATACCTTGGCGCCCGACACGGCCGGCGCCGCCCAATCCTGCTGCAACGCAGAGGATCCGAAGCGGGCCAGGGCGCCGGCGCCCAGCACCACCGACTCCAGGTACGGCACCGCTGCCAGCTGACGGCCCAGCGCGACCAGCACCGCCGTCTGCTCCAGCACGCCGAAACCGCCGCCGCCCACCGACTCCGGGGCAGCGGCCGAAAGCACGTCGGCCTCGATGAGCTTGCCCCACAGATCGCGGTCGAAGCGTTGCTCCAACCCGTCAAGGGCGCGTTGATGTTCTGGCGTACACACCGACTCGGTGATGGTGCGCACCAGCCCGCCGAGATCCTCTGCGGCTTCAGTCGTCTTGAAATCCATCGCTAGTCCTTACCGGTTGACTCGGGGCAGGCCCAGGGCGACCATTCCGATGATGTCGCGCTGAATCTCGTTGGTGCCGCCGCCGAACGTCAGGATCAGGCAGCTGCGGTGCATGCGCTCCACCCGGCCGCGCAGCAGTGCACCGGGCGAATTCGGGCGGAGGGTGGCGGCGGTGCCCAGCACCTCCATCAACAACCGGTACGCCTCGGTGGCCAATTCGGTGCCGTACACCTTGGCCGCCGACGCGTCGGCGGGCGACGGCGCCGCCTCATCCGACGAAGCCAGCTCCCAGTTGATCAGCTTGAGCACCTCAGCCTTGGCGTGCACTCGCGCGAGATTGAGCTGCACCCACTCCGAGTCGATCAACCGTTTACCGTGGACGTCCTTGGTGTTCTGCGCCCATTCCCGAACACCGTTGAGCGCCAAAAAGATCGGCTGGGCCGACACCAGCGCGACGCGCTCATGGTTGAGCTGGTTCGTCACCAGCTTCCAGCCGCCGTTCTCCTCGCCGACCAGGTTGGTGACGGGCACCCGCACGTCCTGGTAGTAGGTGGCGCTGGTGTCGACGCCGGCCATGGTGTGCACGGGCGTCCACGAGAAGCCCTCTGCTGTGGTCGGCACGATCAGCATCGAAATGCCGCGGTGCTTCTTGGCCTCCGGATTGGTGCGCACCGCCAGCCACACATAGTCGGCGTACTGGATCAGGCTGGTCCACATCTTCTGACCGTTGATGACGTAGTCGTCGCCGTCGCGCACCGCGGTGGTGCGCAGCGCGGCCAGGTCGGTGCCGGCGCCGGGCTCGGAGTAGCCGATCGAGAAGTGCAGATCTCCCGACGCAATGCGCGGCAGGAAGAATTTCTTCTGCTCGTCGGTGCCGAACGCCATGATCGTCGGCGCGACGCTGTTGATCGTCAGGAACGGCACCGGCGCACCGGCGATCGCGGCCTCGTCGGTGAAGATCAACCCGTCCATGGGTGGCCGGGCCTGCCCGCCGAACTCCTTGGGCCAGGAAAGCGTCAGCCAG
Source organism: Mycobacterium hubeiense (assembly GCF_002838065.1). GTDB lineage: Bacteria > Actinomycetota > Actinomycetes > Mycobacteriales > Mycobacteriaceae > Mycobacterium > Mycobacterium hubeiense. The sequence goes on along the minus strand of NZ_PIZU01000003.1, from coordinate 95,314 downwards.
CCGTCCTTGCCCATCTGGGCTACGGTCTCGCGGTACACATTGCCGCGACCCATCTCACCTTCGGTGGACGACAGCGCCTCCAGCCGCTCGGGCGTCATCAACTTGGAGAAGTAGGAGCGCAGCTCGCGACGCAACTCCTCCTGCTCGGCGGTGTAACCGATCCGCATCACGCGTCCTTACGTCAGATTTGGTGGAAGCCGTCGACTGACCCGGATTCCTCCCCGGTTGTAACACGTTCTAGTCTTGGGGTCCAGCGTGCGTGGTCGTATTCTGACGGCGAAGGCAGGTGCCAGCCTGAAGAAGCCATGAAAAGGAGGCGGTCGTGCGAGTTGAAGTTGACCGTGATCGATGTGAAGGTAACGCGGTGTGCCTCGGCATTGCCCCGGACATTTTCGATCTCGACGACGACGATTACGCCGTGGTGAAGACCGATCCGGTGCCCGCCGACCAGGAAGAACTGGCCGAACAGGCGATCGCCGAATGCCCGCGCGCGGCCCTGATCCGCAAAGACTAGAGGTATTCATAAATTGACGACGAATAACGACGCGGCCGACCTGTCCGGAATGGTCGCGGTGGTGACAGGTGCGGCCGCAGGCTTGGGCCGCGCGGAGGCGATCGGGCTTGCCAAAGCGGGTGCCACCGTCGTCGTGAACGACATTGCACCCGCACTGGACAAGACGGACGTCTTCGACGAGATCGCGGCCGTCGGCTCCAAGGCCGTCGCGGTTGCCGGTGACATCAGCCAGCGGTCCACCGCCGACGAGCTGGTCGAGACCGCCGACGGGCTCGGCGGGCTGAGCATCGTCGTCAACAACGCCGGGATCACTCGCGACAAGATGCTGTTCAACATGACCGACGAGGATTGGGACGCGGTCATTGCGGTGCATCTGCGTGGCCATTTCTTGCTGACGCGCAACGCCGCGACCTACTGGCGGGCGAAGTCCAAGGAGGCGGGCGGACCCGTCTACGGCCGCATCATCAACACGTCGTCGGAGGCCGGCCTGGCCGGCCCGCTCGGACAGGCCAACTACGGGGCCGCCAAGGCCGGTATCACCGCGCTGACGCTGTCGGCGGCGCGCGGCCTGGAGCGCTACGGGGTAAGGGCGAATGCCATCGCGCCCCGGGCCCGCACCGCGATGACCGCCGATGTGTTCGGCGAGGCGCCCGAACTGGCCGACGGGCAGATCGACGAACTGTCGCCCGAGCACGTCGTCACCCTCGTCCGGTTCCTGGCCTCGCCGGCGTCAGAAGCCGTCAACGGACAACTATTTATCGTCTATGGTCCGACGGTGACCCTGGTTGCGGCGCCGACCGCCGAGCACCGGTTCACCGCCGAATCCGATGCTTGGGATCCTGCCGAGCTGACCACGACATTGCGCGACTACTTTGCTGACCGCGACCCGGGTCGCAGTTTCTCGGCCACCGAGTTGATGGGTTCGGGAGACTGACAGTCTCGGTCGACAACGACGTCGGCCGATTAGAACGTGTTCCAGGATGACCTGCGTCACACCGGGTCTGACCAGGCAAAATAGTGCAATTACGGCCGGAATTGCGGATCTTTGACACTGCGAACTTGTTCTAGTTAGTATGATCCGGCTCACGTAGAGCAACGTCCGACCAAGGGGTGGGAAAGCCGCTATGGCGAGCAGATTCGGACTCTTCGCCATGGTGAATCTCGCCGCCACCCCGCCCCGAGAACGGAGCCCAGGTTGATCGAACAGCTCGCGGCGCCGGCTCGGGCCGTGGGCGGCTTCGTCGAAATGTCGCTCGACACCTTCGTCAAGACCTTCCGGCGACCCTTTCAACTCAGGGAGTTCCTCGACCAGACCTGGATGATCGCCCGGGTGTCGCTGGTGCCCACGCTCCTGGTCGCGATTCCGTTCACCGTGCTGGTGGCGTTCACCCTCAACATCCTGCTGCGCGAGATCGGCGCGGCCGACCTGTCCGGGGCGGGCACCGCCTTTGGCACCATCACTCAGTTGGGTCCCGTCGTCACCGTGCTGGTGGTGGCCGGCGCCGGCGCCACCGCCATCTGCGCGGACCTCGGCGCCCGCACCATCCGCGAGGAGATCGACGCGATGCGGGTGTTGGGTATCGATCCGATCCAGCGATTGGTGGTGCCCCGGGTGCTGGCGTCGACGTTCGTGGCGTTGCTGCTCAACGGCCTGGTGTGTGCCATCGGGTTGACCGGCGGCTATGTCTTCTCGGTGTTCCTGCAGGGCGTCAATCCCGGCGCGTTCATCAACGGGCTGACGGTGCTGACCGGTCTGGGTGAGTTGGTGCTCGCCGAGGTCAAGGCGCTGCTGTTCGGCGTGGTGGCCGGGCTGGTGGGCTGCTATCGCGGCTTGACGGTGCAGGGTGGGCCGAAGGGCGTCGGCACCGCGGTCAACGAAACAGTGGTCTACGCCTTCATCTGTCTGTTCGTGATCAATGTGATCATGACGGCGATCGGCGTCCGGGTGCTGGTGCGGTGATTAGCGTTTACGCGAAGAACCAAGGGCGCTGATGAGCTACGACGTCACGTACCGATTCCGCCGCATGTTCCGCGGCGTGCCCAAGGCCGTCGACACATTCGGTGAGCAGGCGCTGTTCTACGGCGAGACGATGCGGTATGTCCCCAATGCGCTCACTCGCTATCGCAAGGAGACCGTCCGGCTGATCGCCGAGATGACGATGGGCACCGGCGCACTGGTGATGATCGGCGGCACCGTCGGCGTCGCAGCCTTCCTGACGTTGGCGTCCGGCGGCGTCATCGCGGTGCAGGGCTATAGCTCACTTGGCAATATCGGCATCGAGGCGCTGACCGGCTTCCTGTCGGCCTTCCTCAACGTGCGAATCGTCGCGCCGGTGATCGCCGGGATCGCGCTGGCCGCCACCATCGGCGCCGGAACCACCGCCCAGCTCGGCGCCATGCGGGTCGCCGAGGAGATCGACGCCGTCGAATCCATGGCGGTGCACTCGGTGTCGTATCTGGTGTCCACCCGATTGATGGCCGGGCTGATCGCGATCATCCCGCTGTACTCGTTGTCGGTGCTGGCCGCGTTCTTCGCCGCGCGATTCACGACGGTGTTCATCAACAACCAGTCCGCGGGCCTGTATGACCACTACTTCAACACCTTCCTCGTCCCAACCGACCTGCTGTGGTCGTTCCTGCAGGCGATCGTGATGGCGATCGCCGTGATGCTGGTGCATACGTACTACGGCTACAACGCTTCCGGCGGACCGGTGGGTGTGGGCATCGCGGTCGGTCAGGCCGTGCGCACCTCACTGATCGTGGTCGTCACCATCACGTTGTTCATCTCGCTCGCCGTGTACGGCGCGTCCGGTAACTTCAACCTCTCGGGGTAGGTGGGGGACGATGTCGGACGTTGACGCGAAGCGCAGCCACGTCAGGATCGCTGCGGCGATCCTGGCGACCCTCCTCGTTGCCGCGGTGGTGTTCACCTACCTGGCGTACACCGCGGCGTTCACCTCCACCGACACCGTGACGGTGATGTCGCCGCGGGCCGGTCTGGTGATGGAGCGTGACGCCAAGGTCAAGTACCGCGGTATCCAGGTCGGCAAGGTCAAATCGATTGACTACAACGGGGATCAGGCGAAGCTGACGCTGGCGATCGACAGCGGCGAAATGCGGTTCATCCCGTCGAACGCGGATGTGCGGATCGCCGGCAACACCATCTTCGGCGCCAAGTCGGTGGAGTTCATCCCCCCGGATGAGGCTGCCGACACGTCGTTGGAGCCGGGGGCGACGGTGCAGGCGTCGTCGGTGCAGTTGGAGGTCAACACGCTGTTCCAGACGTTGACCGACGTGCTGGACAAGATCGACCCGGTCAACCTGAACGCGACGCTGACGGCGCTGGCGGAGGGCTTGCGCGGAAACGGTGACGATCTCGGCGCCACCATGGCCGGACTGAATTATTATCTGCAGCAACTCAATCCGAAGCTGCCGACGTTGCATGAGGACTTCCGCAAAGCTGCGGAGGTGGCGAACGTGTACGCCGACGCCGGGCCGGACGTGGCGCGGATCCTGGACAGCGCGCCGACGATCAGCAACACCATCGTCGATGAGCAGGACAACCTGAACGCCACCTTGCTCGCCGCGATCGGCCTGGCCAACAACGGCACCGCCACGCTGGAGCCTGCGGCCGACGACTACATCGCAGCGGTGCAACGGCTTCGTGCACCGTTGAAGGTGGCCGGCGAGTACTCGCCGGTGTTCGGCTGCATCCTGCAGGGCACCGCCATCGCCATCGACCGGTTCGCCCCGGTGATCGGCGGCATCCGGCCGGGTCTGTTCGTGTCATCGAACTTCATCCCCGGCGTGCCCGGCTATACGTACCCGGAGAGCTTGCCGATCGTGAACGCCTCGGGTGGGCCGAATTGCCGTGGCCTGCCTAACATTCCGTCCAAGCAGTACGGCGGGTCGTGGTACCGCTCGCCGTTCCTGGTGACTGACAACGCCTATGTTCCATTCCAGCCGAACACGGAGTTGCAGTTCGACGCGCCCTCGACACTGCAGTTCCTGTTCAACGGTGCGTATGCCGAGAGGGACGAGTACTGATGCGGCGCGACAAGACCCTGCGCAACGTGACGATCTTCACCGTCGCCATGCTGCTGGTGGCGGCGATGCTGATAGTGGTGTTCGGCGAGTTCCGCTTCGCCGCGGACAACAAGTATCACGCCACCTTCACCGAGGCGTCGCGGCTCAAGCCCGGTCAGGACGTGCGGATCGCCGGGGTGCCGGTGGGCTCGGTCCTCGATGTCAAACTGAACGAGGACAACACTGTTGACGTCGCATTCGACGTCAACAACCGCTATCAGCTCTACACCTCGACGCGGGCGGTTGTCCGCTACGAGAACCTGGTCGGCGACCGCTATCTGGAGATCACCTCGGGCCCAGGCGAATTGCGCAAGCTGCCGCCCGGCGGCACGATCGCCATCCAAAACACCCAGCCGGCATTGGATCTCGACGCTCTGCTCGGCGGTCTGCGGCCGGTGCTCAAGGGCCTCGACGGCGCCAAGGTCAACGAGGTTGCCAACGCGATCATCGAGCTGCTGCAGGGCCAAGGCGGCGCGCTGTCGAATCTGCTGTCCACCACCAGCGCATTCACCCAAAACCTCGCCGCCCGTGACCAACTCATCGGCGAGGTGATCAACAACCTCAACGCCGTCTTGGGCACCATCGACGAAAAGGGCGCCCAGTTCGACGCCACGGTGGACCGACTGCAGCAACTGCTCACCGGCCTGGCCGAGGGTCGCGACCCCATCGCGGGGGCGATCGAACCGCTGGCATCGGCGGAGAACGACCTGACCGAGATGTTGGAGTCCTCGCGTCGGCCCATTCAGGGCGTCATCGAGAATGCGCGGCCGTTGGCCCAGCGGCTCGATGAGCGCAAGGGCGACGTGAACAAGGTCATCGAGCCATTGGCCGAGAACTACCTGCGGCTCAACGCGCTCGGCGCGTACGGCGCGTTCTTCAACATTTACTTCTGCTCGGTGCGGATCAAGATCAATGGTCCGGCGGGCAGCGACGTATTGATTCCGTTCGGCGGTCCGGCGGATCCGTCCAAGGGGAGGTGTTCGGAGGATGGCTAGGCCAGGGGAGAGCAACCCGCTACGCACCGGCATCTTCGGCATCGTCCTGGTGACGTGCTTGGTGCTGGTGTCGTTCGGCTACACAAATCTGCCGTTCTGGCCCCAGGGCAAGCCGTACGAGGCGTATTTCAGTGATGCGGGCGGCATTTCGCCCGGCAACGACGTCAACGTCTCAGGTATCAGGGTCGGTGAGGTCACCGGTGTCGAGCTGGCCGGCGACGCGGCCAAGGTCACGTTCACCGTGGACCGCGAAGTCAGGGTGGGCGACCAGTCGCTGGTCGCGATCAAGACAGACACCGTGCTCGGCGAGAAATCACTGGCGGTCACGCCCAAGGGCAGCGGATCGTCGACGGTGATCCCGTTGGCGCGTACCACCACTCCGTACACCCTCAACACGGCGCTGCAGGATCTCGGCCAGAACGTGTCCGAACTGGACAAGCCGCGCTTCGAGCAGGCGTTGCAGACACTGACCGACTCGCTCCGCGACGCGACACCGCAATTGCGTGGTGCGCTGGACGGAGTGGCGAACCTGTCGCGCAGCATCAACAAACGCGACGCCGCACTCGAACAGCTGCTGCTGCACGCCAAACGGGTCTCCGACACCCTGGCGCAGCGCTCCGGGCAGGTGAACAAACTGATCACCGATGGCAATCTGCTGTTCGCCGCACTGGACGAACGGCGCCAGGCGCTGAGCAACCTGATCGCCGGTATCGACGAAGTGTCCCAGCAGCTGTCGGGTTTCGTCGCCGACAACCGTCGGGAGTTCCAACCCGCGTTGGAGAAGCTGAACCTGGTGATGGACAACCTGCTGGAGCGCCGCGAGCACATCGGCGAAGCGCTGCGACGGCTGCCGCCCTACGCGACGGCACTGGGTGAGGTGGTCGGCAACGGCCCCGGCTTCAACATCAACCTGTACGGCCTGCCGCCGGTCGGCATCGCCGAGGTGCTGCTGGACACCTACTTCCAGCCCGGCAAGCTGCCGGACAGCCTCGCCGACTACCTGCGCGGACTGATCTCCGAGCGGCTGATCATTAGGCCGAAGTCACCATGACGCAAGAGAATTCGGTACGAAATCGGAGCCTGTGGCTGCGGGTCGCCCTGGCGGCGCTGCTGGTGGCGACCCTGGTGGTCGGGATCTACCAGGTCTGGCCGACGCGCGTCGGCAACAAGCTGACCGCATACTTCACCTCGGCGGTGGGCCTCTACCCGGGTGACGACGTGCGAGTGGTCGGCGTGCCGATCGGCACGATCGACTCGATCGAACCGCGGGCCCGCGATGTGAAGGTCACGATGACGTTGGACGACAGCGTCAAGGTGCCCGCGGATGCCAAAGCGCTGATCATCGCGCCGAATCTGGTGTCGGCCAGGTTCATTCAGCTCACGCCCGCCTACACCGGCGGGCCGGAGCTGGGCGACGACGCCGAGATCGGTCTGGACCGCACCGCGGTGCCGGTCGAATGGGACGAAGTCAAGGAGCAGCTGACCCAGCTCAGTTCCCAGCTCGGCCCGCAACCAGGCTCCATGCAGGGCCCGCTGGCCGGTTTCGTCAATCAGGCCGCCGATACCTTCGACGGCAACGGCGACTCGTTCCGCCAGGCGTTGCGTGAACTATCCCAAACCGCAGGACGATTGGGCGACTCCCGCACCGACCTGTTCGGCACCATTCGCAACCTGCAGGTGCTGGTCGACGCGCTGTCCAACAGCAACGAGCAGATCGTCCAGTTCACCAACCACGTCGCATCGGTCTCCCAGGTGCTGGCCGACAGCTCGACCGACCTGGACAACACGCTGGGCACGTTGACGCAGGCGCTGACCGACGTGCGTGGCCTGCTCAACGAGAGCAACGACGCGCTGATCGCACAGGTCGGCAAGCTCGCCGACTTCACCCAGATCCTCACCGACCACAGCGACGACATCGAACAGCTGCTGCACATCACGCCCAACGGGCTGGCGAACTTCTACAACATCTACAGCCCCGCCCAGGGCTCGGTGGGCGGCCTGCTGTCGCTGCCGAACTTCGCCAATCCGGTGCAATTCCTGTGCGGCGGAACGTTCGACGCCGGCGCCACCCCGGACAATTACAAGCGCGCCGAGATCTGCCGCCAACGGATGGGCCCGGTGTTCCGGCGGATCACGATGAACTACCCGCCGGTGATGTTCCATCCGATCAACAGCATTCAGGCCTACAAGGGGCAGATCATCTACGACACCCCGGCCACCGAAGCCAAGGCGGAGACACCGATTCCGTATCTGCAGTGGCAGCCGGCGCCGGGCGTCACCCCGCCGGAGATCCCCGCCGAGACGGATCTCAGCTCGCTGATCCTGCCGCCCGAGCAGGAAGGCGCGGCTCCGGCGCAGAACGGCGCGGCGGCGCCGGCGCCGCAACAGCCGACCAGCCACGTCGGTGGGCCTGAGGCCGAACCGGCCCCGGGACCGTTACCGGCCGAGGGGGGTGGTGGATCGTGATGCGCCGCATCGGGGTTCGGGCCCTCGCGATCGGCAGTGGCGCAGCGCTGCTGGCCGGCTGCCAGTTCGGCGGGCTGAATTCGCTCAACATGCCCGGCACCGCCGGGCACGGAGCGGGCTCCTACAAGGTCACCGTGGCCCTGCCCGATGTCGCGACGCTGCCGCAGAACTCGCCGGTGATGGTCGACGACGTCACCGTCGGCAGCGTGTCCGGCATCGACGCGGTGCAGCGGCCGGACGGCAGTTTCTATGCCGCCGTGGAGCTTTCGCTGGACGGCGACGTGAAGCTGCCGGCCAACGCCACCGCGAAGGTGGCGCAGACGTCGCTGCTCGGTTCCCAGCACATCGAACTCGCCGAACCCGCGACCGAGCCTGCGATCGGGGAGCTCAAGGACGGCGCCAACATCCCGATGGACCGCACCGGCCGTTACCCCACGACGGAGGAAGTGCTGTCCTCCCTGGGCGTCGTCGTCAACAAGGGCAATCTCGGTGCGCTGCAGGACATCACCGACGAGGCCTACGCCGCTGTCGCGGGCCGGGCCGGCAGCTTTGCGGACCTGGTGCCGCGGCTCGCGGAGTTGACCAGCTCGCTGGATCAGCAGACCAACGACATCATCGCCGCCGCCGAAGGCCTGAACCGGTTCGCCGCCATCCTGGCCAACAGCAAGGACAGCCTCGGGCGCACCCTGGACACGCTGCCCAACGCCTTGGAGGTGCTCAACAACAACCGGGCCAACATCGTTGATGCGTTTGGGGCACTGGGCAGCTTCGCGACCATCGCGGCGCGCATCCTGGCCGAGACCAAAGAGGATTTCGCGGCCGACTTCAAGGACCTGTATCCAGTCATCAAGGCGTTCAACGACAATGCCGATGACTTCATCAAGGGCTTGGAGTTCCTGCCGACGTTCCCGTTCCACTACAAATATCTGCGCAACGCGGTGCGTGGCGACTACCTGAACGTGTTCGTGACGTTCGACCTGACGCTGCGCCGGATCGGCGAAACGGTCTTCACCACGTCGCTGGGTCTCGACCCGAACATGAAGCACATGAGCGAGGTCGTGAATCCGCCCGACTTTTTGACCGGATCCCTCGCGAACCTGTCGGGGCAGGCCGCCGATCCGTTCGAGATTCCGCCGGGCACGGCCAAACAACACGGGGAGGCGCCGTAATGCTGGACCGGCTCACCCGTTTGCAGTTGACGATCTTTGCGATCGTCACCGTGCTCACCGTCGGGGCCATCTCGGCGTTCTATCTGCACCTGCCCGCCGCGATGGGCATCGGCACCTACGACGTCGACGCCAATTTCGTGGCCGGCGGCGGGATCTACGAGAACGCCAACGTCACCTATCGCGGTGTCACCATCGGCCGGGTCGAAGGGGTCGGTCTCACCGACGACGGCGTCGTCGCCCACATGCGGCTGAACAGCTCTACGCCGGTGCCGGAGAACGTCACTGCGACGGTCAAGAGCGTCTCGGCGGTCGGTGAGCAGTACATCGACTTGGTGCCGCCGGAGGATCCGGCGTCGGACAAGCTGCGCGACGGGGCGAGCATCAGCAAGGACCGCACCGCGATCGGCCAGGACATCGCCGGGCTGCTCCGCGAGGCCGAAAGCCTGGTCAACAGCGTGGGGGACACCCGCCTGGAGGACCTGCTGCGCGAGACGTTCAAGGCGTTCAACGGATCTGGGCCCGAGCTGGCCCGGCTGATCCAGTCGGCGCGCATGCTCGTCGACGAGGCCAACGCCAATTACGGGCAGGTCACCCAGTTGATCGACCAGGCCGGGCCGTTCCTGGACGCCCAGATCCGTGGCGGCGATGACATCAAGTCGCTGGCCGACGGGCTGGCCCGGTTCACCGGTGAGGTGGCCAACGCCGACTCGCAGGTGCGATCCGTGCTGCAGACCGTCCCCGGGGCGACCGCCGAAGCCAACGAAACGTTCGCGGGCATCCGGCCGACCTTCCCCATGCTGGCCGCCAACCTAGCCAACTTCGGTCGCATCGGCGTGATCTACAACAAGTCGCTCGAGCAGGCGCTGGTGATCTTCCCGGCGCTGCTGGCCGCGCTCAACACCGTCGCCGGCGGCGTGCCCTCGGATGAGGGCGGCAAGCTGGACTTCAAGATCTCGCTGGGCGATCCGCCGCCGTGTTCGGTGGGCTTCGTGCCGCCGACCCAGATCCGCTCACCGGCCGACACCACGCTGCGCGAACTCCCGCCGGATCTGTACTGCAAGACCGCACAAAACGATCCGAGCGTGGTGCGCGGCGCGCGGAACTACCCGTGCCAGGAGTTCCCGGGCAAGCGCGCGCCGACGGTGCAACTCTGCCGCGACCCCAACGGATACGTGCCGATCGGCAGCAACCCGTGGCGCGGGCCGCCGATCCCGTACGGCGAGCCGATCACCGACGGGCGAAACATTCTGCCGCCCAACAAGTTCCCGATGATCCCGCCGCAGGTGGATCCCGATCCGGGTCCGCCGGTGGTCGAGCTGCCGCCGGGAGTCCCGCCGGGCCCGGGGCCGGCGCCGCATGCGCCGTATCCGTTGCCGTACCCCCCGAACAAGCCCGGTCCGCCACCACCGCCGTGGCCGTTCTATGCTCCACCGGATCAGCTCGTTCCGCCGTATGGCCGGCCGGCGCCCCCGCCGCCGGCGGGTGCACCGGCTCCGCCGTTGCCCGCCGAGGCACCGCCGTTGGCCTCGGGTCCGACGGTTGCCACCTACGACCAGAACACCGGCGTCTTCGCGGATCCGGCAGGCGGAACTGGCGTCTTCGCGCCCGGCGCTGACAAACTGGCGCCTGCGGAGAACTGGGTAGACCTGATGATGGATCCAAGGCAGGCGTAATGGCAGAACAGGAGGCCTTGACACCCGAGGTGACGAGGCAACGGGGGCGTCGGCGTGCGGTGCGGCCGGCCGGACCCGTGAACGGCGCGGCCGGGGCCACCGGCACCGCGACTCTCGAGCCGCCGGTCGTCAAGGTGCGGGTGCCCAGGCCGGCGGGCCCGCCACCGCGGCGGCAGCCACATCGCCGGTTGGTGGCCATCTGCGCGTTGACCGCCGGGTTCGTGATGGCGGCCGCGCTGGCCGTGGGTGTGTTCGTGCTGGTCGACCAGCAGCGTGACGCCGAGGCGATCCAAGCCCGCAACCAGCGCTTCGTCGACACCGCGTCGCAGACCGTGGTGAACATGTTCAGCTACACGCAGGACAACATCGACGAGAGCGTGAACCGGTTCGTCGACGGCACCAGCGGCCCGCTGCGCGACATGCTCAGCCAGAACAACAACGTCGAGAACCTCAAGGCGCTGTTCCGCGACACCAACGCCACGTCGGAGGCGGTGATCAACGGCGCCGCGCTGGAGGAGGTCGATGAGATCGCCAACAACGCCGCGGTGCTGGGTGGCGGTGCGCGTCACGGTGACCGATATCGACGGCACCAACAAACCGTCACAGCCCTACCGGTTGCGGGTCATCGTGCACGAGGACGACAACGGGCACATGACCGGGTATGACCTCAAATATCCCGAGGGCGGGAACTGATGCGCAGCTGGACGGCCAGGCTGGTCGGATTCGTCGCCGTGCTCCTCGCGATCGGCGTGGTCGCGCTCGCCGGCGTCGGAGGCGCGATGTACTGGAACCGCGTGGAACTGCGCGGTGAGCAGACCACCCGGGCCACCGTCGCGCCCCTGGCGGTCGACCAGATTCCCAAGGTGTTCGGCTACGACTACCAGACCGTCGAAACCAGCCTCACCGACGCCTACAACCTGCTGACGCCCGAGTATCGCCAGGAGTTCCAGGAGCGGGCCACCAAGGACATCATCCCGCAGGCGCGGGATCGCCAGGTGATCAGCCAGGCCAACGTCGTGGGTGTGGGAGTGTTGACCGCACAACGCAATTCGGCGTCGGTGATGGTCTATATGAACCGCACGGTGACCGACAAGTCACGCCAGCCGGTCTACGACGGCAGCCGCCTGAAGGTCGACTACGAGAAGGTCGACGGCAAGTGGCTGATCTCCTACATCAAACCGATCTAGGTTTTTTCGTGTCGGCCAGCGCGTCGAGGAATGACCGCGCCCAACGGTCCACGTCGTGCGCGAGCACCTGTCTGCGCAGCGCCCGCATCCGTCGTCGGCCCTCTTCCGGTGGCTGATTCAGCGCGGCCTCGATCGCATCCTTGACGTTCTCCAGATGATGCGGGTTGACCAGGTAGGCCTGACGCAGTTCGGCTGCGGCGCCGGTGAATTCGCTGAGCACCAAGGCCCCGCCGAGGTCGCTGCGGCATGCCACATACTCCTTGGCCACCAGGTTCATGCCGTCCCGCAGCGGGGTGACCAGCATGACGTCGGCGGCGACGAAGAACGCGATCAACTCCTCACGCGGCACGGGCCGATGCAGGTAGTGCACGACCGGATGGCCGACCTCGCCGTACTCGCCGTTGATGTGGCCGACCTGACGTTCGATGTCCTCGCGCATCGCCTTGTAGCTCTCGACGCGTTCGCGGCTCGGGGTGGCCAGTTGCACCAGCACGGTGTCGTCGCGTTTGGCCCGGCCCTCGGCGAGCAGTTCGGAGAACGCGCGCAGCCGCACGTCGATGCCCTTGGTGTAATCCAGCCGGTCGACGCCGAGCAGGATTTTGCGCGGGTTACCGAGTTCGACGCGGATCTCTTTCGCGCGCTGGCGGATTGACCGCTGACGGGCCTGCGCATCCAGGGCCGTCGAGTCGATGGAGATCGGGAACGCGCCGACTTTTACGGTGCGGAATCCGACATTGATCTCACCGAATCGCGAACGCACACCCACTGACGCGCGGGAGGTGTTGGCGCCTACGAGGCGCCGGGCCAGGATGAGGAAGTTCTGCGCGCCGCCGGGCAGGTGGAACCCGACCAGGTCCGCGCCGAGCAGGCCCTCCACGATCTCGGTGCGCCACGGCATCTGCATGAACAACTCGACGGGCGGGAACGGGATGTGCAGAAAAAAGCCGATCGTGAGATCCGGTCGGAGCATCCGCAGCATCTTCGGCACCAGCTGCAGCTGGTAGTCCTGGATCCACACCGTGGCGCCCTGTGCGGCCGCCCGTGATGTGGCCTCGGCGAAGCGCCGGTTGACCTCGACGTAGCGGTCCCACCACTCGCGGTGGTAGATCGGTTTGACGATGACGTCGTGGTACAGCGGCCACAGTGTGGCGTTGGAGAAGCCCTCGTAGTATTCGGCGACGTCTTCGGCCGACAGCCGCACGGGGTAGAGCTGCAGGTCGTCTACTTCGATCGGGTCCTCGTCGGCGTCGGTGATGCCGGGCCAGCCGATCCACGCTCCCCGCCGGCGGCGCAGCAGTGGCTCCAGGGCGGTGACCAGCCCGCCGGGGCTACGCTTCCACTCCGTACTGCCGTCGGGCAGCCGCTCCATGTCGATCGGCAGCCGGTTGGCCACCACGACGAAATCGGCGGTTCCGGAGCCGGCCCCCCGGCCGCCCTCCGGAACCACTTACGCCTCGGGTTTCGACGGTCCAATGCCGAGCATCGACAAGAAGATCCGGCATTCGTCCGCGTCGGTCGCGTAGGCGGCGACAACACGCCTGGCCTGGCGCGCAGTGCTGTCGGCTAGCGGTTCGACGTCGCCGATTTCGGCGGGATCAGATTTCGCAGGCATACCCCAACTGTAGGCGACCCTGCCGGCGGCAGGGCCGCCGCCTGCGATTACGGGCCGAGATGCCCGGTCACCGTGGGGCTGGAGCCGATCGTCGACTGCGGCGCCGGCTGTGGCGCCATGGCCTGCTGTTCCTCGGCCAAGCCGACACACTCACTGACATGGCGGCCGATACAGGGAATGCCGCCGATGGTGGGCACGTCAGGGTTGCCGGGAAGGGTGGTGAACGGGGAGTTCGGCACGGTGTGCGGCACGCAGACGCCGGTGTACTGGTCCGCTTCTTCGCCGTTGGGGCAAGCGGCCACCGGTGCTGCCGGGCTGGTCGGTGTGGCAACGACGGCCATCGCCGGCGCTGCGGCGACTGCGACCGCGAATCCACCGGTAATGAGAAGTCGTCGTGCAGGAATCTGGAAGGTCGCCATCGTCACGCTTTCTGTAGTCATTACGAGCGTCGTCGTGCGTCGTCGTCAGAAAGTCTATGGAAGCTGGGAGAAATCTGCACAGCTTCTTCGGGTTCGCTGGGACGACGCTGTGCCTGTTACGGGCCGAGGTGGCCGGTGACCGTCGGGCTCGAGCCGATCGTCGACTGCGGGACCGGTTGCGGGCCTTGAGCCTGTGCGTCTTCGGCCAGGCCCACGCAGGCGGCGGCGCTGCGGCCGATGCATGGAATGCCGTCGATTTCAGGCACGTCCGGGTTGGCGGCCGTGGTGGTGAACGGCGACGGCGAATTCGGCACCAGCATTGGGGTGCAGACGACGGTGAACACATCTTCTTCTTCGCCGGGGGCGCACGTGGCAAGCGGCGTGGTGTCAGGCGAATTCAGCATGGCCGCCGCCGGGTTTACGGCCACCGCGACTGCGAATCCGCCGGCCAGGATGAGTCGTCGTAGCGTCGTAGCCATCGGGTGTGCCTTCTCTCGTTTGCTGTCCCCCCGGCCAATTGTAGGTCGGCGGGTGGCTGACGGAGGCTATACGCGTTACACGTAGTGTGCTTTTTGTCCACGGATATCCCTGGATGCTCCATACGTGGCAAGTGAACGAGGTGGTCCGCTGTGGCTGGCGAACAGGTGACCTACGAGACGCTCGACGAGGGTCGCATCGCACGTATCTGGCTCAACCGGCCGGACGCCCAGAACGCGCAATCGCGAACCATGCTGGTGCAATTGGACGAGGCGTTCGGCCGCGCCGAAGCTGACGATCAGGTGCGCGTGGTGATCCTGGCGGCCCGCGGTAAGAACTTCTCCGCCGGACACGATCTGGGGTCTGAAGAAGCGCTGCTGGAGCGTAAACCCGGGCCGGATCAGCATCCGACGTTCCGGTCGCACGGCGCGACGATGCCCGCGATCGCGGAGCGGACCTATCTGCAGGAGTGGCACTTCTTCTTCGAGAACACGCGCCGCTGGCGGGATCTGCGCAAGATCACCATCGCTTCGGTGCAGGGCAATGCCATTTCGGCCGGTCTGATGCTGATCTGGGCGTGCGACTTGATCGTCGCGGCGGACGACGCGAAGTTCAGCGACGTGGTCGCGGTTCGGATGGGCATGCCGGGCGTCGAATATTACGCCCATCCATGGGAATTCGGTGCCCGTAAGGCCAAAGAGTTACTGCTGACCGGTGATTCGATCGACGCTGACGAGGCGTACCGGCTGGGCATGGTGTCGAAGATCTTTGCCCGCGACGAACTCGAGGACAAGACACTGGAATTCGCGCGCCGTATCGCCGAGCGGCCGACGATGGCGGCGCTGCTGGTCAAGGATTCGGTGAATGCCGCAGCCGATGCAATGGGATTCACCGAGGCGCTGCGGCACGCGTTCCACATTCACGAACTCGGGCATGCGCATTGGGCGGCGCACAACGAGAACAGGTACCCGGTCGGGCTGCCGCCGGACGTGCCGGATTGGCGGACGCTGGGGGCACCGAAGCTCGCGAGGCGTGATACACCTTGACGATGCAGATCTCGTTGGCAGACCGTACATATCTGGTGACCGGCGGCGGTAGCGGAATCGGCAAGGGCGCCGCCGCGGCGATCGTCGCCTCCGGCGGGCACGTCACGCTCGTCGGGCGCAACGCCGACAAGCTCAGCGCAGCCGTCGACGAGATCCGCGCCGGGGAGGGTTCGGGGGAGGTCCGCTACGAGCCCACCGATGTCACCAACGAGGACGAAGTCGCCCGGGCGGTCGACGCCGCCACCGCGTGGCACGGCCGGCTGCACGGCGTCGTGCACAGTGCGGGCGGATCCGAGACGATCGGGCCGATCACGCAGATCGATTCCGACGCGTGGCGGCGCACCATCGACCTGAACATCAACGGCACCATGTACCTGCTCAAGCATGCGGGCCGGGAGATGGTGCGCGGCGGCGGGGGATCGTTCGTCGGGATCTCGTCGATCGCGTCGAGCAACATCCATCGGTGGTTCGGCGCGTACGGGGTGAGCAAGGCGGCGTTGGACCACTTATTGATGTTGGCGGCCGACGAGTTGGGGCCGTCGTGGGTGCGGGTGAACAGCATTCGCCCGGGCCTGACGCGCACCGAGATGGTCGGCCCGATCATGGAAGTGCCGGCCGTCACCGACGATTACCGCGCCTGCACGCCGCTGCCGCGATTCGGCGAGGTGGAGGACATCGCTCATTTGGCGGTGTTCTTGCTCAGCGATGCCGCGAGCTGGATCACCGGCCAGGCGATCAACGTCGACGGCGGGCACGGGCTGCGCCGCGGGCCGGACATCTCGGGGATGCTGGAGCCGATCTTCGGCGCCGACGGGCTACGCGGCGTCGTCTCCTCGTAATGCGCCACGCTTAGGTGGAGGATTCGAGCCACCCGAGCGCATGGCCTGCCCCGTGGCTCTCGACAACAGCGGGCCGTCTCATCGACGGGTGTCTGCTACCGCGACGTGGAGTACGCGGGACGGCTGGTGGTCGAACTCGACGGGCGGATCTATCACGACACGGCATCAGCGCGCGACGCCGATTTCGAGCGCGATCTGGACGCCGCGATCGAGGGACGATCGACCGTCAGACTCTCCTACGGCCAGGTTTTCGGACGTGCATGTCAGACAGCCGCGAAGATCGCCCGTCTTATGCAGCGACATGGAGTCGCCGTTGACGGGCATCCCTGTGGGGCGGGTTGCGAGTTCGCGACGATCGATCGCGCCGCTTAAGTGGAGGATTTGTGCCAAAAAGTGGCATCAATCCTAGGCATAAGGCCGTAAAACGCCCGGCCGCGATTAGCCCCGCATCTTCTCCGCGGCGAGGTGCACCGCGTTCACGATGCCCTGGTAGCCGGTGCACCGGCAGAAGTTTCCGGACAGTCCTTCGCGGATCTCGTCATCGCTGGGCTGCGGGTTTTCGCGCAGCAGCGCGGTGATCGACGTGACGAAACCCGGTGTGCAGAAGCCGCATTGCAGGCCGTGACACTCGCGCAGTGCCGCCTGCACCGGTGAGAGTTCACCGTCGGCCGAGGCGATGCCCTCCACCGTCGTGACCTGCGAACCCTCCGCCTGCACCGCGAACATCAAGCAGGAGCGCACGGCGTCGCCGTCGACTAGCACCGTGCACGCACCGCAGGCGCCGTGTTCGCAGCCCAGATGCGTGCCAGTCAGCCCGCACTTCTCGCGCAGGAAGTCCGCGAGCGTCACCCGCGGTTCGACGCTGGCCTCGAACTCGCGTCCGTTGACCGTTACTTGAACCGGCATCTCATGCATTGATGGCCTCCGTGGTGGCTGACGTCCAAGCCCGCGCCACCATCGCGGCGCCGACTCGGCTGCGATACGCGGCCGAACCTTGTAGGTCGGCGGGAATCTCATCGAGCCCGGACATCGCGAGCTTGCCGACCTCTTCCGGGGTGATCTCGCTGACCGGGCGTCCGATGACACCCTGCTCGGCCTGCGCGGCGCGCACCGGTGTCGAGCCCAGACCCAGCAGGCCGATGCCGCAGCGGCTCAGTCGATCATCGCCGTCGAGTTCGACCGCGATGGTGGCCCCGGCGATCGCGAAATCGCCGTGGCGACGGGCAAATTCCTCGACGGCGAAGCCGCAGCGGCCGCTCCACACCGGAAACGAGACGCCGGTAAGCACCTCGTCGGGCTCAAGCGCGGTTTCCCACAAGCCTTGGAAGAACTCCGACGCCGGTATCCGACGCGTGCCGTTCGGTGAAACGGCCTCCATCTGCGCGTCGAGCGTCAGCGCGACCGTCGGATACTCGCCGGCCGGATCGGCGTGTGCGACGGACCCGCCGAGAGTCCCCTTGTTGCGGATCTGGAAGTGCCCGATGTATGGCGTCACGCGGGTGAGCAGTGGCACCGCGGACTCGACCTCCGACGAGGCGCCGACGGCCGCGTCGGTGGTGCCCGCGCCGATCCACAGCGCGCCGTTGCGACGTTCGATGCCCTTCAATTCGTCGAGCCGCGAGATGTCGACCAGGTGGTCGAAGAACGCCAACCGCAGCGCGAGCATCGGCACCAGGCTCTGCCCGCCCGCGAGAACCTTTGCGTCCTCGCCGAATTCGGCGAGCATCTGTGCAGCTTCAGCAGTGCTGTCCGGGCGGTGGTACTCGAACGGTGCGGGTTTCATGCGCCGCGACGCCCGAGAAGCCAGCCGACCAGAAGGCCAACCGCCAACCCGCCCGCCACCGGGGCCACGCGCTTGGCGATCGGTCCGGCGACGACGCTGAGCAGGTCGACGGACCCAGTGTCGTCGGCCTGCTGGGCAGCCTTGAATTGGCTCATCGGCGCCGGCGCCTCCGATGCGTTCGACGCTGCCGCTGCCGCCGGGCGACTATCGGCCAGCACGTCGGCTTCCAGTCGGTCGGCGAACTGCCCGATCAATTTTCCGGCCACGTCCGCCAGCACTCCGCGCCCGAACTGCGCGGCCTTGCCCGTGATCGTCAGGTCGGTGGTCAGCACGCACGTCGTGCTGTCGCCCTCGTCCTTGAGTTCCGCGGTGACCAGCGCGGCCGCATTGCCTTGCCCGCGGGTCTCTTTGCCGTTGGCCTTGATCACTGCGCGGTGCGCCGCGGCGTCCTTCTCCACGAACTGCGCCTTGCCCTTGTACTGGACGGTGATCGGCCCGACCTTGACTTTGACCGCGCCGGTGAACTCGTCGCCGTCGACCGAAAGCAACTGCGCCCCCGGCATACACGGTGCGATCCGTTCGACATCGGTCAGCACCTCCCACGCCTTGTCGGCAGGCACGGGCACACGAAATTCGTTGACTAGTTCCACTATCGGGCCTCCTCGAGTAACGAGACGATCGCTGCTGGGCTGGCCGGCAGTCTGGTAATTGTGACGCCCAGCGGCGCCAGCGCGTCGTTGATCGCGTTGATCACCGCGGGTGTCGACCCGATCGCGCCGCCCTCACCGGCGCCCTTGTAACCGCCTACGCCCGGGCCGGGTATCTCGACATGGCCGTATTCGATCTGCGGGACCTCTGTGGCTGTCGGGAGCAGATAGTCGACGAACGTCGATGCCAGCGGGTTGCCGTCGTCGTCGTAGGCCAGGTTCTCCAACAGCGCGCCGCCGATGCCTTGCACTGTGCCACCGGCTATTTGGCCCTCGACCACGTTCGGGTTGATCATGGGACCGACGTCTTCGCTGACGATGTAGCGCGTCAGCGTGACATGCCCGGTTTCCACGTCGACCTCGCAGGTGCACGCGTGCGTCGCGTTGGCCCAGTGGATCGGCGCCTGGGAGACGAATCGCTCGCTGGCCTCCAAGCCCGCCGACATCCCGGGCGGCAGCTGCTGCGGCTCGTAGTACGCGCGGTAGGCGAGATCGGCGAAGCTGACTGACTTTTCGGGGTCGTCGCGGACAGTGGCCCGTGAGTTGGCAAGTTCGATGGCGTCTTCCTCGACGCCCAGGCGCGCCGCCGCCATCGCCACGATCTTCTTGCGCAGCACGGTCGCCGTCTCGTTGACGGCGCCCGCGGTCATCGGCCCGCTGCGGCTGCCCTGCGTGCCGGCACCGTACGGCGTCACCGCGGTATCGCCCTGGATGGTGGCGACGTCCTCGATGTCGGCGCCCAATGCATCGGCCGTGAGCTGAACGACGGTGGTCTCCAAACTGTTTCCCGTCGACCCGCCGTTGACATAGACGTTGATCTTGCCCGTCGGCTCGATGCGGATAGTCGCGCCCTCGCTGGCCAAGTGACCGGTCGCCGCGCCCGTCGGCTCGATATACGCCGAAAAGCCAAGGCCGATATAGCGTCCCTGCGCCAGCGCGTCGCGCTGCTCCCGCCGGAAGCCCTCGTGGTCGAGGATCTTGACTGCCTGCTCGAAGGTTTCGATCGGCGCGACATGGTCATACGGCATGCCGTTGGGGTTGAAGTAGGGCATTTCGTCTCGGCGCAGCAGATTCTTGCGGCGCAGCTCGACGGGATCCATACCCATCTTGCGAGCGGCGATGTCGAGAAGTATTTCGCGAGTGAGGGTCTCGTACTGCCAGGGCCCGCGGTATGCATGCAGGCCGGCGGTGTTGGAGAACACCGTCTTGTAGTTGAAGCTGGCCTTCGGAACGCGGTATGGGCCCGGGAAGAACATGCCGATGGCCGCGGTGGTCAACACTGGGTACGGCGTCGGATACGAGCCGACGTCCTGGGCGAAGTCGATGTCGGCGGCCAAGATGTTGCCGTCGTCGTCGAACGCCATCCGGACATTGCCGTCGACGTGCCGAGATTGCCCGGCCGCCATCAGGTTTTCGCGACGGTCCTCGATCCACTTCAGCGCGGCGGGCACCTTACGGGAGGCGAGCATGATGCACATGTCTTCGCGCATCGGGACGACCTTCTGGCCGAAGCCGCCGCCGGTATCCTTCATGATTACGCGGACATGCTGCGCCGGGATGCCCAACAGTCGTGCGGCGAACGCGCGCAGCTCATGCGGTGTCTGCGTGGATGCCCAGATGGTGAGTTCGCCTGAGGCGCCCTGCCATTCGGCGACCATGCCGCGCGTCTCGATCGGCACGGGCACATACATCTGCTGGTAGATGTTCTCTGACACGACATGCGCGGCGGTATTGAACGTCTCCTCGTCGGGTGGAGCCCCGGCCATGCCGCCGGCGACGTTGTCGGGGTATGCCTCGTGCACGACGACCTCGGCGTTGACGGCCTTACGGAAGTCCGCGACTGCCGGCAGCGGTTCGTAGTCGACGTCGACAAGTTCGATCGCGTCCTCGGCGATGTAGCGGTTCTCGGCGACGACGATCGCGACCGGGTCGCCGACGAACTTCGCCTCGCCGTCGGCGAGCGGCGGCCGCGGGGTGTCGGGGATGTCCTTGCCTGCGACGGCGTGCCACGCCTCCTTGACGTCGGGGTTGAGATCCTCGGCGGTGAACACCGCGTGCACGCCCGGCATTGCAAGCGCCGCCGAGGCGTCAATGCCGTTGATCTTGGCGCGCGCGAAGGGGCTGCGGACGAAGCAGGCGTGCAGCATGCCGGGCCGTGTGACGTCGTCGACGAAGGTGCCATGTCCGGTGAGCAGGCGGCCGTCCTCCACCCGCTGGACCCGGGTCCCGGCGTATCGGGTCGCGACGGTCCCAGAGGACTGTGAGGTCACGGCAATCGCTCCAATCCGTCGGCTGTAGAAGCGACGTTATCGTACCCAGAGAAGTACAATATTAGAAGATGAGAGTGCCATTATCGCACGTAAAACCGCTCAACCAGCGGCAATGTTGTGCGACTGCTCAGCATACTGGGTCGACGCCGAGGTCCGCGAGGAGCTGGCGGACGCGGCGTTCGATGGTTTCGGTGCCGAACGTGCCGTCGAACTCGCCGTGCAGCCGGGTCGCCGCCGTCTTTAGTGCCAGCTTCTGGTCGACGTTCAGGTCGGCGCGCAATTGGTGGTTGCCGGGCTTTCGGTCATGGGGTGGTCTCCGTTCTCGTCGTCAAGTCATCGGGAATGTGTTCGGGTGTGATGGGTGAACCGGCGCCGCAGCGCCAGGGAGACATACACCAGCGCAACGAGGACCGGTACTTCGATGAGGGGTCCGACGACCCCGGCGAGGGCTTGTCCGGAGGTGGCGCCGTAGGTGGCGATGGCGACCGCGATCGCGAGTTCGAAGTTGTTGCCGGCGGCGGTGAACGCCAGTGTGGTGGTGCGCTCATAGCCCAGTTTGAGCACGATGCCGAGTAGGTAGCCGCCGCCCCACATGATGGCGAAGTAGGCCAGCAGCGGCAGGGCGATCCTGGCGACGTCGAACGGCTGGTTGGTGATCTGATCGCCTTGTAGCGCAAAGAGAATCACGATGGTGAACAGCAGCCCGTAGAGCGCCCATGGCCCGATGCGCGGCAGGAACCGCGTCTCGTACCAGTCGCGGCCCTTGGCTTGTTCGCCGATGCGGCGGGAGAGGTATCCGGCCAGCAGGGGGATGCCGAGGAAGATGAGCACGGATTTGGCGATCTGCCAGGGCGAGGTGTCGATGGTGGTTTGTTCGAGCCCGAGCCAGCCGGGCAGCACCGACAGGTAGAACCATCCCAGGACTGCGAACATGATGACTTGGAAGATCGAGTTAAGCGCGACGAGGACGGCGGCGGCTTCCCGGTCGCCGCAGGCCAGGTCGTTCCAGATGATCACCATGGCGATGCAGCGGGCGAGGCCGACGATGATCAGGCCCGTGCGGTATTCGGGCAGGTCGGGCAGTAGCAGCCACGCCAACGCGAACATCAGTGCCGGGCCGAGCACCCAGTTCAGCAGCAGGGAGGCGACGAGGAGTTTGCGGTCTCCGGTGACGGTGTCGAGTCGGTCGTAGCGGACCTTGGCCAGCACCGGATACATCATGACCAGCAACCCGAGGGCGATGGGCAGCGAAATCCCATCCAGCGCAACGCTTTCCAGCGCCGTGTTCAGCCCGGGGATCCACCGCCCGAGCAGCAGTCCGGCGATCATGGCGGCGCCGATCCAGACCGGCAGGAACCGGTCGAGGGTGGACAGCTTGGCGACGACGGCCGGTGCTGCAGTGGCAGTGTCGGTCATGCCGGCACCCCAACGGTGTCGGTGGCCGCGCCCAGAAGTACTGACAGGCTGGCCAGGGCTTCGGGCACCACCGCGTAATACACCCACGACGCCCGACGCTCGGAGGTGAGCAGACCCGCGTCGCGCAGCACCTTGAGGTGATGGCTCACGGTGGGCTGGGAAACCTCCAGCCCGGCCGAGATGTCACAGACACAGGCCTCACCACCAGCATGGCTGGCGATCGCGGAAAACAACCGCAACCGCACCGGATCGGCCAGCGCTTTGAGTTTGACCGCCATATCCGCTGCAGCCGCAGGCGTGAGCGGCTCGCGTAGCAGTGCGCCGGGAGGGCAACACGCCGGATCAGTCAATAACCGCGGTGACTTCGACATACGTCGATATTGACAGATATCGAATCAGTTGGCAAATGAACGTTAGATGAAGCTGAGCTGGCGCGCATGGAAGTCGAAGTGGCGCCCGGGGTAGCGGTACACGTCCTCCAGCGTCATGTAATCGGTGAAAAACGGATCCCACCTGGTGGGGAAGTGCATGCCGCGGCGCAGGTCGTCGTCGGTCTCTTGAGCGAGCCTGCGCTGCAATGCGTCGATGACATGATCGAGCTTCGCGCCCATTCGCCGGCGGTTGTATACCGTGGCCGCGGCGCAGGACCCGTAGTAGTTGACCAGATGGAACGGCCGCGTCGCCGCGTTGAGCAGTCGGGCGTATGCCGCGCTGACGCCTTCGGGCAGCCGCCCCAGCAATCGCACGAGCGGCAACAACCGCTGCACGACCATGTAGCCGAACACCATGTGGAAGAGCAATTGCTCGTTCGTCCAACGGGTTCCGCGCGTGGGCCCTCCCCAGTCGTCCGGCCCGGCGGCCGCCAAGAGCTGGTGAAACCTCACACGTGCGCGCTCCAGATCGGCAGCGATCGCGTCCCGATCCATGCCCCGATCATGCGCCTACCGCGGCCATGTCGCCACGGCCGCGGTAGGTCGCGATCGGCTAGCAGCAGGA
The DNA here is from genome assembly GCF_002838065.1 of Mycobacterium hubeiense. Taxonomy (GTDB): domain Bacteria; phylum Actinomycetota; class Actinomycetes; order Mycobacteriales; family Mycobacteriaceae; genus Mycobacterium; species Mycobacterium hubeiense. The sequence goes on along the minus strand of NZ_PIZU01000003.1, from coordinate 71,659 downwards.
CGCAGTTGCTTTGTCTGCTTCCGTAGACGATCCGCCGCAGCACACGGCGTCATCACCGTCCGCGGGATGCTGCGGGCTGGTGCCGAAGGTGTCGGAATCGGCCAGCACGGTGTAGACCTCCCACTTCTCGCCGGCCGGGCCGGTCACCCAGACCTTGTCCTGGGTGGCGAAGCAACAGGTGGTGCCGATCTCCTCATCGGTGAAGAGGCCTTCGCCCGACAACCGGGCAATTTCGGCGTGCACCTGCTCGCTGGACTCGACCTCGACGCCGAGGTGGTTGATGGTGCCGCCCCGGCCGGGGTTCTCCAACAGCACCAGTTTCAACGGGGGTTCGGCGATCGCGAAGTTCGCGTAGCCGTCCTTCACCTTGGCCGGCGCGGTGTTGAACAGCTTGGAGTAGAACGTGATCGCCTCGTCGAGGTCGTCGACATTGAGGGCGAGTTGTACGCGGGACATGTGGAACCTCCTGGAACCTGTGAGACATATATCGAACTAGCGCGCTGAGTCCATGGTCGCACCTTTTTGATATATGTCAATATCCCTGGCAAGATGGTGTCATGCCGAAGACGTTGCCCACGATCGACATCTCCGCGCCCGTGTGCTGCGCGCCCGTCGCTGCGGGGCCGATGAGCGATGAGGACGCCCTGCAGGTGGCACTGCGCCTCAAGGCGCTGGCGGATCCGGTGCGGGTGAAGATCATGTCGCACCTGTTCTCGTCCGGTGAGGAGAGCGGCGGTGAGTTGGCCGCGGTGCTCGGATTGAGCGAGTCGACCGTCAGTCACCACCTGGCGCAGCTTCGCAAAGCGGGCCTCGTCGAGTCGGATCGGCGGGGTATGAACGTCTTTCATCGCGCGCGGCACGATGCGTTGAGCGCGCTGTGCGTCGTCCTCGACCCAACCTGCTGCACGTGATGAAGCGATTGCTCACGGTCGGGGTGCTGGCGGCGGTGTACAGCGCAGGCGTCGCGCACGCGTCACCGGCGTCGGAGGCGGGTCTGGTCGACGTGCGAACCGTCGTGCCGGACGCGATCATCGACCTGCGCTATGCGACGGCGAACAACTTCGTCGGCGAACCGCTGTATCCGCCCGACGCGCGCTGCCTGGTGCATGAGTCGCTGGCCGCGGGCCTGGCTGCCGCGGCCGAGGCGCTGCGGCCCGATGTGCTCGTCTTCTGGGACTGCTACCGACCGCATGAAGTCCAGGTGAGGATGTTCGAAGCGGTGCCCAATCCGGAGTGGGTGGCGCAGCCGGGACCGTATGCGCGCAGCCACGAGGCGGGCCGATCGGTCGACGTGACGATCGCGGGCGCGGAGATGGGTACCGATTTCGACGAATTCTCGCCGCGCGCTTTGGCATTCGCGACCGACGGCATCAGCGCTGTGGCGCAAGCGAATCGGGCGCGGCTGCGGAAGGCGATGGCGGCGGGCGGGTTGACGGTGTACGAGGGCGAGTGGTGGCACTTCGACGGGCCCGGCGCCTCGGTGCCGCGGCCGATTCTCGGCGTGCCGCTGACTTAATTGGGCTGGGCTTACACTGCGAGCCATGGATCTACTACGCAACGTCGTTGTTCTGCTGCACATCGTTGGGTTCGCGGCCACCTTCGGCTCCTGGATCGTCGAGGCAGCGGCGAAGCGCTACCGCACCACGCGCGTGATGGAGTACGGGCTGTTGCTGTCATTGCTCACCGGGCTCGCGCTGGCCGCGCCCTGGCCCGCGGGAATCGAGTTGAATTACCCGAAGATTGGCGTGAAGCTCGTGATCCTCGTTGCGCTGGGCGGCGTGCTGGGCATCGCGAATGCGCGGCAGCGACGAACGAGTGAGCCCGCGCCGCGGCCGCTGTTCATCTCGGCCGGCGTGCTGTCAATCCTTGCGGCGGGCATCGCGGTGCTCTGGGTGTGATCGACGTTTAGCCCGCGCCCTTGCGCGGTATGACAGCATGGGACGCAGGCCAAGAGTCGGGATGCTACGACGCTGTGGGGGTGTGCATGAACGCCATCAAAGCAAGTCGGTTGCTGGTTGTCGCGAGCGCCGTGTTGGTGATGTGGGCGGCGCTGCTGGATCCGCCGATCCCGTCCGCGTCCGCGCAGCCGTGCCCCGACGTGGAGGTGGTGTTCGCCCGTGGCACCTACGAGCCACCCGGCGTCGGCATGGTGGGCCAGGCGTTCGTCGACGCGCTGCGCGCGCAGGCCGGCGGCCGGTCTATCAACGTTTACGGGGTCGATTACCCCGCGAGCGGCAATTTCCCGCCTCCCGGCGATCTGCAGGCGGGCCTGGAGTTCGTCAGCACCGTGGTCAACGGGATTTACGACGCGCGAGATCGCGTCCAGTTCATGGCGGAAAGCTGTCCGAACACCAAGATCGTGCTGGGTGGATACTCCCAAGGCGCGGCCTTGGCCGGCTTCGTCACCTCCGCCGAAATCCCGGAGGAAGTGCCTGCGGAGTACGTGCAGTACGTGCCCAGGCCGATGCCGCCGGAGATTGCTGACCACGTCGCCGCGGTTGCACTGTTCGGCAAGCCCTCCGACCAGTTCCTGAGCGCCTACGGCGTGCCGCCGATCAGGATCGGTCCGCTGTATGAGCCCAAGACCATCGAGTTGTGCGCCCCCGGCGACGACATCTGCTCCGGTGTCGTGGGCGGTCAGCCCGGGTTCGCGCACATCTCGTACGGCATGAACGGGATGACCAACGAGGCCGCAACCTTCGTTGTGAATCGGCTCGGGCCGGGCCCGGTACCGCCGCCACCACCAGCGTAGGCGGCTCGCCGGTTAACCGGCTGGATAGTTCTCGCAGGTGTTGGCCATCGCCACGATGACGTCGGTGTATTGCCGTACCTCGGGCGCCGAATCGATCAGCTTTTGTCGCTGCTCAACTGGCGCGTCGAGGAATGCATGCAGCCAGGTCTGCATCATCGGGGAGGCGGAGAACCCCTGGCCACCGTCCGGCGAAACGGCTTTGATCGCGGCCTCCGCCTGCGAATAAGTGCAGCTGGTGTCGAGCAACGGGCCTAGATCTGCGGCGGCGACTCCAGCTCCGGCGATCCCCGCGCCGGCCAGCGCGCCACCCGTGACAACCAGTTTTGCCAGCGTGTGCTTGACCATTCGTAACCCTCCCACCTATTGCACGCTGCGGTAACCCGACACCATCAAAAAAGCTAGCAGCGTCGTTCCTGCGGGCGGAAGCCTCTGAACGAAGTGTCCGTTTGAGCCCCCTGTCGGGATCGAACCGACGCACACGCCTTACAAGGGCGTTGCTCTACCACTGAGCTAAGGGGGCCTGCGGAAGCCGAGTTTATCGGGTTACTCGTCGGCCTCGATCACACGTTGTGACCGCACCGTACGGGCGGACGCCGACGAACGTGCACGTGGCCGCCGTCCCGGCAGCGGAATTCGATCGGCGATATTGCTCAGCGGATTGACCACCTGACTCAGCGTCACGACGGCCTCGTGCAGCGCGTCGATCGTCGGCGCCAGCGCCTCCAGCCCAGGCGCCAACCGGTTCAACGTGTCGGCCACATCGGCCAGCTTCAGCAGCGGCCCCTCAGGATCGGTCAGCGTGTCCAGCAGTCCGCCCTCGGCCAGCAGCCGGTCCGCCACGCCGTCCTCGCGCAGCACACGTTCGATCAACCCGTCGTTGGCCAACAGTTGATCCGCCAACCCGCCCGGCGCGATCACCCGTGACAGCGCTCCGTCGTCGGCCGTCATCCGGTCCATCAATCCGCCCTCGGCGGTCACCTGGTCGACGAGACCGCCCGGCGCCAGCGCGCGGGAGACCGGGCCGCTCTCCGCCGTCATGCGGTCCAGCAGGCCGCCTTCCCTGGTGAGCTGATCTACCAGCCCGCCGGGCCGCAGCAGCCGGTCCAACGGACCGTTCGGCGCCAGCGCCCGCCCCAGCGGCGCGTCGTCGTCCATCAGATGGGCCAGCCGGTTTGCCCGTTCGACGGCTTCGTCCAGGCCCAGCATCGAGGCGACGGATCCTGACCCCGACCGCGCACGCCCCAGTGCAGTGTTGGCGATGTCCAGTCCCGCGTCGGCGACGGCGAGGCCGACCTTGATGGGTGCGGTGGCCAGGTCAGCAAAGGCTTTGCCGAGGTTCATGGGCTCAGTCTATGGGCAAGCTTGTAATGAAACTCACAGGTACTGCACAGCTTGCACGCAGGCTTGCTCCCAGGCGCGTCATGGACAGTGGCGAAATGGCCATGCCTGCTACACCCGAGAACACTCCCGAAGCCCGCGTGCTCGTCGTCGACGACGAGACCAACATCGTCGAGCTGCTCTCCGTCAGCCTGAAGTTCCAGGGCTTCGAGGTGCACGCCGCCTCGAACGGACCCGCGGCGATCGACAAGGCCCGCGAAGCCCGGCCGGACGCCATCATCCTCGACGTGATGATGCCGGGCATGGACGGCTTCGGCCTGCTGCGCCGACTGCGGGCCGACGGCATCGACGCGCCGGCACTGTTTCTCACCGCTCGTGACACGCTGCAGGACAAGATCGCCGGCCTCACGCTCGGCGGTGACGATTACGTCACCAAACCGTTCAGCCTCGAAGAGGTCGTCGCCCGGCTGCGCGTGATCCTGCGCCGCAGCGGGCGTGGTGCCGAGCAGCCCAAGACGTCGCGGCTGACGTTTGCCGACATCGAACTCGACGAGGACACCCACGAGGTGTGGAAGGCCGGCGAGCCGGTGGCGTTGTCGCCCACGGAGTTCACGCTGCTGCGGTACTTCATGATCAACGCGGGCATGGTGCTGTCGAAGCCGAAGATCCTCGACCACGTCTGGCGCTACGACTTCGGCGGCGACGTCAACGTCGTCGAGTCCTACGTCTCATATCTGCGCCGCAAGATCGACACCGGCGAGAAGCGCCTGCTGCACACGTTGCGCGGCGTTGGGTACGTCCTCCGCGAGCCGCGATGAGCGCTTGCGCGAAGAGCAGAGTGCACGGCTAGTGCGCAGGGGTGTGCCCCTGAAGGTGGGGTTGGTGGCGGCGACGCTGGTGCTGGTGGCGTGCGGGCTGCTGGCTTCCGGCGTCGCGGTCACCTCGATCCTGCGGCACACGCTGGTCAACCGGGTCGATGCGGCGCTGATCGACGCCTCGCGCAGCTGGGCGCAGGCGCCACGGCGGCCATCGACCGCGCCGGCGGAAGGGCCGAATCCCGCTCGCCCGCCGTCGGACTTCTACGTCCGCGGCATCGATCCGGACGGCCGCAATTGGCTGGCGGTCAACGACCGCGAGGCCGAACCCGCGCTGCCCGCCGACAACAACGTCGGGCCCGAACCGGTCACCGTCGGATCCGTCAACCACACCAACGAATGGCGTGCGATGACGGTGCGTGGCCCCAACGGTGAGCTCACCACAGTCGCAATCGATTTGGCCGATGTGCAGTCGACGGTGCGCTCGCTGATCTACGCCCAGGCCGGCATCGGCGTCGCCGTGCTTCTCGTACTCGGCGTGGTCGGATATGCGGTGGTGCATCGCAGTCTGCGTGCGCTGACCGAGGTCGAACAGACAGCCGCGGCCATCGCCGCCGGCGAGCTCGACCGTCGCGTCCCGCAACGGGATCCTCGCACCGAAGTGGGCCGATTATCGTTGGCGCTCAACGGAATGCTGGCCCAGATCCAGCGGGCGGTGGCAGCGTCGGACGCCTCGGCGGAGCAAGCCCGTAGTTCCGAGGAGCGGATGCGCCGGTTCATCACCGATGCCAGCCATGAACTGCGCACACCGTTGACCACCATCCGCGGATTCGCCGAGCTGTACCGTCAGGGCGCCGCCCGCGATGTCGACATGCTGATGGGCCGCATCGAAAGCGAAGCCGGCCGAATGGGTTTACTCGTCGAGGACCTGCTGCTGCTGGCCCGCCTCGACGCGCAGCGCCCGCTGGAGAGACACCGCGTCGACCTGCTGACGCTGGCCACCGACGCCGTGCACGATGCGCAGTCGATCGCGCCACAACGCGACATCGCGATGGAGGTGATCGACGGGCCCGGCACCCCTGAAGTGCTGGGCGACGAGGCGCGGCTGCGCCAGGTTCTCGGCAACCTGGTGGCCAACGCGCTGCAGCACACACCGGACACGGCCGGGGTCACGGTGCGGGTCGGCACGCGGGACGACGATGCGGTCCTCGAGGTCTGCGACGAAGGTCCCGGGATGAGTCCTGACGACGCGCAACGGGTGTTCGAGCGGTTTTACCGCGCCGACTCGTCACGGGCGCGGGAAAGCGGCGGCACCGGCTTGGGGCTGTCGATCGTCGACTCGCTGGTGGCTGCCCACGGCGGAACGGTCAGAGTCGCGACCGGCCCGGGGGAGGGCTGCCGGTTTACCGTCAGCCTCCCGCGGATTGCAATTGCTCCAGCGCCGCTTTGATTTTCGCCTGTGCCTCGTCGAGCGATTCGGGCGAGGGGTTGTGGTCGGCGTTGGCGAAGCCGAAGTCGCTCAGGTTGTAGGCCGGGAAGACATGCACGTGCAGATGCGGCACCTCCAGGCCCGCGATGATCACGCCCGCCCGTTCGGCGCCGAACGCCTTGGTGACGGCCTTGCCGATCAATTGCGAGACCGCCATGATCCGGCCGAACACCGCCGGATCGACGTTCTGCCAGTGGTCGATCTCTGCGCGCGGCACCACCAGCGTGTGGCCGTGGGTGATCGGCGCGATGGTCAGGAAGGCGACGATCTCGTCGTCCTCATAGACGAATCGGCCTGGCAGTTCTCCGTTGATGATCTTGGTGAAGACGGTGGCCATGGATCTGAGCGTACTGAGCGTGTCCGTGCCGCAGTGCACAACCTCATGCCTTCGCGATCATCCCGTGCAACTCGTCGACGGTCCACGGCGGCGACGTGTGATGGTCGCGGTACGCGAGGATCGACGGCGTCGGCCGGGCGAATTCGCCGACGAAACCGCCCGCCGCGATGAAGATCCGGCCCGTCACGTTCTTCGCGAGGTCACTGACCAAGTACGCGTACGTCGGCGCAACGTAGTCCGGCGGTGCGGTGTCGAGCGCGCCCTGCGTGCTGGCGTCATCGAGCAGCCCGCGGCGGTTCAAGTCGGCGATCTGGGCTTCGTACTGCGGGCCGGTCGAAATGCGCGTCCGTGCGCCCGGGCACACCACATTCGCCCGCACGCCGTGTTCCTTCAGCTCCGCGGCGATCGCCATGGTCAACCCGTTGACAGCGCCCTTACCGGCCGGATAGCCGGTGCCGCCGTAATCCCCAAGGAACGCAAACGAACTGGTGTTGACGATGACGCCGCCGCCCTGCTCGACCAAGCGCGGCGAGGCGGCCCGGCAGGTCTCGAACGTCGTGCCCAGATGCGCGTCGAGCAGGTCACGGAACTGGGCGCTGGTGACATTGAGGATCGACGAACCCGGGGGCTCGGGTGTGCCCGCACAATTCACCAGGATGTCGATGCGACCGAATTCCTGCACGCAGGCGTTGATCAACCCATCGGCGGTCGACGGATCCGCGGGCGAGCCCGGATATGCCACGCCGGAAATGCGTTGCGCCGCTTGGGCTACCGCATCGGCATCGCGGCCATTGACCACGACGCCCGCACCCTGGGCGGCCAGTAATTCCGCGACGGCCAGGCCGATACCGCGCGAACCGCCGACGACGACCGCGCCACGGCCGGTCAGGTCGCTAATTCTGACCCGCCTGGCCGAACTCCATCATGTCCATGTTCCAGTAGCCGCGCAGGTTGGTCAGCAGGCCGTCATCGTTCACGCGATACGTGAAGATGCCGCGCACGGTGCTGGTGACTCCGTTGTCAAACTGGCTGCGCAGCACCAGGATATGGGCGATCTCGTCGGGCGAGCTGGACGGGAACGTCTCCTCGCAGGTGATGCGCAAGTTGTTCGCCGCGATGTTGGTGTCGTAGAACGCCGCCGCTGCCTCTTTACCCCGCACACCGTTGCCGTCGGGATTGGTGATCGCCTTGCCGATCGGGTCTTCGATGACGACGTCGTCGGCCATCAAACCCAGCCAGCCCTCTTTGTCGTGCGACTGGACGCAGCGCCACGAGTTCTGCGACGCCGTGAGTGCCGGTGACTGCCGAACGGTTTCGGTGTTGCCATTGGACATATCTCTCCTTCGTTAGATGCTGCAGGCGGCGCGGGCGCCGTCCTCGGTGGCTTTGCGGATCAGGCCGAGGCCGGTGCAATCGCCGGCGGCGGTCACCGTGGTCTCGGGCAGGGCGGCGACGAGCTTTTCGTACAACTCCGTGTTCGGTTTCAGGGTGCCCGCCACCACGACGCTGTCGGCGGAGAGTTGGCGGCTGGTGCCCGCGTGCGGAGTGAACACCACGCCGTCGGGCACGATCCGCTCGACCGCGGCCCGCACGTGCACCGTGACTCCCAGCCGATCCAGCCGATCCATGTGTTCGGTCTTGCGTTTGTTGCCGATCTCCGGCGCGATGGCCTTGCCCGGCTCCAGCACCGAGACCAGACGACCACGGGCGGCGAGGAATTCGGCCAGCTCGAGTGCCACCAGATCGGCGCCGACGATCGCCACCCGGCGTCCCAGCGGCAGCCAGGCGCGGCTCGCCGCCCGCACCGCCGCAGGCCGTACGAACCGCTGCCGCCATCCGCCGAGCAGTTCGCGCAGCGCGGGTCCACTGCGCACATGAGGCAGGTCCGACCCAGGGATGTCGGGCAGTTCCACCTGCCCTCCGTTGGCCACCACCACCGCGTCGGGCCGCAGATCGGCCACCTCATCCGCCGAAATCTCGTGGCCCAGTTCGACCTTCGCGGTGGTGCGAGACAACTCGTCGCGCAGCCACACCAGAAACGGCTCGTTCTCGGGATGCAGGATGGACGCCCACAACAGCGCCCCGCCGGTCTGCCTGTTGCGTTCGAACAGTGTGACGCGGTGTCCGCGGTCGGCGGCCACCCGGGCCGCCTCCATACCGGCCGGCCCACTGCCGATCACCACCACGTGCTTGCGGTGCCGGGTCGGAAGCACCGCGAGCTCACGCTCCTTGCCCGTGCGGGGATTGACCGCGCAGTCCACCGAGAAGCGTTGTTCCATGGCGTCGATGCAGTTCTCACACGAAATGCACCTGCGGATCCGATGCGCCTGTCCGGTAAGTACTTTCGCCGCCAGGTCGGGATCGGCCAGCATGGGTCGGCCCATCGCGATGAAGTCGGCGCGGCCCTCGGCGAGTATCTGTTCGGCGCGTTGTGGGTCGTGGATCCGGCCGACGGCGATCACCGGCACGTCGACGACTTCCTTGACCGCGGCCGCCGCGCCGACGTTCACGGCTTCGCCGTCATCGGCCGCATTGACCATGCCCGTGACCAGCCGGTCGATCACGCCGCCGCTGACGTGAAACGCATCCACCCCGGCGGCCACCAATTGCGGTGCCACCTGGGCGGTTTCGAAGATAGGCCGGCCGCCTGCGACCCGTTCGTAGCCGGAGATGCGCAATGTGATGGGCAGCGCGTCGCCGATCTCGGAGCGGATGGCGGCCAGCGCCTCGAGCACCACGCGGATGCGGCCCTTCACCGAGTCGCCGCGGTAGTCATCGGTGCGGCGGTTGCGTTGCGGCGCCAGGAATGATCCCAGAAACATGTAGCCGTGCGCGGCATGCAACTCGATGCCGTCGTATCCCGCTTCTGCGGCGCGCCGCACCGCCGCCTTGAACAAGTCGAAGACCTCGACGAGCTGCTGCTGGGTGACTTCGGCGGACGGCCGGCCGGTCAGGTACGACGGGATCACCGACGGGCCGATCGACATCACACCGTGCATTTCCGGGCCGAGCCCGTCGGGTCCGGCATGCACGATCTGCGGCTGGATCTTGGCGCCGTGCTCGTGCACCGCGTCGACCAGCGCGCGATGGGCGTCGACCGCCTCGTCGGTGCCGATGTGCAGCCCGCCCGGCGTTTCGGGGTGCTGCGGATCGATTCCGGTGGCGCCCACGGTGATCAGGCCGACACCGCCCTTGGCGCGGGCGGCGAAATAGTCACGTGTGCGCTCCGACGGCAGGCCGTCGGGTGTGCCGTACATGGTCTCCATCGGCGACATCACCATCCGGTTGCGCACCGACATCGCGCCAATCCTGGCCGGCGCCAACAGATGCGGGAACGTGCTCAAGACGCGAAGCGCCCCGCGAATGCGCGCAGCGGCAGGTCGGCGCTGGTGACGATGCCCGGCGGGGCGTCGACCACCGCGCGGATGGCGTTCAACGCGGGCATACCGGTCACCGTCATGCCTATCGCGGCGAACGCTTCGGGCGTCGAGAAGTCGGTGCCGGGCTTCGGAAGGATCAGGTGCTTGCTGTAGATGCAGGGGTCGCCGGTGATCTTGGTGATGTAGCAGCCCTGGATTTTCCAGCTCGGATTGGTGTGCGGGGTCATCTGCCACTCCAGGTGCAGCTCCACCCGTGGCACGCCATCGACCTCGCCGACGTATTGGAATGCGCAGCCGCCCAACGACCCGGCCGGCAATTGGTACCAGCCCAGATCGACATCTTTTGTGCATGCGCCCAATTCGTACTGGAACACCACCTCGTCGAGCTCGACGTCGAGGCAGTCGGCCATCAGCCGCACACCGTCCTCGAAGACCCGGGTGCCCAGCTCCAGCAGCCGGGGCACCTCGGGATCGTCGACGGGTCGGCCGAACCCGCAGTTGGCCCACGTTTCGGCCGAGTGGTGGCAGGACACGTCGACCGACTCGATGCAGGTGACGTTCTCGATTTCGGCGACGTCGGCCGAGTGCACGATCGTCAGGATCTGCGCCAGACCGGGATTCATGCCCGTGCCGTAGAACGTCGAATTTCCGCGCGCACAGGCGGCCTGCAGGATGTCGGATTCGGTTGTGCCATTGCGGCGGTGGTTGGTGTTTCGGTGATGGCCGGTGACCCAGTCCGCGGTGGTGACGACGTTGATCCCGGCTTCCAGCACCCGCCGGTACAGCTCGATGTCGGGCCAAACCCCGTGGAACGTCACACAATCCGGCTGGGCGGCCACGATGTCGTCGACCGAACCGGTGGCGGTGACACCGATCGGCCCGATGCCGGCGATCTCGCCGACATCGCGACCGACCTTCTCCGGTGAGTAGCAGTGCAGGCCGACCAGCTCCAGATCGCGGTGGTGGCCGATGCGCTTGATCATCTCGGTACCGACATTGCCCGACGCCACCTGGAAGACCCGCAACCGCTGACCCATGTGATTACCGATCGTCGTCGGTGTAGCGGATGACTCCGCGAATGTTCTTGCCGTCCAGCATGTCCTGGTAGCCCTCGTTGATCTGCTCCAGCTTGTACTGCCGGGTGATCATGTCGTCCAGGTTCAGCTTGCCGGTCTTGTACATCGACAGCAGCTGCGGGATGTCGTAGTGCGGGTTCCCGCCGCCGAAGATGGTGCCCTGCAGGTTCTTCTGCATCAGCGTGAGCATCGCCAGGTTCAGCGTGACCTGGGTGTCCAACATGCTGCCGATGGCCGTCGCCACGCAGGTGCCGCCCTTGGCGGTGATGTTCATGTAGGTGTCGATGTCCTGCCCGTGCAGCTCGCCGACGGTGACGATCACCTTGTGGGCCATGAAGCCCATGGTGACCTCGGCGATGCCGGCCATTGCCGCGTCCATGTCGGGATACACATGGGTGGCACCGAATTTCAGCGCCGCGTCACGTTTCCACTCCACCGGCTCGATGACGAAGATGTGCCGTGCGCCGGCGATGACGGCTCCCTGCAGCGCGGACATGCCCACGCCGCCCACGCCGACGATCGCGACGTCCTGGCCGGGCCGGATATCGGCGGTGCGGGTCGCCGAGCCGTATCCGGTGGTGACGCCGCAGCCGACCAGGCAGGCCACCTCGAACGGGATGGACGGGTCGATCTTCACCACCGAGCTCTTGTGCACCACCATGTACGGCGAGAACGTGCCCAGCAGCGTCATCGGGTAAACGTTCTGGCCCTTGGCCTGAATGCGGAAGGTGCCGTCGGAGACGGCGGCGCCGTTGAGCAGTCCGGCGCCGAGGTCGCAGAGGTTGCGCAGCCCGGCCTCACAGGACGGACACCGCCCGCAGGACGGGATGAACGACAGCACGACGTGATCGCCCGGTGCGAGATCTTCGACGCCGGGGCCCACCTCCGTGACGATGCCCGCGCCCTCGTGCCCGCCCAGCACGGGGAAGCCGCCCATCGGGATGCCGCCGGTGACCAGGTGGAAGTCGGAGTGGCACATGCCCGACGCCTCCATCTGGATCTTGACTTCATCCTTGACGGGATCGCCGATCTCGATCTCCTCGACCGACCACGGTTGGTTGAACTCCCAGATGAGAGCGCCCTTTGTCTTCATCGGAACCTGCTTTCGTCGGAGGCCTTCAAGCGACAGCGTAGTTACCTAAGTCACACAGCTGACGGCGGGTCACCAGATGGGCACCGGCGCTTTGCCCAGCGGGTAGTAGCCGGGCAGTTTCTCTCCGGCGAGGCTGCGTTCGATGCGCTTCTGCATGCCCTCGGAAAGCTTGCCGGCGTTCATCAGGTCGAGATAGAGCTTCTGCACGTGGCCGAAGTCGAAGAAGTCACGCTGCCATTCGATCTTGGCGACACCGTCCACGTCGGTCAGCCGGAACCAGCTGCCGCCGATGCCGTAGATCTCCGATTCTGTGCCATCACTATCCGTGGCGACCTGCTTCCAGAAGCCGACGACCTCGCCGATCTTGTCGTCGATGATCACCCGCTGGTAGGGGTAGCGCCAGTTGTCCAGGCCCTCCATCTCCAGGCCCAGTGCGATGTCGCGGATTTCGTCGATGCCGATGCACATCACGTCTTCCTTCGGCCCGATGTTCCAGCCGTAGGTGGCGTCGTCGGTGTAGAAGTCGGCCAGCCCCCGCCAGTCACCCTTCTGTTCGGCCTCCCGGTTGGCCTGCAGCCACCGTTCGACGAAGTCCTCCAATTGCTCGCGCGGGAATGCCGGCATTACTCATCCTCTCTATTCCCCCGGGTCGCTTCGCTCCTGCCCCCAGGGGTTCCTTTGATGGACAGGGCTTGGGTGGGACACGCCCACACGGCCTGTTCGACTTGCGGCCGATCCTCTTCTGGCACTTCGTCTTTGATAATCTCGACCTGACCGCGTTTGGGCACCTTGAAGTAGTCGGGGGCCTCCAGCTCGCACATCGCGTGCCCCTGGCACAGGTCCAGGTCGACTTCGATCTTCAAGCCCATCTTCGGCCTCCTCTAGACGCGCTTGCGGTAGCGCACCTTGGCGGGCTGGGCCAGCTGCACCACCATCTTGGAGTGGTCGTTGCGGTAGCTCTCCGACGGCTGCGCCATCTCGAAGTCATACTCCCGCAACAACACCGAGAAAATCGCCTTGATCTGCATGGTGGCGAACGCGGCGCCGACGCAACGATGCCGGCCCGCGCCGAACGGGATCCACGTCCATCGGTTGATCAGGTCTTCCTGGCGCGGTTTGTCGTACCGGTCGGGGTCGAACGCGTCCGGGTCGGGGAAATCCTCGGGGATCCGGTTGGAGATGGCCGGCGATGCGGCCACCATGTCGCCCTTGTGGATCGGATAACCCGCCACCTCGAACTCGCCCTGAGCCACCCGCATCAGGATGATCAGCGGCGGGTGCAGCCGCAGCGTCTCCTTGAGCACGTTCTCCAGCTTCGGAATCTGGCGCAGCGCATGGAAACTCACCTCCTGGCCATCGGAGTAGAGCTCATCGAGCTCCTTGATGACCTCGGCGTACACGTCGGGGTGACGCAGTAGCTCGATCAGCGTCCACGACGCGGTGCCCGAGCTGGTGTGGTGCCCGGCGAACATCATCGAGATGAACATGCCGGTGATCTCATCGGCGGAGAACCGCGGGTTGCCGTCCTCGTCCTTGATCGTGACGAGGACGTCGAGCATGTCGCGGTCGCTCTTGTCCTTCGGCGGGTTGGCGACGCGACTGTTCATGATCTCCTGCACCAGTGCCACCAAGCCCTCCCGCGCCTCGTCGCGCAGCCGGAAGCTCTCGATGGGCAGGTACGGGTCGACGTAGCACAGCGGGTCGGTGCCCTGTTCGAGCTGGTGGTACAGCCGGGCGAACCGGCCGTCGAGCTGCTCGCGAAACTTCTTGCCGATCAAGCACGCCGACGAGGTGTATATCGTCAGCTCGGCGAAGAAGTCGAGCAGATCGATCTCACCTTCGTCGCCCCAGTCGGCGATCATCCGGCGGACCTCTGCCTCGATCGTGGTGGCGTGGCCCTTCATCTGCTCCCCGCGCAGCGCGGCGTTGTGCAGCATCTCCTTGCGCCGCTCCGGATCGGTGTCGAAGACCACGCCCTTGCCGAAGATCGGCGTCATGAACGGATAGGCGGCAGCCTGGTCGAGATCGTCATCGCTTGAGCGGAAGAAGAATTCGTTGGCCTCGGCACCGGAGAGCAGCACCACCTGCTTGTCGGCGAGCTGGAAGATGCCGACGTCGCCGCATTCCTCACGAACGCGCTTCATCAGCCCGATCGGGTCGGTGCGAAATTCTTCCAGGTGGCCGTGTTCTTCGGCCCCGCCCGAAACCCGTTGTACCTCTTTGACAGCAGTCACGATGGCATTCCCTCTTCACCAAGTTGCAGCTTCTGGCGGTCCTTGACGTCGGCGAGCGGCGCCTCCGGCTGAAGTTCCATGTTGGCGATGAACCCGCCGCGCGGCGTCTCGGCGACGAACGCGATGGCCCGCGCCAGGTCGACGGCCCGCAGGAAGTAGTCGTGGCGGGCCTGACCCCACTTGGCCCAATCCTCTAAGGCGGGACCGATTTTCTCGGCGGGCAGGCTCCAACCCATGTTCGTCTTCGTCGGCCCGGGATGCACGATCGAGGCCCGCACGCCGGTGCCTTCGAGCTCCATCTGCAGGTTGGTCACCATGGCGACCAATCCGGCCTTGGCGGCGCCGTAGGCGCCCATGTGGGGACGCTGCCGCAGCGCGACGTCGGAGCCGACGAAGATCAGGTCACCGCGTCGACGCTCCACCATGCCGGGCAACACCGCGGTGGCGATCCGGTTGGCGCCGATGAGGTGGATCTGGACCTGCGACTCGAACTCGTCGGTGCTCATCTCGTGGATGCGACCGAAGTTGGTGTCGCCGGCGCCGGCGACCAGCACCTCGATGTCACCGAGAGCCTCGGTGGCGCCGTGCACGAACGACTTGACCGAGTCCGCGTCGGTGACGTCGAGTGGCAGCGCAATCGCCTCGCCTCCACCGGATTCGATCTCTTCGACGATCTCCTGGCACTTCTCCACCCGCCGCGCGCCGAGTGCGACCGGGAAGCCCCGCGAGGCCAGCTCGGTCGCGGTCGCGGCGCCGATGCCAGACGAGGCGCCGGCGACGATCGCCGGCCGGCGGTCGGGATGGGGTTCGAAACGGGGCATCAGGCGACCTCCACGGTGATCGGAAGATGAGCGAATCCGCGGACATTGCTGGAGTGGACGCGGACGGCGTTGGCCTCGTCGACCTCGTATCCGCGGATTCGCTTGAACAACTCGGCGAGTGCCACCCGGGCTTCCATCCGGGCCAGGTGCGCGCCCAGGCAGAAGTGTGCTCCGCTGCCGAAACTCACTAGCTTCGAGCCGATTTCGCGGCCGATGCGGTAGTCGTCGGGGTCGTCGAAGACGCGGTCGTCACGGTTGGCCGACCCTGGCAGCAGCAGTAGCACGTCACCGACGGGGATCGTGGTGTCGTAGAGCGTGAGCTCTTCGGCGACGGTGCGGGCCAGGATCTGGCTCGACGTGTCGTAGCGCAGTGTTTCCTCGACCCACAGCGGGATGCGGGAATGGTCGGCGAACACGCCGGCCAGCTGATCGGGGTTCTTGTAGCCCCAATACGCCGCGTTGGCAAGCAGTTTCGTCGTCGTCTCGTTACCGGCGACCACCATCAGGAACAGGAACGCCATGATCTCGTCGTCGGTTAGGTGATCGCCGTCGATCTCGGCCTCCAGCAGTGCCGACGTCAGGTCGTCGGTCGGCTTGCGGCGGCGCTGCTTGACCATGTCGGCGTAATAGACCATCAGATCGGCCGAGGCCGCCATCGCCGTGGCCGGCACGTCGGGCAGACCTTCCTCACGGTGCATGACACCGTCGGCCAGCGCGCGGATACGGGCCCGGTCCTCTTTGGGCACGCCCATCAGTTCGGAAATGACATCCATCGGCAGCTTGCCCGCGAATTCGTCGACGTAGTCGAAGCTTTCGCTTTGCAGCGCGGCTTCGAGGTGCTCCACCGCAATCGCGGTGACGCGCGGTTCCAGCTCGCGGATACGTCGCGGGGTGAAGCCCTTGGACACCAGTGTGCGCAGTCGTAGATGCGCCGGATCATCCAGCGCCAGAAACGACATCACCTTGTGCGCGTCGCGGGTGCGAGAGATCGGATCCAGTGACACGCCGTACTCGTTGGACAGTGCGGTGCTGTTGCGGAAACCCTGCAGCACGTCGGCATGCCGCGACAGCGCCCAGAAGCCGCGCTCGTCGTTGCGGTACAGCGGCGCCTCGTCGCGCAGCCGGCGGTAGTACGGGTACGGGTCTTCGTGGAAGTCGTAGTCGTACGGATCAAGCACCAGCGTGCCTGCCGTCATGAGTCTTCTCCCAGCTCAGGCATTTTGATCCTCTCCGAGGATGAGGCCGACCACATACGTCAGCCGGTCGGCGATCTGGTGGTAGGTGAAGGCGCCGCTGCCTGCATTGACCAGCGCGCCGAAGAACGTCATCTCCAACGCCGACACCGTGCGCGGATCGGCATCGGGGCCCACGGCCGAGCGGATGCGACGGTGGATCTCGGCACCGATCTGGTCGCGCACCTTGCGCACCGCCTCGTCGCTGCCGCCGCCCAGCAACGCCGTCGTACAGGCGGCAGCGACCTCGGGCTCGTCGGCGACGACCAACGTCAGCGCGCGTAGCGCCTTGTCGACGCGGGTGATCATGGAGTCATTCACGTCGGTGAAGTACGGCACTTGGCGGACCAGGTCGAGGTACACCTCGGCGATCAAGTGGTTCTTCGAGCTGAAGTACGTGTAGGCCGTCGCCGGGGCAACCTTGGCGCGTGCCGCGACCGCCCGCACGGTGAGGTCGGCATAGGACGTCTCGCGCAGCATCTCCATACCGGCGGTGAGCACCTTGCGAAAGGTCTCTTCCTGGCGGCGGTTGCGGGGCGTTTCGGCCACCGCATCCACGACCACTGGCACGGCATCACTGGACACATGTCCAAGTTATCCGACGATGTGGTGTGTGGGCAAGTATTGCTGGTAAAACCGCTGACAACTGGCCCACTCTTGCCACTCGCGGGCGTCTGGGGCTATGGTTCGACCAGGTACTGTCGGACAGTTGTCCAGAATTTGAGTGGGGAGTGTTGATGGCGCTACTGGCCGATCGCGAGAGTCGACTGCTGATCGACGGCAAGTTGGTCACGGGGAGTGCGGGCACGTTCCCGACGATCAACCCGGCCACCGAGGAGGTGCTCGGTGTGGCGGCCGACGCCGACGCGACCGATATGGGCCGTGCGATCGAGGCGGCCCGCCGCGCCTTCGACGACACGGATTGGTCGACCAACACCGAGCTGCGGGTGCGGTGCATCAGGCAGCTGCGCGACGCCCTGCGCGAGCACGCCGAAGAACTGCGCGAGATCACCATCGCCGAGGTGGGCGCGCCGCGGATGCTGACGTCTGGCGCGCAACTCGAGGGGCCGATCGACGATCTGTCCTTCTGCGCCGACACCGCCGAAAACTACGAGTGGAAAACCGATCTCGGCCACGCGACGCCGCAGGGCATCCCCACTCGACGCACCCTGGCCCGCGAGGCGGTCGGCGTTGTCGGCGCCATCACGCCGTGGAACTTCCCGCACCAGATCAACCTTGCGAAAGTGGGGCCTGCGCTGGCCGCCGGTAACACGCTGGTTCTCAAGCCCGCACCGGATACGCCGTGGTGCGCGGCCGCAGTGGGCCAGATCATCGCCGAGCACACCGATTTCCCGCCGGGCGTGATCAACATCGTCACGTCCAACGATCACGCGGTGGGCGCGCTGTTGTCGAAAGATGCTCGGGTGGACATGGTTTCGTTCACCGGGTCGACGGCGACCGGGCGCGCGGTGATGGCAGATGCCGCCGCGACGATCAAGAAGGTGTTCCTGGAACTCGGCGGCAAGTCGGCGTTCCTGGTGCTCGACGACGCGGATCTGGCCGGCGCCTGCTCGATGTCGGCATTCACCGCCTCGATGCACGCCGGCCAGGGCTGCGCGATCACCACCCGGCTGGTGGTGCCGCGGGCCCGTTACGACGAAGCCGTCGCCGCGGCCGCCGCAACGATGGCGTCGATCAAGCCCGGCGACCCCAACGACAACACCACCGTCTGCGGCCCGGTGATCTCGGAGCGCCAGCGCGACCGCATCCAGGGCTACCTCGATCTGGCGGTCGAGGAGGGCGGCACATTCGCCTGCGGGGGTGGCCGTCCGGCCGACCGCGATCGCGGGTTCTTCATCGAGCCGACGGTGATTGCGGGCCTGGATAATTCGGCGCGGGTGGCGCGTGAGGAGATCTTCGGTCCGGTGCTCACGGTGATCGCCCATGACGGCGACGACGACGCGGTGCGGATCGCCAACGATTCCCCGTACGGCCTGTCCGGCACGGTGTTCTCCGGCGACGACGAGCGCGCCGCGCGGGTGGCCGACCGGCTGCGGGTCGGCACCGTCAATGTCAACGGCGGCGTCTGGTATGCCGCGGATGCGCCGTTCGGCGGCTACAAGCAATCGGGAATCGGCCGGGAGATGGGGCTGGCCGGTTTCGAGGAATACACCGAAATCAAAGTCATTGCCACGCTGGCGAATTAAGGAGAGCTTCATGGGGCAGTTTGACGAGAAGGTCGCGATCGTCACCGGTTCGGGCGGCGGTATCGGCCAGGCCTACGCGGAGGCGTTGGCCCGTGAAGGCGCCGCGGTGGTGGTGGCTGACATCAATGCCGAGGCCGCCGAGGGAGTGGCCAAGCAGATCACCACCGACGGCGGTACCGCGATCAGTGTGCCGGTGGATGTTTCGGACATCGACTCGGCCAAGGCGATGGCCGACCGCACACTCGCCGAATTCGGCGGCATCGACTACCTGGTCAACAATGCCGCGATATTCGGTGGCATGAAGCTCGACCTGCTGCTGACCGTCGACTGGGACTACTACAAGAAGTTCATGAGCGTCAACATGGACGGCGCACTGGTGTGCACCCGCGCGGTGTACAAGAAGATGGCCAAACGCGGCGGCGGCGCGATCGTCAACCAATCGTCCACGGCCGCATGGATGTACGCGAACTTCTACGGTCTGGCCAAGCTCGGCGTCAACGGGCTCACCCAGCAACTGTCGCGTGAACTCGGCGGGATGAACATCCGGATCAACGCGATCGCACCGGGTCCGATCGACACCGAGGCCAACCGCAGCACCACACCCCAAGAGATGGTGGCCGACATCGTCAAGGGAATTCCGCTGTCGCGCATGGGAACTCCCGAGGATCTCGTCGGCATGTGCCTGTTCCTGCTCAGCGATCAAGCCAAGTGGATCACCGGGCAGATCTTCAACGTCGACGGCGGACAGATCATCCGCTCATGACCGATCTGAAGTTGGGCTACATCGGCCTCGGCAACATGGGCGCGCCGATGGCCAAGCGCTTGGTCGACTGGCCCGGCGGCGTCACGGTTTTCGACGTCCGGGCCGAGGCGATGACGCCACTGGCCGAGGCCGGCGCCACGCTGGCCGACAGCGTCGCCGACGTCGCGGCCGCCGACGTCATCAGCGTCACCGTGCTCAACGACGAGCAGGTGCGCGAGGTGGTGGGTGAGCTGGCCGCCCACGCCAAACCGGGCACTGTCATCGCAATCCACTCGACGATCAGCGACACCACCGCGGTCGAACTCGCCCGCGACCTCAAGCCGCAGGGCATTCACGTCGTCGACGCTCCCGTCAGCGGTGGCGGGGGAGCGGCGGAAAAGGGCGAGCTGGCCACCATGGTGGGCGCGGAGCGCGAGGTGTACGAGCGGATCAAGCCCGCGTTCAAGCAATGGGCATCGCTGGTGATCCACGCCGGTGAGCCGGGCGCGGGCACGCGGATGAAGTTGGCCCGCAACATGTTGACGTTCACCGGGTACGCCGCCGCGTGTGAGGCGATGAAGCTGGCCGAGGCGTCCGGACTGGACCTGCAGCAGTTGGGTCGGGTGGTGCGTCACACCGACGCGCTGACCGGCGGGCCCGGCGCGATCATGGTCCGCGAGGACATGAAACCGCTGACCCCCGATCACTGGCTGTACGACGCGTTCACCCACACCCGGGGACTCGGCGAGAAGGATCTGAGCCTGGCGTTGTCGCTGGGTGCGGCGACGGGTGTCGATCTGCCGTTGGCCGAGGTGGCGCTGCAGCGGCTCGCCACCGGGCTCGGCGTGCCACACTCGAACGAAGAGGAGTAAGCATGGACGAGCTGCGCCGCAAGGGCCTCGCGAAAATGAACGAGGTCTACGCCTGGGAGATGCCGAACATCGAAGGCGACGCGTACTTCGATCTCACCGTCGACCACCTTTTCGGCAGCATCTGGACGAGGCCGGGACTGTCCATGCGCGACAAGCGGATCATGACGCTGTCAGTGGTGACGGCACTTGGCCTGCAGGACCTGTCGGAGGTCCAGGTCAACGCCGCGCTGGAGAACGGCGAGCTCACCGAGGACGAGCTCAAGGAGATGGCGGTCTTCCTCACGCACTACGTCGGCTTCCCGCTCGGCTCGGGGCTGAACGGTGTGGTGGGTCGCGTTGCCGCCAAGCGGAAGAAGGCGTCGGGCGACAAGAAGGCCAACGTCAACGAGGCCGTGAAGATGCACACAGGTAAGACGCTCGATGACCAGTAGGTACGCCGGCCTCTCACGCGATCAGCTTGCCACGCTGGTGCCCGAACTGCTGCTGATGGGCCAGATGATCGACCGGTCCGGAATGGCCTGGTGCATCAGCAATTTCGGTCGGGAAGAGATGCTGCAGATCGCCATCGAGGAATGGATGGCGTCCAGTCCTATCTACACCAAGCGGATGCAGAAAGCCCTGCACTATGAGGGCGACGACGTCATCACGATCTTCAAGGGCCTGCAGCTCGATATCGGTGCGCCGCCGCAGTTCATGGACTTCCGCTACACCATCCACGACCGCTGGCACGGCGAGTTTCACCTCGACCACTGCGGTGCGCTGCTGGACGTCGAGCCGATGGGCGAAGAGTACGTCCGCGGCATGTGCCACGACATCGAGGATCCGACGTTCGACGCCACGGCGTTGGCCACCAACCGCAAGGCGCAGATCCGGCCGATCCACCGGCCGCCGCGGGTGCCGGCCGACCGCCACCCGCACTGCGCGTGGACGGTGATCATCGACGAGTCGTACCCCGAGGTCGAAGACATCCCGGCGCTCGACGCGGTGCGCCGGACCCGCGCCGCGAGAACCGAACTCGATCCGATCGACACCTCTGACGAGGGCCAGTCCGATTACTCGGGCCCGCTGCTGTCGGACTTCGACTTCGCGGCGTTCTCGCATTCGGCGCTGGTGCGGATGGCCGATGAGGTGTGCCTGCAGATGCACCTGCTGAACCTGTCGTTCGTGCTCGCGGTGGGCAAGCGGGCGGGCACGAATACCGAACTGGCCCGGGAGATCTGCACCAAACAGCTGATCGGTGTGGCGGGTCTGGGCGCCGAACGCATCCACCGCGCGCTGGACCTGCCCGGCGGGATCGAGGGCGCGATGCGGGTTCTCGAACTGCATCCGTTGTTCAATCCCGCCGCCTATGTGACGGCGGAGTTCGGCCCGGACGTCGTGCACGTGCGTCGGTCGCCGGCGCATGAGGACGGGGCGTGGATCTCGTTGGTGAGCCCGACCGAAACGCGTCCGCTGCAGGCGATCGTGACCGCCGTCGACAAGCACCTCGACGTCGAGGTGAGCGGCGGCGAGAACGACTGGATCGCCCGGGTGCTTGAGACCGATAGCGAGGCAAAGGAATTCCCGGAGGTGTCGGTCGCGAAGGTCAGCGGGGGCGCGACGTTCGAGTTCCAGCCGCGGAAGTCATTGCCGTTGACGGTGGTATAGCGGGCGGCTGTCACAGTAGCCACACCCGTCTCTCGCCGGATAGGTACTGACTCTGCACAGTGGTCTGTTGCCGGGACTGGTGTGACGGATGTGATCGCCGAAGCCGAGGACTAGCTACGGTGCGCCGTCGCCTCGGTGCGCACTGCCGAACCGACCCAGCGGCGCAGATAGCCGCGCAGTGCTTCACCTTCCCGCGGCGGGCGGCCGGGGTCGATGACGAACGATTGGATGATCCGCAGCAGATGTTCGGCGAGTTCGTCGAGCTCGTCGTCGGTGAATCCCAGCCCGGCCCAGTCCACGTCGAAGCGGCGCAGCATCGAGTTCGCGAACTGCTGTGCCACATCAGAAGTCACCGACTCGGTGTGGGCGTCGACGCGGCCCGGCGCGATCAACAGGCCGATGTGCTTGTCCTTCGGCAACCACTCCAGCGCCGTGGCAATCGCTTCCGCGACGGCTTCGACCGGATCGGTGATGCCCTGAAGATGAGCGGCCAGCCGGTCGAGAAATCCGCTCGCCGCGTGCACCGCCGCTTCCACCAGCAACGCGTCGGTGCTGGGGAAATACCGGTAGACAGTCTGGCGGGTGACGCCAAGCGTGCGGGCCACGTCGGCGATGCTGATGTCGGCGCCACGCTCGTCGATGGCCTTGCTCGCGGCCGTCAGAATCCGCGCGACGGCCTCTTCGTCGCTGGCGGGCGCCGAGCCGGACCAGCCGTGGGTGCGCATGCTGGCAGCCTAGCGGTAGGAGACCGCCAGCTCTTTCACGCCGTTGATCCAGCCCGACCGAAGCCGTTGCGGTTCGCCCAGTTTCGCGATGTCGGGAATCTGGTCGGCGATCTCGTTGAACATCAGCTTGATCTCCATGCGCGCCAGGTTCGCGCCAATGCAGTAGTGCGCGCCGTTGCCGCCGAACGCCAGATGCGGGTTGGGGTCGCGCAGGATATTGAACTCGAACGGCTTGTCGAATACCGCTTCGTCGTAGTTGGCCGAGCTGTAGAACAGCCCCACCCGCTGGCCCTCGCGGATCTTCACCCCGCCGATCTCGGTGTCGGCCAGCGCCGTTCGCTGGAAGCAGTGCACCGGCGTGGCCCAGCGCACGATCTCGTCGACGGCGGTCTCCGGGCGTTCCCGCTTGAACAGCTCCCACTGGTCGGGATTTTCGAAGAACGCGTTCATACCGTGTGTCATCGCGTTGCGGGTGGTCTCGTTGCCCGCGACCGCCAACAGGATCACGAAGAACGCGAACTCGACGTCCTCCAGTGACTCGCCATCGATGTCGGCCTGCACCAAGCGGGTGACAATGTCGTCGGCCGGACACCGCCGCCGCTCCTCGGCCATGTTGTAGGCGTAGCCCATCAACTCGGCATTGGCCATCGTCGGATCGCTGTCAAAATCCGGGTCGTCGGTGTTCATGATCGCGTTGGTCCAGTGGAACAACTTCTCGCGGTCGGCCTCCGGCACGCCGATCAGATCGGCGATCGCCAACAGCGGCAGGCTCATCGCGATGTCGTCGACAAAGTTGCCACTCCCCTTCTCGGCGGCCTTGGCGACGATCTCGCGGGCGGCCACAGCCAGCTTTTCCTCCAGCGTGGCCACCGACCGCGGCGTGAACAGCCGCGACACCAGCTTGCGCAGCCGGGTGTGCTCTGGTGCGTCGTGGTTGATCAGCAGCGCCTTGGTGAGATCCAGCTGCTCTTTGGTGACGCCGTCGGGCAGCCGCATGACAGCGCCCTTGCGGTTGGTCGACCACAGATCGCCGTTGCGGGAGATGGCCTTGATGTCCTCGTGGCGGCTGATCACCCAGTAGCCGCCGTCGTCGAAGATCGACTCCGGCTGCTCGTTCCACCACACCGGCGCGGTCTTGCGCAGCTCGGCGAACTCCTTGACGGGGATGCCCTGCAGCAGGACGTCGGGGTCGGTGAAGTCAATCCCTGGGGGCAGGAGCGAAGCGACTCGGGGGAAATCACTGCCGGGGCCGAAGGGGCATGTGCTCTGCGTCATAGCCTGACCATACACTGCATTGTCAAGTGTATGGCCGCGTCAGGCTGGCCGCAAAAAACAGTGGCGCGGCGCTGCCATTAGGGTGGCACCGTGCGCGTCCTCGTCATCGGATCCGGAGCCCGTGAACATGCACTCCTGCTGGCGTTGCGCCGGGACCCCGAGGTCTCCGAGCTCGCGGTGGCGCCCGGCAATGCCGGCACTGCGGTCATCGCCGACCAGTACGACGTCGACATCACCGACGGTGACGCCGTCGCGAAGTTGGCCCACAAGATCGGCGCCGACCTCGTCGTCATCGGTCCCGAAGTGCCGCTGGTGCTCGGGGTCGCCGACGCCGTGCGTGCTGCCGGTATTGCCTGCTTCGGGCCTACGCGAGACGCTGCCCGCATTGAGGGGTCCAAGTCGTTCGCCAAGGACGTGATGACCGCCGCGGGTGTGCGCACCGCAAACAGTGAAATCGTCGACAACCCAGGGCATCTCGACGCCGCTCTGGACCGGTTCGGACCCGCCGTCGGCGAACCGGCGTGGGTGGTCAAGGACGACGGACTGGCCGCCGGCAAGGGCGTGGTGGTGACGCCGGACCGCGACGCCGCCCGCGCACACGCGGCCAGTCTGCTCGACGCCGGCCATCCGGTACTGCTCGAGTCGTTCCTCGACGGCCCCGAGGTGTCACTGTTTTCGATCGTGGACGGTGAAACGGTGGTGCCGCTGCTGCCCGCTCAGGACTTCAAGCGCGTCGGCGACGGGGACACCGGACCCAACACCGGCGGTATGGGCGCCTTCGCGCCGCTCGACTGGCTGCCCGACGAGGTTATCACCCAGATCGTCGACGAGATCGTCAAACCCGTTGCAGCCGAGATGGTTCGACGTGGTTGCCCATTCACGGGCCTGCTGTACGCAGGGTTGGCGATCACTTCGCGTGGCCCAGCGGTGGTCGAATTCAACTGCCGCTTCGGCGATCCGGAGACCCAATCGGTGCTGGCTCTGCTGGAAAGCCCACTGGGGCAACTGCTTTACGCCGCGGCTACCGGCAAACTCGCGGACCAGCCTCCGCTGCAGTGGCGCGACGGCGCGGCCGTGACCGTGGTGCTCGCCGCGGAGAACTATCCGGGACGGCCGCGGGTCGGCGACGTCATCGTCGGCTCCGAGGCTGACGGTGTGCTGCATGCGGGCACGGCCCGTCGCGAGGACGGAGCGATCGTGTCGTCGGGTGGGCGGGTGCTCTCGGTTGTCGGCACCGGAGCGGATCTGGCCGCCGCCCGGGAGAACGCATACGCGTTGATCAAGTCGATACGCTTGCCCGGCAGTCACTTCCGCACCGACATCGCACTGGCCGCGGCAGAAGGCCGTGTCAGCGTCTAGGCGACCAGCAGCGGCGCGATCCACGCCAGCTCGGCGGGCAGCTGAGAACTCCAGTAGCCGGCGTCATGTCCGCCGGGGGAAAAGCCGCCCGCGGGCGGGTTCGGCAGTTGCGCGATGAACTGCCGTGTGGCCTCGGCGAACGGATCGGCGTCGCCGCAATCGATGCGGATCGGGATCGAGGCGAATTCGGGTCTGCCCCAAACGCTGTGCGCCTCATAGTCTTCGGGCCCGTCGAAGGCGTAGGGCGCCGCGGCGCCGGGCGATGTCCACAGCGCCGGGCTCACCGCGCAGATGGCCGCGGTGCGGCCTGGGCCCAGCCGGGAGCCGAGCAGCAGCGCGCCGTAGCCGCCCATCGACCAGCCGAGGAATGCGACGCGTGAGGTGTCGATCTCCTGCGTCGCCAGCATCGGGATGAGTTCGTCGAGCACCATGGCACCGGCGTCCTCGCCGGACGCCCGTTTGTGCCAGTAACTTCCGCCTCCGTCAACGGCGACCACCGCGACCGGCGGCACGCCCGCCGCGACGGCCTGGGCCAGCCCTTGTTCGACCCCGCCGGCCATCACGCCTGCGGCGCTCTGGTCCTTGCCGTGCAACGCGATGATCGGCCGCAGCGGCGCCGTCTGCCCGGGCGGACGGGCGATGGCCCAGTTGGTCGGGATGCCGCCGCGGGCCGCCGACACGAACATCCCGCCGGAGTACGTCGGGGCCGCGGCGGCCGGTGCGGTGCCCACGCCCCCCACGCCCAACGCGCAGGCGCCGACTGCGCCGACACCGAGACCGAGGAGCGCGCGACGGCTGAGTTCGGGCATGCGCGTCATCATGCCATCGGCCGGTGGGCCGTCCTCCAAATCTTCCTGAGTAAAGCCTGATGATTGGGCGAAACCGCAATGTCGCAACCCCCCGGCTGGCAGCATGCTAGACGTGACGGCAGCGGTCACTCCTAAAGGAGAACGTCGGCGGTATGCGCTGGTCAGCGCTGCTGCTGAACTGCTGTGCGAAGGCGGGTTCGACGCCGTGCGACATCGTGCCGTGGCGCGTCGCGCGGGGCTGCCGCTGGCGTCGACGACGTACTACTTCTCCTCCCTCGACGACCTGATCGCCAAGGCCGTCGAACACATCGGCGCTCGCGAGGCCGAACAGTTGCATTCGCGCGTGGCCACTCTGTCGCGGCGGCGTCGCGGCGCGGAGTCGACGGCCGATGTGCTGGTGGATCTTCTGGTGGGCGACACGCCCGAGGAGCGGGGCAGCGAGCAGTTGATCTCGCGCTACGAGCGCTACATCGCGTGCGCGCGTCAGCCCAAACTGCGCGACGTGCAGCGCCGGATTCTGCAGCAGCGCACCGACGCCGTCGTCGCCGTGGTGGAACGCTCCGGCCGATCGGTGCGCGCGGAGTTGGTCACCGCGTTGGTGTGTGCCGTGGACGGCGCGGTGGTCGCCGCGCTCGCCGATGAGGGGGATGGCCCCCGGGCCAGTGCCCGTGCGACATTGATTGACGTCATCGATGTCCTGGCGCCGGTCGACGAACGGGCGGTGCACCTAACCTAAGGAGGGGAATGACCAAGCCCGACACCGTCGAAGAGCAGCCGCAGCTGCGGCGAGTAATGGGCCCGGGCCTGCTGCTGCTGTTTGTCGTAGGCGACATTCTGGGCACCGGCGTGTACGCGTTGACCGGCGATGTCGCGGGCGAAGTCGGTGGGGCAGCGTGGGTTCCGTTCCTCGTCGCGTTCCTGATCGCGACCATCACCGCGTTCAGTTATCTGGAGCTGGTGACCAAGTATCCGCAGGCCGCGGGTGCAGCGTTGTACGCGCACAAGGCTTTCGGCATCCAGTTCGTCACCTTCCTGGTGGCGTTTGTGGTGATGTGTTCCGGAATCACCTCGGCGTCAACGGCTTCCAGATTCTTCGCGGCCAATTTCGCCACCGGATTCGGTCTCGATTGGGGCAAGGTCGGCGTCGTCGTCATCGCGCTGTTGTTCATGGCGATGCTGGCCACGGTGAACCTGCGCGGTGTCGGGGAAAGCGTCAAGCTCAACGTGATCCTGACCATCATCGAGGCGACCGGTCTGATGCTGGTGCTGTTCGTCGGGCTGTGGGCGTTCACCCGCGGCATCGATGCGGACTTCTCGCGGGTGGTGGCCTTCGACACCGCCTCCGACAAGAACGCCTTCATGGCCGTCACCGCGGCGACGTCGCTGGCGTTCTTCGCGATGGTGGGTTTCGAGGACTCGGTGAACATGGCCGAAGAGACCAAAGATCCGGTCAAGACCTTCCCCAAAGTGCTGCTGTCGGGCCTGACCATCGCCGGCATCGTCTACATCCTGGTCTCGATCGTCGCGGTGGCGCTGGTGCCCGTCGGGCAGCTGGCCGCCAGCGACACCCCGCTCGTCGACGTCGTCAAGGCCGGCGCACCCGGTCTGCCCATCGAGGACATCTTCCCGTTCATCTCGATGTTCGCGGTGTCCAACACCGCGCTGATCAACATGCTGATGGCCAGCCGGCTGATCTACGGCATGGCCCGCCAACACGTGCTGCCGCCGGTGCTGGGCGCGGTGCACCCGCAGCGCCGCACGCCATGGGTGGCGATCCTGTTCACCACCGCCATCGCGTTCGGGTTGATCTTCTACGTGTCGGCGTTCGCCAGTTCCAATGCGATCGCGGTGCTCGGCGGCACCACCTCGCTATTGCTGTTGGCGGTGTTCGCCGTGGTCAACGTCGCGGTGCTGGTGCTGCGCCGCGACGTGCAGGAGGGCGGCGGCCACTTCAAGACGCCGACGGCGCTGCCGGTGATCGGCTTCTTCGCCTCGCTGTATCTGGTGACACCGCTGTCGGGCCGGCCGATCCAGCAGTACGTGTTGGCGCTGATCCTCGTCGCCATCGGCATCGTGCTGTTCGGGATCACCATGCTGATCAACCGCCAACTCGGCATCCGCGGGCCGGGCATCGTCGACCCCACCCACCTGGCCGCACCGCCGGACTAACCGCCCAATTGCCTTCGGATAGAGGTCAATTCGCGTTGGGCCCGTTCGATCAACGCCTGCACCTGTTCGAGGCGCGCTAGCACATCGTCGGCGGGTTCCGGCGCGGCGTGCCGTCGCGGTGCGGGGGTCAGATCGCTCGGCAGCGTCGGCGTGATGATGTA
This sequence comes from Mycobacterium hubeiense, assembly GCF_002838065.1. Lineage (GTDB taxonomy): Bacteria > Actinomycetota > Actinomycetes > Mycobacteriales > Mycobacteriaceae > Mycobacterium > Mycobacterium hubeiense. Next base: position 43,126 of record NZ_PIZU01000003.1, on the reverse strand, counting down.
TCCGGACGCGTAGTCGCCGTAGGTGGTCACGTCGTCCGGCCGGTGAAACCGGTACAGCGCGATGTACGCGCAGAGCACGGCGTCGACGGGGTCCTCGTCGCGGTCGAGTTGCACCTGGCGCGTCGCCGCTGCGATCCTGTTGCGCAACTCCACCCAGGCCACGTTGTGGTTCACCCGCAGCCGAGGCGTCGCCGTGTCGAGCCCTTCGATCAGCGTCATCAACTGCAGCAGTTCGCGGCGGCGGTCGTCGACCTCGCCCTTCTTGTACTTCAGGATCTTGGGCAGGCGGAACAGCACGACGGTGGCCGGGTGCGGGAAGACCTCGATCGCCCGCCGCGGGGCCCGCGACTCGGGGTCCATGTCGAGGCCCAGTCGGCCGCAGAGCACGGCGCCGCGCGGCGGGTCGAACAACGGATTGGATCTGTTGGCAGAGTGCGCGCCCGCGTCGAACCGCGAGAAGTCCCTGCCCAACTCGATCTCCGCGATCCGTCGGCCCTCGGCGTTGGGCACGATCAGCGGGGCGTCGATACCGACCAGGCATTCGTCGCCGATGTAGGGGGCGATCGCCGCCTCGATACTGGCGTCGTCCTGCGCAACACCGAGATGCAGAAGGCGCCCGCCCTGGTCGATGACCGCCACGCCGGTGTGGTTCTTCTCGCCCCACGCAAGATCAAGCCCGACAAAGTACATGGGCCCTACTCTGCCTGATGCCGTGCACTGTGCGGTCGCCGTAAGCTGTGGGTTTGTGACCATCCCCAATGTGCTGGCCAATCGGTACGCCAGCGACGAAATGGTGGCGATCTGGTCGCCGGAGGCCAAGATCGTCGCCGAACGACGGCTGTGGCTGGCGGTGCTGCGCGCGCAGGCGTCGTTGGGTATCGACGTGCCCGCGTCGGTTATCGATGACTACGAACGGGTGCTCGAAGACGTCGACCTGCCGTCGATCGCGGACCGGGAGCGGGTGCTGCGCCACGACGTCAAGGCCCGCATCGAGGAGTTCAATGCGTTGGCCGGGCACGAGCATGTGCACAAGGGCATGACTTCTCGCGATTTGACCGAAAATGTTGAGCAGCTTCAGATTCGGCGATCCCTGGAGCTCGTTTTCTGGCACGCCGTGGCGGTGGTGGCGCGGCTGGCCGAGCGCGCGATCAGCTACCGCGATCTGGTGATGGCCGGTCGCAGCCACAACGTCGCCGCGCAGGCCACCACGCTGGGCAAGAGGTTCGCGTCGGCGGCCGAGGAGATGCTGTTGGCTTTGACGCGGCTGCGTTCGTTGATCGACCGCTATCCGTTGCGCGGCATCAAAGGCCCGATGGGCACTGCGCAGGACATGCTCGATCTGTTCTCTGGTGATACGGCCAAGCTTGCAGAGCTCGAGCGGCGGGTGGCCGAGTTCCTCGGCTTCACCGAGATCTTCACCAGCGTCGGGCAGGTTTACCCGCGGTCGCTGGACCACGACGTCGTTTCCGCGCTGGTCCAGGTCGGTGCCGGACCGTCGTCGCTGGCGCACACCATCCGGCTGATGGCCGGCCACGAGCTGGTGACGGAGGGTTTCGCACCCGGGCAGGTGGGGTCGTCGGCCATGCCGCACAAGATGAACACCCGGTCGTGTGAGCGTGTCAACGGCCTGCAGGTGGTGCTGCGCGGGTACGCGTCGATGACGGCGGAGTTGGCCGGCGCGCAGTGGAACGAAGGCGACGTGTTCTGCTCCGTGGTGCGGCGGGTGGCGCTGCCCGACGCGTTCTTCGCCATCGACGGGCAGATCGAGACGTTCTTGACGGTTCTCGACGAGTTCGGCGCCTATCCCGCGGTGATTCAGCGCGAACTCGACCGGTATCTGCCGTTCCTGGCCACCACGCGAATTCTGATCGCGGCGGTGCGCGCGGGCATGGGCCGCGAGGCCGCCCACGAGGTCATCAAGGAGCACGCCGTCGCCGTCGCATTGGCCATGCGGGAGAAGGGTGTTGAGCCCGACCTGCTGGACCGGCTGGCCGCCGATCCGAGGCTGCCGTTGGATCGTGTTGCTCTGGATGCGGCGTTGGCGGACAAGCAGGCGTTCACCGGCGCGGCGGGTGATCAGGTGGACCGGGTGGTCGACGCGGTGGACGAGCTGGTCAGCCGGTATCCCGAGGCGGCCAAGTACACCTCGGGCGCCATCTTGTGATCCCGTTCGATCTCACGGATCTGGACAACTTCGCTTCGGGTTTCCCGCACTCCATCTTTGACCTGCATCGCCGGGAGGCGCCGGTGTTCTGGCATCCGGCTTCCGAGCACACCCCGGATGGCGAGGGCTTCTGGTCGGTGGCGACATATGCGGAAACCCTTGCGGTGCTGCGGGATCCGGTGACCTTTTCGTCGGTGACCGGTGGCTCTCGGGCTTTCGGCGGGACGCTGCTGCAGGATCTGTCGATCGCCGGTCAGGTGTTGAACATGATGGACGACCCGCGGCATTCGGAGATCCGGCGGCTGGTTTCTTCGGGTTTGACGCCGCGGATGATTCGACGCGTCGAGGACGATCTGCGTTCGCGTGCGCGACGGCTGCTTTGTGGTATTTCGGCTGGCGAGCCGTTCGATTTCGTCGTCGACGTGGCCGCCGAGTTGCCGATGCAGATGATCTGCATTCTGCTGGGAGTGCCGGAGTCCGAACGGCATTGGCTGTTCGAAGCGATCGAACCAAGCTTCGATTTCGGGGGCTCTCGCAAGGCGTCGATTTCTCGGCTGTCGGTCGAGGAGGCCGGCTCGCGGATGTACTCCTACGGTCAGGAACTCATCGCGTCAAAGCGCGCGTCGCCGACTGACGACATGCTGTCGGTTGTCGCGAATTCTGATGCCAGTGACGTCGAGGTGTACCTGTTCTTCAATCTGCTGTTCAGCGCCGGTGCGGAGACGACGCGTAACGCCGTCGCGGGCGGCCTGCTGGCGCTGGCCGAAAATCCTTCGCAACTCTCGGCGTTGCGCGCCGATTTGGGTCTGTTGCCGACGGCGATCGAGGAGATGGTGCGGTGGACGTCGCCGTCACCGTCGAAACGGCGCACCGCGACGCGAGCTGCGTCCTTGGGTGGGCACACGATCGAGCCCGGTCAGAAGGTGTTGGTGTGGGAGGGCTCGGCGAACCGCGATGCATCGGTGTTTCGCGATCCCGACACGTTCGATGTGGGGCGTAAGCCCAATCCGCACTTAGGGTTTGGCCAAGGCGTGCACTACTGCCTAGGCGCGAATCTGGCGCGCCTCGAGTTGCGGGTGCTGTTCGAGGAGCTTTTGACCCGGTTCAGCTCGGTGGAGGTGGTCAAGCCGGTGGAGTGGACCCGCAGCAACCGCCACACCGGCATCCGGCATCTGGTGGTTGAGCTTCGGTGACATTCGAGCAGCTGGTGTCCGAGATGGGGCTGGTGCTACCGCCGGAGCCGAAGCTGCCGCCGGGCGTTCGGCTTCTCGTGCCGCGAGCGCCGTGAGGCCGGACGTATTCGCCGCGGTGATGGCGACCGGCATCGTGTCGATCGCGGCGGCCGATCACGGGTACCGGTGGATCACCGACATACTGGCGGTGCTGGCGGCGGGCGGACTGGTGGTGCTGGTGGTTTTGGCCGTGATCTCTTGGCGCCGTGAACCGTTGGATCTCCGCGATCCCGATGTCGTGGTGCGGCTCTTCACGTTTGTCGCGGCGTGCGCGGTGCTGGACTCGCGGCTCGCAGACATTGCAGGTGTCGGGTGGACGCTTGGAACCATCGCGCTCATCGTGTGGATGGTGCTCGTCGCTGTGGCGGTTCGAGCCATGGCATCGCGCCGCTGGAGTGAGCTCCGCGATCAGTCGCATGGGGCCTGGGAGCTCGCGAGCGTGGGAACGTCCGGTCTGGTGATCGTGTTGGCGCAGCTGGATCGCCTACGGGTGGTCGCGATGGTCCTATGGGTGGTGGCGATCGCCATCTACTGCCTGATGACGGCGTTGATCTTGGGCCGGGCATTCGCGGCCCGACTGGATCCCAACGGGTTCGAGCCTGACGGCTGGATCCTGATGGGCGGCTTGGCGATTGCCACTCTCGCCGCCGACCGTCTGCACAGCGGATTCGCGGTGGTGACGTGGATCGCGGCGACGCTGTGGATTCCGCCGCTGCTGTACTACGGGATCCGGCATCTTCAGCGGCCGCAGGCGCGCCGGTTCGACGCCGTGTGGTGGGGGATGGTGTTCCCGCTCGGAATGTATTCGGCGGCAACGTATGCGACCGCGGTCAACACGGGCTGGGCATCGCTGCGGGAAGTGTCGCTGGTGTTCTTCTGGGTCGCGTTCGCCGTATGGCTGGTGGTCGCTGTGGCGGGCCTCGTGCAGCTCACGACCACCCGATCGCGTACTTGATCTCGGCGATCACCCGCTGCGGGTACTCGGTCAGGTCCAGCCAGGTGAAGCGCAGCACCTGCCAGCCGAGCAATGCGATGGTGTTCTGTCGCTTGCGATCTTGTTGGAAGTCCTCGTGGTCGCTGTGGAAAGCCCAGCCGTCGGTTTCGATGGCCACCTTGTGCACTGGGAATCCGACGTCAACCTTGTAGCCGCCGACTGGATAGTTGGCTTTCCAGCCGGTGATGCCGGCGTCCTTGAGCAGTTTGACGAGCAGCCGTTCGGCTTCCGAGCGCGCGCCGTCGGAGGCCGCCTGCAGGAGTCGGCGCGCGGCGGGCGCGCCATGGCGGCCCTTGTTGCGCAGATGCGCACGCCAAAGCTGCGGGAGTTCGGTATGCCGTTGCAGAGCGGTGTCCATGATCGCCGGCCCGCCGCCACGCCTGACCGCAGCTTCGACGACGGTGAGAGCCAATTCGGTTACCCGCAGGGCTTTCCGCTCGACGACGTCTGCTCGATGCAGGTCACGCCGCCGGACCCGCGACCCTGTTCGACTGCGGCCGTTACAGTTGCGCGGCACTGTCACTTCGACGGTGCGAGGCGCAAACTTCGTCAAGCTGTGCCACCAGGCAGCGGCCAGTCCGCTGGCCGCGGCGCTTGGCCCGTAGCTCCACACCGCCGACCGGATTCGTGCCGCATCGGTGAAAGGCCTGTCATTGACGAAGTAGACGCCTGGGCCGCACCTACGCCAGTGGCCGGAGCGCAGGCGACGGAGCACCGCGTGTTCACTGAGGCCACACGCCTCTGCCTGAGCGAGCGTGATGACGCCGTCATGGCGGCGCAATAGGTCGTCGAGCACCAAATTATGACGGCGCTACCCCGCCCGACGGTTCCCTTCCCAGCGATTTGGGCGTGAAAACCTGCGGCAATCGCCGGTTATCACGCCCAAATCGCCCGGCGGCTCAGCGGCGGAGCCGCTGGACGCCTGCCGCGCGCAATTCCAGAGCGGCCAAGCCGTGGATGGCGGCGGCATCCTGCCGCCGCCAGGCGCCGACCGGATCGTCGGACACGGCCGCGAGCTTGGCCAGCGGTCGATTGGCCAGCGCCCGCAGGGCCAGCAACTGCTCACCGGCCGGCGTCGCGGCCAATGAGATCGCGGTCCACTTGCGCCGGAAGAAGCGCAACCGCAGAAACAGCCACGGCATCGCGACGAACAGGATCGGCGGCGCGGCCACCGCGATCGCCAACACCCATGCCAGCCAACTGGCCGTGTTGTCGAGGCTTTGTCCCGCCCCGGCGATGTCGAGTGCGGCCTCGCTGGCTGCGCGCAGCGGCGTGGCCAGCGCGTCGCCGAACAGCGGGACATCGTCGGTGCTGTTACCGGCCGAGTCCAGGTTCTCCGCCACACCGTTGGCGCCGGTCTGCACCTGGCGGCCGACGTCGGCGATCGTGGACACCGCGGCGTGCACCGCCATCCCGACGAGCACCCAGATGACGACCCAGATAGCGACCACGATGTCGCTGGTCAACTGCCGCAGCAGCCGAGCGGGCGTGGTGGCATAAGGCACAAACCGCGATGTCATGGCTCTGATGCTGCCCGATAGGCTCACGTAATGCGCCCCGCTCTGTCCGACTACGAACATCTGACCAGTGGCAAGGTTCGCGAGCTCTACCGCATCGACGACGAGCACCTGCTGTTCGTGGCCACGGACCGGATCTCGGCGTTCGACTACATCCTCGAATCGGAAATCCCCGACAAGGGCCGCATCCTGACCGCGATGAGCGTGTTTTTCTTCGACTACGTCGATGCGCCCAACCATCTGGCCGGCCCACCCGACGACGAGCGGATCCCCGACGAGGTGCTGGGCCGCGCGCTGGTGGTGCGCGAGTTGGAGATGCTGCCGGTGGAGTGCGTGGCCCGCGGCTACCTCACCGGCTCCGGGCTGCTCGACTATCAGAAGACAGGCACGCTGTGCGGGCTCACGTTGCCGCCGGGACTGGTCGAGGCGAGCAAGTTCGCCCAGCCGATGTTCACCCCGGCCACCAAAGCCGAAATCGGGCAGCACGACGAGAACATCACGTTCCAGGACGTCGTCGATCTGGTCGGTCCGGTGCGCGCCAACCAGCTACGCGACCGCACGCTGCAGACATATGTTCAGGGCGCCGACCATGCGTTGACGCGGGGAATCATCATCGCCGACACCAAGTTCGAGTTCGGCGTCGACAAGCACGGCAACCTGATCCTCGCCGACGAAGTGTTCACCCCGGATTCGTCGCGGTACTGGCGCGCCGACGAGTACCAAGAGGGCGTGGTCCAGCAGAGCTTCGACAAGCAGTTCGTCCGCAACTGGCTGACCGGTCCCGAGTCCGGCTGGGACCGTGACAGCGGCACACCACCACCGCCGCTGCCAAGCGAGATCGTCGCCGCCACCCGGTCGCGCTATATCGAGGCGTACGAACGCATTTCGGGGCTGACGTACGACGACTGGATCGGCCCTCTGGCATGAAACCACCACAGGCCAAGCGCGTCGAGACACGCCGCGAGCACCACGGCGATGTGTTCATCGACCCTTACGAGTGGCTGCGCGCCAAGGACGATCCCGAGGTGATCGCCTATCTCGAGGCGGAGAACAACTACACCGAAGAAGCCACCGCGCACCTGGCGCCGCTGCGACAGAAGATCTTCGACGAGATCAAGGCCCGCACCAAGGAAACCGACCTGTCGGTGCCCACCCGCCGCGGCAACTGGTGGTACTACGCGCGCAGCTTCGAGGGCAAGCAATACGGCGTGCAATGCCGTTGCCCGGTCAAAGATCCCGACGACTGGACGCCGCCGCAATTCGACGAGAACACCGAGATTGAGGGCGAACAGGTGCTGCTCGACGAGAACGTCGAGGCCGAAGGGCACGATTTCTTCGCCCTGGGCGCCGCCAGCATCAGCCTCGACGGCAACACTCTGGCGTATTCGGTGGACGTCAAGGGCGACGAGCGATACACCCTGCGGTTTAGGGACTTACGCACCGGCGAGCAATATGACGACGAGGTCGTCGGCATCGGCGCTGGCGTCACGTGGGCCGCCGACAACCGGACCGTCTACTACACCACCCTCGACGACTCCTGGCGCCCCGACACGGTCTGGCGCTATCGCCTCGGCGCGGGCCTGCCCGCCGAACAGGCGTACCACGAACCCGATGAGCGGTTCTGGCTGGCCGTCGGGCGTACCCGCAGCGACAAATACGTCGTCATCGCGGCCGGCAGCGCCGTCACGTCGGAGGTGCGCTACACCGACGCCGCCGACCCGCAAGGTGAGTTCACCGTTGTGTGGCCGCGCCGCGAACTGGTCGAGTACTCCGTGGAGCACGCTGTGGTCGGCGGCGAGGACCGGTTCCTGATTCTGCATAACGACGGCGCCGAGAATTTCGAGCTGGTCGAGGCTCCGGTCAACGACCCCACCGCTTTTCGCACACTCGTTGAGCACCGTGGGGACGTTCGGCTGGACTCCGTCGACGCGTTCGCCAGCCATCTCGTGGTCAGCTATCGCAGCGAGGCGCTGCCGCGGATCCAGCTGTGGCCGATCCATGCAGATGGCGCCTACGGGCGGCCCGAGAACATCACCTTCGAGACGGAGCTGACATCGGCGGGGTTGGGCGCCAATCCCAATTGGGCGGCACCCAAACTGCGTGTCGGTGCGACGTCGTTCGTCACACCGGTGCGCATCTACGACATCGACCTGGCCACCGGAGAGCGCACGCTGCTGCGTGAGCAGCCTGTGCTCGGCGACTACCACCCCGAGGACTACGTTGAGCGTCGTGACTGGGCGGTCGCTGAAGACGGTGCCCGCGTGCCGATTTCGATCATCCACCGCACCGGCCTGCAATTCCCCGCTCCGACGGTGCTGTACGGGTACGGCGCTTACGAGTCGTGCGAAGACCCCCGCTTCTCCATTGCCCGGATCTCGCTGCTGGACCGTGGCATGGTGTTCGCCATCGCGCACGTCCGCGGTGGCGGCGAGCTCGGCCGACAGTGGTACGAGCAGGGCAAGCTCCTGCGGAAGAAAAACACCTTCACCGACTTCATCGCGGTGGCAAAGCATCTCATCGCCACCGACGTCACCCGCCCGGAGAACCTGGTCGCGCTCGGTGGCAGCGCCGGTGGGCTGTTGATGGGCGCGGTAGCCAATATGGCACCTGAGTTATTCGCCGGCATCCTGGCCCAGGTCCCATTCGTCGACCCGCTGACCACGATCCTGGACCCATCGCTGCCACTGACCGTCACCGAATGGGATGAATGGGGAAACCCGTTGGCCGACAAGGATGTCTACGACTATATGAAGTCGTACTCGCCGTATGAGAACGTCGAGCCCAAGAGCTACCCGCCCATCCTTGCCATGACATCGCTGAACGACACCAGGGTGTACTACGTCGAGCCGGCGAAATGGGTTGCTGCGCTTCGACATAGCAACCCCGACGGAAACCCGGTATTGCTGAAGACAGAGATGAACGCGGGGCACGGCGGCATCAGTGGACGCTACGAGCGGTGGAAGGAAGCCGCCTTCCAATACGCGTGGCTGTTAGACGCCGCCAAGGCTGACGGCACCAACTAGCAGCGCGGCTCCCAGGTAGACCACTTCTTCGGCGGTCCTGACCCCCAGCCGAGACGTCATCGACTTGGGCGGGTTGGGCATTCGGGCGGCGTACACATTCGCCGGGAACATCGCCAGCATCAACACGAACAGACATACCGCGGCGGCCGCCCGGGTCGGCGGAAACAGCAGCCCGGCGGCACCGAGCAGTTCGAGCACCCCGGTCACCGTGACCAGCAGCGCCGGGGCGGGCAGCCGCGGCGGGACGATCGCGATCAGGTCGCGTCGCAACGGATTGACGAAATGCGCGATTCCGGTGAGAACGAACATCGCCGCCAGCCCGACCGCGATCGCCTCCGGCCAACTGCCCACGTAGTCCACGCCCAGCCAGCCGACGGCACGCGCGATGACGCTGACGACGACCAAGGTGATCAGCGGAGCCATCACGCCCTCCTATCTTGACAGTGACAAGATCAAGGCTAACCGGGGATCTAGGCACTGTCAAGATTAGGGGTATGATCGAGCGATGAGCAGCAAGGACCGGTATCACCACGGCGACCTGAAAGCGGTCATCCTCGCCGAAGCCGCCGCCCTGGTGGCCGAACGCGGCGCCGACGGGGTGTCGCTGCGCGAGCTGGCCCGCGCCGCAGGCGTCTCCCACGCGGCGCCGGCGCACCACTTCACCGACCGGCGGGGCCTGTTCACGGCGCTGGCCGCCGAGGGCTTCCGCCTCTTGGCCGACGCGCTCGCAGGCGCCAGGCCCGACTTTCTCGATGCCGCGCTGGCGTACGTGCGATTCGCGGTCAACCATCCCGGCCACTACGCGGTGATGTTCGACAAGTCGCTCTATGACTCCGCCGATCCCGAACTCGTCGCCGCCGAGGCCGCCGCCGGTGCCGAATTGCGAGCGGGCGTCGGCACTCTGGACGATCCACGCGCCAAAGCGGATCCGCAGGCGGCCGCCCTTGCGGCATGGTCTCTGGTGCATGGCTTTTCGCTGCTGTGGCTCAACAACGCCATCGATACCGATGCCGATCCGATCGCGACCGTCGAACGCGTCGCCCGCATGCTTTACACGAAGAGGTAGCCTGCGAGCCATGACCGCTTCGCTCACCGACATCTCCCTGACCACCCTCGACGGCAAGCCGACCTCGCTGGCCGAATACGCCGACGGCGCAGTGCTCGTCGTGAACGTGGCCTCGAAATGTGGTCTGACACCGCAGTACAGTGCGCTGGAGCGGCTCGCGCAGGAGTACCGCGATCGCGGGCTGACCGTGATCGGCGTGCCCTGCAACCAGTTCATGGGGCAGGAGCCGGGCACCGCGGAGGAGATCCAGACGTTCTGCTCGACGACGTACGGCGTCACCTTCCCGCTGTTGGCCAAAACCGACGTCAACGGTGCGAACCGGCATCCGCTGTACGCGGAATTGACCAAGACACCGGACGCCGCCGGCGAGGCCGGTGACGTGCAGTGGAACTTCGAGAAGTTCCTACTCGCGCCGGGCGGACGCGTGGTCAACCGGTTCCGACCGCGCACCGAACCCGATGCGCCCGAGGTCATCGCCGCAATCGAAGCCGTCGTGCCGCGATAACCCGACGTCCGGGTGTTGGCAACCGTTGCGACACCTCGTGTTGCCACAGTGTGGGTGTGGCTGGACAACTGATCGTCTCGATCTCGCAGATCAGCGAGCGCACGCTGGCTGACGTCGAATCGTTCTGTGCGGAGTTGGACGCCCGGGGTGTGCCCGTGTCGTTGTTGGTCGCGCCCCGCCTGAAGGGCGGCTACCGGCTGGACAGCGATGCGCCGACGGTCGAGTGGTTGACCCAGCGGCGCCGCGGCGGCGACGCGATCGTGCTGCACGGATACGACGAGGCGGCCACCAAGAAGCGGCGCAGTGAATTCGCCACGCTGCCTGCGCACGAGGCGAACCTGCGGCTGATGGGCGCCGACCGCGTCCTCGAGCATCTTGGCCTGCGCACGCGGCTGTTCGCCGCGCCGCGTTGGACGGTGTCGCAGGGCACCGAGAAGGCACTGCCGCGCAACGGGTTTCGATTGCTTGCCGGGCTGACCGGTATCACCGACCTGGTGCGTCAGACCACGGTGCGAACCCGGGTGTTGGGCGTCGGGGAGGGATTTCTGACCGAACCGTGGTGGTGTCGCACTCTGGTGCTCTCCGCCGAGCGCACGGCGCGACGCGCGGGCATCGTGCGGATTGCGGTGGCGGCCCGCCAGCTGCGCCGTTCCGGCCCGCGCCAGGCCATGCTCGACGCCGTCGACCTGGCGCTGATGCACCAGTGCACGCCCGTGGTCTACCACTGGCGGCCCTACCCCGCATTGTCCGACGCCGCCTGAGTTACCGTGCGTCTCATGGCAGACGCCGACGTCATCGTGGTAGGGGCGGGGCTGGCCGGACTGGTCGCCGCGTGCGAACTGGCCGACCGGGGCCGGCGGGTGCTCATCGTGGACCAGGAGAACGCCGCGAACATCGGCGGGCAGGCGTTCTGGTCGTTCGGCGGCCTGTTCTTCGTCGACAGCCCCGAGCAGCGCAGGCTCGGCATCCGCGACAGCCACGAGCTGGCGTTGCAGGACTGGTTGGGCAGCGCCGGATTCGACCGGCCGGAGGACCATTGGCCGCGGCAGTGGGCGCACGCCTACGTCGATTTCGCCGCGGGCGAGAAGCGCAGCTGGTTGAGGGCGCGCGGGCTGCAGAGCTTCCCGCTTGTCGGGTGGGCCGAGCGCGGCGGCTATGACGCTCGCGGGCATGGCAATTCGGTGCCACGGTTCCACATCACCTGGGGGACTGGTCCGGCGATCGTCGAGATCTTTGCGCGGCAGCTGCGGGACAGGCGGTCGGTACGGTTCGCGCATCGGCATCGTGTCGACGAGCTGATCGTGGAATCCGGTGCGGTGACCGGCGTGCGCGGCTCGGTGCTGGCGCCGTCGTCAGCGCCGCGTGGGGTCGCCTCGTCACGAGACACAGTGGGCCAGTTCGAGTTCCGTGCGGCTGCGGTGATAGTGGCCAGCGGGGGTATCGGCGGCAACCATGACCTGGTCCGCAAGAATTGGCCCACGCGGATGGGTCGTGTGCCCGAGCAGTTGCTCAGCGGCGTGCCCGCCCATGTCGACGGCCGGATGATCGGCATCACCGAATCCGCAGGCGCCCATGTGATCAACGGTGATCGGATGTGGCACTACACCGAGGGCATCGCCAACTATGACCCGGTGTGGCCGGACCACGGCATCCGTATCCTGCCGGGCCCGTCATCGCTGTGGGTGGACGCGCACGGCCACCGACTCCCCGCGCCGCTGTACCCGGGCTTCGACACCCTGGGCACGCTGGAGCACATCGCACGGACCGGTCAGGACTACACGTGGTTCGTGTTGAACGCGCGCATCATCGCCAAGGAATTCGCGCTGTCGGGCCAAGAGCAGAATCCGGATCTGACGGGCCGCAGCGTGCGGGACGTGTTGGGCCGGGTTCGGCCGGGAGCGCCGCCGCCGGTGCAGGCCTTCGTCGACAAAGGGGTCGACTTCGTCAGCGCTGATTCGTTGCGGGACTTGGTATCCGCGATGAACTCGGTGCCCGACGTGCTGCCGTTGGAGTACGCCACCGTCGAGGCGGAGGTCACGGCACGCGATCGCGAGGTGGCCAACCGGTTCACCAAGGACACCCAGATCACGGCGATCCGCGCCGCGCGCGGCTACCTTGGCGACCGGTTCACCCGCGTCGTTGCCCCACACCGGCTCACCGATCCGAAAGCCGGTCCGCTGATCGCGGTCAAGTTGCACATCCTGACGCGAAAATCGTTGGGCGGGCTGGAAACCGACCTCGACTCACGGGTGCTCAAACCCGACGGCACCGTGTTCGACGGGCTGTACGCAGCCGGTGAAGCGGCCGGATTCGGCGGCGGCGGCGTGCACGGCTACCGGTCGCTGGAGGGTACGTTCCTGGGCGGCTGCATCTTCTCCGGCCGGGCTGCGGGCCGCGCCGCCGCGCGCGACGTCGCCTAGAACGTCGTCGCCGATTCCTCAGGCAACACCTGGAAATCGGTATCGGTCATCTCCGACAGGCGGCCGTAGAAGATGCCGCGGGCGCTGGGGTCGATGATCGCCTGGTGGATGGGCACCGCATGCGTCGGCGCAACCGCCCGCAGATAGTCCACCGCCTCGGAGATCTTCATCCACGGCGCGGCGGCGGGGGTGGCGAGCACGTCGACCGGCTCGCCCGGTGTGAACAGCGCGTCGCCGGGATGCATCAACCGCGCCGGATGGTCACCATCGCCGACCAAGTACGAAATGTTGTCGATCACAGGGATTTCCGGGTGGATCACGGCGTGACGGCCGCCGACGCCGCGAATCGTCAAGTGCCCGATGGTGAATTCGTCGCCGACGTGCACCGCCCGCCACGGATCCCCCAATTGGGCCGCGGTCTGCGGATCGGCGTACAGCGCCGCCTGCGGGTTGGCGTCGACCAATGCGGGCAGCCGCGCGGTGTCGGCGTGGTCGGGGTGCTGATGGGTGATCAGGATCGCCGAGAGCCCGGTGGTGCCCTCGAAGCCGTGCGAGAAGTTGCCCGGGTCGAACAGCACGGTGGTTTCCGTCGAATCGTCTTTGAAGCTGGCGAGTAGGCATGAATGGCCGAAATGCGTCAATTGCATACCTATATTGTGGCGCGAAGGGGGTGCGTTCCATTGCGAATGATCCTGGCTTCGGTGCTGGCTGCGTGCGGGATGGCCGTCGCGCCGGTCGCGCCCGGTCCGGCCTGGGCATTGCCGGGCGACTGCCCGCCGTTCTGCGACCGCATCCCCGATTCGGCCTGGATCGCACCGACGGCGATACCGCTATCCGGCCAGTATCGCTGGCCGGATCTGGCTGGATTGGCCGTCACGGCACCCGCTCCGCGGTTCAAGTTCGAAGAGGTGTGCGCGTCCCTGCCCATGGCCAACGATGCGCGTGATTACGCGGTGGCCGCCCGGGCCGTCGTCAGCCACGCCATCGGCCAGTGGCAGCTTCAGGCGCAGGTTGTGCACTGGCGCGGCGAGCGGTGGCGCAGCGGCCCGCTCGCGGAATCGGTATTCGACGTCGCGGTGGGCCGGCTGCGGGCCTGCCAGGCGACGGCGCCGCTGCAGTCACCCTCGATCACCACCGGCGAGCTCGACCGATTGGCCGCCGTGATCAGCGGGCCCGTGATTGTGCACCAGTATTTGCTGGCCGACCCGGGCAGCGGCACCGTCGTCGAGCTGGCGTTGTGGTCGACGACGCCGCCGCTGGTGGCCTGGCCGTCGGTGCCGGACGCGCAGGTCCTCGACGCGATGGCGGCCCCGCTGTGCACGGCTTACATCGGGTCGTGCCGGTAGAGTGTGCGCCGTGGCAAGGGTGGTTGTGCATGTGATGCCCAAGGCCGAGATCCTCGACCCGCAGGGTCAGGCGATCGTCGGCGCGCTGGGTCGTCTCGGTGTGTCCGGCGTGTCAGATGTGCGCCAGGGCAAGCGATTTGAGCTCGAGGTCGACGACAGCGTGTCCGATGAGACGCTCGCCGAGATCGCCGAATCGCTATTGGCCAACACGGTTATCGAGGACTGGTCGGTGAGCAGGGAGCAGTCGTGACCGCACGAGTCGGGGTGATCACCTTTCCGGGCACGCTGGACGACATCGATGCGGCGCGGGCGGTGCGGCTCGCCGGCGCCGAGGCGGTGAGCCTGTGGCATGCCGACGCCGACCTGCGAGACGTGGATGCCGTCGTGGTGCCGGGCGGCTTTTCCTATGGCGACTATCTGCGCGCCGGGGCGATCGCGAAGTTCGCGCCGGTGATGGGCGAGGTGATCGCCGCCGCGGGGCGTGGCATGCCAGTGTTGGGTATTTGCAACGGGTTTCAGGTGCTGTGTGAATCGGGACTGCTGCCCGGCGCGCTCACTCGCAATGCCGGTTTGCACTTCATCTGCCGCGACATCTGGCTGGAGGTGGCGTCGAACTCGACGGCGTGGACGTCGCGCTATGACCTCGGGGCGGACATCTTGGTGCCGCTGAAATCGGGGGAGGGCCGCTACGTCGCTTCCGAGCGGGTGCTGGACGAACTCGAAGGCGACGGGCGGGTGGTGTTCCGCTATCGGGAGAATCCCAATGGCTCTCTGCGCGATATCGCCGGGATCAGCTCGGCCAACGGCCGCGTGGTGGGCTTGATGCCGCATCCCGAGCATGCGACGGAGGCGCTGACCGGCCCGTCCGACGATGGGCTGGGCATCTTCTACTCGGCGTTGGATTCGGTGCTGACGGCATAGCGCGCTTGTCCGTGAGATTGCACTCACGGCTGTGATCTACGCGAATTCACAGCCCTCGCGCAACCTCAGTGTGGTGAATTCGTGTCATGAACTCGACGCAGCCGATGTTAGGTTCAAATGGACTGAATAACTGCTGTCCTGGTACGGAAGAGGTTGAACGACTATTCGGAGGCTCCGTGTTAGTTGATCCAGAAGTATTGCGCGCCTTCGCCGCGGAGGTTGACGCCGTGGCAGTGACGCTAAGCCGACTCGACGTCGGTAGTGTTGCGCCCACTTCGGCCGACGGGTTGCCTGGGTCAGAGACGCAGTGGGCCGCGCGCCAGATTGGGGGGCACCTGGCGTTGGCGGCAAAGGACATTCTCAATGACGTCGCCGCAATGGGTTCAGCTGTGCGGGGTGCGGGTGACCGGTACGAAGTGGATGACACAGCCCTGGCGGGAACGTTCAAGGGCTTGTTTTAACAGTGTTGCCGTCGCGTTCGCGGCTGCAGAGCTGGAATCCCGATTCGCTCTTGGCACCCGCGTCGACAATCAGGGCCGCTGGTGAATCGGTCTACGCAGGCGTCGTCGGCCTTGACAACCGCATCGATGCGATGCCCGAGGCGCGGGGGTGGGCCGGGCAGGCGCACGACGCAGCCACCGGCATGTTCCGCAAGGCCACCGACAGGTCGTCAGTGTTCAAGAACTACGCGGAGGCGTTCGCGGGCGCTCTGGAGAGCGGTAGCGCATCTATCGGCAAGGCCAGGGCGGATCTGTTGGGCCTGGCCGAGGACATCGACAGCGGTCCACTAAATGTCACCGACCAGTGGGTCGTCATGATTGACCCGGCGGCGATGTCCGCGGAACAGGCAGCCGAACTGCAAAAGCAGGCAGTGGCCTTGCAAGGTGAGGTCAACGAACTATTGCTCGCGGTGGGCGAAGCCGACAGTCTCACCGCGCAACAGTTGCTAGTGGCCAGGGCAGGCACTGAAGGCGAGTTCGAGAACCTTGTGTATGGGCCACCGAGTCCGGTGCCGCCGGTCCCCGGGGATGAGGTGCCAGATCCCTCGACGGAGGAGGGCAAACAGTTTCAGGAGGCGGCGCGTGCACAGGATATGGCGACCACCGTTCGCGAGGTGAGCGAATCCACAGACCGTGACGGCAACCGGATCACTACCAAAACCATGCTCGATGGCAGCACACATGTGGCGACCGAATACGTCGATCAAGGTTTGCCTAGCGAACAGGTCTATCCCGCAGGGACATTGAAGTCGGTGCACACCGACAAGAACGGAAACTTCATATCGGAAACGATGACCATCCCGCGTCGGGATGGTGGCAAGCTCACACAGGTGGTGTGAGCCGACGGAACGCGTATGGACATCTCGGAAACCGCCGACGGGACCCGCACCGGCAGTTGTACCACGCCAGACGGCAGACACAATGTGTTGCCGGAATCCTTCTTCAACGACCCGGTCCCGACCATGGCCGGCGCCGCGCTTTCGGGGCTTGAGGTGCAAGCCGGTCGAGGCATTCCCGCGTTGAGCGCCGATGCGCTCGAGGGGATTAAGGCAGCGCAAAGTACGGCGGACCGGCAATGGGACTCGCGACTATGGCCTACAACATTGTTAGTGCGGAGACGCTGCATGAGCGCTGCGTGGCCGCTTGGTCCGGAGGCGTTGGGTTAGCTGGGGGCGTTCTCACGACTGTTGCGGTGGGTGCCGTCCCCGGCGTCGGCCCGATCGCTGCGATGGGCGCTAACGCCGCCGGAGGCTTTGTCTTCGGATACGTAGGGCAGTTGGTCGGCAACGTGGTGTGCCCGCGATGAGGTCTGCCGTCGCAGTTGCCTTCTTATCCGCAGTCGTAGGTGTTTTCGGGGCACTTTGTACCGCATGGGTTTTCGTTTCTCTGGCGGGAGGGGAGTACCTTTCGGCCCTTGTGGCAATGGGGTTCGCCGTTTTCTCATTCGGAATTATCACGATGATGGCCATTGTCGCGATGCGCAAAGTGACGCCTCGCGTCATCCGCGACGACGCCGGGACGACGTTTCGGCCCGATCGAAAAGTGGACCACCTCCTCACCGCTTCAACAATCGGAGCTTTTCTCGGGATGGCCCTCTACGCGGTATGCGCGCCGCTTGGCATGCTTGACATACCTGTACCGAGCGGCAATCGGCAGTACTTTGTGTTCGTGTGTGCTGCCGGGGTTGTCGTGGGCGTCTTCAGTCTGCGGCAGATACTTGCACAACGAGGGATGAGTCATCTGCGGATGACCGTCGACGGCGTGGAGACGGGAAGCGCGTTGTCATCAAAGAGCCGGGACTGGGACGAGGTGACAGATGTCGCGGACACATCACAAGACGGTGGCAAGCCCAGCGGCACCACTTACATCAAAACAGCTGACGGGCGCACCCTGACTTTGCCCTCTGACTGGTACACGCCGGGTGGTAACGCTTTACGTGAGTTAGTCCGCTTCTATTGGCAGAATCCAGAGCACCGCCAGGAACTCATTAACGGTCAGGCTGTGGAACGACTCGAAGCAGGATCGTGAAGGACAAGACAACCTTGCAAAGGTCACCCCGGTCTCGGCATTGGCGGTGCGCTCTTATCGGAGTCATGTTGCTTGCGTTAGTCGGCTGCAGCGGGAACACGACCGAGGGTGAACCGCAGGCCGATTCAATGCCCGGGTTGCCAAAACAGACTCTGCTGACTTCCTCCATGCGTCAGCAGCCCGGGCCGGGATGGACGGTTACTGTCGGTGAACTCGGTCTTCCGCCCGGCACCGTCGTGCGGCCGGTCGACAATATCGGTGACCGAGGCATTTTCATTGGCATCACCGGCGAAGGCTGGTGGTTGCTCGGCCTCGACGTGAACAGTGGTCAGCGGGTTTTCGGGCCGGTAAGACTTGGATCGGCCGGTGATGCAACGGATTTCAATTGTTACGTTAACGGCCCACCCTTGGTCCTTTGCGTACGGCAGGGGCCCAACCTGAGCGTGCCGTCGACGGCATGGGTGGTCGACACCTCGACGGGCAAGGTGACCTTCGACGGCCCCACAGATCTGCGCATAGCGGGAACCCAAGATCAACCACGCATTGAGCACGTCGGTGATTACGTGATTGCAGGAGTCACCGGGAAGGGCATGTACGGCGTTGGATCGCGTGGCGAGCTGACCTGGTTCGTGCCTGGCAACGGCATACTGCCAGCTCAATTCACTGTGGAGCAACGCGATTCCGTTCCTTCGACACTCGCGGTTCAAGGCAGCGGCCGCGTCGACGACGTGGTGTTCTCAGTCGTCGATGGCAAAGTCGTGAAACCGGAAGTCCCAGAAGAAATTCAACTCGGACAAGCCGTCATCTATCCCGGTGGCATCGGGTACGAATACACGTCGTCGGGAGACCTGTCCGAGCGAGTGGCCTTCTTTGACAACACCGGGAAGAAGCTCAGTGAGCCCAGTTCGGGTGGCACGCTTGAAACACGCTCGCTTGATCTGCCCATCGTTGCGTCTGAGTCAAAGAATCTCGTCATGACTGTCGATGGCCGGCAGCTTCTCGAACTGGCACCATCGGGTCCATCGGCCGATGCCCGCCTAATCGGATCGCGATTTTTCATTGCCACCGATCCGGACCACCGGGAGTGGCAGCAGTTCGATCTGCGAACTGGCGATCAAGGAAAAACGTGTGTGGGCGAGGACCTTTGGACGTACTACATCGCTTCCGACGGTGACGTGGTGGTTGCCCTCGACGAAGGCGATGGGCTCGTCCGCGGTGTCGATCTGACGACTTGTGACGTGTTGTGGACGATATCGGGTTCTGCACCAAACGAAGCGAAAGAGGTGTGGAAGGTGCACACCAGCCTTATACAGCGCACCGACGACAAACTCTTTTCGTTGGTATCGCCGAAATAGATTCGCAACCCTCACCGCCCGCGAGCGACCCCAAAATGCCCGCAATTCCCCGCGTGTCGGCGCGCAAACACGGTCGCTCGCGGGAGGCGGGGTCAGGTGGTCAGTGCGACTGATGCTTCCGCCGTGTAGCAGAGGAACGTCATCGTCTCCTGTAGATACAGCAGCACCGACTCAGCGTCGTGCGACAGGTAGCCGATCGACACGTCCGTCCCCAACTGCAGGTCGAAATCGCCACCGCGGGTGGACAATACGAACGCTCCGTCGATCGCGGGCGCCCAAATGATCTCGCCGTCGACCAGCCGGTTGAGGTGTTCGCGGATCGGATAGCCGTGCTGCGTCGTCTCACTGACCTTGGTGTATACGTCGGCCGACAGCAGCACCGAGTACGGGCCGTCGACGCCGGCCAGCCGCAACTCCGACAGCGCCTGTGAGATCACATCGGGAATCTCGGTCGCATCGTCGGGCAACGCCAGCGCCGGGTTGGAGCTGGCTGCGCGGATACCCTCGATCGACGCCGCCCCGTAGCCCTCGAAAATCGCCCGGTCCTCAACGAATGCCAGCTTCTTCGCCGCCTCTTTGACCGGATCCCAGTCGGAGTCTTTGGATCCGCGCTCCACGTCGTCGATGTCTTTGCGCATCACCGTGAACGGGACTCGCAGCCGCACCAGCGGTTGGGCGTCGCGCAGATGCGCCACCACACCGTCGCCGGGCGGATCGACGTCGAGCAGATGACCGGTGCTGACGGCCGCGGTCACCGGGCCGCCCGGCCCGCTGACATCCACCACCCGCCGGCCGGCGTTGTGCCGCTTGAAGGTTCGGCTGGCCTCCAATTCGATTTCCGCCCAAGCGGCTTCGGTGATCGGTGCCAGATCGCGATACAGATTGTTCATCAGGTTCCTTTCAGACTGCCGATCGCCAGAGAGCCGTCATAAACCGCTGAGGCTGGGTCTTCTTCATCGGACACCGAAACAGCAAGGGGCGGTGGATCATCCAGAAAGTCGACGGTGGGGGTGAAGAACAGCCCGCCGGTCACCGCGGTGGAGAACTCCAGGATGCGGTCGGTGTTACCCGGCGGATCGCCGATGAACATGTTGTTCAGCATCTGCTCGGTCACCGCCGGTGTGCGCGAATATCCGATGAAATACGTGCCGAACTCGCCTTTGCCGATCTCACCGAACGGCATGTTGTGCCGCACGATCTTCAACTCGGTGCCCTCGTCGTCGGTGACCACGTTCAATGCCACATGCGAGTCGCTGGGTTTGACGGAGTCGTCCAACTCGATGTCGTCGAGTTTGGTGCGGCCGATCACCCGCTCCTGCTCCTCCACGGACAACGCATTCCACGCCGCCATGTTGTGGGTGTACTTCTGCACGTGCACATAACAGCCGCCGGCGAATTCGGGGTCTTCGTCGCCGATCTGGGTGGCGCTGACCGCCAGCGGACCGTCCGGGTTCTCGGTGCCGTCCACGAACCCGAGCAGATCCCGATTGTCGAAGAACCGGAAACCGTGTACCTCGTCGACGATCGTGATCACCCCTGCCATCGCTTCGGCCAGCTTTCCGGCCAATTCGAAGCAGACGTCCATCGTCTCGGCCCGGATGTGGAACAGCAGATCGCCCGGCGTGGCGGGCGCGTGGTGGCGCGGCCCGTCGATCTCGATGAACGGGTGCAGCTCGGCGGGGCGCGGCCCGGAGAACAGCCGGTCCCACGCATCCGAGCCGATCGAGGTGATCACCGACAGATGCTTTGTCGGATCGCGGAACCCGATCGCGCGCACCAGCCCGGAGATGTCGGGCAGCGCATCGTGCACGGTCGGCTCACCGCCGTCGTTGATCGTCGCCACCAGGAAGATGGCCGCCGGCGTCAGCGGCGACAGAACCGGTTGCGGCAGCGGAGCGGGCACTCTTGAGACCCTAACGTCAACCCGGGTCACCGTTGCGGCGAAAATGGCCAGCATGTCTGCCACAGCACAGGGCCTGTGCGAGTTCATCGACGCGTCCCCGTCACCGTTCCACGCGTGCGAGACCGTCGCTCAGCGGCTGCGCGACGCGGGCTTCACCGAACTCGCCGAGGCCGACGCCTGGCCGGCCGACGGGCGGTACTTCACGGTGCGGGCGGGGTCGCTCATCGCTTGGCATTCGGGTGACGCGCCGTTTCGCATCGTCGGCGCCCACACCGACAGCCCGAATCTGCGCGTCAAGCAGCGCCCAGACCGGTTCGTCGCTGGCTGGCAGGTGGTCGCGCTGCAGCCCTACGGCGGTGCCTGGCTCAACTCTTGGCTGGACCGCGACCTCGGCCTCAGCGGCCGGCTGTCGGTGCGCGACGGGCAGAGCGTCAGTCATCGACTGATCCGCATCGACGATCCGATCCTGCGGGTGCCGCAGCTGGCGATCCACCTCGCCGAGGACCGCAAGTCGGTCAGCCTGGACCCGCAGCGGCACGTCAACGCGGTGTGGGGCAGCGGCGAACCGGGGTCGTTCCTCGCGTACGTCGCCCAACGCGCAGGCGTGGACCAGGACGACGTGCTCGGCTTCGACCTGATGACCCACGATCTGACGCCGTCAGCGGTCACCGGCGTCGGCGGCGACTTCGTCAGCGCGCCGCGACTGGACAACCAGGCCACCTGCTACGCGGGCCTGGAGGCGTTTTTGGCCTGCACACCGGGGGAGTATGTGCCGGTGCTCGCCCTGTTCGACCACGAGGAGGTCGGGTCGACGTCCGATCACGGCGCTCAGTCCGAGCTGCTGCTCACCGTGCTGGAACGCATCACGCTGGCCGCGGGCGGCGGCCGCGAGGATTTCCTGCGCCGGCTCGCGGGCTCGACGGTGGCCTCGGGCGATATGGCGCACGCCACCCATCCGAACTATCCCGACCGGCACGAGCCGGGCCACCTGATCGAGGTCAACGGCGGCCCGGTGCTCAAGGTGCAGCCGAACTTGCGGTACGCCACCGACGGCCGTACCGCGGCGGCGTTCGCGTTGGCATGCGCGCAGGCCGGTGTCCCGCTGCAGCGCTACGAACACCGCGCGGACCTGCCCTGCGGATCGACGATCGGGCCGATGACATCCGCGCGCACCGGGATCCCGACCGTCGACGTGGGTGCGCCGCAGCTGGCGATGCATTCGGCGCGCGAGCTGATGGGCGCGCATGATGTCGCGGCCTACGCGGCGGCTTTGCAGGCGTTCTTGTCACCGGCCTGACTTAGGGTGCGGGAATGACCCTCAATGTGGAGATGATCACGTTCGACTGCGCCGATCCAGAAGGTCTTGCGCAGTGGTGGGCGAAAGCGCTCGGAGGCGACGTCAACCCCGTCGCCGTGGAGCAGTATGTCGTGCTGATTCGGCCGGACGGACCGCGGTTCGGCTTCCAGCGGGTGGATACCCCGACACCGGGCAAGAACCGGGTTCACGTCGACTTCGCGGTGGCCGACGTCGAGGCGGAGGTGAAGCGCTTGATCGGGCTGGGTGCCACCGAGGTCGGTAGGCACAGCCTCGGGCAGGAGTACAACTGGGTGGTGCTGGCCGACCCCGACGGCAACGCGTTCTGCGTCGCTGCCGGGGAATGACCGCTACTTGGTGATCCGCTGTGCCAACAGCTGCTTGGCCAATTCGGCGCCCTTGCGGCTGTCGGCCTGCGCCTTGCGGAAGAGCTCCACCACCTCGTTGTCGCCGTCGCGTTCGGCGTCGTCGATGTAGGTCTCGAGACGTAGCGCGTTCTCGAGGCACTGCTCGAGGTACCAGATCAGGTCGTAGTTCTTGTCCTTGGTCCCGGTCACATGGCCGGATTCGGCTGTCGTGCTCACGTGTCACCTTCCCTCAGGTCGTGATTGCGTGACACCGATCGCCTACCCGCGTGTTCCGGTGTCGAAACGCAGCGGGGCGGGACCCAAACTAAACTGTCTGCGTGACGTCCGGGCTGACCCATGAGGTCGATACCGTTGAACGCGCCGCCGCCACCCCTGACCAGCCGCAACCGTTCCGCGAACTCGGCCTCAAGGACGACGAATACCAGCGCATCCGCGACATCCTCGGCCGTCGCCCCACCGACGCCGAGCTGGCGATGTATTCGGTGATGTGGAGCGAGCACTGCTCCTACAAATCCTCCAAGGTGCACCTGCGCTACTTCGGCGAGACCACCACCGAGAAGATGCGTGAAACCATGCTGGCCGGGATCGGGGAGAACGCCGGCGTCGTCGACATCGGCGACGGCTGGGCGGTCACCTTCAAGGTCGAATCGCACAACCACCCGTCGTATGTCGAGCCGTATCAGGGCGCGGCCACCGGTGTCGGCGGCATCGTGCGCGACATCATGGCGATGGGCGCCCGTCCGGTCGCGGTGATGGATCAGCTGCGGTTCGGGGCCGCCGACGCGCCCGACACCCGCCGGGTGCTCGACGGTGTGGTGCGCGGCATCGGCGGCTACGGGAATTCGTTGGGGCTGCCCAACATCGGCGGTGAAACGGTGTTCGATCCGTCGTATGCCGGCAATCCGTTGGTGAACGCGTTGTGCGTCGGCGTGCTGCGCAAGGAGGATCTGCACCTGGCGTTCGCGTCGGGCACGGGCAATAAGATCATTTTGTTCGGCGCACGTACTGGGCTGGACGGCATCGGGGGCGTGTCCGTGCTGGCCAGCGAAACCTTCGGCGGCGACGAAGGCTCCGGACCCGGTCGCAAGAAGCTGCCCAGCGTGCAGGTCGGCGACCCGTTCATGGAGAAGGTGCTCATCGAGTGTTGCCTGGAGCTGTATGCGGCCGGCCTAGTGGTCGGCATCCAGGATCTCGGCGGAGCCGGATTATCCTGCGCCACATCGGAACTGGCGTCTGCTGGCGACGGCGGTATGCACATCGAACTAGACAAGGTGCCGCTGCGCGCCGCCAATATGACTCCGGCAGAAGTGCTGTCGAGCGAATCGCAGGAGCGCATGTGCGCGGTGGTGGCACCGGAGAACGTCGAGAAGTTTCTCGAGGTGTGCCGCAAGTGGGAGGTGCTGGCCACAGTCATCGGTGAGGTCACCGACGGCGACCGGTTGCACATCACCTGGCACGGGGAGACCGTCGTCGACGTGCCGCCGCGCACCGTCGCCCACGAAGGCCCGGTGTACGAGCGGCCCGTCGCCCGCCCCGAGTCCCAGGACGCGTTGAACGCCGACACGTCGGCCAAGCTGCCACGGCCGAAAGCCGGCGACGAGCTAAAGGCGACTTTGCTTGCGCTGCTGGGCAGTCCGCACCTGTGCAGCCGCGCATTCATCACCGAGCAATACGACCGCTACGTGCGCGGCAACACCGTGCTGGCCGAACACGCCGACGGCGGCGTGCTGCGCGTCGACGAGGAAACCGGCCGCGGCATCGCGGTGTCTACCGACGCGTCGGGCCGCTACACCGCGCTCGACCCGTACACCGGTGCGCAGCTCGCGCTCGCCGAGGCGTACCGCAACGTCGCGGTCACCGGCGCCACTCCCGTGGCCGTCACCAACTGCCTGAACTTCGGCTCGCCGGAAGACCCCGGGGTCATGTGGCAGTTCTCCCAGGCGGTCCGCGGGCTGGCGGACGGCTGTGCGACGCTTGGCATTCCGGTCACCGGTGGCAACGTCAGCTTCTACAACCAGACCGGCACCACCGCGATCCTGCCCACGCCGGTGGTCGGCGTGCTCGGCGTCATCGATGACGTGAAGCGGCGCATCCCCACCGGCCTTGGCACCGAACCCGGTGAGACGCTCATGTTGCTCGGCGACACCCGTGATGAATTCGACGGGTCGGTCTGGGCGCAGGTCACCGCCGACCATCTCGGCGGCCTGCCGCCGCGGGTCGACCTCGCGCGCGAGAAGTTACTCGCCGACGTGCTCGCCGCGGCGTCGCGTGACGGGCTGGTCTCGGCCGCGCACGACCTCTCCGAAGGTGGACTGATCCAGGCCGTGGTGGAATCGGCGTTGGCGGGTGAAACCGGTTGTCGCCTCGTGCTTCCCGAAGGCGCCGATCCGTTCGTCATGCTCTTCTCCGAATCCGCGGGCCGCGCCCTGGTCGCCGTGCCACGCACCGAAGAGAGCAGATTCCGCGCGATGTGTGAGGCCCGCGGACTGCCGGCCACCCGAATCGGTGTGGTGGACCAAGCGAGCAACGCGGTAGAAGTGCAAGGACTTTTCACGGTGTCATTGGAGGACCTGCGCAGCACGTCGGAGGGCGTGCTTCCCGGGTTGTTCGGGTGAGCGCGGCCACCCACGAAGGACATCCGTTATACGTTTGGGCGTGGAGCCTGGTTCGACTCGACTTCGTCGGTGTTGCATTCGGTGCACTGTTCTTCTGTCTGTCACTGACGCCGTCACTGTTGCCGCGTGACTGGCTGTTCCAAGGCCTGATCGGTGGAATAAACGCCGGCATCGGTTACGGCATCGGCGTATTTACCTCAAAGATGCTGCACCGCTTTGTGTTACGGCGTCGCGAATGGTGGCCGCCGCCCAAGCGAGTGCTGTACGCACTGAAGGCCGTCACAGTGGCGGGTTCGGCGGCAGCCTGCGTGCTGATGCTGATTCCCGCAGCCGCGTGGCAGCGACAGGTGTCGGCGTTGATGGGCATCGAAGGCCCGGCGACGCTGGGTTACCTGCGCACGCTGGTCATTGCGCTGCTTGTCGGCGGCACGCTGGTGGGCACCGCACGCGTGCTGCTCGACGTGATCAAAACCCTGGCAAGGTATTTCATCAGGCGATGGCGTCTGCACGACGAGGTCGCGCTGTTCATCGGCACCGCGATCATCGTGGTGCTGGCGATCACCTTGATCAACGGCGTGCTGGTGCGTGGCTTCCTGGCCGGCGCGAGCCGGGTTTTTCAGCCGCAGAACAGCACCACCCGTGCCGGCATCACGCAGCCGATGGAAGCCGAAAGATCCGGTAGCCCAATGTCGTTCGCGGAATGGGACACGTTGGGCTTCCAAGGGCGCAACTTCGTCGCCACCGGTCCTGATGTCGAGGAGCTGACCGAACTCAACGGGGCACCGGCCAAAGAGCCCATCCGCGTCTACGCGGGCCTGCAGACCGCCGACACGGATGAGGCGCGGATGGCGGTGGTGCTCAGCGAGCTCGAGCGCACGGGCGCGTTCGATCGCAAGCTGTTGGTGATCATCCCCACCACGGGGACCGGATGGATCAATCCGGTGGCGGCGAGGTCGCTGGAGATGATGTACAACGGCGACACCGCGCTCGTCGGCATGCAGTATTCCTATCTGCCGAGCTGGATTTCGTTTCTGGGCGATCAGAAGAAGTCGATGGAATCCGGTCGGCTGATGATCAACGCCATCCACGCCCGCTGGGAGCAATTGCCGCCCGACCGGCGACCCAAGTTGGTGCTCTACGGCGAGAGCCTGGGGTCGATGGCGGGGCAGGGCGCATTCAGCTGGCTGCCCGACATCGCCCGGATGGGATTCTCGTCGGTGCTGTGGGTCGGCCCGCCGAACGCCAGCCCGCTGTGGCGGGGCCTGACCGTGCGGCGCGATCCGGGCACGCCGGAAGTCGAGCCGCGCTACGACAACGGCCGCACCGTGCGGTTCTCGCAGGCCACCGACGCCGAGGAGATCGCCCGCGACACCGCGCCGCCGTGGGAGGGCACTCGGGTGCTGTTCCTGCAACACCCGTCGGACCCGATCATCTGGTGGTCGCCCGATCTGCTGTTCTCCCAGCCGGATTGGCTGGAGGAACCGCCCGGCCGCGACCGCACGGCGTCGATGCGCTGGTATCCGATCGTGACGTTCTGGCAAGTCAGCGCCGATATGACCAACGCCGCCAGCGTGCCGGGCGGACACGGGCACAACTACGGCGACTCGGTGCTGGACGGTTGGGCGGCCGTCGCCCCGCCGGACGGTTGGACCCCGGATGACACCGAGCGGATCCGAATCGCGTTGAACAAGTCCGCATCAAACGACGGGCCCGAGTATTAGCGCAATAGGGCTACACGTCGCGGATGTCCGGGACCAGTTGATGCGGTTCGGTTTCGGTGTCGTCGATGCCGAAGCTGATGATCCGCCGCGGCGTGATGCGGATGATCGCGGTGTCCAGCTGGTCGCCCGCTCCTCCGATTGACGGTGGGATCTGGGCCTGTTCGGCGGTGCCGCGAATCTCCAGGCAGCGCACCCGCCACGGATTGCGCGAGACGATGTCGTCGACGACGCACGCCACCCGGTTGTTGTGTGCGATGTTGCGGAACTTCTGGCTTTTCGACATCCGGTAGCCGGCGATGTCGATGGTGCCCAGCTGTTCGTTGTAAGCGAACCCGACCGGACTGTTCTGCGGTGTGCCGTCGCGCTGAATGGTGGCCAGCCGGCCCAGCTCGGCCTCACGCAGGAAGGCGATCTCGTGCGGTTTGAACGTCATGGCGCCACCGTAGAACCTCAACAAATGTTCATGTCAACGGTTTGAGATCCTGAAGCCATGGCCCGTACCGCTGATCCGGCGAAGACGCGTGCCGCCGTGGCCGCCGTCGCCGACTGGCTGCGAGACCAAACCCAACCAGCGCCGGCGCGCGCGCAACTCGCCGAGGCGGTTCGTTTGACCGCGCGGACCCTGGCCGCCCTGGCCCCGGGCTCCAGCGTTGAGGTGCGGATACCGACATTCGTTGCAGTGCAATGCATTTCGGGCCCGAGGCATACCCGCGGCAATCCACCCAACGTGGTGGAGACGGATCCGCGCACCTGGTTGCTGTTGGCCACGGGCCTACAGCGCCTTGACGACGCGAAGGTGAGCGGGGCGCTCCAACTCTCCGGGTCGCGGGCCGGCGAAATCGCGCAGTGGCTGCCGCTGGTGAAGATCGATTCCGCGAGACTGTAGTTACCGAGGCCGTCACTCGAGAAAGGTCGCGGTAACGACAGTCTCGCGGAGAACACGGCGCCCGCAATTGAGACGCGGCCCACATACGCCGAGGCACACGGGCCGCGCGATTCCGTGAATGTCCCGTGATGCCCGTAGACTGACGTCGTCACCAACCGCGCCCTGGGAGCAGCCCTATCGTGACCGGCCAGCAGACCGAGACCGAACCCCGCGAGGAGTGCGGCGTATTCGGAGTCTGGGCGCCGGGCGAAGAGGTTGCCAAACTCACGTACTACGGCCTCTATGCGCTGCAGCATCGCGGCCAGGAAGCCGCGGGCATCGCCGTCGCGGACGGTTCGCAGGTCCTGGTGTTCAAGGACCTCGGCCTGGTCAGCCAGGTTTTCGATGAGCAAACTCTCGCCGCGATGGAGGGCCACGTCGCCATCGGGCACTGCCGCTACTCCACAACCGGCTCCACCACGTGGGAGAACGCGCAGCCGGTATTCCGCAACACCGCCGCGGGCACCGGTGTCGCGCTGGGCCACAACGGCAACCTGGTCAACACCACCGAACTGGCCGCTCGCGCCCGCGAAGCCGGGCTGATCAACAACCGCGAGGCGCCGACGGCCACCACCGACTCCGACATTCTGGGCGCGCTGCTCGCCCACGGGGCGGCCGACGCGACGCTCGAACAGGCCGCGCTGGAGCTGCTGCCCACCGTGCGCGGCGCGTTCTGCATCACCTTCATGGACGAGAACACGCTGTACGCCGCCCGCGACCCGTACGGCGTGCGGCCCCTGTCGTTGGGCAGGCTCGATCGCGGCTGGGTCGTCGCCTCCGAGACGGCGGCGCTGGATATCGTCGGCGCGTCGTTCGTCCGCGACATCGAACCCGGTGAGTTGCTGGCCATCGACGCCGACGGGGTGCGCTCCACGCGCTTCGCCAACCCCGAACCCAAGGGCTGCGTCTTCGAGTACGTCTACCTCGCGCGGCCCGACAGCACGATCGCCGGCCGCTCGGTGCACAAGGCGCGCGTCGAGATCGGCCGCCGGCTCGCGCGCGAACGGCCCGTCGACGCCGACCTCGTGATCGGTGTCCCGGAGTCGGGCACCCCGGCCGCGGTGGGCTACGCCCAGGAGTCCGGCATCCCCTACGGACAGGGCCTGACCAAAAACGCCTACGTCGGACGCACCTTCATCCAGCCGTCGCAAACGATTCGGCAATTGGGTATTCGACTCAAGCTCAACCCGCTCAAGGAAGTCATCCGCGGTAAGCGGCTGATCGTCGTCGATGACTCCATCGTGCGCGGCAACACCCAGCGCGCGCTGATCCGGATGCTGCGCGAAGCCGGCGCCGTCGAGGTGCACGTGCGCATCGCGTCCCCGCCCGTGAAGTGGCCCTGCTTCTACGGCATCGACTTCGCCACCCCGGCCGAGCTCATCGCCAACGCCGTCGAGCACGAAGACGAGATGCTCGAAGCCGTGCGTCACGCCATCGGCGCTGACACCCTGGGCTACATCTCCCAGCAGGGCATGATCGCGGCCACCGAGCAGCCGGCGTCGCGGCTGTGCACCGCCTGCTTCGACGGCAACTATCCGATCGAGCTGCCCGGCGAAACGGCGCTGGGCAAGAACGTCATCGAGCACATGCTGGCCACTGCCGCACGCACCGGCATCCCGGTGCAGCCCGACAACGACAACGTCTCCGCGCTGCGGCGTCCCTGACAGGCGCATACCGTGGCGTGGCGCTGAACGGTAGCCTTGGTCGCGATGACCGATCGCGCCGAACAACACGGCATTTCTTACGCATCGGCCGGAGTGGATATCGAAGCCGGCGACCGCGCAGTCGAACTCTTCAAACCACTGGCCAAGAAGGCAACCAGACCGGAAGTGCGCGGCGGGCTCGGCGGATTCGCGGGATTGTTCGCGCTGCGGGGCGGCTATCGCGAACCGGTGCTGGCGGCGTCGACGGACGGGGTGGGCACCAAGCTGGCGGTGGCCCAGGCGATGGACAAGCATGACACCGTCGGGCTGGACCTCGTCGCGATGGTCGTCGACGACCTGGTGGTGTGCGGTGCCGAGCCGCTGTTTCTGCAGGACTACATCGCCGTCGGCCGGACTGTCCCGCAGCGCGTCAGCGAACTCGTCTCGGGCATCGCCAACGGCTGCGTCATCGCCGGCTGCGCGCTGCTCGGCGGCGAAACCGCCGAGCACCCCGGGCTGATGGCGCCCGACCACTACGACATCTCGGCCACCGGTGTGGGCATCGTCGAGGCCGACGACGTGCTCGGCCCCGACCGGGTCAAACCCGGCGACGTGATCATCGCGATGGCCTCGACCGGACTGCACTCCAACGGCTACTCGCTGGCCCGCAAGGTGCTGCTGGAGATCGACCGGATGAACCTGGCCGGCCACGTCGAAGAGTTCGGCCGCACTCTCGGCGAGGAGCTACTCGAGCCCACCCGCATCTACGCCAAGGACTGTCTGGCGCTGGCCGCCGAGACCCAGGTGCGCACCTTCTGCCATGTCACCGGCGGGGGGCTGGCCGGCAACCTGGACCGCGTCATCCCGCACGGCCTGACCGCCGAGCTGGACCGCGGCACCTGGACACCCGCCCCGGTGTTTCAGATGATCGCCCAGCGCGGCCGCATCCACCGCGACGAGATGGAGAAGACGTTCAACATGGGGGTCGGCATGGTGGCCGTGGTGGCCCCCGAGGACACCGACCGCGCGTTGGCGATTCTGACCGCCCGGCATCTGAACTGCTGGACGCTGGGCACGATCAAGAAGGGCGGCAAGGACGGGCCGCGCGCTCGACTCGTGGGTCAGCACCCACGGTTCTGAGGCGACGGGTCAGCGGCGCCAGTCGTCGTCGTCGACGTATTCGCCGTCATCGGCAAATCCGTCCGAACCATTGATGTCGTCGGTAGCGCCCGACAGCTCGCGCTGAAGCCGCTCGAAATCGGTCTGCGGTGAGCTGTACTTGAGCTCACGAGCAACCTTGGTCTGCTTTGCCTTCGCCCGGCCGCGGCCCATGGGGGAACCCCCTCGCGCAATAACGGAGCGGCCCAACAAGCAGGCGGCTCCGATCTGTGTGTCTTTATTGTCCTGCCAACACTTTACCGTGCCCGTCGGCCATGCGCTGGCAGCCCCCAGCGTGGCCGCCGTCTCACCGCGTTCCGCCGCGCAGCCGTTCGACCGCCAACCGGCCCGCGCCGGTGCCCGTGTCGGGCGGGATGGAGTCGGCGTCGATGCTCGCCGCGACCTCCGCCTCGCCGCCGGTGGTCAACGCGGTGTCGGTGGGCAGCCCCCGCTTGAGCAGCGCCAGAGCGATCGGACCGAGGTCAACGTGGTCGACGACGGTGCCCAGGCGCCCGACCGCCCGCCCACCGGCCAGCACCGGATCGCCCGTCGCCGGCCGGTCCGTCGAGCCGTCCAGGTGCAGCAGCACCGTCATCCGCGGCGGTTTGCCCAGGTTATGCACCCGCGCGACCGTTTCCTGGCCGCGATAGCAGCCCTTGTCCAGGTGTACCGCCGACCCGACCCAGCCCACCTCGTGCGGGATCGTGCGTTCGTCGGTGTCCACGCCCAACCGCGGCCGCAGCGCCGCGACCCGATGCGCCTCGTACGCCCACACCCCGGCGGGACGCACGCCGGCCGTCGTCAGCCGTGTTCGCATGTCTTCGGCCTGCTCGCGCGGGACAACCACGTCCATCTCGGCGGCCGCCAGCCGGCGTACGAACCCGCCTCCGGGCAGCGCTACCGCAGTGGATTCCGCCGGCGGCGAGCCCACACCCAGGACGTCGAGAATTGCGGGGTCGGCCAGCCGGGGCCCGAGCATCGACAACACGGCCAGCTCGGCGGGCTCGACCACCACATCGGACCAGAACACCATCTTGCGCAGGTACTCCAGCAGCGGTTCGCCACGCCACGGCTCGGTGTCCAGGTACGTGATGCCGTCGATCTGCGTCTGGATCCAGTGATCTTCGACACGGCCCTGCCCGTCGAGGCTCAAATTCTCCGTGACGGCGCCGTCGGGCAGCTCGCTGACGTGCTGGGTGGAGATGCTGTGCAGCCACGCCCGCCGCTCACTTCCGGTCAGCGCGAGCGCCGCCCGGTGCGAGCGATTTACCACCACCGCCCCGTCGGCAGCGGCCCGCTGTTCGCCGAGGGGATCGCCGTAATGCCACACGGCGCCGGCGTCTGGCCCGGTATCGGGTGCGGGAACTGCTGCCATAGCACCAACTTTACGGCGCTACGCTGATTGCCCATGGCCGGCCAACCCGCTGTCGTCGTCACGCTCGACGGGGAACTCCGCGACCCGCAAGCGCCGCTGTTGCACGCCGACGATCTGGCCGCGGTCCGTGGTGACGGCGTCTTCGAATCGTTGCTGGTCCGCGACGGCCGACCCTGCCTGCTCGAAGCGCATTTGACGCGGCTCACCCAGTCGGCGCGGATGACCGATCTGCCCGCCCCCGATCTGCCGCGGTGGCGGGAGGCGGTGGCGGCCGCGGCACGGCAATGGGTCGACGAAGGCGGCGACGAAGGCGTGCTGCGGCTGATCTACACCCGGGGTCGGGAGGGCGGGTCGGCGCCGACGGGCTACGCGATGATCGGCGCGCTGCCCGCGCGGGTGGCCGCGGTGCGCCGCGACGGGCTGGCGGCGCTGACGCTTGCCCGCGGGCTTGCGTCCGACGGCACCGCCGACATGCCCTGGCTGTTGGCGGGCGCGAAAACGCTGTCGTATGCGGTGAACATGGCCGCGTTGCGGCACGCCGAGCGGCACGGTGCCGGCGACGTCGTTTTCGTCAGTTCCGACGGCTTCGTCCTGGAAGGACCCCGGTCGACGGTGGTGATCGCCCTCGACGGACAACTCCTGACCCCGCCGCCGTGGTATCCGATCCTGCGGGGCACCACCCAGCAGGCCTTGTTCGACGTGGCCCGCAGCAAGGGCTACGACTGCGACTACCGAGCGCTGCGCCCCGCGGATCTGCTTGCTGCGCAAGGAGTTTGGCTGGTGTCCAGCATCACGTTGGCGGCCCGGGTGCACACGCTGGACGGTAAACCGTTGCGGCGGGCGCCGATGGCGGCCGAATTCGCCGAGCTGGTCGACGCGGCCATCATCAGCGACCGGTAATTCGCTTGTCGGCGCGCCGGTGCGCGGGTACGGTCGCTCGTACACAGGGAAGGAGGTGGTCCGACAAATTGATTGACTTATGGACTTGTGAGGTGGCTGCCCGCTAGCAGCATCAGGCGAGGAATCACCTGCTTGCGCTGGCGAATTCCCCGCAGTCACCCGGCCCCCGAGCCCCTCGGTCTGTCCAACCAGGTACTACGGCTCGGGGGCCGCCCCATCTCTGGGCCCTGGTGTCCTCTGGCCGATTGCGCGATGATGCCCACGATGGGCAACGGGGCCAGGTTCGCCGCGGTGGTGTGTGTGACCACCTTGGCGGCGCCGATGGCGTGCGCGGCCCCCGCTGCCACTCCGCCACCGCCGACGGCCCAGCGTTGCGCCAGGGATGCGTTGGAGACGCAGTACCGCGGCATCTTCACCTTCGGCACCGACCAACCCGTGTATCCGCCGTGGTATATCGGCGACAACCCTTCCAACGGCGAGGGTTTCGAAGCCGCGC
Organism: Mycobacterium hubeiense; assembly: GCF_002838065.1. Classification (GTDB taxonomy): domain Bacteria; phylum Actinomycetota; class Actinomycetes; order Mycobacteriales; family Mycobacteriaceae; genus Mycobacterium; species Mycobacterium hubeiense. The sequence continues at coordinate 9,636 of NZ_PIZU01000003.1, read as the reverse complement.
TCGCCTACGCGGTGGCCGGCAAGTTCGGGTACACCGGTGACGAGGTGAGGTGGGTGCGAGTGCCGTTCAACGCCGCGCTGGCCCCGGGGCCAAAGACGTTCGACGCCAACCTTTCTGAGTTCTCGATCACCGAGCAGCGCAAGGCTGCCGTCGACTTCTCCGCGCCGTATCTCGATGTTACGCAGGCCGTCGTCACCGTAAAGGGTTCACCGGCGGCCGGCGTGCGCACGATCGAGGAGCTGAAGTCGCTGCGTCTCGGCGTGCAGGTGAGCACCACCAGCTACACCGCGGCCACCGCGGTCGACGGCATTGTGCCGGTGGAGGTCTACGAAACCAACGGCGACGCCAAGCTGGCGTTGGACAAGGGTGAGATCGACGCGCTCGTGGCGGATCTGCCCACCGCCTTCGCGGTTGCCGGCGAATTGAGCGACGGAATGATGGTGGGCCAATTGCCCGCTGCGGCAGGCGATGTCGAGCAATTGGGGATCGTGCTGGCCAAGGACAGCCCGCTAACCCGTTGCGTGTCCTGGGCGATCGAGGAGCTGCAGGCCGACGGCACCTTGGATCGGCTCAAGCAGCGGTGGCTGACCGACGCCGGCAGGGCGCCGGTGTTGACCTAACCGGCCGGGCCCGGTGCCAGCGTCGAGCACGCCTGCATGGCCTTCTGCCACGTGTCTGCGTCGACACCCGGCGGTGGGCCTGCAGCGCTGGGGGCGGCCGGCACGCCATGCTCGGCGAGGCACGCCGCTAATCCGCCGTGGCCGGTCGGGGCGTCCGGGGTCGGCGACTGCTGCGGCGGTTCGTTGTTCGACGAGCACGCGGCAACCAACCCGACAGCCGCGACCGCCACCGCTATACGCGCCCGCATCAGCCGACGAACCTCGACAACCGGGCCGACAGATGCGGTACCAGACCGCCGTCGGCGTCGACTCGTTCCTCGACATAGGCCAGATCGCCGCCCTCGACGATGCCGTACAGCCGTTTGGCGCCGCCGACCAGCATCCCGGACTTGCTGCGCGCCAGCGCGTCGGTGACCAACTCCCACGAGGACTGGTTACGTGGACGGCCGTAGAACAGCTCCACGTAGCCGGCGGAATGAGCGAGCAGCAATTCGATGGCCTGCGATTCGGTCGGATCGTTGGGGTCGTTGACGAACCGCCAGAAGCCCGTCTCGCGCAGACCGGGGGATTCGTATTCGCCGGTTTCGGTCAGCCGCCATGAACGGGCTTCCCAGTTCAGGTAGTCGCCCCCGTCGTGGGAGACGATGATCTGCTGGCCGAAACGGTAGTCGCCGTGCGCGCCGCGGCCCTCACCCTCGCCGCGCCACACCCCGACCAGGGGGAGCAGGGCCAGCAGCGAATCGTCGAGGTCGGCGCCCTGCCGCAGATTGGCGGTGTCGGCCGGCAGCGGAAGATCTTGGAACACAGGGATATTGCGGGCGGCGGTCGTCTTGGCTCGTTCGGCTGCTGCTGCGACGGCCTCGTCGCCGGATGTCATTCCCGGGTCGCTTCGCTCCTGCCCGCCGGAACTCACGACTCGTCAGTGATGAGCCGGTACAGCGCGTACAGCGCGAACCACGTGATGACCACGACGGCCGCGATCAGCAGGATCTCGAAGAACAGCACCACGGCGACGAGTCTAGCCGCCGAGCCCCTCCGTATCTTCCATCACCCTGCCCGCCTGTTCGGGGCAGAACTGGTTTGTCGCCGCGCCGATGAAGAACCCGACTTGGGTCTGCGACCAACCGGTTTCCGCTGCACCCTGCGCGATCATGTCGCCTACCCGAGCGCCCGTCGCGAGTTCCTGGCACACGCCACGCCCGAGGTCGACCAGCGCCTGCGCGGCCGCATCGTCGGGCCAGGTGAAGCCGCCCTGCTCAAGGGTGGCGAGGAAGTTCTGATCCGGATCGGCGGACGCCACCGGAGCGCTGGCCAGAGCAACGAGGGCGAATGCGGACGCGACGGCGGGGAGAAGATGGACCTTCATCGGCCGGTCCTGTTCGTGGTGGTCCCGCGCCACAGCGGCGCGGGAGATCACCACATCATTCGCCGCAACGGCAAAGCCCGCAGCGTTTTGACAGCCAGGATGCCGCTAGGCGACCTTGACGTCGACCTCGTGGATGCCCGCGCCGGACGGGGCGATGGTGGCGTCGCCGTTGCCGACCTTCGACAGCGCGCGCAGCGTCCACGTCCCCGGTGCGGCGAAGAACCGGAAGTCACCGGTGGCCGATGCGACGACCTCGGCGGTGAACTCGTCGGAGGCGTCCAGCAGCCGCACGAACGCGCCGCCGACCGCCTGGCCGGAGCCGTCGACCACGCGGCCGGTGATCACCGTCTCCTTTTCGAGGTCAACGCTGGCAGGCAACGTCAGTCCTTGCTTCGGTGCAGAGCACATATCAACTTCCCAACTCGATCGGGACCCCCACCAGGGAGCCGTATTCGGTCCAACTGCCGTCGTAGTTCTTCACGTTCTGGTGTCCGAGAAGCTCACGCAGTACGAACCAGGTGTGCGACGAACGCTCACCGATGCGGCAGTACGCGATGGTCTCCTTCTGCCCGTCCAAGCCGGCCTCGGCGTACAGCTTGGCCAGGTCCTCGTCGGACTTGAACGTGCCGTCCTCGTTCGCGGCCTTGCTCCACGGAACGTTGATGGCGCTGGGGATATGCCCGGCGCGCTGACTTTGCTCCTGCGGCAGGTGCGCCGGGGCCAGGATCTTGCCGGAGAACTCGTCGGGGGAGCGCACGTCGACGAGGTTCTTCTGGCCGATCGCGGCGATGACCTCGTCGCGGAATGCCCGGATGCTGTTGTCCGGCTGCTTGGCCGTGTACGTGGTGGCCGGGCGGTTCACCGGTTCGGTGGACAGCGGACGGCCGTCGAGCTCCCACTTCTTGCGGCCGCCGTCGAGGAGCTTGACCTTCTCGTGGCCGTAGAGCTTGAAGTACCAGTAGGCGTAGGCGGCGAACCAGTTGTTGTTGCCGCCGTAGAGGATCACGGTGTCGTCGTTGGAGATGCCGCGCTCGCTGAGCAGTTTGGAGAACTGCTCGGCGTCGACGAAGTCGCGCCGCACGGGATCCTGCAGGTCGGTCTTCCAGTCCAGCTTGACCGCGCCGGCGATGTGGCCGCCGTCGTAGGCGGAGGTGTCCTCGTCCACTTCGACGAAGACGGTGTTGGGCGCGTCGAGATTACTCTCGGCCCATTCTGCTGTGACGAGTACGTCAGAGCGAGCCATTGACGAAATCCTTTCGGTTGCTTGCTATTTGAGACGGTTGCGAGACGAGCGGGTAGAGCCGGCAGCCCAGGCACATGCCGAAGGCCGCGTTGAGAAGCGCTGCCACCAGCGCCAAACCGGTGGCGAGGAGACCGAGCAGTGGGTGCCCCGCGACGAATCCGACCACCCCGTCGTCCACCTGGTCGGTACTGCTCGGCATAGATCTACTCCTGTTGCGTGGATGGGCTGGTCATGAGCAAGCCGAAAGGGCTGCTCGGGAGCGAGCGCGCTCAGATCGCGCGGCTGCGCTCAGCAGCTACAACAACAACAGCAAGAACCCGCAACGCGGCACAGATCGACTGCGCGGCGCTTGGTGAGCATGGGCTCGAGGCGGGCGGACACGCCCGACAGCTTACCCAATGACATGGTGATCAAGCCAACAGCGCTTTCACCGCCGAGCGCAGGTCAGCCGCGCTGGGCACACCCGTGGTGCGGTAGCGCGGCCGGCCGTCGGCGTCGAAGATCAGCGTGGTCGGCAGCGACAACACCGAAAGCCGCCGGGCGGCCTCGGGATTCGCGTCCACGTCGATCTCGACGTGCGTCGCCCCGGGCAGCTCGGCGCAGACCTCGTCGACGACTCGCCGCACCCCGGCGCACGGCCCGCACCAGTCCGCGGAGAAGTGCAGGATCGTCGGCCCGGTGTCCGAGAGGCCGAGATCGCTGGTGTCGACGTTGGCCGCCTCTTCCGCGGCGCGCAGCATCCCGGAGCGCAGGGTGAGCAGCTTGCCGACCACATACGCCAGGCCGAAGGCCCCGATCAGCACCGCGATCACCGCGACCACCGAGGAACTCATGCTTGTCGGAACCCATCCATCGCAATGGTTAGTCCCTCGGCGATGCCTTCGATGATGACGTCGGAGCCGCGCGCGCCCTCGCTGGTCGGCGTCAGCCCGAACGGCAGCTTCTGACCGGGCAGGCTGGTGCTGAAGGCCGCCAGCACGGCGTCCGTCTTGTCCTGCGGAACAAGCTGGTCGGCCGTTCCGGCCCCGGTCAGCACATGTGTGGCGGTGAGCACCATCGTGGTCTGATCTTCTCCGGCGATGGACAGGTCGACCGCGACGCTGACCTTCTCGAAGTAGTCGGCGGCCTTCGGGGTGCCGGTGAACACCAGGCCGCGGTTGCTGGAAATACCGGATTCGGTGGTCCCGCCGGTGGCGTCGTTGGTTTCCCGCGACGGCGCTTCGACCAGCAGATCCGGGATGTCCATGAACCGGCCCAGATGCGTGGAGTCGATGATGATGCGGCTCTCCACCTTGTCGACGGCCAACGTTGCGTCCGGCCGGAGCAGCCACGATGCATCGGTCAGGTCGATCCCGTGCAGGGTGGCTTCCAGTGAGACTTTGCCCACGATCGGGTGGCCGACGCCGTTGGCGCGGATTTCGACCTCGTCGTAGCGGTGGCGCATCGCCTGGGTGACGAACGGGAAGCCGAGGATGGCCACCGGCGGGTCGAAGTGCAGGTCAGCGACGCTGCGGATGGCTCGTGACCACCGGTATTCGGCGTAGATCGCCGCCCCGAAGTCGGCGCCGACGGCACCGACAATCGTCGCGAGAACCGTCGCCGTCACTCCGATCAGCAGCTTGCGCACCGGGTCATTCTGGCCCACCTGCCCGCGCCGGAGGGCAGGAGCGCAGCGACCAGGGAACGGGCAAGTTGCCTCGGCGCGGCTAATCAGCAGGTGGCGCGCTATCGTTAGAGGACCGCTGGCCGGTAACGGCCAGGTGTCAGCCGTGGATCTGGGACGTCACCGGACGATGAAGTCCAGGGATGTATCAGCCGGCGCTGGAGGGCCTGTTGGATCTTTTGCTACTGACCGCCGACCCACATCCCGAGTCGGTGCTGCCGTCGTTGGCGCTGCTCGCGCACAACGTGCGATCGGCGCCGACCGAGGTGTCGTCGCTGTTGGAGGCGGGTAGCGCGGACGTGGCCATCGTCGACGCCCGCACCGATCTGGCGGCCGCCCGCGGGCTGTGTCGCCTGCTGGGCACCACCGGCACGGCGGTTCCCGTGGTGGCCGTGGTCAACGAAGGCGGGCTGGTCGCCGTCAATGTCGAATGGGGTCTGGACGAGATCCTGCTGCCCAGCACCGGCCCCGCCGAGATCGACGCCCGGCTGAGGCTGCTGGTGGGGCGCCGCGGTGGCGTCGCCAACCAGGAAAGCGCGGGCAAGATCACGCTGGGCGAGCTCGTCATCGACGAGGGCACCTACACCGCGCGGCTGCGGGGCCGCCCGCTGGACCTGACCTACAAGGAATTCGAGCTGCTGAAGTACCTCGCGCAGCACGCCGGCCGGGTGTTCACCCGGGCGCAACTGCTGCAAGAGGTATGGGGCTATGACTTCTTCGGCGGCACCCGAACCGTCGACGTGCACGTGCGGCGGCTGCGCGCCAAACTCGGCACCGAATACGAGTCGTTGATCGGCACCGTGCGCAACGTCGGGTACAAGGCGGTGCGGCCGGCCCGCGGGCGCCCGTCGGCCCCGGACGCCGAGTACGACGACGCCGACGACGCCGGGTACGACACCCCGGACAGCGTGCCGGATTCGCTTGGCGACCCGCTACAGACTCAGTGACGAGTATCGACTGGCGTGCGGGTCTGTCCGGCACCGAGCAGACGCGCATCCGCGACCTCATCTCCACCGCCACCGCCCATGACGGCGTCGCGCCCGTCGGTTCCCAAGTGCTGCGCGAACTTTCGCGCGACGACACCAAGCACCTGCTCGCGGTCGACGCCGGTGACGTCGTCGGCTATCTCAATCTCGCGCCGGCCAGCGAGCAGGGCCCCGCGATGGCCGAACTCGTTGTGCACCCGCAGCACCGGCGCCGCGGCATCGGCTCGGAGATGGCCCGCACGGGTTTGACCGAGGGTGGCGACGGGGCGCGCATCTGGGCACACGGCGATCTCGTACCGGCGCGGGCCACGGCGGCGGCCCTTGGCTTGGTCGTCGTGCGGGAGCTGCTGCAAATGCGCCGGCCGCTGACCGACCTGCCGCCGGTGACGGTGCCCGACGGCGTGGTGATAGAGACGTACTCGGGTCCGGCCGACGACGCCGAGCTGCTGCGGGTGAACAACGCCGCATTCGCGTGGCACCCGGAGCAGGGCGGCTGGACGACGGCCGATATCGTCGAGCGCCGCGGCGAGCCGTGGTTCGATCCCAACGGGCTGTTCATGGCCCTCGACGAGGAGACCGGCAAACTGCTCGGCTTCCACTGGACCAAAGTGCATTCCGCCGACCTCGGCGAGGTGTACGTCGTCGGCGTCGACCCCGCCGCCCAAGGACGCGCGCTCGGCGCGACGCTGACGCTGGTCGGGTTGCACCACCTCGCCCAGTGGCTGTCGGAAAGCGCACAACCGACGGTGATGCTGTACGTCGAGGCAGATAACTCGGCAGCGGTAAAGACCTACCGGCGGTTGGGTTTCGAGGTGTTCGGCGTCGACGCCGCATACGCACTGCCGACTGCTCGACACAGCTTACGTTGAGGACGTGAGCGCCTGGCCGAGGCGTTCGAGCGTCGCTTCCTCGACGCGGTAGTACGCCCACTTGCCCCGTTGTTCGCGCGTGACGAGTCCTGTATCGACAAGCTGCTTCATATGATGCGACACAGTGGGCTGCGAGAGCCCGAGCGGCCCGGTGAGGTCGCAGATGCACGCCTCGGCCCCCTCCGCTCCGGCGATCAGGGACAGGAGCCTGACGCGGGCAGGGTCCGCCAACGCTTTGAAGACGCGGGCAAGCCGCTCGGCGGCTGCCGGATCGAGGCTGCTCCGCAGCGGAACACAACACACCGCGGCGTCCTCCGCCAACTCGCTAGCGCCAGACATAAAGAAAGTCTGGCACATACATTGACAAATGTCGATGCATCGAAGATAGTCGATACATTGAACTACATCGATATGAGGAGATGACGGTGGCACGGTTGCCTGTTGCAGTGATTGGTGCGGGACCACAGGGGCTGGCTGCGGCCGCCCATCTCTTGGAGCGCGACATCGAGCCAGTGGTGTTGGAAGCGGGTATGAAACCCGCTGCCGCGGTGCGCGAGTGGGGCCATGTGCGAATGTTCTCGGCGTGGGATGAGCTTGTCGACGCCGCAGCTGCCCGGCTACTTGCGCCGACCGGATGGACGGCGCCACAAGGCGGGTACCCGACTGGACAGCAGTGGATAGACGCCTACCTTGCGCCGCTGGCCGCAGCGCTAGGTGAGCGAATCCACTACGGCGCTCGTGTCAGCGGGGTGTCGCGGCGCGGCCGTGATCGGCTAGTCAGCGCCGACCGCGATGGCCAGCCTTTCGTGATCCACGTAATGGACCGCGACGGCACCGAGTCACGATTCGAAGTCAGCGCGGTTATCGATGCGTCAGGGACGTGGTATCAGCCCAATCCTGTTGGTGCAGACGGATTACCTGCTATCGGTGAGCGTGAAGCCGCCACAGCCGGCGTGCTGTCCTACGCGCCGCCGACGGCGGTCCAAGCGGCAGCGTTTGCGGGCAAACATGTTGTGATTGTGGGTAGCGGGCATTCAGCGATGACTGCCGTGATCGAAGTCGCCGCAGTGGCCCAGCGGAATCAGGGCACCCGGCTTACCTGGGTCATGCGCCGCGGCGAGGTGGGCAACGCATTTGGCGGTGGTGCGGCCGATGCGCTGCCGCAGCGGGGCGCGCTGGGGCAGCGTGCTCGCGAAGCCGTCGACGCCGGGCTGGTCGAGCTGGCAACCGGCTTCCGGACGGAGGGCGTGCGGCTGGTCGACGACACCGCAGTTCTGGTCGCCGAGGATGGCCGTCAGTTGCCCGCCGCCGAGCATGTAGTGGCACTTACGGGGTTTCGGCCCGACTTGTCGTTTTTGACCGAGATGCGGCTCGACCTTGATCCTGTCTTGCAGGCACCCGTCAAACTCGCACCGGAAATCGATCCGAATGTGCATTCGTGTGGCAGCGTGCCACCGCATGGCGCACAGGAATTGGCACATCCGGAAACTGGGCTGTACCTGGTCGGGATGAAGTCCTACGGTCGTGCGCCAACCTTCCTCGCGATGACCGGATACGAACAGGTCCGCAGTGTCGCGGCCGAACTCGCAGGTGATTACGATTCGGCTCGCCGTGTCGGGCTGGTGCTGCCAGAGACCGGGGTGTGCAGCGGTGGGGGGCTGTCCGCCGACGCGGAACTGACCTTGTCTGGCAACGCCTCTCCGCAATGACCTCGGTATCGTCGAGCACCCGGCGCAGCCTGCCGGTCGACAGCGGGTTGCGCCGGGTGCTGGTGGTGTTATGCATTACCGAGATCACCAGCTGGGGAGTTCTCTACTACGCCTTCGCCGTGCTTTCCCCATCCATAACCAGAGAGACCGGCTGGTCACAGCCCGCCGTGACAGCGGCCTTCTCCGCCGGACTGGTCACCTCTGCGCTGGTCGGGATCGGCGTGGGCAGATTGCTGGACCGACACGGACCTCGTTGGATTATGACGGCGGGATCCGGGCTGGCCGTCGTGTCCCTGGTCGGCGTGGCCACCGCACACAACATCGGCTGCTTCGCGGGGGCCTGGATCGCGGCCGGGGTGGCGATGGCTGCGGTACTGTATCCGCCCGCGTTCGCTGCATTGACCCGCTGGTTCGGGGTGCGCAGCGTGACCGCTTTGACAACACTCACCTTGGTGGCTGGATTGGCCAGCACCGTGTTCGCCCCGATCACCGCCGGGCTGGCGCGCCAACTTGACTGGCGTGGAACATATCTCGTATTGGCGGCGGTGTTGGCTGTCGTCACGGTTCCTGTCCACTTTCTGGGACTCCGTCGACCATGGCCGATAGTATCCAATGCGAAACCTGTGGAGCCACCGACTCGCACCGTGCGAAGTCGCCAATTCATAGCGTTAACAACAGCTTTCGCACTATCGGCGTGCGCATCGTATGCAGTGATTGCGAACCTGGTTCCACTGATGGCTGAACGCGGCATCAGTACCGAGGCGGCCGCGATCGCGCTGGGCCTTGGCGGCGCGGGTCAGGTTGCAGGTCGGCTCGCATATGGCACTTTGGTCAGGCGTATCAGCATCGTGCCGCGGACAGCGTTGGTGGTCACTGGTGTCGCGGTCACGACGGCCCTGTTGGGCGTTGTCACTTCGCTGGCGGCGTTGGTAATCGTCGCGATTCTTTCCGGCGTGGCCCGCGGGATCAAGACGCTGCTGCACGCCACCGCTGTCACTGAGCATTGGGGTGCAACGCATTACGGATACCTCAGCGGCATATTGTCCGCGCCGGTGACGCTTGCCACGGCGCTGGGCCCATGGGTGGGGGCCGTGCTGGCGAGTATTCTTGGCGGCTACGCCCCGATGTTCTTGGCTCTGGGGAGGAATGATCAGAACCTGTGGATGAGCCTCGGTGTGGG
>NZ_PIZU01000029.1 GCF_002838065.1 Mycobacterium hubeiense | reverse complement strand
AGGCCCAACCACTTACACAGTCAATGAGACACGCCCGCTGACTCCACTCCGGTCTCCTCCAGGACCCGCAGCGCATCGACCTTGCTGGTCGGTTCGATGATGCGTGCGGCCACCAGGTCGCGGAAAACCTCATCACCACCGGTAGCGGTGTCGAAACCCAGTACCCGATAAGCGGTACACAACGCCTCCCACAGGTGCGCCGAACGCGTGGCCACGATCTCCAACGGCGCCCCCGGGGAACCGGGGCGATCTAGGCCCAGGTCCAGGCTCTGCTGACCAGCCGCGAGGCGCTGCTCAGCCGCCGCTTTCAGCAGCTCCAAGCGGGCATCGTCGTGCGCCGACCCCAGGTGCTCGATCTTTCGCGAACCCTTCCGCGACGACCACACGATCTGCACCGCCGTGGCCCCCGAGGCCGTCTTCACGGTGCGCACATACGCCACCACCGCACCCTAAAGCCCACGAATTAGTGCATACATACCGCGCCGACAACGACGAAAACCGCAGATCAACCCGCTGAGCGCTGACCAATCAACGAAACGTGGCCCAAGTCAGGTTGAACGTTCGCACCATCGGCTACTCGGTCACGTTCGGGTCCAGCACCAACGCGTCAGGGTCAGCTACACAGGCATACGTGTTCCCGCACTAAAGGCAAATCGGCCAGTCGAACCCGTTCTTTTCACAGATGTAATGGACACGCAGAAAATCTGGCCGGTCCCGCCAGTCGTCAGGCAGAGGCACAGGAACCAACGCCAAGGCGTCCAGAGTCTCCTGCGGAATGGCCTTGTCGAGACCGAGCTGGCGCACGATCAAAGCCTGATAGAGCGTCATCAAGCTTCGCCATGTGGGCTCCGCCGCTTCTGCTAGATCCGCAGCCTCCCGATACAACTTCATGCCTTTGTCCACGTTGCCGGCCGCCAAGTGCGCGAGGCCAAGAGTCGCACTCAGGACAAAGTGGCCTTCTGCGAAAGGCTCGATAAGTCGAATAGCCTCGTCAGCGCGTCCGCTCATCGCAAACACGTACGCCGCAGAATTAATAATTGATAAATCATCTGGGAACTTTTCCAGAGCGTCCCTTGCCACAACAGTCGCCTTGGACCAGTTACCCATGCCAATTCCGATGGACACCAGCGCAGCGCTGGCAGCCATTGCATTGTTGGGCTCAAGATCGAACCACTCCTCCGCGGCAGATGCAGCTGCTTGATTATCACCCTCCAGGAATGCAATCTGATGCCGAATGTAAGCACGACGAATCGCCGTAGTACTGCTCTCTAAATTCGATAAAGCTGCACGCAATTGCTGAGCATCCTGGCGTTTGTGCGCCACTTCTGCAAATGTAACTACTACGGCGTCATTACCTGGAAACTGCGAAACCAACGCTGATAACTCCTGCGATGCATTGTCGTAATCTAGACGTCCAGTTGTGTACTTAAACCTGACCACGTTAGCCCGCACTCTTCCCTCAGTCACGTGATCACCTTCACGCTTCGCTGCTTCGCTTGCAGAAGTAAGAAGTGTTAGAGCTCTAGAAAAGTCGTTTCTCAAAAGTAGGGTGCGTCCTTCGGCCTCAAGGAAACGGGCATCCGCAACAACCTTCCTTGACTTAAGCTGTGCAATCTCTTGAGCTGCTCTATCTGCATTGCCCACAGCTAAGAGCAGGTCCAGATACAGCAGCGATAGATCTTTCCGACCAGGCGCGATGCGTGTTGCCCGATAGGCAACACGAGTTGCCTTCTCGATGGAACCAAGTTGCCACAGCGAAAAAGCTAAATTCAGCAGTGAGTCAACATCTTCGGGTTCCTTCCTCACCGCTTGTCGAAGAGAATGAACAGCCTCTTTGTAACGACCCAAGGAGGCGTACACGTAACCGCGGAACGCCTCGACTGCCCAATTATCGTAAGGGGCTAATGCGTTTTCCGCCTCCTCATACTTGCCAAGTGCAAAAGCAACCGCAGCGTAAGTAACGCAGAGAGAAGCAGGAATGGGAGCGCGCCCCAGCGCCTCATACGCATATTCGAGGCAGTCATAGCGACTCAAGATCTCGACGGCAATGCGCACGGCTGACGGATCTATCCAGAAAGCGCCGTTAGTCGAAACATCGACGCTCTTGTCAATCGCTTCGCGAGCCGCATCGACAGCGGGCTCGGCATTCCCAAGAGCTGCATGAGTCTGAGCTAGGGCTGCAAGGGTAGTTGAACTGCGTACAGCATCCACGCGCCGCAACGCGCGATCATGAGCCCGTTTGGCATCGAGGAAAATCACCTCATCGACGTCAACGTACTTTTGGCGTTTGTCGGTCGCAGTCAGCAAAGGCGCCACGTCGCCAGGACGCACGGGACCAGCTCTTTCCACTGCCTCGTCCTGAGGTCGAATTGCTTCTAGGGCTCCTAGAACTGAAACAGTCATGATGCGCTCCTACGCGTAGACCTAGACCCCTTGTTTTCCAGCTTCAAGCGTTTGAGCATGATGTCGGCCCGGTCTAAAAGCCATAGACATCCAGCATCTGGATCCTTCGGTATGCGACCCATTGATTTATATGTCCGTCGCGACGGCTCGGGATCGCAGAGCTGCCTCAGCAGCCTCACGCCTTCATCCCGTATCGCCGGAGGAAACTCGACTGCCACGTGCTCAATTGCTCGATAGAACTTCGGCCGAAGTGTCGCTATGTCGCGCTTCACGCCCTTTTGACGATCCTGCACGCCTTGCATCCTCATCTTTTGAATGTCGCCCCAGGACCCGATGGCCAGCCCTGTCATTGGCTGGCCGGTTGCCAGCTCAACCAGTAGCGAGCCGAGGCCATATAGATCAGCCATGCGGAAATCAGTTTCCGCCAAGCCGCCTTGCAGCCATAGGTATTCGGGTGGCGCAAAACGCACATCTCCACGGCCGGAAGCGTATACGTCTGCAGATAACGTGGGTGGAAGACTGAAATCTTTTGCCCGCCCAAGATCAGTAAGCCGTAGTTCGGTATTTCCCTTATTAACCATCAAAAGGCAGTTACCGCTTTTCAAATCCCTGTGCGCGACCTTACTGAGATGCATCTGATGCACCCCCAAAACAGCGCCTCTCCAGTGGCTGATCCGTTCCTCCCATGGGATCGCCGCGCGGCGAGCCGGATCATCGAGGACCTCGTCCAGCGCACCAGACGCAAGCGCCATTACGTGATACTTGACCGGAAGATGTGCGGCGGCGCCGCTGGGGAGGCTCACTGGAAGCATCGCCGTACTGGACTCGATCCAGTTAATCACGCCGGACCGATTTAGCAACTTCTTCAGCAGAACACCTTCCGAGTCAAACTCCGCGGCAGCCTGGGCATCGCTTGACGGCTCAAGAACTTTCAGTGCGAACGACGACCCAGTTGATATGTTGGTGGCTTCGAAGACCAAACCAAAGCCACCACCACCTAGATACCGGCAAATGCGGTAACCATTGATAACCTCGCCAAGCAGGCCGGTCGCCCACGGACTCATTTTTAACCAGACGACTTGCTGCCGTAACGCTGCCGAAGCTCGTCCAAGGATTCGGGATGCGCACAGAGGATCTCAAGAATATCCTCTGGAACCTCCCCTTGCGCGAGGGATATCAAGTCGGTCGGCACGCCGTAATACGACGAGAGCCTTCGAGATACCTCGGGCGCAATCCCCCTCTGGCCCCGCTCCAATCGCGACAATTGCGACGGCGCAACGCCAATGTCAGCTGCGGCACTGCGCAGCGAGCGACCCTGCTTGCGGCGTAATTCGCGCAGCAAGTTAGCGGTTCTTGGCGTTGATGGCATACAGCGAGTCTAGGCACTGTTGCCAAACCTGGCAACAGTGCCTAGAGGGAAGCTTCCTGGCTGATACGTCTATAGACGGCGGCAACACGTCAAACTTGCGCTCTTACCGGCCGGCTTGAGTACTGACGGGAGCGAGAGTTGAGGGCGAGACGCTCCCCGCCATCGATGACGCCCAAAGCCGTCAGCACGTCGCTGAACCGACTTCCACCGCAAGTCCGGCACGGACCATATCCGACGGCCCGCGTGGACGCCAACGGGCGCGAGCTTACCGTACACATCAAGACCGGCAATTAACGCCCGCGATCTCCCGGTGCCGCAGCGCGAGTTGTCGATGCTCCAGGCCGTACGGCGATGCACCTGTGCGAGCGCCTGGCCGTGGGCCCGCCGCTGACGATGCCGATAGTTGCTGTCGCGGGTCGGCGACACGTCGCTGCCGACGCGTGACTTCAGCCGCGTTCGCCGCAGCGCAAGGCGGCGCCGATCAAGGCAATCACACTCGGACAAGCTGGGTGCAGTACAACACCTCATATAACTCATGTATATGTATGCGCACGGCGGTCATCGCCACCGACACGTGGTTGCCGCCTGGCACGGCCACACCGAGCGCGTGATGCGAGCTGTCTGCGGGCGCGTCACCGACGACCGTCTCACCGGCGTCGGCAGTGTGCTCCGTTCCGGCCGTAGTACCGAACTAGGACATCTGGCCGATGGAGAGAAAGCCCCGCAACCAGAAACCCGCCCCAACCACGAGGTCAGAACCGGCACTCAAAAGTGGAGCTAAGGGGATTCGAACCCCTGACCCCCACACTGCCAGTGTGGTGCGCTACCAGCTGCGCCATAGCCCCTTGAAGGTGTGCCCATCGAAGTTACACCACCTGCGGTTAGCGCTCAAAATCGCAGGTCACGGCACCTCGCCACCGGCTTCCGGGCCCAGCGCGCGAGCCGGCGTGTGCTCCGCCGACGGCCGTCCCCGCGTCTCCGGCGCGAATGTCCACCCCACCGCCGCCAGCAGCAGGATCACCCCGGACACCACGAACGCCCACCCGAACGACAGGTACTGCGCGACCGCGCCGACCACCAGCGATCCGATGATCGAGCCCAGGTCGGCCATCATCTGGAACGTCGCCACCGCCGTGCCCGCCCGCGCCTTGTTGCCGATGATGTCGGCGACGGCGGCCTGCTGCGGCGAGCTGAACATGCCCGATGCCGCACCCGCCACATACGCGCCCGCCAGGAACAACGGCAACGACTCCGAAAAACCCACCAACGCCGTCGCAATGGCCGACACCGCCAAACCGATGATCAACAGCGTGCGCCGGCCCACCCGGTCGGACAGGTAGCCGCTGGGGAAGACGGCGCTCACGTTGCCGATCGCGAAGGTCGCCAGCGCCACCCCCGCCATCCCGGGACCCTGGCCGATGATCTCCGAAATGAACAACGGCACCAACGCGATTCGCAGCCCGAACACTGACCAGCCCGTCGCGAAGTTCGACAGCAGCGCTGCCCGATAGGCCCGATGCCGCAACGCAACCCGCACCGTGACCGTCGGCTCCGTCTGCTCAGCCGGCGCCGCCAGCGACGAGTGCCGCAGGCTGAAGAACACCACCGCCGCCGAGATCATCAGCGCGATGCCGTAGATGATGAACGGCGCCCCCAACCCGAAACCCGCTGTCGCTGCGCCCAATACCGGCCCGCCCACCGAGCCCAGCAGGAACGACGTGGAGAACATTCCCGCGACCCGCCCGCGTGCGTCCTCCGGGCTCACCCGGATCATCAGCCCCAGCGCCGAGACGAAGAACATCGTCGAGCCGATACCGCCGAGCGACCGGAACAGCAGCAGCTGCCAATACGTCTGGGCGAACGCGCACGCCCCGGTGGTCACCGCGACGATGAGGATGCCGCTGACGTAGATGCGGCGCTCCCCCAGCCGCTGGATCAGCACCCCGGTGGCGGGTGCGAAGCATAGCCGCATCATCGCGAACGCCGTGATGACGAATGTCGCCGCGCTGATGCTCACCCCGAAGTTGCGCGCATATTGCGGCAGCACCGGCGACACCACGCCATAGCCCAGCGCGATCACCGCGTTCGACGCGATCAGCACCCAGACTTCACCCGGCAGGCGCTGCTTGCGCTGTTCGGCTGGTTCAACCGAACAAGCGCCCTCCGAGGATGAGCTCACGTGATGACCTTATTCACCACTTCACGGGCGGCGTCCTGGACCTCGGCCAGGTGCTCGGGTCCGCGGAACGATTCGGCGTAGATCTTGTAGACGTCCTCGGTGCCTGACGGGCGCGCGGCGAACCACGCGTTTTCCGTCGTCACCTTCAGCCCGCCCAGCGGCGCGCCGTTGCCCGGCGCGGTCGTCAGCTTCGCGGTAATCGGCTCCCCGGCCAACTCGGTGGCCGTGACCTCATCAGGCGAGAGCTTCGCCAGCCGCGCCTTCTGGTCTCGGTCGGCGGGCGCATCGATGCGGGAATACGTTGGCGCGCCGTACTTTTCGGCCAGATCTGTGTACCGCTGCGACGGCGTCTGCCCCGTCACCGCCAGGATCTCCGAGGCCAGCAGCGCCAGGATGATGCCGTCCTTGTCGGTGGTCCACACCGATCCGTCGCGGCGCAGGAACGACGCGCCCGCGCTTTCCTCGCCGCCGAATCCGATGGTGCCGGACAGCAACCCGTCGACGAACCACTTGAAGCCGACGGGTACCTCGACCAGTTTGCGGCCCAGCCCGGCCACCACCCGGTCGATGATCGACGAGCTGACCGCGGTCTTCCCGACGGCCGTACTCGAAGGCCACTCGGGCCGGTTCGTGTACAGGTAGTCGATTGCCACCGCCAGATAGTGGTTCGGGTTGAGCAGCCCGCCGTCGGGTGTGACGATGCCGTGGCGGTCGGAGTCGGCGTCGTTGCCGGTGGCGATCTGATAGCGGTCGCGGTTGGCGATCAGCGACGCCATCGCATTCGGCGAACTGCAGTCCATCCGGATCTTGCCGTCGGTGTCGAGCGTCATGAACCGCCACGTCGCATCCACCAGCGGGTTGACCACCGTCAGCTCCAGGTTGTGGCGTTCGGCGATCGCGCCCCAGTAGTCGACGCTGGCGCCGCCCAGCGGGTCGGCCCCGATGCGGATGCCCTCGGCGCGGATCGCGTGCACGTCGACAACGTTCGGCAGATCATCGACGTAGGCGTTGAGATAGTCGTGGCGCTGCGCATTCTGTAGCGCCCGGGCCAGCGGCATTCGTTTCACGTCGCGCAGCCCGTCGCGCAGAATCTCGTTGGCCCGCTTGGCAATTGCACTCGTCGCGTCGGTGTCGGCGGGGCCGCCGTTGGGCGGGTTGTACTTGAAGCCGCCGTCGCGCGGCGGGTTGTGCGAGGGCGTGACCACGATGCCGTCGGCCAGATCACCGTCGCGGCCGCGGTTGAACGTGAGAATGGCGTGGCTGACCGCCGGTGTCGGGGTGTAGCGGTCGGCGGCGTCGATCATCGCGACCACGTCGTTGGCCGCCAGCACCTCCAGCGCCGACGCCCACGCGGGTTCGGACAGCGCGTGGGTGTCGCGGCCGATGAACAGCGGCCCCGTCGTGCCCTGGTCCGCCCGGTACTCGACGATCGCCTGCGTGGTGGCCAGAATGTGCGCCTCATTGAACGCCGCGTCCAGGCTCGACCCGCGATGCCCCGACGTGCCGAACACCACCTGTTGAGCCACGTCGTCGGGATCGGGTTGGACGGTGTAGTACGCCGTCACCACCTTGGCCACGTCGATGAGATCTTCGGGCTGCGCCGGCTGACCGGCACGGGGATTGGCCGCCATGGCTACCGATTCTGCTCCGTGCCTCACGGCGGCGTCGCGCGGTCCGGTCCATACTTGCGCCATGGGTGGTCGCGACTGGCGTGAACTGGCGGCGGTGTTCGTCGGTGGCGCGCTGGGCACGGTCACACGTGCGGCGCTCGAGGAGTTCGCGGCTCCCGACCCGGGCCGATGGCCGTGGCCGACGTTCATCGCCAACATCGTGGGCGCCTTCCTGCTGGGCTACTTCACCACCCGGCTGCTGGAACGTTTGCCCGTGTCGAGCTATCGCCGTCCGCTGCTGGGCACTGGGCTGTGCGGCGGGCTGACCACGTTCTCCACCATGCAGGTCGAGACCATCCGCATGTTCGAACACGGCCACTACGGGCTGGCGGCCGGCTACACCGGGGCCAGCATCGCCGCGGGGCTGCTCGCCGCCTACCTGGCCACCGCCTTGGTCCGACGGGTCAGCTTCCGATGATCTGGGCCGGTGTCCTGGTCCTCGGCGGAGCGGGCGCGGTGCTGCGGTTTCTGGTCGATGGCGCGGTGTCGCGTCGGGTGGCGAGGTCGTTCCCGTACGGCACGCTGGCGGTGAATCTGACCGGGGCGTTATTGCTGGGCGTTCTCGCCGGGGTTGCGCTGAGCCCGCACCTCGCGCTGCTGGCGGGCACCGCGTTCGTCGGCTCCTACACCACGTACTCCACCTGGATGCTGGAGACGCAGCGGCTGGCCGAAGAACGGCAGGTTTGGCCCGCCGTCGTCAATGTCGTGGTCAGCGTCGTGCTCGGCCTCGCGGCAGCGTGGTTGGGCCAGTGGATCGGGGCCCGGCTGTGAGCGACGCCCTCAAACTCACCGCCTACTTCGGTGAACGCTTGCGCACCGGCGATGGTTTCGTCGCCGACGCGCTACTCGATCTGTACGGCTCTGCCGGGGTGGCGACGAGCGTCATGCTGCGCGGCATCGCCGGCTTTGGAGGACACCGGCAGTTGCGCACTGACGAGCAGCTGAGCCTGTCCGAGGATCCGTCGGTGGCGGTCGCCGCCGTCGACACCGCGGACAAGATTGCTGCACTCGCCGAGCAGGCGGTTTCGATGACGACGCGAGGATTGGTCACCCTGGAGCGCGCGCAGTTGGGTGGCACCGCAACACCGCCGGAGGACGCCAAGCTCACCGTCTACGTGGGTCGGCAACACCGGATATCCGGCCGGCCCGCGCACATTGCGGTGTGTGATGTCCTCTACCGCCACGGATTCGCCGGTGCCACAGTGTTTCTCGGCGTCGACGGCACCGTGCACGGACGACGCTGCCGCGCCCGATTCTTCAGCCGCAACGCCGACGTCCCGGTCATGATCGTCGCGGTCGGCAACGGCCCGCAGGTGGCCGCGGCGATCGACGAGCTCTTTAGCCTGCTGGTCCGCCCGTTGCTGACCGTCGAGCGGGTGGCGCTGTGTAAGCGCGATGGTCGTCTCCTCGCCCGACCGCCCACTGACGGTTCCGCGCCGTGGCAGAAGCTGATGATCCACACCAGCGAGGCGGCCCGCCACGACGGCGCGCCGATCCACCGCGCAATCGTGCGGCGGCTGCGCGAATCCGGCGCGAGCGGGGCAACCGTGCTGCGCGGAATCTGGGGTTTTCAGGGCGACGGTGCACCCCACGGCGACAAGCTGATTCAGCTCGGACGCCAGGTTCCGGTGACCACCATCCTCGTCGATACACCCGAGCGGATCGCGGCCGCCTTCGATATCGTCGATGAGCTCACCGGGCGCCACGGGCTGCTCACCAGCGAGTGGATTCCGACCGCGCATTGGTCCTGACGCCTGCCGGAGGTAAGCCTAGCCTAGGCTAACTCGTCGTTATAAGGTTTCCGGCCATGAAGACCCCTACCCCCGAAGCGGTCAGCGCTGCCCTCACCGAGATCTTGCGTGACGATATGAACGTCGACATTCGCCGGGTCACCCGTGATTCCCGGCTGGTCGACGACGTGGGCCTCGACTCGGTCGCGTTCGCGGTGGGCATGGTGGCGATCGAGGACAAGCTCGGCGTGGCGCTCTCCGAAGAAGACCTGCTGAGCTGTGAGACCGTCGGCGACCTGGAAGCGGCTATCTTGGCCAAAGTCCCTGCCGCGCAGAGCAAGTCGTGAACGTTCTGGCCTCCGCGCTCTCCGACGCGATGACGTCGTCCGGCCGTGACCTCGTCGTCCTCGACACCGGAACCCGGGTGTGGAACCGGCACCCGTGGGCAGAGGTCTATGCGCGTGCGGAGAACGTCGCGGCCCGAATCCTCGACGACGACGCCGCCGCCGTCGGCCTGGTCGGCGAACCGACCGTCGAGTTCATCGCGGCCATCCCCGGCGCACTCCTTGCGGGGGCCGCGGTGTCGATCCTGCCTGGACCGGTGCGCGGCGCCGATGCAGAGCAGTGGGCGCAGGCGACGCTGGCCCGGTTCGCCGGGATCGGTGTGCAGACCGTGTTCAGCCACGGTGAGCACTTGGCGCAGCTGCGTGCCGTCGACAGTCCCGTCGCGGTGCACGACGTCGGCACGGTCGCCGATGCGCGCCGGTCGACGACGTTCGCGGCCCCCGGCGACCGGGGCGACTTCGCGGTGCTGCAGGGCACCGCCGGGTCGACGGGCACGCCGCGGACGGCGCAGCTTTCGCCGGATGCGGTGTTGTCAAATATGCGCGGACTGCTTGCGCGCGTCGGCGTTTCGCCCGCTGACGTGGGGTGTTCGTGGCTGCCGCTCTATCACGATATGGGGCTGACGTTCTTGCTCAGCGCCGCGCTCGCCGGGATCGACGTGTGGCAGGCGCCCACGGCGGCGTTCGCGGCGTCGCCGTTCGGTTGGTTGCATTGGCTGTCAGAGAGCCGCGCCAGCGTGACCGCGGCTCCGAATATGGCCTACGGCCTGATCGGCAAGTACTCGCGTCGTATCACCGATGTGGACCTCGGCAATCTGCGGTTCGCGCTCAACGGCGGCGAGCCCGTCGACTGCGACGGAACATTGCGCTTCGCAACGGAAATGGCCCGCTTCGGCTTCGACGCTGCGGCGCTGGCCCCGTCGTACGGACTGGCCGAATCGACCTGTGCGGTGACGGTTCCGCTGCCCGGCTCGGGATTGCGGGTCGATGAGATATCCGCCGACGATTCCGGCAGGCGGCACGCCATCCTCGGCGAAGCCATTCCCGGCATGCAGGTCAGGGTCAGCCCGGTCGACGGTCAGGACCATGACATCGCGGGGCGCGAGGTCGGTGAGATCGAGATCCGCGGGTCCTCGATGATGTCGGGCTACCTCGGCGAGCAACCGCTCGAAGCCGAGAGCTGGTTTCCCACAGGCGATCTGGGCTACTTCGTAGACGGCGGTCTCGTGGTGTGCGGACGGGCCAAGGAGTTGATCACTGTCGCGGGCCGCAACATATTCCCCGCGGAGATCGAGCGGGTGGCGGCCCAAGTGCCTGGGGTTCGCGAGGGTGCGGTGGTCGCGGTCGGCACCAACGGCGACAGCGTGCGGCAAGGCCTGGTGATCGCGGCCGAATTCCGCGGTCCCGACGAGCCCGGGGCGCGCAGCCAACTCGTCCAGCGGGTCGCGTCGGAATGTGGTGTGGTGCCGGCGGATGTGGTGTTTTTTGCGCCGGGGTCGCTACCCCGCACGTCGTCGGGCAAGCTGCGCCGACTGGAAGTCAAGCGGAACCTGGAGGCGGTGAACCAATGACGATCGCGGCACCGCCCATCGAGGATTACCAAGCGCTGCTCGACCGGGTTTTCGACGAGCAGGTGACGGCGTGGACCGCGGAAGCCGAACAGACCGAACGCTTTCCGCGCAAACTCATCGAACACCTCGGCCGGTCGGGCGTGTTCACCGAGAAATGGGGAGACGGCCAACATCCCGACGTCGCAAAGCTGATCGCACTCGCGACCGCCCTGGGCCGCCTGGGCTCGGCGGGCATCGGTGTCGGTGTGAGCCTGCATGATTCGGCGATCGCTTTGCTGCGCCGGTTCGGCAAGTCCGACTACCTGCGCACGATCTGTGAGCAAGCGATTCGCGGCGAGGCGGTGCTGTGCATCGGCGCGTCCGAAGAGTCGGGCGGCTCGGATCTGCAGATCGTCGAGACCGAAGTTCGTTCTGCGCGAGACGGATTCGAAGTTCGCGGCATCAAGAAGTTCGTGTCACTGTCACCGATCGCCGACCACATCATGGTGGTGGCGCGCAGCGTCGACCACGACCCGACCAGCAGGCACGGCAACGTGGTGGTGATCTCGGTGCCCGCCTCGCAGGTCGAGGTGCAGACGCCGTACCGCAAGGTCGGCGCGGGGCCGCTGGACACCGCCGCGGTGCATATCGACACCTGGGTCCCCACCGATGCGCTGATCGCGCGGCCGGGCACCGGCTTGGCGGCCATCTCGTGGGGGTTGGCCCACGAACGGCTGTCGATCGCCGGCCAGGTCGCCGGCGCCTGTCAGCGCGTCATCGGTATCACGTTGGCCCGCATGATGAAACGCCGCCAATTCGGGTCCACCCTCTTCGAGCACCAGGCCTTGCGCATGCGGATGGCCGACCTGCAGGCCCGCGTCGATCTGCTGCGCTACGGGCTGGCCGGCATCGCCGCCGAGGGCCGGCTCGACTTGCGCGCGGCGGCCGCGGTCAAAGTGACCGCGGCCCGGCTCGGCGAAGAGGTGCTCTCGGAGTGCATGCACATCTTCGGCGGCTCGGGCTATCTCGTCGATGAGACGCCTCTGGGCAGTTGGTGGCGCGATATGAAGCTGGCCCGCGTCGGCGGCGGCACCGACGAGGTGTTGTGGGAGTTGGTGGCGGCGGCGATGAAGCCCGACTACGACGGCTACGACGAGCTCATCGGCTCCTGACGCGCGATTTGGGCGTGATTAGTGGCGGTCAGCGCCACTAATCACGCCCAAATCACAAAGCGGCGGGCACGTCGTCCGGGGTGCGCGGCAGCGCGTAGAGCGCCATCCGCCGGTTCGCCATGTCGTGCTCGCCGAGGAACACGCACCCGGCGTACTCGCAGAGCCGTCGGGCTCCGGCATTGCGATGATCGGGGTCGAACATGATGCGCCGACAACGAGGTTCGAGCTCGAAGACACTGGCCACGATGCGCGGCAGCAGAATCGGCGCGATCCCGCGATTGACAAACCGCAGGTCGGCGATCGCCGCGTGCAGGCCGACATCGTAGGGGTCGGCGTCGTAGCGCGGTGCGATGGAATCCTTTGCTGCGCGGTACAGTTCGATATAGCCGACGTCTTTACCGCGGAAGCTGCCGATGAATGGTCGCGAGTACTCGCCGTCGACTTGCGCCTGCAGGTAACGGCGCCAGCGTTCCGGCGGCCAGTCGTATTCCCACGCCTCGACGAGATGGGGCCGGTTCATCCACTCCGACACCATCTCGGCATCGGCGTCGGGGTCGGTGGATCGCAGTGCGTACGGCTCGGCCACGATCGGCGTGGGCGGCGCGCCCACCGCGCGCACCGCGTCGGAGATCTCCGTCAGCTCACGCGGCAGGACGGGCCTGAGCGCTTCATCGATGTCGGTCATTTGACCGCCGAGCCTACCGGAGAAAGTGAGGGTAGGTTTACCTACCCTCCCTGGTGCGAGAGCAGGTCGGCGAGGACGGCGGCTTGGCTGCGGTCGACGTCGCGGGCGGCCGTCACGAGGGTGACCGGGCCGGCGCGCACGAGCTGTCTGAGCTCGTCGAGTGCCGCGGCGCCATCCGGAGTCTGCAGTTCGGCGGTGTAGCGGGCGACGAAATCGTCGAACCTTTCCGGCTTGTGGCCGTACCACTGGCGCAGCTCCGTCGACGGCGCGACGTTCGGCAGCCAGCGGCCGACGCGGGGATCGTCCTTGCGGAAGCCTCGCGGCCACAGCCGGTCGACCAGCACCCGTTCGCCGTCCGCCGGCTCCTGATCCTGATACACGCGCGCGACCCGCACGCGGCGCGGGTTACCCATCGAATGCCATGGTAGAAGCGTGAGTGACAAGAGTTCGGTTGATCGGGTCGCCGACCTGCAGCGGTGGGAAGACTCCGGCGCGGTGTGGCAAGTGGTGTCACGCGCGGGCGCCGGCGTGACTGTCGCGCTACTGCGCTGCGACGGCGGCGAGGAGGTCGACCGCTTCACCTCCGCCGATCCACGGCTGCTGGAATTCATCGGCGACCGGTGCAGTAGTGAGGACTGAGAGCATGCAGGTAGGAAAGCTGACGTTCGTTCCCGTCGCCGACGCGACCGACCTTGTCGCCGGGCCCGCGCGGCAGCACCTCGTTGACGACGGCCTGTGGGTTAGCGCGATCGACCCCGACCTCGCCGACACGGCGGCCTTCTGCGAGCACTACGACATCAGCCTGGATATCTCGGCGAACTGCGTTGTCGTCGAGGCCAAACGCGCCGAGCGGACATGGTACGCGGCCTGTGTCGTGCTGGCCACCACCCGCGCCGACGTCAACGGCATCGTCCGTAAACATCTGGGCGCCCGCAAGATTTCGTTCGCGCCGATGGATACGGCCGTCACCCTCACCGGCATGGAATACGGCGGCATCACACCGATCGGGCTGCCCGCCGACTGGCCCGTGCTCATCGACCAAAGCGTCACCGATCAGCAACATGTGATTGTCGGCAGCGGTATTCGCGGCTCGAAACTGCTTGTCTCCACCGATGTTCTGGCAGCGCTGCCCAACGGGGAAGTGCTGGCGATCACCAAGACCTAGCTGGACGGATGCTCCGGCGGTTCCAGAATCAACGCGACCGTGCGCCCGATCGAGCGGGCAAAGGTGCGATCGTCGAGATCCTCCAAACCGGTTGACGCGCGCAAGAACCCGTCGAACATCACCCACCCGAGTTGCAGCGCGATGGCGTGCGCTGCCGCCAGCCGTGCACCGCGCTCATCGGAATGCCGCTGGCGGACACTGTCCAACAGCACCTCCATCGTCGGAAACCGGCTCTGCAGTTCGCCGACCGGATACCCGTCGAGCGAGGCCCGGGCAAGGACACGAAGCTGGCGGTCGACCGCCGTGGCGATGCTGATTCCGTCGGCCCCCTCGGCGAGTAGTGCGGCGAGGTGCTGGCCCAGGTGGTCGAGAACGGCGCCGACGAGGTTGTCCTTGCTGCCGAAATGGCGATGAATCAAGCCGTGATTGACGTGCGAGTGCGCCGCGATGTCGCGGATCGAGGTGGCCGCGGGCCCGCGTTGCGCGAACAGCTCCGCGGCGGACTGCAGCACCGCCGCGACGACCTCATCGCGGCCCAGTGGCGCGTCGGCGGGCCGCGAATCACCTCTTGCGCTGGCCGTAGTCATGTGACTACGGTACCGGCACACGAGCGTGCAGTCAGTCGACTACATGCTCACCTGGAGAGTTCACGAAAGGACTCGCCCATGGCAATGACGCCGAACCCGCAGTACGGACGTTTTGTCGGAAGGGTCGGCGCGCTGGCCGTCGCGCTGGGAATCGGCGCCGCGATCGCCAACAGTCCCGGGGTCGCAATGGCCGATGACGGCCAATCGGCAAGCTCGGAGTCGTCAACCGATTCCGCGACCTCACCCAGCGCAGATTCGCCCAGCGAGGATTCGGCCAAGACCTCCCGCAAGCGGGTGTTGGATTCGCTTCAGTCGAAATCCGCTGCGCGACAAGAACGATTGCGCTCCGCGGTGGCCGCGGCCGTCGGCGCGATCACTGACGATGACGACGAGAAGTCGGCCGCGTCGTCAACTCACCGCAGAAAGAACACGTCTCGCCCACCGTCGACGCGGCCGTCGCGGACCGTGACCACACCGGAGCCGGACGCCGCCGGCACACCTGCTGACGACACTGGGAAGCCGACCGCCCAGGTGACGATCTCGCACGTCGCGTCGACGGGCGCGGAGGTGGCGCAGCGCGCGGCACAAGCTATCGAGACGACGTCGGTAGCGGTGGCCAAGGTTCCGGCGAGCGTGACCACCCAGCGCACGCCGCAGCCGCCGCCGAGCAGAGTTGCTGTGAAGGTGTTGTCGGTGCTGGGAGGTGCGCCGCAGGCCAACAGCGAGCCGGTCGCACCCGCGCAGTCCCCGGCACTGTGGGCGATGCTGGGATTTGCGCGCCGCGAGCTCGGACACACTGCTGTCATGGACAGTCCGCTAGGAACCCCGGAGCAACTGGAAGCCGAGCGGATCGCCACCGAAACCGTCAACACCGTCCCCGTGCGATTGATGAAAGTCGTTCTCAAGGCCGGGTTCTTGGCCGCGGCGTATCAGCAGTTCCCCGGCGGTCCCGACGCCGAGAACCTGGCGGCGTTGGACGAAGCCGTCGACGAATTCGCCTTGGCGGCAGCGTTTCAGCAGCAATTGCTCGACTCGATGAACCCGAAGTTCATCACGCAGGTCGCCCCGCCACACACCTGGTACGGGCAATCGGTAGGCGGCACCCGCATCCTCTACGACAATCCCGACACCATCTACCGTTTCACGGGTGTCAGCGCATCGTCGGAGTATGTGATCACCGGCCAGTTCCACGACGTCGACGGCGACGGCGACTTCCGCGACGACATGCCGGCCGACACCAGCTTCAGCGTGCTGGAAGGCACGGCCGGAACGACGTCGCAGATCCTGGTCGTGGACGAGGATTTCGAGATCAACGACGACGGCACATTCGAGATCACCGTCAGCTCCGAACCCGGCGAACCGGGAAAGAATCACCTGCAACTCACGCCGGGCTCCACCATCATCGCGTCGCGAAATACATTGGGCGACTGGAACGCCGAGGCGCCGATGACGTTGGATATCGAGCGCGTCGGTGGCCCGCCCGACAGCCTGTTCGCCCAATTGGGCGGGTTCACCTTCCTTGGGTCGGTGGTGAACCAGAACCCGGCGCTGGTCTCACTGGTGTCCGTCATCCCGCCGCTGCCCTATATGCCGCCGGTTTTGCGCGGCACGGTCACCGCGGTGATCTTGGTGGTCCGCGGGGTGAACGAGCAGGCCAAGTACATGGAGTTGGCAACGGCCGAGAACCCCAATGAGATCAGCCAGCCGGCAAGCAATGCCGAGTTCCTGGCGAACCAGCTGCAGAGCAACGGCCAGTACGAATTGGCCGACGACGAAGCCCTGGTGGTCACCATCGATCCGGGCGACGCGGGCTACTTCATCGTGCCCACCTACAACGACTGGACGATCACCGACAACTATTGGGACCAGCCGACGAGTCTGAACAACGAGCAGGCCATCGCGAACCCGGACGGCACCTACACGTTCGTCATCTCGCCGACGGATCCCGGTGTGCAGAACTGGGTTTCGACGGGCGGCCTGAACCAGGGTCTGGTGTCCATCCGGTTCCAGAAGCTGGGCGACGAGGCCCCCCGCATCGTCAGCCGGGAAGTGATGACGCACGACGAGGTGCAGGCGCTGTACCCGGCGGTCACGCCCGAGGAGCGCCAGCAGCAACTCGAGGAACGCAAGGCCGGCTACGACAAGCGTTGGGCGCCCTACCCGCAGGTGTAAGGCGCCAAACACTCAGCCGATATCTGTCGGATCATGCTATGCGTTGACAACAGATTTGGCGTCGCGTAGACACAGGAATCGGACATAATCGACTGATGTGTCCGAGACCAGCGAGGGAGTCCGACCTTGCCGACCACGTTCCCGCTGCACTCCCCCGACTTCTACACCGGCGATCCCTATCCGGCCTATAAGGAATTGCGCGCGACGGCGCCGGTGTGCTTCAACGACGTCACGAACTTCTGGGCGCTGTTGAAGTACGAGGACATCCGGTATGTGTCGACCAACCCGGACATGTTCTCGTCGGCCAAGGGCATCACCATCCCCGATCCTGTTTTTCCAAACCCGGTGCAGGAGGGCAACCTCATCTTCACCGACCCGCCGCGACACCGTCAGCTGCGCAAGCTGATCAACACCGGATTCACCCGACGGCAGGTGGCGGTTCTCGAACCCAAGGTGCGTGACATCGTCGTGGGGATTCTTGACGACGTCCGGTGCGGAACCACCCTCGAGTTCGCCGAAGGGCTCGCCGCTCCCCTGCCGACGCGGATGATCGCCGAGTTGCTCGGCGCCCCGGCCGACGACTGGGAGCAGTTCCGCACCTGGTCGGACGCGTGCACCGGGGTTGACGATCCCGAGATCGAACTCGATTCGTTTGTCGCCATCGGCGAGCTGTTCGAGTACTTCCAGCAGCTGATCGCCGCGCGGCGCAGCGAGCCGCGAGACGACATGCTGTCGGTGTTGACCACAGCCGAGATCGACGGAACCAAGCTCAC
Organism: Mycobacterium hubeiense; assembly: GCF_002838065.1. Taxonomy (GTDB): domain Bacteria; phylum Actinomycetota; class Actinomycetes; order Mycobacteriales; family Mycobacteriaceae; genus Mycobacterium; species Mycobacterium hubeiense. The sequence goes on along the minus strand of NZ_PIZU01000029.1, from coordinate 46,883 downwards.
CGACGACGACCTGCTGAACTTCGCATTCCTGTTGCTCGTCGCGGGTAACGAAACCACCCGCAACCTCATCGCGTTGGGCACGTTGGCGCTCATCGAGCATCCTGACCAGCGCCGCAGGCTCATCGATGATTCCACGCGCATTCCCGGCGCGGTGGAGGAAATGCTGCGCTGGACCTCGCCGGTGACGCACATGGCGCGCACCGCGATGGCCGACGTCGAGCTGCGCGGACAGCTCATCCGCGAGGGCGACACGGTGGTGATGCTCTACGGCTCCGCCAACCGCGACGAGGAGATCTTCGGTTGCGATGCAGAGGAATTCAACGTCACGCGGCATCCCAACCCGCACATCGCGTTCGGGTGTGGCGAGCATTCATGTATCGGGGCGCAGCTGGCCCGTCTCGAGGCGCGGGTGTTCTTCGAAGTATTACTGGGGCGATACCCCGAGCTCGAACTGGTCGGCGACGTCGACCGGGTGCGGGCGACCATGGTGCCCGGGGTCAAGCGGATGCCGGTGCGCCTCGGGACAGGATGCTGAGTGAGCGCCGAAACCGTCACCGACACCCGTGAACTCATCATCGAGTCCGCGTTCGACTGCTTCCGCAGGCAGGGCCTGAACAAAACCACCGTCGTCGACATCGCCCGGGCGGCCGATGTCTCGCGCAGCACCGTCTACGAATACTTCCGGGACAAGGAGGAGATCGTCGAGGCGTGCGCAGAGCACGCCTCGCAACAGTTCTACCGCGAGATGGCCAGGGCGATGGGCAAGGGAGAGTCGCTCGAAGACAAGCTGGTTCACGCGGCGGTGTTCGTTACCAGAGCACGGCGGTTCGTCGAACCCGAAAAGTACTTCGACGCCGCCGAGGTGAGCCTGCTGCTCACGAAGAACGCCGCGGTGCTGCTGCGGGAATGCGGTGAATTCCTTGCGCCGTATCTCGCGGCCGCGAAGCTCACCGGGGAAGTGCGCAAAGACCTCAACGTGGTCAGCGCCGGCGAGTGGTTCGCGCGGATGCTCTTCTCGTTGTTCAGCACACCGTCGGCGACGTTGGACATCGAGGACGACGACGTCGTCGCCGAGTTCGTGCGCTCCTTTGCGGTGCGCGGATTCGCTAACGACCGCCGAGCGCGGTGAAAAGTACTGCTCCGCAGGAGATTTCCGCACCGGCATTCACCGCATCGGCGACGACGACGTTCGCCGGCTCGCGTTCGTCCATGACCACTACGGGCACAATGGGATTGAGGCCTTTCGCCTCGACCGACGGCACGTCATAGGTGATGACCAGCTGGCCCGCGGCGACGTCGTCGCCCTGGCTGACGTGGGTCGTGAAGCCGACGCCTTCCAGCCGGACCGTGTCCAGGCCCAGATGCACCAGTACGCCCACGCCATCCGGCGTCATCACGACGTAGGCGTGCGGCATCAGCTTCACCACCTTGCCGCTGACCGGTGCGACCGCGTCGATCACGCCCCGCGGAGGATCGATCGCGGCGCCGTAGCCCACCATGCCCGCCGAAAACACAGGGTCGGGGACGTCGGCCAGCGCCAGCGCGCGACCGACGACCGGGGCGAGGACCGCCGTACTCACGCATCAACCATACGAGCGTTGCGAAAGATCGTCTCAGCCGCCAAGGTTCTCGTCTAGGCTTCCGCTGAGCAGAGGAGGTCCACCAGGATGAGCGAGACCGCGAAAACGCAAGCAGCACAGGGACAGTCGGGCCTGCGCGTGCCAGGTTTCGCCCAGTTGCAGCGGCTGGGCAAGAGCCTCATGCTGCCGATCGCGGTATTGCCCGCGGCGGGCATTCTGCTTCGGCTGGGCCAGCCCGACCTGCTGGGCAGGATCGACGCTCCCGTCATCGGCTCGTTCTTCAAGGCGATGAGTGCGGCCGGCGACGCGCTGTTCACCAACCTTCCCCTGCTGTTCGCGGTCGGTGTCGCCATCGGGTTCGCCCGCAAGGCCGACGGGTCGACCGCGCTGGCCGCCGTCGTGGGCTACCTCGTGGTGGACGCGGTGTTCAAGACCATGTCGCCCATCGTGCTGGCCGGCGAGGTCGACAAGGCCGGCGAGCAGGCCCAGATCAACTACAGCGTATTCGCCGGCATCGTCGTCGGCCTGGTCACCGCATGGCTGTTCGACCGCTACCACACCATCCAATTGCCGTCGTATCTAGGCTTTTTCGGCGGCCGCCGCTTCGTCCCGATCGTGGTGTCGCTGGTCTGCCTGTTCCTCGCGTTCGCGATGAGCTACTTCTATCCGGTCTTCGACGCGGGCCTCACCGCACTCGGCAAGTTCATCGGCGGCGCGGGGGCAGTCGGCGCCTTCGTCTACGGCTTCGCCAATCGCATGCTGATCCCGTTCGGGCTGCACCACATCCCGAACTCATACGTCTGGTTCCTTTACGGCGACTATCAGACCCCCGACGGGGAAACCGTCACCGGCGAACTCACCCGCTTCGCCTCCGGCGATGCCACCGCCGGCATCCTCACCTCCGGCTTCTACCCGATCCTGATGTTCGGGCTGCCCGCCGCCGCGCTGGCCATGATTCACGTGGCCAACAAGAAACAGCGCAAGCTCGCGGTCGGCATCCTGGCCGCAGCGGCGCTGACGGCGTTTCTCACCGGCGTCACCGAGCCGCTGGAATTCGCGTTCATGTTCGTCGCCTTCCCGCTGTACGTCATCCACGCGCTTCTGACCGGTCTCTCGCTGGCCATCGCCTACCTGCTCGACATCCATCTGGGCTTCTCGTTCTCCGCGGGGCTCATCGACCTGCTGCTGTACGGCACCGCGCCGGCCGCCAAGAACATCCCGCTGCTGATCGGCATGGGCGCGGTGTTCTTCGTCGTCTATTACCTGCTGTTCCGGTTCGCAATCACGAAGTGGAACCTGCCGACGCCGGGACGTGAGCCGGAGACGGCGTCGGAGGGCGACAAGCAGGCCGCCGCAAGCGACAGCCAAGCCGAGCAGGTCATCGCGGCATTCGGCGGCCGGGACAATCTCGTCAACGTCGATGCCTGCATCACGCGCCTGCGCGTGGACGTCGCCGACACGAGCAAGGTCGATCAGGCGCGGCTGCGGGCGCTGGGCGCGGCGGGCGTCGTCGAGGTCGGCAACAGTGTCCAGGCGGTGTTCGGAACGGGGTCCGAGGCGCTGAAGAGCGCCATTACCGAGCGCCTCTAACCAACTCGGGGACGGACGCCCCACGTGCTCGCCCCAATCTGGTAAGACTGAGGCGCAGCCAATGCCGTCCCGAGGGAGTTCCGTCGAAGTGCCCAGCTCGTGAGCACCCCGACCATCGACGCCGGCCACGCCGCCGCTCAGCAACACCGTGGCGGTTTGGCCAAGTGGATCCGCCGGCTGGCCATCCCGATCATCCTCGGTTGGATTCTGCTGGTCGCCGTCCTGAACGTGGCCGTGCCGCAGCTCGAGGTCGTCGGCCAGATGCGGTCGGTGTCGATGAGTCCGTCCGACGCGCCGTCGGTGATTGCGATGAAGCGCGTCGGCGAGGTGTTCGAGGAGTACAAGTCCGACAGCGCGGTGATGATCCTGCTCGAGGGCGACCAGCCGCTCGGCGCGGACGCGCACCGGTTCTACGACGAACTCGTCGACCGGCTCGAAGCCGACACCAAACACGTCGAGCACGTTCAAGACTTCTGGGGCGACCCGCTGACCGAAGCCGGCGCGCAGAGCAGCGACGGCAAGGCCGCCTACGTGCAGGTGTATCTCGCCGGCAACATGGGCGAACAGCTCTCCAACGAGTCGGTGGAAGCGGTCAACGAGATCGTCGCCGGGCTTCCTCCCCCACAGGGCGTCAAGGTCTATGTCACCGGCGGCTCCGCCCTGGTGGCCGACCAGCAGATCGCCAGCGACCGGACCGTCCGGATCATCGAATTGGTCACGTTCGCCGTCATCATCACCATGCTGCTGCTGGTCTACCGGTCGATACGGACCGTGCTGCTCGTACTGGTGCTGGTCTTTTTGACGTTGTCGGCCACGCGCGGCGTGGTGGCGTTCCTGGGCTATCACGAGCTGATCGGCTTGTCGACGTTCGCCACCAACCTGCTGGTCACACTCGCGATCGCCGCAGCGACCGACTACGCGATATTTCTGATCGGCCGATATCAGGAAGCCCGCACGATCGGCGAAGACCGAGAATCGGCCTACTACACGATGTTCCACGGCACCGCGCATGTGGTGCTGGGCTCGGGCATGACGATCGCGGGCGCAACGTTCTGCCTGTCGTTCACCCGGCTGCCCTACTTCCAGTCGCTGGGCGTCCCGCTGGCCGTCGGGATGACAGTCGCGGTGCTCGTCGCGCTGACGTTGGGGCCCGCCGCGATCACCGTTGCCAGCCGCTTCGGGCTGCTGGAACCCAAGCGCGCCATGCGGATTCGCGGCTGGCGCAAGATCGGTGCCCTCATCGTCCGGTGGCCCGCCCCGGTCTTGCTGGGCACGATCGCGCTGTCGCTGGTCGGGCTGCTCACGCTGCCCGGCTATCAGCCCAACTACAACGACCGCAAGTATCTGCCCGCCGACCTGCCCGCCAATCAGGGATTCGCTGCGGCCGAACGGCATTTCTCGCCGGCGACGATGAACCCCGAGCTGCTGCTCATCGAAAGCGACCACGACCTGCGCAACTCCGCGGACTTCCTGGTGATCGACAAGATCGCCAAGGCGGTGTTCCGGGTGCCGGGCATCGGCAGGGTGCAGACCATCACCCGCCCGAGTGGCAAACCCATTGAGTTCTCCACGATTCCGGCGCAACTCAGCATGAGCGGCGTCACGCAGGACATGACCCGCAAGTACATGGAAGACCTCACGGCCAACATGAAGCTGCAGGCCGATGAGATGCAGTCGACCATCGACAACATGAACCAGATGATCGCGCTGATGGAGCAGATGAGCGCGACGACGCACAGCATGGTCGGCAAGACCCGCGTGATGACCGAGGACGTCGCCGAATTGCGGGACCACATCGCCGATTTCGACGACTTCTTCCGTCCGATCCGCAACTACTTCTACTGGGAACCGCACTGCTTCAACATCCCGCTGTGCTGGTCTATGCGGTCGCTGTTCGAATCGATCGACGGCCTGAACCTGATGACCGACCAGATCCAGGATCTGGTACCGGATTTGGAGCGGCTCGACGCGCTGATGCCACAGCTGTTGGCGCTCATGCCCGAAACCATCGAGACGATGAAATCGTCGCGGGACATGATGCTGTCGATGCAGTCCACCCAGGCGGGACTGCAGGATCAGCAGGCCGCGCTGTCGAAGAACCAGTCGGCGATGGGCGATGCGTTCAACGACTCCTGGAACGACGACACGTTCTACCTGCCGCCGGAGATCTTCGAAAACGAAGAATTCAAACGCGGCATGGACAGCTTCATCTCGCCCAACGGCCACGCGGTGCGGATGATCGTCTCCCACGAAGGCGATCCGTTGTCCGCCGACGGCATCGAGCGCATCGACGACATCAAACTCGCTGCGGCGGAAGCCATCAAGGGCACGCCGCTGGAGGGCTCACGGATCTATGTCGGCGGCACCGCGGCCGCATTCAAGGACATGCAGGAAGGCAACAACTATGACCTGCTGATCGCCGCCATCCTCGCGCTCGCACTGATCTTCACCATCATGCTGCTGATCACCCGCAGTCTCGTCGCGGCGGGCGTCATCGTCGGCACGGTGGTGCTGTCACTGGGCGCGTCGTTCGGCCTGTCGGTGCTGGTATGGCAGCACATCTTGGGCATCGAGCTGCAGTTCATGGTGATGGCGATGGCGGTGATCATCCTGCTGGCCGTCGGTGCCGACTACAACCTGCTGTTGGTGGCGCGACTGAAGGAAGAGTTGCCCGCAGGCATCAACACGGCGATCATCCGCGCGATGGGCGGCAGCGGATCAGTGGTGACCGCAGCAGGTTTGGTGTTCGCGTTCACGATGATGTCGATGGTGGTCAGTGAGCTGACGGTGGTCGCGCAGGTCGGCACGACGATCGGGATGGGTCTGCTGTTCGACACCTTGGTGATCCGCGCGTTCATGACGCCGTCCATCGCGGCGCTGCTCGGCCGGTGGTTCTGGTGGCCGCAGGTGGTGCGGCCGCGGCCGGTGCCTTCGAGGTGGCCCGCGCCGCGCGCATAGGCGATGCGGGACAATCGCGTCCACTATGACCGACAGCGACGGCTCGACCCCGCGGTGGCGCCACATCGTGCGGCTCGCGCTGTTCGCGGCGTTCCTGTTGGGGCTGTTCTATCTGGTGGCCGGCACGGACGTCGTCGATGTCGAGGATGTCCGGCGCACCGTTGCGGCGACGGGACCGGTGGCGCCGCTGACCTACGTCGTGGTCTCGGCGGTGCTGGGGGCGATCTTCGTCCCGGGACCGATTCTGGCGGCGGGCAGCGGCGTGCTCTTCGGGCCGGTGCTCGGGTTGTTCGTCACACTCGGCGCGTCGGTCGGCACCGCGGTCATCACCGGTCTTGTCGGGCGCCGCGCCGGCCGCGACAGTGCACGCGCACTGCTCGGATCCGAACGCGCGGAGCGCCTCGACCGGCTGATCGAACGCGGCGGCCTGTGGGCCGTCGTCGGTCAGCGGTTCGTCCCGGGCATCTCCGACGCGCTGGCGTCCTACGCATTCGGCGCGTTCGGAGTTCCGTTGTGGCAGTTGGCCGTTGGCGCGTTCATCGGCTCGGCGCCACGGGGCTTCGTCTACACCGCGCTGGGCGCGTCGATCGCTGACCTGTCATCGCCGCTGGCGTTCGCGGCGATCGCGGTGTGGTGCGTGACGGCGATCATCGGGGCGTTCGCTGCGCATCGCGGCTACCGGCATTGGCGTCGACTGACGTAGAGAGCAGCGACGCGCGCCGGGTCGCCGTGCCCGCCGCAGCTATGGACAAGCACGCGATCACCAGGCAGACGATGGTGTACCAGAGGCTGCCGACGGGATCGCCGTCGGCGGTGAGGCCGTCGACAGCTCCGAAGTACGCCGGCAGAGCCGTCACCCACAGCACCGTCATGACCGCGAGATACACCGCGGCGTAGCGCAGGATGAGCGGATTGCTGTAGGTGACATCGACGGGGTTGCGGCGAATCGTCGACCACTGCCGCACGAGCACCGCTATCGCCACCACGCTGAGCACGACGAGCTCGGCGGCATAGATCACCCCCGCGACGGTGGTACTGCCCGAAACGGATCCACCGATCGTGGCGGGCATCGGCAGCACGGCGGTGCCGATCGACGCCAGAATGCCGACGACGACAGTGCGCCACAGGATCTCGATACCCGTGAAGGTCCTGCCGTCGTCCACGTGGCGGCCGACGAAGAGCTGGACACAGAACGCCAACGACATCGGCCACAAGGCCGCGAACACGACAACGCTGGGCAGCGGCACCGAATCGAAGAACGGCTGGTTCATCGGATGGTCCAACGTCCATTCCCACCACCGCAGCTGCGGTCCGAGGTGGTCGAAGATCTCGTAGAACGCGTGGTGGACGAACCCGACGCAGACCGCGCCGATGAGCACACCGTAGCGGCGGAAGACGCCGAGCATCCGAACGATTTCAAACGCCACTGTCGCCATCATCGGATAGATCGCGATGATGTAGAGCGGTAGCCGCCCCCACAGGAAGTCGACGGTGAACACGTTGTGCGCAAACATCGTGTCGACGTACTCGCTGATGCCGAACGCCCCTGGAAAATACAGTGGCGGTTCGATGATCAGCAGATAGGCGATGGCGCCGAACCAGAGCACCAGATTGGTTGGGTCGTTGTGACGGCGCCATCTGGTGATCGCGTAAACGAGGGCAAGCACCGCGCCGACGATCACGGTGATCTCCAGGACCGGCAGCGTCCAGTTCTCCAGTCCGAACGGACTGCGGAACTCCACGAGGCCGCCGGCGGTATCGCACGAAAAACCCAGCCGCGCCGCAAGATCGGCGAATGTGGGGGTACACAGATCAGACATGTGCGGTGTCCACCTTCTGAGAAGCGGTGTACCACTGGGTGACGTCATAGCCGGCCTCATAACGGGCGAACCACTCGTCGGCCAGTGCGGGCAGCTTCTCGTGTGCGGGGTTGTGTCCTGGGATCTGACTACGTACGACGCCGGTCAGCGCCGTGAGCTGCTCACGAATGGGCAAGTGAGAGAAGGCGTTTTCGAATGGCCCGTCGTCGGGAACGTTGAAGAACGGAAGCCGTTGCATCAGCGCCTTTTTCCTTGCCTGCATGCCGAACATCGACAACGCGTCGACCTTGCGCTCCTCCAGCGGAACGTGCTTGTTGAAGCCCTCGCAGGCCATCCGTAGCACCCCCCACACGTGCTTGAAGATCGACGGCGCCACCCGCATGCGATACCAGGGATCGTCGACCACAGCGTCGTAGATGATCAATGCCGAACTGCGGTGCTCGACTTCTTCGACAAAGTGCCACAGGAAAAGCGATGCCACCCGATCGTCACCCGGCGCGAACAGGGTGTCGTCGTGATCGAGCATCAGTTTGAACACCGGGGTGAACGTCGCCTCAAGATCGGCGGTATAGGCCAGCCGGTACTTCAGTGGTGTGTTGGCGGTCAGGTCGTCGAATGCCGCGATCACCTCGTCGAGGGTTTCCTTGAGCCCCGGGTAGCTCTTGATCAGCCCCTTTGCGTGCTGGCGGTGGGCCATGGCGTGCTGGCCCTCCTGTCGCACGAACGCCTGGGCTTCCTCGGCGACCGCGGGGTCGGTGATCAACGGCATCGCCTCAGGGATCATCTGACCGATCATCTTCTCGAACGCAATGGCCAGGAACGACACCGCGTTGGCCATGCTCGAGAACGCCGGGTTGGTCTCGTTCCACAGGAACGGCACGCGGTGGTCTGCGAACGCAAAGCGCATCTTGCGCACTATCAGCTCGGTCATTGAGTGCCCTCGTTCGAGTAATCATACAGTTGCTGCAATCAATGTATGATTACTTTACGAGCCGTGGACTGTCAACAATGGGCGATATCCTCCAGGAATGTCGCTGGCCAAGGAGCCAAACTGTGGCGCGTAGACGCGGATGGGATGGCCGGCCGCCGGCCAGCGACGAGGAAGCCTCTGCGCGGATTGTCGAGGCCGCGGTCAAGCTCATCTCCGAGACGGGCTCCGATGTCAGCATCGCTGACGTCGCCGCATCACTGGGCGTCATCCGGCAGACGGTCTACCGCTACTTCCCCACCGCCGACGCCCTCATGCATGCCGCGGCCATCGCCTCCGTGGACGGATTCCTCGACCGGCTGGCCGAGTGTGTTCGCGGCATCACCGATCCGGCGGAGGCGATGACTGAAGGCGTGCTGTTCACACTTGAGGAAGTCACTCGCACACCGCATCTGGGCATCATGCTGTCTGAACCGTATTTGCACGCCCACTCCGGCAGCATGACCTCGGACGAAGCACAGGCCTTCGGCATGCGAATGCTCACGCGCTTCGATGTCGACTGGGACAAGTACGGCTACGACGAGTCAGCCCAGCGGGAGCTGGTCGAGTTCACGCTGCGCACGATGCTGTCGTTCTTTGTCGCACCCAATGCGGACCGCGATCGAGATGAGTTGCGGCGCTTCATCAAACGCTGGCTGGGCGGCGCGATCCTGGCTCAGCCCCGCTGAAACACCGCTGGGAGCAACTGATTGAAGATGTCGGCCCGCTCCCACTGCAGGAAGTGGCCGGCACCGGGAATCACCAGCGGACCAATGCGATTGCGAAACGCACGCTCACACTTCGGCACGAAGTCCTCGCCGAGCGCGTGATCGTCCGGGCCGTACAGCACCAGCGTGCGGACGTCGACCGCATCCATGAGTGGAATCTCGGACATCGGACGGCCGTAAGCCAGTTGGTAGGACGCCCAGCCCGCCCGCAGCCGAGCCTCGTCGGCGAACGGTTCGGTCATGAAGTCCACATCGTCTTGGCTGAACGTATACGGCGAACCCCACAGCCGGTTGGTGTACATGGCCGCGACCCACTGCCGCCGCGCCTCCGGGGTGGCCAGCATCGCGGCGAGTTCGTCGGGGAACGCGCCCTGCATCCAGCGGTAGTCACCGGTCGGATCATCGGCACCGGCGACCGAGGCCGGATGCTGCGACCTGATCCCCGAGTCCTGCTCTCCTTCGCCCAGTTCGAGCGCGAGGTTACCGGCGAGCGCATCCGCGACAAGATCGCCGCCAGCAAGCGCAAGGGCATGTGGATGGGTGGCGTGCCGCCGCTCGGCTACGACGTCGAGAACCGGCGGTTGGCGCCCAACGAGCGCGAGGCCAAGATCGTCCGCCACATCTTCCAGCGCTTCGTCGAGCTCGGGTCCTCGACCCTGCTCGTGAAGGAGCTGCGCCTCGACGGCGTGACCTCCAAGGCCTGGACTACCCAAGACGGGCGGGTGCGCGATGGCAAGCCCATCGACAAGAGCCTCGTCTACAAGATCCTCAACAACCGCGTCTACCTGGGCGAGATCCGCCATCGCGATCAGTGGTATCCGGGCGAACACCCGCCCGTCGTCGAGCGCAGGCTGTGGGATGCCGCCCAGGCGATCCTCGCGCAGAACTCGCGTGTGCGAGGCAACAACACCCGCGCCCGGGTGCCGTTCCTGCTCAAGGGGATCGTCGTGGGGATCGATGGCCGGGCGCTCACGCCCTAGTCCACGCGCAAGAAGAACGGACGTATCTACCGCTACTACCTGCCGACGCGGGAGAACAAGGAGCACGCCGGCGCCTCCGGGCTGCCGCGCCTGCCGGCCGGTGAACTGGAGGCCGCCGTGCTGGAGCAGATGCGCCGGGTGCTGCGCGCCCCGGCCATGGTCGCCGGGGTGGCCGAGCGCGCCGCCCGGCTCGACCCCTCCCTGGACGAGGCCCAGGTCACGGTGGCCATGACCCGGCTGGATGCGATTTGGGATCAGCTCTTCCCGGCCGAGCAGCAGCGCATCGTGCGGCTCCTCATCGACAAGGTGATCGTCTCGCCGGACGACATCGAGGTGCGGTTCCGGCCCAACGGCATCGAGGTGCTCGCCCTGGAGCTGCGCCCCGAGCCCGCCCCGGAAACCCTTGAGGAGGCCGTGGCATGAACGAGATCTTGATCGACAAGACCGGCCAGGCCGAGGTGATCACCGCGAGCGACGGCAGCCTCACCGTCTCGGTGCCGATCCGGATCAAGCGGCGCGGCAGCCGCAAGGCGGTGACCCTGCCGGATGGCGAGACCATGCAGCCGCGCCCCTGGGACGACACGCCGACGCCGATCCAGCTCGCGCTCGCCCGCGGCCACCGTTGGCTGGCGATGGTGGAGTCCGGCGAGGCGCGCACGCTATCCGAGGTGGCCGAACGCGAGGGGATGGATCGGGCCTATGTGAGTCGGATGGTGAACCTCACCACCCTGGCGCCGGACATCGTCGCCGCCATCCTCGACGAGACCCTGCCGCCGGAGGTGACCCTGTTCGATCTGGCGTCGGGGACGCCGTTGTTGTGGGAGGAGCAGCGGGATCGGCTCATTGGTACGGTGAAAGCGCGAGTCCCACGCTAAGAAACGGAGGCGAGTCCAGAATCCGTTTTCGGCCTTTGCAGCCAATCGAAGCAGGCAGACGTTCAACACTCCGATTCGCGGGCCGCGAACCGGATGTTAGAGGCAGATTACTCGATGAGAGTCTTGATGGCGTTTGCCGTCTCCCTCAATAGCGCTGAGTCCAGCCCCTTCTGGGCATCCTCGGTCGAGATGAATAAGGTCTTGCCCTCAACGAAGCCATTGCGCGCATACCACTCGCGCTTCCAGTCCCAGCCCCGCTTGTAGTCGGGCCTGCTCAGCATCCCGAGGTGTTCCCAGATGATCAGGTCGCCATCGGCCGTCACGAATGAGAAGTCGGGGCGAAGGCGGCCCGGTGCTGCGGTGCCTTCGCAGACGCGCTCGTACTCGTAAGGGATACCAAGCTGGAACAGCATGTTGGCGATGACCAGCTCCGACTTGCTGCGAACCAGGTGGCCCTTCTCGGTTCGATGGATGAGGTGCTCTGCGAACGGCACAGTGTCGTCAGCGACGCGAATGACGCCCTGGAAGATATTCGTGTTCCGGCGCGCCGTCTCCGAGCGCTCCGGTCGCGTGAGGTCGAAGAGGACCGTTGCGTCGTCGCCCTCGATGAGGAGCACGAGCTGCTCGCGTGAGCGCGTCAGCGCCGTGTAGACGAGCTCACGCGAGAGCAGCCTGCAGTTCTTCGGTAGGATGACGAAGACCTTCTTGAACTCGCTGCCTTGCGACTTGTGCACGGTGAGTGCGTAGGCCAGCTCGAGGGGCGCGTAGCCGTCGGAGAACTGGTTGGGCCAGTAGTCGAAAGTGAGGTTCGGCCGTCCGGCAAATACGCCTTTGAGCATGTTTTTCACCTTCGCGATCAGTGCCACCTCGCCGTTCGCGATGTAGTGCTCCTCGGTTGCTCGATCGCTCCAGTTGTACGCCTTGCGGCGTTGGTTCGTGGTCTGGATAACCTTGTCCTTGGCTACGATGCTCTCGTCGCCAAGACTGACGCCCCATGCGGTCGACGCCGCTTCGAGTTCCTTCGCCCGGAACTGTCGCTGCACCCACCGGTTGATGTCGTACACGCCGTGCGGGTGCATCCGAACCGGGGACAGGATCTGCCAACGTTCTGAGCCCTCCGGCGCATCGAAGGGCACCCAGCCGCGATCGTCGAGCCCGAGCGAAGCGTCGAAGCCCGCCACGTCGCTGCCATTCTTCAGCCCGAGGTGTTTCTGAAAGGTCTGGAGCAGTTGCGAGCGTAGCTCGCCGGGCGTCTTCCAGAACACGATCTCGAGGTCGTTGAATTTCTCGCCGAGCTCGAGATCGCTGAGAACGCGATCCGCATCGACGGGCTGCTGCTCGCGCGTGAACCATGATGCCAGGCGCAGCGCGTCCGACGCCGCGGAGGCCGCAGCCGCTGCGCGCACCTCGACGGTGAGCCGAGCGAGGGCGTGCCCCAGGGGTGAACCGTCATCGCTCTGCGCATCGGTGGTTTCGAGATACGAGACGAGGTCGGCGAACGGGCGACCCACGCCGATTGGTGGAAGCTGGTTCGGGTCGCCCACCAGGATGAGTCTCTGCACGTGGGCGAGGTCGAGCGCCTCCAGCACCGCGACGAGATCGTCCATCGTCAGCATCGAGCACTCGTCGATGACGACGGTTTTCTCCTTCCGATACTTGTCCTTGCCGTCGAACTTCGGTCGCTGGCGGGCGCCGTCGTACCGACCGAGCCGGTGAAGGAACTGTGCGACGGTCATCGCCTCGGCATTCGTCGCCTTGCCGAGGCGCACGCGCGCCTTTCCGGTCGGCGCGAGAAGGAGGATGCCGTCCTTCGTGAGTGCCTCGGACAACATCAACGCACCCATGACCGACGTCTTGCCCGTGCCGGCCCGGCCGACGAGAACGCTCAGCCGTCGAGACAGCAGCCGTTCGAGCGCAACCGCCTGTTCCTCGATCGCCTGGCGATGCAGCTCGTTCCTCTTGTCGAACTTGCCGCCTGCCTCCGAGATCGCGGTGACGAGCAGCTTCTGCCAATCGGCCTTCACGGGGGCAGCAGGCTTGCCGGCGCGCTTGCCCAGGACCGAGCGGAGTCGATCCTCACGTCCCTTCAGCTCCGTGAGCTGCAGCGCAGCGGTCGATGTAGCGCCGGCGCCGGCGACATCCACGAGCTCGATGACGCCGGATAGCGTGCTGCGGTTCGTGTTCGGCCAGTCCGAACCGATCACGCAAGGGTGAATAAGGTCCAGCGAGCCGACGCGCTGCAGCGCCTCGGGGACGCTCAGGAGCGCGTCGCCGTTCTCCGATGCTTCACGCAGCACCGCGACCAGCGCGGCGCGAAGACGTCGCGCGTCGTTCGGCGAGCCCACCTTCGAGGGTTCCGGGACTGGGTGCTTTGCTGCAATGGTCGCGTCAGGGAGCAAGCCGCGATCAATGAGCCCCACGGACACCGGCGAATCGTTCCAGTCGCCGAGGTCCACTTCGCTCATCCGATACGGGTTCGCGAGGATCTCCTCGTCGCTCACCTTCGCGGCCGTGCCCTTGGTTCTCTCCTTCGGGTCGAACCAGCGAAGCGCCTGCGCCGACGTGAGCGCGAACCGCGACAGCAGCTTGAGCAGAGCGCGGCGCTCGTCAGGGAGGCTTGTCCACGTCTCTCGGATTGCCTCCAGATCGTTCGCATAGGCCGGCTGCGGCGGCTTCTGTTTCCCTCGGAGGATCGCATCCACGGTCGGCCACGGGTCGGCGTCGGCCTTGACCATTTCCGACGACCGCAATTCCAGCGCAAGGGCTGTGCCGAGTCGCATCCCGAGTGCCTCAAGGGCGGGGCCGAGTCCAGGGAACGGCCCTCGGTCTTGCCATGCCTGCGCGATCTGCTGGTTGAGCCACTCCTCGCGGCGCTCCCACGGCCCTTTCGCGATCCCGTGCTCTCGAATCTTGCGCACCGATTCGAGGCAACGGACCAGCGTCGACAGTGCGATGTCGGCAGGTGCCAGCTCCGCGGCGTAGGAGAAGACGCGAACGTGTGCCGGGTCGGCGGGCACCGCAATCTCTCGTAGGAGGCGTTCACGCCGAGCGTCTTCAGCGGCGTCGCCTGTCGGCTCGAGGTAGTCGTGGTACGGGAGCAGGAAGCCGTCCTCTCCGTCGGGTCGGATGGTGTGCCGAATGAGCAGGTCCCACATGAGGTGCGTGGGCTTCGTCTTTGTGACGTCGTAGGCCTTCGGCTGTGCGACTGTCGCGATCCTCCCGACGCCCATCACGAGCCGCGAGATGGTGTCGCCGAGCGGCTGACCCTCCTTGCAGTAGAAGAACACCAGCGACCGCTCTGGCGTGAGCCTGCTCGAGAACAGCTTGAGGATCGCCTCCTGTCGCTCGCGGCCGAAGACCCAAGGACTCGCGAACGGGGACTCCTCGTCGGGCGGAAGCGGTGTCGGAAGCCGTTCGTCGATCACCGCCTGCTCGCTACGGAGCATCCACGCGAACGGCACCACGAACGTGGCGTAGGACGGGACCCTGACCAGCGTCGGCTTGAGGTGGCCGTGCGTCTCCTCGGCTTTCTTGATGCCGGCGTAGGGGTGAACGAAGCGCCGCGACCACTCATCTTCGTTCATGAACGCGCCCGACTCGGCCTTGCACGCGGGCAGCTCGTCCGGGTCCAGAGTGCTCCATCGCTTCCCTGCCAGAGCATCCTCACGGGCGTCATCGCGCTCCAGGCGGATGCGGTCGAGAGCCGCGCAGAAAGAATTGCAGGAAGGCTTGCGGCAGACGGCTCCATTCCAACGCGAATCGTGCCAAGCAACACGTGCAGTGAGGTGGAACATGGGCTGTTCACTCTTCCTGGGTCTGACAGTGGTTACACGGACTCATGGACCTGAGATTCATGACGTTGTCCCCCGCCCGAGGAATGACGAGCCACGCGCCAGGCGGGCCTTCAGGCCGTCAGCGATGAAGTCGGCGAGTTTTTCAGCTTCCTTCCACTTGGTCGTGCGGCGGGTGGGGTCGAAGTCGTGGGTTCGAACCAGGGCGCGTAGCACCGGCATCGGCTGGTCGCGCAGCCACAGGCGGAAGTCGGTTTCGCTGCGCTGGTTCCATTCAGCATGAATGTCCGGCAGTTCGGCGGGCGGCGTGGCGCGTTGTTTGGGGGGCTTGGCTGACCCTGCCGGCAGACTGGTCAACACATCATCCAGGCGCGCGGCGAAGTCGGGGTTGCGCCCCGCTTCGTCGGCAAGGAGATCGACCAGCCCGCGCAGCAGCTTGATCAGGGCTTTCTCGTTTCGCATAGTGTTTTGATTTCCTTGGCCAGCCCGCGGATGGATTCGTATGCCGTGCCGTATTTTCCCTTGAATGTGCGGATGTCGGCATCCACGTCCGCGCCACGTGCGACATTCACGGTCTGTGGAATGCTGTTGGCGAAGAGGGGCGGCTGGGGCAGCGCACCCGCTTCGCCGAAACGACCGAGACGCCCGGCGCCCAGGTCATCCATGACGCGGCGATGGAGATTGTTGCCCTGAACCTTGGTGGCGACGATGCCGAGCGACGGGATGGGCCGATCGATGTCGTCGGCAAAACGCTGGACGTTGTCGACGATCTGGTAGATGCCCCAGGTGGAGAGGATGTCTGGGATGGTGGGAATGACGTATCCCGTGGAAATGCGCAGGCCGTTCTTGGTGACCGTGCCGAGGCTCGGCGGGCAATCGATGATCACGTAGTCGTACCGGTCGATGACCGGCTGCAGGGCGTGCTTCAGGATGTCCAGCGGGTTGACGGTGAAGTTGCCCGACAACGCGATCATCGGGATGCGGTCCTGAATGTCGATCAGACGTATGCTCGACGGCAGCAGGTCGAGACGCGCAATGCCATCGTTGATGGTGGAGACGCCGCGGGCGATGGATTTCTCGATCTCGAACTTCGGCGGATCGTTGGGGTTCAGCCGATCGGCGAACAGTTGGGCGACCGTCTGCCCCGCCTTGTCCATCTCCGCCCAGCGTTCCTCGGAGATCAGCGTGACACTGGCGTTGGTCTGCGGGTCGAGATCCACGACCAGAACGTGCTTGCGCTCTTCCTGCGCAAGGATTTCAGCGACGCCGACCGCGGTCGTGGTCTTGCCGACGCCGCCCTTCAGGTTGATGAAACTCAGGACGTGCGTGGCTTCGCCCTTGAAGTTCTTGACCCAGGCCTCGACCACCTCTCGATCCCAGACCGGGCCGCTCTGGAGCGTTTTCACCGGGCGCGGAAAGTGGTCATAGCGCTGGCGCCAGTTGCTGACGACTTGGCGAGTGACCTTGGCGAGATCGGCGATCTCGCTGATGCCGACGAGGTTGCTCGAATCCATGATGTGCCCCACGACTTGTTTCAGTTGAACCAATCGTAGGCGCGTTTGTTTATTGTGTCAACAGATCGGCTAGTTTGTTTACGCAAGCAGCAAGTAAGCCGGCGTGCCGTTTCCTCTGGACAAGCGATGCCTTCATCCAACCGCTTGAACGGTCAGCACGTAACTTGTTGATATTTAAAGGGGCCGCCGACGACCCTTGCGGACTTCGGCCCTTCGCCGGGGAGCGATGCCGGAGAGAATAACGGCGCGGAGAGAGCAGAATGTTGCCCGAAGTGGGCGAGACGGCCGGGGAAGGAAGTCCGCAGAAATCCGCAGGAGTCCCCGCGAACACGCGGGAGCGCGCAAGAAAAAAGGCCAACAGCGAACTGTTGACCTTTGTGTATTGGTGGAGCTGCCGGGAATCGAACCCGGGTCCTACGGCATTCCCTCAAGGCTTCTCCGTGCGCAGTTCGCTATGCCTCTACTCGGATCTCCTGATCACGCGAACAAGTCAGGATGACGATCCCAGTCGCTGTTTGGTGTCCCGCTAGGTCCCGCGACCGGACCTAGCGGTTGATCCCTCTAGCTGATGCCAGACACCGGGTCGAGGGCGCTCCCGGGCTGACAGACTAGCCGTCGCTTAGGCAGCGAGGGCGTAGTCGCGCTGATGAGAATCGGCGCTTAATTGGTTACAGCGACGCTTACGGTGGTCTCTTGCCTGCACCGGCACGCTTCCCTTGATTCGACGCTCGAAGTCGAAACCGTTCAGCCCCATGTTCAGTTGTCCAACATCACCCTGCCCGTCGGACAGGACCCTTCATTCTACCGATTGTGTAACCGCGGGTCACGGCAGTTTCTTCCCGGCCGGTCACAGCCTCAAATCACGAAGTTGAGGTGCTCGACGATGCGCCGGCCGACGGCCTCGTCCCCGCCGTATGACACGGCGTCCTGATGCTCCGCCAGCGTGGTGCGCCCGCCCGCCAACCGGGTGAACAAAAATCCGTCGAGCCGGATCGTCGCCGTCGCGTCCGCGCCGCCGAAGTCGGCCACGACGCGACCACGTCCGTCGACCGCCACGTTGATGGTGCGGGCCAGCGGCCCGGTCAGCTCGATGGATACCCGGGACCCGTCCGGTGCCCCGCCCAGTTTGCCGACGACGCGGCCCATCGCGGTGGCCATCTCGTCGAGCGCCAAGTTCGCCGCGGGCCGGGCCAGCTCGGCGTCGGCGGCGGGCTTCGCGACGGCGTCGCGGATGTCGTGCTCATGCATCCAGCAGTCGAAGATGCGCACCCGCATGAACCGTCCGTAGCTGTCCGGCCCGGCGGGCGTGGGCGTCACCGCGTTCCAGTCGTCGTCGGACATGCCCGTCAGCGCCCGGCGCCTGTCGGTCGTCACGGCGCGGAACTGGTCGAGCAGCTCGGCGTGGCTGACCCCACGAAATTTGCAGACCCAGCGTTCGTTCAACGCGCCGAAATCGTTGCGGACGTGCTCGAGCGTGGAGACGTCGATGTCGACCTCCGGGGTCTCGACGCCCTGCAGCATCGACTCCACACCGACCAGGTGCGCCACCACGTCATGGACCGACCAGCCCGGCAGCGACGTCGGCGCCGTCCACTCGCCGTCGGACAACCCGGCCGCCAGCGCGGTGATGTCGTCCCACTCCGCGAATAGGCCGTCGAGGACGGCGGACTTGTCCAGAAGGGTCAAGGGGCGGCTACTCACCGGGCAGACGGTAGCGCTCGCAAGCCGCGAGCGACCGCAAATGCCGCGAATTACCTCGGGCTAGGGCATCCCTTTGACGCGACGGCCGAGTTCGCGCGTCACCTCACGCTGGGCGTCGCGACGGGCCAGGTCCTGACGCTTGTCGTGGGCCTGCTTGCCGCGGGCCAACGCCAATTCGACCTTGACCTTGCCTTCGGAGAAGTACAGCGACAGCGGCACCAGCGTCAGGTTGCCGTCGCGGATCTTGCCCATCAGCATGTCGATCTGGCGCCGGTGCAACAGCAGCTTGCGGTTGCGCCGCGGCGCGTGGTTGGTCCAGCTGCCGTGGTGATACTCGGGGATGTGCAGGTTGCGCAGCCAGACCTCGCCGTCGTCGACGGTGGCGAACGCGTCGGCCAGCGACGCCTGCCCGTCGCGCAGGCTCTTGACCTCGGTGCCCATCAACGCGATACCGGCCTCGAAGGTCTCGAGGATCGAATAGTTGTGCCGCGCCTTGCGATTGGTCGCAACGACTCGGTTGTTGCTGTTCCTCGACGGGTCGGCTTTCTTGGACACGGCTATCTTCGAACGTAGAGCCGCAGCGTGACGTACGCGGTGACACCGGCCATCGCCACACCCACGAACAGCAGGATCGGTGAAATGTAAAGGATGTCGGCGTAGTCGATCCGGGCGATCAGATTGGCTCGGTAGAACTGGTCGAGCGCGTTCTCCAGGAATACCGCCCGCACCACGATCAGCCCCAGGATCGCGATGATCACACCGGCCAGCGCCGCCACCATAGCCTCCACCAGAAACGGCAACTGCGTGTACCAGCGGCTGGCGCCGACCAGTCGCATGATGCCGATCTCCGTGCGGCGGGTGTACGCCGCGACTTGAACCATGTTGGCGATCAACAGAACTGCGCCGATGGCCTGCACCAGTGCCACGGCGAACGCCGCGTTGCTCAACCCGTCGAGCACGGCGAACAACCGGTCGATCAGATCTTTCTGGTTGAGCACATTGAGCACACCGGGCTGGCCGACCATCGCCTCGTCGAAATCCTGGTGCTGCTCGGGGTTTTCGAGCTTGACGATGAACGACGCCGGAAACGCCTCCTTGCCGGCGACGTCTTTGTACTGCGGGAACTTCTTGATCGCGTCGTTGTAGGCGTCGTCGCGATTGAGGAACCGGACCGACTGCACGTCGTCGCGGTCCTCGATCTGCGCCCGCAGCGCCTTGCACGGGTCGGCGTCACACGTCGGGTCGTTGGCCGACACGTCGTTGGTCAAAAAGACCTGACTCTCCACCCGGTCCAGATAGATGTCGCGCGATTGGTCGGCCAGCCGCACCACCAGCAGGCCACCGCCGAACAGGCCGATCGAGATGGCGGTCGTCAGGATCATCGCGACCGTCATGGTGACGTTGCGACGAAGCCCGGTCAGAACCTCATTGATGAGGAAGCCAAAGCGCACTTAGCGATCCATTCCGTAGACGCCGCGCTGCTCGTCGCGAATCAGCCGGCCCAGTTCGAGTTCGACGACGCGCTGCCGCATCGAGTCGACGATGTGATGGTCGTGGGTGGCCATCAGCACCGTGGTGCCCGTGCGGTTGATGCGCTCGAGCAGATCCATGATGTCCTTGCTGGTTTCGGGATCCAGGTTGCCCGTCGGCTCGTCGGCCAGCAGCACCAGCGGCCGGTTGACGAAGGCACGCGCGATGGCCACCCGCTGCTGTTCGCCGCCGGACAGCTCGGCGGGCAGCCGGTTGGCCTTACCCGACAGCCCGACCATCTCCAGCACGTCGGGCACCACGCGGTTGATCACCTCGGTGCGCTTGCCGATGACTTCCAGTGCGAAGGCGACGTTCTCGAACACCGTCTTCTGCTGCAGCAGCCGGAAGTCCTGGAAGACACAGCCCAGCACCTGGCGCAGGCTGGGGATGTGGCGGCCCGGCAGCTTGTTCACGTGGAACTTCGACACCCGGATGTCGCCCGCGGTCGGGGTCTCCTCGGCCAGCAGCAGCCGCATGAACGTCGACTTGCCCGACCCCGACGGCCCGATGAGAAAGACGAATTCACCCTTGTCGATCTTGAGCGACACGTTGTCCAGCGCGGGTCGCGCCGACGACTTGTACTGCTTCGTCACATGGTCGAGGGTGATCACGGCTCGCCAGTGTAGCGGTGCATTTGGGGAGGCTCGGTCACTGCTGGGGAGCGGGCGTGGTGGGCGCCCCTCCCGGCGGGGCCGTCGTCGGTGACGGAGTCGGCGATTGGTCGGGCGCCTCGGCAGGCGGCTGCGTGTCAGTCGGCGATTCGGTCGGTGACGTCGGACTGGTCGGCGAGGTCGGACTGGTCGGTGACGTCGGACTGGTCGGCGACGTCGGCGACGTTGTCGTGGTCTCGGTGGGGCTGGTCGTCGGCGTGGTGGTCGTGACGACGGGTTCCCGCGGCCGCCGCACATTGGTTCGCGGCACCCACGTGTAGTTGGGGTCGGGGACGAAGCCCGGCGGCACCACCTGGGTGGCCGGCACCTCGGGTGGCTTCGCCGGGGGCTCGACGTTGTGATACACCCAGAACAGCGCTATGAACGCGACGAGCAGCACCACCGTCGACACCCGCATGCGGCCGAGCTTGGCCGTGAACCAGGACCTCATTTCTTCTGCTCCGGCGGGCCCTGGGTCTCTTCCTCCGCACCGCCGGCCGTAGCGGGATGGACAATGGCGCCCACCATCGGGGCAGACCCGTCACCGGTGGTCACGACTCCCGCCCGGCGCAACGCACGCACCACGAGCACCCGCAGCCTGCGACCGACCTCGAACTGTCTGCCCGGCAGGGTGCGGGCCACCATGCGCAGATTGACGGTGTCCAGCTGGATGCTCTCCACACCCATCAACTGGGGCGCATCCAGCAGCAGCTTGGACAGGTCGCGGTCCTCGATGGCCTTCTCCGCGACCTCGTGCAGCACATCGTTGACCAGGTTGAGGTCCGCAGACGCCGGCACTGGAATGTCGATGACGGCTCGGGCCCAATCCTTCGACAGGTTCACCGATTTGACGATCTGACCGTTCGGGATGGTCATCATCTCGCCCTCGGTTGAGCGCAGCTTGGTGACGCGAAGAGTGACATCTTCCACCGTGCCCTCCGCCGGCGCGGCGATGCCGGCGACCGTCAAAGACACCAGATCACCGAAGCCGTACTGCTTTTCGGTGATGATGAAGAAGCCGGCGAGCAGGTCCTGGACCAGGCGCTGGGCGCCAAAGCCGAGCGCGGCACCGAGCACCGCGGCGGGCGCGACGAGCGATCCGACCGGGATGGCGAGGATGGAGGTGACCTGCACGATCACGATGACGAAAAGCAGCGCGACCGACACCCACGAGATCACCGACGCGACAGCCTGGCGGTGCTTGGCGCTCTCCGAGCGCACCAACTGGTCGCTTTCCTGATATTCAGCGTCGATGCGCCGGACGATTCTGCGCGCCGCCCAATTGATAAACCGGGCGGCCAGCAGGCCGCCAATCAGGTAGAGCGCGATCGGCACCCCCCTGGTCAGGATCCATTCGCCGATGGTGCCGAGCCAGAAGCTATCCCAGCGTTCGCCCGCCGATACTGCTAATACGGTGCTATTCGTCATCACGTCTGTTGCGCCACCGAATCCCGGCTTCGAGGAATCCGTCGATGTCTCCGTCCAGTACCGCAGCCGGATTGCCGACTTCGTACTCGGTGCGCAAGTCCTTCACCATCTGGTAGGGGTGCAATACGTAGGACCGCATTTGGTTGCCCCACGAGCTGCCGCCGTCGCCCTTTAATGCGTCGAGCTCAGCGCGTTCTTCTAAACGCTTGCGCTCCAACAGTTTTGCCTGAAGCACGCGCATCGCTGACACCTTGTTCTGCAGCTGCGACTTCTCGTTCTGGCAGGTGACCACGATACCGGTCGGGATGTGGGTGAGTCGAACGGCCGAGTCGGTGGTGTTGACCGACTGACCGCCCGGGCCCGAGGACCGGTACACGTCGACACGCACGTCGGAATCCGGGATGTCGATGTGGTCGGTGGTCTCGGTGACGGGCAGCACTTCCACTTCGGCAAACGACGTCTGGCGCCGACCCTGGTTGTCGAACGGGCTGATGCGCACCAGCCGATGCGTGCCCTGCTCGACCGACAGCGTGCCGTAGGCAAACGGCGCGTGCACGACGAACGTCGCGCTCTTGATGCCGGCCTCTTCGGCGTAGGAGGTGTCGAACACCTCGACCGGATAGTTGTGCTTTTCCGCCCAGCGGATGTACATCCGCATCAGCATTTCGGCCCAGTCGGCGGCGTCCACCCCGCCCGCGCCGGAGCGGATGTTGACCAGCGCCTCACGCTCGTCGTACTCGCCGGACAGCAAAGTGCGCACTTCCATCGCCTCGATGTCCTCGCGCAGCTTCTTGCGCTCGGCTTCGGCCTCGGCGAGCTCGTCGGTGCCACCCTCCTCCGCGGCCAGCTCGTAGAGCACAGGCAGATCGTCCAGACGCTGGCGAAGCTCTTCGACACGGCGCAGCTCGTTTTGCGCGTGGGACAGTTCACTGGTCACCCGCTGGGCCCGGGCCTGGTCGTCCCACAGGTTGGGATCGGACGCCTCGTGCTCCAGCTTCTCGATGCGGGCGCGCAGACCGTCGACGTCGAGCACCCGCTCCACCGTGGTCAGGGTGGAGTCGAGGGCGGCGATATCGGCTTGACGGTCAGGATCCACAATCGTCCACGTTACCGACTTGCGACTTCACTGCGTCTTCCGGCAGTTGACTTGGCACACGTTTAGCATCGGGGTGTAACCCGCCCGGCGATGCGCGACAGCCCTTGCGTGCGGCCGGGCAAGCGACACAAGGCAGCGACAGAAGGCACTGTATATATGCCCCAAATGCGCCCGTACCACGTGGCGATCGTCGGCGCCGGCCCTTCCGGATACTTTGCGGCTGCGTCGCTGCTGAAGTTCGCCGACGCCAACGAAGACGCCAGCCAAAAAAGAGATGTGCGCGTCGACATGCTCGAGATGCTGCCCACACCGTGGGGCCTGGTGCGCTCCGGCGTCGCCCCCGACCATCCGAAGATCAAGTCGATCAGCGCGCAGTTCGAGAAGACGGCGCTGGATCCACGCTTTCGGTTCTTCGGCAACATCGCGGTGGGCGAGCATGTGAAGGCCAACGAGCTCGCCGAGCGCTACGACGCCGTGATCTATGCCGTCGGTGCGCAGTCCGACAAGTCGCTGAACATTCCGGGCGAGGACCTGCCGGGCAGCATCGCCGCCGTCGACTTCGTCGGCTGGTACAACGCCCACCCGCACTTCGAGGAGATCACCCCCGACCTCTCCTCCGGGCGGGCCGTAGTGGTCGGCAACGGCAACGTCGCCCTGGACGTGGCGCGCATCCTGGTCACCGACCCTGACGTGCTGGCCACCACCGACATCGCCGATCACGCATTGCAGGTGCTGCACGACCGCGGCGTCGAGGAGGTCCTGATCATCGGCCGGCGCGGGCCGCTGCAGGCCACGTTCACCACGCTGGAGCTGCGCGAACTCGGCGATCTGGAGGGGCTCGGCGACGTCGACGTGATCGTCGACCCGGCCGATTTCGCCGACATCACCGACGAAGACCTGGACGCGGCGGGAAAGACCGTGCGCAACAACATCAAGGTGCTGCGGGGATACGCCGAACGCGAGCCCAAGGGCGCCAAGCGCCGGATCGTATTCCGGTTCCGCACGTCGCCGATCGAGCTGCGCGGCGAAGGCCGGGTGGAATCGATCGTGCTGGGCCGCAACGAGCTGGTCACCGACGACTCCGGGCGCGTCGTCGCCAAGGACACCGGCGCCCGCGAGGAACTGCCCGCGCAGCTGGTGGTGCGGGCGGTGGGCTACCGCGGGGTGCCCACGCCGGGTCTGCCGTTCGACGATCGCAGCGGCACGATCCCCCATACCGCCGGCCGGGTGGAGGGCAGCCGCAATGAGTATGTCGTCGGCTGGATCAAGCGTGGGCCCACCGGGGTCATCGGCAGCAACAAGAGCGACTCGCAGGAAACCGTCGACACGCTGGTCCGCGATCTTGCGGGCGCCCAGCTGGCCGACTTCGGCCCAGACCACTCCTCAGAGCTGGTCGAATGGCTGCTGGAGCGCCAGCCCAAGCTGATCACCGATGACCACTGGAAGCAGATCGACGACTACGAGCGCGCCGCCGGTCAGTCGGCGGGCCGGCCACGGGTCAAGGTGTGCAGCGTCGCGGAGCTTTTGCGCATCGCCCACGGCTGACGTGTCATCGCGACGCGAGACTGTAGTTATCGGGCACCGCACTCGCACTTTGTCTCGGTAACGACAGCCTCGCGGTGGACGCGCCTAGGCGGGCGGCTCCGGCGGGGCGAACCGCCAGTTGTCCGGGTTCTTCGGCGAGTACACCACCGGGAACAGCGAGCCCATCGTCGGCCAGTTGTCGACGTCGACAGCCATCTGTTGATAGACGACGTGCTCGTTGACCGTCGGGCCGTTGATCACACCGGTGATCGTGACGAACTGCTCCCCCGTCGCATCCGGGCGTGGACTCACCCCGGTGACGAGCAAGGTGCCGCGGGCCTGCTCACCGCTGATGCCGCGCCGCCGCATGATCCACGGTGCCGCCAGCAGCACGATCGCCCCGATCAACAACAACAGCACGCCGAATTCCCACACAGGCTCATGGTAGGACTGCAGCCATGGATGACGTGGCACTCGCGCTGCAGTTGGCTGATCAGGCCGACGCGTTGACGGTCGACCGCTTCGGCGCAATCGACCTGCACGTCGACACCAAACCCGACCTCACGCCCGTCACCGACGCGGACCGTTCGGTGGAAGCGGCCCTGCGCGAGACGCTGGCCGCACAACGGCCCGAGGACCCGGTGCTGGGCGAAGAATACGGCGGCACAACGACTTTCAGTGGACGCCAGTGGGTGATCGACCCGATCGACGGCACCAAGAACTTCGTCCGGGGCGTCCCCGTGTGGGCCACGCTGATCGCGCTGCTGCTCGACGGCGTCCCGATCGTCGGCGTGATCAGTGCGCCCGCATTGCAGCGGCGCTGGTGGGCCGGTGCGGGCGGCGGGGCGTTCGCGGCGGTGGCGGGTGGGTCGACGCGCCGGATCTCGGTGTCCTCGGTCGCCGATCTCGCCTCGGCCAGCCTGTCGTTCTCCAGTCTGTCGGGCTGGGCCAAGCTCGGATTGCGCGACCGCTTCATCGATCTCACCGACGCGGTGTGGCGGGTGCGCGCGTTCGGCGACTTCCTGTCCTATTGCCTGCTCGCCGAGGGCGCGGTCGACATCGCCGCCGAACCTGAAGTGTCCCTGTGGGATTTGGCCGCGCTAGACGTCGTGGTGCGCGAGGCGGGCGGGACGTTCACCAGTCTCGACGGCGCCGCGGGCCCGCATGGCGGCAGCGCGGTCGCGACCAACGGACTGCTGCATCACGACGTGCTGGCCAGGCTTTCCCCGGCGTAGCCTGGCGGTATCGAAGGCGACCCGTTTACCGTCCCCACCACCCACTGGCATCGCCTCGACGACGGCCGGATCCAGTGCGATGTCTGCCCGCGCGCCTGCAAGCTGCACGAGGGCCAGCGCGGGTTGTGCTTCGTGCGTGCCCGCGTCGACGACCAGATCGTGCTGAGCAGCTACGGCCGCTCCAGCGGATTCTGCATCGACCCGGTGGAGAAGAAGCCGCTCAACCACTTCCTGCCCGGTTCGGCGGTGCTGTCCTTCGGCACCGCGGGCTGCAACCTCGCCTGCAAGTTCTGCCAGAACTGGGACATCTCGAAATCCCGTGAGATCGATACGCTTGCCGGCCGGGCGACGCCTGAGGACTTGGCCCGGGCGGCCGACGAAACAGGTTGTCGCAGCGTGGCTTTCACCTATAACGATCCGACGATCTTCTGGGAGTACGCGGCCGACGTGGCCGACGCCTGCCACGCGCGCGGCATCAAGGCGATCTCGGTGACCGCGGGCTACATGTGCGCGGCCCCGCGGGCGGAGTTCTACCGCCACATCGATGCGGCCAACGTCGATCTGAAGGCCTTCACCGAGGACTTCTACCACCGTGTCTGCGTGGGCCACCTCGCAGACGTCCTCGACACCCTGGTCTACCTGTGCCACGAGACCGACGTCTGGCTCGAGATCACCACGCTGCTGATCCCCGGACACAACGACAGCGACGCCGAGATCGCCGCCGAATGCGCGTGGATCCGCGAACAGCTGGGCACCGATGTGCCGCTGCATTTCACCGCTTTTCACCCCGACTACAAGATGCTCGACACTCCGCCGACTCCGACGGAGACGCTATCCCGGGCGCGGCGGATCGCGTTGGCCGAAGGACTGCGGTTCGTCTACACCGGCAACGTCCACGACACGGAGGGCGGGACGACGTTCTGCCCCGGCTGCGGGATGGCAGTGGTGGTGCGCGACTGGTACGTGATGAGGCGGTACGCGCTGACCGACGACGGCCGCTGCCGCGGCTGCGGCACACAATTGCCCGGGGTCTACGACGGGCCGGTCGGCAGCTGGGGCGCCCGGCGGCTGCCGGTGCTGATCGCGTGACCGCCACGCGTTCAGATTGCGCCCAGGGCTGCGGATTTCCGGCTATCGCGACCCTGAGTGCAATCTCAACGGCGGGGGGATGCCGGTGTGAATTACCTAACAGAGTCGCCGTACCTTACTCCGGAGTAAGATACGGTCATGGGCATCGCCCCTGACCAAGTGAGGCTGCTGATATGACCAACACCCTTCCGTCGAAGAACGGAACCAAGCACGCGGGCCACCAAAGCGCCGTCGGCCTGCAAAAGCACAAGCGGACAGCGACCGACATCGGGTTGGCGCTGATCACGCCGATCGTCGGGCAGGAGTTCCTGGACCGCTACAACCTGCGCGACCCGCTCAACCGCGGCCTGAAATACGGTGTCAAACAAGTATTTTCAGCGGCCGGCGCGACAACTCGCCAGTTCAAGCGGATCCAAGGCGTCGGCAAGGCACCGACCCGCCTGAAGACCAGCGGCGCCGATTATTTCGACCTCACCCCCGACGAGGACCAGCAGATGATCCTCGACACGGTACGCGAATTCGCCGCCGAGATCCTGCGCCCGGCGGCCCGCG
The DNA here is from genome assembly GCF_002838065.1 of Mycobacterium hubeiense. Lineage (GTDB taxonomy): Bacteria > Actinomycetota > Actinomycetes > Mycobacteriales > Mycobacteriaceae > Mycobacterium > Mycobacterium hubeiense. Next base: position 19,275 of record NZ_PIZU01000029.1, on the reverse strand, counting down.
AAGCCGATGAGGCCACCACCTACCCGCCCGACCTGATCGCCAAGGCGTCGGAGTTGGGCATCACCGCCATCAACATCCCCGAGGACTTCGACGGCATCGCCGCCCACCGCTCGGCAGTGACCAACGCGCTGGTCGCCGAGGCGCTGGCGTACGGCGACATGGGCCTGGCGCTGCCGATCCTGGCGCCCGGCGGCGTCGCGGCGGCACTCACGAACTGGGGCAGCGCGGATCAGCAGGCCACCTATCTGCCCGAGTTCGCCGGCGAGAACGTCCCGCAGGCGTGCGTGTCGATCGCCGAACCGCACCCGTTGTTCGATCCGACGGCGTTGAAGACCACGGCGGTGCGCACGCCCAGCGGGTATCGGCTCAACGGCGTCAAGTCGCTGGTGCCGGCCGCCGCCGACGCCGAGCTGTTCATCGTCGGCGCGCAACTCAACGGCAAGCCTGCGCTGTTCATCGTCGAGTCCTCGTCGCAGGGCCTGTCGGTGACGCCCGATCCGAGCATGGGTATCCGGGCGGCGGCGCTCGGCCGCATCAACCTCGACAACGTGTCCGTGCCGCTGAGCGCCCGGCTCGGTGAGGACGGCGCCACCGATGACGACTACTCGGAGGCCGTCGCGCTGTCGCGGCTGGGCTGGGCCGCACTGGCCGTGGGCACGTCGCACGCGGTGCTCGACCACGTGGTGCCCTACGTCAAGGAGCGCCACGCGTTCGGCGAGCCGATCGCGCACCGTCAGGCGGTGGCCTTCATGTGCGCCAACATCGCCATCGAGCTCGACGGGCTGCGGCTGATTACCTGGCGCGGCGCGTCGCGCGCCGAGCAGGGACTGCCGTTCGCCCGGGAGGCGGCGCTGGCCAAGCGGATGGGCACCGACAAAGGAATGCAGATCGGCCTGGACGGCGTACAGCTGCTCGGCGGTCACGGTTACACCAAGGAACACCCGGTCGAACGCTGGTACCGCGACCTGCGCGCGATCGGCGTCGCCGAGGGCGTCGTCGTTATCTAGGGCCCGAAAGGTCAATCATGGCAATCAATCTGGAACTTCCCCGCAAGCTCGAAGCGGTCATCCACAAGGCCCACCAAGGCGCCGCCGAGATGCTGCGTCCGATCTCGCGCAAGTGGGACCTACGCGAACACGAATATCCGGTGGAACTCGACACACTGGCCACCCTGTTCGAAGGCATCTCGGAGGCAAAAACTTTCGCGTTCGCCGGCGCGGAAGCCTTCGCCGGTGGCGACGAGCCCAAGGATGCCAACCACAACGGCGCCAACATGTCGGCAGTCCTCAATGTGATGGAAATCAGTTGGGGCGACGTCGCATTGATGCTGTCGGTGCCCCGCCAGGGGCTGGGCAACGCGGCGATCAGCAGCGTTGCCACCCGCGAGCAGCTGGAGCGCCTCGGTAAGGACGTCTGGGCCGCGATGGCGATCACCGAGCCGAGTTTCGGCTCCGACTCCGCCGCGGTGTCCACGACGGCCAAGCTCGACGGCGACGAGTACGTCATCAACGGCGAGAAGATCTTCGTCACCGCCGGGTCGCGCGCCACGCACATCGTCGTGTGGGCGACGCTGGACAAGTCGAAGGGCCGCGCGGCCATCAAGTCGTTCATCGTGCCGCGCGAGCATCCCGGTGTCACCGTCGAACGGCTCGAGGACAAGCTCGGCATCAAGGCCTCCGACACCGCGGTGATCCGGTTCGACAACGTCCGGATCCCCAAGGAGAACCTGCTCGGTAGCCCGGAGATCGAGGTGGAGAAGGGTTTTGCCGGGGTCATGGAGACCTTCGACAACACCCGCCCGGTCGTCGCGGCCATGGCCGTGGGCATCGCCCGCGCCGCGCTGGAGGAACTGCGCAAGATCCTCACCGACGCCGGCGTGGAGATCTCCTATGACAAGCCGTCGCATGCGCAGAGCGCCCCGGCCGCGGAGTTCTTGCGGATGGAAGCCGACTGGGAGGCCTCCTACCTGCTGATGGTGCGCTCGGCGTGGCAGGCCGACAACGACATCCCGAACTCCAAGGAAGCGTCGATGGGCAAGGCCAAGGCTGGCCGGGTGGCCAGCGATATCACCCTCAAGGCGGTGGAATTGGCCGGCACCACAGGCTATTCCGAGGAGACGCTGCTGGAGAAGTGGGCCCGCGATTCCAAGATCCTCGACATCTTCGAGGGCACGCAGCAGATCCAGCAGCTGGTGGTCGCCCGCCGCCTGCTCGGGCTGTCATCGTCGGAACTGAAGTAGCTTTCACAGGCTGCGCCCGTCCGACTAGCGTCGGAGCACATGGACACGTTTCAGGCGTTGGTGGCACGACAGGACGGGGATCGCATCGCGGCGGCGGTCGAGACGCTTCAGGAATCCGATCTTCCGCCCGGTGAGGTGACGATCCGGGTGCACTACTCCAGCGTGAACTACAAGGACGCGCTGGCGCTGACGCCCAAAGGCGGTGTGGTGCGCGACTATCCGATCGTGCCCGGCATCGACCTGACCGGTGAGGTGGTGGCGTCGTCATCCGATCAGTTCGCAGTCGGCGACGCGGTGCTGGCACACGGCTACGAGATCGGCACCGGGCGGCACGGCGGGTACGCGGAGTACGCCCGGCTGCCCGCCGACTGGGTGGTGGCACTGGGTTCGTTGACGCCACGCGAGGGTGCCGCGATCGGCACGGCCGGGTTCACCGCGGCGACGAGTGTGCAGGCGCTGCAACGGCACGGCGTCACACCGCAGGACGGGCCGATCGTGGTGACCGGGGCGTCCGGCGGCGTCGGCTCGGTCAGCGTCGACCTGCTGGCCGCGGCGGGCTATGAGGTGGTGGCCTCGACCGGGAAACCCGACGCGGCCGAGCGGTTGCGCGCGTTGGGCGCCGGCGAGGTGATCGGCAGGCTGCCCGAAGACCCCGACGCCAAGCCGCGGCCGTTGGGCAAGGCGCGCTGGGCCGGGGCGATCGACTGCGTCGGCGGCGCCACCCTGGCCGACGTGCTGAGCACCGTGAACTACGGGGGCGCCGTCGCGGCCAGTGGCCTCACCGGCGGCGCCGCCCTGCACACCACCGTGATGCCGTTCATCTTGCGCGGTGTCGCCCTGCTGGGCATCGATTCGGTCCAGATGCCGATCGAGCCCCGGCGGGCGCTGTGGGAGCAGCTCGGCGGCCCCCTCAAGCCGCGGCACTTGGCCGACATTTCCCGCGACATCGACGCCAAGGACGTGGTCGGCGTGCTCGACGCGGTCCGCGCCGGCAACTACTCGGGTCGGGCGGTGGTGCGGGTGGCCGACGGGTTCTGACGCCCGACAGCCCGCGAGCGTGAAGCCACAGTCGCGGCTGAGCAGATAACAAAATCCCCTGCCACGTGTGCGGCAGGGGATTTTGTGTCAGCGGTCAGGCGCCGAGCACCCGCTGCAGGTCAGGCTTCATCTCCTGCAGCTGCTGGCCCCAGTACTCCCAGCTGTGGGTGCCGTAGGGCGGGAAGTTGAACACGGCGTTGTTGCCGCCCGCGGCGATGTAGTTGTCCTGGAACGTACGGTTCGTCCGGATCGTCAGACCCTCCAGGAACTCAGCCGGCAAGTTGGCGCCACCCAACTCGTTGGGCTTGCCGTTGCCGCAGTACACCCACAGGCGGGTGTTGTTCGCCACCAGTGTGGGGATCTGCAGCATCGGATCGTTGCGCTTCCACCCGCTGTTCGGGTCCTCGGTCGGGCCCCACATGTCGTTGGCCTTGAAGCCACCGGCGTCGCCCATGGCCATGTTGATCAGGAACGGCCAGCTGCCCTCGGACGGGTTCAAGAACGCCGACAGCGAACCGGCGTAGATGAACTGGTCGGGGTGATAGGCCGCCAGGATCATCGCGGAGTTGCCGGACATCGACAGACCCACCGCTGCGTTGCCCGTGGTCGACACGTCCTTGTTGGCGGCCAGCCACTGCGGCAACTCCTGCGTCAGGAAGGTCTCCCACTTGTAGGTCTGGCAGCCGGCCTTACCGCAGGCCGGGCCGTACCAGTCGGTGTAGAAGCTGGACTGACCGCCGACAGGCATCACGATCGACAGGCCGGACTCGTAGTACCACTCGAACGCCTGGGTCTCCAGATCCCAGCCGTTGTAGTCGTCGCGGGCGCGCAGGCCGTCGAGCAGATAGACCGCGTGGGGACCGCCGTACTGGAACTGCACCTTGATGTCACGACCCATCGACGGTGACGGGACCATCAGGTACTCGACCGGCAGACCCGGCCGAGAGAACGCTCCCGCTGTCGCTGAGCCCCCGACCAGACCCACCACGCCAGGCAGTAGGGCGGCCGCTATGGCTGCAACCGCGAAACGGCGCGCCCAATGGCCACGAATTTTGTCAACGAATGTCATGCTCCAAATCCATCCATCTTTCGGTTATCACGCCACACCCCGCGATCGAAGATCGCCCACCGGCACCGCAGCGTCTTCACTGCGCTGTCGCGCCCGCTCTACTGTGCCCGGTACGGGGAAGAGCGGACCGAGAGAATTCAGTTGTCGCGCCATGAGTAAAACACGCACTTGCAAGCTTCCAAAACCCCGGGGACGGCGCACCAAGGGCGCTTCGGCCGATAAACAAAAGGTAAGCCCGCCTTTGTTTCTATCGATTGGCGACTCCCCGAATGGGCCTGTCACCTGGGTAAAGAATGGCCTCACCGTAGGCTGCTGATCATGGCTACGCCTCGCGCAACCGGCAGCAGCCGGCTGTCGGTGGATGACTGGATTGAAGAGGGTTTCGCGATCATCGCCGAAGAAGGCCTCAAATCGCTGAAGATCGACCGGTTGTGTGACCGCCTGGGCGTCACAAAAGGCAGCTTCTACTGGCATTTCGACGATATGCAAAGCTATCGCGCCCGACTGGTGCGGGCATGGGAGCACCTTCGCGACAGCGAGCACAGCCAATTCGACGAGCTCGGCGACGTCCCGCCTCAAGAGCGGCTTTCGCAGATGATGTCCGCCCTGGTGAGCGCGCACCACTGGACGATGGAGCGCGCGATGCGCGAATGGGCCCGAACCGACGACACCGTCGCGGCCAGCATGCGCGCGGCCGATCGACGGCTGCTGCAGGTCGTCCGCCAGGCGTTTCTGGACCACGGCTTCAGTCCCGACGAGGCGGAGCTGCGGGCGAACGCGACCTTCGCCGCAGGCGTCGGCTTTATTCACCTCTCAGGTCCCACGCCCAGCCCCCGCGAGGCCGCGCAACGCGAACGGTTCATCGATCTGATGCTCAAGCCGTGACGGGCCCTTGAAACGCGGCAGAGATAAAAGTAACGTCACTTTCAGTTCTGCTGCCCTCGAGCCCTTGGAGCTGCTCATGGAATCGTTCATTCACCTGCGCAAAGGCAAGACACCGAAACGCCTGCACGCCGATCTCGACGGGCTCAAGGACGACGAGCTGGGCCGCGGGGGGTTCACCGGCCGCACCGCGACCATGTATCGCCGCAACGATCCGACGACCTACCGCTCGGAGGGACCGCTGCGCCCGATCGACGTGCTCTCCTCCGAACTGAAGCCCGCCGATGCCACCGACGCCGCCGGCGGGCCGCTGCTGCTGTTCTCCAACCCCGACTGCCGGATCTCGCTGTCGCGGCGCACCGAGGCGATGCCGTTCTTCGTCCGCTACGTCGACGGCGATCTGCTGTCGTTCGTGCACAAGGGCTCGGGCCTGCTGGAGACGGAATTCGGCCCGCTGCGCTACCGCGAGGGCGACTGGGTGTACATCCCGAAAGCGTGCACGTGGCGCCAGCTGCCGGACGCCGAGAGCACGCTGCTGATGATCGAAGCCACCGACGAGTTCCGGGTTCCGCCGCCGGGTGCGCTCGGCCGGCACTTCCCGTTCGACCCGTCGCAGGCGGTGATCCCGGAGCCCGCGCCGCTCGACGATGACGGCTGCGACGAGTATCCCGTCCGCCTGATCCACTCCCCGATCGACGGTGTCGGCACGACAACGCTGTATTACCCACACAATCCGCTGGATGTCGAAGGCTGGCGCGGCGACAACTTCGCGTTCACCTTCAATATCGCCGACTACAACGTCGTCACCTCCGACAGCGTGCACCTACCGCCGACGGTGCATCTGTTCATGCAGGCGACGGGCGTGTATGTGATGAACTTCCTGCCCAAGCCGGCCGAGGGCGTGCCCGGCACCGAGCGCACACCGTGGTATCACCGCAACGTCGACTACGACGAGATCGCGTTCTTTCACGGCGGCTCGCTCTACGGCATCCCGATGCCGCCCGGCCTGATTTCCCATGCGCCGCAAGGCGTTCACCACGGCGCGCCGGAGAAGGCCCGCGAGCGTGCCCGCCGAAAGTTCGACGAGTACGACAAGGTTGACTGGCAGGTCATTGCGATCGACACGCGTCGCCGGCTGACACCGTCGGCCGAAGTTTTGGCGAACGATCTGGGGCAGCACTGATGAGCACGGCCGTCAAGCACGAGTACGACCGCATCCCGTATCTGGTTGCCTACCAGAATGATTCACGGGTGCGCGACGTCTACGGCAGCGTGGCGGAGCTGGTGGTGCTGGAGAGCTATCTGCTCAAGCCGAAGACCAAGCCGAGTGACACCGTGCTGGTGTTCATGCACCCGATCGGCGGCGGCGCATACCTGCCGATGATCAACGGGCTGGCCCGCGCCGGTCACCACGTCATCTACTGCAACAGCCGCTTCCGCGGCACCGATTCGGCACTGTTGATGGAGAAGGTGGTGCAGGATCTCGGCGAGTGCATCAAGGACGCCAAGAACAGGCTCGGCTATTCCAAGGTGGTGCTGGCCGGCTGGAGCGGCGGCGGGTCGCTGTCGATGTTCTATCAGCAGCAGGCCCAGCACCCGACGGTCACCGCCAGCCCGTCCGGCGACGGGCCCGACCTGACGAAGCTGGGATTGATCCCCGCCGACGGCATCATGCTGCTGGCCGCGCACATCAGTCGCCACGGCACGCTGACCGAGTGGCTGGATGCCTCGATCCTCGACGAGTCCGACCCGGCCAAGCGGGATCCGGAGCTGGACCTCTACAACCCGGACAACCCGAATCAGCCGCCGTACAGCCAGGAGTTCCTGGACCGCTACCGGCAGGCGCAGATCAACCGCAACCGGCGAATCACCAAGTGGGTCAAAGAGAAACTAGCCGACCTGAAGGCGCAGGGCCGCCCCGATGACGAGTTCGCGTTCGTCGTGCACGGCACCATGGCCGACCCGCGGTGGCTGGACCCGACGGTCGATCCCAACGAACGCACACCGGGAAGCTGCTATCTGGGCGATCCTCAAGTGGTGAACATGAGCCCGGTCGGGCTGGCCCGGTTCTGCACGCTGCGCAGCTGGTTGTCGCAATGGAGCTACGACGACGCCAACGGCGACGGCGTGACCTGCGGCCGCGATATCGCCGTGCCGGCATTGGTGATCGGCAATCTCGCCGACGACGCGTGCACGCCCAGCCACACCCGTCGACTGTTCGAGGCGATCGGGCATCCCGACAAGGAGATGCACGAGATCCCCGGCGCCAACCATTACTACGCGGGCCCCGACCAGCGCGACAAGCTGCGTGAAGCGGTCGGTATCGTGACCGATTGGCTGACCCGCCATGACTTTGCGAGCTGCCCATGACTAACGGTGCACTTGACGGCATCCGGGTGATCGAGATCGGCACGCTGATCTCGGGACCGTTCGCGGGCCGGCTGCTCGGTGACATGGGTGCCGAGGTCATCAAGATCGAGCTGCCCGGCGCGCCGGATCCGTTGCGCACCTGGGGGCAGGCCGAACTCGACGGGCATCACTTCTTCTGGACGGTGCACGCCCGCAACAAGAAAGCTGTCACCCTCGACCTGCGCACCGACCGTGGCCGCGAGCTCTTTCTGGAGCTGGTCGAGCGCTGCGACATCATCGTCGAGAACTTCCGGCCCGGCACGCTGGAGAAATGGAACCTCGGCTACGACGCGCTGAAGGCCCGCAACAAGGGCATCATCCTGGTCCGGGTGTCGGGCTACGGGCAGACCGGTCCGGACGCGCACAAAGCCGGCTACGCGTCGGCCGCCGAGGCCGCCAGCGGGCTGCGTCACCTCAACGGCTTCCCCGGCGGTCCGCCGCCGCGGCTGGCACTTTCACTCGGCGACTCCCTGGCCGGGATGTTCGCCGCGCAAGGTGCGCTGGCGGCGCTGTACCGACGCTCCGTCACCGGCGAGGGCCAAGTAGTGGACGCTGCGCTGACCGAATCCTGTTTGGCCATCCAGGAATCCACCATCCCCGATTACGACGTCGGCGGGGTGGTCCGCGGCCCTTCGGGCACCCGGCTGGAGGGCATCGCCCCGTCGAACATCTACCGCAGCGCCGACGGCAGCTGGGTGGTGATCGCCGCGAACCAGGACACCGTGTTCCGCCGGCTGTGCCAAGCGATGGGCCGTCCCGAGCTGGCGACCGACGACCGGTTCGCCACCCATGTCGCGCGGGGCCGCAACCAAGACGAGCTGGACAAGATCATCGGCGACTGGGCCGCCGATCGCGCGCCCACTGAGATCATCGAAACACTCTCTGCCGCAGGGGTTATCGCGGGTCCGATCAACACCGTCGCCGAGGTGGTCGAGGACCCGCAATTGCGCGCCCGCGGCATGCTCGCCGAGCACTGGGACGAGCGCGTCTCGCGCAACGTCCTCGGACCCGGCATCGTGCCCGTGCTGACCGAATCGCCAGGCAGCATCCGCAATGCCGGTCCCGCGCGCCCCGGCCAGCACAACGACGAGGTCTACATCGGGCTGCTCGGCAAGACCGCCGAGGAGCTGGAGCGGCTGCGCACCGAGGGGGTGCTATGACAGAACTGCCGAAAAAGGTTGATATCAGGGAAGTCTCGCTGCGAGACGGGCTGCAGATCGAAAAGCCGATCTCGACCGCCGCCAAGCTCGAACTGCTCGAAGCGGTGGTCGCCACCGGGGTGCGCGAGGTGGAGGCGACGGCATTCGTGTCGCCGTCTAAGGTGCCTGCGCTCGCCGACGCCGCCGAGCTGGCCGCCGAGCTGACGCGGTTCGACAACGTAGAGTTCTCGGCACTGGTGGCCAGCGCCAACGGCGCCAAACGCGCTCTGGCCGCGGGGCTGCGATCGATCGAATACGTGGTGTCGGCGGCCGACGGGCACAGCCACGCCAACGTCGGACGCTCCAGCGCCGAAGCCACCGCTCAGATCGCCGACATCGTCGCGATCGCCCACGACAGCGGAGCGACCGTCGAAGTCATCATCGCCACCGCGTGGGACTGCCCGTTCGACGGGCCCACCCCGCCGCAGCGGGTACTCGACATCGTCGACCGCTCAGTCGAATCCGGCGTGGACCGGCTGGCGGTCGCCGACACCATCGGCACCACCACGCCGCGCCGCGTCAGTGATCTGATCGCGCAGGTGCGACCCCGCATCGGCGACATCCCGTTCGGCGCGCACTTCCACAACACCCGCGGCGCCGGGCTGGCCAGTGCCTACGCCGCCGTCAGCTCCGGGGTGACCCGGCTCGACGCGTCCGTCGGCGGGCTGGGCGGCTGCCCGTTCGCGCCAGGGGCCAGCGGCAACATCGCGACTGAAGACCTGGTGTACCTGTTGCGAGACAGTGGAATCGAGGTCGACGTCGACCTGCAGGCCGCGATTGCTGCTGCAGAAGTGGCGCAGCGTGTCGTCGGGCATGAACTGCCGAGCTCGCTGCTGCGTGCCGGTGACCGGATCCTGGGCTGAGCGCGCCGTGGCCGCCGAAACGCTGAGCGCAAAGGGTCAGCAGACCCGGCTGGCGATCGAGCAGGCGGCGCGGAAGCTGTTCGCCGAGCGCGGGTTTCATGGCACGACGCTGGCCGATATCACCTCGGCGGCGGGTAAGTCACCGGCGGTGTTCTACCGCTACTTCACCGACAAGGAAGACCTGCTGGCCGCATTGGCCCAGTCGTTTCTGCACGACGTGGTGGAGCCGTCCGGCCTGAGTGTCCCGCTCGCCGAGTCGCCCGACGACCGCGAGTTCTTTACGTCCGTCGTCACCGGCTACTGGAACATGTTCAAGCAGAACATCGGCATCATGATCGCCGTCGCCCAGCTGGCTGCCACCCAGCGGCGGTTTGCGGCTGTGCAGAACGAGTTTCGCCGCTTCGGGATGGATATCGTCGCCGCGTCGGTGCGCCGCGCGCAGGAGCAGGGTTACGGCCTTGAGCTCAATCCCGAACACACCGCGGCTGCCATCGCGTTGCTGTTCGAGAACTTCACCACCGTGTTCGTCGGCCGTTCAGGCCTCGGGATGGAACTGAGCGACGAGGACGCCATCGCCACCTTGTCGACGATTTGGAAAAAGACGCTCTACGGGTTCTGACGATAGGAGACGCAGTGGATTTCACTCTCCCGGACCACCTTCCGGGACTGCTCGCGGAGATGGACGCCTTCATCGAAGCCGAGATCAAACCGTTGGAGCGCGAGCACATCCAGTACTTCGACCACCGCCGTGAGAACGCCCGCACGGACTGGGACAACGGCGGCATCCCCAAGCGCGAGTGGGAAGATTTGCTCGGCGAGATGCGGCGTCGCGCCGATGCGGCCGGCTGGCTTCGCTACGGACTGCCGTCCCAGTTCGGCGGTCGCGACGGCACCAACATCGATATGGCGGTGATCCGGGAGCACTTGGCGCACAAGGGCCTTGGGCTGCACAACGACCTCCAGGACGAGTCGTCGATCGTCGGCAATTTCCCGCAAGTCATCATGGTGGACCGCTTCGGGACCGAGGCGCAGAAGAAGGAGTGGACCGAGGCGCTGATCACCGGTGAGCGGTCCATGGCGTTCGGCCTCACCGAACCGGGCCACGGGTCGGACGCCACCTGGCTCGAGACACGCGCGGAACGCGACGGCGACGACTGGGTGATCAACGGCGCCAAGCGATTCAACACCGGCGTGCATCGCGCCACCCACGACCTGGTCTTCGCCCGCACCTCCGGCGAGCCTGGCCAGGCCCGGGGCATCACCGCGTTCCTGGTGCCCACCGATGCCCCCGGTTTCACGGTGCCCTACTACTGGTGGACGTTCAACATGCCCACCGACCACGGCGAAGTCGAACTCACCGACGTCCGGGTGCCCGCTGATGCGGTGCTCGGCGAGGTCGACCGGGGCCTCGAAGTCGGTCAAACGTTTCTGCACGAGAACCGGATTCGCCAGGCCGCGAGCAGTTTGGGTGCGGCGCAGTACTGCATCGACCGCGCGGTGGAGTACGCAGGAGAGCGCACGGTTTTCGGCAAACCGCTGGCCGTGAACCAGGCCGTGCAGTGGCCGCTGGTGGAGCTGCAAACCGAGGCGCAGATGGTGCGCCTGCTGGTGTATTACGCGGCATCCGAGTTGGACCGCAACCACCACATGGAAGTCTCGGACAAGGTGTCGATGGCCAACTATCGCGCCAACCGGCTGGTGTGTGAGGCCGCCGACCGTGCGATGCAGGTATTCGGCGGCGTCGGCTACAGCCGTCACCAGCCGTTCGAGCACATCTACCGCCATCACCGCCGATACCGCATCACCGAGGGCGCCGAGGAGATCCAGATCCGCCGGGTTGCCCAGCGGCTGTTCGGTTTTGGCCGCAAGTGAGTGCCGAGCTCGCATCCGCGCTCGCGGATGTGCTGCGCCCGGTGCTCGGCGACGTCGCCGTCGAGAATCTGCACACGCTGACCGGCGGCGCCAGCCGCACCACCTGGGCGTTCGACGCGGTTTCCGATACCCGCCGGGCGCTGATCCTGCGCACGGGCCCACCCGACGATGTGCATGCCGGCATGGAGCTGGAGGCCAGCGTCCAGCAGCGCGCAGCGGCCGCCGGAGCACCCGTCCCGCATATCCTCGCTGCCGACAATTCCCCTGCAGCTCTTGGCAATCCGTACCTGATCTGCGAAGCCATCAGTGGCGAGACGATCGTCCGTAGGATCCATCGCGGGCTCGACGATGCCGGCCGGGACAAGCTCTTGCAGCAGTGCGCGGGGGCGTTGGCCGCCATTCACCGCGCCGACCCGCACGGCATCGGTCTTGCCGAAAGCAATCAGCTGGCCGAATGGCGCGATCGGCTCGACGAGATGGGTGACACCACGGCCACCTTCGAATGGGCGTTTCGGTGGCTGGCCGCGCACCGACCGCCGCCGTCGCCACCGGTGTTGGTACACGGCGACTTTCGGATGGGCAATCTCATCGTCGACGGTTCCGGTTTGGCCGCGGTGCTGGATTGGGAGTTGGTGCACATCGGCGAGGCCTACGAGGATCTGGCCTGGTTCTGCATCCGGGCGTGGCGGTTCGGCGCACCCCAGCACCTGGGCGCCGGCGGGCTGGGCAGCGTCGAGGCCTTCCTGTCGGCCTACGAAGCGGCCAGCGGCACCGCCCTCGACCGCGCCGCGTTCCGGTGGTGGCTGACGGTCGCCACGCTGCGGTGGGGCGTCATCTGCCGCTACCAGGCTGAACGACACTTGAGCGGGCAGACCCGGTCGGTCGAATTGGCCGCGATCGGCCGGCGCGTCAGCGAAACGGAATGGGACGTGCTCGATCTGTTGGAGGGAGGCGGACCGCAATGAGCATCTACGGGCGGCCGACGGCGGCCGAACTCGTGGCGGCGGTGGCCGAGTTCCTCGAGACCGACGTGCGCGCCTCGACCGATGGCCAGGTCAATTTCCATGCCCGCGTCGCGGCCAATGCTCTGCGCATCGTCGAGCGCGAATTGACCGCTGAGTCGACGGATGCGGTCGCGACCCTGGCCCGCTTGGGCTATGCCGACGAGGCCCAGCTCGCGGCGGCGATCCGGGCGGGTGAGTTCGACGATCGCGCCGGCGAGCTGCTGCCCGCCCTGCGCGCGATCGTGCGACAACGCCTCGCGGTCGCCCACCCCGGCTACGACGAGCCATAGCCCGCGGGAAGGCCTCGTTACAGCCGTCGCACCCGCGCGAGCCACGCCGGCTCGTCGACGCGGGAACCCACCGGCAGACCGACCGCCTCGGCCTGGGCCTCCTGCACTACCCCGCGATAGATCGCGGTGTCCAAGGCTTCCAGCTCCCAGCCGTCGGTGAACGCCTCCCGGATGTCGGCTTCACTGACCTGCGGGCCGAGGCCGCGGCCCGCGTCGGACAGCGCCAAGACGTGCACCACCCCGCCGGGCCGGCACGCAGTGTGCAGGCTGCGAACATAGCGGGCGCGGTCGGCGTCGTCGAAAATGTGGAACAACGCGCTGTCAACGACGGTCTGGTAGCCGGGCTCGGTGCCGAGCCTCAGCGCGTCGGCGACCTCGAACCGCGCATCGACCCCCTTGGCGGCCGCGTTCTCCCGCGCCTGCGCGACGGCATGCGGCGCGAAGTCGATCCCGAGCACGTCATAGCCCAGCCGGGTGAGCATGATCGTGTGCTCGCCGGCGCCGCAGCCGACGTCGAGCACCTTGCTGCGGATCCAGCCGGCGCGTTCCAGCTCGACGATCGCAGGCTGCGGTTCGCCGATCACCCACGGCGCCGTTCTGGATTCATAGGCTTCGTTGAACAGAGACAATGACGGTGTGGCATCCATGAGCGCAGTCTGTTACCTGAACTGCGCTTGAGGTCAACACCGCAGTGAGGAGCATCCATGCCCGCCGTCGAGGCCGACGCGATCGCCGACGTCGCCGATCGCCTGTTCGAGGCCATTGAGCACAGCGACACCGCCATGCTCGACGAGCTGTGGAACGACGACGTCGTGGTGTGGAAGACCGGTGACCGCGAGCGCGACAAGGAGCGGGCGTTGCGGGTCCTGCACTGGTTCATCAACGCCACCACCGAGCGGCGCTACGAAATCCTGGACCGGCAGTTGTTTGACGACGGCTTCGTCCAGCAGCACATTCTGCACGCCCGCGGCCGCGACGGCGGATCGATCTCCATGCGGGTCTGCATCGTGATCAAGTTGGGGCCCAACGGGCTGATCAGCCGCATCGACGAGTATTTCGACCCCGCAGAGATAGCCCCGCTGCTCGGGTCGGCGAATTCACCCCGGAGGTGACATGGCAAGCGTTCAAGAACTTCTCAACAGCTCCGAGACGACGGGGGTGTGGAACCTGGTCCCCGACCGCTCCACGGTCGGCTTCAGGGCCAAGTCCATGTGGGGCGCGATGCCGGTCAAGGGCCGATTCAGCGAGATCAGCGGTGACGGGCAGGTCACCGGTAGCGGGGCCGTGTTCGGACGCGTGGACATCCGCGCGGCGTCGCTGCGCACCGGGATCAAGAAACGCGATGCCGACCTGATGGCCGCCGACTTCTTCGACGTGGAGAAGTTCCCCGACATCAGCGTGGTGGTGACCGGCGCCGAACCCACCGGACCCGACACCGCGACCCTGCGGGCCGACCTCACCGTCAAGGACGTCACCCGTCCGATCGAGCTTCCGGCCACGGTGAAGCGTCTCGACGACGGATCCATTCAGGTGACCGCTACCACGACGGTCGACCGCACGGATTTCGGTGTCACCGGCAACATGCTCGGCATGGTCGGCAAGACCGTCAAGGCCTTCGGCGATCTGGTCTTCATCCGCGCCAAGGAGTGACCGAGCGGCACAACAGGATTCACCGCCGCGGCGAGTTACTTCGACGCGCACACGTTGAGATTGCGCGCAGGGTTGCGCAGCCGGCGAATTCACAACCCTGGCTGCAATTTCGACGGCGGACGGACCCGACGCAGTAGCATCGGCTGCGTGCCCCGCCAGCCCGACGACGCTGACGCGCCGCTGCGCATCCTGGTCTATAGCGACAATCCCCGCACCCGCGAAGCCGTTCAGCTGGCGCTGGGCAAGCGGATTCACCCCGAGCTGCCGGAACTGAGCTACGTCGACGTCGCCACCGGACCGATGGTGATCAAGCAGATGGACGAGGGCGGATTCGATCTGGCCATTCTCGACGGCGAGGCCACTCCAACGGGGGGGATGGGAATCGCCAAGCAGCTCAAGGACGAGATCGCCGACTGCCCACCGATCCTGGTGCTCACGGGCCGCCCGGACGACGCCTGGCTGGCCAAGTGGTCACTTGCCGAAGCGGCGGTTCCGCATCCAATCGACCCGATCCGGTTGTGCGACGCGGTTCTATCCCTGCTGCGCCCGCAATCGCAGTAGCCGCGCAATCCACATCTGCGTGAATTTCCCTGTCGCCGTTGGCGGTTCGCGGCACGACGACATGACGGCGGGCTGCCAATCGCGATACTAACCAAAATGTGTGGCGTGCTCCCCAAACATCGCTAGGCTGTGTGTTAGCTCACATCGACAGCCCACGAGGGAGCGCTTGCACGGTATGGATTTGTACACGCCAATCCTGGTGCTCGGCGCGATCGCGGCTGCCTTCGCGGTGGTCTCGGTGGGTATCGCCCTCGTCATCGGGCCGCGCCGGTACAACCAGTCCAAGCTGGAGGCCTACGAATGCGGCATCGAACCGATGCCGCAGGCCGCCACCGCGCACGCGGCCGGTCAGCGATTCCCGATCAAGTACTACCTGACGGCGATGTTGTTCATCGTGTTCGACATCGAGATCGTCTTCCTCTACCCGTGGGCGGTTGCGTTCGACAGCCTCGGGGTATTCGCGCTGGTGGAGATGCTGCTGTTCATGGCCACCGTGTTCGTGGCGTATGCCTACGTGTGGCGGCGGGGAGGCCTCAATTGGGACTAGAGGAACGTCTGCCGGGAGGAATTCTGCTGTCCACCGTCGAGAAGGTGGCCGGCTACGTGCGCAAAGGTNATGGCCACCGTGTTCGTGGCGTATGCCTACGTGTGGCGGCGGGGAGGCCTCAATTGGGACTAGAGGAACGTCTGCCGGGAGGAATTCTGCTGTCCACCGTCGAGAAGGTGGCCGGCTACGTGCGCAAAGGTTCGCTGTGGCCGGCGACGTTCGGGCTGGCCTGCTGCGCGATCGAGATGATGTCGACGGCGTCGCCGCGATTCGACATCGCCCGGTTCGGCATGGAGCGGTTCTCGGCGACGCCGCGGCAGGCCGACCTGATGATCGTCGCGGGCCGGGTCAGCCAGAAGATGGCGCCGGTGCTGCGCCAGATCTACGACCAGATGGTCGAACCCAAGTGGGTGCTCGCGATGGGCGTCTGCGCCTCCTCGGGCGGCATGTTCAATAACTACGCGGTCGTTCAGGGTGTCGACCACGTGGTGCCGGTGGACATCTATCTGCCGGGCTGCCCGCCACGACCGGAAATGCTGCTGCACGCGATCCTGAAGCTGCACGACAAGATTCAGGAGATGCCGCTGGGCGTCAACCGGGAAGAAGCGATCCGCGAAGCCGAAGCGGCGGCGCTGGCGGTCCCGCCGACCATCGAGCTCAAAGGTTTGCTGCGGTGATGAGCCACTCGGGCGAAGAACAGACGGCGCGGATGAGCCACTCGGGCGAAGAACAGACGGCGCGGATGAGCCACTCGGGCGAAGAACAGACGGCGCGGATGAGCCACTCGGGCGAAGAACAGACGGCGCGGATGAGCCACTCGGGCGAAGAACAGACGGCGCGGATGAGCCACTCGGGCGAAGAACAGACGGCGCGGATGAGCCACTCGGGCGAAGAACAGACGGCGCGGATGAGCCACTCGGGCGAAGAACAGACGGCGCGGATGAGCCACTCGGGCGAAGAACAGACGGCGCGGATGAGCCACTCGGGCGAAGAACAGACGGCGCGGATGAGCCACTCGGGCGAAGAACAGACGGCGCGGATGAGCCACTCGGGCGAAGAACAGACGGCGCGGATGAGCCACTCGGGCGAAGAACAGACGGCGCGGATGAGCCACTCGGGCGAAGAACAGACGGCGCGGATGAGCCACTCGGGCGAAGAACAGACGGCGCGGATGAGCCACTCGGGCGAAGAACAGACGGCGCGGATGAGCCACTCGGGCGAAGAACAGACGGCGCGGATGAGCCACTCGGGCGAAGAACAGACGGCGCGGATGAGCCACTCGGGCGAAGAACAGACGGCGCGGATGAGCGCGGACGACGGCAAGGACCAGGAAGTCATCGACGTCCGGCGCGGAATGTTCGGGGCCCTCGGCACCGGTGACACCTCGGGCTACGGACGGCTGGTGCGCCCCGTCGCGCTGCCGGGCAGTTCGCCGCGCCCGTACGGCGGCTATTTCGACGAGGTGGTCGACCGGCTGCAGGCCGTCATCGGTGACGACGCATTCACCGCGGCGATCGAGCGGGTGGTGGTGTACCGCGGGGAGCTGACGCTGGAGGTCCGTCGCGAGCACCTGCCGACGGTGGCCCGAGCGCTGCGCGACGATGCGCAGTTGCGGTTCGAACTGTGCCTGGGCGTCAGCGGTGTGCACTACCCCAATGAATCCGGCCGCGAACTGCATGCCGTGTATCCGCTGCTGTCGATCACGCACAACCGCCGGATACGAGTGGAAGTCGCGGCCCCCGATGGCGATCCGCACATCCCGTCGTTGTTCGATGTGTATCCGACCACCGACTGGCACGAGCGCGAAACCTACGACTTCTTCGGCATCGTGTTCGACGGCCATCCGTCGCTGACCCGCATCGAAATGCCCGACGACTGGGAGGGGCATCCGCAACGCAAGGACTATCCCCTGGGCGGCATCCCGGTGGAATACCACGGCGCGCAGATCCCACCGCCCGATCAGCGGAGGGCCTATAACTGATGAGCGACAACACCTCTGGGCCCGGCGCTGACGCCGGCGAGACCGTCATCACCCTGGGCGGCCAGGACTGGGATCAGATCGTGGCGGCCGCCCGGGAAAGCGCCGAAGCACAGGCAGGCGAACGGATTGTGGTCAACATGGGTCCCCAGCATCCGTCCACCCACGGAGTGCTGCGACTGATCCTGGAGATCGAAGGCGAGACGGTCACCGAAGCCCGTTGCGGTATCGGCTATCTGCACACCGGCATCGAGAAGAACCTCGAGTACCGCAACTGGACTCAGGGCGTCACATTCGTCACCCGGATGGACTATCTGTCACCGTTTTTCAACGAGACCGCCTACTGCCTCGGCGTCGAGAAGCTTCTCGACATCACCGACGCGATTCCCGAGCGCGCCAGCGTGATCCGGGTGATGCTGATGGAGCTGAACCGTATCTCGTCGCATCTGGTCGCCCTCGCCACCGGCGGGATGGAGCTCGGTGCGATGAGCGCGATGTTCTACGGCTTCCGCGAACGCGAAGAGATTCTGCGCGTGTTCGAGACCATCACCGGGCTGCGGATGAACCACGCCTACATCCGCCCCGGCGGGCTGGCCGCCGACCTGCCCGACGAGGCCATCGCCCAGATCCGTGACCTGCTGAAGCTGCTGCCAAAACGGTTGCGCGACTTGGAGGATCTTCTCAACGAGAACTACATCTGGAAGGCGCGCACGCAGGGCATCGGTTATCTCGACCTGACCGGCTGTATCGCTCTGGGCATCACCGGCCCCGTGCTGCGCTCAACCGGGCTGCCGCACGATCTGCGCAAGTCCCAACCCTATTGCGGCTACGAGCAATACGACTTCGACGTCATCACCGACCAGGGCTGCGACGCCTATGGCCGCTACCTGATCCGGGTCAAGGAGATGCACGAATCCATCAAAATCGTCGAACAGTGCCTCGATGCGCTGGCGCCCGGGCCGGTGATGATCGAGGACAAGAAGCTGGCCTGGCCTGCCGATTTGAAGCTCGGCCCCGACGGGCTGGGCAATTCGCCCGAACACATCGCGCGCATCATGGGTCACTCGATGGAGGGCCTGATCCACCACTTCAAGTTGGTCACCGAAGGCATCCGGGTGCCGGCCGGCCAGGTCTACATCGCGGTGGAATCGCCGCGCGGCGAGCTGGGCGTGCACATGGTGTCCGACGGCGGCACCCGCCCGTACCGCGTGCACTACCGCGATCCGTCATTCACCAATCTGCAAGCGGTGGCCGCGATGTGCGAAGGCGGCATGGTCGCCGACGTGATCTCGGCGGTGGCGTCGATTGATCCGGTCATGGGCGGGGTGGACAGATGACGGTGTTTCTCGAACTCGGGCAGCGCCCAGACGAACCCGGTCCGCCGATCAGCGGACCGGCCTCATACCCGGCCGAGGTGGCGCAGCGACTCGCGGCGGATGCGCAGCAGATCATCGCCCGCTACCCGCAGCCCCGGTCCGCATTGCTTCCGCTGCTGCATCTGGTGCAGGCCGAGGACGGCTACCTCACCCCGGCCGGAATCAAGTTCTGCGCAAGCCAACTCGGGCTGACCGACGCCGAGGTCACCGCCGTCGCCACGTTCTATTCGATGTACCGGCGCACCCCGACCGGGCAATACCTCGTCGGTGTCTGCACCAACACCCTGTGCGCGATCAT
>NZ_PIZU01000028.1 GCF_002838065.1 Mycobacterium hubeiense | reverse complement strand
CGGTCAACACCCCACACGCCAACGCCGCCAACGTATACGGCATCTCCTGCACCAACGCCTTGGCCAACCCCAGATGCCGATTCCCGCGCACCGGCGAATCACGCCGCGCCAACGCCACCTCACTGGCCACCCCACGACCCTGCTTGGCTGCGGGCACCCCCGCCGCCGCCTCGGCGGCGCGCCGCTTCTCATCCAACAAGGCCGCAGCCCGGGCCTGACCGGCCGCCGCCGCCGACTTCACCCGCTCCAACGCATCGATCCGGGCCACCAACGCAGCCTCACCGGCACGCGGATCCACCCCCACCAACCCCTCCAAATCGAACATACATTCGATAATGCCACACCCCACCGACAAACCTCACAGACCGGCTTCCGGCATCGTCTACAGATCGAGGAGAGGGCACTGATGACCGCAACGACCTGGCAGAAGCGCGTCGACTCCGGTGACTGGGATGCCATCAGAGCCGAAGTCGACGACTTCGGCGGGGCGCTGCTGCCGCGGCTGCTGAAGAAGTCCGAGGCGTCGTCGATCCGCGCGCTCTATCCCGACGACCACCTCTTCCGCAGCACCATCGATATGGCGCGCTACCGATTCGGCGCGGGCCAGTACCGCTACTTCGAACGGCCCTATCCGCAGCCGATCGAAGCGCTCAAGCACGCCCTGTACCCGCGCCTGCTGCCGATCGCCCGCGACTGGTGGACCAAACTCGGCCGCACGGCGCCATGGCCGGACACCCTCGATGACTGGCTCGACATGTGCCACGCCGCCGGCCAGACCAAATCCACGGCCATCCTGCTCAAGTACGGTGCCGGTGACTGGAATGCCCTGCACCGAGACCTCTACGGCGACTTGGTGTTTCCCTTACAGGTGGTGATCAACCTCAGCGAGCCGGATACCGACTACACCGGCGGGGAGTTCCTGCTCGTCGAACAACGGCCCCGCGCCCAATCCCGCGGCACCGCCGTGCAACTGCCGCATGGGCACGGCTTCGTGTTCACGACGCGGGAACGTCCGGTGCGGTCCAGCCGAGGATGGTCGGCTGCGCCCGTGCGCCACGGCGTCTCGGCCGTCAGATCAGGTGAGCGATTCACCCTCGGCTTGGTGTTCCACGACGCCGCTTGAGAACTATCACGTTGTCGACGAGCGTCCCGGTCTCGCCGTCCGGACCGGTCGCCTCGCGTTCGACTGGTTCTGCCCGGACCCGTTCCCATTGCGCCGCATCGAGATTCAGTGACTCCACCACTTCGTCAGGGCTCGGAAAATGGTGGTCGTGGATATGCTCCCTCGCCCACGGCGGCGGTTCGCCATGGTCGACGATGACGAGCAGCCCGCCGGGCTCCACGGCGCCGGCGGCGCGCCGCAGCACATCCTCGCGCTCCAACCGAACGGTGGAATGCAAGAACTGCGCCGAAATCAGGTCGTAGCGGCCCGAGGGAAAGCTGTCGGACAGATCGTGATGCTGAAAATTGATGTGGTCCGACACTCCTCGAACCCGAGCGTCCTCGGCCGCCCGCTGCAGCGCGGTCTCGGAGATGTCCACCGCGGTGACCTGCCATCCGTGCTCGGCCAGCCAGATCGCGTCGGCGCCCTCACCGCAGCCCAGATCGAGTGCGCGCCCAGGATCGAGCGGTGCGGCGATCTCGGCCAACCGCGTGTTGACGCGACCGCTCCAGACGCGGTCCCGCTCGCCGTAGCGCTCCTCCCAGTGCTGCTTCGCATCGATGTTCATGCCTCGATCTTGCCCGCGCCGCTACTAACTGCCAAGCTGGTTTGCCATGCAGGCAAAGACACGCGATGACTCTGTCGATCTCCGGGTGCGACGCCGACTGCGGGATCTGCGCACCCAACGTGGACTCACGCTGGAAGACGTCGCCACCCGGGCGCAGATCGACGTGTCGACACTGAGCCGCCTCGAGTCGGGAAAGCGGCGACTCGCCCTGGATCATCTGCCACGCCTGGCCGCTGCGCTCTCGGTCAGCACCGACGAGCTGTTGCGGGGACCCGAGGCCGAAGACCCACGCGTCAGAGGTGCCTCGCACACTCACGACGGTGTGACGTACTGGCCGTTGACGCGGCAGGGTCCCGCGGGTGGACTGCACGCGTTCAAGATCCGGGTCAGCGCGAAACGCACCACGCCGCCGGCCGAATTACCGGTACATGAGGGCCAAGACTGGATGTACGTGCTGTCCGGGCGACTGCGGCTGATCCTCGGCGACAAGGACTTCATCATCAAACCCGGTGAAGCCGTGGAGTTCTCGACCTGGACGCCGCACTGGTTCGGCGCAGTCGAGGGGCCCGCCGAGGCCATCACGATCTTCGGGCCGCATGGTGAGAAGCTTCACCTACACCGATGAGGTGACCTGCGTCTGATCGGGTCGCGCAAGAATCTCGTCCACCGTCGCGTCCACCGTGCGGTCAGTGGTGTCCAGCCACAGCCCGATCCGCGGTGTCTCGACACGAAGCACGGCGTCGAGGCGTCGACCGTGCATTGGTGGTAGGCATTCTTCGGGCGGCCGGCTTCCCGGGCTTGTACCGCAGCAGGATCCGGCGTCAGCACCACCACATGCAATGGGCGCGAACGGATTGCCGCCGCCATGTACTCGAGGTGCTCACCGAGCACCACGTCCTGCACCACCACGGACCGGCGTCCATATACCCGTCGCACACCAGCAAGGTGAGGCGATGCCGCAGCCGCGACTGTTCGAGGGCTTCCGGCGACGGTTGCGGGCTCATCTCGGCGCGTCTGTTGACGATCCAGCGCCGGAATAGGTCGCCGTGCACGTGCACGGACCGTGCGGCAACCCGCTCCGCGAGTGCCTGCGCCACCGAGGATTTGCCCGCGGCCTGGATGCCGGTGATCAAATAGACGGACGGGCCGATGTCAGTCTCCCGACAGATACGACGTCTGGTTCACCAGACGCACCGACGATGCACCGTCCGGGTAGAACTCGGCGATCGACAGCGACGCCAGGTCCAGGTGCAGCCGGTACAGGATGCCCGCACCGGCATCCAACGCCATTCGCAGCAGCGTCTTGATCGGTGTCACATGCGAGACGACAAGCACTGTCGTGCCGCCGTGTTCGGCGATGATCCGGTCACGCGCGCGGCGCACCCGGTGATGGACCTCATCGAAGCTCTCCCCACCGGGCGGGGTGACACTGGTATCACGCAGCCACCGGCGGTGCAGATCCGGATCACGCTGGGCGGCTTCACCAAACGTCAGCCCTTCCCATGCGCCGAAGTCGGTTTCGATCAAGTCGTCGTTCACGCTGACGTCGAGGCGCAGGGCCTTGGCCGCTGTCATCGCGGTGTCGTATGCCCGTTGCAGCGGTGAGGTGATCACCGCCGAGATCCCGCCCCGCTGCGCGAGATACTGTGCCGCAGCATCAGCCTGACGCCGACCGATGTCGGTCAGTGCCGGGTTTCCGCGGCCCGAATAGCGCCGCTGCGTGGACAATTCGGTCTGTCCATGGCGCAGCAGCAGAAACCGCGTCGGTGCGCCCTGTGCGCCCGTCCAACCCGCGGGCGACGACATCGTCTTGGGGGCTTTTACCGGTTCGGCCGGCGCATCCAGTTCGGCGGCCGCGTCCATCGCCTCGTTGGCGAGTCGGTCGGCATGGGCGTTGCGGCCGCGGGGAATCCACTCGTAGCTGATGTGCTCGAAGCCCGCCGCCAGCGCAGTGGCCTGCCGATGCAGCGGAATCAAATCGGGGTGCTTGACCTTCCACCGCCCGCACATCTGTTCCACCACGAGTTTGGAGTCCATGTACACCGCAACATCGGTGGCGCCGAGTTTCGCGGCTTCTTCCAAACCGGCGATCAGGCCACGGTATTCCGCGACGTTGTTGGTGGCCCGACCGATCGCCTGCTTACTCTCGGCCAATACCGTCTCGTGGTCCGCCGACCACACCACCGTTCCGTAGCCGGCCGGTCCAGGGTTGCCGCGCGACCCGCCGTCGGCCTCGACGATGACTCTCACCGATCGAAGTCCTTGACGCGCAGCAGGATTGCGCCGCACTCCGGACAGCGTAAGACGTCGTCCTCAGCGGCCGCGGAAATTCTGGCCAGCTCCCCCCGGTCGATCTCGATGCTGCACGCCCCGCACCGACGACCCTGTAATGTGCCGGCCCCGGCGCCGCCGCGGGCCCGCTGACGTTCATACAGTGCAACCAGATCCGCATCCAGCGCCGCGACCAGTTCTTCACGGCGGGAAGCGCATTGCTGCCGCGACTGATCGATGGTCACCAATGCCTCATCGCGCGCCTGCTGTGCATCGGTGAGCTCGGTCTGTAATTCGTCGATGCGCGCCAGTGCCGCAGCCAGCTCGCTCTGCAGTTCCTCCCGGCGCTCCATCACCTCCAGCAGCGAATCCTCCAAACTGGCCTGACGACGCTGCAGCGTCTCCAGTTCGTGTTGTAATTCGTTGAGCTGCTTGGCGTTGATGGCCCCACCGTCCAGCAGGGCGCGGTCGCGGTCCTCGCGCTGGCGTACCGAGTCGATCTCCGCCTCGTACTTGGAGACCTCCGCGTCCAGGTCCTCCTGGGCGATGCGCAACGCCGCCAGCCGGTCGTTGGCCGCGCGGTGGTCGGCCTGCACCTGCTCGAGGCGCTGCTGTTCGGCCAGATGCGCGGCGCGATGCTCGATACGCGCCAGCTCGGCGTCGACCTCGGCCAGTTCCAGCAGCGAACGTTGCTGTACGACTTCAGCTTTCATGGCTCGATTCTTTCGACGTTCCACGGATCGGTGCGGACCGAACTGACCCGCACAGCCAGCGCGTCACCGAAGTGACCGCGGAGCAGTTCGGCGGCCTGCCCACACCAGGGAAACTCGCTGGCCCAATGCGCCACGTCGACCAACGCGACGGACGAGCCGCGACGATGCTCGTCGGCGGGGTGGTGCCGCAGGTCGGCGGTGACGTAGGCCTGCACGCCGGCGGCGCCGACAGCGTCCAGCAGTGAATCCCCCGCTCCCCCACATACCGCCACCCGCGACACCATAGCGTCGGATTCACCTGACGCGCGCACCCCCCACGACGTTGCCGGAAGCGCGTCGTGGACGCGAGATACGAACGCGGCCAACGTCTCCGGCGTCGGCAACGAGCCCACGCGGCCCAGCCCCGTATCACCCGGGACACGAGCCAGGGCGAAGATGTCGAACGCCGGCTCTTCGTAGGGGTGCGCGGCCCGCAACGCGGCAAGCACGTGACCGCGCAACCGAGCGGGGGCGACCACCTCGACTCGGTCCTCGGGAACCCGCTCGACGGTGCCGACAGTCCCGATGGCCGGCGAGGCCCCATCGTGCGGAAGAAACTGGCCCGTCCCGGCGACACTCCAGCTGCAGTGGGAATAGTCGCCGATGTGCCCGGCGCCGGCGGCGAACACCGCGTCCCGAACGCCATCGGCGTGCTCGGTCGGCACGTAGATGACCCACTTGTCCATGTCGAAGTTTTCCGCCACCGGTGACAGCACCTCCTCGACCGCGAGCCCGAGCGCATCGGCCAGCGCGTCGGACACTCCCGGCGACGCCGCATCGGCGTTGGTGTGCGCGGTGAACAACGAGCGCCCGGTGCGAATCAACTGGTGTACCAAGGCGCCCTTGGCGGTGTTCGCCGCGACGGTGTCGACTCCCCGCAGCAGCAGCGGGTGGTGGGCGAGCAGCAACCCGTTGGCGGGCACCTCGGCGACGACGGCGGCGGTCGCGTCGACCGCGACCGTTACGCTCTCGACGTTGTCGGACGGGTCGCCGCACACCAGCCCGACCGAATCCCAGTCCTGGGCGAGTTGCGGCGGATACGCCTCGTCCAGCACGTCGATGACGTCGGCCAGCCGCACACTCACCGCAGCACCTCGGCCATCGCGCTCAGCAATTGCGGCCATTCCGGTCGCACCGCGGCGCGCAGGTACGATCCGTCCCACCCGACGAACGTGTCACATCGACGCACTGCAATTCCCTTGTTGTCCAATTGTTTTCGCATCAACTCGGCATCGGGAACGCCGAACAGCACAAACGGGGCGCGGCCGTCGACAACGTCCACACCCGTAGCCGTCAAGGCCGCCACCATCTCGGCACGCAGTGCCGCCAGCCGCTCGGCGCCCTGGGCGGCTTCGGTGATCGCTTCGGGTGTGCTGCACGCCGCGATCGCCTCGAGCGCAAGGGTGCCCAGCGGCCAGTGCGCCCGCCGGGACGTCAGCGTGCGGAGAACCTGCGACGGACCCAGCGCGTACCCGACCCGCAGGCCCGCCAGCGACCACGTCTTGGTCAAGCTGCGCACGATCACCACATCGGGCAGCACATCAGCTGCCAGCGACGCCGGCTCACCGGGTATCGCGTCGGCGAAGGCTTCATCGACCACGACGATGCGGCCCGGCCGGCGCAGCGCGAGGATCTTGTCGCGACTGTGCAGCACCGAGGTGGGGTTGGTCGGATTGCCTACCACCACCAGATCGGCGTCGTCGGGCACCCGCGCATCGGCCAATGTGAACGGCGGCGGCAGCACGACGTGCACGATGGGCACCCCGGCCGCCGTCAACGTCGCCTCGGGTTCGGTGAACGACGGCGCGATCAGGGCCGCCAACCTCGGCCGCAGGTTGGCCAGCAGAGAGAAGCCTTCCGCGGCCCCGGCCAACAGCGCCACGTTGTCGGCACGCCGCCCGTGCCGGGTCGCGACCGCCTCGATCGCGCGTCGTTGGTCGGCCGCGCTCGGGTAACGGCCGAGGTCGGCCAGCCGCGACGCGAGCCGGTCACGCAACCACTGCGGCGGCGTCGAAGAGCGAACGTTGACCGCGAAATCCACCATGCCGGGCCGCACGGCCTCATCGCCGTGATAGCGCGCGGCCGCACGCAGAAGAGTCGCCACATCCCGACACTAATGCGCCAACAGCCGCGCCAGCACCGTCGGGGAGAATGGACACGTGATGGCACCCCCGCAGCTGGTGATATTCGATCTCGACGGCACCCTGACCGATTCGGCCGAGGGCATCGTGTCGAGCTTTCGGCATGCGCTCGGCCAGGTGGGCGCGCCCATCCCGGAGGGCGATCTGGCCAGCCGGATCGTCGGCCCGCCGATGCACCACACCCTGCGCGCGATGGGCCTCGGCGAGCAGGCCGTCGCTGCCTACCGCGCCGCCTACACCACCCGCGGGTGGGCGATGAACAGCCTGTTCGACGGGATCCCCGCCCTGCTCGCCGATCTGCGGGCCGCCGGTGTCCGGCTGGCCGTCGCGACGTCGAAGGCCGAACCCACGGCGCAGCGAATCCTGAGCCACTTCGGCCTCGACGACCATTTCGAGGTCATCGCCGGGGCCAGCGTCGACGGAACCCGCGCAAGCAAGGCCGATGTGGTGGCCCATGCGCTGGCACAGCTGCAGCCGCTGCCGGAGCGGGTGCTCATGGTCGGCGATCGCCGCCACGACGTCGAGGGCGCCGCCGAACACGGAATCGACACCGTGGTGGTCGGGTGGGGTTACGGCCGCGACGATTTCGACGAGCCGGATGCGGTGCCCGCGCGGGCACATGTCGACTCCGTTGAGGATCTGCGCGAGGTGCTGGGTGTCTGATTTATCTGGCGGGCCGCTGCACATCACGTTCATCTGCTCGGGCAACATCTGCCGGTCGCCGATGGCGGAGAAGATGTTCGCCCACCAGATCCAGGAGCGCGGGCTCTCCGACGCCGTGCGGGTGACCAGTGCGGGCACCGGCGGTTGGCATGCCGGCGACCCCGCCGACGACCGCGCCAGCCATGTCCTGCGCGAGCACGGCTACCCGACCACCCACTGCGCGGCCCAGATCAACGACGACCATCTGGCCGCGGACCTCGTCGTCGCGTTGGGCCGCAATCACGAGCGCATGCTGCGGGAAATGGGCGTGCCGCCGAACCGGATCCGGATGCTGCGGTCGTTCGACCCCCGCTCCGGCGCGCACGCACTCGACGTCGAAGATCCCTACTACGGCACCCACGAGGACTTCGAAGAGGTGTTCGCCGTCATCGAAGCCGCGCTGCCCGGGCTGCACGACTGGGTGGACGAACGACTGGCCGAGCGGGGATTGGCAAGCTGATGCAACGGTTGGCCTTCTTGCTGCGGCCACAGTGGCTGGCCTTGATCGTCGTCGTCATCGCATTCGCCTACCTGTGCTTCACCGTGCTGGCGCCGTGGCAGCTCGGCAAGAACACCCAGACGTCGCGCGAGAACGCGCAGATCGAGCATTCGCTGACCGCTGACCCGGTTCCGGTGACAAGCCTTCTGCCGCAACAGGATTCGTCAGCACCCGACGAGCAGTGGCGGCGCGTGACAGCGACCGGACGTTATCTCGCCGACGCGCAGGTGCTGGCGCGGCTGCGGGTGATCGACGGTGATCCGGCATTCGAAGTGCTCGTGCCGTTCGCGGTGGACGGCGGGCCGACGGTGCTCGTCGACCGCGGCTACGTCAAGCCCGAGAAGGGATCTGAGGTGCCGCCCATTCCCCCGCCCC
This sequence comes from Mycobacterium hubeiense, assembly GCF_002838065.1. Taxonomy (GTDB): domain Bacteria; phylum Actinomycetota; class Actinomycetes; order Mycobacteriales; family Mycobacteriaceae; genus Mycobacterium; species Mycobacterium hubeiense. The sequence continues at coordinate 59,115 of NZ_PIZU01000028.1, read as the reverse complement.
CAAGCCAGACCGTGACGATCACCGCACGGCTGCGGGATTCCGAACCGGCACCCGAGGGCAAGGAGCCGTTCCGCGAGGACGGAGTGCAGCAGGTGTACGCGATCAACACCGCGCAGATCGCCGCGGTCACCGGTGTGCCGCTGGCCGGTTCCTACCTGCAGTTGATCGAGGGCCAACCCGGCGGCCTGGGCGTCGTCCCCCTACCTCATCTCGACGCCGGGCCGTTCCTGTCCTACGGCATTCAATGGATCGCGTTCGGCATCATCGCCCCGATCGGGTTGGGCTACTTCGTGTATGCCGAAATCCGCCAGCGCCGACGCGACAAGGCGCAGGCCCAATCCGCAATCGTCAGCACCGAGGACAAGCTCGCCGACCGCTACGGCAAGCGACGCTGAACACGGCCAGCAGCGCTGCTATCGCCTGCACCACGCGCGACAACCGCACCGCCCGCGTCAGGTCGGCGACCGCCGGGCTGTGTCCGTCGCCCAGCGTCGGCCGGATCTCCAATTGGTGCGAGTACTGCGTCGGCCCGCCGAGCCGTACCCCCAGTGCGCCGGCGAACGACGCCTCCGCCACACCGGCGTTAGGACTGGGGTGACGGGCCGCATCGCGTCGCCAGGCCCGCAGTGCCCCCATCGCAGACCCACCCACCACCGGTGCGCATACCGCGGCCAGCACCGCCGTCACGCGGGCGGCGACGAAGTTGAGCAGATCGTCGAACCGTGCTGCGGCCCAACCGAATCGCGCATAGCGCGGTGAACGGTGCCCGATCATCGCGTCCAGGGTATTTGCGCCGCGGTACACCAACAGCGCGGGCACGCCCCCTACCGCCGCCCACAACAGCGGGGCCACCGTTGCGTCGGATGTGTTCTCAGCCACCGACTCCACGGCCGCGCGGGTCAGCCCGGCGGCGTCGAGCACTGCAGGGTCCCGACCGCACAGCGACGGCAGCAGCCGCCTCGCCGCTTCGACGTCGTTCCCGGCCAACAGGTCTGCCATCTGCTCGCCGGTGCGCGCCAGCGATGTGCCGCCGAGCGAGACATAGGTCGCGCCCGCGGCGAGGCCCGTCGCCCACGCCGGTCCACGCCGCGCCATGCGCTCCGCAATGACGCCGAGCGCGGCGAGCGCCCCCAGCAGCGCGCCGGTATGCAATGCCCCAGCAGCGCGGCTATCGGCGTAGGTCGCCCGTTCCAGCGCCGCCGCGCCGCGACCGAACAGGGCCACCGGATGCCCGCGACGCGGGTCCGCCAGCAACAGATCAGCGACTACCCCGAGCGCGATGCCGACGGCGCGGCTGGGCGGACCAAACACGTCGGCAGCGTCTCACAAGGTGGTGTACTCGAATACATGAGGTTGGGTCCACCGCGGCACCCGAGGCGGGTCGTCGATCTGCTCAACCCCGCGGCGGTGCTGCTGCCCGCGGCGAACGTCATCATGCAGCTGGCCGCGCCGGGAGTGGGCTACGGCGTGCTGGAGAGCCCGGTGGACAGCGGCAACGTCTACAAGCATCCGTTCAAGCGGGCGCGCACGACGGGCACGTACCTGGCTGCGGCGACGATGGGCACCGACGAGGACCGCGCACTGATCCGCCGCGAGGTCGACAAGGTACACGCGCTGGTGCGGTCGACGGCGTCAAGTCCGGTGTCGCCCCGCCACCGGAGTCGGGTTGAGAGTGGGCGCGGACGGTATCGAACCGCCGACCGCTGGTGTGTAAAACCAGAGCTCTACCACTGAGCTACGCGCCCCGTGTCGCGCAGGCTACCTGCCGAGCACCTGCGAGGAGAAATCGTCAGGACGCCACCGTGGCCAGCGCATCGACCCATACCGACTGATCGCGCGGCTCCCCCGGCTGCTTCATCTCGGCGAAGCGGATGATGCCTGAGCGGTCCACCACGAACGTTCCGCGATTGGGATACCCGGCGGCGTCGTTGAACACGCCGTACGCCTGACTCACCGCGCCGTGCGGCCAGAAGTCCGACAGCACGGGAAAGGTGAAGCCGCTCTGCAAAGCCCAGATCTTGTGAGTGGGCGGCGGGCCCACCGAGATCGCCAGCGTCGCGGTGTCGTCGTTCTCGTACCGCGGCAGATGGTCGCGGATCTCGTCGAGTTCACCCTGGCAAATACCGGTGAAGGCGAGCGGGAAGAACACCAGCAGCACATTCTTGGCGCCGCGAAAGTCGCTGAGCCTGACCGGCCTTCCGTTCTGGTCCTTCAGCGTGAAGTCGGGTGCCTCGGTGCCGACCGGCAGCACTAGCGCCGTCCCGCGGCCTTCGATTTCGGTTGCACCAGGCGGGTCGCGATCCAGTCGCCGAGATTGGCCGACGACGTCTGCATCAGCCCGGCCGTCGGCGCCGATTCGGCGATCTCGGCCGGCAGCACATGTCCGGGCTTACCGGTCTTGGGTGTGATCACCCAGATCACCCCGTCTTCGGCCAGCGGCGTGATCGCATCCATCAGCCGGTCGACGAGGTCGCCGTCCCCGTCGCGCCACCAGAGCAACACCACGTCGATGACCTCGTCCGCGTCTTCGTCGAGCAGCTCAGAACCGCACGCCTCTTCGATATCGGCACGGATGTCGTCGTCGGTGTCCTCATCCCACCCCAACTCCTGCACAACCTGATCTTTTTGGATGCCCAGCCTTTGGGCGTAGTTCGGCGCGTCTGCCGCCGCGACCACCGTCGGTCCTCCTTTAGCTGCTTGGGTGCTGCTCATGTGCGCCCTATCGTCGCACGCCACTGCGCAACAACGGGGCGCGGCGCTCGGTCTTCATCGGTATGCGCTGTCGCAGAGATTCAACGCGGTGGCCTTCACGTCGTTGAGCTTGGTGATCGTGGCGTTGAATTCCTCGGGCGGGGCGTCGGTGGCGATGGCGCCTGCGACCTCGCGTGCCGCGTCGACCCAGGCGGTCAGCGCGTCACGCAAATCCGGTGAGAGCGGGTCTGAGATGCTGCGGGCCACCAGGTCGGCGCTGCGGTTGAGCGCGTCGATCGCCGGCCTCGCCGTGGTCCCCACATCGCCGCCCTGGTTGAACGCGTCGACATAGGCGTTGACCGCGTTGACGGCGTCCACACTGCTGGAACTGAGCCCTTCGCATGAGGTACGGACCGCCTGGGTGGTCAGCGACGCCTGACGCTCGGATTCGCGGGCCGCCGACGACTCCTCGGATGCCTCGATCGACGCCGACACCGAAGCCCGGTAAACCGGGGCCTCCGCGGCGTCGACCCGGGCCCTTCCGTCGGTGACGGTGGTGCACCCGACGATGACCATCGCCAGCGCAGCGACGCTGCCGATGACGAGAGCGACGATTCGCACGGTCTGCAGAACTTACCGGTTGCACCCCCTACTCGTCGGTACATTCCCCTCGCCACCCCCAGCGGTGCAACTGGGGCACGATAGGGGGACGATAGGAGGTGCTTCGCCGATCGTGAAGCGACCTGATACCGCCTAACAAGGAGCGGAAGTTGACCACCGAGTTCGTGCGCCAGGACCTGGCCCAAAACTCCAGCAACACAGCAGAACCCGACCGCGTTCGGGTGATCCGGGAGGGCGTCGCGTCGTATCTGCCCGATATCGATCCCGAAGAGACCGGTGAATGGCTGGAGTCGTTCGACGATTTGCTCGAGCGGTCCGGGCCGGCGCGGGCGCGTTACCTGTTGTTACGGATGCTGGAGCGTGCCGGCGAACAGCGAGTGGCCATCCCTGCGCTCACGTCCACCGACTACGTCAACACCATCCCGACCGAGCTGGAACCGTGGTTTCCCGGCGACGAGGAAGTGGAGCGACGCTACAGGACGTGGATCCGGTGGAACGCTGCGATCATGGTGCACCGCGCGCAACGGCCGGGAGTCGGTGTGGGCGGCCACATTTCAACCTACGCGTCCTCGGCGGCGCTCTACGAGGTCGGCTTCAACCACTTCTTCCGCGGTAAGGCCCATCCCGGCGGCGGCGACCAGGTGTTCATCCAGGGCCACGCCAGCCCGGGCATCTACGCGCGCGCCTTCCTCGAAGGCCGGTTGACTGCCGACCAGCTCGACGGCTTCCGCCAGGAGCACAGCCACCCCGGCGGCGGGCTGCCGTCGTATCCGCATCCGCGGCTGATGCCCGATTTCTGGGAATTCCCGACGGTGTCGATGGGCCTGGGCCCGATGAACGCGATCTACCAGGCCCGGTTCAACCACTACGTGCACGACCGGGGAATCAAGGACACCTCCGACCAACACGTCTGGGCGTTCCTCGGCGACGGCGAGATGGACGAACCGGAAAGCCGCGGGCTGGCGCACGTGGCCGCACTGGAGGCGCTGGACAACCTCACGTTCGTCGTGAACTGCAACCTGCAGCGTCTCGATGGGCCGGTGCGCGGCAACGGCAAAATCATCCAGGAGCTGGAGTCGTTCTTCCGCGGCGCCGGCTGGAACGTCATCAAGGTGGTGTGGGGCCGCGAGTGGGATGCGCTGCTGCACGCCGACCGTGACGGCGCGCTGGTGAACCTGATGAACACCACCCCCGACGGGGACTACCAGACCTACAAGGCCAACGACGGCGCATTCGTGCGCGAACACTTCTTCGGCCGCGACCCGCGCACCAAGCAATTGGTGGCGCACATGTCCGACGACGAGATCTGGAACCTCAAGCGCGGCGGTCACGACTACCGCAAGGTGTACGCCGCCTACCGCGCCGCGATGGACCACAAGGGACAGCCCACGGTGATTCTCGCCAAGACCATCAAGGGCTATTCGCTGGGCGCGCACTTCCAGGGTCGCAACGCCACGCATCAGATGAAAAAGCTTGCGCTGGAAGACCTCAAGTACTTCCGCGACGCGATGCGGATTCCGATCAGCGACGAGCAACTCGACGAGAACCCATACCTGCCGCCGTACTACCATCCCGGCCCCGAGGCGCCGGAGATCCGCTACATGCTCGAACGGCGCCGCGCGCTCGGCGGGTTCCTGCCGGAGCGCCGCACCAAGTCCAAGGTGCTGACGCTGCCGGGCGCCGACGCCTACAAGGCGATGAAGAAGGGCTCGGGCAACCAGGAGGTCGCCACCACCATGGCGACGGTGCGCACGTTCAAAGAACTGTTGCGGGACAAGGAAATCGGGCCGCGCATCGTCCCCATCATTCCCGACGAGGCGCGCACCTTCGGTATGGACTCTTGGTTCCCGAGCCTGAAGATCTACAACCGCAACGGTCAGCTGTACACGTCGGTGGATGCCGAATTGATGCTGGCGTACAAGGAATCCGAAGTCGGCCAGATCCTGCACGAGGGCATCAACGAGGCGGGGTCGACGGCGACGTTCACCGCGGCGGGCACGTCGTATTCGACGCACAACGAGCCGATGATCCCGATCTACATCTTCTATTCGATGTTCGGGTTCCAGCGCACCGGCGACGGCTTCTGGGCCGCGGCCGATCAGATGGCTCGCGGTTTCGTGCTGGGCGCCACCGCGGGCCGCACCACGCTGACCGGTGAGGGGCTGCAGCACGCCGACGGGCACTCGCTGCTGTTGGCGTCGTCCAATCCGGCGGTGGTGGCCTACGACCCGGCGTTCGCCTACGAGATCGCCCACATCGTGGAGAGCGGCCTGCACCGGATGTACGGCGAGAACCCGGAGAACGTCTTCTTCTATCTCACCATCTACAACGAGCCCTATCGCCAGCCCGCCGAGCCGGAGAACCTCGACGTCGAGGGCCTACTGCGCGGCATCTACCGCTACCGTCCGGCACCCGAGAAGCGTGCGAACGTCGCGCAGATCCTGGCCTCCGGCGTCGCGATGCCCGAAGCACTGAGGGCCGCGGACCTGCTGGCCGACGAATGGGATGTGGCCGCCGACGTCTGGTCGGTGACCAGCTGGGGTGAACTCAACCGGGACGGGGTGGCCATCGAGAAGGAACTGCTGCGCCACCCGGAGCGTCCGGCCGGCACGCCGTATGTGACCACGGCGCTGGCGGACGCGGCCGGACCGGTGGTCGCGGTGTCGGACTGGATGCGCGCGGTGCCCGAGCAGATCCGGCCGTGGGTGCCCGGCACCTACATCACGCTGGGCACCGACGGGTTCGGCTTCTCCGACACCCGGCCCGCCGCACGGCGCTATTTCAACACCGACGCGGAATCGGTGGCCGTCGCCGTGCTCGAAGGGCTGGCACGCGACGGCAGCATCGACTCGTCGGCGGCCGTCGAGGCCGCGCGCCGCTACAAGATCGACGATGTGATGGCTGCGCCGGAGCAGACGTCCGATCCCGGGGTGGCCTAGCGCTTGGAGGAAACCGCCAGAAAAATGGCGTAGCTTTTAGGAATGGCCGACAGTCGGTTCGTTCCGCCCGCCTCGACGGTCGGGGTGCTCGAAGGGGTGCCCGATTCGGTGCTGCGCCGGCTGCAGCAGTACTCGGGCCGGCTGGCCACCGAGGCGGTGCACGCGATGGAGGAACGGCTGCCGTTCTTCGCCGACCTGGAGGCCTCCCAGCGGGCCAGCGTGCAGCTGGTGGTGCAGACCGCGGTGGTGAACTTCGTCGAGTGGATGCGCAATCCGCAGAGCAACGTGGGTTATACCGCGCAGGCGTTCGAGGTTGTGCCGCAAGACCTTCGGCGACGCATCGCGCTGCGGCAGTCCGTCGAGATGGTCCGCACGACGATGGAGTTCTTCGAAGAAGTGGTGCCACTGCTGGCCCGTTCGGAGCAGCAGCTGACGGCGTTGACCGCGGGAATTCTGCGCTACAGCCGCGATTTGGCGTTCGCCGCGGCCACCGCGTACGCCGACCAGGCCGAGGCGCGCGGCGCGTGGGACACCCGGATGGAGGCCAACGTCGTCGACGCCGTGGTGCGCGGCGACATCGGACCCGAGCTGCAGTCGCAGGCGGCGGCGCTGAACTGGGACGCCACCGCGCCGGCCACCGTGATTGTGGGATCGCCGCAGCCCGACCGCATCGACCTGGCCAGCGACGACGTGCACGACGTGGTCAGGCGCAACGGCCGGGCGGCGTTGTCCGACGTGCACGGCACATGGCTGGTCGCCATCGTGTCGGGCCCGCTGCCGCCGACGGATCGGCTACTCGCCGAGCTGCTCGACGTGTTCGCCGACGGCCCGGTCGTCGTCGGCCCCACCGCACCGACGCTCACCGCGGCGCACCGCAGCGCCACCGAAGCGATCGCCGGGATGAACGCCGTGGCCGGCTGGAGCGGTGCGCCTCGCCCGGTACTGGCGCGCGAACTGCTGCCTGAGCGGGCACTTCTGGGAGACACGACGGCGATCGCGGCGCTGGAGACGGAGGTGATGCGCCCGCTGGCCGACGCCGGACCGGCGTTGACGGAGACGCTGGATGCGTACCTGGATTCCGGCGGCGCGATCGAGGCGTGCGCCCGCAAATTGTTCGTTCATCCAAACACCGTGCGCTACCGGCTGAAACGGATCGCCGACTTCACTGGCCGCGATCCGACGCTTCCGCGCGATGCGTATGTGCTAAGGGTGGCCGCCACGGTCGGCCGGCTCAGCCGTCACGCATACCAAACGAGCACGCCAAATACTGCCGGTACGGCGGTAGCAGGGGTCCGCCCGGCGGCGTCGAAGGCGCAGTCGGGAGCCTGAGATGTTGCAGCCCGGTATCGATGCAGTCGCATCACATGCTGTTTTGTGGACTGTCTACAAAAACATAAGACAAGGTTCATAATCTCTTACACCACGCAAAACCATCTTCACAGTGTTCTCTTAAACACGTGCCTCTTGGACCCGTAGCACTTCTTGCGCCCGGCCAGGGCTCTCAGACTCCCGGCATGCTCGCCGCGTGGCTGGAGCTGCCCGGTGCCGCCGAGCGTCTGGCGACCTGGGCGGAGATCAGCGGCCTGGACCTGGCTCGGCTGGGGACCACCGCGACTGCCGAGGAGATCACCGACACCGCGGTCACTCAGCCCCTGGTGGTGGCGGCGACGCTGCTCGCGCACGAGGAGCTGAGCCGACGGGGCCTGCTTGCGGATGCCGACGCCATCGTCGCCGGTCATTCGGTCGGTGAGATCGCCGCCTACGCGATCGCCGGCGTCATCTCCGCCGATGACGCGATCAAGCTGGCCGCCACCCGCGGCGCCGAGATGGCCAAGGCCTGCGCGCTCGAGCCCACCGGGATGTCAGCGGTGCTCGGTGGCGACGAGGCCGAGGTGCTCGCGCGGCTGGAGGCGCTCGATCTGGTTCCGGCCAACCGCAATGCCGCGGGCCAGATCGTCGCGGCCGGCGCGCTGGCCGCCCTCGACAAGCTCGCCGAGGATCCGCCGGCCAAGGCCCGGGTCCGCCCGCTGGCCACCGCCGGTGCGTTCCACACCCATTACATGGCCTCGGCGCTGGACGGCTACTCCGCCGCCGCCGAAGGTGTAACGACTGCCGAGCCACAAGCGAAACTCCTGTCGAACGCCGACGGGCAGCCGGTGGCCTCGGCCGACGACGCGATGAGCAAGCTGGTGTCCCAGCTGACGCGGCCGGTGCGCTGGGATCTGTGCACCGAGACGCTGCGCACCAACAACGTGACCGCGATCGTCGAGTTCCCGCCCGCGGGTACCCTCGCCGGGATCGCCAAGCGCGAACTTCGGGGGGTGCCGACGTATGCCGTCAAAACACCCGCCGACCTGGACGGGCTGACCGAGCTCTGAGCCAGACAACCACATATCGAACGTCATAAAGCAGTACCCATCAAATAAAGAAGGAGCCATCGTGCCCGCCACTCAGGAAGAAATCATCGCCGGCCTCGCCGAGATCATCGAAGAGGTCACCGGTATCGAGCCGTCCGAGGTCACCCCGGAGAAGTCGTTCATCGACGACCTGGACATCGACTCGCTGTCGATGGTCGAGATCGCCGTGCAGACCGAGGACAAGTACGGCGTGAAGATCCCCGACGAGGACCTCGCCGGTCTGCGCACCGTCGGTGACGTCGTCGCCTACATCCAGAAGCTCGAGGAAGAGAACCCCGAGGCTGCCGCTGCCCTGCGCGAGAAGATCGAAGCGGAGCGTTCGTGACCAAGCCTTCCACTGCTAACGGCGGTTTCCCCAATGTTGTGGTGACCGCCGTCACGGCGACGACATCGATCGCGCCGGACATCGAGAGCACGTGGAAGGGCTTGTTGGCCGGGGAAAGCGGCATCCACGTACTCGAGGACGAGTTCGTCACCAAGTGGGATCTGCCGGTCAAGATCGGTGGGCACCTCAAGGAGCCCGTCGACAACCACATGGGGCGGTTGGACCTGCGGCGCATGTCCTACGTGCAACGGATGGCCAAGCTCCTCGGCGGCCAGATCTGGGAGGCCGCGGGTAGCCCCGAGGTCGACCCGGACCGCTTTGCGGTTGTCGTCGGCACCGGTCTGGGCGGCGGCGAGAAGATCGTCGAGACCTACGACCTGATGAACGAGGGCGGGCCGCGCAAGGTCTCGCCACTCGCGGTGCAGATGATCATGCCCAACGGGGCGGCCGCGGTGATCGGCCTTCAGCTGGGCGCACGCGCCGGGGTGATGACTCCGGTGTCGGCGTGTTCATCCGGCTCCGAGGCGATCGCGGGCGCGTGGCGTCAGATCGTCATGGGCGACGCCGACATCGCCGTGTGCGGTGGTGTCGAAGGCGGCATCGAGGCGCTGCCGATCGCGGCGTTCTCAATGATGCGTGCCATGTCGACCCGCAACGACGATCCCGAAGGGGCGTCCCGCCCGTTCGACAAGAACCGCGACGGGTTCGTGTTCGGCGAAGCCGGCGCGCTCATGGTCATCGAGACCGAGGAGCACGCCAAGGCCCGCGGCGCCAAGCCGTTGGCCCGCCTGATGGGTGCCGGCATCACGTCGGACGCCTACCACATGGTGGCTCCTGCGCCGGACGGTGTGCGTGCGGGCCGCGCGATGACGCGCGCGCTCGAGCTGGCGGGTCTGTCCCCCAAGGACGTCGACCACATCAACGCACACGCGACGGCCACCCCGATCGGTGATACCGCCGAAGCCAATGCGATTCGCGTTGCCGGGTGTGAACACGCAGCGGTATATGCGCCGAAGTCGGCGCTCGGCCACTCCATCGGTGCGGTCGGTGCGCTGGAATCGGTGCTTACGGTGCTGACGCTTCGTGACGGCGTCATCCCGCCAACGCTGAACTATGAGACCCCCGATCCCGAGATCGATCTCGATATCGTCGCGGGCGAGCCTCGTTATGGCGAATACTCCTACGCCATCAACAACTCGTTCGGATTCGGTGGTCACAATGTTGCCCTGGCATTCGGGCGGTACTGAGAGCGAGAGGAACCACCAAGCGGCAATGGCAGGGTCGAGCCAACTTTCGCGTCTTTCCACGGGGAACGGTTTCCCCGATGTGGTCGTCACCGGCATAGCCATGACGACTGCGCTGGCGACGGATGCGGAGAACACCTGGAAGAAGCTGCTCGACGGGCAAAGCGGGATCCGAAAGCTTGAGGACCCGTTCGTCGAGCAGTACGACCTACCGGTTCGCATCGGCGGGCATCTTTTGGAGGACTTCGACCATGAGCTGACGCGCGTCGAGCTGCGCCGGCTGTCGTACCTGCAGAAGATGTCAACGGTGTTGAGCCGGCGGGTGTGGGAGAACGCCGGTTCGCCGGAGGTCGATCCCAAACGGCTGATGGTGTCCATCGGCACCGGCATGGGGTCGACAGAGGAGATGGTCTTCGCCTACGACGGCATGCGCTCGAAGGGTCTGCGGGCGGTGTCGCCGCTGGCCGTGCAGATGTACATGCCGAACGCCGCGGCCGCCGCGGTGGGGCTGGAGCGCAAGGCCAGGGCCGGCGTCATGACGGCGGTCTCGGCCTGCGCCTCCGGCTCCGAGGGAATCGCCCACGCGTGGCGCAACATCGTGCTCGGCGAGGCCGACGTCGCGATCTGCGGTGGCGTCGAGACGAAGATCGAGGCGGTGCCCATCGCGGGCTTCGCCCAGATGCGAATCGTGTTGTCCACCACCAACGATGACCCGGCCGGCGCCTGTCGCCCATTCGACAGGGACCGCAACGGGTTCGTGTTCGGCGAAGCCGGCGCGCTGATGGTCATCGAGACCGAGGAGCACGCCAAGGCCCGTGGCGCCAAGCCGCTGGCCCGGCTGATGGGCGCGGGCATCACCTCGGACGGCTACCACATCGTGGCGCCGGACCCCAACGGTGAGCAGGCGGGCCACGCGATGACGCGGGCGATCCAATTGGCAGGTCTGCAGCCCACCGACATCGACCACGTCAACGCCCACGCCACCGGCACCACCGTCGGCGACGTGGCGGAGGCCAAGGCCATCCGCAACGCGCTGGGCAGCCACGACGCGGCGGTGTACGCACCGAAGTCGGCGCTGGGCCATTCGGTCGGCGCGGTGGGTGCGGTGGAGTCCATCCTGACGGTGTTGGCGCTGCGGGAAGGCATCATTCCGCCGACGCTGAATCTGAAGAACCTCGATCCGGAGATCGACCTGGACGTGGTGCACGGCTCGGCTCGACCCGGCAATTACCAATACGCAGTAAACAATTCGTTCGGATTCGGTGGGCACAACGTCGCGCTCGCCTTCGGAAAGTACTGACACAGCGCTTTCCACTACAGGAGGTTGTATGACGATCATGGCCCCCGAGGCCGCTGCCGAGTCACTTGATCCACGTGATCCGCTGCTGCGCCTTTCCACGTTCTTTGACGACGGCAGCGTTGAGTTGCTGCACGAGCGCGACCGCTCGGGCGTACTGGCTGCGGCCGGGACCGTCAACGGTGTGCGCACCATTGCGTTCTGCACCGACGGCACCGTGATGGGTGGCGCCATGGGCGTGGAGGGCTGCGCCCACATCGTCAACGCCTACGACCAGGCCATCGAGGAACAGAGCCCCATCGTCGGCATCTGGCACTCGGGTGGCGCGCGGCTCGCCGAAGGCGTGCGGGCGCTTCACGCGGTCGGTTTGGTGTTCGAGGCCATGATCCGGGCATCGGGCTACATCCCCCAGATTTCAGTGGTCGTCGGCTTCGCGGCCGGCGGTGCGGCCTACGGCCCGGCGCTGACCGACGTCATCGTGATGGCGCCGGAAAGCCGGGTTTTCGTCACCGGCCCCGACGTGGTGCGCAGTGTCACCGGTGAGGACGTCGACATGGCGTCGCTGGGCGGGCCGGACACCCACCACAAGAAGTCCGGTGTGTGCCACATCGTCGCCGACGATGAGCTGGACGCCTACGAGCGCGGCCGCCGGCTGGTCGGATTGTTCTGCCAGCAGGGGCATTTCGACAAGGCGAAGGCCGAGGCCGGCGACACCGACCTGCATGCGCTGCTGCCGGAGTCGTCGCGCCGCGCCTACGACGTGCACCCTCTCGTGGAGGCATTGCTCGACGACGGCGTGCCCTTTGAGGAGTTCCAGGCCAAGTGGGCGCCGTCGATCGTGGTGGGCCTGGGCCGGTTGTCCGGCCGCACCGTCGGCGTGCTGGCCAACAACCCGCTGCGGCTGGGCGGCTGCCTGAATTCCGAAAGCGCCGAGAAGGCAGCGCGTTTCGTGCGGCTATGCGACGCGTTCGGCATTCCGATGGTCGTCATCGTGGACGTGCCGGGGTATCTGCCGGGTGTCGATCAGGAGTGGGGCGGCGTGGTGCGTCGCGGCGCCAAGCTGCTGCACGCGTTCGGTGAGTCCACCGTGCCGCGGGTCACGCTGGTGACCCGCAAGATCTACGGCGGCGCCTACATCGCGATGAATTCGCGCTCTTTGAATGCGACGAAGGTGTTCGCGTGGCCCGATGCCGAGGTTGCGGTGATGGGCGCGAAGGCCGCGGTCGGCATTCTGCACAAGAAGAAGCTGGCCGCCGCGCCGGAGCACGAGCGCGAGGCGCTGCACGACGCGCTGGCCGAGGAGCACGAACGGATCGCCGGTGGGGTGGATTCCGCGATCGAGATCGGCGTGGTGGACGAGAAGATCGATCCGGCGCACACCCGCTCGAAGCTGACGCAGGCGTTGGCCGAGGCGCCCGCGCGCCGCGGCCGGCACAAGAACATCCCGCTGTAAGTCTTCATGCAAAATGCCCCGTCTCGCGGCGGGGCATTTTGGTATGCGTTTGTCGAGTGTGCGCTCACTGCGTCGGGTGTGCGCTCACTGTTGAAAACCCCGAAAGATCCCGCGGTGGACGCACATTGAACGCAGCTGACGCACACTGAGCGCCGGACTTAGCGCGTGGTGTAGCCGCCGTTGGCGAAGATGGTCTGGCCGGTGATCCAGTGTCCATCGCCGGCGAGAAACACGACCAGCGGCGCGATGTCGGTGATGTCGGTCAGCCGATTGCCCATCGCCTGCGACTTGTGGAACGCCACCCGCTCGGGTGTCTCCTGCCCGTAGAAGAACGGCGTGTCCATCGGGCCGGGCCCGACATTGTTGACGTTGATGCCACGTTCGGCGAACTCCTTGGCGGCCGCGCGGGTGAAGTGCTCCACCGGACTCTTGGCACCGGCATAGGTCGAGTAGCCGTCGGTGAACGCCGCCAGCAGCGAGGTGACGATGGTGGTGACCGAACCGCCGTCGTTCAGCCGCTTGCCGGCCTCCCTCAGGAAGAAGTAGGCAGCCTTGGAGTTGATGTCGAACATCGAATCGTATTCGGCTTCAGTAGTTTCCACGATCGGCTTACGCAATACCTTGCCGACGGTGTTGATTGCGATGTCCACGCCACCGAACGCGTTGACCGCGGCGTCGAACAGTGCCTCGATACTGGCCGGCACGGTCAGATCGCCCTGGACCTTGATCGCCTTGGCGCCGGCCTCCTGGATCTGCGCGACGGTCTTGTCGGCATCGGCCTCGGTGGCGGCGCTGTTGTAGTGCACGGCGACGTTGACGCCACGCTCACCGAGCGTCGTGCTGATCAGGCCGCCGAGGTTCTTGGCTCCGGCAGCGACAACTGCGGATTTGCCTTCGAGAGTGCTCATGCCTCGACGGTAGGCCGATTAAGCACAAATTAGAAACGCGGATTTTCGAGGTTTCGACAACTATTGTTTGTGAATGACTCAGCGGTTTCCGGATCTGCGACGGCTGCGTCACTTCATCGCGGTCGCCGAGGCGGGCAGCTTCACCAGAGCCGCCGAAGACCTACACCTGAGTCAGCAGGCGTTGAGTAGTTCGGTGCAGCAGCTCGAGAAGGAGCTTGCTGCAACACTTTTCGCTCGGGAGGGGCGCCGGGCTTCGCTCACCCGCGCCGGTCAGCTGCTGCTCAGCGAGGGCCGAACGCTGCTGGCGGCGGCACACACCGTCGCCGTGCATGTCGAGCGCATAGCCGCCGAAGCCGAGGAGGTCTACGTGGTGGGCCACACACCGGCGCTCGACACCGCCGAGGTCTACGTCCTGATGGAGCCGGCGATCGACGCGTTCGCGTCCACGTCGTTCACGTTCCGCCAGATGTTCCCCGACCAGCTGACCGCTGCGGTCCTGGACGGCACCGTGCAGCTGGGATTGCGACGCGGCGTGGTCCCGCCCGGCGACCTGGCCGGCGCAGTGGTGAGGTATGACCGGGTGAGATTGGCCGTGCCGGCGGGCCATCGGCTGGCGCCGCAACGCAGTGTCGACATTCATGACCTCGCCGGCGAACACATCGCGCTGTGGGCACCACCCGGCACGTCGTACTACAGCGACTTCCTGATGAGCGCCTGTCGCCGAGCGGGATTCGAACCCGACTATGTCGTCAGCCGCGTGCAGGGCGCGGCGACGGTCGCCGCTCCCCTGACCACAGGAGCCGTCGCGTTCGTCACCACGCCGGCCGGCCCGGTGCTCGACGGCCGTGTCACGGTCATCGACTTGGAGCCGTCGCTGCTGGTCGGCGTCCAAGCGCTCTGGCAGCGCCACACCGCCTCGGCGGTACGCGACGTGATCATTGCGGCCAGTTAGCCGACTCTGGCCAAGAACTCCGCCGCGACGTCGACGACGCGGGCACGGTCTGCCTGCACCAGGCCGATGCGGGTGCGGCGGTCGAGAATGTCGTCGACGGTCATTGCGCCTTCATGGGTGACCGCGTATTCGAACTCCGCCCGGGTCACGTCGATGCCGTCGGCGACCGGCTCCGTCGGCCGCTCACATGCCGCGCGGGCGATCACGTTGGGCGCCTCTGCGCCGTAGCGTGCCACCAAGGAAGAGGGCAGCTCGGCCGGGGATCGCAGTGTCGCAACGGGATTCGCGGGTGCACCGACCAGTGGCAGGTTGCGCGTGCGGCAGTCGCTGGCCGTCAATCCCCGCAGTGCCACCGCGCGATCCAATACGTCTTCGGCCATGTACCGGTATTCGGTGAGCTTACCGCCGATCACGCTGATCACCCCCGACGGCGATTCGACCACCGCGTGCTCCCGCGAGATGTCGGCCGTGCGGCCGGATCCGGTGTCGATCAACGGCCGTAGGCCGGCGTACGCCCCGATCACGTCATCAGGCGTGAGCGCCACGTCCAGCGCGGTGTTGACCGTATCGAGCAGGAAGGAGACTTCCTCGGAAGTCGGCTGCGGCACATCGGGAATCGGCCCCGGCGCGTCTTCGTCGGTCAAGCCCAGGTACACACGACCCAACTGCTCGGGCATCGCGAAGATGAACCGGTTCAGCTCGCCAGGAATCGGAATCGTCAGCGCAGCAATAGGGTTGCCGAATGTCTCGGCGTGAAACACCAAATGGGTACCGCGGCTGGGGCGCAATTTGATCGAGGAGTCCACCTCGCCTGCCCACACCCCGGTCGCATTGATGACGGCGCGCGCGGTCACGTCGAACGACTCCCCCGAGCGTTGATCGGTCAGCGTCACCGAATCGCCCCGGGCGCTGGTTGCCGCCACGCGGGTCAGAATGCGGGCGCCGTGCTGGGCGGCCGTGCGCGCCACCGCGGTGACAAGCCGTGCGTCGTCGATCAATTGGCCGTCGTAGGCGAGCAGCCCGCCCGTGAGCCCGTCGCGTCGCACCACCGGAACCAACTCGGCCGCGCGATGCGGTCCCACGCGACTGGATCGCGGGAGCGTGGACGCCCGCGTGCCCGCCAGCCGTCGCAGGGCGTCGCCGGCCAGAAACCCGGTGCGCACCAATGCCCGTTCGGCACTGCCCATCGCGGGCAGCAACGGCACCAGTTGAGGCATCGCCTTGACCAGGTGAGGAGCGTTGCGGGTCATCAGGATTCCGCGCTCGACCGCACTGCGACGGGCAATGCCGACATTTCCGCTGGCCAGATAGCGCAGCCCACCGTGCACCAGCTTGGAACTCCACCGGCTGGTGCCGAACGCGAGATCGTGCTTCTCCACCAACGCCACCGATAGTCCGCGGGTCGCAGCGTCCAGCGCGATGCCGGTGCCGGTGATGCCGCCGCCGATCACGAGCACGTCGAGGTGTTCACCATCGGCCAGCGCCGCGAGATCGGCGGCGCGGCGGGTGGCGTTGAGAGCAGTCGGTCCGGTCACGGGCGCAGGTATCCGTTCAATGAGTGGGCCAGTTCGACGGCCAGCGCATCGGCGTCCAGGATCGGTTCCACCATTTGCGCGGACTGAATCGTCGACTGGGTAATCAGCAGGCACATGGCAGCGAGCTGGCGCGGATCGCCCTGGCGCACGCTGCCCTCTTCCTGCGCCAGCTTCAATTCGCCGGCCACCGCGTCGATGAGGATCTGCTGGCTGGTGCCCAGCCGCTCGGCGATGTAGACCATCGCCAGTTCGGGCGCCGAATGCAGCACCGCCATGATGACCTCGTCGTGGCGCAGGCGCTCGGCCACCGCGACCATGCGCCCGACCAACGCCTCACGGCCGACCCCGCGGCTCGGCACGTCGTCGAGCACGCCGACGATCCGCTTGGTCAGCAGCGCCGCCAGCAGCGAGCGGATGTCCGGCCACCGCCGATAGATGGTCGGCCGGCTGACCCGGGCGCGGCGGGCGATCTCGGCGAGCGTGACGCGATCGACGCCGTAGGCGAGGACGCAGTTCGCGGCGGCGTCGAGGATTCGATCAGCCATGGAGGCGACCGCTGTGTCGTTACTGATTGACATGATATGTAATACTGTAACGCATGACGCGACCGGATGACCATCTCGAGCCCCCGATGAAATGGAATGCGTGGGGTGATCCGGCCGCCGCCAAGCCGCTGTCCGACGGAATTCGCACCCTGCTGAAGCAGGCGCTGGGCGTCGACAACACCGCACGCCCCGAGCCCGCCGAAGAGCAGGTCCGGTTGCGGCCTTCCGCGCTGTCCGGCGGCAACCGAGACGCGTTGTCGGGGATCGTCGGAGCCACCTACTGCCGGGTCGACGACCACGGCCGGCTCTTGCGCGCCGGCGGCAAATCCACCCTGGATTTGTTGCGCCGCAAGGATTCCGGTGTGCAGGACGCGCCCGATGCGGTGCTGCTGCCCGGCGATGAGAACGAGATCGCGGCGATCCTGGACTATTGCGCGCGCAACAGCATCGCCGTCGTGCCCTTCGGCGGCGGCACCAGCGTCGTCGGCGGGCTGGACCCGATCCGCGGCGACTTCAAGGCCGTGGTGTCGCTGGATCTGCGGCGGCTCAACGAACTTCACGCGCTGGACGAGGTGTCCGGCGAAGCCGAACTCGGCGCGGGCGTCACAGGCCCCGAAGCCGAACGACTCCTTGGCGCACATGGGTTTACGCTCGGGCACTTCCCGCAGAGCTTCCAATTCGCCACCATCGGCGGCTTCGCGGCGACGCGGTCATCGGGCCAGGATTCGGCCGGGTACGGCCGATTCGACGACATGGTCCGCGGCCTGCGCGCGGTAACGCCGGCCGGCGTGCTCGACTTGGGCCGAGCACCGGCCTCCGCCGCGGGTCCGGACCTGCGACAGCTGTTGATCGGGTCCGAGGGCGTGTTCGGAATCATCACCCGGGTGCGCGTTCGGGTTCACCGCATCCCGGAGGCGGTCCGCTACGAGGCGTGGTCGTTCCCCGACTTCGCGACCGGCGCCGACGCGCTACGCGCCGTCGTCCAGACCGGCACAGGGCCCACGGTCATCCGCCTGTCCGACGAGGCCGAAACCGGGGTCAACCTCGCCACCACGGAAAGCATTGGCGAGCAGAGCATCACCGGCGGCTGCCTGGCCATCACGATGTTCGAGGGCACGGCGGCCCATGCAGAGAGCCGGCACGCCGAAACGCGGGCGGTGCTGGCGGCCCATGGCGGAACGTCGCTGGGCGAGGAGCCCGCGCGCGCATGGGAACACGGCCGCTTCGGCGCGCCGTACCTACGCGACTCCCTGCTGTCCGCCGGTGCGCTGTGCGAGACGCTGGAGACCGCCACCAACTGGTCCAACATCGGGGCGTTGAAGGCCGCGGTCACCGAGGCGCTGACCACTGCGCTGGCCGAATCCGGCACGCCGGCCCTGGTGCTGTGCCACATTTCGCATGTGTATCCCACCGGTGCGTCGCTGTACTTCACCGTCGTCGCCGGGCAGCGCGGCAATCCGATCGACCAGTGGCGCAAGGCCAAAGCTGCCGCGTCCGACGCGATGATGCGCACCGGCGGCACCATCACCCATCACCACGCCGTCGGCGCCGATCACCGGCCGTGGATGCGCGACGAGGTCGGCGATTTGGGCGTCGAGGTGCTGCGCGCGGTCAAGGCCACGCTCGATCCAGCCGGAATCCTCAACCCGGGCAAGCTCATTCCATGAGCATCGGCCGTGTCACGGTGTTGACGAACCCGGCGTCGGGCCACGGCAGTGCACCGCACGCCGCCGAACGCGCGGTGGCACAGCTGCACCGGCGGGACGTCGACGTCGTGGCGATCGCGGGCACCGATGCCGAACACGCGCGACGGCTGGTCGAAGGCGCGCTCGAGCGCGGGATGGACGCGCTGGTGGTGGTCGGCGGCGACGGCATCATCTCACTGGCGCTGCAGGTGCTGGCGTTATCCGATGTACCGATGGGCATCATCCCCGCGGGCACCGGCAATGACCATGCTCGCGAATTCCGTATTCCCACAAAAGATCCCGAGGCCGCCGCAGACGTCGTCGTCGACGGAGCCGTCGAGACCGTCGACCTCGGCCGCATCAAGGGCGCCGACGGCACCGACAAGTGGTTCGGCACGGTGATGGCCGCGGGGTTCGACTCGCTGGTCACCGACCGGACCAATCGCATGCGGTGGCCGCACGGCCGGATGCGCTACAACCTGGCGATGCTCGCCGAGCTGTCCAAGTTGCGGCTCCTGCCGTTTCGGCTCACGTTCGACGGCCGGGAGCTGGAAACCGAGCTGACGCTCGCCGCGTTCGGCAACACCAAGAGTTACGGCGGCGGGATGCGGATCTGCCCCGACGCGGACCCGCGTGACGGACAGCTGGACGTCACGATGGTCGCTTCGGCGTCGCGCACCAAGCTGATTCGGTTGTTCCCCACGGTATTCAAGGGCACGCACGTCGAGCTCGACGAGGTACGCACCGAGCGCGCCCGCACAATCACCGTGGAGTGCCCCGGCATCAACGCCTACGCCGACGGCGAATACGTCTGCCCGCTACCCGTCGAAGTATCGGCGGTACCCGGTGCGCTGAAGATCCTGCGGCCTAGCCCACTCCGCGGCTGAGCCAGCTGACCTCGGCGCCTGCTCCGCCGTCGCGGTAGGGTTCCAGGGCTTCGTCCCACGCCGTGCCGAGCACCGAATCAAGTTCGGCGGCAAGGGTGTCGGCGCCCGAGGCCATCAAGGAACGCAGCCGCATCTCGCCGACCATCACATCGCCGTTGGCGCTCATCGCTCCGCTCCACAGTCCCAATTGCGGGGTGTGGCACCAGCGATGGCCGTCGACGCCGGCACTCGGGTCCTCGGTCACCTCGAACCGCAGCACCGACCAGGAGCGCAGCGCGTTGGCCAGCTGGCCGCCGGTGCCCACGGGGCCCACCCAGTTGGTGACCGCGCGCAGCTGTCCGGGCATCGCCGGCTGTGGCGTCCACTTGAGGTTCGCCCGTGCCTGCAGGGTCGACGACAACGCCCACTCGACATGCGGGCACACCGCGGCGGGCGAGGCATGGATGTACACCACACCTGTCGCCGCGTCGGCGAACTGGTTCGACGCACGCATTTGCTGCTCCTTCGGCTCCACGAGGGACGTCTTCCCCAACGACCTGGCGGATCCGAATTACAGCTGTGTCGTGCGTGTCTATTGTGCCTTGTGAGGCCCCTGTTGCGCTAGTCTGCGGCAAATTCTCTCAGGACACTGTCAGACAGGGCGGGCCAGAGCGGGTGGGCCCAGTCGCCGAAACCGCGATCGGTGAGTGCCACCAGGGCCAGGCCGGCGTCCGGATCGACCCACAAAAACGTCCCTGACTGGCCGAAATGCCCGTAGGTGCGCGCCGAATTGGCCGAGCCGGTCCAGTGCGGCGACTTCGCGCCCCGGATCTCAAAGCCCAGCCCCCAATCGTTGGGGCGTTGGATGCCGAAGCCGGGGAGCACACCGTCCAGGCCCGGAAATTGCACACTCGTGGCCTCGTCGTGCATCTGCTCCGACACGATCTGCGGCCGCAGCAGGTCCCGCGCGAATGCGGCCAGGTCGTCCACCGTCGACGTGGCGCCGAACCCCGCCGCAACTGCCCCGCCCTCCAGCGTGGTGTCGGCCATGGCGAGCGGCGCGAACACCGCCTCGACCAGGTACGTGTCGAAGGCGATCTCCGAGGCCTGCTGCATGGTCTCGGCCAGGACCTGGAAGCCGTAGTTCGAATAGATGCGACGCTGCCCCGGATTGGCGAGCAGCTCGGCGGATTGCATCGAGAAGCCCGCGGTGTGCGCGAGCAGGTGACGCACCGTCGAGTCCGGTGGACCGGCCGGCGTCTCCAGCTCGACGACGCCCTCCTCGACTGCGACCTGAGCGGCCCGGGCGGTCAGGAGTTTGGTCACCGACGCCAGCGCGAAGGGGCGCCGCGTGTCGCCACGGGAAGCGATGGCTCCGGACGGCCCGACGACGGCCGCGGCGGCGTTACGGACGGGCCAGTCGGCCACGACATCGAGGGCAGACATCGACGCGAGCTTATGACACGAGGCCGTGCTCGAATGCGTACGCGGTGGCAGCAGAGACCGGTTGGGTTGCACGCTCATGGTCCGACCGTATGAACTGCGGCTGGCGTCGCGCATCGGGCAACTTATGGATATCACCTACGGAGCGCGTCGGTAGTTCTGCTGATGAGCGAGGCTACTTGCGGGCGACGTAGTAGTAATTCATCGCGTCGGATTCGATCTCGGTCACCGTGATGTCGCCGAAGCCAGCTTCGCGCAGCATCTTGGTGGCCAACTGCTTGCCCCATACCGTGCCGAGCCCCGCGCCGTCATAGGCCAGCGACACGGACATGCAGTGGATCGTCGACACCGTGTAGAAGAACGGCCGCAGCGGCACGCCGACGTTGTCTTCGAGCTGGCTTGACGCCTTGATGTCGACCATCAGGAAGATGCCGCCGGGCTTCAGCGCCCTATGCACATTTCTCAGCACCTTGGCCGGCTGGGCCTGATCGTGAATAGCGTCGAACGCGGTCACGACGTCGTACGCCTCGGTCACGTCGAGTTCGGCCAGATCGTGCGCCTCGAAGGTTGCGTTCGTCAGGCCCATCCGTTCGGCCTCGGCGCGGCCCGTAGCCAGGCCCTCATCGGAGAAATCAATCCCGGTAAACCGGCTGTTCGGGAACGTCTGCGCCATCAGGTTGATCGCATGACCAACTGCCACAACCGAAGTCGGCGACATCGGCTCCAGCTCGCAGCCGCTCTGGCAGGCCGTCGACGAGCGGCAAGATCACGTCGATCAGCGCGACGTCGAATACCTCGCCGCTTTCTTCGGCCATCAACGCGTGGAACCGCGGGTATTCGTCATAGGAAAGCCCACCGCCCTCGTGGAAGCAGCGGATCACCTTCTGCTCGACTTCGCCGAAGAGCGAAATGAACTGGGCCACCCGGGCGAGATTGTCCGGCCCCGCCGACCGGGTCAGCGCGGCCGCTCGGTGGGGCGGCAGCAGGTACGTCGACGACGCGGGGTCGTAGTCCACGATCCGGCCGGATACCAATCCGCCCAGCCACTCCCGCACATATCGTTCGTTCAGTCCGGCCGCGTCGGCGATCTGGTCGCTGGTGGCCGCCGGTAGCGCGGCCATCGCATCGAGTAACCCGGTCTGGTGTCCGATGCTGATCAGAACCGCAAGGCAAGCGCTGTCGATCGTGCCCATCATCCGTTCGGCGAACTCTTCGGCGCCTTCGGCCTGGGCTGGATTGTTGTCTAGCGTCGTCATGGTTCAACGCTAGGACGCGCCCTTCCGCACCACATCGGGCAAACTATGCAAATTCGCCGGGACGGGCTTGGTGCAAATGCTGCACCTACAGCACGTTGCGCTGATGCGCCCAGGCCGCCGCCGCGGTGCGTGACGACACCCCAAGCTTGGCGTAGATGTTGGCCAGGTGCCGTCCGACGGTCTTCTCACTGATGCAGATCTGCTCGGCGACCTGCCGATTGGTGGCCCCGTCCGCGATGCGTCGGAGTATCTCGATTTCCCGCTTCGTCAGGCCGCCAGGTGTACCAGCGCCGCACACAGGCGCGGGCTCGACGCCGAGCTGGGCGTAGATGTTCGCCGCAGTGGCGGCGTCGGCGCGGGACGCGCCGTCGTCGCCGAGCGCCTTATGCGAGATCGCTATCCATTCGTAGACCTCGGCGGTTTCGTAGCGCGACTGTTGCGTGCGGTACTCGCGCAGCGCCGAGTTCAACGCCGCCAGCGCCTCGGTGTACCGGCCTCGGCGCACCAGGATCGCGCCGCGCGCATGTGCAGCCCAGGCCCGGAACCCCGGGGTGCCGAACGCTTCGGAGCCGGCTTCCAGTTCGCCGCAATGCCGTTCGGCCTCGTCGAGATCGCCACGGGCCAGCGCCACCTCGACTGCCGCACGCAATAACCACATCCGGCCCAGTCGGTCCTCACCCGCCAGCGCGACCCGCAGGTCCGTCCAGGCGGTTTCCTGGTCCCCCTGACTGCACCGCAGCAGCGCTTCACCGGGTTGCGGCTCGACACCACACGCCCTCGCGACGCTGAATGCCGCGAAAGCGCCGTCGACATCCCCACGCCGCCTGCGCACTTCGCCGAGTTGGTAGTAACCCTCACCGGCGGCCCGGCTGTTGACCTCTTCCAGCGATCGGCTGGCCGCGGCCAACCGATCGTCCAACAGCCGGTAGTCGTCGGTGGCCGCCCGTAGCTGTAGCCGGTGTACATCGCACACCCCGCCGTAGTTCGTCGAAACGGCAAAGTGGTTGCACCAGCGCTCCATTGATTGCGTCCACGCACGCAGCCGCGGCATGTCGGCCAGCCGGAAGCATTGATTCAGCACGACGCAGTAGATGTCGCCGGCCCAGTCGATGGGCACCTCATCGGCCAACAGCGGCAGCATTGCCTCATCGATGAGGCCGTACGCCTCCGCCGTCCGCGCTTCGTTGATCGCCTGCAGCGCCTCTGCGATGTGACACAGCGCAGTGATCGCCGGCACGTCGATGCGTCCGGATATTTTCCGCAGGGTCTGCGCATGCTGCGCAAGCGCATCTGAGTTGCGTTGAATCGCAGCGATCACCGCGTCCAAGTAGGCCAGGTACCCGTGTGTCGGCCCTTCGGGTGAACCGTCGAGCATGCGCCGTGCGCGGTTCATCCAGCCCTGCGCGATGGTGAGGTCGCCGCGGGTGACCCACGCCAAGCCGAGGTCGACGGCCTTCATCGCCGCTGCCTCCGGGTCGGTGCTGACCAGCCGCGCAAAAACCCGTTCGGCGACCCGAAGCGATTCCTTGCCGTGGCCCAATCGCCATGCGGCCGCCGCCATCGCATCTAAGTCGTCGGTGCTCAGCGCGACGGTTTCACGAGCCTGCACGAACGCCTCGTAGCAGGCATGCCAGTCCCGCCGTGCGTACGCGGTGCGCGCCGCCAGCAGCAACTCCGTTCGAGTCTCTACGCGCGTATCCATCTCAATCGGCTTCAACCGTATCTGCCGATGAGTCCGTACCATAGCCGCAGTTGCTGGGCGTTCCGAGAAGGAGTGCAGTCAGCCGCGAAGGATTCACATGTCGAGTTACCGCCCCGAAGACGTCACGGGAATTGCCGAAAGCTCGGCCATGGACGCGAAAGTCTGATCGGAAGGACCGTCCCGGACATCGATTTGCCAGCCACCGGACCGCAGATCTCAACAGCTTGATCTTGGAGCTCGGCGCGACCGTTTGCGGATTGTCGACACAGTCGCCGAGTCAACAAGCCGAAGCGACGATCCGTCTGCGGCTCAACTTCCCGCTCGTCGGCGACCACCAGTTGGTGCTGAGCAATGAGCTGCGCAGACGTGGACAACTCATGCTCACGACGTCGCCGCTTGGCTACGGACCCGTTCAAACCGACTCTTCGGAGACCCCACCATGACTGGCGCTAGGTTGTAGCTCATGAGTCAGACGGTGCGAGGTGTGATTTCGCGGAAGAAGGGTGAGCCGGTCGAGGTGGTGGAGGTGGTCATCCCCGATCCCGGTCCGGGCGAGGTGGTGGTCGACGTGATTGCGTGCGGGGTGTGCCATACCGACCTGACCTACCGCGATGGCGGCATCAACGACGAGTTCCCGTTCCTGCTCGGGCATGAGGCTGCGGGCACCGTCGAATCCGTCGGGCCCGGGGTGACCAACGTCGAACCCGGAGATTTCGTCATCCTGAACTGGCGGGCGGTGTGTGGCCAGTGCCGGGCCTGCAAGCGCGGACGGCCGTGGTACTGCTTCGATACGTTCAACGCGTCGCAGCCGATGACGCTGACCGACGGCACCGAGCTGACGCCGGCACTGGGCATCGGCGCGTTCGCCGACAAGACGCTGGTGCATGAGGGGCAGTGCACGAAGGTGGATCCGGCCGCCGATCCCGCGGTGGCCGGGCTGCTGGGCTGCGGCGTGATGGCCGGGCTGGGTGCGGCGGTGAACACGGGCGCGGTCAGCCGCGACGACACCGTCGCGGTGATCGGTTGCGGCGGTGTGGGTGACGCGGCGATCGCCGGCGCTGCGCTGGTGGGCGCCAAGCGCATCATCGCCGTCGACACCGACAACAAGAAGCTGGACTGGGCGCGGGAGTTCGGCGCGACGCATACCGTCAACGCGCGCGAGCTGGATCCGGTGGCCACCATCTGTGACCTCACCGACGGCTGGGGCGCCGACGTGGTGATCGACGCGGTCGGCCGACCCGAGACGTGGAAGCAGGCGTTCTACGCCCGTGACTTGGCGGGAACCGTGGTGCTGGTGGGTGTTCCGACGCCGGACATGCGGCTGGAGATGCCATTGATCGACTTCTTCAGCCGCGGCGGTTCGCTGAAGTCGTCGTGGTACGGCGACTGCCTGCCCGAGCGCGACTTCCCCACCCTGATCGCCCTGTACCTGCAGGGCCGGTTGCCGCTGGAGCAGTTCGTCACCGAGCGCATCGGCATCGACGGTGTTGAAGACGCATTTCACAAGATGCACGCCGGTGAGGTGCTGCGCTCGGTGGTGGTGTTGTGATGAGCAACGTTCAGCGGGTCGTTACCCACGGTGTGTTCGAACTCGACGGCGGCAGTTGGGAAGTCGACAACAACATCTGGCTCGTCGGCGACGAGTCCGAGGTGGTGGTGTTCGACGCCGCCCACGATGCACAGCCGATCATCGACGCCGTCGGCGGGCGCAATGTGGTGGCGGTGGTGTGCACCCACGGCCACAACGACCATGTGACGGTTGCGCCCGAACTCGGCCAGGCATTGGACGCGCCGGTGCTGCTGCACCCCGGCGATGACGTGCTGTGGCGGATGACCCATCCCGACAAGGACTTTCGCGGTGTCGATGATGGCCAGACGCTGACCGTCGGCGGTATCGAGCTGCGCGCACTGCACACGCCCGGGCATTCGCCCGGATCGGTGTGCTGGTACGCGCCCGACCTGAACGCGGTGTTCTCCGGCGATACCCTGTTCCAGGGCGGTCCCGGCGCGACGGGCCGGTCGTTCTCGGATTTCCCGACCATCCTCGAGTCGATCTCCGGGCGATTGGGCACGCTGCCGGGCGGCACCGTCGTCTACACCGGCCACGGCGATTCGACCACCATCGGCGACGAAATCGTGCACTACGACGAATGGGTCGCCCGCGGGCACTAATCCCCACCGGATTGCGCGGCAATACCGATCAGCCAGGTCGTCAAGCCGGCGCGCAGGCCGTCGGGGAACCGCTGTTGCGGATCGGCGAACCCCATCTCCGCCATCGCGGCGCGGACGGGTTCCGTCGGCACAGAAAACGGATAGAGGCCCGCGGTCAGCACCACGGTCCCCTCGGCGAAGAAGCCGACGAGTTCGCTTGGTAGCCAGGGCAGCTGACGCGCGATGAGTTGCGCGAACGCGGCGATGTTACCCATGGATCGGGTTTTGAAGTCTCGGGCGAACTCCATCGAGATGTTGCGCTCCAGCACCCCGGCCATCGAGGCCAGAAGCTCGCAGAGCAGGCGGTGGTCGACGAGCGATTCCGCGACGGTCGTCGCCACCCGAATTTCACTGGCATAGTTCGCTTTTCGTCCTCGTGGTCGCCCCAGCCGACGCTCGAGGTCGGCCAGCCACGCGCCGAACTCCTCGTCTAGCACCTCGAGGAAGATCGCCTCGCGGCTGTCGAAGTAGCGCAACACATTGGACTTGGCCAGCCCGACGCGGTCGCTGAGTTCACGCAGGCTGATCTCCGCGACGCCCTTCTCGTCGAGCATGCGGCGGGCGACGGCCAGGATCGCCTGCCGCCGAGCCGCCATCTGCTCGGGGCGGCGCGCACGCTGGAACGTCACGAGTCACAGATTATCAGACCGCTGGGCTCTTGTTATCAGACCGCCGGTCCGTTATCGTTCGGTTATCCGCCACAAATCAAGGAGACCCCATGGCCCGCACCCACAACATCACCGTGCCCGACCTGTCCGGAAAACTGGCGGTCGTCACCGGAGCCAATTCCGGTCTCGGCCTTGGACTCGCCACCCGGCTGTCGGCGGCGGGAGCAGACGTCGTCATGGCGATCCGGAACCGGGCCAAGGGCGAAGCCGCGATCGCGCAGATCCGTTCCGAGGTGCCCGATGCCAAGTTGTCGATCAAAAAGCTCGACTTGTCGTCGCTGTCCAGCGTCACCGCCCTCGCCGACGAGCTCACCGCAGAGGGCCGGCCCATCGACATCCTGATCAACAACGCCGGGGTGATGACCCCGCCCGAGCGGGACACCACCGTCGACGGGTTCGAACTGCAGTTCGGCAGCAACCATTTGGGGCATTTCGCGCTGACCGGGCGGGTGCTGCCGCTGCTGCGGGCGGCCCAGGCCCCGCGCGTGGTCAGCCTGAGCAGCCTCGCGGCTCGCACCGGGCGCATCCATTTCGACGATCTGCAATTCGAGAAGACCTACCGGCCGATGACGGCGTACGGTCAGTCCAAGCTCGCCAATCTGATGTTCGCCCGCGAATTCGCAAGGCGCAGTGCCGAAGCCGGCTGGGGCGTCATGTCGGCCGCCGCCCACCCAGGCTTGACCAAGACGAATCTGCAGGCCAGCGGGCCGTCGCACGGGCGCGCCAAACCGTCGGCGATGGAACGGTTCTACAAGTTCAGCTGGCGCTTCATGCCGTTTCTCTGGCAGGAGATCGACGAGGGCATCCTGCCCGCGCTGTACGCAGCCACCTCAGCCGACGCAAAACCGGGTGCGTTCTACGGCCCACGGGGCTTCATGGAGGTCACCGGCGGCGGCGTGGCCGAGGCCAAGGTGCCCCCGCAGGCCACCAACGAAGCCGAGAATCGCCGGCTGTGGGAGGTGTCCGAGCAATTGACCGGTGTGACCTTTCGGCAATGATCCTCGGCCTTCGCGGGCGGCACAGCCGTGCGGGGACTACCGTCACAAGTGAGGAGATCAACCCCACCCAGGAGGTCGCCACATGGCTCGCGGTGATGTCGAACAGCCCACAGCCGGTGGCCGGGTGCGCCGGTTCGCGCTGCGCTATTGGGTGGCGATCATTCTGGTTGCGCTCGCCGCCATCTTCGTTGCGCAGAACCGCGATCGGGTGGGCGTGCACGTGCTATGGGTGACCGTGGATTCGCCGATGTGGTTCATCCTCACCGTCATCTTCTTCGTCGGCCTGCTCATCGGCTTGCTGTTGCACCGCCGCCGGAACTGACCATGCCCGAATCCAGCATCGTGGTGCGGCCCTCCGAAGGCGGCTTCTCCACCGCGAGTTCGCGGCTGCAGGCCGCCGGATTACCCGCGGCCATAAAGCTTTTCGAACGGGCGGCCGAGGTTGTTCCGCTCCCCTCGCCGCCCCCACCGATCGTCATCGCCGACTACGGCGCGTCCACCGGCCACAATTCGTTGCTGCCGATCGGCGCGGCAATCGCGGTGCTGCGCAAGCGCACCCGACCCGAGCACTCGATACTCGTCACGCACACCGACGTGCCGGACAACGACTTCACCACGATGTTCCGCACGCTCGCCGACGACCCCGATACCTACCTGCGCAAGGACGCGGCGACGTTTGCCACCGCCGTCGGGCGATCGTTCTACAGCCAGATCCTTCCGTCCAACAGCGTGAATCTGGGCTGGACGTCATGGGCGATTCAGTGGCTGAGCCGCGTGCCTGCGCCGATCCCCGACCACATCCATGTGAACTACAGCAGCGACGACGGCGTCCGCACCGCCTACGCCAAACAGGCGGCCCATGACTGGCATGAGTTCGTCGCATTCCGCGGGCGGGAGTTGTGCCCGGGTGGCCGATTGGTGGTGCTGACAACGGCTCTCGACGAAGATGGCGAATTCGGCCTTCGGCCACTGCTGACCGCCATGCTCGACACCCTCACCGAGCTGACGGCGGACGGTCTGCTCAGCCAGGTCGAGTTGACCAGGATGTCGATTCCCATCGTCGGCCGCCGCGTCGCGGACTTCACGGCACCGTTCGCGCCGTCCGGTCGGTTCGAGCGGCTGTCCATCGAGCATCTGGACGTGTTCAACGCCGAGGACAGGTTCTGGCGTCATTACCAAATAGACCGGGATGCAGACGCTTTCGGCGCACAATGGGCGGCCTTCGCCCGCGCGGCGGTAGTTCCTGCGATGGTGGCCGCACTCGACCCGGACCGCGATGCTCAGCAGTTCGCCGACCGTCTCGAGGCCGGAACCGCTGCCCGATTGGCCGCGGCGCCGAAGCAGATGCCCATCCCACTCGCCCTGCTCATGCTGGAGAAGCGGCCTAAGACCGGATGATCTAGCCGATCGACCATTGCGCAACGGCGGCGTCGATCAAATGCGGTCCGGGCTCGTCGAGGGCCGCCCGAAACTGTGCCGCCAGCTCCTCGGCAGTTGTCGCGTGGGTCGCCGGCACTCCGAAACCTTGTGCGATGGCGGCGAAATCGATGCTCGGGTTGGCCAGATCGAGCAGCGAACGTGCGCGATCGCCGGCGGCAACCGCGCCGACGCGGTGCAGCTCGAGCTGCAGGATCGCGTAGGCGTGATTGTTGAGAATGACCACGGTGATGTCGAGTTGCTCGCGGGCCATCGTCCACAGCGCAGAGATGGTGTAGAGCGCACTGCCGTCGGCCTGCAGCGCGACCACCGGCCGGTGCGGCGCCGCGATCGCCGCGCCGATGGCCACCGGAAGTCCTTGGCCGATCGCGCCGCCCGTCAGAGTCAGCACATCGTGGGGCGGTGCCGCGGCGGTGGCAGCCGGCAGAAACACACCGCTGGTGTTGGCCTCGTCGGAGATGATGGCGTCGTCGGGCAGCAGCGCCCCGATGACCTCAGCCCAGTTCTGGGGATTCAGCGGGCCGCTGGGGAACACCGGTGCGACGGGGGTGGTCTGAGGCTCGGGGACATCGAATTGCGCTGCCAGACTGTATATCTTGGCAATCCCCAGCGTGTGGACCTCAGTGTCTTTCGGCACGAGATTGCTCGGCTTACCGGGGTAGGCGAAGAACGACACCGGAGACCTCGCGCCGATGAGGACGAGATGCGTTGTGCCGCTGAGCTGTTGCTCGGCCTGTTCGGCGAGATAGGCGAGGCGGTCGATGGCGGGTATGCCACGGCCGCGCGCCACCTTGGCCGGAAATGTCTCGACAAGGGCGCGCGCTCCGGTCGCGGCAGTGATCCGTGCCGCCGCCTGCAGGCCGGCCGCGGACGTCGCCGACCCGCCGAGCAGCAGCATCACTTTGTCGCCGTGGTGGCGCAGCAGATCCTCGGCGGCGGGCAGGTCGAGTTCACCGGTATCCGCGGGCTGTAGCGGTGCTGACGCGGGTGCACCGCTGAGTTCGGCTGGGCCCCAGGATAAATTGGCGGGCAGGATCAGCGTCGCTACCCGTCCGGCGGTGGCGCTGGCGACCGCTTCGTCGACCGCGGTGGCGAGATCTGCCCCAGACGCCGGTCGATGCACTGAACCGCGTGTCCAGGCCGCGAGCGCCTCGATGTCGGATTCCAGTGGTGCATCGAGGTTTTTGTGGTAGGTCGCATGATCTCCGACCACATTGACGACGGGTGTGTGCGCCCGGCGGGCGTTGTGTAGATTCGCCAGTCCGTTGGCCAGTCCGGGCCCGAGATGCAGCAGGGTCGCCGCCGGACGGCCCGCGATCCGCGCATAGCCGTCGGCCGCCCCGGTGGCCACGCCTTCGAAGAGACACAACACGGGTCGCATCTGTGGCGCGCCGTCCAGGGCCGCCACGAAATGCATCTCGGAGGTGCCAGGATTGGCGAAACACACGTCGACTCCCCTGGCGAGCAAGCGTTCGACAACGATCTGGGCGCCGGTGGTCACCCCCTCATAGTGGCGCAACGACGTTGACCGTCGCATCGATAAGCGCATCGAGCGTCGGCCGGTCGGCGCCCGTACGCGCACGCACCGCCAGATTATTCAGCGCCGCCACTGCGATCTGAGCCAGCGCTTCAGGCGCATGGGCCAATTCCCCTTCCCTGGCGGCCCTTTCGAACCGCGCCGTGAAGGTCTGCGTGAACGCCGCGAACGTCGACTCCGCGATGGCACGGATCTCGGGATCACCGCCGGCTTCGGTGACCGCGGTCCCGATCAGAAAGCAGCCCCGGCCCCCGTCGTCGAGGTAGAAATCGCGGGCGCCCTGTAGGGCGGCACGCAGCACCTCACGCAAGGGGCCGGGCGCATCGAGTGCGGCGACCAGGAAGCTTCGACTCGCCTCGGCGTAGTCGGCGACCGCCCGCAGATAGAGCGCCCGCTTGTCGCCGAATGCAGCGTAGATGCTGGGGCGGTTCATGCCCATGCCGGCGGCAAGGTCCTCGAGCGACGTACCCGAATACCCGGCCCGCCAAAACACCTCACGTGCCCGCCGAAGTGCGGCGTCGGGATCGTAAGCCCGCGGCCGACCTCGTCGTTTAGCCGATGCACTAGTCACGCACACAATTTTATACTACTTTGCATAAAATGACCGTTGTCCATATCGAAGCGGGCGCGGGCGAGCCGGTTCTACTGCTGCACGGATACCCGCAGAGTGCCTCGTGCTGGCGTCATCAGATTCCCGCGCTCGCACAGCACCACCGAGTCATCGCGCCCGACTGGCCGGGCTTCGGCCGCTCCGATCCGCCCGACACACCGCCCAGCTACGACGCTGAGGTGGAACGCATCGGCGAACTCGCAGACCAGTTCGGCCTGGACCGCTTCAATCTCATTGCCCACGACTACGGCGGGTTCCTGGGGTTGGGGTACGTGTTGCGCCATCCCGAGCGGGTGACCCGGCTGGCGCTGCTTAATACCCGCGCGCACAGCGTATTTCGACCGTGGTTCTACCGATTCTCGCAAGGGCAGTGCTGGACGGTCCAACACCTCCCCGCCCTCGTGCGCCGGTTGCCGCTGGGCCGGCTGCATCGCCTGGCGCTGACGCCCTACCGCAAGATGGGCTGTTGGGATCGCGCGCTGGAAGACGAGTACCTCGGGTGGATGGACACCGCACGCGGCCGCAACACGTTCGTTGAGTTCTTCCGCCGCTACCACCTGCCCGCGGTGCCCTGGCTTGCCGAGGGACTCGGCCAGATCCGTTGTCCCACAGCGATCATCTGGGGAGATCGCGACCGCTACATCCCGTTGCACACCGCACGGCAGCTAGCCGACCGCATCCCGGGCGCGACGCTGACGCGGCTGCGCGGCGGAGATCATTACATCATGGAGGAGCGCCCCCACGAGGTGACCGCCGCGCTGCTCGAACTGCTGGCGGGCTAACCCGTTCCGCCACCGCCTGGGGGCTGCGGCGCCGGCACCCATGGCAGACCCGGGATCGTCGGATAGGGCGCGGTCGGGCTCCACGGCGGCTGCGTCGTGGTGGGCGGCTGGGTGGTCGTCGGCGGCTGCGTCGTCGGCGGTGCTGGCGGTGGCGCCTCGCTGGTCGGCGGCGGTGGTGGCGGCGGCGCCTGGGTCTGCTCGACCGGCGGCTGGGTCTCGTACACGGTTCGCGTCGGCGGGGCCTCGACCATCGGAGCCTCCGTCTGTGGCGCCGGGGTTTCCGCCGGCGGCGCCACGGGCGGTGCAGTCGTCGTGGTGGGTGCAGTGGTGGTCGACGCCGGTGACGGGGTGCTGTCGTCGCGCAACAGGAACATCACCGCGACGGCCAGCGCCGCCACGACGGCCACCACACCCGCGGCCAGCAGCACCTGCGGACGCCGGTACCAGGGCAGCGCGGCCTGCTCCTGCTCGTAGGGCTCGGGTTCGGCGAACTGCAACTGCGGGCGTGCCCCGGTGCCGCCGCCTTCGACACCCTCGTAGTCATACGGGTCGGTGGGGGCGACCTCGGGCACGTCGTCGGCGTCCGACCAGGCCAGCGCGCGGAACGTGCTCGACTGCGGGGCCATCTCGTCGGGTACCGCCGCAGCGGCCGCGGTGGCAGGCGCAGCTGTTGCCATCGCCGTCGCGCCTTCGTCGACCGTGCCCCGCGCGGCGCGCAGCCCGCCGCCGATCGCGGCCGTCAGCTCTGGTTGCGCGTTGGTGATGATCGGCACCCGGAAGTGTTCGGAAAGCGTCGTGGTGATGATCGGGATCCGGGCACCGCCACCGATCGTCGCCACCGCCGCCAGCTCGCGAATCCCGTTGTGCTCCACAGTTTCTTGCAGCACGCCGACGAAATCGGTGACTGGCTGGCGGATCGCGTCGTCGAGTTCTGTGCGGGTCAGCCGCACGTCGCTGCGATGGCCGGGCAGCTCGGCCACCAGGGAGGTGACGGCGGCGGTGGACAGCCGTTCCTTGGCGCCGCGGCATTGCCCCCGCAGCCGGGTCAGCGAGCCGATCGCCGAGGTGCTCGACAGGTCGACCGACCCGGCGGCGGACAGGTCGTTGATGACGTGGGTGAGCAGCGCCTGGTCGATCAAGTCGCCGGACAGGTCGGCGTGCCGCACGGTCGGGCCGATCGGCTGGTAGCCGCTGTCGGCGTCGACCAGGGTGATGCTGGTGCCGGT
This sequence comes from Mycobacterium hubeiense, assembly GCF_002838065.1. Classification (GTDB taxonomy): domain Bacteria; phylum Actinomycetota; class Actinomycetes; order Mycobacteriales; family Mycobacteriaceae; genus Mycobacterium; species Mycobacterium hubeiense. The sequence continues at coordinate 25,767 of NZ_PIZU01000028.1, read as the reverse complement.
GCCGCCGAAATCGCATACGGCGATCACGCCGCGGGTGGGCACGCCCGGATCGTCCTGCAGGGCGGTCGTCGCCGCCGTCGCGTCGGAAACCAGGGTGGCATCCCGAAACTCCGGCAGCGCGGACAGGGCGTTGCGCAGCGCGTCGACGACTGCGGGCCGCCAGTGCGCCGGATGGGTGACCCCGACGGGCGCTCCATCTGGCCGGCCGACGGCGTAGAGCATCGCCCGCAGCGCGTCGGCGAGCAGCACCTCGCCGCGGTGGGTGGAGCCGTCGGACGCCACGATGCCGACCGGATCGCCCACCCGGTCGACGAAGTCGGTGATGATCAGTCCGCGCTCGTTGAGATTGGGGTTTTCGCTGGGTACGCCGACCTCGGGCGGCCGATGCGGGTAGAGGGTGACGACCGGGGTCCGCGTCACCGCCGCCCGGTTCACCACGACTGCCGTCAGGTTGGTCGCGCCAACCGACAGCCCTACTCCGTCAGCCATGTCATCCCGTCTCGCCGCAAAACCCTACCGGTAGTGGTTCTCGCACTTTGCGGCCCCGGCGTTACTCAGCGCCCGCAAAGCTCACAGGTTGATCGGATCCGACGGCTCGACCGCTTTGGTGGTGTCACGCAGCGCAGCTTTGAATTGCATTACCCGGTAAGGCCATCCGACGGCGGTGTTCCACTGCGACACCACCAGGCCCACGCCGCCCTGGACGTCGAATCGCGAGCCGGGCAGCACGTATCCGCCGTAAAGCTGGGCGACCTCGTTGTTGAGGTGGTCTTCGCCGTGCCACGAGGTGCCGACGACGGGTGTCTGCAGCGGCGTGGTGTGCATGTTCGCCACCGGCGAGTCGACGACCCGATACCCCAACGCGTACTTCGAGGACAGGAATCCGCCGAGAGTCCACTTGCCGCGCGCCATCCGCCGAAACGACAGCTCACCCCACGTCTCCCCCACCGGCGTGATCGGTGTCGCGTGGCGTCCCCACGCCCACCGCCCCTCGGCATATCCCCAACTCACATACCGTCGCCGATCGCCGATGTGCTCCGGCCGAACCCGCATGAGGATGATGCCCCTGTCGCGCTGAAAACCCGTCGCCACCACGTAAACCCAGTCGTCGTCGGGGTCGTGGTCCCACGACCAGCACTGTGCGTGGCCGTCGTGCAGGTCGGCCGGAAACTTCGCGTGCTCACCCATATGTGTCCAGGAAATCCCGCTGTCGTCCGATCGCCAGATCTCGGTCCAGATGACGTTGCCGAATCCGCGGTTGACGATGGCGTGCAGGTAGATCGAATCGCCGACCCGCAACAGGTCCGACGGGATGACGGTGCTGATGCCGCCGCGAGTCCAGCCGGTGCCGGCGTCGTCGTGCACGTAATGCCAGAGCTGACGCGCATAGTCGGGGTCGGGCCCGCCGGCCCGCTCGTAGACGATCTCGTGGTCGGCGTCGCCGGCGCCGATGAGCACCACCGGCGACCGCCAGTCACCCTGGCCCACCTGGGACCCGGAGAAGGTGTCGCCGAAGACCGAGACCAGCTTGCCGTTGGGCGCGATGACGGACGCGCCGAGATCGGCGCAGGTCACGCCGAAGCGCTCGGTCAGCCCCGGCCCGGTCAGGTCGACGACCTTGCCGTTGAGCAGCGGAACGGATGTGGAGGCGCTACGCGCACGACGGGTGCGACGGGCCCGCGGTGTCAAGCGCCGTCGCGGCATGTATTCAGTCCTAGCTGCAGATCCTCAGCCCGGCCGGCTCGCAATTCAGCGGATAACGGTCGACCGGGATCGGCAGCGGCTCCTTGAAGGCAAGGGTGAACGGCGTCTTGACCATCCCGGGCGGTAGCCCGCAGTCGGCGCTGTGGAAGGTGCTGCGAGTGCCCGACATCGTGTTGGTGTCGAACTCGTAGGTTTCGTTGATCGGCGCCCAGCTTCCGTCCGGGCACTTCATCCCTTCCCTATTGCGGGTGTGGTAGGCCCAGACGCCGTTGGTGAGCACGGCGTCACCCCCCGCCACGCCGGGAAACGCCTGCACGTGCAGCCGGCACGCGACCGGCAGGTACAGCGGTTCGCGCAGGTCGCCGACCGTCGGCACGCAGGACGGATAAATCGTCCACGTCCCGGTCAGACCGTCCTGCTGGGTGTAGGTGTAGACGCCCTCGAGGACCTGCTGCTCGGCCTGCGCGGGGCCGGCAAAGCCGAGGGCGGCGCCGATGCAGGCGGCGGCGGCGGCAAGCGCGCGAATGAGTCTCACGAGCGATGAGTATCGCAGTGTTGCCGGGCAACGTCACCGGTTTGTCCGGCCGCGCGTCTCAGTCGTAGCGTGAAGCGGGTGGTTGTGACGAGAACACCCGCGGTATCGGGTCTCGCCGTGGCCATCGTCCTCATTCTCGGCGTGATGGGCTGCTCAACCGGGGAACGCGTCGACCTGGGCGACGAGGCGTCGAACAATCTGATCGCGGCCATCGCCGGCGAACCCGATCAGCTCGACCCGCACAAGACCACCGCCTATTTCTCGTTCCAGGTGCTGGAGAACGTCTACGACACCCTCGTCGAGCCCGACGCCAACCTTCAGATGCGACCGGCGCTGGCCGAATCGTGGGACGTCAGTCCCGATCAACTGACGTGGACGTTCCACCTGCGCCGGGGTGTGCAGTTTCACGACGGGTCGCCCTTCACCGCCGATGACGTCGTGTATTCCTACCGGCGCATCATCGACGAGCAGCTCGCCAACGTGGACAAGTTCAGCGCCGTCACCGAGGTGCGGGCGCTCGACGAATCCACGGTCGCGATTCGCGTGGAGCAGCCCACGCCGAACCTGCTGACCAATCTCGGTGGCTTCAAAGGAATGGCGATCGTGGCACGCAAGAACGTCGAGTCCGGTCAGATCGCGACGCATCCGATCGGCACCGGACCGTTCGCCTTCGCCAGTCAACGCAGCGGCGATTCGATTGTGCTGAAGGCGAACCCGGGCTATTGGGCCGGGGCGCCGAAGGTTTCGGGTGTGACGTTCCGCTTCATCTCACAGCCGTCGACGGCGTTGTCGGCGTTGCAGGCGGGCGAAATCGACTGGACCGACTCGATACCGACCCAGCGGGTGGCGCAGTTGCAGGGCGACGACTCGATCACCCTGGCGGTGACGCCGAGCAACGATTACTGGTATTTGGCGCTGAACCAGGCCCGTGAGCCGTGGAACGACGTTCGGGTGCGTCAGGCGATCGCTTACGGAATCGACCGCGACGCCATCGTGGCGGCCACCAGCTACGGCACCGCCACCGCGAATCAGCTTGCCATTCCGAAGGGGAACCCCTGGCATGTCGACTACAACAGGTACAGCTACGACATCGAGAAAGCTCGAGACCTGCTGCGCCAAGCGGATGCCAGCCCGCAGAGCCTCGACATGCTGGTGACCACTGAATACCCCGAAACGGTGACGGCGGCGCAGATTATCGCCGATAACCTTGCGCCGCTTGGCATTACGGTTAACATCCGCACCGTCGATTTCGCCACCTGGCTCGACCAGCAGAACACCGGCAATTTCGACATGCTAATGATGGGCTGGCTGGGCAACATCGATCCCGACGACTTCTACTACGCGCAGCACCACACCAACGGCACCAGCAATGCCCAGAAGTACTCGAACGCCGTCGTCGACCGGCTGCTCGACGCCGCACGGGTGGAAACCAACCGTGACACCCGGATGCAGATGTACACCAAGGCGGCAACGATCATCGCCGACGAGTGCAGCTACATCTATCTCTACAACCCGTCGGTGATACAGGCGTGGAGCACCAGCCTTACGGGTTACGAGGTTCGCCGTGACGGCGCAATCCGCTTCCGCGACGCGGACTTGACGCGGGGCGACGTGTGATGGCTCATCCCATCATCCGTTTCCTCGCGCGCCGACTGCTCTACTCCTTGGTGGTGCTGCTCGGCGTGCTGGTGGTGGTGTTCGCGCTGGTGCACCTGGTGCCCGGCGACCCGGTACGGATCGCGTTAGGAACGCGCTACACGCCCGAGGCGTACTACGCGCTGAGGTCGGCCAGCGGACTGGACCGTCCGGTCTTCGAGCAGTTCTTCGGCTACGTCGGCTCGGCGTTGACCGGTGACCTCGGGGTCAGTTTCCGCAACGGCGACCCGGTGACGGTCACGCTGCTGGATCGCCTGCCCGCGACTGTCTCGCTGGGCATCGTCGGCGTCGTCATCGCCCTGACCATCGCACTGCCCGCCGGGATCTGGTCGGCGCTGCGTGAAGGCCGCATCAGCGACGTAATCGTGCGCATCACAAGCCAATTCGGTGTATCCGTCCCCGACTTCTGGCTGGGCATCCTGCTGATCGGGGTGTTCGCGTCCACGCTGGGCTGGCTGCCGACGTCCGGATACCGCCCGTTGGTCGACGATCCCGCCGGATGGTTGCGCCACATCGTGCTGCCCGGCCTCACCGTCGGACTCGTCGCGGCGGCCATCATGACGCGCTACATCCGCTCGGCGGTCCTCGAGGTCGCGTCGATGGGGTACGTGCGGACCGCGCGGTCGAAGGGGTTGCCACCGCGGGTCGTCATGCTGCGGCACACCGTGCGCAACGCGCTGATCCCGATCCTGACGATCACCGGAATCCAGCTCGCGACCATCCTGGGCGGTGTCATCGTCGTCGAGGTGGTGTTCGCCTGGCCGGGTCTGGGTCGGCTGGTCTACAACGCCGTCGCCGCCCGCGACTACCCGATCATCCAGGGCGCGGTGCTGCTGATCGCGGCGTTGTTTCTGCTCATAAACCTGGTCGTGGACGTGCTCTACGCGTTGGTCGATCCTCGGATTCGGTTGTCATGACGGACGATTCGGCCACCCGCGTCGCGTCGTGGCGGCTGCTGCTGAGCAATCCGGTCACGGTGGTCAGCGTCGGCGTCCTGGCGGTCGTCGTGTTGGTGACATTGACGGCCGGCTGGATCGCGCCATTCGACGTCAACGACGTCGATGTGCCCAATGCGCTGCAATCGCCCAGCGGCGCAAACTGGTTCGGGACCGATGAACTGGGCCGCGATGTCTTTTCCCGCGTGCTGGTAGGCATCCAGGCGTCATTGCGGGTCGCGGTGGTCAGCGTGGCCTTCGCGGTTGTCGTCGGTGTCGGGATCGGTGTTCTTGCAGGGTATTTCGGGGGCTGGCTCGACGCGGTGTTCATGCGGGTCGTCGACGTCATGTTCGCGTTTCCGGTGTTGCTGCTGGCGTTGGCCATCGTCGCCATCCTGGGGCCGGGCGTGACGACCACGATGCTGGCGATCGGCATCGTCTACACACCGATTTTCGCGCGGGTCGCGCGGGCCAGCACGTTGAGCGTACGTCTCGAGCCCTACGTGGCGGTGTCGCGCACCATCGGCGCCGGGCACCTCTACATTCTGGGTCGGCACATCCTGCCGAACATCGTCGGACCGCTGATCGTGCAGACCTCGCTGTCGTTGGCATTCGCGATTCTGTCCGAGGCGGCGTTGTCGTTTCTGGGGCTCGGCATTCAGCCGCCGCAGCCCTCGCTGGGCCGGATGATTTTCGATTCGCAGGGCTTCGTCACCCTGGCGTGGTGGATGGCGGTGTTCCCCGGTACCGCCATCTTCGTCACGGTGTTGGCGTTCAACCTGCTGGGCGACGGACTGCGCGATGTGCTGGATCCCAAGCAGCGCACCATGATCGAAGCTCGGAGAGCGTCATGACCGTGCTGAGCGTGCGCGGGCTGGGCGTCCGGATCGGTCGCCGGGAGATCGTGCGAGACATCTCCTTCGACGTGGCGCGCGAGCAGACGATGGGCATCGTCGGCGAATCCGGTTCCGGCAAGTCGATGACCGTGCTCGCGGCGACCGGGTTGTTGGACGCACCGGGCGCCGTGGTCTCCGGGACGTGCACGTTGGCCGATATCCAGCTGGTGGGCGCGTCTCAGCGCGTGCTGCGCAGTGTGCACGGCGGCCGGATCGGGTTCGTGTTCCAGGATCCCGGGACATCGCTCAACCCGCTGCTGACGTTGGAGCGTCAGATCACCGAATCCCTTGAGGCCCATCGCGGTATGACGCGCCGGCAGGCACGCGGTCGGGCACTCGAACTGCTGGGGGCGGTCGGCCTGCCCGACCCGTCGACGCGACTGGAGAACTATCCGCATCAACTGTCGGGGGGACAGCGTCAACGCGTGATGATCGCGATCGCGTTGGCCTGTGACCCGGAGCTTCTGGTGGCCGACGAGCCGACCACCTCCCTCGACGTCACGACGCAGGCGCAGATCATCGAACTGGTGCGCGATCTGCAGCGCGACTTCGGCACGGCCGTGGTGTGGATCAGCCACGACCTCGGCGTGATCGGCGAAGTCGCCGACGACGTGACCGTACTACAGGACGGGACGATGGTGGAGCAGGCGCCGGTTCTCGACGTCTTCGACCGACCGCAGCACGCCTACACCCGGCAGCTCCTCGAATCACGGCCCCTCATCGGCGGTTCGGGTCCGGCGCCGGCGTCGGCGGACGCGCCGGTGCAGTTGCGTGTCGACGGTCTCGACGTGCGGTTCAACGTCTCTACGCCGGTCGGCAAGTCGAGCGTGCATGCGGTCAAAGACCTTTCGTTTGCGATCCGCCGTGGCACGACGCTCGGTCTGGTCGGCGAATCGGGTTCGGGCAAGTCCACGGTGGCCAATGCGTTGACCGGGCTGGTGCACCCGCATGCCGGCACCGCATCGCTGGACGGCGACGACGTCTTCGGTGTGCGCGGCGCCGAAGAGAAGGCGTTACGACGACGGATCAGCCTGGTGTTCCAGGATCCGTTCTCGTCGCTGAATTCCCGCATAAAGGTGGGACTCTCGGTCGCCGAGCCGCTGGTGGTGCACAAGCTGGCGAGGGGAAGGCGGGCCCGCCGGGCGCGGGTGGCCGAACTGCTCGACCTGGTCGGCCTGCCCGGTGAGTTCGCATCGCGCTACCCGCATGAACTCTCCGGCGGACAACGTCAGCGGGTCAGCATCGCCCGCGCGCTGGCCGGTGAACCCGAGCTGTTGATTCTGGACGAATCGACGGCGTCGCTGGACGTTTCGGTGCAGGCGCGGGTGCTCGACCTGTTGGCAGAGCTGCAGCGCGAGCTGCACCTCACCTACCTATTCATCGGGCATGATCTCGCGGTGATCCAGCGGGTAAGCCACGATGTGCTCGTCATGCGCGCCGGGGCCGCCGTCGAATATCGCGCGGCCGCTGAACTTTTCGCCGCCCCGGAGCAGGAGTACACCCGCGAGCTGCTGGCGGCGATACCGCCGGCACGACCCAGGACCGGCGTGCCTAGGCCGTCGCGGTGAGGGTGTGCCGCATCAACGCCACGCTGTAGGTGGACCACAGCGACAGGGTGAAGTACAGGTCGGGCCCCGACGACCACGGGTGGATGTAGGGGGCGTAGATCCCGCCGGGCATATCCGCGGACGTCAGCAAGGTCTTGGCCGAACTCCACGGCCCTTCGGGTTTCTCCGCGGTGCGCATGACGACGCTACCGAGGCTGTCGGTATAAAGCATGATGAACTTTCTCAGGTAGTCGTTCCACGCCACCGACATCTCGCTGCCGGGTGCCCAAACCACTTGGATGGCAAGGAAAGGCAGGCCGCGGATCCAGCCGAACGGGGTGTAGTACTCGTAGGCGGCCTTGTTGGCCACCGCGTTCTCCGGTACGCGAGCCAGAAACGGCGTGCCGCCGCGGCCGGCGGTGGTGCCGTAGTTGTAGACGTAGCCGCCGTGGCGGACGAAGGCGCCCATCTGGAAGTTCTGGTCTCCCCAGATGAAGAAGGTGCCGGGCACCGAGTTGAACCAGCTGGGACGGATGCTTTCTCGCGGTACGGTCCACATCTCACCGTTGTTCGTGGATACGGCGACGGCCGAGAAGTTGGTCGACCACTGGCCGGGGGCGCCCCACTGGCTGACCGACATGAACTGGACGTATTGGGTGTTACCGACGGAGATTCCGGCTGTCGGGATGACGGTCACCTCTTGGGCCGCAAGGCGCAGGCTGTCGATGACTTGGCGCGAGAAGTTGGGCCGGTCCGCGTTAACCGGTGAGCCGGCATAGATGTTGCCCGGCACCGGATTCGGCACGGTCATGCCGTCAGCCAGGTTCTGGTCGGCGCTACGGAACAGGGTGTTCTTGCGCCATTCCTGGCCGGGGGCACTGCAGTTGCCGAATGTGTCGCCGAAAGCGATGAGCACCTGTTTGTTGGATCCCGATTGTCCGTTGTCCCACATGATGCCGAGATCGGCACCGGAAATTCCGAAGCGCGCATAGCTGTCGGTGTTCGGCCCGGTGACCCAGCCCACGATCGTGGTGGACGGTGTGACCGCCGCCCGCGCTCTGGGTTGCGCCGCGGGCGCAGCGTCAGCGGTTTCCGGCTTGCGGCCGATCGGCTCGTGCTCGACGGGCAGCCGCGGCGCCAGGCCACGCGCCGACGGCGTCGGCACCGAGCAGGGAGCGGCGGCCGCGGGAAAGGTGACGGCCAGTGGGACCGCGAGCGCCAGTGCCGCCGCGGCGGCAAGCGCCATCACCGCACGCCGACTGAAAGCCGACATGTCACACCTCTCACGTCAACGCTTGTCTATGGGGCGTCAGCGCTGAACGCCCGAAGCCTGGACGATGTGACAATAGTGACTTGAGTGAGTGTTGCGATTCGTGGTGCGTCGAACCGGTACGTTTTCGTGATCTGCGCGCGACCCGGGCCGCTTGCGCTTACAGGCCCGCCGGTGGCCAGAGCCCGATGATCAGCGCCATCACGGTGATCGTGATGAACTCGTTGAGCGCGCTGAGCCCGGTGATCTTCAGCGAGCGGGTGTCGAAGACGTCGTGCACCAACATGCGCGCAACCGTGAAACTGAGCCACAGTATCCAGCCGGTGACCAACGCCGACACCAGAAAGCTGCCGCCGTAGAAGTTGTGCGCCAGGAAGGTGGCGCCCGCCAGCGCCCAAGCCGTGAGAAAGCTGCACACGGCGACCACGGGATAGACGAAAGGCGAACCGCCCTCGACAGTTTCATCGGTGTGCCCGACAAGTTCCATCCAGCGGCGTCCGAGCACTGCCGGGTGGTAGTAGACGAAGCCGACCACCATGCTGGCGATCAACGCCAACAACACCGCGAGGTAGTTGATATCCGGGACCATGCGGCACCTCCCGCCGGGCTATCGCGTAGCTCGATTACAGCAGAAAGAGCCGTTGTCCCGGCGGATTCTCGCGGTGCGTCGGCGACCTCAGTGTTCGGGACGCCGACGCCCGAGGTAGAAGGCCAAGCCGAGCGCGCCGAAGCCCAGTCCGGCAACCAATCCCGCCGCGGCGAACAGGAACACGTCCTTGCGGTCGAAGCCCGACGTCGACTCGTCCGACGCCAGTCGCAGCGGGTAATCGCCCGGCAGCGGTGCCTCTCGCGGTTCATCCAGGCCGGGGAACTGCTGGGTCTTGTGCACCTCGAATTGCCGTTCCCCCGTGGGCGTTTGCGTCCACGCCCCCCACGCCGGAGTCGTCCCGTCGAGCAGCACCTTGTGCTCACCGTAGCGAGCGTCGTAACCCACGTCGACGACCCGCCGAACCCGGAACGGTTCATAGCGTGCATTCGAGTAGTTCACGAACACGGGGACGTTGTCGTAACGCACCACCCGCGGCGGGGGCGGCGGCAACGGCAGCCCGACGCCCGGGAAGTAACCGCCACCGAAGAAGCTGCCCACCGCGACGTTGAGCGCGGTGTTGGCCGCGCCGAGGACCACGGCCGTGAAGCTGTAGGCCGCGAATTCGGCGACCTCTACGACGGTTCGGGCCAGCGGCGGGATGATCACGATGCGCGGCGCGGCCTGGTAGATGTAGACGATCCGAACCGGGTGGCGGTACGGGTTACAGAAGACCGGCCGGTAGTAGCGGTCATAAGAGATCCAATCCCGATCCCACTGCCGCACTTTGCGGTCCCAACGGTCCCAGTCGCGATCATGGTCGCGATCCCGATCATGGTCGCGATCCCGTTCACGCTCGCGGCGGATCTCGAGGCTTGCGCCGGCGTCAATCAGATCCCGGCCACCCACGCCCAGGTTCAGGTTGATCGCGCTCGCCAGCGAATCCACGTCCTGCTTCGACGCCGGAGCGGGTTTGACTTCGAGGGGCTTCGAAGCCTTGGCGACGTGCACATCCTGTTCGGGCGCTTGCACTACCTCAGGCTCGAGGATTTCTAACGACTTCGCGGCCTGCGAGATCGTCGACTCGGGTTCGGACGTCGCTGGCGCGTCGCTCTTCTCCGCGGGCGGAACCGAAGCGTCCGGCGTCGGCCGGGCAGCTTCCTTGTCTTCCTTGTTCGCGGACTCATCGCCGGCCTGGTTCTTCGGCGGGAGTGGCGGCGCGGACGTCTCTGGCTCGGACGGGGTCGCAGCCCGGCGCGTCGGGGGTTCGGCGATTTCCGCCGGTGGGTTGACCGCCGACTGCTTCGAGGGTTTCTGCGTTTCGGGTTCGGGTGCCTCGACCTCAGGTGCGACCGCAGGCACGTCGACCTCGGGCGCGGGCGCCTCGACCTCGGGGGCCTTCGGTTCGGGCGGCTTCGGCGCCGGGGACTTGGCGGCCGGGGCCTCGACCTCGGGCGCCTCCACCTCAGGCGCGGGCGCGGGTGCCTCAACCTCGGGCACCTCAGGCACCTCGGGCACCTCGGGTGCCTCTACAACCGGCGGCGACTCGACCACCGGCGGCGCAGGCTCCGGGATCGGCTTTTGCCGCGGCGCTTCCCGCGGTGGGGCTTCGAAGACGGGCGCCTCATCCGGAATCTCGGGAGCGATCACCTCCGGCTCCGGCTGCCGCTCGGGCACGGGCATGAACGTCGTCGGCCCGCCCGGATCGATATCGGAGTCCGGATCGGCGAACGCCGGCGCGATACCGCCGGTGAGCGCTGTGAGCGAGATCACTACTCCCGACACCAGGACGGCGAAAGCATTTCTCTTACAGCGAGTCTCGAACTGTGCACGCATTGCGCGTCGGCTCCCATGACGTCGAGGAGAGTGGCGGGCCCGCCACTACTGCCATTCGCAGTCGTCTCCCCCAACACTGGCCCGGGACCAGCAGCTACCGCGGTCTCACACAGTTCATCGTCCGTCGCCCCGAGGCGTTACACGGGTCTACCGCGCGTGGTATTCCAGCGCCGGCTCGGCGGAGTCGACACGCCCGTTGCTGGTGATGGTGAGGCTGTCGGGACGCACCTCATACCGGGCACCGTCTGCCGGGTTCACGGCAACGAAGCCCTCGCCTGCGCGCATCGCGTCGGCAAGTTCGAGGCTGGCGCCGTCGCTGAGCCGTTCGCCCCGGTAGTAGTAATCGTTCGGGCCCGTCTGGCAGATCACCGCCAGCGACAGGGCGGTGCGGATCATCGCGGCGGGCGTGCTTCCCGGGTCGCAGCGTGCCGAGTGGCCGACGAACCCCTGCGCGTCGATTCCTCCCGCGGCCTCGGAGGGTGTCGTGGTGGTCGGCGATTCGGTCGTCGTACTCGTCGGCGGCACGACCGTCGACGGCTGCGGCGGCGCGGCGCTGTCATCGCCGCCGCGGATCAACATCCCGGCCAGCACGGCGGCGATGCCGAGCAGTATCACCGTCACCACTGCCAGCGCCACCTGGGTAGGACCGAAACGAGACTTCCGCGGTCGTCGCGGCGGTGGTGTGACGGGCGGCGGCGGATAGGGCGTGTAGCCGGTTCCGGCCGGATTCGGGTAGACCGCGCTGAACTGTCGCGTGCTCGACGGCGGGGCTGGGCCGGCGGCCACGGGCGTCGGTGCGTAGGCCGACGCCGCCGCCGCGGTGGCCGCCTTGGCCAGTTCGCCTGCCGACGAGTACCGCGCGGCGGGCTCCTTGGCCATGCCCTTCGCGATGACCTCGTCGAACGCGCGGGGTATGCCCCGGCGCATGATGCTCGGCCGAGGGGGCGGCGAGAACATGTGCGCGCTCATCAGCTGCCGCAGATCACCGGTCTCGAACGGTGGCCGTCCGGTGAGCGATTCGTAGAGCAGGCACGCCAGCGCGTAGATGTCGGCCGGCGGTCCGACGGGCCCGCCGCTGAACCGTTCGGCGGCCATGTAGGCGCTCGATCCGATCAGCACGCCCGTCATCGTCACGCTGGCGTCGCCCAGGGCCTGGGCGATCCCGAAGTCGACGAGGTAGGCGAAGTCGTCGGGAGTGAGCAGCACGTTCTCCGGCTTGATGTCGCGGTGCACCAACCCGTCGGCGTGCGCGGCGTCGAGCGCGGACGCCACCTGCGTGATGATTGCCGCCGCCCGCCGAGGTTCGAGGGGGCCATCGGAACGCAGGATGTCCTTCAGGCTGGCGCCCTCGACCAGGCGCATGTCGATATAGAGGATCCCGTCGATGTCGCCGAAATCGTGCACCGGGATGACGTGCGGCTCCTGCAGTCGCGCCGCGATGCGGGACTCGCGCCGGAACCGCTCCTGAAAGGCCGGATCGGCGGCCATCTCCGTCCGCAGCAGTTTGACCGCGACCATCCGATCGCGGACCGTGTCGTACGCGCGATACACCTCCCCCATGCCCCCGACACCGATCAACGACCGCAGCTCATACGGCCCGAACCGGGTGCCGAGACGCGAGCCGCCGGCTGGGGATGGCATTCGCAGTCCTTTCTGTGGTCCGGCGTGAATGTTGGGGCACAAGGCTCGTTGAACGTCCCGGTGAACGAGGATAGGGACGTTTGGCGTTGTGCGCCGACGTCGACCCAGGTCTCAGCCGCGTTGCGCCAGCGACGGCAAAATCAGCAGGCGGCTTTCCGCCTGAGGAGGCGTTTACCCCGCGCGCCCAGCCGGCGCCGCGACGGCGGGTGATTCGGGTTCACCGTCGGTGGCCGCGCGATCGGGTGCCAGCATCACCGCGGTGATCGGGATGGCGAGTGCCAGCAGGCCGATCACGAAGACCGGGAACAGGAACGAGAAGACCTCGGGTCCGGCGGGAACCGGCGCGCTGTGGTCGACGGTCACCCGCACCGCGGCCATGCCGGTGTAGTGCATCCCGACCACGGCGACGCCCATCACGAGCCCAGCGATGAAGCGCAGCGACCGCGACTCGAGAACCAGCGTGAACCACAGCGCGGCCGTGGCCGCGACCACGGCAATCAGAATCGACAGGGCGACAAGGCCTTTGTCGTAGGCGATGGTGCCCTGGATCTGTACTGCCCACATGCCGGTGTAATGCATCAGGGCGACAGCACAGCCCGTGATCACGCCACCGGCGATCAGCCGGGGCACGTTGACGGTACGGCCGATGGTGATCAACCCGACGAACACCGCCGAGATCGCCAGGACGGCCGACGCGACCGTCCAGCCCAGGTGATACCGGACCACGCTCGTGGGGATCGCAAAGCCGAGCATCGCGATGAAGTGCATCAGCCAGATCGCCACCCCGCCGATCGCAATCGACGCCATGGCGAGCCAGCGAAGCCGGTCGCGTTGGACGGCTGCGGCGGCGCCGTGACGGGTACACGACAGGCCGACGACCGAGCCGGTCACCGAGACGATGTAGGCCAAAAACAGCAGCCAAAGGCCCATATCGAAGTGGTGTACGTGACTGTTCATTTCGGTTCCTCGAGGTTTGGGGGCGGTGGATCAGGGCACCGTCGTCGACAGACGATCGAGTGCGAAAGAGGTGACGGCAATCAACGCGTTCTTTGCCGACTGGCGTTGGCGCGCATCGACGTTGATGATGGTAATAGTTGGCGGGACGCAGAGCGCCTCGCGCAAATCCTCTGCGGCATAGGTCGGGGCTTCATCGAATTGGTTGACGGCGATGAGGAACGGCAGGTTTCGTGCCTCGAAGAAGTCGACGGCGGCAAAGCTGTCCTCGAGGCGGCGGGTGTCGACCAGCACCACGGCACCGATCGCGCCGCGCACGAGGTCGTCCCACATGAACCAGAACCGGCGCTGCCCGGGCGTGCCGAACAGGTATAGCACGAGGTCGTCGGCGATGGTGATCCGGCCGAAATCCATTGCGACCGTAGTGCTGTCCTTGCCCGGGGTGGCCTCGAGATCATCGTGGCCGTGCGAGACCGTGGTGACCAGAGCCTCGGTGCGCAACGGCACGATCTCCGACACCGCCCCGACGAACGTGGTCTTCCCGACGCCGAAACCGCCGGCGATCACGATCTTCGTCGACGATGCGGTGCCGCGAAAGTCAGAGTGCGCGTAACCCATCCAGGGTCCTTTCGATCAGGCGGCGCCGTTCGGAATCGCTTGAATGGTCGGCCAGCGTGGCGTGAACCCGTAGATGGCCACTCTCCACCAGATCCCCCACCAGCACCCGGGTCACCCCGATCGGCAGATCGGCGTAGGAGGAGATCTCGGCGATCGAGGGCCGGTCATGGCACAACTGGATGATCACCATGCGGACATCGCCTGGTTCCCAATCGATCTCGCCATTGGAGTTCAGGGTCTGAACAGTTACCTCGATCGGCAGCTCAATCCGGGGCCGGGTTCGCCCGCCCGTGAGTGTGTACGGCCGAGCCCGGCTGGGAGATCGTTTCGTCTCAGGCCTGTCCATGCCGATCGTCATCGAACTCCATGCGTCACACGCGGAGTCGCCTGTACGACCTTGCCGACTCGGTCCACGAGGACCGCCATCTCGTACCCGACCTGCCCGACATCACACGAGATCGACGCCAGCGCAGCGAGATACGACCCGTTCCCGACACCCATCAACAGTAGGTAGCCCTCGTCCATCTCGACGATGGACTGCCGGACGTCTCCGGCCTCGAACAACCGGGCGGCACCGCTGGACAGACTCGCCAAACCTGATGTGACGGCTGCCAGTTGGTCTGCGCGATCGGCCGGCAGCTGCGAGTTCGAGGCCATCAGCAGACCGTCGGCCGAAACGAGAATCGCGTGTGACACGCCCGGCACGTCACGGACGAAGTTCGACACGAACCAGTCAAGTTGTCGGCTGGTCTCCGGCGCAGGGTTTGCGGGCCGACCCTGCGATGGGATGCCGTTGTTCATTCGTCTCCTTCGATTCGGCGGTGGGCTGCACCGCGTTCGGCCCGTCCGTTGCGAATCCCGGCCACCGCCCGGCTCAGCACCCCTCCGATCGCTTCGGGATCACGCCCCGAGTCGGCGTCGGCGTCGGATCCCGTTCCCGCGTGCCCGGGCACCAGCCGCGCGCCGCGTTCGCGGATCGGGAGCCCGGATTCGGTGTAGCGCTGCGGTTTCTGCTCCACGGCTTTCTCCGCGGCGGCCCAGCCGTCGTCGGCGGCGGTGGCCCAAGGTCTGTTATGCGCCTCGAGCATGATCGGGTCCATCAGCCATTCGGACACCATCCGGTCGAAGATCGGCGCGCTGCCGGAATCCTCTGGAGTCGCCTTCGGCGAAGCAGGTGCGGTAGGCGTCGCGGGCGTTGGCGACGCTTCGGTCGTTGACCGAGTGGTGAAGAAGGCGAAGGTGTTCGCGGTGCGTTCCGGTACCGGGTCCGCGGCTGCCTGCCCATCTCGCACGCCGGCGACGCCGTTGACACCGCTGGCACCGGGCGAGCGCTTCGGCAGCGTTGCGCCGTTGCGCACCAGGACATCCGTGGTGGGCGCGGGCGTGGCCGCCTCGTCGGCAGGCGTGTCGACGACGCCGCTGGTGCCCGCGAGCTCGCGTTGCGGCAGACGCCGGTGCTCGGTGGACCGAGGCAGCGCGTCGACGGTGTCGCCGATTTCGGCCGGGGCGATCAGTGCGCCCGGCAAGTGCACACTCACTGTCACACCGGGCTGGGGATTCAACGCGTCGGTGGTCCGCAGGCGGACCGTTGCCTCGTGGCGCCGGGCAAGCCGGCCGACGACGAAAAGGCCCATCCGCTTGGCGGTTTCGGGGGTTACTTCGCCGCCCAGCGCGAGCCGTTCGTTGGCCGCGGCCAGATCCTCGGCCGGCATGCCGAGCCCTCGATCGGCGACCTCGACGAGCACGCCGGCATCCACCGCGCGCGAGACGGTCACCGACACCGACGTGTCCGGCGGCGAGTACCGCAGCGCATTGTCGAGCAACTCGGCGATCAGATGGCCGACGTCGCCCGCTGCCGCGCCGACGATCGACACGTCGGCGGTGGGGCCGATCTTGACCCGACGGTAGTCCTCGACCTCGGACATCGCGGCGCGTAGCACTTCCGACAGCGGCACCGGCGCCGACCGGCGGTGGCGTTCCACGGTGTCGGCGAGCACGAGCAGGTTGTCGCCGTTGCGGCGCATGCGCGTCGCCAGGTGGTCGAGGCGGAACAGATGATCGAGCCGGACCGGATCGTCTTCGTCGAGTTCGAGTGTCTCGATCAGCGCCAATTGCTCTTCGACGAGGGATCGGCTTCGGCGGGAAAGGGTTTCGAACATATCGCCGATCTGCAGGCGAACGCCGTGCTCACTGGCCAGGTGGACCGCCTGGAAGTGGATGTCGTCGATGGCGCGTGCCAGCTGACCGATCTCTTCATTGGTGCGGACCGGCATCGGCGTGATCTCCGGTACGCCGCCGCCCTTGCTGAGTCGATCGATCTCTTCGGGCAGCCGGACCTGCGCGACCTGCAGCGCGCTGCGGCGCAGGCGGCCGATAGACCGGATGACGGCCCGGCCGACCCCGAGTGCGACCACCAGAGCGGTCAGCACGGCGCCGAGGATGATCGCGGTGTCTCGCAGGGCAGCCGACCGTGACTCGTTCGCCCGGGCATGCACCGTGCGCTCGAGATCACCCGAAAGTTGTTGCGCCAAACCGTAATACTCATCGACGCTGGACTGCATCGCGCTGGTGAACTGCGGCGTGTACATGGGTTCGCCCAGCGGGCGGGTGTAGGCGTCGCGCCGTAGGTGCGATGCCTCGCGCAGCGCCGAGATTTCATCGGTCGACGTCAGCTGAGCGAGCCGATCGATCGCCTCCGCTTCTGCGCCCGCCGCCTCAGCGGCCTTCGCGCGCAACACGACGGAGTCGGTGAAATCAGGCGCCGCCGCCAGCACGCGCTGCGTGGCCAACGCCCGCTGCGCCGCAAGAACATTGAGGAGCTGGTCCGCGATCGGGCGTACCGCGCTGTCGCCGACGGTCGCCGTTGCGGTCGCGATCGCCGAGACGACGCCGCTAACCGCATCCTCCGCTTGCTCGGCGATCTGCAGCTGGGGCGCTGGCCCGGATGCGATCTCGTCGCGCAACGTCTTGGCCGTCGAGGACGCGGCCGCCAGTTCCGTGGCGACTGTCGCGTCGAATTCGGCAGACGCGATCTGCGAGTCCAGCGCGTTAGCGCTCGAGTCGAACTGTGCGAGGGTTTCGGAGATCGGCGCACCCGAGGCGGCGGCGTGCGCGAGGCCGTCAAGCCGATTGACGAACTCGACCGCCGGCACCACTATCCGGGCGTTGTCCGTCGCGACGCTCAGCTTCGATGCCGCCGAGAGTTCGTTCTGGATGCGCACGGCGCCGAACGTGGCGGCGAGCAGGATGGGCAGCACCATGATTGCCGCGACTTTCCAGCGCAACGGCCAGGCCTCGACCGAGGCCCGTGACACGGACGGATGCGCAGGTTCGAGGATTTTCGGACCATTGGCATCCATGCCGTACCACCCTTCGCCGGGCCTATTGACGTTCTGGAAGAAAACCCGACGCACGCGATGGTAGAGCATTATCACGATTCTGCATCGATTAGGTGAATGTCACAGATCGGAGCATGCCGTAAAACCCGCAGGTAGAGCGTAATTTTTGTCTCGAAAAGGTAACGGCGCGGGCCTTGATCGGCCAGTCCGTCGTCGCGCCGGATCCCACGCCAAATGCTCCGCGCGCCCCCATGCCTTCCGGACGACCGCACCGTCGGCGCAGTGCTCCGGACCGGCACGGGGTCCACCGATGGCCGATAGCCGCCGGAGCCCGCTGCCGCTACCCGAGCGCAATTAGCTGTCTGGGACCCGAACCGACGATCGACACAAATTGTATGTGTGAAGTGCCCATGACCGGGGGATACTCGATTAGTGGCTTAGGTGCGAACGAGCTCTTTCACCGAGTTACGAGGGGACGCATAGGTTATGGCAGGCCTCGCCACCGGCAATGGATTGCCTGATGTCGTTGTCACCGCGGTTGCTGCGACGACTTCACTCGCATCGGACGCAGAAGACACGTGGAAGTACCTGTTGGACGGCCGAAGCGGCATCCGCGAACTGGATAGCCCCTTCGTCGAGGAATTCGATCTACCGGTGCGCATCGGCGGCCAGTTGCGCGAAGACCTTTCCGAGACGCTGAGCCGCATCGAACAGCGCCGACTCTCCTACATGCAGCAGATGTCGACGGTGCTGAGCCGGCGACTCTGGGAAAGCGCCGGTTCGCCGGAGGTCGACACCGGGCGACTGCTGGTGTCCTGCGGGTTGGCGCTGGGCACCACAGAAGACATCCCGAGGCAGTACGGGGAGTGGAAGAAGCGCGGGCTGCGCGCGATGACGCCGCTGACGGTGCAGATGCACATGCCCAACGCGCCGGCCGCGGCCATCGGCCTGGACCGTCAGGCGAAAGCGGGCATGATCTCGCCGGTGATGGCCGACGCGTCGGGCGCCGCGGCCATCGCGCAGGCGTGGCGGAGCATCGTTCTCGGCGAAGCCGACATCGCGATCTGCGGTGGCGTGGAGACGGGCATCGAAGCCACCCCAATCGCCGCGTTCTGGCGGCTGGGCCTGTTGTCGACCAACAACGACGATCCAGCGGGCGCCTGCCGCCCGTTCGACAAGGATCGCGACGGCATGGTGTTCGGCGAGGGTGGCGCGCTGATGCTCATCGAGACCGAGGAACACGCGAAGGCGCGGGGGGCCCGGGTGCTGGGTCGCGTGATGGGTGCGGCGATGACATCGGATGCCTACCACCCCGTCGAGCCTGACCCCACCGGAGAACGCGCAGGCGATGCGATCACCCGTGCCATCGAGGTGGCCGGTCTGACGCCGAAGGACATCGATCACATCAACGCCCACGCCACCGGCACCACCGTCGGCGACGTGGCCGAAGCCCGTGCGATCCGCAACGCGTTCGGCAGCCACTCCCCGGCGGTGTACGCACCCAAGGCGGCACTGGGCACATCGTTGGGATCCACCGGAGCGATGGAGGCGGTGCTGACCGTCCACGCGTTGCGGGACGGCGTCGTGCCACCCACGCTCAACCTGGAAAACCTGGACCCGCAGATCGATCTGGACGTGGTGGCCGGCGACCGACGCCGCGGTCAGTACCGCTACGCCGTCTCGAATTCGTTCGGCTTCGGCGGGTACAACGTGGTGCTGGTGTTCGGCGCCTACTGACTCTTCGTGAGGGTGAACTGGCCTACCTCGGAGATGCCGCGCTGGAAGAAGTCCGAGCATCCGGTCAGGTACTTCATATAGCGGTTGTAAACCTCCTCGGACGTGGCGGCGATCGCCTCGTCGCGATGGGCCTCCAAGGCCGCCGCCCACGTGTCCAGGGTCCGGACGTAATGCGCGTTCAGCATCTGCGTTTCCTCCACCGTGAACCCGGCAGCACCGGAGAACTCGTGGATGTCGTCGCGGCCCGGCAGCGCCCCGCCCGGGAAGATCTCCTTGCCGATGAACAGGGCGAACTTGAGGTCGCTCATCGTGACCTTGAGGCCGATGTCGGACCAGGTGCGGAACGGATGGGTCATGATCGTCTGCAGCACCATCCGGCCGTCGTCGGGAAGCACGCGGTAGCAGGTGTCGAAGAAGGCCTTGTAGCGATCCTTCGGGAAGGCCTCGAACGCCTCGATGCTGACGACACGGTCGACGGGCTCGTCGAATTCCTCCCAGCCGTGCAGGAGCATCCGGCGGCTGCGGTCGGTGTCGATCTCATCGAGGATCTGCTGACCCAACGCGCACTGGTTCTTGCTCAGCGTCAATCCGACGACGTTGACGTCATAGCGCTCCACCGCGCGTTTCATCAGCGAACCCCAGCCGCAGCCGATGTCGAGCAGCGTCATACCGGGCTGAAGATCCAGCTTCCCGAGTGCGAGGTCGATTTTTGCCAGCTGGGCCTCTTGGAGCGTCATGTCGTCGCGCTCGAAGAACGCACAACTGTAGGTCCGCGACGGGTCCTGGAACAACGCGAAAAAATCGTTCGAAAGGTCGTAATGAGCCTGAACGTCCTCGTAGAGCGGCCGCATCGCGGTCGCGGGTGACCTTTTGTCAGCCATGCATCCCCTCCCCGGCGGGTTGACTGCGTACCTGGGTCGACTAATTCATATACCTCACCAGATCGTTGCGCAGGTCGGGGTCAACTGTCGAGCAAGGATTCAGGTTGAAGTGAGGCGGGCGGCGTCGGACGGGCTATGTCCGTAAGTCCAGGCATTCGCGCACGGTGAGGATATGCGGACACGGCACGGCGACGCCCGCCCGATTGCCGCAGCAGCCCATCCGCCGCCGGGAAGGCCAATCGCGGTGCCGCAGAATAGTTTCGCATGACACCCTTGGAAATGCTTGCCAAGCCCAGTGATTCGGTTGGTGTCAGTCGGCTCGGATCGGGTCCGTGACGACGGCGCCGCCGTGGCGCCACCGCGAGATACCAACGCGCCTAACAATTTATTTGGATTAACCCAAGCGTAGATCGGGAACGCTCTAGGCTGGAGTACATGTCCGAGCCGCCGCCGCGGTTGAGGGCCACGTTAGCCAGACTGGCCATGCATTGTGTGCTGGCGGGGCTCCTTGTGGCGGCGTTGCTTTTCCCGCTCGTCGGCAGTGCCGGGATGATGACCAGCCGCGTCTCCGCGACGGTGTCCCAGGACTTCGATCAAATGCTCAAGGATGAGGCACCGATCGTCTCCACCATGGTCGACGCTGCGGGAACACCGATCGCATGGCTGTACGAGCAGCGCCGATGGGTGGTGCCCAGCCACCGGATCGCCGACACCATGAAGCTGGCGATCGTGGCAATCGAGGACAAACGCTTCGCCGAGCACAACGGTGTGGATGTGCAAGCCACGCTCAACGCGATCATGGGTTATCTGCGCGGCGCCGAGGAAACCCGCGGCGGATCGACCATCGAGCAGCAGTACGTCAAGAACTACAACCTCCTGGTCAAGGCGCAAACCGACGCAGAACGTCGGGCCGCAGTAGAGGTCAGCCCAGCGCGCAAGCTGCGCGAGATACGGATGGCGCTGGCGCTGGACAAAGCCCTCGACAAGGAGGAGATACTGGCCCGTTATCTGAACCTGGTGTCGTTCGGCAACGGAGCCTTCGGCGTGCAGGATGCCGCGCGCACCTACTTCGGCGTCAACGCCGCTGAACTCAACTGGCAGCAGGCTGCGCTGCTGGCCGGCGTGGTGCGATCCACCAGTGCGCTGAACCCCTACACGAACCCAGAGGGCGCCCTCGCGCGACGAAACACCGTGCTGGACATCATGATTCAGTACATGCCCGATAAGGCCGACGAATTGCGCGCGGCCAAGTCCGAGCCGTTGGGGGTACTGCCGAAAGCCGATCCGCTGCCGAACGGCTGCATCGCCGCCGGCAACCGCGCGTTCTTCTGCGAATATGCACTGCAATACCTGGAGCGCTCGGGCATCAGCATGGAAGAGGTCGCACGAAACGGCTACCTGATCCGCACGACCCTCGATCCCAAGGTGCAGCACAGCGTGAAATCAGCGATCGACCAGGTGGCAGACCCCGCAGCCGACGGTGTCGCGAGTGTGATGAGCGTGATCCGGCCGGGCAAAGACGCGCACCGGGTGGTCGCGATGGCCGACAGCCGCACCTATGGACTGGACCTCGACGCCGGTCAGACCGTGCAACCGCAACCCTTTTCCTTGGTCGGCGACGGCGCCGGGTCGATCTTCAAGATCTTCACCACGGCCGCGGCACTCGAGATGGGGATGGGGATCAATACTCAACTCGACGTCCCCCACACCTTTCAGGGCAAGCGCCTGGGCAACAGCGATAGCCCTGGATGTCCTGCGGAAACCTGGTGCGTGAGAAACGCCCGCGGATACCGCAGCCCGTTGAATGTCACCGATGCGCTGGCCCAGTCGCCCAACACCGCGTTCGCCAGACTCATCGCCCAGATCGGGGTGCCGCCCGCGGTGGATATGGCGGTCAGATTGGGGCTTCGCTCGTATGCCGAGCCGGGCAGCGCCCGCGCGTATGTTCCGAACTCCGACGAAAGCATCGCCGATTACGTCAAGCGGCAGAATATCGGATCCTTCACGCTCGGTCCGCTCGAGATCAATGCGCTCGAACTGTCCAATGTCGGAGCGACGCTGGCCTCGGGCGGTGTGTGGTGCCCGCCGACCCCCATCGAACAGGTGATTGACCGCCACGGCCGTGAGGTGGGCGTGGAAACGGTCCCCTGCGAGCAAGCGGTACCCGAAGGCCTTGCCAACACGCTGACCAACGCATTGGGCAAGGACCACACGGGCGGAACCGCCACCGCCGCAGCGGGTTCGGTGGACTGGAACCTGCCGATGGCCGGCAAGACCGGTACCACCGAATCGCACCGATCATCGGCGTTCCTGGGCTTCACCAACCAGTTCGCCGCGGCGAACTACATCTTCGACGACTCCCCGAACCCGTCGGGTCTGTGCTCGTACCCGCTGCGAAAGTGCGGTGACGGCAACTTATATGGCGGTTCCGAACCCGCCGTCACTTGGTATCGGGCGATGGATCCGATCGCCGACCACTTCGGCCCAATTGCCATGCCCCCAACCGACCCGCGCTATGTCGATGGCGGCGCCGGCAGCGAAGTGCCCAGCATCACCGGCCTTAAGTTCGATGCGGCGCGTAAACGTTTGGAAGAAGCCGGTTTCCGAGTCTCCGAACACCCCACGCCAGTCAACAACAGCGCGCCGAAGGGTTCAGTGGTGGGGACGACCCCGACAGGCAAGACCATCCCCGGTTCGATCATCACGATCAATACCAGCACCGGCTATGTCCCGGCCCCGGTCTACCAGCCGCGCTACGACTACGACTACAACGCGCCACCACCGCCCGCGCCGCCACCGCCGCCGGAGGCACCGCCGCCACTCCCGGGCAACGTCGTCGAGATCCCCGGGCTGCCGCCGATAACCCTGCCCCCGCCGGCACCGCCTCCCCCGGCACCCCCGCCACCTCCCCCGGCGCCGGCACCGCCTCCCCCGGTCGCGCCGCCTGCTCCGCCGCCGTTCTAGGCTGGCTATCTTCCCTTGTGCCACAGGATGATTGACCCCTTGGCCGCCGGTCCATGGTCTTGAGCGACCTCAGCGGCGAGTTGATTCGCGGTCGAACAAATGTTCTAATAGCATGGAGTCCAGCCCGCCGACTGCGGGGCGATATTCAGAAGGGGTTCGCCGCAACGATGACTGTAGACACTCTGGTAGCAGAAGCGCCGCATACCGACTCCGACACGCCCGCCGCATTGCATTCATCTGTCGAAAACACCTCGCCGACAAGTTCATCGGCGCCCGAGCCAGCTGCCGTCGAAAAGCCGAAGAAGCCTGCGGCCAAGAAGGCGGCCGGCAAGAAGACGAAGACTCTCGAGCTGACCCTCACCGTCACGGGCACCGCAGACGGGGAATGGCGCGCCGAGCTCAAGCGGGGTTCCACCTACGTGGCGCGTGATCTCGCAGTGGCGGCAGCGGCCGTCTCCCGCGCGGCCAAGCAACTGCACGAGGATCTCTCCACCCCGATCGACGAGTTGATCGAAGAGGCGCGCTCCCAGCAGGCCGCCAGGGTTGCCGCCCTCGAAACCGAACTAGAGGCCGCCCGCAAGGCCCTCGCCGACCTGGACTGAGTAAGGGCGTCTGAAGTGGGGCGGGCGGGACTAAAACCCGCGACCAACGGATTATGAGCCCTTTTCGACAGCTCGCCGACGTGCGTAAACAACTTAGCTGTACGCAGCAAATCACCTCGCGGTGCGCCTTCGGTACGGCTACAAATTGCCCTCAGTCGCCGGTATCTCGCCGGTACGAGCGTGTTAGCCAACGGTGGGGCCGGGAGGTCCTCGGTCAACAACGCGCAGTCCTAAACCAGACAGCACTTGCATTCCGTACCTAGGTACGGGTTTACCTTCGATTCATGACAACCAATGAAGCGCCGGGCTGGGTGCCCGAGACATGCTCCTTACCATCCGTTGAGCAACCGCTTCGCATGGCAGAATTCGACCAGCTATTCGCCGAGTCGGTGTTGCGGTCGGCCAGGACCAGCGCCACGCGACTGGACCTTGTTCTAGCTAAAGACTCCGAAGCAAAAGCACACGACCTGGCCGCACGGGAAGTCGCGTGTTGCTCGTTTTTTTCCTTCGGATTTGATAGTGCCGGAGCGACTGTAGAGATGCACATCGAGGTGCCCCAGGCACGGACCGATGTGCTGGACGCCATAACGGAGCGAGTAAAGGTCTTAGGGAAGCGATGAACGAGACGAGGCTTCGTAGCGGCCAGGTCGCCGATGCTGCTGGGGTGAACATTGAGACGCTGCGGTACTACGAACGGCGAGGCCTGCTGCGTGAGCCGCAGCGGTCGCTGGGTGGGCACCGTTTGTATCCACAGGAGACGGTCACGCTCATGCGCGTAATCAAGGCCGCCCAACGCCTTGGGTTCAGCCTCGAAGAAGTCGCCGACCTCCTAGCCGCTACTCGCTTCGGGAGTCGGTCGGACGCAGGCCTGCAAGCAAGGGCGACATTGAAATTGGCTGAGGTAGACCAGAAGCTGGCGGAGCTTCAAGAAGTTCGCGACATGTTGCGACTGGCACTCGACGCAGGGTGCGATGACCTACTTGCCTGCGCCGAAAATCCCTGTTGTCCATTGCCTTTATCAACAACTACACCAAACGAGACGAAGGGCGGCACAGGTGTCTGCTGTTAAAAAGCAAGGGCGAAAGCGTTGGTGGGCGACCATCGGATTCGGCGCGTTCGCGTGCGCGAGCTGCTGCTTGGTCGCTCCAATCTTGGCCGCAGTGGGCCTCACTGGTCTCGGTACCGTGCTGGCTGGCGCTCATTGGCTGGAACCAGTGGCTACGCACTCATCATCGCCGGAGTGTTAGGTCTCGTGCTAACGCAGGCACGAAACTACCGCCGCAGAACGAACGGTGGTGATACTTGCTCTGCGCGAGACGGTGCGGCGTGCGGTTGCACACAACCGGAGCAAGTGACGACCCCATCGTCTAGTCACGTCTCGTAGGGTGGCCACCCATGGTGGTTCGCTCGGTTCTTCTCTTCGTCCTGGCGGCAGTTGCAGAAATCGGTGGCGCATGGCTCGTGTGGCAAGGAGTTCGCGAGCAACGTGGCTGGGCGGGTCTCGGCGTCATCGCCCTGGGCATCTACGGGTTCGTCGCGACCCTGCAACCCGACGCGCATTTCGGCCGCATCTTGGCGGCCTACGGTGGTGTGTTCGTTGCCGGATCGCTGGCTTGGGGCATGGTGTTCGATGGCTTCCGGCCGGACCGGTGGGACGTCATTGGTTCAGTGATCTGTGTAGTGGGCGTGGCCATAATCATGTACGCCCCTCGCGCCCAATGACGTAAGGGTCAACGCTCACCTTAACTCGCCATACTGCCGCCCAAACAACTTCATGACGGTGGTCAACTTCTCTGCTGGCTTCGCCGGGGCGGGCTGCGGCTCCGGCAAGGCGTTCGGCACGCCGCCATCCGCTTGCGGGATATACCCGCCGTAAACGTCCAGCGTCAATGAGTATGTGGCGTGACCTAACCACTGGCTAACCTGCATGAAGTGAACACCCGCCGACAGCTATAACACGGCGAACGTGCGCAGGTCCGCGATGAGCTGCAACATCACGGATCTCGCGATCCGACGGAGGCCGGGTCCTGCGGAACCTGTCAACCTGAATGAGGCACCGTTGCGCGG
>NZ_PIZU01000027.1 GCF_002838065.1 Mycobacterium hubeiense | reverse complement strand
CCGTCACCCAAGTTCCACGAGACTCGGGACATGCTCTGCCAACCGGGTCCCTGTGCGAGTTAGCGCGGCAGCAAACCTCAGGGTGAGTTGAATGATGAAGTTTGGAGGCTGAGAACAATGAGTGACGGCGACGACCTGGTACTGGGGGAGCACAACAATGCGGAAACATCGACCCAGCTGATCGCGGGGCCGGGCGATCACGGTCCGGGTGCCCTTCTGCATTTCGCCGGTGCAAACATCCTCGAAGTCAAACCCAATCCTGCTCTGCTCGGCGCGCCAGGTGCCAATCACAGTGCGATCTTTGCGAAGGGGGTCGGGAACGGGGCAGGCGTATTTGCCGTGGGCGACGTCGGCGTCAGAGGCACCTCCACCTCAGGCATGAATATCGGCGTCGCCGGGACTGGAGCGACGGGCGTCCGAGGAGACGGATCGATCGGCGTTCAGGGTGTCAACAACATCTCAGCCGGATTCGGAACAGGAGTTCAGGGCGAGGGGGCTGTGGGTGTTCACGGTACTTCCACGGCTGCCGGCACTGGCGTAAGAGGAGACGGAAAAGTCGGCGTCTTCGGCACTGGCACCGGCGACGATAGCGAAGGAGTTCACGGCATTGGGAACCATGGTGTGCGGGGAGAAGGACAAACCGGCATCTTGGGAATTGGCGGCGGAGGCCCCGGCATCGACGGAATCTCAGTAAGCGACCGCGCAGGCAAATTCACTTCGAAGGTTGCGGCACAAATCCACCTCGTACCGTTAGACGGCCCCTCAGACCCTTCACAACTCCCGACTCCCGCGAAGGCGGGCGACTTAGTGGCGTTGCTTCATCGTCGTCCGCTCGATCAAAAGGGCGAAGAGCCCGCTTTCGTCGAGTTCGCCAGTCTTTGGTTTTGCACTCAGGGCGGCGCACCCGGTGCATCGGCTTGGACGAAGCTTGCCTAGATGCATGTGATTCCGAGGGGCGGGATTCTCGGTTCGGCTCATCGCAGGCCCGCAGCCGAGTGTTGAACTAGGTATTCCGCCCAGTTCGCCAAAATCATTGGTAGACATCCGCTTTCGGCCAATTGCGAAACCTGAAAACGCCTGTCTTGCGGGGCAATTGAGCGACCAACACTTCTTTCACTGATAGCGGGCCGCGCACTCGGTGACGGTCTCAGCCAGCCCTGCGGGATAATTCCGAGTCCGGCTCGGGTTAGGCTTCGGGCCGACTGACTGAGCCTCCAACAGGATCACCGCGCATTCGGTCATGCGGAGGGCAGCGCCGAAGGCATCCAGCGTCATCTCGATCAGAGCTGAGTCGTCCCCGAAATCAACGTAGTCAATCGCCCATTTGTACCCATGCACGAAACCGGAACCGAGCGAGTAGAAGCTTTTCGCTCCGCGCTTCACATTCCCGCGCTGATCGCCAATGATGCGCATGTGTTCCCGAGGTCGTGCGGCCGCACGCCCTTGAGATGAGCACGCCGTCGCACAATCGACAGACAGAAGTGCTGAGCGGACGCCACGTGGTTCCCAGATCGCCTAGGGATTTGTCCGGGTGGATCTGTCCCCAGGCTGAGGCGGTTGTCCGGGCTGAGGCGGTTGTTGGGAGACCTTTTCGAGAATTTCGATGTGCTGTCGGCCCAAGGCTTGAATCGCCAGGGCGAGGTATCCCAAGCCTTCCGCCAGTAGGTTAATGCCCGCGTCTCTGCTGCGGCCCGTTGCCATGCCGAACCTCGCATAAGCTTGCTGGGATATTTGCAACGGTAGCAATGGGTCGGTCATTGTCATGCCTCCTCAGAAGATCGATCGGGCAGGACGGATCGGAATCCTCCCGCACGTCCAATATGGTGAGTAACGCCATCGAAGTCGATAGCGCAGCAGCCAGTTCGCTGACGACGCCCCCGGTGTTCAGGACGCCCGGTCGGCATCCAGGCACTGCAAGACGTCGCCTTCCAGACATAACGACGCCGCGTTAGAGCGTCACCACTTCTGCCGTTGGTGGCTGGGCCGACGATGCGGGCGGATGTCAGCCGGTTGTGTCAGTCTGTCGCGATGGATCAACGCGAAGACGCGGAGCTGGCCGAGCTTGCTGCTCTGCTGCGCGAACGGAACGCTATCGACGCTCGTATCGGGCGGCTCGTGGATCGACCGGTGAACACCGGCAGTATTGGCGAGTGGATTGCGGCGCGAATCTTCGATGTCGAACTAGAGACTGCCGCCAACATAGCGGGCTATGACGGACACTTCACCACCGGAGCGCTGGCCGGTCAAACCGTTAATGTCAAGGCCTACACCAAACATGAAGGTATGCTCGCCATCAATCCCAACGCTCCATTGGATTACTACCTCGTCTTCACAGGACCCAAGAGCACCGCGAGCGAGTTGATTTCGACCCGAGGAAGCCTCCGTCCGTTTTGCATCAACGCGGTGTACTTGTTCAACGCTGACCAGCTTCACCGGGAACTTTCAGAGCGTGGGGTAAAGGTGGGCGATGCAACCAGCGTCCGGCGCGCCCAATGGGAAGCCGCAGAGATCTATCCGCGCGCGAACAATCCACTCTGGACGGTTAGCGATGCGCAGCGCCGTCAGCTTGAGATGTTCGATTGCGGCTAAACCGCCCCACGTTCAGCGCTTCTTTCGGCGACGTGTGCCACTCGCCCGGGCCGCATCGTGATGCCTTGTTCGAGGCCTTGGGAGATGGTCAGCGGCTTGGCTGGTGACGCGGACGTTTGCAATTGGCCAAGCGTGGCGATCAGCGCTGCGTCGCTTCGACCTGGTACCAAGGCGCGGGTGTTGACGATCCTCAACGCATCGCTTATTTCCACACCATCCCCTCCCAGATCAAGGCTAGCCATCATGATTGAGCTGTGAGGACCACACGGGGCCTCCAAGACGTGCCCGGCTTGAGGCGTTCCGCGAAGCCGGATCGGAACGCGCCGTCGAGCCGCGCGCTGAAGGTCCTCGTTCTCGGCGCCGGCGTGGGCGGCCTCTCGATAGCGAGGGGATTGCTGCGCGACGGGTACGACGTCACCGTCTTCGAACAGCGCCCGCATCTGCAGGCGGGCGGCGGTGCCGTGACCATCTGGTCCAACGGCGAGACCGTCCTCGGGCAACTTGGCGTCGACATGACCGGGTCGGGTCAGCTGCTGTCCAGCGTCGAGGTGTGGACCTCCAGCGGTCGCCGCCTCGCCACCCTGGATCTGACCGCGATCGTCGACCGGCTCGGCGCACCCGTGCGCATGGTCCCACGCCGAGTCCTGCTCGAACGGCTGCTCGATGGCTTGCCAACCGAGCGCATCCGATGCAACTCCCGTGCCGTCGGTGTCGTCACCAGGCACGACGGCGTGCAGGTCGAATTCGACGACGGCAGCTGGGTCGAGGGCGATCTGTTGATCGGCGCCGACGGCCTGCACTCGGTCGTTCGCGACGTCATCGGCGCGCAACCCGCCGAGCCGACGGGGTGGTGCAGCTGGCAGGGGCTGGTCACGCTACCCGACATCGCCGGCCAACACGTCGCGCAAGTGGTCGTCGGCGAGCGCGGAAACCTCGGCCTGTGGCCGGCGGGCGGCTCCGAGGTGCAGTGGTGGTTCGACCTGCCCTGGTCGCCCGACTTCGTCAGACCGGAGCGTCCGATCGAGCTGATCCGCTCTAACTTCGCCGGCTGGTCCGACGCGGCCGATCGGGTGCTCGCGATACTGACTGACGACGATCTGGCCCATTCGCCCTACCCGCATTTTCGGCATCCGATTCCGCGCCCGCGTGGCCACGGCGCGCTGACCCTGCTCGGCGATGCCGCCCACACGATGCCGCCCACCTTCGCGCAAGGGACGAATCAGGCGCTGCTCGACACGATGGTGCTGTGCAAAGCGATGTCTGACTTCCGCAGCGGAACGAACGGTGATCTCCCAAGCGCGCTGCGCTGGTACGAGAAGACCAGGCGGCCCAGGGTCATGGCCGTATCCCGCGTCGCCTCGCTGCAGGTGGCGCACGGTGAAGCCGTGCTGAGACCGGCGGCGATGGTCTCGGACCGGTTGATCACATGGGCGCTCACGATGTTTCTGCGGACGGCAAGTCACTGCCGCCTGTCCGCGGAGGTCAGTCGAGAACTCGGGGCCGCGCACCGATGAACGACGACGGTCCCGTCCGGGTGCGATGCGACGTCGACGCGCCGTCGCGCTGGCTCTGGCTGGTGAAGTGGTGTGTGCTGGCTGTCCCGCACTACCCGATATTGATCGTTCTCTACCTGGTGTACCCGTTGGTGACTCTCGTTGCGGGAGTTGCCATTCTGTTCACTGGGCGGTATCCGCGCCCGATTTTCGACTTTAACGTCGGAGTGCTGCGCTGGTCGTGGCGGGTGATGAACTACCGATTCCCGATGAACACCACCGACAAGTTCCCGCCGTTCACGCTCGCGCCTCGGCCCGACTACCCGGGCGAGCTCGCGGTCGACTATCCCGAACATCCGATGAGCCGGGCCACGCCGGTGAAGTCGTGGGTGCTGGCCGTCCCGCAGATCCTCATCTGCTGGGCGATGGAGCCTCTGCTGCAGGCCCTCGCCGTCGGCTCCGCGGTGGGATTGCTGTTCACCGGGACCGTGCCGCGTGGCATGTTCGACCTCCTCATGGGCATCGTCCGATGGCGCTACCGGGTGGCCGTGTACGTCTCGCTGATGCGCGACGAGTATCCGCCGTTCCGAATGGATCTCGGCAGCTGATGGCACGTCGAAATCCGTTGTTCCCCTACGTGTATCGGTTCGGCATGCCGGTCTTCGACCGGCTGTTCTACCGCCGCTACCGCCGAGAAGCGATGAGCAACGCGACCGGTCGGCTGCTGATCGTCGGTCTCGGCCCGGGCACCGACCTGCTGTTCCTTCCGCCCGCGGTGACATCGGTCGCCGCCGTGGAACCGGACGCGGCGATGCGGCGGATGGCGTCCGCGTTTGCTCGCCGCCACCGCATCGCGGTCGACATCGTCGAGGGGCGAGGCGAGTCGATTCCGTTCCCGGACAACAGCTTCGACTCTGTGCACGTCGGTCTCGTGCTGTGCTCGGTCGACGATGTGGCCGCCACCCTCGGTGAGATCCGGCGCGTGCTCGCACCCGGCGGCAGATTGGTCGTCCTGGAACATGTCCGCGGGGAGGGCGCTATGGGCCGGTTTCAGGACCTGATCGCCAAGCCGTGGTCATGGTTGGCTTCCGGTTGCCGGCCGAACCGCCGAACCCTCGACGCCATTGCGGCGGCCGGGTTCGATACCCGGGGGCTGCGCAGCATCCGGCGAACGCTCGTGCCGCCGCCGTGCACACCGCATCTGCAGGGCGTGGCGACGGTAATCGATTAGCAGCGGGCATTATTCGACGCTGACGGCCTCGATGATGTTCAGTCGCGCGGCACGTCGCGCCGGTGGCACCGAGCCGAGCAGGCTGATCGCCAACGCCCCGAGCGCGAAGGCGAACGCCATCGGGCTCGGCCGGAAGCCGACGTCGAAGCTCATGATGTCCCCGCTGACGAGGCTGAACAGCCACTGGTCCAGCAGGCCGAACATGAGCCCCAAGACACCGCCGACGACACCGATGGCCGTCGCCTCCACCAGCACCATCTGCAAGGTGAACCGGCGGCTGGATCCCATCGCCCGCAGCACACCGATTTCGCGGCGCCGTTCCAGCACGGACAGCGTCAACGTGTTGAGAAGTGCGACAGCGGCCACCAGCACCACGATGATCAGCACGGCGTTGGCGATCAGCATGCTCTGATGCAGCGGCGCCTCTCTGCCGGCCAATGCCGTGGGCCCGTCGTACACATGGTTCGGGGCGGGCACCGCGCGCCGGACGTCGGCCAGCACCAGCTGCGGATCAGCGCCCTCGGCCGCCGCGATCTGCAGTGTCGTCGCGGCCGGGCGATCGAACCACGCGCGCATCTGATCGAGGTCCATGCCGATGGTGCCGATGACCGTCGAAAAGTACGGCACGAGGGCCAGCACGGTCGTCTGCTGCAGCCCGTGCGGCGTCTGCAGCTCCAGCTTGTCGCCCACCCCCACGCCGAGGCTCGCGCCGAGATTCTGCGAGACAACCACGCCGCGACCGGCGTGCACCTCGTCGCGGACCCGTTCGTCGAGTGCGCGGTAGAGCGAGTCGTTGGATCCGGGGGAGAATCCGTCGAGCATGACGCGCGTGCCGCCGACAACGGCGAACCCGTAAGCGCCCGCGATGACCCGTGCAACGCCCGGCACCGCCGCCACCGTTTCGGTAAGACCTTGCGGCAGAACGTCTGTGGGGTAGCTGTCGGGCGGGTTTGCGCTCACCCAGACGTCGACGTCGGCGACCGGCGAGAAGATGTCGCGGGCAGACCGGATCATGTCGTTGTTCGTCCCGGTGATCACGACCGTGGTGACGACGGCGATGAGCACGGTCATCACGGTGGCCCAGACCCGTCGCGGTGCACGCTCGATCGTCGCCGCCGCAAGCGCCCCGACCGATCCGAACGTTCGAGCCGTTGCGGCCGTGGCTTTGACGATGGGCGTGGCGAGCGCGAAGCCCAGGGCGATCTGGGCGCAGAACAGTGCAGACATCGCGACAAAGGCGAAGGTGCCGGTTCGGCCGACGATGAACAGGATGGCCGCCGCGAACACCGCGACCGCGCCGACGCCGCTGCCGATGCGCAGCCAGCGCGGCACCACGTCCGCCGCCGATACACCGACGGGCGCCAACGCCTCGATCGGGGACACCTTGTACACCTGCCGCGCGGCCATCGCCGAGGCGACCACGCTGGTGAGCACCGTCGCCACCAGGGCGGCCGGTATCGCGTAGCCGGGCAGCCAGTACTCCACACGAGCTTCCAGCCCTTGTGTGACGGCCGGCGGAAGTCGGCCAATCGCGATGCGGCCCAACAGTATTCCGAGGCCTGCGCCGATGGCGCCGCCGATCAGGCCGAGAACCGCCGCCTCCGCGAGCATGTCGCTGACGATGGTGGCCCGGCGGCCGCCGATCGCGCGCAGCATCGAGATGACGGGCCGGCGCTGGCTGATCGCCATCGTCATCGTGGTGTAGATCAGGAACGCGCCGACCATCAGCGCGACCACCGCCCCCATCAACGCCATGTAGTTCATCAGCCTGACACCGTCGCCGGCCCGGGTTGCCCGCAGGCTCGGGTCCGCGACGATGGCGCGACCGTCGACCGCGGCGGTGACCGCGTCGCGCACGGTGGCGAGGTCGGCGTCCGGTTCGGTGGTGATCAGAATCGAATCGAGTTGGCCGATGCGGCCGGTGACCTTCTGCGCCAACGGAAGTGGGGCAAGGACATAGTGTCCGCCGTTGAGCTCCGCGAGTTGCTTGCCCGCGAGCACTTCGGTGACCGTGACCAAAGCCGAACCCAGCTGGAACTTTTCGCCTTTCGCGCGTCCGACGCCTGGCCCGACCCGAACACCGTCGGGCACCGACGGTGGCGCCGGCTGTTGTCCCGCGGTGTCATCTTTCAAGGCGTCTTTCAAAGCGCTTTCGAACGCGGCACTGCTCTCATCCGCGCCGAGCAGCAGAACCGGCCCCGACGGCGTGGAGGCGGACGTTCGGATCATCGGCGCTGCGGTGGCAACGCCGGGAACCGCGGTGACGTCGGCGGTGATCGTGTCGGGAAATCCGGCGTCGGTGATGCCCGACACCTCCAGCGCGGCGATGCCGGCGATCCCGTCGGCCAGCCGGTTGACCGACCCGGTGATTGACCCGAAGATGCCGAAGATCGCGACCAGATACATTGCGGACACCGCCATTACGGCGATCGAGGCGATCGTGCGCCGACGATGCACGGCCAGTTCGCGCAGGCTGAACAGCCGGAGCCGGCTCGCCGCGGCGGCGATCCTCACCCCGGGACCACCAGCAACTCGTCGGAACCGATCCGGCCGTCCCGCAGCGTGATCATCCGATCGGTCGCGGCCGCGGCGCTCGGGTTGTGAGTGACCATCACCACCAGTCGACCGCTGCCGCGCTCATGGGCCACCTCGGACAACAGCGTCAAGATCGAAGCGCCCGTTGTGGAATCGAGGTTCCCGGTGGGCTCATCGGCCAGGATCAGTGACGGGTCCATCATCAATGCCCGCGCCACCGCGACGCGCTGCATTTCGCCGCCGGACAGCTCCGCAGGCCGGTGCTGGGTCCGATGACCGAGGCCGACCCGGTCCAGCAGCCGCACCGCATCCGGTTCGACCTTGCCGAGTCGGACACCGTCGAGCAGCTTCGGCACCGCGACGTTCTCCCATGCCGACAGGGTCGGCAACAGGTTGAAGAACTGGAAGACGAATCCCACGCGATGATGACGAAACTCCGACTGCTGTTCGTCGCTGAGCCGGGCGATGTCGTCGCCGTCGAAGAGGATCGACCCGGAATCGGGGGAATCCAACGCACCGAGCAGATGCAGCAGTGTGCTCTTGCCCGCACCCGACGGCCCGACGACCGACACGAACTGCCCGCCCCCGAGCCGCAGGCTGATGTCGTCGAGTGCGCGCACCGGTTGACCGCCGACCCGGTATTCGCGAACCACATTGCGGAGTTCGATGGTCAGTTCGCGCTTGGCCGTGTCCGAGGCTTCCAGTCCCTTGATGATGGACCTCCCGCGGGATGGGGTGCAGCGTACTGAATCTCTAGGCGATTTGTGGAGTCTTAACCGCGCTCACCGCGGGTGCGGCTCCACAAATCACTCGTCGGGCTTTCCCGAGCCGATTCCGAGAAATCCGGTGGCTCGACTGACGCGGTCTGCAGCCAGGCCACCCCGTAACAGCGGTAATGTTTGACGGGAGTGTCAGGCAGATCGGGGGCTCTACATGGACCTCGTGCTCGGCCTCGCATTGACGTCGAGGGCCGTCCGCTGGGTGCTCGTCGAAGGCGCGACGGGCGAGGGTGCCCCCATCGACTGCGGAGCGTTGGCCATCGAGGACATGGCCACGTTCGACCCCGGCGGTCTGCTGCACGGACTCGTCGACGACACCCTCGCCGCCGACAACCGACTCCACGCCATCGGCGTCACCTGGACCACCCAAGCCGACACTGCGGCGAGCACGGTCATGGACGCCCTGGCCGCCCGGGATCTCGACAACGTCATCGCCGTCTCGGAGTCCGAGGCGGCCGACGCGCTGGCCAGCGGCATCGCCGATATCGCGGAGTACGACGACGTGGTGGTGTGCGTCATCGAGCCCGACGCCGCCGTCATCGCGATGGTCGACGCCGACGGGGTGATGGTCGACCGCATTGACCGGCCCGCCGACGGATCCGACGCCGACGAGCTGGCCGGCCTCGTGATCGCGATGCTCGAGTCCACCGATCGGCGGCCCGACGCCGTCTTCGTCGTCGGTTCGGATGAGCTCGACGCGATCGTGTCCTCACTCGCCGCGAGCACCGACTCGCCGATCATCTCCGCCGAAGAGGCCGGCCTGGCCATGGCGCGTGGCGCGGCGCTGGCGTCCGCGCTGGCGGTGAACACCCTGGATGCGCTGGCCTTCGCCAAGCCTCACCGACTGTCGAGAACCGGCGCGCTGGCATCGGTGCTCGCCGCCGCGGTGGTGACGTTCGTCGTCTCGCTGTCCGTTGCGCTGGGCCTTCAATTGACCCCCGATGCCGAGCAGCCGCAGATGGCCAGCGCCGTCGACAAGCCGGTCGCGATTCCATCTGCGGCGCAGGCCAAGCCCAAGCTGCCGCGCCCCGTCGCGCCACCGCCTGCTCCCGCGCCGCTCCCGCCCGCCGCGCCGCCACCCGCCGTCGAGCCGATTCCCGTTGCTGAACCGGTGTACGAGGCGCCCGAATACGTCCCGCCCGCACCGGTCTACGAGCCCCCGGAGCCCGTCGCGCCCCCGCCCCCTCCCGCGTATGTCCCACCTCCGGCACCGGCGTACGTGCCGCCGCCCGCTTACCCGCCGCCGGCGACCTACCCGCAGCCGCGGCTGCGCGATCGGATCATCGAGCGCATCCCGATCATCAACCGGTTCCACGAACCGAAATGGGAATACGGGCCATAACGGTTCGCGTGCCGCCCCGGGAGCCCTTGCGGCATCATTGACCTGTGAAACTGAGGCCCGATCTTGCGATCGAGGATTCCGTCCTCAACGCTTTCGCAGAGCGATGGGGCATCAAACGACTCGCACTGTACGGGTCGGTGCTCCGCGAAGACTTCGGTCCTTCTAGCGACATCGACATGCTCGTCGAGTTTCTGCCAGACCGAACGCCTGGCCTGTTGCAGCTGGCACAGATGGAAATCGAGCTCGAAGCTGCCCTCGGACGAGAGGTCGAAATGCGGACGTACGAAGATCTGAGCCCCTACTTCCGCGACAACGTGGTAGCGACCGCACGCCCGGTTTATGCGGCCTAGCGACAAGATCCGCTTGCGGCACCTCGCCGAAGCCGCGTCCAAGGCCATTTTTTACAGCGCGGAACGACAGCGGGCAGACCTCGACAGTGACGAGTTACTCCGGCTCGCCCTAACCAAACTTGTCGAGATCGTCGGCGAGGCCGCCAAACAGATCAGTCCCGAAGTTCAGGCTGCCGAGCCCGACGTCCCGTGGACCGCTGCCGCCCGCATGCGTGACCGCCTTGTCCACCACTACTTCGACGTCAACCTCGACATCTTGTGGCAGACCGTCACTGAAGACCTCCCCAGACTGCTCGAGGTCCTACCGCCGATTGAATCGGAATAGCGTTCGAGCTTGCAGTGTCAGGCGTTGGTCGAGGCCGCATAAACAACTATTTGCACAACGGTATGACCGCAGGCGGGCACCGTACAGCTGCTCGTCACCGTCTGGAAAACTCGCGCGCTGACACTGCGACGTGTCGGTGCGTCGCCGCGAATTGCTCAAGGCCGCAGTCGCACTCGCGGCGCTGCCCGTCGCGGGAT
Organism: Mycobacterium hubeiense; assembly: GCF_002838065.1. Taxonomy (GTDB): domain Bacteria; phylum Actinomycetota; class Actinomycetes; order Mycobacteriales; family Mycobacteriaceae; genus Mycobacterium; species Mycobacterium hubeiense. Next base: position 59,429 of record NZ_PIZU01000027.1, on the reverse strand, counting down.
TCACGCATAGTGCGAAGGATCCGTTCACGCTCGGCGTGGCCTCCGGCGACCCCTCGCCGGACGGGATGGTGATCTGGACCCGGCTAGCACCAAATCCGTTGGCCGACGACGGACTTGGCGGCATGCCATCGCGTGCCGTCGACGTCGAATGGGAAGTAGCCGCCGACGAACGGTTCACCCGCGTCGAACGACGCGGAACTACCACTGCCACACCGCAATCCGGGCACACCATCCACGTAGAGCTCACGGGCCTGCGCCCCGGCGCCGAGTACTTCTACCGTTTTCGCGCACACGGTCACCTGTCACCACCCGGTCGTACCCGCACCGCACCCGCCCCCCGCGCGACGGACCCGCTGACGATTTGCGTCGCGTCGTGCTCGAACTACGAACAGGGCTTCTTCACCGCCTACCGCGGGCTCGCCGAAGAACATCCGGATCTCGTTGTCCACCTTGGCGATTACCAATACGAATACGCCGCCGGCACGAGCGGCAACGTCCGCCACCACGTCGGGCCCGAAACTGTGACGCTTGCCAACTACCGACAGCGATACGCCCAGTACAAGACCGACCCCGACCTGCAAGCCGCGCACGCCGCGGCGCCCTGGCTGCCGGTATTCGACGACCACGAGCTGGCCGACAACTGGGCCGACGAAGTCCCCGGTAAACCACAGCCGGCATTCCTGGACCGCCGCGCCGCAGCGCTACGGGCGTACTACGAGAACATGCCGCTGCGCCGAGCCTCGCTGCCGCGCGGCATCGACATGGGGATCTTCCGTCGGGTGCACTGGGGCTCGTTGGCGACATTTCACATGCTCGACACCCGGCAGTACCGCGACGACCAACCCTGCGCCGACGAAATATCGGACTGCCCCGAACGCGACGACAAAGCCCGCTCACTGCTCGGCGCCCAACAAGAACGCTGGCTGCTCAACGGATTTCGGCAATTGCACGCCCGCTGGGACCTACTCGGACAGCAGGTGTTCTTCGCCCCGCTGAAGACCCCCCGCGGCTTCAACCCCGACGCCTGGGACGGCTACGCCGCCAACCGGGACCGGATCGTCGCCGGCATGCGCGACGTGCGCAACGCCGTGGTACTCACCGGCGACGTCCACTCGCACTGGGCCGCCGAAGTGCGCGCCGATGACACACCGGTGGCCACCGAACTGGTCACCACCTCGATCAGCTCCGGTGGCGACGGGTCGGGCGACGATGACGCGGTGCCGGCCGACAACCCGCACATTCACTACCACAGCAACCGCCGCGGCTACCTCCGCGCCCGCATCACCGCCGACGAGCTGCGCGCCGACTTCCGGGAACTGCCGTTTGTCTCGCGACCGGGTGCGCCAGTCCACACCGGCGCCTCGTTCACGGTGCCGGACCAGGGGCACCTCAGCGGCGGCGCTCGAAGTGCTGGTAGTCCTTGGGCGTTCGCCAATACCCGCCCCAGCGCCACCCGCGGTCGGTGAATGCGCGCACCGCGGGATCGCCGTCGTGCAGTATGCCGGGGTCGCGGCGATTGCGGTCGAGGAACGGCGCGGCGTTGCGGGGCTGAAAAGCGCCGTAGCGGTCGATGTAGGGGTTCAGCAGCGGGTTGAGGTCGATCGCTCGGCCGTAGGCGTGCAGTGACCATCGGCCGGTGCCCGGGATGTCTCGGCAGTTGAACGCCGACGTGTTGTTGTCGGCCATGGACAATTCGTCGTCGGCGTTCGGATAGTGCTCGACGGTACGGATCTTCTCGATCGGGAACCGCAGCCGGTGCAGCTGCTCGAAGATCGCGATGACTTCGGCCACCAGCTCTTCGTGCACGATCAGCTCGCCGCGGTGTGTTTGCCCGTCGAAACCGACGTGGTCGACCTCGACGCGCCGCAGCTGCGCGGGTTCGAGCGGGCAACCGGGCCGCCAGCTCGCGCCCAGTTCGGCGGCGGTCACCGGGCGAACGGCCGGCGCGGGCGGGGTGGTGATGGGCGGCTTGGTGGTTGGCGACGGCACCGGCGGCGTCGTGCTGACGACGGCNCGGCGGTCACCGGGCGAACGGCCGGCGCGGGCGGGGTGGTGATGGGCGGCTTGGTGGTTGGCGACGGCACCGGCGGCGTCGTGCTGACGACGGCCGGCGGCGTGGGCTCCGGAGGCGGCGGTTCGGACGCGCACTGCGGAAACACGGCACCGGCGGTCACCGGGCGAACGGCCGGCGCGGGCGGGGTGGTGATGGGCGGCTTGGTGGTTGGCGACGGCACCGGCGGCGTCGTGCTGACGACGGCCGGCGGCGTGGGCGCCGGAGGCGGCGGTTCGGACGCGCACTGCGGAAACACGGCACCGGCGGTGGCCAACACTGCCAGTGTCGCGATACGCCGGGAAACGCCGGTCGACGACGAAGTTTCGCTGCACATGTCCAGTCGAAGCCACGCTATCGAAATCTGGAGCGTCAACAGCTGACGCGAAACAGCAAACACCACCCCGGGTTTCCGGAAACCGCGTGCGATCTGGCAATTTCGGGTAAACCGGCTGAGTGGCCACGTTGATGCGAGCAGCCGGCGCGATCGCCTCAGCCCTGCTCTTGGTCGTCGCATGCGGAAATGACGTGGAATCCCGCGGTCAGCCGAATGCCCCCGGTGTCGCAGATGTCGCCACCAATCTCGATGTGCCATGGGGCATCGCGTTTCTGCCCGACGGCAGCGCGCTGATCGCCGAACGCGACAGCGGCGCGGTGAAACACCTGTCAGCGGGCGTGGTGAGCGACGCAGGCAGCGTTGCCGGCGTCGCGGCGCGCGGGGAAGGCGGGCTGCTCGGTCTGGCCACCGCCCGGTCGACGGTGTTCGCCTACTTCACGACGGACGGGGACAACCGCGTCGCGCGGATGACCTTCGACGGTCAAGCGCTCACCGGGCAGACGCCGATACTGACCGGCATCCCGGCGGCGTCTGTTCACGACGGCGGACGCATCGCCTTCGGCCCGGACGGCAAGCTCTATGTGGCGACGGGTGAGAGCGGCAATCCTGCGCTGGCGCAGGACAAGTCGTCGCTGGGCGGCAAGATTCTTCGGATCAATCCCGACGGTTCGACGCCGTCGGACAATCCCGATCCGGCGTCGCCGGTGTGGTCGTTCGGGCATCGCAACGTCCAGGGTCTGGCGTGGGATTCGGCCGGACGGCTGTGGGCCACCGAGTATGGCTCGAATCGGTGGGACGAACTCAACCTCATCGAGCCGGGCGGCAACTACGGCTGGCCGATGGCCGAAGGGCGGGCCGACACCGCAGGGCTGATCGACCCAGTGACCCAGTGGACCACTGACGAGGCGTCGCCGTCGGGGCTGGCCTACTACGGCGGCTCGCTGTGGGTGGCGGCGCTGCGCGGTCAGCGGCTCATCCAGGTACCGGTCGGCGGCGACGGCTCGCTGGGCGGTTCGGTGCCGCTGTTCGTCGGGCAGTACGGGCGGCTGCGGACCGTGGTGTCCGCGCCGGACGGAAGTCTGTGGTTCACCACGAGCAACCGCGACGGCCGGGGAAGTCCCCGCGACGGCGACGACCGCATCCTGCAGTTCCGGCCGTAAACGGCGGCCACAGCGCCCGCCGAGGCGCTATGAGATGATTGGCGCAATTCGCACTGGCGCGACGGCGTGGCCACGGCCCCGTCCTGCCGATACAACCATTGAGACGTTTGGAGTACCCATGTGCGCCAATAGGATTACCGAACACCGCAGCGTAGCGGTGCTGGTATGGCTCGGCGGTGGAGAACGCCACGAGCTTGGTGAACGTCACGAACGGTCCACGCACGCGGTCGCCGGCGCGGTGGTGCTGCTCGGTGCGGTGCTGGCGTGGCTGGTCGCGGCCCTGGCCGTCGCGGGATCGACAGACGTGTCGCTGCCCGCCGTCGCAGCGCTGACGCTCATCGTCGCCCTGCTGGTAGGTGCGGTCGGCCGCGTGATGGTCAGCGGCGCGACGCGCGCGTGGCCAGGTGTCGTCGGCCGCGCGGCGGTCGCGCTGGCGGTGGGGGTTGTCGTCGGCGAGCTCGCCGCCCTGGCGATGTTCGCCGGGTCGATCGACCGCGTTCTCGACGAGCAGGCCGCCCGTCGCGCCGACTCAGCGCCCGCCGTCGTGCAGGCGTCGGCGGATCTCGACCGAACGCGCGAACAGCGCGCCGCGCTCGACGATGCGGTGGAGCAGGCCCGACGTCACCGCGACGAAGCGCTCGTCGTCGCGCGGTGCGAATTCCATCCCACCCCCGGCTGCCCGCAGACTCACATCACGGGCGTGCCCGGCGCTGGCCCCGAAACTCGCACGGCGACAGAGTTTCTCGGGGATAGCCAACGGGAGCTGGACACGGCCGTCGCCGAGCGGGACCGCCTGGCGCCGACACTGGACGCGGACATCGCCGTCGCCGAGCGGACGCTCGCCCGGGCTCGTCAGAGCGCCGTCATGGACGCGGATCGTGGCCTCGGCGCGCGCTGGGCCGCGATGAACGACTACACGCTCAGCACCGCCGGCGCGCTGTTGTTGCGCCTGGCCACGATTGCGTTTTTCGCGTTGTTGAGCCTGCTGCCGCTGATTCTCAAGCTGTGGCGCGGCGAGACGACGCAGGATCGCACGGCAGCCGCACGCGCCGTGCGCGAGCGCGCCGAGCTGGAGGCCGATACGGCCATCGCGGTGAAGCGTGCCGAGGTGCGCGCCGCCGCCGAGATGATGTGGCTGGAGCAGCAGTTGGCCAGTGCGCGGATGGCCGTCGAGGCGCAGAACGAAATCGATCGAGAACAGCAGCGGCGGCGAGTGGTCGAAGCGCTCCAACCCGCGCTCGAACCCTCGCAGGAAGCCAAGGCGTTGCCGGCGGCCGCGAATCTGCCGGCTCGCGTCGAACAGAGTCAGGGTGGTTCCTCGCGGATGCCGTCGATTCCGGAGGTCACCAAGCTCGCGGCGCGCTGGATTCGGCCGTTCGTGCCGCCGATCGTCGCCCGCACCATCGACACCACCACGCGGCCGGTACGCGCCGCGCTGCAGGTGTTCGAAGAAACCGAGGAGATCCACTTCACGCTCAAGCGCACGCACAAGGTGTCTGTGCATTCCGCGGAAACCGGTGAGCCGTCTGCCGCCGTCGATGCGGCGGACAACCCGCGTTGGGTGGAGTCCTCGGCCGTCCGCTCCGATGAGCGTGGGCCCGAACTGGGCGGGCCCGGCGAACCACGTCGGCTGCCGCCGGCGCAGTGATCGGGGCGTAGTTGCGTTAACAGGTGGCTTACTCGCATCTGGCGGGAGTAATTCACCCGTGAAGCGCTAGATCATCTCGTTCTTGGTGAGCCACCGCATGATCGGCCATCCGATGAACACGGGCAGCCAGCACGTCAGCACCCGATACAGCAGCACCGACGGCACGCCCACCGCGGCGGGCACACCGAACGCGGCCAAACCACCGATCAGCGCCGCCTCCACCGCGCCGACCCCGCCGGGGGTGGGCGCGGCCGACGCGAGCGTGCCCGCGACCATGGTCACGACCGTCACCGTGACGAACGACGCGTCACCGCCGAACGCTTCGATGCTGGCCCACAACGCCAATGCGGCGCCGAGAGTCGTTCCCGCACAGCCCAGGACGATCAGCCCTAGCCGCCAGGGTTCGCGGGCGAGGACGACGAGATCGTCCATCACCTCCTTGAGGCGGGGCCGCACCGCCGTCGCCAACCACCGCCGCAGTTTGGGCACGAACAAGAACGTCCCGACGAGCCCCAGCGCCAGCCCCGCAACCAGATACAGCACCGCCGCAGACGGCACGAAGTGTGACAGATCGGCCGACGCGCCGGCGGCGGCGCTGAAGAAGATCAGCAACGCTATGTGGGTGAGCACCTGCACCGAATTCTGCACCGCCACAGCGGTAGTGGCGCGCAGCGCACCGAGCCCGCCCTTCTGCAGAAAGCGCGTGCTGAGCGCCAGGCCGCCGACACCGGCGGGTGTGGTGGTCGCGGCAAAAGTGTTGGCCACCTGCATGACTGCCAGATGCCGGAACTTCACCAACCCGTCCGCGCACGCCCATAATGCGGCCGCCGCACCGATGTACTTCAACGCCGACACCAGCAGCCCGACCAGCGCCCACCACCAGTTCGCGGTGCGCAGTTCGGTGAAAAACGTCGGCACGGCGCTGATGAACGGGTACGCGACGTAGACCAGCGCGACGAGCAGCACTAGCTGGATGAGCTGGGCTCGGGTGAAGCGCGTGATGGTCTCGGCTTCGATCTGATCGGCGCCCGTCTGGCGCTTGACCTCCTCGCGCGCAGCGGACATAACCGCTTTGGCGTCAGCGACCGGCTCCCGAATGCGTGACGGCACAGCGGATTTGGTGAGCCGACGCGACGCCGTCAGCACGGCATCCTTGCCAAACGCCTCGATCGCCGCGGTGACTGCGGGTTCCGGGCCGTAGACGGCCGTCGTCGTCACCAGAAGTTGCGCGATATCGGATTGGAGCTGCGCGTCGGTGGCGCCGTACTCGGCGTTGCCGAAGCCGCCGAAGAGCACCGCGCCGTCGTCGACGGTGATGTCCTTGGCGCGCAGGCTGCCGTGCGAGATCTGCTGGTCGTGCAGGAGCCGCAACGTGTCCCACACGTCGGCGACGGGGACGGAGTCGTCGAGCGCGGTACCGCGGGCGGGCGTGTGCGCGTACAGGGTCCAGCCGCGATCGAGTGCGGCGACGGCCATCGTCGCACTGTTGGCGATGCCCAGATCGCCGACGGCGATGGCCATCAGGGCACGATGCTCGACGGCGCGTCGCATGGACACGTGCAGCGGCCCGGTTTCCGCCGTGCGCAGGGTGAACTTTCGCCAGAGCTCGCGCATCGCCCCGCCGCTGCGCTGGTTCGGGCCGTACATTTCTACGGTGGCGACCGAGTCCGGATCGGACGAGGTGGCCGATAGCACCAGCGGGCCGCGGCCGGCCGGCCGGACCACCGTCAGCCGGGACGCCCGGAACCCGCGTCGGTCAAGCGCGCGCACGGCGCCGTCGAGCGGCACCTCCAACGCAGGCGTGCCGACGACGAGCACCACGAGCGCGCCGACGAACCATCCCACCGCCAGGCCCAGCAGCGAGCGGGCCGGCACCACGGCGCTGACGACGAGGTGGATCGGCACGAAGGCCAGCAGCAGCCCCCACCACCAGCGCCGCCAGCGGGCGGGCAGCCACGGGCCCGACACCGTCAGCACCGCGGCGAGCATCGCGATCCAGCGCGGGTCGTCGAGGAACTGCGATAGCACGGTGTCGAGTCGCTCGGACAGGTCGAAGTGCCAGGTAGGTGCGGCGATGCCGTTGCCGGTGATCGACAGCGCGATCATGGCGATCAGCCCGGCGGCCGCGTACGCGCCCAGCAGCTTCCACTGCCTGGCGACGATCAGGCCGACCAGGATGATGAACGGCAGCGCCAGGATCGCGATGCCGTAGGCCAGATAGACCAGGTTGGACTGGGTCGGCGTCAGCACACCGACGATCTCGGAGATGGATTTCTCCAGCGACACCCATTCGTTGCGGGTGATCAACGAGCTGGTGATGACGATCGCCAGGAAGACGGCGGAAAGCAGCAGCCGCAGGATGTCGTTGGTGCGTCGGGTCAGTGGTTGCAGCAAGCTGCCCGAAACGGCGACAAACCGCCCGTCAACTCGCATGTTGCACTGCTCTTCTCTGATCGGCGTGGGCCGCGATAAAAGCGGCTCGCCGACAAGTTAACCGGACAGTGGTCTCATTGCGGTGAGCGACGGCGACAAGTAGGGCGACTGCGTCACAGCTGGCAAACTGCAGGGATGACCGATGTGCGCCGCATCGTCCTGATCGGCTCGTTGATGGCGACGAGCGCTCTGACGATCGCGCTGGGTATCACCGATCCGACCGCGCCGCTGTTCTACCCGACCTGGTATCTGGTGTGGAATCTGGTGTTGGCCTGGATCCCGGTGGTCTTCGCGGCCGGGTTCGCCGTCGTGCGCCAGCGCGGCTGGCTGATACCGCTGGGCCTGGGATGGCTGGCCTTCCTGCCGAACTCGCCGTATCTGGTGACGGACCTCGTCCATCTCGGCGAAGGCGTCGAATTATGGCGGCACGTCTTGCAATTCGGTGTCGCCGCGTGGACCGGCATCATCCTCGGCGTGGTGTCGATGCATCTGATTCATCAACGGGTCGACCGCGAGTTCGGCCCCCTCGCGGGGTGGATGACGGTCGCCGTTTCGGTCGGGCTGTGCGCTATGGGCGTGGTGATCGGGCGGTTCCAGCGGTGGAACTCATGGGATTTGGTGACGCGGCCGGAGGCGGTGGCGTCGACGACGCTCGATTGGGTGCGCTCGCCGTTCGCCCAGGTGCAGTCGACGGGCGTGGCTTTCGCCGTCGCGGCGTTCTTCGGGCTGGCGTACCTCACTGTGTGGTCGCTGTGGTCGCCGGGTCAAGCCTTGCGCCGAGACTGACGAAATGGCTGCATTCCGGTGCCCGCGAGCAGCCATTTTGTTGATTTCGATGACGCCGGATCGGATGCCGTCAGTCCCGCTGTAGCGCCGGGCGTTTACTGTCGAACGTCCAGCCCGGAATCAGATACTGCATCGCGATCGCGTCGTCACGGCCGCCGAGGCCCTCCCGCTGATACAGCTCGTGGGCGGCGGCCACCGCTTCGTCGTCGAGCTCGACGCCGAGGCCCGGTTTGTCCGGCACTGTCAGGTATCCGTCGACGATCGCGTAGGGCTCGCGCGTGATTCGCTGCCCGTCCTGCCAGATCCAATGGGTGTCGATCGCGGTGATCTCGCCGGGCGCCGCCGCGGCCACATGGGTGAACATCGCCAGCGACACGTCGAAGTGGTTGTTGGAGTGCGAACCCCACGTCAGCCCCCACGCGTCGCAGAGCTGCGCGACCCGCACCGAACCGGCCATCGTCCAGAAGTGCGGATCGGCCAGCGGGATGTCGATCGCACCCGCGCGGATCGCATGGCCCAGCTCGCGCCAGTCGCAGGCGATCATGTTCGTCGCCGTCGGCAGCCCGGTGGCGCGCTTGAACTCGGCCATCACCTCGCGACCCGAGAAGCCGCCCTCGGGCCCGACGGGGTCCTCGGCGTATGCGAGCACGCCGATCAGGTCGCGACACGTCTTTACCGCATCCTTGAGCAGCCAACCGCCGTTGGGGTCCAACGTGATTCGCGCATCCGGGAAGCGGTCGGCGAGCGCGTCACCGCCTTGGCCTCGTCGGCGGCCGGCAGCACCCCGCCCTTGAGCTTGAAGTCGCGGAAGCCGTACCGCGCGCGGGCGGCCTCGGCGAGCCGCACCACCGCCTCGGGCGACAGCGCCTCCTCATGGCGGAGTCGCAACCAGTCGTCGGCGCCCGCGTCCTCATCGGCCGGGGAGCGGTATGCCAGATCGGTCTTGGTGCGGTCGCCGACGTAGAACAGATAGCCGAGCGCCTGCACGCGATCGCGCTGCTGGCCGTCACCGAGCAGCGCGGCGACCGGGACCTCGAGGTGCTGGCCGAGCAGGTCGAGCATTGCCGATTCGACCGCGGTGACCGCGTGTACGGCGACGCGCAGATCGAACGTCTGCACCCCGCGCCCGCCCGCGTCCCGGTCGGCGAAGGCCCGCCGCATGTCGTTGAGCACGGCGTGGTAGTCGCCGACGCTGCGGCCGGTGACGATGGCGCGGGCGTCCTCGAGCGTGCGCCGGATCTGCTCACCGCCGGGCACCTCGCCGACGCCCTTTCGTCCGTCGGAGTCGGTGAGCACTACCAGGTTTCGGGTGAAGAAGGGGCCGTGCGCGCCGCTGAGGTTGAGCAGCATGCTGTCGTGGCCGGCGACGGGAATCACCGTCATGTCGCGGACGACGGGTGTGCGTGAGGTACTCATCTTCTCAATCTCCCAGATTTACGACGCAAACCATTTGTCGCCGTTCGCTAATGGCCGGACCACGCGAGACACCTTGTCGCCCATGGCGCGTAGCGCTTCGACGATCTCGCGTTCGCGCGACGGGGTAAGCCGATCCACCGGCACCGACGCGCTGATGGCGTCCTGCGCCGGCTGGCAGTACCGCAAGGCGGCGGCGAAGCATCGCAGCCCTTCAGTGTTCTCTTCATTGTCGGTGGCGTATCCGCGCACGCGCACGTCATCGAGCACGTCGTCAAGCACGTCACGGTCGACGATCGTGTTCGCGGTCAACGGCTTCAGCGCGGGCAAGTGCGCGTCGCGGTCGGCGCCGAATCGCTTTGCCAGCAAGGCTTTTCCCAGCGCGGTGGCGTACGCGGGCAGCCGGCGACCGACGCGGCTGGCCGTGCGGGTGTATTGCTTGGATTCGCGGGTGGCGAGGTAGACGATGTCGGTGCCGTCGAGCCGGCCGAGGTGGAACGTCTCATCGAGTTGGTCGCGCAGATCGTCGAGGAACGGGGTGATCAACGGCAGGTACGGGTCGCTGTCCAGATAGCTGGTCCCGACGAGCAGCGCCCGAATACCGATGCCGTACAGGGTGCCCGACGCATCTGAGCGCACCCAGCCCTGCGCGACCAGTGTGCGCAGCAGGGCGTGCGCGCTACTGCGCGGCATGTCCAGCGCGTCGCTGATCTCCCGCAGCCGCACCGGCCTATCCGGCCGGGCCGCCAGATACTCGAGCAGCTCGACGGTCCGCACGGCCGACTTCACCTTGCGCACGGCCAGATCCGGCTCGTCTACCACCATCGCTCCTCTCACATCGCCAGCAGTTCACGGCCGATCAGCACGACGGCGCCCATCGTGGACGCGCCTATCGCCAACCACCGCAATCGTTTCGGGTCGAGGAACCTGTTGATGCGACGCGACAGCGCGTAACCCACGACCGCCGCCGGCACCAACACCGCGAAGCCCCACAAGGTGTGGCCGTCGACCGCGCCGGTCGCGGCGAGCGCGGCGATCGACATCAGCGAGCCGACCAGAAAGAAGCCGCTCATCGTGCTGCGCAGCCGCGCACCGCTATTGCGCTGCCACACCAGCGCCATCGGGGGGCCGCCGATCGACGTCGCGGTGCCGAGCAGGCCCGACGTGGCCCCGGCCAGCACCACATTGCGCCGCCGCGCCGCCGGAATCCAGCCGACGCTGGTCAGCGCCACGCCGACGAGCACCACGCCGGCGAGCATGATGGCCAGCGCCCGCTGCGGCAGCATCGCCAACAGCACGGCGCCCGCGATCGTGCCCGGTACGCGGCCCACCAGCGCCCACCCGGTGCCGTGCAGGTCGATGTGCTCGCGTTCGCGCACCACGACCATCAGCGTGACCAGCGTCGCCACCATGATCAGCGTGCCGGGGATCAGCTCCGGGTCGACGAGCGTCACGAACGGCGCGGCCAGCATGCCGATGCCGAACCCGATCGACGACTGCAGGCAGGAAGCGAGCAGAATCACCAGGGCCACAATGCAATACCCCAGCAGGCTCATGCCGGCACGGACGCCAACGTCCCCTCCTCGAGCGGCGGCGTCGCCGTGGCGCAGACCTCGGCCGCCGTCACGAGCCGCGGTGTGCGTGCTGCGGGGCTCATGGATCCTCCCGGACTGCTTGTGACGTCCACGTATGTAGATGGAGCGCGTAATCGCAGACACACGGTAAGGACGATGTTTTGGGGGCGTCAACTGGGCCAAATGGCCAAATCGCTTGATTCTCGGCCGCGCTTGAAGTGGCGGACGGTGCGTCAAAACAGGCGCTGAGCTGGACAGTTATATGTGGCGATGCGCGGCCGATACCGCGACGGCGGCGCGAAACCGGTAGTCATGCCGATTGGCTATAAGTCCATGCTATTTCGGAGTTGGACGGCTTTCGGCGTCGGACCGCTACGTGCGAGTGGGGCCTTGCCGGTGGAGGGGAACTATCCGCTGGCGCGCCAGGTGAGCAACACGCGCATCGGCATCATCGGGTTGGGCCGTTTCGGCGGCGCGATAGCATTGCGGGGCAAGGCATTTAGGTGCGATACCGGGCGGCTCGGTGACTCCGGTGCCGCTGCCGGTGGCGGCCTCCGGGTAGGCAGTGCCCGGATTGCCCGGCTACGCGCGACAATGTCGCTAGCCCGTTAGGGCATCAATGCTTTCCGCGACATTGTCGCTGCCAGCCGGGCACAAACGAAATCGCCTCCGGACGAGCGGGTCCACGATAAAGGGATGACCAAGCGCCCGCCACCAATCGTCCTCATCGCGGTGATCGTGATCGGCCTAGCCGCCGCCGGCCTGCTCGCGGGTGAGCTGTACGCCCGTCACCGCGCCGAGAGCATGCTGGCCGCCGCCACCGAATGCGCGGTGCAGGATGAGGCGAGTGTGTCGTTCGGCGCGACGCCGCTTCTGCTCCAACTCGCGACCGGCCACTACAGGAACATCTCGATTCACACGGCCGGCAATCGGATCGGCGACGCCCGAGGCATGAAGGCCGACCTGCGGATCGACGATGTCCGGCTGGATGGCGGTGCCGATGCCATGGGCACGGTGGGAGCGCTGGACGCCATGATCACCTGGTCCGCCGACGGCATGAGACAGAGCATCCAGGAAGCGATCTCGCCGCTGCGGGGCTTGGTCACCGGGGTCCAGACCAACCCGGACGACGGCACCGTCAAGCTGCAGGGCAACTTGGGCAGTGTCACCACCAGGCCGCGGGTTGCCGACGGGCGAGTGGCGCTGCCGGTCGTCGATGTCACCGGGCTTGGTCTGCTGGTGCCCAGCGAGAGGGTGCAATCGGCGCTAGATGGGTTCACCACCGACCTCACCGAGGACTTTCCGCTCGATATCCATGCCGACAGCGTGCAGATCACTGATGACGGTGTGACAGCGCACTATTCGGCCCGAGACGCGTCGATCCCGCAGGGCAACCAGGGCAACCAAGGGGACGCGGGGCTAGCAGGCACGACCATGAGTTGCTGATCTTCAGAGCAGCCTGGTAATTCTGTGAGGCTGCACCGAGTAAATAAACGGTCCGTCCTCTTGCGCGGCCGTCGCAATCGCGGCAATGTTTGCGATGAATCTCTCGGCGAGGTCGATCGCCGTGATATCCGCCCTCGGTACGCAGAACATTCGCGCACGGTAATCGATCACAGTTTGGCGCTCAACAAGGTTGCGCCGAATCTCGGCGTCTTTGTGGAAAGCGATCCAGCCGCGCTCAGCCGTCAGTCTGATCTAATCACGATCACTGACGCTTTGCCCTTGCTGCTCGCCGTAGTGCTCTCTCAACGTTGTCAGATTCAGGCCTGCCGCTCGAAGCAATGTAGGCACCTGAATCGCGCCCAGGCTCCGGTCCACGAATATGTGTGGAAGGCTCGCAACTACCTGAGGATCAAGCGGCGATGGCGTCGAGTGCGTCACGCAGCTCTTTTTCCGAGATGCCGTAATCCTCGGCGACGGCCTTGAAAGATTCCCCGGCGCGGAGTGGGCCGAGAGCATCTGCTACACGCGCCCCGCTTGCGTCGAATACAGGCTGCCCGTAACCGCGGTACGGATCGAGCACGACGTTCGCGGCTCCGTATTGCGGCAGCCGAATCATTCTGGCGTACTTGTCTCTATCGAAACTGATTTGTTTCAAGTAATGCTGAACGATGTCCTTGAACACGTACTGACCGGACCGCGGAACGATCAGGTGCTTGACGACCTGGTCGTCAGGACTGCCCTCACCGGCTTGCTGCGCGAAGTCCCACAGGACTTCGGCGCCGTCCGTGTACAGGTCCTGTGACGCCAGGGCATGGGGCCCAACGTTTCGCAAGAGCCAGTCAATGGCCGGTCGTATCCGTTGCATTGGCACACCGGCCCGTCGAAATGCATTGAGGACGTACGCCTCTGCAATCCCCACGAATGGCAGCCGAGGGTAGCCGTGACGGGTCTCCGGCAGCGCAGTGATGATGGGTTCCCCTTTGACCAGCGCGCCGGCCTTCGGGCGACGCTCGTAACCGTCAGCCCACGTTTCCAGCGTCGAACGTGGAACGACGAGGTACTTAGACGCCTCGGTCACCGTGTACAGGGGAATGTCGAAGCGCAGGTCAGCCGTGGTTTCTGCAGCCGTCACGAGTTCCTCACCTCCCTCACCCCCACTCTAAGCGTCAGTCTGTGAAGACGGTAGGACATGTCTCCGAGGCTGTGGATAACCGAGTTGGCGCTAGCACACCACGTCTTCGACCAAATCGTCTGTGGTCCATTCCCGTTGGGGTAGGACATCGCGAAGTAGCCGCAGCAGGGCGGGGTTTGAGCTGTCGCCGCGCCACACCGCGTCGAGCTCGACCGGTCGCTCCCGGAACGCGCCGATGGACCGGAACACCACCCCGTCGGGATGCAGGGTCGCCGCCGACGCCGGCACGAGCGCGATCCCGATGCCCGAACGCACCAGCACGAGCATGGTGTGCACCTGCGTCACGTATTGCACGTAGCGCGGTGTCGCCCCGGCGATGGTGAACGTGCTGATCAGCAGTTCGTTGAAATACCGTGCCTGCACAGGCGAATACATGACGACGTCCTGGCCGTCGAGGTCGTTCAATGTCAGCTGCCGGCTCAGCCCGGCCAATGCATGCCCCTCCGGCAGCGCGGCGATGAGCTGCTCGTGCAGCAGCGGCCGCGACACCAGGCCGGGCCGTTTTAGTGGCGGCCGCGCCATGCCCAGATCGAGCTCGCCCGTCATCAACCCCTCGACCTGCGCCGCGGTGACCATCTCGCGTAGATCCAGCTTGACGTCCGGCAGCTTCTCGCGCGCCCGCTCCAGCAGCCGCGGCAGCACCGCGTGCGCCGACGCCGCCGTGAAGCCGACGACGACCGTGCCGAGATCGCCTGCGGGGATGCGCTTTACGGTCTGCGCCGCGCCCTCGGCCAGCTGCAGGATGCGGCGCGCGTCGGGCAGGAACGCGACCCCGGCCGGGGTGAGTGTGACCGTCCGCGTGGTGCGGTCGATGAGCTGGACGCCGAGTTCGTTCTCGAGCTGCTGGATCTGCCGGCTCAGCGGCGGCTGGGTCATGTGCAGGCGCTCGGCGGCCCGCCCGAAGTGCAGTTCTTCGGCGACGGCGACGAAGCAGGACAGCCGGGCGAGCGAAAACACCGATGCACTCCTCGTATCACTGCACGCGGTTTGCGCGCTGAACGAGTATCAGTCTAGTGGTGATTGCGGGGTGGTTTGCGCCGATTTCTGCACCATGGTCGTCCTGCCGCCCGAGCAACAGCCCTCGCGCAGAAATCGGCGCAGAGCCCTGAGAGGCGCCGGCGCTCACCAGCGCGGGCTGACCGCCGCATAGCCCGGATCGATGCTCTTCATGTAGCCGGTGTCGTCGCGGTCGCGGATCCCGCAGCGCAGATACTGCTCGTGCAGCGCGGCCAGGGCGTCGTCGTCGATCTCGACGCCCAGGCCCGGGGTCGTCGGGACCGGCACGGACCCGTCGACGAACCTCAGCGCGCCGGCTTTGACGACCTCCTCGGTCTTCCACGGCCAGTGCGTGTCGCAGGCGTAGGTGAGGTTGGGGGTGGCGCCGGCGAGGTGCACCATTGCGGCCAGGCTGATGCCGAGGTGCGAGTTGGAGTGCATCGACAACCCGAGGCCGAACGTCTCGCAGATGCCCGCCAGCAGCCGTGACCGCTGCAGGCCGCCCCAGTAGTGGTGGTCCGAAAGCACCACGCGCACCGATTGTTTCGTCGCCGCGGGCGCCAGCTGGTCGAAGGCGACGACGCACATGTTGGTCGCCAGCGGCATCGGTGCCTGGGCGGCGACTTCGGCCATGCCGTCGAGCCCGGGCGTCGGGTCCTCGAGGTACTCGAGGATGCCGGCAAGCCCCGACGCCACCTTGACCGACGTCTGCGGCGTCCACGCCGCGTTGGGGTCCAGCCGCAGCGGGTGCTCGGGGAAGGCCGCCCTCAGCGCCTCGATGGCGGCCATCTCCTCCTCGGGCGGGAATACGCCGCCTTTGAGTTTGATTGCGGTGAAACCGTATTCGTCGACGATGCGGCGGGCCTGCGCGACGATGCCGTCGGGGTCGAGCGCCTCGCCGAATGCGTCGGGCTCGCGGCTCGGGTGGGCCGCCCACTTGTAGAACAGATACGCGCTGAACGGCACGGCATCGCGGACCGTGCCGCCAAGGAGGTCCGAAACGGGCCTGCCCAGGGCCCGCCCCTGGACGTCGAGGCAGGCGACCTCGAATGGCGAGAAGACCTGGTCGACGGCGCTGGCCGTGGTGATCATGCCGGCGGTGCCGACGGCGCGGGAGTCCCCGCGGAGCCGGTCGGCGATCGCGGCGCGAATCGCGTTGAGCGCGAACACGTCCTGGCCGGTGATGGCGTCGGCGGCGGCCTCCAGCCGGGCCAGGTGCGTCTGGTCGGCGTAGGTCTCGCCGAGGCCGACGAGCCCGGCGTCGGTGTCGAGCTGGATGATGGCGCGCAGCGCGTAGGGCTGGTGCACGCCGACGGTGTTGAGCAGCGGCGGGTCGGCGAACGCCACCGGGGTGATGCGGGCGCCGGTGATGCGAATCCGGCTCGGCGCCATGGCTATACGGCCTCGGTGAGCGCGTCGGCCAGCACGGCGCGTCCCGCGGCGATGATTCTGCGCAGCTCGGCGATGTCGTCGTCGGTGGGCATGACCAACGGCGGGCGGACCGATCCGGCGGGGATGCCCTCCAGGGCGACGCCGGCCTTGACGAGTGAGACGGCGTAGCCGGGCACGGTGTCGCGCAGCCGGACGAGCGGGTGGAAGAACTCTCGCAGTAGCGCGTTGACCAGGGCGTCGTTACCGGCTTCGAGCGCGTTGTAGAAGGCGAGCGCGAGGTCGGGGGCGAACGCAAACGTCGCCGACGAGTAGAGAGGTACGCCGATGGCGCGGTACGCCTGCTGGGTGGTCTCGGCGGTGGGCATGCCATTGAAGAACAGGAAGTCCTTGTCGGCGTCGCTGACCGCGCGGACGATGCGTGCCACTTGGTCGAGATCGCCTGTGCCGTCCTTGAATCCTACGACATTCGGGATGTTGCTGACCGCGACGGCGGACTCCTCGGTGTAGCGGGCGTTGTTGCGGTTGTAGACGATGACGGGCAGGTCGGTGGCGGCGGCGACGTCGCGGGTGTAGGCGACGAGCCCGGCCTGCGGCACCTCGACGAGGTAGGGCGGCAGCAGCAGCAGGCCGTCGGCGCCTGCGTCCTGGGCGGCCTTCGCGAACAGCTTGGCCTGGGCGACGGAGCCGCCGGTGCCGGCGTAGACGGGCACACGGCTGGCGACGGCCTCGACCGCGGTGCGGACGATGCTGCCGAACTCCTGAAGCTCGAGGGCGTGGAATTCGCCTGTGCCGCAGGCGATGAAGACCCCGCCGGCGCCGGCATCGACGCCACCGCTGACGTGCCGGGCCAGCAGGTCGACGTCGACGTCACCGGCCTCGGTGAACGGGGTGACGGGGAAGAACAGCACGCCGTCGAAGTGGGGGCGCGTGGGGGCGTTCAAAACGTCTCCTTGGTGAGTGGTGGTGGGGGTCAGTCCTGTTGGAGGTGGCCGTCGATGCGCCGCCACAGGTGATCAGGATTGCCGTCGGCAATCGGGCTGGGAAGCAACGACTTCGGCACGTCCTGGTAGCAGACGGGCCGCAGGAAGCGTTCGATGGCGCGAGCGCCGACCGAGGTGCTGCGCGAGTCGGAGGTGGCGGGGTAGGGGCCGCCGTGGACCATGGCGTGGCCGACCTCGACGCCGGTGGGCCAGCCGTCGAACAGGATTCGGCCGGCTTTGAGTTCGAGCAGGGGCAGAAGTTCGCGGGCGGCTTCGTAGTCGGATTCGTCGGCGTGCACGGTAGCAGTGAGCTGGCCTTCGATGTTCTGGGCGACGGTGCGCATTTCGGCGGCGTCGGCGCAGCGCACGATGAGGCTGGAGGCGCCGAACACCTCGGCCTGCAGGCTCTCCGAGTCGAGGAAGCTCTTTGCGTCGGTGGCGAACAGCGCGGCGCAGCAGGAGGTTTGACTGTCGCCGGCTTGGCCTCGGACGATCACGTCGGCTTGGCCGCTCAGGGTGGCGACGCCGGTGGCGTAGTTCTCGGAGATGCCAGGCGTGAGCATGGGCGTCGCCGGCGACTGGGCGAGCGCGTCGCGGGCGGCGGCGATGAACGCGTCGAGGCCGGGGCCGTCGACCGCGATGACGAGGCCGGGGTTGGTGCAGAACTGGCCGGAGCCCATCGTGAGCGAGCCGACGAACGCGCGGCCGAGGTCGGCGCCGCGGGTGGCTAGGGCGCCGTCGAGCAGGAAGACGGGGTTGATGGAGCTCATCTCCGCGTAGACGGGGACGGGTTCGGGGCGGGCGGCCGCCGCGGCTACCAATGCCGTTCCGGCAGTGCGGGATCCGGTGAAGCCGACGGCCTTGATGGCGCGGTGGGTGACCAGGGCGATCCCGAGTTCAGGCCCGGACCCGAACAGCAGGGAGAAGGTGCCCGCGGGCATGCCGGTGGCGGCGACGGCGTCGGTGATGGCGCGGCCGACGAGTTCGGAGGTGCCGGGGTGGGCGTCGTGGGCCTTGACGACGACGGGGCAGCCGGCGGCAAGCGCCGACGCGGTGTCACCGCCGGCGACGGAGAAGGCCAGCGGGAAGTTGCTGGCGCCGAACACGGCGACGGGGCCGAGCGCGATGGAGCGTTGGCGAATGTCGGGGCGGGGCAACGGGGTTCGATCGGGCAGGGCGGGGTCGATGCGGGCGCCGTTCCAGCTGCCTTCGCGAAGGACGTCGGCGAAGAGGCGGAGCTGGCCGGTGGTGCGGGCGACTTCGCCGGTGAGGCGGGCGTGCGGCAGGCCGGTCTCGGCGGTGGCGCGGTCGACGATGGCGTCGGCGATGGCCTCGATGTTGGCGGCGATGACCTCGAGGAACTGGGCGCGCTGCTCAGAGGTGGCGGAGCGGTAGTCGGCGAAGGCCGCGGCGGCGGCGGAGCACGCGGCGTCGACGTGGGACTGGTCGCCGTAGTGGTAGGCGGGCGGGAGCTCTTGGCCGGCGGCGGGGTCGAAGGCGTGGATGGGGGTGCCGGTGCCGCGGACGGGCGTGCCGGCGATGAGCATCTGTCCCGTCAGACGAGTGTCGGGCATCGTCGCTGTCATGGGGTCCTCGGCCGTCGATGTCGTGGTTCTGACAGCAACGTTATGAGGGTTATCGATGCTTGTCCAAGTCCTATTAAGCAGTGACTGATGCAGGGCTTGGATTAATGTTCCGCCGCACTCAGTCTTGCTCGGCGATGAGTCGCTGCTGGTCCGAGCCGGCCGGCAGGCGAAGCTCGATGGCACGCGGTTGCAGCTGAACCCGTAAGACCGTGCCGCCCTTGGGAAACCACCGGTTGAAGCCTCCCCGACCTGTGGTGACGCTGGGTTACCACGGCGTGATCGGCGAATTCAGGAATTGCCAGTGGATTGGGCGGAGCTGCCCAGCTCGGATAGGCCGTAATCAGTCGTGGCACGCCGTCAGGCTCGTCGCTAATCGAAACTGTACGCAGCGCCTGCCTTCGCCCGCACGGCGATTCCACGACACCGTCGATGATTACCTTCACGCCGTACTGGGCCGATGTTCAGCAAACTGACACGCCGATGCGTCCATCTCGTCGTCGAGATGCTCATCGAGCCAAGCGATCTCCAGCGGCGTGAGGGTTTCGCGGCGGACCCGGACGGTGTGCACGTCGGTCCACAATGCCTCGGCGAGCTCGTCATCGTTGGTTGACGACTGCAGGCCATGCAGGAGCTCAGGCAGCGGGATGAGCTTGCGTGCGGCGAGCTCGTCGACACGGCGTTCCTCGCGGTCCCGCAGCTCCGGCGGCGCCAAACCCCTTATGACATGCATCAACTCATGGGTCAGCGTCGACCGCCGCTCGGCCTGGTTCAGCGTCTTGCACAACCAGATCGTGTTGCCGCGCCACCACCCCCGCACGCCCGCGGGCAGTTGGTAGTCGCAGCTGACGACGATGTGCGGGAATTGATCGCCGAGTGTTCGCCACGGATGCCAAGCCTGCATGGCCGGAAGGGTATTCGCCACCACCGACATTTAGGTTTGGTGTGTGGCCGCGGGCGGCCTAACCACCGACTGGAACACCTGGTGATTCCTTGTTTTTGATTGGTCGTCCGCGGACACGTTTCGAGGCCCGACTGGTGTCCCTGTTTGGGAACTTGAAGCCGCTCGATGTAGCGGACTTCTGCTTAGGGAATGTCTGGGCTATGCCCGTCGTGACTCGGGACGGAACCTGATGGTGTCGAAAGGATGTTCGTGGAGCTGACTTTGGGTATCGACCTAGCCTGCCGGGCTGCTCACCAAGCGTCGCTGGCGCGCCCCGATGGGACGTTCGTGTGGACCGGACACAAGTTCTTCACCCGGCCCGCCGAGCTGGAGAAGCTGTGGGCCGACCTCGGACTTGGCGAGCACGACACGCTGCGCGTCGTGATGGAACCGACCCGCAACGTCTGGGCCCCGGTCGCGTCGTGGTTTCGCCAGCGCGGCGCGAAGGTCTCGATGGTGCCCACCACCCAGTCCGCGGACCTGCGTGCCTACTACTCCAAGCACACCAAAAACGACCACCTGGACTCCAAGCTGCTGGCCCGGCTGCCGCTGCTGCACCCGGAGGGGCTGCGCGAACACACCGGCGACGGCCCGGCCGAACCGCTGCGGCGGGTGGTCAAGATCCGCTCATCCATCGTCAAGCGCCGCACCGCGGTCTTTCAGCGCCTCGACGCCCAACTAGAGCTGCTAGGACCGGGCTGGTACGACGCGCTGGGATCCAACTACGGCAAAGCCGCGCTGGCACTGCTGGCCCGCTACGCCGACCCCAACAGCCTGATCCGCCTCGGACACGCCCGCCTGACCCGCTTTTTGATCCGCCACTCCCGCGGCGCCTGGCGCGAGCACCACGCCACCATGCTGTTGACCGCCGCCCAAGAATCGTTGCAGCTGTGGGGATCTGGCGCCGACGCCAGAATAGACTTCGCCGAGCTGGCCGCCGACATCGCCGTCGAGGCCGAGCAGGCCCAAGTGTTGACCGAGCAGATCGAGGACCTCGACGAGCGCTGCGCCAACCTCTACGCCGAGGCCGACCCCACCGGCATCATCACCTCCGCACCCGGCGTCGGACCGGTCACCTGCGCCATCATCGCCGGCCGCATCGGCGACCCCCACCGCTTCCACTCCCTGGCCGCCATCCGCGCGTTCGCCGGCCTGGTCCCCAAGGTCAACCAGTCCGGACAAGCAGAACACCACGACGGCCTCACCAAGGCCGGCGACCCACTACTGCGCGAAGCCCTCTTCGGCGCCGCCGACCAGGCCCGAAAAACCGACCCCCAACTCGCCGCGAAATACAAGCGGCTCATGGACACCGAGCGACACCACGACTCGGCGACCTGCCACATCGCCACCATCTTGCTCACCCGCATCGCTACGTGTTGGCGCACCGGCCAGCACTATGCGCTGCGCGACACCGACGGTCGCCCCATCACCCCCGACGAAGGACGTCGAATCGTTCGCGCCCACCACACCGTCGACAAACAGACCCGCATCAAGGCCGCCAACACCCGCCAATCCCAGCGGCGCAAAGGCAGGACGGGCCGGGGACAACAGGAGTCGCCAAGCGCTCCAATCCACCGACCCGCCAACACCACGATAAAACAGGCCAAAACCGCTTGACTCCGCTTAGGAACTCAAAACTGCCTCTGAGCAGGAACTACACCGGTGTCATTCGTCGCGCGAGGCGTCGCGGTCCGAGCGCTTCTCGCCACGTTGCGCGGCCGCGTCGAGCGCAGTGAGATCCGGCGGCGGCGCCTTGGGCCACGGCCGGTGTATGGCAACCTCGCGGGGCTTCTCGGTCTCAGCGCCGGTGCTCACCGCATCCAAGATCTGCACGGCGACGTCGTAGATCGTCGTGAGCAGTCCAAGGTGGCCACCGAGCCGACGGACGAAACCCTCCAGCGCGTCGGCATTGGAGATCTCCAGCGGGTCGATCTCCTCCGCGGCCAGGGACTCACCGACGAGTTCGCAGTTGGTGCTCAGCATGTGCGCGACCGCGTAAAGCGACTGTCGCCGAACGTGTTCCAGCTTGGCACGCTCCGATTCCGGCAGCTGGTCGGACAGCTCGTCCATGCTGTGCAGCACATCAATCATCGCCGTCGCAGCCGACGTGAGGCCATCCACCGCTGAACGAGGTTCGGTGTACCGACGGCTCGTCAGGACGGGTGTGCGCCCTTTCGCGCCCGCCTCAACTGGTTCGCCGCCGCTGCGCAGACGCGCGATGCTCCCAGCGTCCCAGCCGAGCGCGTTCTCGATGCGGATCCGCGTGGAATCCCGCGGCCAGCGGGTGCCGTTTTCGAGGGACCGCACGGTTTTCGGGTCGACGCGGGCGGCGCGGGCCAGGCCGATCTGGTCCAGTTCTTGGCGAGTGCGGCGCTCGGCAACGAGCCGGCCGACCTCCGCCAACGAACGAGTTCCCGTCACATGGGCCAGTTTGGCGGGAACTAATGGGAACATCAAGCAACCTCTGACCTGCGTGTTTCGCCGTTCTCGCACTGCATTGAAGTGGAACTACACGGACGTTATTCCTCAGTGTAGACGAGTGACGGGAAGATCTCGGCGAAATCCCAGTAATTCCTTGACTAATTCCGCTGTAATCCGCTAGATTTCCGTCATTACAGGGAACTAGGGGGAACTAAAGGCGGAAAAGGGGGGGTCCGATGATGGTGCATCCCCTGCCGCGACGACGGAACATCGCGCTGAGGCGTGCCGCGGCGGCCTGCGGCTTTGTTGTCGTCGGCGGCCTGGCGCTGGCCGGCCCTGCGCATGCCGACCAGTACGAGTACGTGTCCATCCTCGACAACGAGGGCGTCTACTACAGCTCGATTACCGACGTCATCGACACCGGCAAGATGGCATGCCGGATGCTGCGCGGGGGCGCGGATGTGCCGGCCGCGTTGAATTACGTGGCCGGCGGCGGGTACGCGCCCTACGAGTCGGCCGTCATCGTCACCGCGGCTGCCCTGAAGATGTGCCCGGACGTCATGCCGGTCATCGACGAGTTCATCAACGGGCCAGGGCATGGCGCGGTTGCGTAGGTTCTCGGCAGTGGCGTTCATCGGAGTCGCCGTTGCTCTCGCTGCGCCCGCCAGCGCCGACTTTCTCGATCGTCACCAAATCGCGGTGCTGCAACAGGTCGGACCGACGATCTGCAGCGACCTTGACGCGCAACCGAATCCGTTCACGATGGGTCGTTGGGTCCAGACGCTGATGGCCGTCACCCTCACGGACGGTTGGTACTTCCTGCAAAGCGAGGCGGAGGAAATCGTGTTCGCGGCCATCAACAACCTCTGTCCCCATCACCAAGGCTTGTTCTTCCAATACGGGTTCATCTACGGCGACTGAGCCGGAAAGGAATGAAAAACGTTGTCCAGAAACACTATTCGAGGTTTTTTGCTAGCGGGCTTGTTGGTAGCGCTGGTTGGCAGCGCAGTCGTCCCGGCGGCGGCAGACGAACCGGAAGCGTCGTGGACGATGCCCAATTTGATCGGCAAGAACCTGCAAGACGCTCAAGACGCCATCCAGCAGCTCACCAATGGCGACGTCTTCTACAGCGGGTCAACGGATCTGACGGGCCGGGGCCGCAATCAGATGATCGACAACAACTGGCAGGTATGTACGTCGACGCCGGTGCCGGGTGAGTCGTTCACCAACAACACGGTCATCGACTTCGGTGTCGTTCGAATCGAAAGCGAGGAATGCCCATGATGCGGATCACTGTCTGTGCGGCCGGGGTCCTGACAACCGCTGGAATGTTGTGTGGTTGTACGGTTCCCGACACGTCGTCGACATCGCGACCGTCGTATTCGACGCCTTCGCTCGCCGCGCCGGCGACAGACAGCACAGCGGCAGCGGGGTCGGGTGTGCGTGACGGCAAGTTCGAGTTCCGGGTCCTCGACGTCGCCAGGGCGGCAACGGTGTCGGACCCGACCGGAAACCCGTACATGACGGTATCGGCGCAGGGTGAGTTCATCGTCGTCACGCTGTCGGTGACGAACATCGGCGACCAACCGCAGTCGTATTTCGGCCAGAACCAGAAGCTCATCGACGCCTCCGGCCGGGAGTACGGGGCGAACACCCAGGCCGACATGTACATGAACGACACGGGAACGGGGGAGATCAACCCCGGCAACTCAATTCAGGTGCGGGTCGCGTTCGATGTTCCACCGGGAACGACGCCGGCTGCGCTCGAGCTGCACGATTCGATGTTCTCGGGTGGCGTGTCGGTTCGGTTGGGGGCATGAAATGGCAAATGAAAATACACCTTTGAGTCCCGGCTGGTATCCAGACCCGGGCGGCCAACCGGGACAGCGCTATCACGACGGTCAGCGGTGGACTCAGCATTTCGTGCCGATGCCACCCGCCGTCCCGTCGCCTCCGGCTCCGGCGGTGGCGGTGGCGGTGTCCACTGGCGGCACGAACCACGCGCTGCACTTCGTGCTGACGTTGCTGACCTGCGGGCTGTGGCTGCCGATCTGGATCCTGGCCGCGATTTTCGGCGGCGGCTCGGCATCGTCGGTGGCGGTCGGCTCCGGTGCGGGCGCGGTGGTACACGCGTCAAATCGCCGGCCACTGATGATTGTGGGAGCAGTGCTGGGTGGGCTGTTCGTGCTGGGCACGGCTGCCGAGCCCCTTGGGTGGCAGTCGTTCTAGCGATCGTGGGTGTTCTTGCCGGCTTTGGTTTCTGGCTTCTTAAGTCCGCGCAGAAGCGTGAAGAGCAGCAGCGCCAAGAGCAGTTCCACCGGGACATGATCGCCAGGCGGGCTGAGTACGAAGACAGGCTCTATCAAGAGGGCGATCCCCGCGGCATCCACGGCCGGTACATGCCACCGGACTCGCTGCGAGACAAGGACAGTGACTAGGGCGCGATACGCCCCAGGGTGGCGATCACGTCGCGATGGCGGCCGGCCCAGTAGTCGACGATGGTTTGGCGGGAGACGGGCAGCAGCTCCCAGGCGACGGCGGTGTCGGGTGGCACAACGTCGCGGATCTGTTCAGGCAGCGGCACGTTGACTCCGGGCGAGGTTGTGCGCAAGCGCGCGGTCCCTCGGCGAGATTCCCCGTGAGCGGCTAGCGCGCTCCCACGCATGCGCCGGCAGATGTATTGCACCCCAGGCAAGTCCGTCGAGGTCGCCAGTGCTCAGCAACCGCTTTGCGATAAAGACGGCCGAGGTCGTCACGTCTAGTTGGGATTTGTCGGTATTCCAGAACAGATGCCGCAGGTAGTACGGAACAGACTTAGCCGGCCCGTGCTCGTGCAGGGGAGGAAGCGAAACCTTGGCTAGCGTCGGTGCTAGCCCGTGCCAGTCTGGGTGATCGACGGCCGCGGAGTACACCGTCACTGAAGTCGCCCGGCCCATTGCGAGCGTTTGCTTTTCGGCGCGAACGAGCCCTATCTGCGTGAGGCTGCGCAGGGCGCGACCGGCGGCAGTCGGGCTCACGCCGGCGCGTCGCGCGACCGAGCGGATGGACGCCAGACCGCGTGGTGACCGGGCCAATGCCGCCAACACCTTTGACTGGACGCGTGTGAGGCTCGACGGTGTCGGCTCGCCCAGTTCCGTACGAAGGGCGTCCAGCTGCGCGACCGTGATGGCGAATGCGCCGGATGGTGACTTTGCGACCGGCATCCGCAAGCGGCGAAGTGCTCGCAATACACGCGGAGTGGACGTGCCCAGCATCCGGGACACAGCGGACGCCGAGTAGGTGTCCATATCGTTATGGTACTCGGCCTCCGCTTCCCCTACGCCTACCTGTGGGCTAGCTGTGCGGCGGCCGCTTGCCGGGGGGCGCCTACCGGGGCGTCGTCCGAACGGTTGACATTCTCGCAAACATGCGGCGCGACCACGGTCTATCGGGTTAGCTACACCGTGTAGCCCAACATAGTTGGGTAGGTAACTACTACTCAGGGGGCTCGCGTGAGCGGTGACCCACATGCGGAATACCGGCGCCAGGCCGCGGCGCACTTTGGACTCGACAAGCCGGCGGCGCCACCACGACTAGCACGGCCTCAGCAACCGCCGCACCAAGATATGCCGAAGATCTTCCGGCCGGCACCAGAGCCGTCCACCGAGCGACTGACGTCAGGCGAGTCGACGACGACAGAACGCCTGCGGCAGCCTCCTGCGGATCCATCGACCGCCCGCGTACCCGCCGAATCCACCGACCGTTTCGCCGCCGGCACGACGTACGGCGCGCCGGCAAAACGTCCGCGACAGCCCCAGCGCCCTGCGCCGCCCGCCCCATCTGCGCCGGCCTACCAGGCCGAAATGCCGCGCCCGCCGCACCCCCCGCCCACGCCGCGTCCCGTCCAGCCTCCGTCAACCGCTGCGCCGCAACCGGATTCGCCTCTGTTCGTTCTGAAGCCCTACCACACCATGCGCGTTCTGGCCGGACTCGCCGTGTTCGCGGCGATCTTCTCCTCGGCCAAGTTCAGCTGGCTGCTGATCGCCGCCGTGTTCGCGGCGGCAGAGTGGTACACCAGAACCAGGCGCGTGAGCTGGCCCGTCGACGTTCAGAATCTGCTCGCCGGCATGCGTTTGGCAGAACCCACGCCGGCCCAGCCGCAGACGCCTGGACGTCCAGGAGCCGATGCACCCATCACGGCCGTTATTCCCTTCCGGCCGTTGACCATTCCGGACATCTTCGGCGGTGCGTTCAAGGTCGTGGCGAGGAACTGGCCCACCCTGGTCGGCATACCGGTGATCATCCTCCTCGGTTTCGTCGTCTACGTCGTCGTAGTGAGTTTCGTCTTGTTCACGATCTTCTCCGAGGCGCTGTCTCCGCTGCTCGGCGGCATGTTCATGACGACCCTGGAAAGCGGCAACCTGGTGCTCCTCACCATCGTGGTGATGCTGGTGTACATGGCGGTCGTCACCGCCCTTGCACTTCCAGCCGACGCGCTGCTGATCGCCACCTCGGTGATCGCGACCGACAAGGCCGTCCGCGGTGAACCGGTTCGGGTGGGAGAGGTATTCGGTGCGGCGCGAGCCCACATGTTCCCCGCCTGTCGACTGACCCTGGTGTTCTACGGCATCTGCTTTGCGCCGGACATCATCATCGGGATGGCGCTGTTTACCGTCGGCATCACGGGCATGCTGCTGGTCGGGCTCGCCTGCGTTGTCGGCACGTTCATCATCGGCATCCTGCTGAGTTTGTCGCCGATCGTCCTCATCGTCGAAAAGCGTGGTGTGAGTGCCTCACTCAAGCGCTCGATGCAGCTGGCCAAGCCCGCCTGGGGCCGACTGCTCGGCATCCACCTGCTGTGGGCGGTGAGCGCCACCGTACTGATGACGATGAGTTGGCTGCCGATACTCGTATTTGGACCTCTTGCCTTCTTCGTCCCGGTGCTCTACGTCGTCGCCCTACCGTTCATGATTTCGTACTTCCGGTCCCTGCAGATGCTCATCTACACCGACTTGCGGATCCGCCAGGAAGCTTACGACCGTGAGCTGCTTGCAGATTGGACACGAAATACGGGTCTTGCGCCGGCCTAGCCCGGGCTATTCGCGTCAGGCAGGAATTAGCCGCGGTACTTCGTGCTGGCCCGCGAATCGCGGGAGTTACTAACCACTTTGGCGAAACACTCGTCGACCGGAATCGCCCGTGCATCGCACCATCCATTGGCGGCGTCGGGATCGGGGAAGGTTACACCGGCGATCGTCACCCACCAGCCGGCAAGGTCGAAGGTCCGCCATTCGTCGCTCCAAACCAGGCGCACCTCGGGATACTGCCCGCGCATCCGCAGGTGCTGTTGAAGGATCTCGCACGGCGTCCAGGTGAGTACCCGGCCGTCCACGTCGGGTGCCACCAGGCCGGGCCGCTTTGACGACAGCTGCGCCACCCAGCGATCCGCGAGATTGGCCTGGACGAACGGCCGGTCGGCATCGACCTGAGCACGTAACGCGGCCAAGGTGTCTGCGTCGCTGCCGCAATCCGGGGCACTGCCACCGGCGGACGTCGTAGATTTGCGCCCACCCGTCGCACCGGGATTGTCGGTGCTCTGCGGACCGCTGCTGGTGCCTTCGTCGTCGCAGTCCACTACTTCTGCGCCGGATGCCGCCGCTTCCGTCACGACGCCGCCGGAGCCCGACTGCCGACCCGACCGGTCACCGAGCGTGTTCGGGTGCCTCGAGAATGTGCCGCCGCCGAACTCGAGTTCGAGCGTTGTGGGCTGCGAACCCTCGCCGCCCAAGACAAGGGGATCACGAGAGAAGTCAAAAACTCCGGAGCAGACCAGGCCGAGGTCGTCCCGTATGGTGACCCGCAACCGGTCGGTGGAGACTATGTCGCCGCTCGGGCATCTGGCCTTGACTTCCACCTTCACGACGAGCGCGCCATTTTCAGCGCGGTATCCGAGGGGCCGCATCTCAGGTGTGCGCCCGCATTTGGTGATCAGCCCGGTGCCATCCGGGTCGTCGTTGCGGCCGTCGCTTCCGGTGCCGCCGGGCGTTGCGACCCCGACGTAGTAGACCTTGGCCACCTTGTGCGTCGTCAGGGGTCCGTCCTCGGTGCCGATCTCAACGGTCCAGCCGCCAAAGCCCTTCTTGATGCCCCCGCCCTGTGGGCCCCAGACCGCTCCGTCGTCGCCGCACCCGTAATAGCCCACCCAGTCGGGACGCTCCTTTTGGGTGGGCCACGCGCCGCCGATGCGCGCCCGGCATTGGGTTCCGTCGTCAAGGACCAACGCGAACGGGGTCGGATCTTCGGTGGACGATTTGCGCGGCATGCTCAAATCCTGCGCGCCGACCAAATACAAGACGTTAGAGAACGGATCGACCAGGCACAGGACGTGCGCACCGTCGTTAGCGGGCCAGCAGGCGTCCCCGGAGTCGGCGTTGCCGCCACAGCTCCGTACGCCGGCCGTCTTGTCATAAGGCGACGGTGAACCGAACGAACAATCGATGCGCTCGCCAGAGCGACTGCGGTCCAGTACCCAGCCACTTTGGATGTTGCCCTCAGCGTCAACGGGTTTCAAGACGATGACGTCGGGCTCATTCAGGCGGTGATACATGAAGCCGAGACCGGCGACCAACCCCATCACGACCACAACAATGGCCAGCAACCAACATTTCTGCGCAGGCGCCCGCTGCGGCGCAAAAGCTGGGGAACCGGGAGCCGCCTCGAACGCCGCCGCAGCCGGATCAACGATGGGGCTGGCGGACGCTGGCTCCTCGCTCCAGAACTGCCATCCGGCGGGCGCTGGCGGCCACGCCGGATCCGGCATCCAGTCGGGTGGGGGATTCCAGCCACGAGGGACTGGCCAGCCAGGTGGCGGATTGAAGCCCACGACGCGGATCTTTCCACAATCAGCAAAGAGCTGATGTCGATCGTTCGGACGAATGTGTTACCGCTGTGGTCCTTTCCTGCCAGGTTTCCTGCGACGGGCGCGCGCAGTGGTGAGAGGATGCGTCGAGCAGGCCGGTGAGTGGGAAGGAGGTTCGCTGGTGTCCGATTGGGGATGGGCCGTGGAGCTCAACGATGCAAATCCCGATCCACGGGTTGCCTGCGTCGTACTCGCGGATGTGTCGGGGTCGATGCAGGGTGAACCTATCGCGGCTCTTGAACGTGGGTTTGCTGCCTTCACCAGCTACCTGCATAACGAGACCTTGGCCAGCAAGCGTGTCGAGGTAGCGGTGGTGACGTTCGGAACAGTGGCGACGGTTCTTGTCCCGATGCAGGAGGCGCGGACGTTGCAGCCCGTCCAATTCACCGCGTCCGGGACCACCAATATGGCGGCCGGGATTCATCTGGCGCTCGACATCATCGAGGACCGCAAACACGCATACAAGGTGGCGGGTCTTCAATACTACCGTCCTTGGATCCTCGTTCTCACCGACGGCAAGCCGAACCTCGACGGGTTCGACGAAGCAGTGGCGCGCCTGAACGCCAGCGAATCAGCCAGGGGCGTCACGGTATTCGCGGTCGGAGCCGGATCGCGAGTCGATTATCAACAGCTGGCCCGCCTTTCGGTGCAGCGCAGTCCGGCGCCGTTGGAGGGACTGAAGTACACCGAACTGTTCGAATGGCTGTCCGCCTCGTTGAGCAACGTGTCGAACTCAACCGAGTTCGCTCGGGACGACGCGGCACTGGGCTCGATGGACGACCGGGTCAAACTGCCTCCGGTCAGCGGGTGGACCAGCGCATGACACGCCTCCGCGCCGATAAGCGGTCGACGGGATGGGAGTGGGCGGCTTGCGGAGCCTCGGTCACCGGGTCGGTGCACCAGCAGCGGGGACTTGGATGCGATGACGCCTACAGCTACGGTATCGCAGGCGATTTCGTAGTTGCCGCGGTGGCGGACGGGGCCGGCTCGGTGAGCGGCACGTCTGCCTGGGGCGCGCATGTGGCATGTCGGAGCGTTCTCGAACTCGCGATGCATCCGGATTTCGTCGACAGTTATGAGGCCGGGGATCAGGCTGAGTACCTGGTTCGCTCGCTCTTCGAGCGCGCGCTCGAACGAGTCCAACGCCAGGCAGATGCAATGGGCCTGGACGCGGTAATGCTTTCTACGACACTGTGTGTGGCGCTGGCCAATCGCAATCTGGCGACCTTCGGGCAAGTCGGTGACGGGGTGATCGCCGCGGAGAGCAACGGGAAGATCGAGACGCTGCTGATCGAACGCAAAGACGAGTACGCCAACACCACGTCGTTCATCCAATCGGATCGAGCCCTCGACGACGCCTTTCGCACAGTCACCCAGAGCGGCGTGACGGCATTTGCCCTCAGCACTGACGGAATGAGCTACAAGATCACCAACGTCGCCACCGGCGAAGCGTACGAACCGTTCTTTCGCGGATGTTGGCAGCATCTGCGTTCGGGCGCGAGCAGGGATAGGTTCGCGGCGCTGCTCGGCGGCATCGAAGACGACCAGACGGGTGACGATAAGACGATGGTGCTGGCGGTCATGCGCGAAGCAATTGATGCGCGCACGAGTTCCACCGTGAGAGCGGATGCCAGTGCGCCTCCTTCTATGACGCCGTCACGAACGGAAGTAGCAACGGATCCGTTATCGGTTGACTACCGGCGACGTCGGCGGCGCCGGTGGGGGAGGCGGCAGCGCGTATGACGAATCCTTCACTCGCGCAGGCTATGCCACGTGTCCGGCTCACCACCGGTGAGCCCATTGTGCTGACTCCGGTCCTCGCCCGCGCAGGCGAAGGAACGGTGTACGGGGTTGCGCAGCATCCGGAATGGGCGGCGAAGGTATTCCACCCCACGCTGCGGGGGCTGCAATCCAAGCTGGACAAGGTGGCGGCCATGATCCAATCGCCGCCGCCAGGTTCGGTGCAGCCCAACGGCTTTGTGGTGTTGACGTGGCCGACGCGCATCGTTGTCGACGATCGCGGACCGGTCGGGTTTGTCATGCCGCGCATCGACACAGCGACGTCGGTCGAGATCCACACCATGAGCAATCCGGTCAATCGGCGGGATCCGCTGCCGTCGGCACCGCAATGGACCAAGCGTGCGACGTGGGGGCATCTAGTCAACACGGCGGCCAACCTCTGCCTGGCCGTCCAGGTGGTGCACCGCGTGGACGCGGTGATCGGCGATTTCCAGGAGCGCAACATCCTGGTGTCCGACACCACCGAAGTGACGCTGGTGGACTGCGATTCCATGCAGTTCACCGACGGGTCCGGACGGCAGTTTCTGTGTGGGGTCGGGCGCCCCGAATTCACCGCGCCGGAATTGGCCGGGTTGGACCTGCGGGTGTATCCGCGCGGCAAGGCGTCGGATCTCTTTGCGCTTGCGGTTCATATCCACCAGCTATTGATGGAAGGCAACCATCCATTCATGCGCGGAACGTGGACCGCAAGCGGCGAACAACCGGATGCGCTGACCCTGGCACGCCATGGGAGCTGGGCCGGTGGGCCGGGCTCGCCCTTGCAGACTCATCCGTTGGCGCCGCCGGCCAGTTTTTTGCCCAACGAGATTCAACATCTGTTCGTGCGTGCGTTCACCGACGGCGCGAGCAATCCAGAGGCCCGGCCGACGGCTGAGGAATGGCGAAATGCGTTGCTGCGCATCAGACTCACCACATGCCCCCGTGGCCTGCATCAGTTTCCGGTGACGACCATGACGTGCCCGTGGTGCGCGATCGACGATGAGCGGGAAGCTCGTAAACACAATCAACAATGGTCGCGAGCCGGGAGCTTGGCACCGCCGCCGATCGCACCGCCGCCATCGGCCCCGACGAAACCCAAAGCAACGCCGCCCGCGGTGAGCAGCAACACCAAGCTCATTCTGGCTGGCCTCTACACCGTGATCGCCGTGGTCGTGGTTCTCACCATCTTCATCGTCTGGGCAATCCTCAGCGGTGCGTCGACATTCGGTTTGTGAAAGTTGTCGGAGGCCCCAGTATTTGAGTAGGGAACGGTCGTGGTGAGATTCAACCCGCCGCCGGGTTGGCCAGTGCCGGTCGGCTGGTCGCCGACGCGCGACTGGCTACCCGACCCTGCATGGCCGCCGGCACCTCCCGGGTGGGTGTTCTGGGTAGACGAGTCGGCGGCCACCGATGGGGCAACCGATGGCGCACCCGAATCGCCACCCGGCAGATCAGCCCGCCTGGCTCAACGCTGGCGATTCCCGATAACGATCGCGATTGCGCTGTTTGTGACTGCGGGCTTGGGGCTGAGTGTCCTGGTCGTGTTGCGGGCGAATCCTCCACTCAGTATTCGGACGCAACCCATACATCCACTTCCCCCCGACTTAACCGGCACTGCGATCCAATTCGATTTCGGTTTCGACGCTTACCGCGTCGCGACTTATCCAGACGATTCCGGTCACGAGCTGGCCCCCGCCCAACTCGACGATCAGTGGCATGACATCGAAGTCACCATTGATGTCGGCATGCACACCCTGGTCGTCGACGGTCAAACCGTCGTGCACGCCAAAGACGGTGGAGGGTGCGGCAATCCGATCTTACGAGTGTGGGCTGGATCGGCGGAGTTCGCGGATTTCTCATTCATGAGTTGAGTGCGCCTTGGCTGCACGCCGTGAAACCGACGAAATGGTCTCTGTCCTGGACGATTCCACGACCATTTCGTCAGTCTCGACGCTATCGGCCGGTGCGAGGTGCAATGTTCATCACCGCGGGGTCGGGAAGCAGAACCGAGGCCGAACCGAGATCGATCGTGCCTCCGGCTTTGCGGGTGAGCTGCTCGCCGGTCGTGACGTCGATGAGGGTGAACTCGTGGGCGGCGCCGTGGGTGTCGGCCGCGGCGTATTTGATGGCGAGCACGTTCTGCACGGAGAATCCGTTCCACTCCTCACCCGTCATCCGGTACTGCGTCAGATCGTCATCGTCGGGCGGGGTGAGCGGCGACCCGGACGCGCAATGCGCCCGGGGCACGCCGAGGGGATCGATGAGGACCGCGTTTCCGGCCTGCAGCACCGCTTGTTTCGGCTGCACCGCACCGCCCTCCAAGGTGTGGAAGGTCAGCCAGGTGTCACCCATGACCACCACCGGGGTAAGGGTGTTGAGATAGAACGGAATCTGCTGCGGGGCAAGCCCAAGCGCGACGCCCCACGCTCGCGCAGTGGCCGGGTCCGCGTCGAGGTCGTTGGCCAGGGTCGCGACATCACACGGATGCGCCTCACCGGTTGCCCCGTACAGCTCCGGCTGACGTCCGGACACCAGACGCACACCGCGGGTCGCCCGGACGGGAACTTGCCGCAGCAGCGCCGCCGCCTTCGACGCGGCCTGATCGGAGATCGTGACCGGCACGACCACCACCGAACGGGTGAAAGGGGCACCCAGTGGATCGTTGGCTGCGACGAGGACGGCCTCGCCGCCGCTCGAGTCGCTGTCACGAGCCGTAGTCGATAGCACCACCCAAACGAGCGCCGCTACCACCAGAACGGTAAGGACGACACCGGAAGCCGCCAGAATCACGGTCGTCCGTGGATCGGTCGAGTCCGGCGGATTCGGATCAACCCATCGGCTCTGCGCGTCTGTCACCAGCTGCCATTGCCGTTCTTATCTATATCGGCCTGGCCCACGATGTCGCCCTGGAACTTGTTCAGGCCTTCGGCCGCATTCGCGGCCCGTCCACCCACGAGTGTTTGTGACTCCTTGTCCCATTTTAGGGAGAGGTCGTCGTAACCTTTTGCGTGTATATCGAATGGATTAACGGACTTGATGTCCGATTGTCCCTCGAAGATAGTGGGGCCGCCTTGGTATCCATGGCTCGATCCCAGGACGGGGTCCCCCTTCGCCTGTAGGTGAACGGCGGGTACATCAAGGTCATTACGGACAGGGGCGCCGAACGTTACTACTTGCGTTACGTTAAGTCGATCTAAGGCAGCTATATTCTGGGCGTCCGCTCCACCTTGGCTGTACCCGACCAACATCACCTCAGCATCTTGAGGAATCAGTCTTTCAAGTGCCCGCAACTGATTCTCATCGGGTTTGCGGAACCATGCACTCTCAAAGTACTTATCCAACGACTGAGTCTCCGAACCGAACGTGCCGCCGATATAGACGATGTATCGCTCAACGCCGTCCGCGCCTATCACCTTCTGCACCCGATAACCCGTCGACCCATCGGTGTTGGGGATTTCTTGGATCTCCTTCCACATGCCGTGCAGCCCGTTAGCGGACTGCTCGTAGCACATCAGGCTCCCGGAGCCGCTCGCGCCACCACCATCAGATCGGCTGGCTTGCTCCTGCTCATCGGCGTTGCGCCGCAAGACTTCTGCACCGTTACGCAACGCCTCGACGGCTGCGTTGAGCGAGTAGACCGCTTGGCCGTTCCATTCCGAGCGGAATCGTTCAGAGTCGGGGCCACGCCAGAAACCCGCGTTGGAGACGAAACTGCTCAGACCCTTGAGTGAGCCTTGCAAGCGGTCTGCCGCGTGGCTGAACTGGGCGGCTGTCGCGCGCAGTTGTTCGGCGTCAGCACCGACAACACTCATGATGTCTCCTCGGGAATCAGGTACACGCGCCGCAGCCGAAACCGGTCAAGGCGCGTGTACCCGAACGCAATTAGATGCTGGCCTGCTGCTGCTCGGTGGCGTTGCGGCTGGCATTCTGCGATGCAGTCTGCAAGGCGGACACCACTTGCCTGAGCTGCGGCACGTGCTGACCTTGCCAGTCCGACTTGAACCTCTCGGCGTCGGGTCCCATCCACTGGACCGAGTTCACCGCAGACGTCAGCTGCGAGATGACGCTTTCTATATCGCTCGCTTTCGCGTTGAGTTGGGTGGCCAGCTGCCGTACCTGCTCAACGTCCTGTCCGTAAAGTGCCATGATGCCTCCTCGTGTGTGTTTGTCATAAGTTATGTTGTGCCGCTTTAGACAACGGGTTGTGCGACCTGTAACCACACCCCCTTACCGCGTTCGATGAGAACCCCGCGACCCGGCGGAAAATCGTGGCGCCGCAGGGTTCCGATCGATGTGCTCAGCAGACTGTCGGCCTCCACGCCGCTGGGCCACAGCAGCAGCCCACGCCGAGACGCCTTGAACGGTTGCGCCAGCAACCACGCCTGTCCCCACCCCGACACCTCGGACTCACCGACGATGAACGCCGTATCGCCGAGGGTCTTGATCATCTGTGCCAGCGCATTCTCGGCGTCGGTACCGCCGAAATTCGCCACTCCCTCGATGACCACCATCAGCTTCGAGGCACCGTTTGGTGTTGCGCCGGACGCCAATTCGTCGGCCAGACTCATCACCGGGTTCTGGCCGACCGCGATGGTGCTCCACACGTCCAAACCGGCAATCGTGGACGCCGACGGTGCCAGGTGGACGATGCGGGCGCCGGGATGCTGTCGGCGCATCGCCTGGGCCAGCGTGACCAGGGCCGTGGAGCGACCGCTGCCCGGCGGGCCGGTGACCATGAACACACCGGCCGCTGTGACGCCGAGGGGCGACAGTGACTCGTCGGCCACTCCGATCACCGCGGTACCCGCCGCCGCACTGACAGGAAGCGCCTCGAGGTCGATGTGCTCCGACAGCCGCTCCACCGGATCGGGCGGGACGAAATCGCTTCGACGCATGCGCTCGGCCAGCTGCTCGATGGCCCGCGCCTGAACCGCGACGTTGGGATCTCCGCCGAACACCCCGACCTGGATCTCGTGATCGTCCATGATGGCCCGGCCCTGCGGCGAGGTGGCCGACAGAATGTCGGCGGGCACCCCGGCCAGCACGTAATCCTCGTCGGCAGCCAGCCGCATCACCAGGCGCCGTTGGATCGTGGACGCCAGGGACGACGGGATCGCCGACGGCCGGTCCGCGGTGATGATCACGTGAATACCCAGCATTCGCCCGTCGGAGGCGAGCTGGCTGAGCATCGTGAAAAATGGTGTGTGCGAAATGTGTTCGTACTGTTCGCGGAACGGGCCGATGGCGTCGAGCAGCAGCAGTATCCGCGGTTCCTTCGGGTTGGCCAGTTTGCGAAATTCGGTGATGGTCGACGCGTTCACCCGCGAGAACTCGCGAGCCCGTCGCTCCAACACGGCGGTGAGCCGGCGCAGCACCCGGCCGATGCGTTCCTCGTCGTCCGCTGCGACTATCGCCGCCACATGGGGGAGCGCTTCGAGCATTCCGAGGCTGCCCGAAGCGAAATCGAGCCCATAGACGTGGACGGGGCCGTCGGCGGGGTTCAACGCCGCGGCGATCGCCAGCGTGCGCAGCGCCGTCGACTTGCCCGCACCACCGGTGCCGATGATGGCCATGTTTCCTGCGTCGTCGGGCGCGAATGTTCCGATGGGCTGGGCTTGTTCAGCCGGTGTGTCGACCTTCCCGATCGCCAAGGCGTTGCTATCCGATTGGCGAACGAGTTCTTCCAACGCATACGTGTCGGCCAGCGGCGGCAGCCACGGCTTGCGCGGCGGCGGGATGCGCAGCGCCCCGGCCGCCGAGCGGATGGTGTCTACCACGCGGGCGATGTCGGTGGGTCCGGACGGTCGGCTCGGGCCCTTGACCGCGGTCGGATTGTGCCAGGGCCGACGTCGGCCGAACACGAACTCCCAGACGTCGATCGGTGCCTGCTCCGGCTGGTCGCTGGTCCAACCGCCGACATAGGCGGACTGGAAGGTGGTCAGCCGCCCCGGCCCGGTCTTGGCCACCGCCCGGCCCGGAATCTCCGGCGGGAAGTACGCGGCCAGCGGGTCGTCGATGACATCGACCGAATCGTCGACATCGTTGAGCCGCAAGGCGATACGCAGGTTCGTGTTGGCCCGTAGGTTGTCCCTGATCACACCCGCTGGGCGCTGCGTCGCCAACACCAGATGCAATCCCAGTGAGCGGCCGCGTTGCGCGACATCGATCACGCCGTCGACGAACTCGGGAACCTCGGTGGCCAGGGCGGCGAACTCGTCGACAATGATCACCAGGCTCGGCGGTGTCTCCGGGTCACCGGTCTGTTCCAGGGAAATGAGATCCTTGGCGCGCTTGCGGTTCAGAAGATATTCGCGACGGCGGATCTCGGCGCCCAACGACGTGAGCGCGCGACGCACCAAGTGCGGGGAAAGGTCGGTCACCAAACCGACGGTGTGCGGCAGACCAACACAATCGGCGAACGCCGTGCCGCCCTTGTAATCGACCAGCAGGAAGTTGACCCGGTCCGGACTGTGGGCGGCGGCCATCCCCATGATCCAGGTCTGCAGGAACTCGCTCTTACCCGAACCGGTGGTGCCTCCGACAAGCGCATGGGGGCCGTGTTCGCGAAGGTCGAGGAACAGTTCCTGTGCGCCGGTGGATCCCACCAACGCGCGAAGGCCGGCAGGCTGGCCGGTCGGTGGTCTGGGATCGCCGTTGCGCGACAGCACCGAGTCGTTGGAAATCCATTGCTGGGCAACAGCGGCCGGTTCGACAGCCATTCGGGTTCCGGACAGCGACAGATATGACACCGATCGAGGTAGGTCGGTGTCGTCCTCGATGGCGGCGCCGACGTCGACCACCGGCGCCAGCAGCAACGCGATCTGGCGTGCGTCAGCAACCTCGATGCTGTCGCATGCCACCGGATAGGTGTGTTGGCCGTGGCGCACGTGTCCCACAGTGGCACCGGCTGATTCGCTTTCCACCAGCACAAAGGTCCGGCACGCGGCAGGCAGGCTGGCGACCTGGGTGGCCACCCAGATGACGTACACCCCGACGGCAC
This sequence comes from Mycobacterium hubeiense, assembly GCF_002838065.1. Classification (GTDB taxonomy): domain Bacteria; phylum Actinomycetota; class Actinomycetes; order Mycobacteriales; family Mycobacteriaceae; genus Mycobacterium; species Mycobacterium hubeiense. Next base: position 21,398 of record NZ_PIZU01000027.1, on the reverse strand, counting down.
CGCCTTGTTCGGCCAGCCTCGTCAGTCGGGAACGGTCGATGGGGGCGGTGTCCTCGACCAACACAACCACCGCGGGGACCGCGGTCGGCGCGCGTGCGCCGGCGGTGTCGCCCGGCTTGATCGCGCCGAATGTGTAAGTCGCTTCTGCCGATTCACCGGCACGCCGTTGCTTGACGAGGTCTTCGAGTCGCGCCATCAGCGCCTGACCGCCGTTGACGCTATCGGTCAGATGATTGCCCGACAGCGGGCTGTGCGCGGAGCCGGTGTGCGGCATCCACTCCAGCCACTCCCACGACGCCCGGGACTGCCGCGAACTGAACGCCGTGATGGTCAGATCGGCGGGCGAGTGCAGGCCTGCCAGCTGCACCATGATGCCGCGGGCGACACCGTCGACCACACCGCGCGGCCCGCATATCCCCAGCGCGCCGGATTCGCGAAGATCGGCCAGGATCGGCACATCGGTGACGGTGGCGAACTCCGCACGGAGTTCTTTGAGCTGCTGAACGTATTTGACTTCGGTGTTTTCGCTGTCGGACAACCTGATTCGGCACCGCGACGGAGCATCGCCGAGGCCAAGCCGCACGGTGAGAAACTCGGGATATTCCGGTCGGTGTGTCCACAACAGCGGTCCCAGCCGGTGGATCGCTTCGACCACCTGCTCCAAGGACGGTGCCTCCGCCAACCGCACGGCCCGCTCAATCCGCTGCTTGTCGGTGAGTTCGGTGGCCATCGCGCGCAGGGAGTCGGCGAACCGTTGGCAATCCACCTGATACTTCTTGCGCGCCTGCAGCTTCGTGTCGATGTACATGCCGATCATGAGCAGCGGGCTCAGACCGATGAAGACCACGGCCAACATGCTGCGGGTCACCGCGAACAGCACCAGCCCCATGACGAGCGGCGCAAGGATGGAGACGATCGGCAGTCGGGCGGGCTCGGGCAGCTGCGGCGGTTTGGGGGCGGCGAATTCCTGTTCGTCGAACCGGGCGACCACCCGCGGGGATCGGTTGAATTCGATTGCGACGCTGTCAGTTTGGGTGGTGCCGGGTCGTACCGTGTGTAACAGCGCGAGCGTCGTGTTGGCGAGTTGCACCACGTCGGTGGCACCGACGATCGCCCGCTGTACCGGCTGGCCACCGATGCGCACGCCCGACGGGCCGGCCAGGTTGACGATCTCGATGCTCTCGCCGACGGTGACGGCCGCATGCACGTCGGCGATGCCGTGATCGGTGAGGGTGACGTCGTTGGTGATTCCCGTTCCGATCGCCGAATTACCTGACGGCAGAGGGAATTCCCGGCCCGAGTCGGGACCCTCCAGAACGCGCAACACCGCGACGGCGCGGCCACGCCGCCGCTGCGGCACTGTCGCTGTTGTATTAGCGATGCTGACCGTCGACCCCGAACGCAGGCCCGAGTCGATCAGGCTGCGGGACGGATCGAGCAGCCGTCCAGCCGCGGCGCTGTCGAACGCGGAGTGTTCGAGCTTGAGCGTGAGGTTGGCGTCGGAGGCCCGCTTACGCCGCTCGGGATCGCTGGTGGCCAGCGCCTGGGCCAGATCGGCCACCGACGCGGTCGCGTCAGCGGTAATCGCGACCTGGGCTTTGCTTCCGTCCGGGCGGCGGAGGATGAGTTTCGCTTGCATCAGCCCCGCCTCGGGGTCGCGGCGGCTGAAACCGGCGAATAGACGCGGTTGAGGCTTCGATCGGCGGATCGGCGCAAGATCGTTTGTTGACGGGGTCCGAGCGGGTTGGCGCCCGTCGTCACGTCAAGCACGGCAGTTCCGCTGACGCGGTCGTGCAGACCCGTGCGCGCAGGGTTGGTCAGCACCGGCAGGGCGGCCAGCCCCAGGGTCACGAGGAATATGCCGCTGCGTACCACTGCTGCGGCGACGCCGGGTGCGCGATTGTCGGATGCCCGGACCAGGCGCAGCCCCAGCATGGCCTTGCCGAATGAGGTCCCGGTGAGCCCCTGCCAGATCTGCATCCACGCCCAGACCGCGGCGAATGCGACCGGCACGACGGTGTATACCACCTCGGCGACACCGAGCACCGCACCCGCAATAGACAACGGCAGCGCTGGGCTCATCATCGCCGCGAGGTCCAACAGGAATGAGCAGCAACGGACGCCCGGGCCGGCGAGCCGAACCTCGCTGGGAGTCACGGGCAGCGGCGCCGAGTGCACAAAAGCCGCCGGCTGGGCAGGACGCTGCTCTGCTTGGCGGGTGGTCAGCAGGTGGCCGCACGCGGCGCAGAACCGGGCGTTGACGGGCAGACTGGAGCCACACTGCGGACAAGGTGTCCCCGCGGTGCCCGGCTGTCCCGCCATGAGCAAATCTCCCGTCCCGCACCGGTAACCCGCTGTCCGAGGGCGCTGGCGCGCCGGGCCGGGGTGACCAGTGGGAGAAACAGTAGTGTTTCGTGCGCTAATTGGGCAGGTGTTCGGTGTCGCCCGATCGTACGATTGTCGTTGCCCGCAGGCGGACGAAAATGAATGCGACGACCGGCGATTCCGGTCATGGGCGGAGGAGGGGCACGCCTTGCCAGATTCGGCGCTGCCACCCAGCAAGTTCGGCGCTGGTTACACCGCTGCCGGCGCGGCGTCGGTGCAGCCAGCCGTGACGGCAGCACCGGCGCCACTCGAGATCGCACGAGTCAACGTATTGGCGGTGGTCTCGTTCGTTGGCGCACTTTTCCTCGGCCCCATCGCCGCGCCGGTCACGCTTCCCCTGGCCTATTTCGCCCGGGCTCGGATCCCTCATACGGGCGAATGCGGCGGCCGGTTAGCGAATGCCGCGATCATCATCAGCATTGGTTATTTGATGATCGGCGTCGTGGTCGCCGCGCTGTACGTCTTCGTTAACGCGCCGTCTTAGGGATATTTGCCCCGATCTCGTCGTCCGAACGACCGATACCACTGCCAGCGGCCCGGTGTGACGATTGCTTCGGACGTAATTGACGCTTCGTCGTCGCAATGTGGCAAGCAACGTGTACAGTTTGACGCACGCTGCAGCAAAGGTGCGCGCAGCATCGGGGCGGCGTAGGTGAGAGGTGGATACATGGACGTCACGTTGGGGGTATCCGTAACCGGTACCGACGCACGAATCGCGCTGATTGACGCAAATCCACCGCACGCGGTGATCGACGAGTCCCCGCTCGACGTGTCTGAGTTGGTTTCGACCCTGGTGGCTACTGACCGTGGGCTCGCCGATACCGGTCACCGCCTCGTCGCCACCAGAGTGTGCAGTTCCGACGCCGAGCAGGCGGCCGCATTGCAGAACGCGTTGGCGGATGCCGATCTCATGAACGTCAGCGTGGTGCCCCAAACCGATGCGGTGTCCGCGGTGGCCCGCTCCCTGACTCCCGGCGAGACGGTGGGGTCGTTGGCCGCCGAGGGGGATACCGCCGCGTTGTCGATCGTCGACGCCGATTCCGACACCACCTCGCTGATCGCCGTCGAACCGATCCACGGGGATGACCGGCTGTCTGCTTACCGGAAGCTGTTGGAGCGGTTCAGTGAGGAGCCGGGCGGGGCGACCAGTGTCGTCGTGATGGGTGGCCCGCCGGCGGGCGGCGACTGGCGCGCCCTGGCCGAGACGTCCCCGATCCCGTTGCGATACCCCGACGCACCCGAATTCGCGTTGGCCCGCGGAGCGGCGATGGCGGGGTTCCGCCAACAGGACCAGGCCGCCGACGTTGTCGACTACCCCAACCCCGAGCTGGACAGGGCCGAAACCGTGCTCAGCCCGCAAAGTGAGCAGCAGCTGGCGTACTCGCAGGTTGACGAGGCAGAAGACAGCGGCTCGGCCGCCGCGGTGCCGATGCAGACGCCCATGCGGCCTTTGAGTGCGGTCGACCCAGAGGAGGTGGAAACCGACGAAGAAGCCTCTGCGGCACGGCCGAAAGTGCTGTTGGTGGGCAGCACTGTCGCCGCGATCGTGGTCGTCGGATTCGCCGCGTTGGCGGTGAGCGTCGCGATCGGCATCCGGCCGACGGTCAGCGAACAGGCGGTTCGTATGCAGGAGGAAACCGTCGCCGGTAAGTACTTCCCGGTGGCTCCCGGACAGGGGGTTGATCCCGACGGCGAAAACTGGACGCTCGTCGAGAAGCTCCCACCGGAGGGCGAGAAGTCGGATGTTCGGACGTTCGTAACGAAACCTCTGAGCTTCAGCTCTGAAACTGGCGGACCTAGCGGAAGCAAGGTCATCGAACTGTTCAGCGACGGAACGGTGGGCGTGACTGAAGGGGTCGATGCGTTAACACCTCCCCCAGCTGTTCTCAACAGCGGTGTGGCACCGGGGATTCCGAGTTTCGTTCCCCGCCTCATCCCTGACTTGTCCCGGGTCAACATGTGCCAGGTGCTGAGCTTCGTGGGGAATATGGAGGCCATCACCGCGAACGCGGTCAATAACTCGGTCATCCCCTTGGTCGATGTGGTGAATCCGGTTGACGGACTGAGCATCAAGGATTTGGGTGTGGTCGCCGCAGTGCCCAGCAACCGCGGCGCACTCTTCAGCACCGACAAATCCGAATCCGCGGCCCTAGGTCCGGGCACCATCCCGACCGAGATCTTCCAAACCGACAAGTCCGCCCTCGGAGCGTCGCAGGTTCTGCCGCCTGACACGGCGTTGATCGAGGCCTTACCAGCTGCGGGCGACAACGGAAACCCCAGCGGTGTACCGATTTTGGGTGAGCCTATTACCGACGTTGGTGCGGTCATCGCCGAGCCCGTTGTGGGGGTTCCCGAGCCAGGTGGCGTCCTTCCGGATATCCGAGGGCCCCGGATTGGTCCGGCACTGCCGCAGCCCGCAATCACCGCTCCGAAACCGGATGTGGCTCTACCCCTGCCGCAGATTCCGGGACCCAAAGTCGATCTGCCGCAGCCGAATCTTCCGGCGCCGAAGGTCGATATGCCGGCTCCCAAAGTCGATATGCCAGCGCCCCAGGTGGATATCCCGGCACCCAAGGTCGACCTTCCGGCTCCGAAGGTAAACGTTCCAGCCCCCAAGCCACCGCCGATCTCGATTCCTGATCCTCCGGTATCGGTTCCCGACCCGCCGGTCTCGATTCCCGACCCCCCGGTGGTCGATATCCCCGATCCGCCGGTGGTCGAGGCGCCCGTGTCGCCGCCGGTGATCGACATTCCGTTACCGAAGTTCGACGTGCCGGCGCCTGCTGCCCCAGCGGCTCCCGCCGCGCCAACAGCACCGGCAGTGCCTCAGATCCCCCTGCTGCCCAAGCTGCCGTTTGGCGAGAACCTATTCGGCGGAGAGGGCTAATGCCGCTATGGGAACTGAAGTGACATATCCCGCGGGACGACCTGACGTAGCCACGACGGCGTTCTCGTCGACCGAAACGGCCCAGCGGCCGAACGTGATTCGCGATGCAGTTGCCGGCCTGCTCGTAATCCTGGGTCTGCTGCTGCCCTGGAATGTGTATTTCGGGACGGGCATTGCAGGAACAAAGGGCTGGGTGTTCGGTCTGCTGGTGGTGGCGACGCTGCTGTCACTGGCCGCGTTGGCCGTCAGCCACGTCGGCTCGCGTGGTATCCGCACATGCGGGCACGACCCGGCGTCGTTGACGGGCCTACGGCTCGTGCTCAACGTCCCTTATTTCGTGGTGGTGCTGGGCTTTTTAGCGTTCACCACCGTTCAGTCGATACGGTTCGGCGGGACGGGATCGGTCCCGCCGGGCATCGGCCCCGGCGCGTGGTTGGGGGCGGCGGGCGCGCTGTTGGCGGCGCAACCGGTGATCACCTCCGCCGAGGACGAAATCGAGCGGCACTGGGCCAAGGTCCGGCGGATCATGGGCATTGTCTCGCTTGCGCTCGCGCTGGCCGCGGTGCTGTTCAACCTGTATTGGCGGACCCGGTTCGTGGTGCCCAATATCGGTGACCCCGACACCGGTGTGCAGAACTCGGTCGTGGCGGTGAGCGCCGTGCTGTACGGCGTGGTTGCCCTCGCGCCGGTAATCATCGCGGCCCGGTGGATCATGTCCACCCAACGGACGGGGTGGTTGGCGACCGTCGTGCTCGGCGCATCGTCGTTGGTGGCAGGCGTTTTCGTCTGGGTCTTGCCCGTCGGTCGTGATCTCGATGCCTTCCACGGCATCGCCCAGAACACGTCGACCGCCGGTGTCGGGTTCGAGGGGTACCTGGCCTGGTCGGCGGTCGCTGCGATAGTCGGGACAGCGATGCTGTGTGGCGCCTTCACCCGCCAGTCGGCGGACAGGTGGCGGGATGCGGCGCGAAAATGCTTGCTACTCATCGCCGTTTGGTGCGCCGGCACAGCGCTGTTGCGGATCGTCGACCTGTTCTCGGCCTCCGTGCTGGACCTACCTGCGCCGGCGTACAACAGCACCGTGTTGATGGCGTTCGATCTGATCGTGGCGCTGCTGGCGATGTGGCTGTTGGTCAACGCGGCCAGCGGCGCTGCGCCAAAGCTACTGATAATGCTGCTGTTTGGTCTCCTGACCGCGTTGATGGTGGCGAGGGTGATCGTCGGTGTCGCGTTGGTGCCGCGGATCCCGCCGCTGGATCCGTCGGACATAAACGCTGTCTACGGCAACACGCTGACCCAGCAGATCACGAGCACCTTCGATGTCACATTGTGTGTTTTGGGCATGGCGCTGTTGGCCATCGTGGTCGTGGTGGGAAACGAGACCCGCAAGCAGCGGAAGCCGCGGACGGCGCAGGCTTCCGCGGCGCCGCAAGTAGAACCGTCCACCGAGCTATTCGCGGCGGGATCGGCAGACGCTCCGGTCGGGCTCGGCGGGGCCAGTGCTCCGGCCACCGAGGTCATCGCCGCCTCCACGGCTCCGGCCGCTACTTCCAAGATATTCCGCCAGACACCCGAACCGGACGCCCCGGCTTCAACGCCGGACCGGGTCGCCGAGGTGCTCGCCGAGTCAACGCAGCGGTTCGCCGCCGGAACGACCTACGGCGGTGCTACCGGAGGACGCGACGCCGGGCATTGATCTTGTTACGCAAGGTCGTTGATGCTCAGGATGCCGTCCTCGATGGCGCGTGCCAGCAGCGCTGACTTGGTCGGGGCGGGACGGCCCACGCCTGCGTACTTCGCCCGAGCGCGCTGAAGATGGGTGCGCACCGTCGTGGGCGAGATGTACAGTCGCCGGCCGACGAGCTCCTTGCTCTCGGTCTGGAACCACGCGACCAGGACTTCCTTCTCGCGTTGGGAGAGGTTGATCCGTCCGAGCGTGGTGTCGTTCACGAGGGCTTTGGCCATCCGCGGGCCCACATAGGGGGTCTCCGAGTGCGCGGCGTGGATCGCATCGATGAGATGGCGCTTGCCCTCGGTTTTGGTCAGGTAGGTCACCGCGCCCAGATCGAGGCATGTCAAGATCAACTCGTCGGCGGCGAGGTGGGAGTAGACAACGACCCGACGGCCGGACTGTGACAGTCTGCGCAGGGTATCGAACTCGGGCTTGTTGCCGTTGATCTGCAGATCAAGGAGGACGACGTCGACGGGACGTGAATCGCCGAACTCGGCAAAGTATTCCGTCGGAGTGGTGAAGCTGCCGATCACCTCGATCGACGGCTCAGCATCTGCGCACCAGGCCTCGACCCCGGCGTGCACCACATCGTGATCGTCGATCACCACGACCGTGACCGGCCGCTGAGGTTCGACGTGTGAGGTGGTCATCGTTGTGTGATGGCTAGAACTTTGCGCCGTTTTGCAAACTGCAAGCCAGTCTAGTGGCTGAGGGGGTTCGCGGGGGCTTGCTCAGCAATGCCGGGCCGTATCTTCTTCACATGGCCGCATCACTCCGAGCAGCAGAAGACCTGCAGATCGAAGCGGCCCAGGGCCAGCTGATGCGGCGTGCCGCCATGATCGGGCTACTGATGCGCCACTGCGTGTCGTTGATCGTGGCAATCGTGGCGCTGGCCGACCCTGCCTCAGGGGCATCGCCGACGGGCAAGTGGCTGCTCGTACTGGTCGCGCTGTGGTCGGTGTACCGGATCGCCACACGTTCACCGCATCCCTTGTTCACCGCCGTCGACTACGCGCTGGTGTTGGCCGTCTGTCTGGCGATTCCGATCTTGGTGCCCGATCCGGAGTTCTACTTGTCCAACAGCGCACCGCAGGCGATCGCCGGGACTGCCGTGATCGGCTTCGCGGTGTCGCTGCCCGCCCGCGTCACCCTGCCGCTCACGCTCGGGGTGGCTGCTGCGTACGCAATGGGCAGTGCCGCGGTGGTCGGTTGGCACAACGTGGCCGCGGTCGCTGCGATCTACTACTTCGGCCTGCAATGGCTCACGGCAGGGCTGATCCGCATCATGGTCCTGAGGGTCGCCCGCGCGGTAGATCGGGCGAGCGCCGCGCGGCAGGCCGCCGAACTTGACCAGCAGGTCAACGATGCTGTCCGAGCATACGATCGCGAACAGTTGGCGCTGCTGCACGATACGGCGGCGTCCACCCTCCTGCTTGTCGGGCAAGGCGCGGCACTGTCGCCGCATCGGCTGGCCGCACAGGCCAGTCGGGATCTGGAGGCGCTCGAGCACGGTCCGTGGTCGCCTCCGCCAGAACAAATGGAACTTGTTGCCGCGCTTCGTGACTGCGCTGCCCACGTCGTAACGCCGGTGGTGTTCGACGGGCTCGACAAGCTCTGGCTGGTCGGAGACGTAGGGACTCTGATCGCTGCTGCGGCGCGGGAGGTGATGAACAACGTCGACCGCCACGCACATGCCAGCCTGCTGAGAATCACGGTGACGCACTGCGCCGTCTTGCTGGAAGACGACGGCGTCGGGTTCGACCTCGAGACTCCCCGCATTGGGCACGGCGTCACCGATTCGATCGTCGACCGCATGCGTCGAGCCCGTGGACACGCCACCATCACGTCGTCGCCGGGAACGGGCACCTCCATCGAATTATCTTGGGCTGCGGCTCCGGAAAGCGACAATGCGACGGGCGAGGAGACCGATCCTGACCGGCTGATCGAACGAATACGGACACTGTACGGGTTGGCGTTGGTCGTGTACGCGCTGGCGAACTTGTGGTGGGCGGCTACGCCCATTGGGCGCAGAGCTCGATCGGGTGGTGCGTGCTGCCGTTGCTGCTCGGATTGCCCCACTCGACGCGGCGCCGCTGTGCTCGTTGGCTATTGGATGCTCGGCGCGGTCGCCGAGTTCGTCCGAAATCCTGAGGTGGCGGTGCTCGTGAACATCGGGTTGGGCACGGCGAGCATCCTCGCGGTGCAGCTGTTCGCCTTGTTGTTCAACGGACTCGTGCGCAGCGCCGCTGTCGATGCCCGCGCCGAAACCGCGGCGCATCAGCGAGTGATCGCCGGCGACCGGGTCAGCCAGGCGTTGCACGCCGAGTACCAGCGCCGTTACGCCCGGGTGGTGGACAACGTCATCCCGTTGCTGCGGAAACTCGGTGAAAGCGGCTGCGCCACTGAGGATCTGCAACGCAGGGCGCGTGCTGAGTCCCGGCGGCTGCGCGCCCTGTTCGATCAGGCGACGACGTTCGATCACCCGCTCATGGCGCAGCTTCGTCAAATTGTCGATGTCGCCGAGGCCAACGACCTCGATGTGGTGATCGACCTGGCCGGCGAGCTTCCGTCGCTGAGCTCCGAGGAAATTGATTCTCTGGTGGCGCCTTTGAAGCGGCTCGCCGACGAGGCCGAGTCCTCGCTGCGACTCGTGGTCACCGGGACGACCGACGAGGTGAATGTCAGCCTCGTCTGCGACGGCATCAGCGGCGACGCGAATCTCGTCCGTGTGCTACAGGCAACCGACGACATCGAGGTTGTGACGACCGACGACACGGTGTGGGTGGTCATACGTCACCGCGTATCGGAGCGTGCGCGACAAGGCGCCGTCGCCGGCTGACCGATCAGCTCTCGAAGGCTGCCCGGATCAAGGCGGGATCCCAACTGCTCACGGGTGCGCCATCCGCCGTCCCGGTGACAGACCCGGGCGCGACGGCAATGACGTTCCCTGCGTCGGCTCCGTATCTGACGACGCACACCCAGTCCTCGTCATCGGCGAAAAGCGTTCCATTGTAAGCCTGTTCAGCCAGCCCGACCACGGCTGCGGCCGCTTCGTCGACGGACGCAACGCGCAACGCGTGCACCCCTGCGGCGGTGGCGGTGTCCACCACCCAGCCGTCCTGGGTCCGTGCGGCAGTGACCGATGCGCCGCCGAGCACCGAATGATCCGATGCAGGCGCGATGTAGGCGCCGATGCGCGTGGTCGCGTCAAGGAATGCCGCGACGTCGTTGGCGATCATCTCGTGTGGGCGCATACCGGGCTGCTCGGCGTCGGCGTGGGCGAGCCGTCGCACCATCAATGACCGCATGCCGCGCATACCGGCGCGGGTGAGCTCCTCGGCGGTGGCTTCGACGGTGGTGAGCCCCACCGGCCACGGCCGGCCGTCCGCGGCGCAGAGAGCGATGATCTCGTCGTCGGTGAGTAATGCGGTGTCGTCCACGGGAATTGCCCTTTCTACCAAGCTTTCTACCAAGGAAGCACGTTCGAGAACAGTTTCGGGACGTAGCCGATCACCGCGTCCTTGGCGGCGTCGAACGCGCTGCCGGGATTGGAGAACATGTAGTCGACAGTGGTCTGGATTCCAGATGCGCTGAAGTCGGCCCGCGCGATGTTCGCCGCCACGTCGCCCCATTGCGTCACCGCGAGTCCGGGGAGGTATCCAACGGATCCTTTCATCAGCCCGCCGGCGAGGTCGGTCAACGAGTTGCCCGCCTGGATCATCTTCTCCTCCGGTGAGAGGCTCGAATCACTAGCCAGCCCAAGGGCATCCAGCAGCGGTAGCGCCCCGAGATCGTCGAGCGGGCCGAGGAGCGTCCCCCAAGTGATCGGCCAGATCGCGTTCGAGCCGAGAAAGTCGCGGATGCCCACCAGTGGATTGAGCGGTTCGGCGCCGAAGCCGTTGGGCAGCACACCGATCGGGCTGCCATTCGACACCCCGGCGAGGCTCATTCCCGTTGCGGAGCTGGCCTGCTGCTGCTCGGCAGCGTTGCGTTCGACGGTCTGTGCGGCTTCCCGCAGCGCGGTCACCACGTGGCGGATCACTGTGCGTGACTCGCCATGCCACTGCGAGCGGTACCGCTCGGCATCAGGACCGGACCACCCCAGCGACGACAGCTGGCCGGTGACCGTCGCCGCTGCGGCCTCCAGCCGGTCCGCGGCCTGGGTGAGGGTGCGCGCAAGGGCGCGCATCTGGTCGAGGTCGGCACCGACCACACTCATGCAAATCCCCTCCGCTCAAGATCGCCGCGGTAGGCACGCCCGATGCTAATCAATAACACCAGGCCGGGAGGCGGTTGACTGTCGTTCCATCGACCGACAGCGAATGTGCGGCGACATCCGGATAATCAACTCCCGACCCTGACTCGGTGTGCCGGCATTGCCAGGCCGATTCTGGTACGCGCCGCCTGTCAGTGCGGTTTGATACGACTGTGTGCGCTGGTCTCCGTTTGCGGCAATGCGTGGGAGGAGGACCGTGAGGCGATGGAGTCTGACCTGCGGCCTGCCCCCAGGATTGCCATCGTCGACGACCACGATGTCGTGCACGCGGGTGTCGAAGCGTGGTGTGCCGGCGCGAATCCGCCTGTCGGCCTTCTCGGAAGCTTCCACAGCCCGGCCGAGTTTCTGAGCGTCTACCCGGAAGCTGCTGACGAAGTCGACGTCGTCGTCATCGATCTGCAGTTCGCCGGCAAACCAGATTTCGGGTTCCTGAGTACGCTGTGCAAACGCGGGCAGCGGGTCATCGTCTACTCCTACTTGAGCGCTGACGAAGTGATCCTCACCTGTTTGGACATCGGTGCCGTGACGTATCTCGTGAAATCCGAGGGCAAGCGTCATCTGATCGAGGCCATCCACGATGCTTGTACGGCTGCGCCGTATGTCGGCCCGCGGATGGCCAAGGCGGTGCGCAACGATTGCCTGCTGGGCCGGATCAGTCTCTCCGAGCGGGAGAAGGAAGTGCTGGTCGCCTGGTTTCAGACGGAAAGCAAAGAGGCGGTGGGTAAACGCCTCTACATCGCGCCGACGACGGTTCGCACGCATTTGCAGCGAGCGCGGGCCAAGTACGCCAACGTCGGGCGGCCCGCGCCGACGAAGTCGGCCCTGCTTGCCAGGGCGATCGAAGACGGCATCCTGAGCCTCAGCGATCTCTGAACGTCTAGGGCGTCAGAGGTCGTCGACGTCAATGAGTCCGTCCTGGATGGCGCGAGCCACCAGCGCCGCTTTGGTGGGCGCGGGCCGGCCCGCCGCGGCGTACTTCGCGCGGATGCGCTGCAGATGGGTGCGGACGGTGGTGGGCGCGATGTGCAGCTCCCGGGCCACCTCGTCCTTGCTGTCCGTTCGGAACCAGGCGAGAAGCACTTCCCTCTCGCGCGGCGCGAGCTCGGGCCGGATGAGGTGGGTCATCGCGGCGACGGCGACGGACATGGCGGCGAACCTCCGACGTGGACGTTGGGGTAGTCCCATCGTCCGTTCGTACGACACCGAAAGCAGGTCTGCTGGTCACCCGATTGGGCCAGAACCGGTCGGATCGCACACGTTCTCGCGATCAATCGGCAAGATCTTGCCTGATATCGGAGGATGGAGCCGTGGATGGGAGCGCGCGCATACTCGTGGCCTCGCCGCTGGGCCGGGTCGTCGTACCGATGCTGGCTGAGGCATTTCCCGACGCGACCGTGGCCGCCGGCGTGGACCGAGACGCCGTGCACCGCGAGATCGTCGGCCGGGTTCGATTCGACGTCGTGATCGCCGACTTGGTATGGAACAACCCGGATTTGGAGTTCACCTTCGACGGTCTGGACGTGATCGACGTCATGCACGAGGCGGACCGGCTCGCGCCGGTGATCTTGGCGACACAGGGCCACAGCATGGAGCAGGATCTGCTCGACGAGGCACGGCTGCGCCCGGAGGTGGTGTCCGTGTTCCCGAAATCCGCTGGCACCGCAGACCTTCCAGCGTTGATCCGCGACGCCGCCGTCGGAAAGCGTCACACCGTCGCGGCGCCGTCGCCGCGTGTTCCACCGCTGTACGAATTGTTTCGCGGCCGGAAAGGGCATACCGCAGGACGGCTCGCCGGCGCCATTGCTGCGGGACGGGCCTCCGATGGCGCCACATTGGCGGCGGCCGCCGGCGTTGCGGTCAATACGGCGACCAAGGTGGCGACCCACTACCTCGGCCCGATCATCCAGCAGCGCGGCGAGCACGATCCGAGCCTGCCGTTGACACTGGCCGCGGTGTATCGCTGGTGCGGCCTGCACGCGCGCTACATCGTGAGTTGGTGCCGCCGCAACGGGCATTCGTCCGTGGTCCAGCCATAGCGCCATCACCAGCCGTCACAGCGCGGGAAACAGTCCGCCGACGAGGAAGCCGACTCCGGTCAAGGCAGCGCTGGTGACGGCAAGCGGCACTGCGGCGGGCGGGAAGACCAACGCCGCGCCGCCGGCGACTCCGGAGGCCACTTGTAGTCCGCCCGTGACAAATCGCCCTTGCTGGATGTCGCCGAGCCCGGTTCCGATGCCGACCAGCGCCAGCGCTCCGCCGCGTAAGAGCGAGCCGATCCCGATCCTCCCGACATCGTCGATGATGGTCCCCGCGTCCTCGGCGAGTGAGGCGATGTCGAACAGGAAACCCACATTGAAGTTTTCCGGGGCGCCAGACGTGTCGATGACTTCGATGGTGTCCGCAGTGGCCACGTAGAGGCGGTTGCCGTCGCGGCTGACGGCCAGGCCGTTTGGGCCACCGCTGACCGGGATGGGGCCGGCGACACGGGTTCCGGTGCGGGTGTTGATTACCCACACGTTTCTCAACTCGGACTCGCCCACATACAGATACCGGCCGTCGGGGCTGACCGCCAAGGCATTTGGTACCGGTCCTACCGGAATCGGACTGCCGATAACGCGGCGGCTACGAGTGTCGATCATCCGAACGGTGCCGTCGAGGTCACTGACATAGAGTCGCCTGCCGTCGCGGCTGACCACCATTCCCAGCGGTGCCGGTCCAACCGGTATCGGCGTGCCGATGGGCCGCAAGGTGCGCGCATCGATGACGCGCACAGTGCCGTTGCCGTTGTCGTCGACCGACGCGACATAGACCCGGGATCCGTCCGGACTGACCACCGGCTCATACGCCGCGTTACCCACCGGGACGGACCCCACGGTGGCGCGGCTCCGCGTGTCGATGACGCGCATCGTGCCGTCGAGATCGGTCACGTAAAGTCTTGTGCCACTGGGGTTGATCGCCATGCCCAGCGGGTTGGCCCCGACCGGGATAGGGGCGCCGACGGTAGCCCTGGTGCGGGTGTCGATCACCGAGATGCTGTCGCCGCCGCTGTTGAGGACATACAGACGGTTACCGTCTGGGCTCGTCGCGACATACGACGGGTGGTCGCCGACGGGGATCGGCGTGCCGTCGACGGTGTTGCTGCGTGTGTTGACCACCGTCACCGTGTCGTCGAGCGGATTGGTGGCGTAGATCTGCGAACCGGCCGGGCTGAGCACCACTGCGTTTGGATCGATGGGGATGGTGGTGACGACCTTGGGCTCCGGTGGTGTCGTGGTGAGGCGGTTGGTGGTTTCAGGCGGGCGGAATGTCGCAACGTTAAAGGCCGACAACAGGTTCGGGGTGGCGGGTGCCACCGGCTTGACCGGATTAACCGGCTTGACCGGATTGGATGACCGTGCCGTGAACAGGGATACGACATTTGTAGTCAACTCGTTGGCGAGCGACGCCGCGGCGCGACTCACCGAAAGATTATTCTCGTCACCTGGCGTACGGCTCTCGGCAGCAGTGCTTTTCGCTGGCTGATCGATCAGCGACCGCAAACTTGTGCGCCGCTCGGACTCGCCGCGGCTCTTCGGCGGTGAGGACAGCGAACCGACCGCCCGGCGCAACGACGCCGCCAGGTTACCGCCGCTGGACGAGATGGTGACCTTCGGCGGTGTGCGCTTCGATGGTCCGATGTCGGCGGAGGGATCCGCGGTCCGGTTGTTCGTGGATGCGGCAACGGTTGCGCCTGGGCTCGTGCCGGATTCGTTGGTTGTCGCCGAAGACGGTCCGGCCCCCGGCGATTCGCTGTCTTCGGCGTTGGCGACACCGGCGCCGGCGGTGAGTGCCGCGCCAACGCCGAGCGTGAATGCGCCTGCGGCCAGCCAGCGATAAGCCTCGGTATGTCTGGTGCGATGTCGGCCCTTGCGCCGACGTGACTTGCCGGTGGAATTGGCGTTCTCTCGTTGCCGAGTTGCCATGATGCCTCCTTGGTGCGTGATCGACTCGGTGTAGCAAGCAGTTCTTGCGGTGACGAGCAGGCGAGCCGAAAACTGTTGGGAAATTTGTACAATCGGACGACAGTGGTTACGGGATATGCGGGGCCTGTGTGGGGTCGTTGACGTTGACCACGTAGCAGTTTGAGCCGCCGAAGCCCATGCCGTGTCCGGCGTCGCAGCGGGTGAAGTTGCCGAGCGAGTTAATCGGGCCGTCGCAGCGCTGGCCGCCGCCGAAGATGCTGACGAATGCGCTCTGGCAGCCGGCGCTGGCCGGTGTGGCCACGGCAATGCCGCCGCTGGCGAGGAGGCTGATCAGTCCGCTGATAATGATGGTTTTCATTTTGATTCCCTTCTTCCCGACGTTTGATTGGGAGAATTCGTGGAGGTTAAGGACGCGTGCTCCTACGCGCCGTGAAACTATTGGAATTCGGCATTCTTTCTGTGTGGTCACGGAACGTTGCGACAGCGAGATCTAGTGTCGCGGTGCGATGTTCATCTGCGATGTTCGAGTGTCATCATCGCGATCCTTTGCCGTAAAGCCGATGCGGATACCGCGAAAGTACGCCGAATTAGTGAATGCGGTAAAGGCCTTGAATGGCGATTGCGCCGAACGTATGACAGCTTTTTTGTGTATTGATATGTTCGTACGACAACGCCTTAATAACTGACGTCACTTTAGAAACAGTATTCACAATGGCCCAACGTGATGTCTAGAGTTCTCGGCGGTCCTGATCTGGATCGCGACGGCAGGCAATCGGATCGGCAATGCCCGCGGCATGAAGACTTCTACGACGAAGCTCAGCGCGCCTGTGGCTTGATCAGCCAGAGCGCCAACATGATCGCTGCAATCGGTCCGACCGCCATGATGAGACTGAGGGTGTGAATCGCGTCGACGGCATTGTGCGCCGCCTGGTCGACGAGGAGTCGGGCCTGCTCGGGGTTGACCAGGTGGGCTCCCCGGCCGCCGTGCGTTGTCAACAGCGCTTGCTGCGCCTCCGTACGGGTGATTCCCGACCCGGAGAGGTCGTGCACGCTGTCGGTGAGGAAGAGGTTGATGCCGACTAGTGCGAAAAGCGCTGGGCCAAGGGAATATCCGCCCTCGTTGACGGCGCTCTTGACGGCGGAGACCGCGCCGCCGAGGTCGGCGGGCGCGCTGCCCATCATGATGGTGGCCTGCGGGGTGGTGACCAGGGCACCGCCGACGACGATGAGCGCCGTCGTCACGAACACCACCGCCCGTGACGTGGTCAAGTCGAACGTCCGGAGGACCAGCAGGCCGGCCAGCATTGTGACGAGGCCGCCAACAAGCACGGTGCGCGGGCCGAACCGGTTGGCGGTCGGCCCCGCCGCGGTGGCTGCGACTGCCGCCATGGCGGTGGCCGGGATCAGTAACAGGCCGAACAGCTCGTGAGATTCTTTGCGGATCGTGACGAGGTAGAAGGCCAACAAGACCATCGATCCGCCCAGCACGATGTTGAACATCACGCCGGCGGTGACGGCGGCGTTGAACCGGCCGGAGCGAAAGACGTGCATGTCTAATGCGGGGTGGGGCGTGCGCAGTTCCTGCATGACGAATGCCGCCGCCGCCACCAGTCCCACGGCGATGGCGGTGAGGCCGAGCGTGTTGATGCCGGTCTCGATGCGCGAGATGCCGAAGATGAGCCCGAGCAGCGCGACGGCGAACAGCGCCATACCGGTCAAATCGAGCCGGCGGGCGGCGCGGACCGTTTCGGGCACGTAGCGCCAGGTGATGAGAAGGCCCAGCGCGGCGATGATCGGGACGACGAAAAAGCATGCGCGCCAACCGATCGCATGGCCCAGCGCGCCGCTGAGGGCGGGCATCGGCGTGGCGACGGCGTATCCGACGCCGAAGTAGGCCGCGATGGCCGCGGCGCGTCGGCCTGGCGGAAACACCGCGTTGGTGAGCGCCAGGGACAGCCCGATGAGGAACGCCAGGGTCACGCCGACGCCTGCCCGCGCCACCATCAACGCCGCCGGAATCGGCGCAGCGGCGGCCAGCGCGCTGAAGGCGATCGCGCCTGAGAGGCCGACCAGATACATGCGGCGCATGCCGTAGAGGTCGCCGAGGGCGCCGGCGCTGAGCACCGCGGCGGCCATGGTGAGGGTGGCGAGGGTGGCGACGAAGGTGGACGTCGTTCCGGAGATCTGCAGCCCGGCGGAAACGAGTTGGAGGTTCGCAGACAGGCTTGTCGGGTCGCCGATCGAAATGGCGTAGCCGAGTCCCATGGCGATCACCGTCATGGCGGCGGCGAGCCCCGACACTTGACGCGGTGGCGCGTCAGAGCGCGAATCCGTCGACACGCGCTGGATGCTACCGGCGCGTGCCGTCGCGGAAAATGAATTGACCACTGCCGCAGGCGACCTTGACGCCGAGGTGGCGGGTCACTCGTTGTTGGTCCAGATCTCGGCAAGCATGGTGGCGCGGGGAAGCAGGGATCGGGCCGCAGCCCCCGCAGCGAATACGTGCCAGTCGGCGCTGTCGATCAGGTCGAGTCCCTTCATGACCGAGGACTGCTCGGCGATCGCCATCCGCACGTCGCCCTCGTTGATGGGTTGCCCGCCGCGCTGCCAGCCGCGCCCTAGTAGTTGATGCACCTGTGTCGCGAGCTCCCCAAGTGGGAGCGGACCGTGCGCGGCGAGCACCCCGATTGTGAGTTCGGTGATTTCGGTGGCAAAGGTGTATGGGTCGAACGCCGACCTGAGTCGGCGCACTATGGCGAGATCATCGCTGGCCGCACGGGTGGGGGTGAGCACGCCATGACGCAGCCGTAGCAGCCCGACGCCGCGCAACAGCCCGTGCAGCGCTCCCAAAGGCGGCAGGTCGTCCTCGATGGAGGCGGGCCGGTCGAGCAGGTACCAGTGTGGGCGGTGCTGTTGCACGCTGCGCACCACCGTTCGGGGCAGCCGCCCACCCGGAGTGAGCTTGATCCCGTTGGCAGCGAAATCGAGTAGCAGCCGGACACTTTCGGGCACCTCACCGACAACCCGGCGCACCCACTGGTCTGTTGCGACGCGGTCGAACGGCCGCAACCGGTTGCCGACCCAGGTGCGCATGCGCTCGTGCTCGGGGTGCGCCGGGTCGGCGAGCACGTCGAGCAGTTCGGCGTACCCGCCGGGTCCGCCGCAGTCTTCGGGCGGACAGGCACCATGCCCGTCGATGCAGCCAGGTACAGAGCCGCCGGGCCCGAGCACCTCGACGTCGTGGGTCCAGTCATCGCCGCAGTCGTAGACGTATTCGAACTTGGCGCCGAGATCGGCCAGCCGGGCGCCGGTTTCGTCACGCTGGTCCTCGGGCCACACATCCGCGCCAGGAATCTCCATCCCGTAGGTTGCCTGCGGCGTGACGAACTGGTGCAAATGCGAGTCGGTCCAGCCGATCGCGGCCTGCAGGAGGTCGTGCAGCTCGGGCAGGGTCGCCGATGCGGGCACATCGATCACCCGGGCGACCGCCGGCTCGACGTCGCGCAACACCACCCGCAGGCGCGTTGTTTTCACCGGCGTGGGTCCGCGTCGACGGATGTCGTTGGGGGGTATCCACGAGGGTCGCCCGTGACCGACTGAAGCTTGTCGCCCACGGCATCTTCACGCAGCCGTTCTAACTTCATCGCTATAGCCATGTCAAAACCTTCGCATAATGCGAAGGTTTTGACTCCTGGTGATATGACAAACCCGGGAGCATTTGTCGTCAGGCCGTCACAAGAAGGGACAACGCAAGAGACCGCCAGCTCTGACTCCACGGTCGGCGACGCGGCCGTCGAGTGCGACACGAAAGCGAATGCATCACCGGGATTTACACCATGATGGTGGTGCTTGACGAGGCCGCCGGACTTCTTGTCAGAGGTAGCCGGGGAGTTGAGTCGGCGAAACAGGTCCTCAGTTCTCGGGATCAGCGCCCGGAGGTGTCAGTCGCATGGCGCCGTTTCCCCAGGGTTTCACTAGCACGTCGGATCCGTAGGTGTAGTCGTCGGCCCTCAGATAGTCGCCTTTGACGGTGATCGTCTTGACGACCTTGCCATGATCCTCGAACACCAGCAGGCTCCCTGCGGCGTGGTAGTCGGCGGAGATGACGGGGGATCCGACGATCTTCTCGATCGCCTCTCGTTTGGTGTACTCGTTGAAGAGGTGGACCTCGTCCCAGCTGAAGTCGGTGAGATCGCTTAACCGCGCAGCCTGCCCACTGTCCTTCAAATCGGACAGTTTGGCCTCCAGCGGGTCGTCCTCCTTAACGACGCCGCAACCCGTCATTGCGATGCAGATGAGCACAGTGCAGATCCACAACCGGATCCAAGCGGCCATGTTCGTCCTATTCATCGGTGTCTTCGCGTAATCGCGCTGTGTCAGTGCGAGCCTCAAGAACCGTACGGCGACGGGTGTGGGGCACCGGGGAGCGGCGTACTCCTGCTTGAGTCGCCGGTGTCCACTGGCGCGATGTTGTTACTCCACTCCAGGCCTTTGCCATCGGGACGGATGACCACTGTTTCGCCGTTATTGACCGCCTGCTGGACCAGGTCAGCCAGCTCCTCCGGCGAGGCGTTGGGGTTATCCACCGCGATCCGACGCCCCACCTCGTTGTTGTACAAATCCATCGCCTCGCTAGACCCGTAATTGTTCTCACGGCCTTCGTGCGCTGTGGTGAAATTGCGGGTCCATTCTTCGCCGAACTTCTGTGTCATCAGGGCATTCGCGTAGGCGTGGCGGAAAGCGTCGGTTTGATTGTCGATCTCCCGAACCCCATCCGGCGGCGGGAATCTCTTGGTCGCTTCGGCGGTCGCCTGCTCCTTGATGTCGAACACGTCTTTGATCTTGGTGGGGTTCGTGAGGAGCATCCGAATCTCGGTCGCGGTCAGCTCTTGCGTCGGAATTTCCTTGCCGGCAAGCTTGTCCGCCCAAGCCGGGAAGTCGATTTCGTGGGTACCACGAGTAATAACCAAGTTCGGTTGTCAACTCAGTATGGATTCAGCAAAGCGAATTCTATTCTGTAGCAACATATTACAGAAGAAGCGCAGTGGATCGAGGCTTACCGCCGGTGGGCGACAGGAGCATGACGACAGTGGACTCCGTTCGCCACGCGTACAACCTGGTCGCCCAGGGTTGTGATTGCGACGACATAGCGTGGTGCCAAGCAGGCAAATACACCTGGCCGATGGCGCTGTGGTTCACCACCTGAAACCGCGACGGGCCGGGGAAGTCCCCGCGAGGGCGACGATCGCATCCTGCGGCTCAGGCCCTAACTCGGGCCGGTGGTTGCGTCGTGCCTGACTCGATGAGCCTCGGCGCGCTGATTGTGGGGCGTCAAGGATGAGCGGGCGACAGTAGGTAATGCGGGCTTGGGGCGATCATCGCGTCGGTGTTTTTGATCGGCTGCTGGTTGTCGCTGGCTTGTCATGACGCTGCGGGTTGACGACCGCGAGATCGAGGTCGGCGCCGATCGCATGTGCGTAGCGCAAGAGCGTCGACAGCTTGGGGTCGCCGGATTGGTTCTCAAACTTGGAGATGACGCTGCGGTGGACGCCGATGATGTCGGCGACGAGCGATGCCGACATGCCGCGGGCTTCTCTGATGCTCTTCAGATCCCGTATGACCCGGCGTAGGTCGCGTGTCAGCTTGGTCGCTCGGCGTGATTCGTCTGAAACCGCCGGCAATGTTTGGTCTGTCATGACACTCCCGTCCTCATGTTGCATTCTAGTGCAACAACCCCTGGTGGCGCTACTAGTCCCCGAACGGACGAATGCCGTACCCCTGCGTGCGGAAACAGTACTTTGTGTACTCCATCGCCTTGCGGATCTGATCCCGCTGCTTGATAGTTGCGCGCAAATCGCGAGGCTCCTTGCGGCCATACCCGACCGCGACGACTCTGTTGTCGTCTGTGTCGACAGGTTCAGAGAAATAGAGCCGGTGCTCGATACGCGCCGCCCACCGGCGACCTCTGGATCGTCGACTTCGACCTCCAACGAGCCGAACAAGCGCGACGGCCCAAAGTAGTTACTCGGTGGTGGGACGTATTCAATGAAGTGCTCCGGAAAGAGGTCCTTCTTGAAGTCAGGATGAACCACATCATGGGGGATGTAGATGTTGGCGTTCGGCGTAGCTTCCCTTGTCTTTCGGGGACGCCTCGTA
>NZ_PIZU01000026.1 GCF_002838065.1 Mycobacterium hubeiense | reverse complement strand
CCCACAACGTGTCACCGGAGACCACGGTGTAGGTCCGCGCGGCCGGCGGCGGCGGTGGCGGCGGTGGTGGTGCCTCGGCGGGCAGCGGCTCCTCGGCCGCGGCGGGCGCCACTTCCGGTTCCGCCTCTTCCCCCGGCGCAGGTGGGGGCGGCTCGTCGGTTTGGGTGTTCGACGACCAGGCGGGCCCGTCGAACCCATACAACACCAGATTGCGATCGTCCTGCAGAAGGAGCCGAACGTCCTTGGCGCCCTTGGTGTCGGTGTGCCACACCGGCTTGTCGGGCGTATAAAGCACGCAGTTGCCGTCGCTCTGCACCTCGAGGCGCTCGACGTTCTGGCCGTTGGTGCCGGTGGCCCACACCGCCCGACCGCGTTCGGCGAGCACCAGATTGCCGTCCTCCTGCAACGTCAGGGTGTATGCACCGTTACGGGAAGTCAGCGACTGGCCCTTCTGCAGCTTCTCGCCCTTGAGGAGTCTGTCTCCCACGTCAATTTCCCCTTACATCGGAGCACGGCTGAGCATACTGATCACGCCTGCTGCCGTGGGGTTTTCGCGTCACGAATCGAAACCGAGCCCGACTGCGTCCAGCGTGCGCAGGACCAGGTTGCGTCTACCGGCAGCGTGGTCGGCCCGATCCAGGGACCATCGGGTGGCTTGAATTCCTATGCTGGCCAAGGGTTCTGGCGGGAACGGCAGCGGCCGCTTGCGCACCATCTCCAACCTGGTGCGTGGCGTGTCGTCACCGTCGAGCAGATCCAGGCAGACGTCGGCGGCGAACCGGGAGGCGCCGACTCCCAGACCGGTGTAGCCGTTGACGTAGGCTACCCGGCCCTCGCAAGCCAGTCCCCAATGTGCGCAGAATCGGGTGTTGGTGTCGATGGCGCCCGCCCACCGGTAGTCGAATCGGACATCGGACAGCTGCGGGAAGGTGAGAAAGAAGTGTGCCGCCAGCCGGCGATAGGTGGCAGGCCGGTCCTCGTAGGCGGGGTCGACCTTGCGACCGAAGTGGTACACAGCGTCATACCCACCCCACACGATCCGGTTGTCCATGGTCAGCCGGTAATAGTGAAATTGGTTGGCGCAGTCGCCGATTCCCTGTCGTCCCCGCCAACCGACACGATCCAGCTGGGTGTCGCCCAGCGGTTCGGTGGCCAGCACATAGTCGTAGACCGGAACGGTGTAGAGGCGGTTGCGCCGCAACAAGCTGGGAAAGACGTTGGTCGCCAGCACCACCTTGCGCGTGGTGACGACGGCTTCGGTGGTGGCCACCCGCACCGCGGCGCCCGCGGTGTCCAAGGACCGGGCGTTGGTGTGCTCGGCGATTCGCACACCGGCCTGGGTACAGGCACGGGCAAGTTCGAACGCCAGCTTGGCGGGATGCACGATCGCACAGGTGTCCGGGCTGAACAGGCCCGCGCGGTAGGTCGGTGAGTGCACTTCGGACTGGACCGCAGCCTGGTCAAGAAACTGGCCCTCGCCGTCGGCGGCGGCATCGCGCAGCCACTGCACTTGATGTGGCTCGGTGGCCACCGTCAGCATCCCGGTGCGCTGCCATTCCACATCCAGGCCGAGTCGTTCGATATCGGATTGCATACCATCGAGATTCGCCAAACCCATCGTGTTGAGTTCGTCGATCTCGTTGGGCCAGCGCGACTTTCCGTTCTCGAGCCCGTGTGTGAGGCTGGCGTCGACGAATCCGCCGTTGCGGCCCGAGGCCGCCCACCCGACACGATGGGCGTCAATGAGCACGATGCGCCGGTCAGGATGTCGTTCGGCGGCGTGCAGAGCCGTCCACAAGCCGGTGTAGCCGGCACCCACCACCAGCAGATCACAGGTGACCGAGCCGCTCAGCGGTGGATAGTCCGGACGCGGTATGTCCAGCCACATCGAGCCGAACCTGGCTGCCGCAAGCGAACGTTCGATCAGCCCTGGATCGACATGGTCATCAAACACCGTCTTCACAGCGCGGACCTTACGCCTGTCCTTCGGACGCGGGACTGCGGCGAATCGGTCGGCCTCCACCGGCGAAGCGCGTCAGCACCGGACCGACGATGGCGAGGATGAACACGTACGGGGTGGCGACCGCCCCGACCGCTTCGAACGACGTCCCCACCAAACCGATGATGACGAGCGAGAACTCGCCGCGCGCGATCAGCGCCGTCCCGGCGCGCATCTGACCCGGCCGGCCCACCCCCTCACGGCGAGCAGCGAATTGGCCGGTGAGTATCTTCGTCGCCGCAGTCACCGCGGCCAGGGCCAGCGCTGCCGGCAGCATCGGCAACAAATCGGCGGGGTCGACGGAGATCCCGATGGCGAGGAAGAAGATCGCCGCGAACAGGTCACGCAACGGACTGAGCACCATGCGCGCTCGGTGGGCCGACTCACCGGTCAGGGTGAGCCCGACGAGGAAGGCGCCGACGGCGGCGGAGGCGTGGATGAATTCGGCGAGCGCGGCGACGATCAGGGTGAGGCCGAGGATTCGCAGCAGCACCTGCTCGTTGTCGGGGTGTGCCACCAGCCGACCGACATGATGGCCCCACCGATACGACGCGCCGAACGCCAAGATCAGCGCCCCTACCGCAATGGCCATGCCGAACAACGCATTCAGCCAACTGCCACCGGCCGCCAGCACCGCCAGCAGCGGCAGGTACGCGGCCATCGCGAAGTCTTCCAACACCAGAATCGACAGCACCGCAGGCGTTTCCCGGTTGCCGAGCCGGCGCAGATCGCTGAGCAGCCGCGCGATGACGCCAGAGGATGAAATGTAGGTCACCCCGGCCAACGCCACGATTCCGACGCCGTTGAGGCCGAGCAGCCAGCCGGCGATCGCGCCGGGGGTGGCGTTGAGCACGACATCGACCCACGCCGACGGCAGGTGCCGGCGCAGGCTGCTGGCGAACTCGCCGATGGAGAACTCCAGGCCCAGTGTGAGCAGCAGCAGCACCACGCCGATGGTGGCGCCGGTACTGACGAATTCGCCTGCCGCGGGCACCGGGGTGATGCCGCCCTCGCCAAGCGCCAAGCCGGCCAGCAGGTACAGCGGAATGGGTGACAGCGCGAATCGGCGGGCGGCGGTACCCAACACGGTGAGCACCGCGAGGATGACGCCGAGCTCGAGCAACAGCGCCGCCGAAACCTGCACCGGTCAGCCTCTGGCGACGATCTGCTCGACTCCCGCGATGCCGTCGTGCGTGCCGATCACCACCAGCACGTCGCCGGCGCGCAGAATCTCGGCCGGTCCGGGCGAGGCCAGCACCTCCTCGTCACGGACGATCGCCACGATGGACGCGCCGGTGCGGGTGCGTGCGCGGGTGTCCCCGAGCGGTCGGTCGACGAACGGGCTGCCCGGGCGGATCTCGATTTGGCCGGCGTTGAGTCCGGGCACTTCCCGCGTCAGATCGGCGAACCGCTCGGCGATTCGAGGTGCGCCCAAGATCTGCGCGAGCGCCTCGGCTTCCTCGTCGGTGAGCCGGAACACCTCCTGAGCCTGGTCGGGGTCGTCGCGCGGATACACGACAATCTCGAAGTCGCCGGTGCGCCGTGCGATGACGCCGATGCGGTCACCGTCGCGGTTCTCGAACTCGTAGCGCAGGCCCACCCCGGGCAGCAGCACCTCTTTGACGTCCATGGGTCAATACTGCTGCGTCGAACGTCGACTTATGTGCGAACTTCGGCGGATTCTTCGACACGTCGACGTTCGGCACCTGCGGGCGCCCAACCGGGCGGGCCGAAGATGTAGCCGACCCGATCACGCCAGCGTGTGGCCCGTCGCACATCGCGGGCGATGGCGACGTATTCGCGGGTCTGCAGCTTCCAGATGTTGAACGTGTTGACCGGTTTGGTCAGGCCGTAATGCGGGCGGTAAAGCTCGGGCTGGAACGTGCCGAACATCCGGTCCCAGATGATGAAGATCCCGGCGTAGTTCTTGTCCAGATACTCGGGATCCATGCCGTGGTGCACCCGATGGTGAGACGGCGTGTTGAAGATGAATTCGATTGGCCGCCATAGTTTGTCGATGTGCTCAGTGTGCACCCAGAACTGGTAGATGAGGTTGATCGAGAAGCTGGCGAACACCATCCACGGCGGAACACCCAAGAGTGGCAACGGGATCCAGATCAGGATCTCGCCGCTGTTGTTCCACTTCTGGCGCAGCGCGGTGGCGAAGTTGAAGTATTCGCTGGAGTGGTGGGCCTGATGGGTCGCCCAGATCAACCGCACCCGGTGCGCGATGCGGTGATAGGTATAGAAGAGCACGTCGACGCCGACGATCGCGATCACCCAGGTGTACCACTGCGTCGACGGCAGATGCCACGGCGCGACATACGCGTAGAGCGCCGCGTACCCCAGCAGTGCGACGGACTTCCACGCCGCGGTGGTCGCGACCGACACCAGACCCATCGAGATGCTGGCCCACGCGTCGCGCGTGTGGAAGGCGCCCGACGGCGGTCGGTCCTCAATCCGTTCCAGTTTGCGTGCCGCGGTCCACTCGATGATCAGCAGCAACAGGAAGAACGGGATGGCGAACAGCACCGGGTCCCGCATCTGCGGCGGCAGCGCATCCAAGACCGCCCTGACCGCGTCCATCCAGGAAGTTTATCCGGGCAGGCAGCTGATGGTAGGAATTAGGTAGTATTCGTCACATGTATACCAGCGCGCTGCGTCGCCATATCGTCGCCGAATTCGAACAGGGCGCGGGGTGTCACGACGATCCGCTGGTCTATGGCGGTCCGCCCGGCGACCCGGGCCTCGTCGGCCCGGGCAGTGTGTCGTGGGAGGTCAACGCCGACCTCGCGGCGGTCTCACAGGCGGGACTGCCCGCGATCGTGCTGGAGATACTGCATCCGTCCGTGGTGGCGGGCGTGCAGGAATTCTCGAACTATCGCCAGGACCCGTTCCAGCGGGCCCGCGCCACGTTGGGCTACGTGTTGACCACCACGTTCGGCAACACCGAGGCGGCGACTGCCGTCATCAACCGCGTCAAAGGGGTCCATTCGTTCGTCCACGGCACACGTCCCGACGGTGTCCCGTACCGGGCGCTGGATCCCGAACTCATCGCCTGGGTGCACACCTGCATCCCCTGGATGATCATGCAGGCCTTCGAGCACACCATAAGGCCGCTGTCACAACAGGAGAAAGATCGCTATCTCGCCGAGCAGGCCGTCATCGGCTGGATGGCCGGCGCGGACCGGGTGCCGACGACAGTCGCGGAGCTCGACGACTACGTCGAGTCCATGCGGCCCAAGCTCGGCGTCAACACACAGACACGCGAGTTCATCGACTTCCTGCTGAGTGCACCGTTGTCCACCAATTTCCCCAGGGCGGTCGACCGCCCGCTGCACCGCTTCGTCATGTATGCCGGCATGAGCCGCGCACCGCGGTGGGCACGCGAACTGATCGGCTTCGACCACCCCTCGACGCTGACCCACCGCCTCATCGAGCCGGCGCTGCAGCTCGACGCGCGGCGGCTGCGCTGGGCGTTCGGCACGCCGCGCTACGTCGCGCTGGCCACCGAACGCGTCGCGGCCCAAAGTCGGGTCACCGCCTCATGATCCACGCGCAACTGCTCGAGGTGGTCGGCAGCGCGGCCGCCGACGGCGCCGACGACGCCGATCGCACCAGCCAGCGTATTCTCGACGCCGCCGTGGCGGAGGCCGCCGCCGTTGGCCTGCAGCGCATCACGGTCGAGGACGTGGTGCGCCGCGCCGGGGTGTCCCGGATGACGGTCTATCGGCGGTATCCCCGTCGCGACGACCTGATCGAGGCGCTGGTGCGCCGGGAAACCCAGCGATTCCTCGCCGCCGTCGCCGACGCCATCGACGGCGCCGACGATCCCCGCGAGGGGGTGGCCGAGGCATTCATCGCCGCGGTCACCTTCGCCCGTGAACACCCCATGCTGCGGCGCGCCGCACACCTCGAACCCGCGCCGGTCGCCGCCTCCGCCGAACTACTGAGAATGGGATCGGCGTTCATCGCCAACTACATTCACGGCGATACACCGGGCACCCCGTCGCAGCCGGTGCGCTGGGTGGCCGACGTGTTCGCGCGGCTGTTCTTCACCTACATCTCCATGCCGCCCACCGATCCGGACTTCGGCGACGACGCCGAACTGCGGCGGTTCGCTCACGAGGTGCTCACGCCGATGGTGGAGCGCGCCGTCGGATAGTTTGTAGCCGTGCGGAAGTGGACGCTGTTGGTTGCGGCCATCACGGTCGAAATCGCGGCCACGCTGTCTTTGCGGGCGTCTCAAGATCATTCGGCATGGCTACTGCTCGTCGTCACCGGATACGTCGGCGCGTTCGTCTTCCTCACCGCGGTGCTGCGGGCCGGCATGCCGGTCGGGGTGGCCTACGGTATCTGGGGTGCAACCGGCACCGCTGCCACCGCCGTGCTGGCGGCGGCGATCTTCGGCGACCCGTTCACCTGGCCAATCGTCGCCGGCATCGGGTTGATCATCGCCGGAGTCTTGTTGGTGGAGTTCGGATCCCATCCCAAACGAGCCGACGAGCCGACGTCGTGATGTGGTGGGCGTTGGTCGGCGCGATTGTCGTCGAGGTGTTCGCGACGCTGTCGCTACGGGCGTCGGACGGGTTTCGCCGCAAGGCGTGGATCGCCCCGGTGATCGTCGGCTACCTGGTCTCGTTCTTCCTGCTGTGGGTGTCGCTGTCGTTGGGCATGCCCGTCGGCATCGCCTATGGCGTGTGGACCGCGTGCGGTGTGGCGCTTGTCGCCGTCATCGCGCGGTTCCTGTTCGCCGAGCCGCTGACCTGGATGATGATCTTCGGCATCGTGCTGATTGTGGCCGGGGTCCTCACGATCGAGCTGTCCGGCGCCGTGCACTGAGGGCGACGGCCAACACCATCACCGCAACCCCGGCAACAGGGACGGACAGCAACCCCACCCGCAGGCTCGTCGCGTCGGCTATCACGCCGACGATCAGTGGTGACGACACGAAACCGACCCGCATCAACCACGTCACCGCGGTCAAGCCGGTCCCCGGGCGCAGCCCAGGCAGTTCGTCGGCGGCGTGCATCGCGGCCGGAATCAGCGTGGCCACGCCTAGGCCCGCGGCCGCGAACCCCGCGATCGTGCTGGGGATGCTCGGGAATGCCAGCGCGCAGCCCATGCCCGCCGCCGTGAGCAACCCGCCGGCCCGCGCCACCGCGCATTGACCGAACCGGTCGACGAGCCGGTCGCCAATCAACCGGCCGACGAACATGAAGCCCGCCAAAGCGATGTAGCCGAACGCGGCGAGCGCAGCCGGAGCGCCCATGCTGTCGCGGAGATACAGTGTGGCCCAGGAACTTCCGGCGTCCTCGATGACCGCCCCGGCGATCGCGATGACCACCAGCGCGAGCAGCGTGGCGTAAACCGTGAAGCTCAGCCGGTGCCCGCCGGTCGCGCGCGCCGAAGGGTGGTCGTCGTGATCGGAGCCCGGCAGCAGGTAGGGATAGGCGAACAGCACCACCGCGGAGAACGCAGCCGCGGCAATCGCCAAATGCGTTGCCCGCGGGATGTGCAACGCGATCGCAGCGGCACCCATCAGGCCGCCGAGGATCGCGCCGGCCGCCCAGACCGCGTGAAATGAGTTGATGATCGAGCGCCCGTAGGTGCGCTGCACCCGCAGCCCGTGCGCGTTCTGTGCGACGTCGGTGATCGCATCGCACGCCCCGGCGATGAACAACGCGCCCGCGAGCATGACGGGTGTGGTCGCCAAACCGGCGGCGACCACGAATAGCGCGATTCCGGTGGTCCCCACCACGGCCACCCGCGACGAGGAGAATCGCCGAATCAGTGCCGCCGCAGTCAAACCCGCCACCAGCGCACCGACGGAGAACGCCGCGACCGCGCCGCCGTACACCGCGTTCGACAGCTGCAGATCGGCCTTGATCTCCGGATACCGGGGCAACAGGTTGGCGAACAGAGCTCCGTTGGTCAAGAAGTACGCTGCGACAGCGACGCGGGCCCGCCGGTCCTGTGCCTCGGCGCTGTTCAGCGGTCCGGGCACCATGTTCGGTGACAATACCCACGCCGAACCGAGATCATCCCTACTGTGTGGCGCATGGCCGACGTCGACGAGCAGGAACCGGATTACCGCTTCACACTGGCCAATGAGCGGACATTCTTGGCCTGGATCCGCACTGCGCTGGCCTTGATCGCCGGCGGTGTCGCCGTCGTCCAGTTGGTCCCGGCGTTCAGCGTCCCGGGCGTGCGCCACGGCCTCGGTGTGTTGTTGACCAGTGCCGGTGGTGTGCTGGCCGTGCTGGCGGTCCGGCGCTGGCAGCGGGTGCAGACCGCGATCCGGCGGAACACCGACATGCCGCGGTCCCCGATGCCCTGGCTGCTTGCCGGTGTCATCGTAGTCGTCGCGGTACTGGTGGTCGTCGTGCTGTTCGTCCAACCGTGATGCGTCCGCAAGAACCGAAGCGCGGCCTTGCGGCTGAACGCACCCAATTATCTTGGGAGCGAAGCGCTTTGGTGTTTCTCGCCAGCGGCGCCATCCCCCTGATGCGCGACGGGCCACTGTCGGTCGGCCGTACCGCACTGGCCGTCGTCGGCATCGCGCTGGCCGCGCTGTCGGTGTGGTTCGGCGCGTTACGGGCGCGACGCACGCTACAGGTCCATCCGGCGTCGGGCCGAAAGATCGTTGCCTCGCCCCGCCTCGAAGTATTCGCCCTCGGTTGGGCCACAGCCGGATTCGCGGCGATAATCATCGTCATCCTCATGCTCTAGCCTGCACAACCAATTGTTCGCTGGTCTCCCAGAGGTCACGGGCCTTGTCGAGGTCATAGGAGTCGGTCGATGAGCGGATCGGCTTGCGGCCGGCGAAGTACTGTCCGGTGACGCCGTCGTGGCTGGGGTCGACGGCCAGTGCCGCCAGGTAGCGACCGGAAGCCCGGGTGCTTCGTACACCGGGAAGCACGCGCAGGGCCGGCAGCAGATACCGCCACGCCAGCCGCTGCACCGGCGGGTAGTCGCGGGCCAGCCCGCTGCCGGGCATCAAACCGGGGTCGAATGCGGTAACGCTCACCCCCTGGCGTCCGTGCTCGAGACGGCGGTCCAGCTCGTAGGCGAACAGCACATTGCACAGTTTGGATGTGGTGTACCGGCGGCGGCCCTCCGTCGGTCCCTGCCCGGTGTCGTGCGCCAGCTCGCCGGCCGACGTGTAGCGCGGTGCGGGCATCCCGGTGTGTTTGTCCGGATCATGAGTTCCACTGCTGACCACCACAATTCGCGCCGGCCGTGCCAACACGTCCAGCAACCCCTGCACGAGGGCGAAGTGACCGAGATGGTTCACGCCGAACGTCAGCTCGAATCCATCGGCGGTGGTCGCGCTGTCCCCCACCACCTGGACCCCGGCGTTGCACACGACCGAGTGCACCGGCGGCAGCCCGGCGGCGCCCAGCCTCGACGGAAAAGTGCGCACCGACTCGAGCGACGCCAGATCCAGCTCCAAAACCGTGGCGCGCCGCGGCGCGCTGAGCCGGGCCGCCGCGTCGGCACCCCGCGCGGGGTCGCGCACGGCGAGCACCACGTGCCACATCGGGGCGGCGGCCAAAACTGCCCGCGCGCATTCGAATCCCAGCCCGGTGTTGGCGCCGGTGATAATCGCGGTCCTGGTCATTTCTCCTCCAACAAAACGGGGATCAGTGCGGCCACGGCCTGCCAGAGCCGCCGGTACATGCGGTCGACGTCGGTCGCGTGGGGTTCGAGGTGGTCTGCGAGAAACACACCGTCGGACTGCGCGACGGCGAACGCGGTGAGTTCCGTGACGACGCGGCGCGCCTTGGCAGGTGGAACGTCGGCCGGTAGCAGTTCGGTGATCGCATCGCGAAACCGTTTAAGTGCGGTATTGCGAACGCGGCGCACCACTTCGGCGACCGCCGGATCCTCGCTGCGCTCCAACGAGAGCAGGTAGAACAGGCGCAGGAAGTCCGGGTGCTGCGACTGCACGGCGGACAGTGCTGCCAGTCGCTCCTCGGCCCCGCCCCGCTGCGGGATGGCCGCGAAAAACCGGTTCGCGCCGCGCTCCATCACCGCCGCCAGCACGCCCTCCTTGGAACCGAAGTGCCAGTAGATGGAGCTCGGCGGCAGGCCGCAGGCCTTGCGGATATCGCTGATCGACGTTGCCGCATAGCCCTTCGTGGCCATCAAACGTTCGGTGGCGTCGAGAATCTGCTCACGCGAGGCCTCGCCCTGCTGCTGGCGCCTGGTCGGCGAAATCGTCATCGACGACCTTCTGTAAGGATCATTACAGACATACTAGCACGCCCGCCGATGGGAGGCCGACACAAAATCTGGCAGGCTGAATCGATGACGGCCTCCACCGACGAATTGCTCGGGCTCTTCCCGCCGGGCACCCGCCTCGACGACGACGGCACCCTCACCGTGGGCGGATGCCGACTCGACCGCGTGGCGGCCGAATTCGGCACCCCGGTGATCGTCGTCGCCGAAGAGGCCCTGCGTGCGCGGGCCGACGACTACCTCGCCGCATTCCGCAGCCGGTGGCCGCGTTGCGATGTCGCGTTTGCGTCGAAAGCGTTCCCCTGCACCGCGGTTGAACGCGTCATGGTGCAGGCCGGCCTGTACATCGACGTCGCCGGCGGCGGTGAGGTCCTGACCGCGCTCAAGGCCGGCGCCGACCCCGCGCGGCTCATCCTGCACGGCAACGCCAAGACGGACGAAGAACTCGTGCTCGCCATCGCCAACGGCGTCGGGCTGGTGGTCGTCGACAACTTCGACGACATCGACCGGCTGGAACGGCTCGTGCCGCGCGGCCATCAGCAGCCGTGCCTCGTGCGCGTCATCCCCGGTGTCGACGCGGCCACCCACCCCTCCCAAGCGACCGGCCACAGCGGCTCGAAGTTCGGTTTGGCGCCCGACGACGCCCGCGAAGCGATCACCCGCATCGAAGGCAGCGCCAAACTGCGCCTCGACGGATTGCACACCCACGTCGGATCCCAGTTGCTCAACGTCGAGCAACTGGCCCAGGCCGTCGAGCCGATCGCCAAGCTCGGCACCTTCGACACCTACGACCTCGGGGGCGGTCTCGGCGTGCGCTACACCTACGTCGAGCATCCGCCGACGCCCGACGAATACGCCGACGCCATGGTGACCCAGGCCCGCGCGTTGTTGCCGGAGGGCAGCCGCATCATCGTCGAACCCGGCCGCAGCATGGTCGCCTCCAGCGCGTGCACGGTGTATCAGGTGACCACGGTCAAACGGGGGCAGGTGGTCCACGTCGCCGTCGACGGCGGAATGGCCGATAATCTCGAGGTGTCCTTGACCGGACAACGGTTCGAGGCGACGATCGTCGACCGGGTCGGCGGCGGCGAACTTGTCAGCGTGGTGGGCCGGCACTGCGAGTCCGGCGATCAGTTGGTCGACGGCGTCCCACTTCGCGAACCCACGGTCGGCGATCTCTTGGCGGTGCCCGTCACGGGGGCGTACTGCTACACAATGTCCAATCAATACAACGGCGCCCGCCGCGTGCCGGTGGTGTTCGTCCGCAACGGAGATGCCCGCCAAGTTGTGCGCCGCGACTCCTGGGACGACCTGTTGATCCGCGATGTGGGCTGAGAAACGGCAAGATTGGCGTCATGACTGAGCCGGGCGGATCGCTGATCGAGCTCGCTCACCGCTTCGCTGTGGCCACCGAGTACCACGATTGGACGGGCCGGCGCGTGACCGTCGGCGAGTCCACCTTGGTGGCGGTGTTGGCCGCGCTCGGCGTCTCCGCCGCCACGGAGGACGAGCGCGCCGCCGCGCTACGCGCACAGGACCGCGACTACTGGTCGCATACGCTGCCGCCGACGATCGTCGGGCGCGCGGGCAGCACATCGTCGTTCTGGGTGCACGTCACCCACGGCGACCCGGTGCGGATCTGGATCCGGCTGGAGGACGGCACCGTGCGCACCGGTCTGCGTCAACTCGAAAACTTCACGCCCCCATATGATCTCGATGGTCAATTGATTGGCGAAGCCACCTTTGAACTGCCCGACGATCTGCCGCTGGGCTATCACCGGCTGCACGCCCAGGCCGGCTCGTTCGATGCCGGCACCACGCTCATCATCACGCCGCCCTCGGTGCCGCTGCCCACCCGGCTGGACGGTAGGCGCACCTGGGGCCTGGCCACGCAGCTCTACAGCGTGCGCTCGCAACGATCTTGGGGCACAGGCGATCTGACCGATCTCACCGATCTCGCCGTGTGGGCCGGCTCCCGACATGGCGCGGGATTCATCCTCGTCAACCCCCTGCATGCGGCCGCGCCGGTCGCGCCGATGGAGCCCTCCCCCTACCTGCCCACCTCGCGGCGCTTCGTCAACCCGATGTATCTGCGCGTTGAGGCGATAGCCGAATACGCGGATATGCGCGGCCGCGGCCGCCTCCGCAAGGCCAAGGCCGCGGTGCAGGCCCACGCCGACCGCAGCGAACTCATCGATCGAGACACCGCATGGTTGGCTAAACGCGCTGCACTGCAACGGCTCTGGCGTGTCAAGCGATCCGCGGGCCGCGAGTTGGCGTATGCGGCCTACCGCAATCGGGAAGGGCGTGCGCTGGACGACTTCGCCACCTGGTGCGCGCTGGCCGAGACCTACGGCGCCGATTGGCACGACTGGCCCCACGACTTGCGGCATCCGGCCAACTCCGCAGTCGCCGACTTCGCCGCGGCCAACGCCGACGCCGTGGACTTCCACCGGTGGCTGCAATGGCAACTCGACGACCAACTGACCAGCGCGCAGGCGAGCGCCGTGCAGGCCGGGATGGACCTCGGCCTCATGGCGGACCTCGCCGTCGGCGTCGACCCCAACGGTGCCGATGCGTGGGCCATGCAGGATGTGCTGGCCCTCGGGGTCACGGCGGGCGCGCCGCCCGACGAGTTCAACCAACTCGGACAGGACTGGTCACAGCCGCCGTGGCGACCCGATCAGCTCACCGCGCAGGCCTACGAACCGTTCCGCGCGTTGGTCAACGCGGTGCTGCGGCACGCGGGAGCAGTGCGCATCGACCACATCATCGGGTTGTTCCGGTTGTGGTGGATTCCCAAGGGGTCAGCGCCGACCGAGGGCACCTATGTGCGCTACGACCATGAGGCGATGATCGGCATTGTCGCGCTCGAGGCCCATCGGGCCGGCGCGCTTGTCGTCGGCGAGGACCTCGGCACCGTCGAACCGTGGGTCCGGGACTACCTGCGCGACCGCGGGCTGTTCGGCACCTCGATCCTGTGGTTCGAGCTCGACCGCGACGGTCACGGCGGTCCGCTCGAGGCGCACCGCTGGCGCGAATACTGTTTGTCGTCGGTCACCACCCATGACCTGCCCCCGACGGCCGGCTACCTGGCCGGAGAACATGTGCGGTTACGCGAGCGGCTCGGCCTGCTGACCCGCCCGGCCGACGAGGAACTCGCCGATGACCGGGCCGCGCAGGCCGCCTGGCTGGCGGAGCTACGGCGGGCCGGGTTGCTGGGTGACTCCGATGCCGACACCGACGAGATCGTGACAGCGCTTTACCGGTATCTGGGCCGGACACCCTCGCGGCTGCTCGCGCTGTCGCTGGCCGATGCGGTGGGCGACGTGCGGACCCAGAATCAGCCCGGCACCACCGATGAGTATCCGAATTGGCGGGTGCCGCTGTGCGATCCGGCCGGCCAACCCGTGCTGCTCGAGGACATCTTCGTCGACCCGCGCGCGGCCGCCTTGGCCGAGACCATGAAAGCCCAGGTCCAGCCCCCGGATTCGGGGACGCGTAACGGTTGACGGCCCTCGCAGCGGTTTCTTAGTGGGTGGTTCTGCGATATGTTCGCACCGCAGCTACGGATGGAGACCACGTGAACAAGCTTGTTGTGCTCGGTGTCGGCGCGCTCGGCGCGGCGTCGGTTGCCGTGCTCGGCGCGGGCGTCGCCGCCTCCGAACCCAACGACAACCACGTCCTCAACGTGGTGGGTGAGCCATATGCCAAGGCTCTCACGATCCTCAAACAACAGGGCGTCAAGGCCACCTTCGGCGGCTCCTTCGGTAGCGCGTTGCCGCAGGCCCAGTGCCTCGTCGACCAGCAGAAGGTGAACTCCAGCGGCAAGATGCTGCTGATGCTGGACTGCAGCCAAGAGGCCGCCGATCAACTCGCGGAGTCCGGTCCCGCCGGCGGCCCGACCGTCGGATCCAACGGCGTCACCACGGTGACACCGACGCCTGTGGTGCCGATTCAGGGCGCACCCGGCGCGGGCGCGCCACCGCCGCCGGCCTAGCCTTCGACCAGATTGCGCAGGCGGGTCAGCGTTTTGTCCATGTTGCGACCGACCTCTCGCGCTGCCACGCGGTCGGCGATGAACCCCAGGATGCTGCCCGCCGATTCGTAAGCCAGGCGAAAGGTGAGCCGGGTGCGGCCGTCGCCGGCCTCGCGCAGGCGGAACCGCCCGCGCTGCGACACCCCGGTAATCCCGATCCATGCAAGATCCCGCGACGGGTCGAACTCGACCACCTCGACGACGCCGCCGATCGGCACCGAGCCGATCTTCCAATGCACGGTGTAGCGCGACCCGATCCGCATCGGTCCTTCGGTGATGGTCTCCCAGCGCTCCAGGCTCGAGATGAACTCCGGATAGCAGTCGGGGTCGGTGACGACCTTCCACACCCGGTCGCGGTCGGCGTCGATGACGCAGTGCCTCTCGACCCTCATCGCGGCTCTCTCTTCTTCGCGCAAGCGCTCATCGCGGCCCTCTCTTCTTCGCGCAAGCGCTCATCGCGGCCCTCTCCTCTTCGCGCAAGCGCTCATCAGGGCCCTCTCTTCTTCGCGCAAGCGCTCATCAGGGCTCTCTCTTCTTCGCGCAAGCGCTCATCAGGGCTCTCTCTTCTTCGCGCAAGCGCTCATCAGCCGATCACCGGGAATCGTCGCTCGGCCGCCAGCCGGTCCACGCCGGCCTGCAGACTCGAGAGCACCTTGTCGTTGATCGTGTCATCGTCGGCGACCCCAATCTCGTTGGCGTCGATGGGTTCCTGCACCTCGACCACGATCTTGGCGGGCAGCGGGATGTGCCCGGCCAGGTCGCTGATGTTCAGCCCCCACGGCAACGCCAGCGAAATCGGCACGCTCTTCAGCCGCAGCAACTTGTCGACCATCAGCAGCCTGGCCAGCCACTGCCCGCGGTCGAGGAACAACGCCGTCTCCTGTCCGCCGACGCTGGCCACCGGCACGATGGGCACACCCGCCTCACGGGCCAGGCGTACGTAGCCCTTGCGGCCGCCGAAATCGACCTCGTGACGCTTCCACGAAGGCCGGAACACCTCGTAATCCCCGCCGGGATAGACGAGCAGTGCGGCACCGGAACCCAGCGCCATCTTCGCGTTCTCCGGGTTGGCGGCGACCGTGCCGAACTTGCGCAGGAAGCCCAGCGGCGGCGCCGTCACCACCAGGTTGTGGGCCAATTGGTAGAACGGCCGCTCCACCCCGAAGTAGGAGCAGAAGGCCAGCGTGAACACGAAGGTGTCCGGCGGCACGTTGCCCCCACTGTGGTTGCCCACCAACAGCACCGCGCCCTTCGGGGGGATCCGGTCGAGGCCCCGCACGTCGGCGCGAAAGTACAGCGAGGCAAGGAGCCAGGTGCCCGGCAACTGGTCACGAATGTAATCCGGATCGCGACTGTCCAGATCGGCCTTGGGCACCCGAGACGCGACTTGATGCCTGACCCACCCGAGGACGTCGCCGAACCCTGCCATGTCGCTCATATTGACACCACCACGCGGTCGCAAACCGGCGTTCGGCGACTATGCCGAGGATTCGAGTGGATATATAACTTCAAACCTCGGCATAGCAACGCGTCTGTACTATTCCGGCCGTGAAGCTCAGCGTCGCGGACCGGCTGGCACTGACCGATCTCGTCCACCTGTACGCCGCCGCCGTCGACGACCGCAGATTCGACGATGTCGCCCAATTATTCACCGACACAGCCGAATTACGGTTGCCCGACCCGCCGAGACATCTCGAGCCGGTGCGCCACCACCACGGCCACGACGGTGTCCGTGCGGCGATGGCGCAACTGGCCACGATCGCCCGCACCGAGCACGCGATCGTCGGCGAGGTTTACGCCGAGGGACCTGACGCGAATTACGCGCTGGGCCGCATCACCGCCATCGCACATCACTGGAGCGTCGTCGACGACGAGGCGACCGATCTGATCTGGCACCTTCGCTACGACGACGAATACCTGCTCACTCCGACGGGATGGCGCATTCACGGCCGGGCGTTGACCATCAATGCGATCGAGACGCGGCCGGTTCGCCGCCTTCGAGCGCATCCATCAACCGATCGAGCAACGGACGCTGACCCTTCAGCAGCTTCGACCGCGCCTCATCGACGGAAAACCAACCCACGCGGTCGATTTCGGGATACTCCCTGACGTTTTTGGAGCCCTTCGGCCACTCCATCGTGAAGGTGTTGCTGACCGTGCCGTCCAAATCCAGGTCGCCCCGCACCGCGAACGCGGTGATGATCTTGCCGCTGGGCTGCCGCAACGGTTCGAAGTCGATGCGCGGTCCCTGCGGCGCAGTCTTGCCGAGTTCCTCGGCGAACTCGCGCAGGGCCACCGCCCATGGATCCTCACCCTCGGTGTACTCGCCCTTCGGGATCGACCACGCACCTTCGTCCTTACGCGCCCAGAACGGTCCGCCGGGATGCCCGATCAGCACTTCGACGATGCCGTCGGTGATCCGGTACAACAGCAGCCCGGCGCTCAGCTTCGGCATACCGAGCATCCTCTCATCACGAGATGCGCACTGCCGCAACCTTAGAACGACGGCTACTCGTCCCAGTCGGCCTCTTCGAGCAGTGCTTCGACCGCCCCGGCGAGGTGCGCCGCCGCATAGACGCTGTGGTGGCCTGACGCTTGTTTGAACTGTGCAAGTTCGCTGCCAACTTCGCGGAGCATGTCGTCGCTCACGCGTGCCATCGTGTCCCCTTCATGTCCCCCGACTGCGTCTGGCACGAATCACCATAACGTATTTGGCTTCGCCGGGGCAGTCGGCAGCAACGCGAACCGAACTGCGGTAGCCGAGTCCGTCACCACACCCTAAAGTCGCGTCCGTGGCGCGATACTCCCGGTATGTCGCGATCGGTGACAGCCAGACCGAGGGCCTGTGGGACGTCGACGAAACGGGCGCCCTCGTCGGTTTCGCCGACCGGCTGGCCGCGATGCTGGAGTCACTCTGCCCAGGTCTGAGGTACGCGAATCTCGCCGTGCGCGGTCGACGGGTGCGCCACGTCCTCGACGAGCAGTTGCCGGTGGCGCTGGCGATGCAGCCGGATCTGGTCACCGTGTGCGTGGGCATGAACGACGTGACGCGGCCAGGACGGCATTTCGACCGTGCCCTGGCCGATCTCGACGACCTCTACGCGAAACTCGCGGCATCCGGGGCGACCGTCGTGACGACCACCTTTCCCGACATCACCCGTATCTTGCCGGTCGGGCGGCTGCTCGCCGGGCGGGTGCGCAAAATCAACGACGCGATCCGGTCCGCGACCGACCGGCACGGCTTTCGCCTCGTCGACCTCTACATCGCGCCGTCGATGTCGGAGCCCGACACCTGGAGCGCCGACCGGGTGCACGGATCTACCAATGGACACATCCTTTTCGCCGCCGCGGCGGCCGAGGCGCTGGCGTTGCCGGGCAGCAGTCATGACTGGGCACATGCAACGGCGGGCGTCGACCCGTCATCGCCCCGCTCGCGGGCCTACTCGCAACTGTTGTGGACCCGCAACATGCTGATGCCATGGCTCTGGCGACACATCCGCGGCCGCTCCAGCAGCGAGGGCCGCCAGCCCCGGCGGCCGCAGCTCGCGTTACTCAGAAACCCAGAATTGACAGGGGAATCGGTGACGCCCCCGACCCGATCGACGACACCATTGCCGGGCAGAACATGGAGATCGCCAGGCCGGTGAACATCGTGCCCACGCCGAGTGGCATGCCACCGGTCTCGGCCACCTTCGCAGCCACATCGGCCGCGGTCTGGCCCGGCTCGGCCAGCATCGGGCAGACCGACTGACCCAGTGCCACCGCCTGCGCCGGGTCCGCGGCGCCGATTCCGGCTTCGGTCAGCGCCGCCAGGAAGGCGTCCTCGGCGGGTTCGGCCTGAGCTGGGGCGGCCAGCATGACAGCGGATGTGGCCAGGGCGCCGGCGAGCGCCAGCGGCATTGAGTATCTGCGGTGCACCGCAGAATCGTACGCTGTCACGATGGCCAATCCCCCGAAGGACCAGGACAGCCTCAAGCCGCACTTCGAAGATGTGCAGGCGCACTACGACCTGTCCGACGACTTCTTCCGGTTGTTCCTGGACCCGACCCAGACCTACAGCTGCGCGTACTTCGAACGCGACGACATGACGCTGGAAGAGGCGCAAATCGCCAAGATCGACCTGGCGCTGGGCAAGCTGGGGCTGCAGCCCGGCATGACGTTGCTCGACGTGGGCTGCGGCTGGGGCGCCACCATGCGCCGCGCCATCGAGAAGTATGACGTCAACGTCGTCGGTCTGACGCTGTCGAAGAACCAGGCCGCCCACGTGCAGAAGATGTTCGACGAGATGGACAGCCCGCGCACCAAGCGCGTGCTTCTGTCTGGCTGGGAGCAGTTCGACGAGCCCGTCGACCGCATCGTGTCCATCGGCGCCTTCGAACACTTCGGCCACGAACGCTACGACGACTTCTTCAAGATGGCACACGACGTGCTGCCCGAAGACGGAATCATGTTGCTGCACACCATCACTGGGCTGCACCCGACGGAGATGATCGAGAAGGGCCTGCCGCTGTCGTTCACGTTCGCCCGCTTCGTCAAGTTCATTGTGACCGAGATCTTCCCGGGCGGACGGCTGCCGTCGATCCCGATGGTCGAAGAGCACGCCACGGCGGGCGGTTTCCGGGTGACGCGGGTGCAGTCGCTGCAGCCGCACTACGCCAAAACGCTCGACATCTGGGCGGCGGCGCTTGAGGCCCACAAGGACGAGGCCATCAAGATCCAGTCCGAAGAGGTCTACGAGCGCTACATGAAATACCTCACCGGTTGCGCCGAGATGTTCCGCGTGGGTTATATCGACGTCAACCAGTTCACGCTGGAGAAGTAGCGCTTCAGATCCCCGTCAGATACCGGTCCAGGCGGCGTCGATGCTGTCGGCCACGTCGATGATCTTGGCCTTCTGCGACCCCGGGCTGTCGATCTCGCCGGCGACGTGGGCCGCGATGAATCGCCTGATCTCGGCGTCGACGCCGGCGACGATGCGCAGCACCTCGGCCCGCAGCGACTTCGACGTCACGTGGATGGCGATGTCGGCCGGCCGGGGTTTCTCGACGTCGAGGATCAACAGCAACGGTTCAGCCGCCCGTGCCGTGGCGCGTAAAGCGATCTCGCCGAACACGATGAATCGCGGGCGGTCGATCCGCAGGTCCACCACCATGTCGATCTCCAGCGGGATCCGGATGTCAAAGGTGATCTGCTCGCCGAGCGTGCGGCTCAGCCGTGGTTCCTGGACGCGTACCTTGGCGGTGACCTTGGCGATCTTGCCGGGACCCTGACCCATCGGACCCATTTCGAACTCGTCGCCGGCGATCGCGGCGATGGCGCCTCCGACGCGCTCTTCGGTCACCGCGATCTCGAAGAACCTGCGGCCGAATTCTTCGTAGGTGATGTAGTCGTGGGGTTCCATAGCGCCTATACCGTCTCACGCCGGGGCCGTCGCAAAGAGCAACATGCCCGATTCGTCGAATCAGCCGTTAAGTACGGGGTTGTCAATCGAGCTCGGAGAAGTAGCGAATCCGCTTGACGGTGAACGGGTTCGAACCCACATCGGCGAACAGCACGGCGTACTCGCCGGAACGCTCGACCGAGGCGACCATGGTGTGCCCGGAGCAGATCAGCTTGTACCATCGCGCCCCAGCCATCCGGTTGAGCAGCTCGGCCGCCGTGAGCGCATCGTCGTCACCCCTGGTGATGCGCGCTTTGCGGGCCAGTCGCCGCCGAACCGTGAGTTCGTCTCCAGCGCATGCCTGGTCCAAGAACTTCGCGAACTGCCGCCGCCCCGACGCGCCCGCCCCGCGCAGCCCGCTCAGAAACCCCAAGGTGCCCGCCAGGCCCTGGTTGCGGAGCAGCCCGACACTCAACTGGAGACCGGCGGGCACCGCCCGGGGACCGCCACGGAGAAACTGCAGAACCATCGAAGGAAGTTCCCAAAAGGCCAACAGCGCAGCGATTTTCAGCTCGCCCCCGTGCTCGCGCAGGTCGTAGCGCAGGTATGCGGGGATGCGCAGGGCCAGACCCGATCCCATCCTGACTTCGAGCTCGAGGTCGCGGATCACCGTGGTGCCGACGACGACGTCGACGTCGGGGTGCGCTCTGATGTCGCGCGGGCCGATGAACGTGTCGTAGAAGCGCCCGATCTGGGCTCGCCCGCGATGCGGGCGCGATCCGACCGGGTCTTCGACGCGGCCGTGCGGGGTGAACAGCGCCAGCCACGG
Organism: Mycobacterium hubeiense; assembly: GCF_002838065.1. Classification (GTDB taxonomy): domain Bacteria; phylum Actinomycetota; class Actinomycetes; order Mycobacteriales; family Mycobacteriaceae; genus Mycobacterium; species Mycobacterium hubeiense. The sequence goes on along the minus strand of NZ_PIZU01000026.1, from coordinate 50,433 downwards.
GCTGCGCTCATGGGCGCCGGCCGCCTCGACCGACCGCTCGGCGGCGGCCAGCGCGTCGGCACGTGTGAAAGCCATCTGGTCGTCCATCCCCCAGTTCGCCGGCGACAGGCACAATGGTTACTACCGCGAGTCTCGCGGTTTGCGCCACAAGGAGGACGGCAATGGCCAACAACGGACCATTCGGATTCGACCCCGAGGAGTTCGACCGAGTTGCCCGCGAGGCGGGCGAGGGACTGCGCGAGGCGCTCGACGGCATTGCCAGGTTCTTCACCACGTCAGGCGAACGGGCAGGTTGGGCGTCGCTGGTCGACGAGTTCGGCAGGTATTCGCGCGGGCGCACCCGCCCCGAAACCACCGGCGAAACCGGGGACGGGGTCTGGGCCATCTACACGGTGGACGCCGACGGCGGTGCGCACATCGAGCAGGTGTACCCGACTGAGCTCGACGCGCTGAGGGCGAACAAGACCAACACCGATCCCGCACGCAAAGTGCGGTTCTTGCCGTACGGCATCGCGGTGAGCGTGCTCGACGCCGACACCGGCGACGCCGACGGCGCCGAGGAGCAGTAGCCGAAAATCGTTCGGATGCCCACCTCGGCCCGTTAGGCTTTGGCGCGGGGCAAACCAGGCAGGTGAGCCGGGTCGGACGAGACGAGGGTGGGACATGATTCGCGAACTTTTCGTCGCAGCGGCAATCGCGTCGGCCGCGATCGGATTGGCGCCCGCGGCAGCGGCCGACCCCTCCAACGACTACCACGACGATCCCGGGCGCTACCCCACCGATGTGCCCGGCATAAATTATGAGGCCCGCCTTGGTGCGCCGTGCTACAGCTGGGAGCGCAACGTCTTCGGCCGCGGTCGGGGCGGTGAGCCGCTGCAGTGTCGGTGGATTCCCAACCAGTGGCCACCGGTCTACACCGGTTTCTGGGTTGCGTCCTATCCACTGCACGGCGTGCAGGAGATCGGCGCGCCGTGCCCGTCGCCGCAGGCGGCGGCGCAGTCCCACGACGGTCGCCCGATGCTGTGCCTCGGCGCGCGGGGCTGGCAGCCGGGCGTGTTCACCGGAGACGGCTTCTTCCCGGTGTGACCGTGTGACCGGTTGACCATACATCTCGCCCATGGATGTATGGTCGGTGACGTGAACTTCAACTTGTCGACGGTCTTCGCCACCGTGGCCAAGGCGATTGGCGACCAGACGTTTGTGGTGTGGCGCGATCGGCGGCTCAGTTACGCCGACGTCGACGCCCGGGTGGACGGTTTCGCGCACTACCTCGCCTCGGTCGGACTTGGCTGCCACACCGAACGTCACGCGCTGGCCGAACACGAGTCGGGGCAGGACCACCTCGGCATCTACCTGCGCAACGGCAACGAGTACCTCGAGGCCATGATCGGCAGCTACCGCGCGCGGGTGGCACCGTTCAATGTGAGCTACCGCTATGTCGAAGAGGAACTGCTCTATCTGCTGACCGACTCGAAGGCCCGCGCGCTGGCGTACAACGCCGAGTTCGCACCGCGCGTCGCTGCGATCCGCGACCGGTTGCCGCACCTGCAGGTGCTCATCCAGGTCGCCGACGACTCCGGCAACGCCCTGCTTCCGGGCGCGGTGGACTACGAGTCGGTCATAACGACGCCGGCACCCGCCGCGGGCATGCCGACACCGTCGGGCGACGACCTCTACATCCTCTACACGGGTGGCACCACGGGCATGCCGAAGGGCGTGCTGTGGCGCCAGCACGACATCTTCCTGTCCTCCATGGGCGGACGGCCGTTCGGCAGCGACCAATTCCTGCAGTCCTACGAGGAACTGGCTCAACGCGCCCGCGCGTCCGCCGGGGCGATGTCGATCCTGATGATCCCGCCGCTGATGCACGGCGCCGCGCAGTGGGCGGCCTACAACGCCATCACGATGGGCGGCTGGCTGGCCATCCCCGACGACGTCGAGCGGCTGCGGCCCGACGCCGTGCTGCGCCTCGTCGAACGGGAGAAGGTGCTGAGCATCCCGGTGGTGGGCGATGCGATCGCCCGCCCGCTCATCGACGAGATCGAGGCGGGTGACTACGACTTGTCCAGCGTCGTCACCATTACCAACGGCGGTGCGCCGTTGTCGCCGACGGTGCGGGAACGCATCCTGGCCGCACTGCCGCACATCATGCTGCTCGACGCCGTGGGCGCCTCGGAGTCGGGCGCCCAGATGAGCACGTTCGCCACGGCCGGTGCGGACGTGCAAGCGGCGACGTTCAATCCGCAACCCGACACCGCGGTGATCGCCGAGGACTTCAGCCGCGTGCTGCGCCCCGGCGAGGGCGGTGGCTGGCTGGCCCGCAGGGATCTCATCCCGCTGGGGTATCTCGGCGACGAGACGAAGACGGCCCGCACCTTCCCGACCGTCGACGGCGTGCGGTGGTCGGTGCCGGGTGACCGTGCGAATGTGTTGGCGGACGGCCGAATCCAGCTGCTGGGCCGCGACTCGGTCACGATCAACTCCGGCGGTGAGAAGATCTTTGTCGAGGAGGTCGAGCGGGCCATCGCGGCGCATCCGAGTGTGTACGACGTCGTTGTGGTCGGTCGGCCGTCGGAACGCTGGGGCAGCGAGGTCGTTGCGATCGTTCAACTGGCCGAAGGCCTTTCGGCCACCGACGAGGAGCTGGTCGAGGTGTGTCAGCGGTCCATCGCCCGCTACAAGATCCCCAAGGCGTTCATCCGTACGCCGAAGATCGTCCGGTCGCCGGCCGGTAAGGCCGACTACCGGTGGGCCAAGGCACTGGCCACCGAAGGCGCCCTGGCCGACTCTTAATCCACCAGCCGCAGAGCGGCAGCGGGACATTGAGTCACCGCTTGTTGCATACGATCTCGGTCGGATTCCGGGCGGTCATTGCCATGGATCGTCACGGTGCCGTCGTCTTGGACTTCGAAAACATCCTCGGCGATCGATTCGCAGATGCCGTGGCCCGTGCATTTGGTGATGTCGACCTCGACCCGCATCGTCGTGCCTCCGATCTTCTACCGGACGAACGCCGGGAGACGCTTGATGCCGTGGACAAAATTGCTCAACAGGTAATCCGGCTCGCCGAATTCGATGCGACGCAATCGAGTCAGCAGCTCGCGGAACAAGCTGCGCAACTCCGCCTTGGCCAATTGATTGCCCAGGCAGAAGTGTGGGCCGCCACCGCCGAAGCCCAGATGCGGGTTGGGTGAACGCGTCAGGTCGAAGGTGTGTGGATCGACGAAGACGCTGTCGTCGCGGTTGGCCGAGCAGTAGAACAGCCCGAGCTTGTCGCCGGCCGTGATGGGCTGGCCGGCGATCTCGGTGTCGGTCGTCGCGACCCGGGCGAACTGCAGCACCGGTGAGGCCCAGCGGACGAATTCCTCGACGGCTTGGCCGATCCGGCCCTCGAAGTCCTCCATCAGCCAGTCGCGCTGAACCGGATTGTGCGCCAACGCCAGCATGGCGTGCGAGGTGGTCTGCTTGGTGGTGTCGTTACCGGCCGATGCGAGCAACACCATGAACGCCCCGACTTCCTCGTCGGTCAACCGGTGCCCGTCGACTTCGGCGTTGACGATACTGGTCATCAGGTCGTCGGCGGGATGGCGACGGCGGAATTTGGCCAACTCGATACCGCAGTTGCTTAGGTACAGCATCTCGTGCACGGTGTTTTCGGCGCGTTGTTCAAACGAGCTGTACTCGTCATCGCTTGCGCTGAACAACTTTTCGGCCGCTTGTGCCACGGCCTCGCGCTCCGACGATGCAACACCGAGCATTTCGGCGATTGTCAGCATCGGCAGCCGCGCCGAACACGCCGCCACGAAGTCGATATCCCCCGCGCCGACGAGGTCGTCGACGATGCTGACCGCGTTGCGGTGGATCTGGTCCTCGATGCGCCGCACGTTGCGTGGGGTGAAGGCCGAACTGATCAGCCGTCGGTAGCGGCTGTGCTCGGGTGGGTCCATCGTCAAGAAGAACGTCGCGATCCGCTGCACTTCGACCGGCATCGGGTCAAGCGCCACCCCCTGTGCGGAAGTGAACAGGTCCGGGTGCTGGCTGACGTGCACGATGTCGGCGCGCCGGGTCAGCGCCCAGAAACCGGGCTCGGTCGCGTCGAACAGCGACGGCAGCGGCCGATGCCAGGTCAGCCCGTCGGCCGCGCGCAGCTTCGCGAACGTTTCGTCGCGCACGTTGAACGGCTGACTCCAGAACTGTCGTGTGGAAACGTCGAATTCCGAGTATTCGCGAGCCTCACGCGGGCGATGGCCGTCCACGTGGCGGGGCGGCGGGTGCCGCCCGGCGCCGTTCTCACAGGGCATTACGCCGCGTGGATCGTCGTCTCGGCGGTCATCGCATGGGTGGTGCTGGCATGAGCGCCCCCCGTCGAACCGCCGAGCCGTTCCTGTGGCTGCTGTTCAGCGGTGGCGGCATGGCGGCCGCGCTGGTGCTCCCCATTTTGATGCTGTTGTTCGGGGTGGCGTTTCCGCTCGGCTGGCTCGACGCCGACTTCGCGCACCTGGAGGCGGTGCTGCTGCACCCGCTGACCAAACTCGTTCTCTTCGGGGTGTTTGCGCTCGCGCTGTTCCATTGGGCGCACCGGTTCCGGTTCACCGTCGAACACGGACTGCAGGTGGGCCGGTTCGACCGGGTGATCGCGCCGCTGTGTTACGGCGCCGCGCTCGCGGGTTCCGTTGTGCTGGCGGTGGTCTTGGTCGCTGCCTAGAGCCCGTCGATGCGCGTGAACTCGTTGCGCCGGTAGCGTTCGACGCACGCTGATCGTCGCACCTTGCCGCTTCTGGTCAGGGGAATCGAACCCGGCGACACCAGCACGATGTCGGCGACGCGCAGACCGTGCGACGTCGACACCGCCGACGTGATCGCGTCCTTGACGGTGCGAGGTTCGGGGGCGTTGTCGAGTTCGACGATGGTGACCAGCTTTTCGGTGCGCTCGCCGGGAACCGCGATGGCGGCCGCCCGACCCCCGGTGACGGCCTGGATCGTTGCCTCGATGTCGTCGGGATAGTGGTTGCGCCCGTACACGATCAAGACGTCTTTGATCCGGCCGATGATGAACAGTTCGCCGTCGGAGAGCGCGCCGAGGTCTCCGGTGCGCAGCCACGGGCCGTGCGGCGTACCCGGCGACGGCGAAACGAGGTGCGCGCCGAATGTGCGCTCGGTTTCCTCCGGCTTGTTCCAATAGCCCATGGCGACGTTGTCGCCGTGCACCCACACCTCCCCGATCGTTTCCGGCGGGCATTCGGTCTTGCTGTCGGGGTCCACAATTCGCACCGTGGTGGCGCGCGGCGGGCCGTAACTCACCAGCGGTGTGCCACCCGCGCTGCGACTACGCTCGGCACGGCCAGCCGAAAGCTTCTCGGGCTCGAACCGGACGACCTCCGGTGGATCACCCGGAGTTCGGGTCGCGACGTACACCGTGGCCTCGGCAAGGCCGTACGAGGGACGGATTGCCGTATCCCGGAAGCCGAAGCGGGCGAATCGATCGGTGAAGTGGCTGAGGGTCGTGGCGTGCACCCGCTCTCCACCACAGATCAGGTGCATCACGTTGCCGAGGTCAAGTCCGGCCATATCCTCGTCGGTGGTCATCTGCGCCGCTAGTTCGAGGGCGAAATTGGGTGCCGGCGAAAATGTTCGAGTGTGACCGGCCAATTGCTGCATCCATCGGGCGGGCCGTTGGATGAACGCCAACGGGCTCATCAACACCGTGTGCAGTCCGGCCAGAATCGGCGCGCACACACCGATGAACAATCCCATGTTGTGCGAAAGGGGCACCCACGACACGACGGTGGTGTCGGGCGGCGCGATGCGTCCGTGGTCGGCGAAGTAGTCGGACATCACCTGCTCGAAATTGGCCACCAAGTTCCGGTGTGACACCACCACCCCGGCAGGTTCACGCGTCGAACCGGAGGTGTACTGCAGATAGGCGCAGCCCGACCCCACATCCGTGTGGCTGTCCCCCTGTTTCGCCGAATCCAGGTTTAGCACGTCGATTTCGATGACGTGCGGTGCCGGATGGCCGGGCTGCGGTTCGGCGTAGCCGATGATGTCAGCGGTAATTGCCGACGTGGTCAGGATGACCGCGGGCGACGAATCGCGCATCACCGCACTCACATGCTCGTCGTCGGGACCGAAGGGAATCGACAACGGCACCGCGATGAGCCCTGCGTGCAGCACGCCGAGAAATGCGGCGACGTAGTCAAGGCCCTGCGGCGCCAGCACGACCGCCCGATCACCGGCAGTGGCGCACCGTCGCAACTCTTCTGCCACATTCAGTGCGCGACGATAGACCTGTGACCAGGTCAGGCTTTCGGCGCGACCTGCCGGGTCGGCGGCGTAGTCCATAAACGTGAACGCGGTGTCTGATGGCTGCAGACTCGCGCGCTCACGCAACACGGCAGAAAGGGAGGCCTCACTCACCAACATCGCGGTACCTTCCTGTTCGGCTCGGTTCACAGTGCAGAGTGGCCGCCAATGCGGTCCGCATTTCGTCGCTGCCCACTATCGCGTGGTGGCCGGTGCCTGCCGCCACGTGCTGGATGTGGGCAGGGACCGCCGCGGCAATCAGATGAGAGTCAGCCAGCGGCACCGACCTGTCGCCAGGGTCGTGAATGATCGTCACATCAACCGCGGCGGGCAGTGCGAGTGTCCTGATGTCCCAGTGTGATACGGCGATTCCGTCACGGCGCGCCAGTTCACGTTCGATCAGTTGCCCCACGCCTGCAGGAAGTCCCCGGTCCGCGACCCAGCGGTCCAGCACACGCGCCAGCGAGCATGCCGGTGCGAGCAGCAGCATGCTGCGCACATTGCTGGCACAACTCTCCGCCACCGCGCCGACGGCGGCGATGGCCGCCAGCGAATGCGCCACGACGGTGTGGATGCTCGAAAAGTGCTGCAGCACTTCACGTACGGCTCGGGCATATTCGGTGATCGTCGCCTGCGACCCCGGCGACGCACCATGTCCCGGCGCATCGAAACTGATCACAGTTGCCCCGGCGGCCACCGCGGCGTCGGCCACCGGTGTCATGGTGGTGCTCTCCGTACCCCATCCGTGCAGCGCCAAGACAGTGGGATCTCCTCCGCCCCAGCGGTATACCGCCGCCACTCTCGGCACACCGGCCACCGCCACCCGCTCAGCACCGAGCGGACACAGGTCGTTCGGCGCGCTGCCGAGGCCGCGCGTGTTGACGAACATCGCGGTGTGCACGTATCCCGCGGCTCGCGGCAACACTCGATGTGCCCGCGCCAGAGCCGGCGCGACAAGCGCCATCGCGTTCACACCCGACTCGCTTTGTCCGCGCGCTGCAGGCGATGCGTCGAATAGAGTCCGGAGATGGGGTCGTAGAACCGGCACTTGCGCAGAATGTTCCACAGCTTCGGCAGATTCGCCTTCTCGACGCGCACCATGCCCGGATAGGCCTGCGTCAGTGCGGCCTGCGCCTTGCGCAGGTGGTAGAACGGTATCGCGGTGGCGACGTGATGCGCCGTGTGCAGCGAGATGTTGTGAGTGAGATACAACAGCCAACGCGGGTAGACATAGTCGGTGGTGACCAGTAACCGGCTGGCGTTGCGTGTCCAGTACTTCTCGCTGAGGTACGGAATGTCCTCGCAGCTGTGGTGCATCAACGTGGTGATGCTGAACCACGTGTGGATCGCAAACCACGGCGCAACGAAGTACAGCAGCAGACCCTGCCACCCGGTGAAGTAGCCGAGGGTTGCGAGATAAGCGCCGCCGACGACGGCGACGAACGCGATCGACCGGCGCACGTCGCGTCGTTGCTCCCGCTTCGGGAAGTACGAGGGCGAAAATGCCGAGGACGCCCAGTAGTTGATCGATCCCGCCCACACCGCCCAGCTGCGCAGGCTGACGTAGAGGATGCGCTCCCTCAGCGGCATCCGGCGGTAGACGGCCTCGGATATCGGGCGCCAGTCGACATCGAGCTCCAGACTGTTGGTGTGTGAGTGGTGCCAGTTGTGCACATGCCGCCAGGCGTGGAACGGATACAGCAGCGGCAACAGCGCCAGGTGTCCGATCACGAAGTTCAGCCGGCGATTTCGCGAGAACGATCCGTGTCCGCAGTCGTGGCCGACACAGTGCAAACCCCATCCACCCAGACCGGCGACCACGACCAGTGGGACGGTGAAATACCATCGATCGAGCACGGCGATCGTGGCGATGGCGCCGGCGTAGATCACCAAACTTACTGCCAACCCGGCGAATCCGCGTGCGACCGACGGCTGCATGTACTCCCGCGGAATGGCCGCGGCTAGCCTGCGTCCCTCGATGGCCTGGCTCTTCTCGAGGAATGCGATGAACCTCGCATCAGGTTCGATCGGTGGGGCGGGTGACGTCATGACATGACTAGCTGTGCAGCCGAAGTTCCTGGGACAGATAGGCGGCGAGATCGTCGATCGTCGGATGATCGAACAGAATCGCTGGCGACAACCGCCGTTCGACGACCTTTTCCAGCGCCCCGGACACCTGCACGGCGGTGCGCGAGTCGAGCCCGTAGGCCTCGAACGATTTGGCCGTGTCGACCTCGGACTCCGGGCATTTGACGCGGCGTGCCAGTTCGGTGACCAACCAGCCCCGCAACTTGTCGTGCGTCAACTCGCCGTCGATGGTGGCGATCTTCGTGCGTCGGAACATACCTCACTCTTCTCGTCGCAGGCGTTCGGTGATCATCCGGCGATCCGGCATGCGCAGATCCCACACGATCCCGGCCCTGCGAAGCAGAGCCAGCACCCAACCACTGAGATCCGGTTCCCACCACCGCATTCCATGGCGATAGGCGCTGGGGAACGCGTGATGGTTGTTCTGCAGGCCTTCGCCGAAGGTGAACACCGCGACGGGCCAGTTGTTGGCGCTGTTGTCTCGGGTGACAAAAGGCCGCGACCCGAACATGTGACTGATCGATCCGACACACCACGCCGCCTGATTGGCCAGGAAAACGCGGGCCAGCCCGCCGAAGATGAAGCCCGAGAAGGCAGCCTGCGCCGTCCCGCCGATGGCGAGGCCCAGCACCGCGGGAAGGAGCAGGCTCAACAGCGCCCAGATGGGATAGGTGCGGTTGTACGTGTACAGATGCCGGTCGCGCAGCACATCAGGGGCGAACACGTTGACCCGTGATTCCTCACCGCTGAACATCCACGGGATGTGGGAATACCACAGGCCTTTCAACTTTCCACCCAGCCCGGCGCCGCTGAGGTTGGGCGAATGCGGGTCGCCGGGCTGATCGGCGAACCGATGGTGGCGCCGGTGGGTGCTCACCCAGAAGAACAGCGGACCCTCCAGCGCCATGGATCCGGTGATCATCAATATGCCCTCGAAGAAGCGGGAGGTCTTGAATGACTTATGCGCGGCATACCGGTGGAAACCGATGGTGATGCCGAACATCTGGATCGCGTAGAACACCGCGAACAGCGTGTAGTCGAGGGCGGTGGCGCGCCCGGTGGCGATCAGATAGCACGCGACGACGAAACCGATGGCGGGGACACCGATGGTGACCAACGCGACGACGCGTTTGGCGCGCGCACTTTGCGGGTTGAGTTGCACGATCGCGCGTGTCAGCGATTGGTCTCTAATTGCGGCGTCCATGCTCTTCTCCTGCACGTTCCGACGACGACAAGTAGCGAACGTTGCGGACCAGTCCGACCCGATCCAGGAGCCGGATCAACTCCCCTGCCAGATCAAGCTGCCACCAGTGTCTTCTGGTCTGCGCCAACGACGGTCGGGCGTGATGATTGTTGTGCCACGACCCGCCGAGGGTCGGCGGGGCCAACACCCCGACGTTGCGACTGTCGTCGCGCAGGGCGAACGCGCGGTTGCCGATGGTGTGCCCCAACGAGTTCACCGCCCAGGTGGCGTGGTCGAGTGCAAAGATCCGGGCAAACCCGCCCCACAGCACGCCGCCGATGACGCCGTGCAGGGACTGGGTCACCACGCCACCGACGACACCCGGCAGCGCAATTCCGAGCACCACCAGCGTGAAGTACTGGGTGTTGATGGACATCACGCGGCGGTCGGCGAGCCAGTCGCGGGTGTGCCGGCTCCAGTCGATCCTATTGACTCTGAACAGCCAACCGACGTGCCCGTGCCACAGGCCTTTCACCCGTCCACGCATTCCCGGCCCCTGTGGTCGCGGTGAGTGCGGGTCGCGATCCGTGTCTGCGAATGCGTGGTGGATGCGATGGTTGGCCACCCAGAACACGATCGGGCCCTGTGCGGCCATCGAGCCTGCGGCGCCGAGGAACACCTTGACGGGTTCGGTGGCGTCGAACGACCGGTGTGTGAAGTATCGGTGCAGGCCGACCTCGACACCTATCGCGGTGATGGTGTACATGACGACGAACAAGACGATGTCGGAGACCCACAGTCCGTCATGTATGGCGTACGCGACCGCCCCGGCAGTACCCAGAGTCGGCACGCCGACCGTCAGGTACGCCAGCCGCGAGGCGACGACATCGCGTTGCGCCTGTGAGGAATTGACTGTCTCGGTCGTCATGCCGTGCATTCCTGTTTCGCCTCGATCAGCGGCAATTCGTCGGCGACGAGCATCCGCCGAGCCTCCTGGCGTCGCACCTTCCCGCTGGTGGTGGTGGGAATCGCGCGTCGAGGACACAGCAGGATGTCCGGGGCGACGCCGAACTCCGACGTGACGGTGACGCGGATGCTCTCACGCACTGCCGACAACGCACCGGCGGTGACGTCGTGGTCGCCGACTTCGGCCACCACACACAGCCTTTCGATGTCATCCTCATCGAGGGAGAACGCGACCGCGGTGCGCAGGCTGCGATCGGCGGCCACGACGGCCGCTTCGACGTCGTGCGGGTAGATGTTGCGACCGTTGACGATGATCAGATCCTTCAACCTGCCGGTCACGTACAGCTCACCCGAGCGCAGAAACCCGAGATCACCGGTGCGCAGATAATCGTCGTCATCGCCAACGAGTCGCGCGCGGAAGGTTTCGCGGGTCAGTTCTGGTTTGTTGTAATAGCCTGCGGCAACGCTTCTTCCGGCTACCCAGATCTCGCCGACCACGCCGTCGTCGAGTCGCGTCAGCGTCTGCGGGTCGACGATTCGCACCGTGTGCGCGGCGTCGACATCGCCGCAACTGACCACAGTTCGCCCGCTCTGGTCGGGTGTGTGGTCGGTCCGGTAGCGGGCGCCGGCCCGCTTCCCCGAGACGAACAGTGTCGCCTCGGCCATGCCGTAGCACGGGATGAGTGCGCGCATGTCGAATCCGAACGGCTCGGTGGCGCGCTGGAACAGTGCGAGGGTGTCGGCGCTGATCGGCTCGGCGCCGCAGTACCACTGCCTGACGGTCGAAAGGTCCAACTCACCGACAGCTTCGTCGCACAGCGCTTCTGCGCACAGGGCGAGAGAGAAGTTCGGCCCGACGGTGATCGACACACCGTAGTCATCAATCGCCTGCAGCCAGCGCAGAGGCTGTTGGACGAAATGCATCGGCGACATCAGGACCAGCGGCCACCCGTGATACATCGACAGGATGATCGTCCCCATCAGTCCCATGTCGTGATACGGGGGCAACCAAGACAGGCCGACCCGATCGGGGTCGTGGCCCATGCTGCGCCCGAGGGCCTCGCAGTTGCTCACCACGTTGTCGTGCGTCAGGCAGACGCCTTTGGGGGATCCGGTCGAGCCGGAGGTGTACTGGATGAGGGCCAACGCATCCCGCCCGGGCGGATCCGAATTCGCCTCGGCGGCTTGGGTTGACGGTGCACCGTCGGTGTACACCGTCACAAGATCCAACCGGGCGAACGCCGGCCGATTCTTCAACGCCGCCATCTGGCCGTCGTACATCGCGTCGATGACAATCGCTCGGGGACGGCAATCGAGCGTGATCGCTTCGAACCGGTCCAGTTCTTTCGGGCGCAGTGGCGGAAAGCAGGGCACGGGCACCGCGCCGAGTTGCATGATCCCGTACAGCGCAGCGATGTACTCGAGGCTTGGGTTCACCGCGAGCAACACTCGGTCGCCACCGTCGACGCCGTTGTCGCGCAAGAGTGCAGCGAACCTGCGGGAGTTGTCCGCGACGTCGGCAAATGTCCATCGGAGTTCACTGGCGGAGGTGCCGTCCGCCAGGAACACATAGGCCAACGCCTCGCACGAGGCCCTGGCCGACACGACATCGACGATACTGCTTTGCTTGCCGCCCAATGTGTTTCGCTGTCCTGGTTGTTTCACCTCACCGCACGATTCTCAGTTGCGTGCAGCTCGCGAGATGACGTCCTGCCTCGGTCCACATATCGATCGTCTCCTGTACGAACCCGCGGGAGTCGGCGGATGTCGTCTCGGCCCGAACCAGCGCCCAGTCGAAGGCCGCATCGGCCGCACCCGCCGCCAGCTGAATCGACATCTCCACCGTGGGAACGGCTTTGAGCTCGCTCAGGATCGCGGTATAGGAGGGTGCCAACGAGTCGATGAGGATGGGTATGCGCTCGTCGTTGACCGGGACGTCGTCGCGCAGCCTCACCCAGCCGCACAGGACGGGGCGGGCTGAACCGCTGTACGGCAACTCGTCCGTCGCAGGCCGGATCTCCATCCGCTCGAAGATTGGCACGAACTCGGAGGGGAAGTCCAACGGCGGTGCGTCGTGGCGTCCGACGATGTCGGTCGGCATCTCCGGCGCGAACGTCGGGGCGTCCGACGCGGTGCCGTTGCCGTATGTGGCGGTGGCTTCGACGCTGGTGCCCGCCGAAAGTGTTGCGGTCGACGCCGTGGCGCTGGCAATCGTTATCGTCGCCCCCTGCTTGACGACGTCGGCATCGACGACGATCGGCCACACCAACGGCCGGATGAACCGCGCCGTGACCGCGACGAGTTCGGCCGTGGCTGGGACCACCGCGCGCATCTGATGCACCAGCTTGGCGACGGCCAACCCGCCGTGCAGCCCGCTGAAACCGTTGAAGGTCCGCTGATCCGCGGTGTCGATTCGGTCGCTGGCCCGCAGGAACTCGGCGATGGTCACCGTCAAGATCGCCACCCCCAGTCGGGACGAGCTACGACCGGTGCCCGCGCTGACACCGACGTTTCAGCAAGGGTAAAGCGAACGGTGGACGGGATGTCCAAAATTTCGCATCTCCTATCCAAATTTTGGTGTTTGCCGCCACACGGGTGCGCCAGGCGGGACGTACGGTTCGGATGTGCAACTGCTCCACGATCTGGTGTCGACGGCAGCGACCATCGCACCCCAGCGGCTGGCGGTGGTGTCTGCTGATGGCACGACGGCGACCTTCGAAGAGTTCAATCGCCAAGTCCGGGCTGTGGCGGGCTGGGTGGCCGGGCATACTCGGCCGCGCGACCGGGTGGCGGTGATCGCCGACAACAGCGTGGCCTATGCCCACCTCTATTACGGGGTGCCACGAAGCGGGCGAGTCCTCGTGCTGATCAACCAGCGACTCAGCCCGGGCGAACAGGCGGCGCAATTGGCGTCGACGGGGCCCGCGATCGTGGTCGGAGACTCCCACTACCTCGCGGCGCTACCCGATATCGCCGATCAGGTGCCATCGATCCAGAGAGTGGTGGAGCTGGACTCCGACGAGTGGTCGCTTGCGACGCAGGACGAACCACGCGTCAGCGAGTCGCCGCGGCCCGACGACCCCGCCTGGCTGTTGTTCACCAGCGGCTCGACCGGCACCCCGAAAGAGGTAGTGCACACGCACCGTTCCCTGCTGGCCGCGGTGCCGGTCAACACGCGGGCCGATCGGTCGCTGCGGGCGGTGTCTATCTCCTCCCCTTCCCGATGTGTCACATCGCCGGATACAACTTGCTCGTTCACCACGCAGCGCAGTCGACGGTGGTGCTCACGGCGCACTTTCGTCCGGCAAGCTTCGCAAAGCTCGTCACTACATACGGTGTGACGTCGTGTTCGCTGGCGCCGACGATGCTGCACGCGCTGCTGACATATATAGAGGAGAGCGCGACGAGGCTGCCGACGTTGCGGGCGATCGCCTACGGATCGGCGGCCATCCCGGCTGATCTTCTCCGCCGCGCGATCGCGGCGCTCGACGTCGACTTCCACCAGGGCTACGGCATGACCGAAACCGGCGGCAATGTCACCTTTCTCGGCCCCGACGAGCACCGGGCCGGCGCGGCCGGCGATCTGGCACTGCTGGCCACCGCCGGGCGCCCGCACGGCGATGTCGAGGTCGGCATCGTGGACGCCGGCGGTTCAGCCGTGGTGCCCGACGAAGTAGGTGAGATCGTGGTGCGCGGCGCGCAGGTGGCTCCCGGGTTGACCGACGCCGAGGGCTGGCTGCGCACCGGCGACGTCGGCCGGATCGACGCCGACGGGCGGCTGGTCGTGGTGGACCGGCTCAAGGACGTCATCGTCACCGGCGGAGAGAATGTGTCGTCGCGCGAGGTCGAGGACGCGCTGTCCGCTCATCCCGACGTCGATATGGCGGCGGTTGTCGGCGTACCCGACGAATACTGGGGCGAGGCGATCTGCGCCGTTGTCGTGGCCCGGACGGGCCGCCACCCCAGTGCCGACGACCTCATCGCACATGTCCGCTCCCGCATCGCCGCCTTCAAGCGGCCGCGACACGTCATATTCGTCGACTCGTTGCCGATGACCACCAACGGCAAGGTGGACAAGACCGCGGTTCGGCAGCGGGCGCGACACCTCACAATGTGACCCTGGTCTCTTTGCTGATTCCACACCAGCGGGTGCATTGTGATAGCCATCACAAAGATCGGTCTGTAACGAAATCCGGTACCGGAGCGAGGTTCTCACAGAATCGCTGGTCTGTACCGGTTGCCGGCTCAATCGAGCTTTCGAAACGTGTTGCGTAGACTATGATTTGAATCAGACGTGATGGGCGACACAGCTTTTGGCCGCCTTATGCCGCCGTTGTTATGGTCCATCGCCATGTTTGCTATCGCGACCGCGACCCTGATGACCCTCGTCAATCAGGTCTCAGGGACGCCATACGTCCCCGGCGGCAATTCGCCCGCCGGCACCGACTGCTCCGGCCTGGCCTCCTGGGTGGCCAATGTGGCCTCCGGTAGGCCCGCTTTCAGCGAGCGGTTCCACACCGGCAATCAGGAGCAAGCCCTGCTGGCACGCGGCTTCAAGTACGGAACCGCTCCCGGTGCTCTGGTGATCGGATGGAACAGCGGTCATACGGCCGTCACGCTGCCGGACGGCACCCCGGTGTCCAGCGGCGAAGGTGGCGGCGTGAAGATCGGTGGCGGTGGCGCCTACCAGAAGCAGTTCACCAAGCACATGTACCTGCCGATGCCGGCGGACCAGCCGATGCCGCTTCCGCCGCCCGGCGACCCCATGATCGTCAACGTGGCGAACACGCAGCCCGCGGCTCCGCCGCCGCCTCCGCCTGGGGCTCCGCTGCCGCCGCCGCCTCCGCCTGGGGCTCCGCTTCCTCCGCCGCCTCCCCCTGGCGCTCCGCTTCCCCCGCCGCCGCCCGCTGGCGCTCCGCTGCCGCCGCCTCCCCCGGCACCCTTCCCCGTCTAGGCACCGGCTGGGGCACCTCGTCGAGTCGTGATCAAGAATCATGAGCACGACTCGAGGAGATGTGCCGATGGTGTTGAAGCGCGACGCGGTGTCACTGGACGGCCGGGTGGCCGTGGTCACCGGCGGCGGTGCCGGAATCGGCCGCGGCATCGCGTTGGCGTTCGCTGAGTTCGGCGCCAAAGTAGCCGTCTGGGAAAAGAACCCGGATACCGCAGCTTCCGCGGCGAGAGAGTCCGGTGGCCTGGCGTGCACCGTCGATGTCCGCGACGAAGAGCAAGTCGATGCGGCGCTGGCCGAAACGGTCGAGACGCTTGGCGTGCCAACGGTTCTCGTCAACAACGCCGGCGGGGTGTTCTGGTCCGGCCTGCTCGACACCACGCCCAAAGGCTGGGACACGCTGATCCGGTCCAACCTCACCCACGTGCTGCTGTGCACCCAGCGTGTCGCGAAGGCCATGGTCGACGCGCAACGCGGCGGCAGCATCATCAACGTCACCTCGATCGAAGGTTTCCGTGCCGCGCCCGGCTATGCCGCCTATGCCGCCGCCAAGGCCGGCGTCGTCAACTTCACCAAAACCGCGGCGCTCGAACTTGCCCCGCACGGGATTCGGGTCAATGGGTTGGCGCCGGACGTGACGATGACCGAAGGGCTGGCGCAGATGTCGCAGCCCGGCTGGGAGGAGCGGACCGGGCAGATGATCCCGATGGGCCGCGTCGGTCACGTCGATGAGATGGCCGGCGCCGCCGTGTTTTTGGCGTCCGACCTCGGCGCCTATGTCACCGGCCAGACACTGCACGTCGACGGCGGCACTGCGGCGGCGGCAGGCTGGTACCACCATCCCGACGGCGGCCAGTACGTGCTGGGTCCTGCGTAAGGCGGTCGCTCAAGCGGACAATGGTGGGCATGAGCGGCGTCGAATTGCGCGTGTATGCCGAGCTCAATGATTTCCTGCCGGCCGAGGCGAGGTACACGGCGCAGACGAGGCCGTTCCGGGCCCACCAAACCGTCAAGGACGTCGTCGAAGCCGCCGGGATCCCCCACACCGAGGTCGACCTGATGCTGGTGAACGGTGAATCGGTCGACTTCGGCCACCGTCCGCAGCCGGGCGACCGGCTCACCGCATACCCGGTGTTCGAGTCACTGGATATCGGCTCGCTGACGCGGGTGCGTCCCCGTCCGCTGCGCGATCCGCGGTTCATCGTCGACGTCAACCTCGGCGGGCTGGCACGGCTGATGCGGTTGATGGGTCTCGACGTCCGATGCGACTGGGATGTCGACGACGCGGCGCTGGCCGCCAAGGCCGCCGACGAACACCGGATCCTGCTTACCCGCGATCGCGGACTTCTCAAGCGCCGCAACGTGACTCACGGTGTTTTCGTGCGGTCGGACCGGCCGTTCGACCAAGTCGTCGAAGTGATCGACGGACTCGACATGCGATGCGGTGGCGTGGTCAACGATGTCGCCAAGGAGGACGTCGTCGATCGATTGGAACCACTGACCCGCCGCTACCACGACGCGTTCCGGCAGTGCTGCGACTGCGGGCGCGTCTACTGGAAAGGGTCGCATCACAAGCATCTGGAGAACCTCGTCGACCAGATCCGCGCGGCGATCGGTGCGGCGTAGCGCCGAACTACACCCACAGGCGCGTCGTCCATGGTGGACTTGTGTTCGTGACCCGAAGGTTCATTGGCCGTCTGGCGGGTTTGATCGCGTTGGCCCTGGCGCCCATTGCGTTGATCGCGACGCCGCAGGCCGGCTCGAACCCGTGCCAGGTGCTGTGGGTGTGGAATCCGGCGACCAATGAGTGCCGGCCGCCGCCACCTCCGCCGCCGGCGACCACCGGGCGGCCGCCGCCACCGCCGGCGTGGTTCACCCAACCCCCGCCCTGGGCACCGCCGTGGGCGCCGCCCAACCTCCCACCGCCACCGCCCAAGCCGGCGTGGGCGAATCCGGATATGCAGCCGGTCTGGGACCCCGGTCATCGGCAGTGGGGCATCTGGGTGGGTGCCGCGTGGGTGCCCGTGTAGTCACATCTGTGGTTCGTTGTGCGACATAACAGCATGGGATCACAGAGCGCACGGATTGTGATCGCCGCCGTGATAGCCGCCGGTGGCTTGATCGGGGTTCCGACGGCAGTCGCGGCGCCATGCCCGGATGTTGAGGTGGTCTTCGCGCGCGGAACGACGGAGCCGCCCGGTGTCGGCGGGGTCGGGCAGGCGTTCGTCGACTCGCTGCGCTCGCAGCTGGGTGGGCGTTCGGTCGGGGTGTACGCGGTCAACTACCCGGCGACCAACGATTTTGTCAGGAGCTCGGCCGCGGGCCGCGACGATACGATCGCGCGTGTCCAGGCGATGGCCGCACAATGCCCGACGACCAAGATGGTTCTGGGCGGCTTCTCGCAAGGGGCGGCCGTGATCGACCTGGCGACGACGGCGATGCCGCCGCAGGTCGCCGATCACGTCGCGGCGGCCGCGGTATTCGGTGGTCCGAGAACAGCTTTCGCGGATTCACTGTCTCCCGGACCACTGCCGTCGATCGGTCCGCTCTACGTAGCCAAGACCATCGAGTTGTGTGTGCCCAACGACCCGATCTGCTTCGAGGGCGGGTGGGATATGCGCGCGCACAATGCGTATGTGCAGACGGGAATGGTCAACCAGGCGGCCGCCTTTGCGGCGAGCAGGATTTAACGCGATGCGAGTGAACGCGGCGCTGCTCGTCGTCCTCATGACGTACGCGCTCCTGGCTTGCTCGGAGTCGACCCGATCTGCGACCCCGTCGACCACCACGTCGTCCTCGGTGTCGAGCCCAAGCCCGACCGCGATGCCGTCACCGGCCGCGACTACGGTTCCGCCCGCGCAGCCACGGCTGGCGCCAGATCCCGCGCAGGTGGCCGACGATCTTGTCGCCGACGCGCAGGTGCTGCGCGACCAGTCGTCATCGGAGGCGGCGCTGGTGGCTGCGGCGCGCCGTCAGCAGGTGGCCTACCGCGAACTCGCCCGGCATCCCGACTGGGATGCTATTGCCCGCAAGCGGATCCCGCCGTCGCTCACCTATGTCTACGGGCGCAACATTGACGCGCGCCGACAGCTCGACGCGCTGGTCCGCAGCGAACCGCGAGACACGTTGCCGGCGTGGCGAATTGATCCGCCCGCACCGCCCGACGAACTCCTTGGCTACTACCGCAAAGCCGAGGCCGCGACCGGCGTCGGCTGGAATTACCTGGCGGCGATCAACTTCATCGAAAGCCGCTTCGGCCGCATTGTCGGTCTGAGTTCGGCCGGCGCGCAGGGCCCGATGCAGTTTTTGCCGTCGACGTTCGCGGCTTACGGCGACGGCGGCGACATCTTCTCGCCGCACGACAGCATCATGGCGGCCGGTCGCTATCTCGCCGCCAGTGACTTCGCCGGCAACCGCGACCACGCACTCTTCCGCTACAACAACTCCGACCTCTACGTCGAGGCGATCAAGGCCTACGCCGACGTGCTGGCGGCCGACCCGGCGGCGTTCACCGGGTATTACCGATGGGATGTCTACTACCACACCACTTCTGGCGATGTGTTGCTCCCGATCGGTTACGTCGCAACCACACCCATCCCCGTCGCCGACTGGCTGGCGACGCATCCTCAGTGAGAGCCAGCTTTCGCAGCTATGCGCGCGGTCGCGGCCGCGGCGACAAAGCAACCGAGCGTCGTCCACCCCGCGGCATCGGCCAGCCCGTTCTTGGCCAGCAGCACCAGCGCAATGCCGGCGAGGCAGACCAGCACACCGGCCGCGGTCGAGCGCGCGCCGACCGCCGAAGTGGGTGCGTCCCACCAGGGCAGCCGCCGATGCTCCAGCGGTGAGAGCAGTCGGAACATCGCGGCCATGACGACTGCGAACACGACCGCCCGCAGCGCGAGCAGAGCCCAAAAGTCCTGTGCGTGAACGTCGTACGCGTCGAGGCCGACGGCGTGTAAGCAGAACGCGGCAACGGCGATCGCCGCGATGTGCCAGAGGTACAGCGTCATTGCTCCGGCGTTGCCGACTGCGACGATATACCACACTCGCGGGCGGGCGGCCCACCGCCGGATCGCACCCGCGGCCGCCGCGAACAGCAAGGACATCCAGGTGCACTGCAGCGCGAGCAACAGCGTCGGCGGAGACACATTGGACATCCGCTCGGTGCCCGTGACGACCAAGGACACCTCGTATACACCCGCCACGGCGAGCACCGTTTGAGCGGAAAGCGCGACGGCGGCGACGGCGAGAGCCACCCGCGGATTGATCAGCCGTCGTGCGTAGGCCACCCCGATGACCACCGGAATGAGCCAGACGATCAGGAAGTTGGCGACCCCGGACATGGGCGTGCCCGCCGCGAACCGGATGGCGTCGACGGCTGCGGTGGTTGCCAGAAGGGCGGCGACGACGACGGCGACCGCGCTACCGGTGCCGAGCCGGGTGAGCACGGGCACGAACGCGAGTACCACGAGGTACACCCCGAGGAACCACAGCAGCGCAACGCATTCGCGCCCGAGGGCCAGCGCGGAAGCGGGTCCGAGAACCGCGCGTGTGATGAGAATGGCCATAGACCACGCCGCGAGATACCAGAACACGGGCCTGCACAGTCGCTGCGCCCGGGTGAATAACCAAGTGCCCCATGAGGTATCGGCGCGCCAGCCGTATGCGCCCGCGGCGCCGCCGGCGACGAAGAACAGCGGCATGACCTGAACGACCCAGGTGATCGGGGTGATCGCGGGCAGTTCGCCGAGCAGGTTGGCGATCCGCACGCCGCCGGCGTCGATGGTGGCGAGCAGCAGAGCGCAATGCCCGAACATCACCACCAGCAGGGCGGCGAGGCGGGCGACGTCGACGGCGCGATCGCGCCCGGGCGGGGTGTCTGCGGCGACCTTGTCCGGGTGGGTCATCGGCGTGCTGAGCGGCATGCGTCAAGAATGCCGGGGACACGGCCCGGGGCGGATGAGTAGGACTACCCGTATCGCGCGCTAACCTTCCATACCTGCGGCCGCAGCGATCTGAAAAGGACGGTCGAAAAGTTGCCATACCTGGCAGGACACGACAGTAAGGTGCTTTCGTGGGCAGAAACCTGTTAGCCAACGGCCGCGGCCGCTGGTTGGCGTTTCTGGCGTCGGTCGTCGTCGCCGCCGCCGCACTGCATGCCCAGGGCAACGACGCCCGCTGCTGTGCCGAGAACGCGGCGGAAAAGCCGCCGAGCGCGCAACCTTCCCCGGCGCCCGCCCCGAAGATCGCCAGTCCCGCAGAGGCCGAGTTGTTGGCGGCGAGCGCGCCCGTCGCTGCCCGTGACGTCCCCTTCGCGCTGCCCCCCGGCGTCGCGCCCGAGGAAGGGCTGCAAGTCAAAACCATCTGGGCGGCTCGCGCCATCAGCGTGATGTTCCCCGAGATCACCACCATCGGCGGGCATCGTCAGGATCCCTTGCCGTGGCATCCCAACGGGTTGGCGATCGACGTGATGATCCCGAATCACAACACCGAAGCAGGGATCGAGCTGGGCAACCAGATCGCCGGCTTGGCGCTGGCGAATGCCAAGCGGTGGGGTGTGATCCATGTGATCTGGCGGCAGGGCTTCTACCCGGGCATCGGCGCGCCGAGCTGGACGGCGGACTACGGCAACGAAACCGCCAATCACTACGACCACGTTCACATCGCCACGAACGGCGGCGGGTACCCCACGGGAAAAGAGACGTACTTCATCGGGTCGATGCGCCCGATGCCGGATAACTGACCGCCACAGGCGTCACCGCTTTATCGATGTTTGCTGCGATGTGGCGAACGGCATACATTTCGCCAGCGGGGGTGTAGGTCACTTCGGATGGCGAGGGCTGCGTCACTGTGTGAGAATCGACTCCAGCGCTACATGACTGGACTTCGCGCGCACTAATGGTGTCCTTGAACTGCGCTTTTACCGGTTCCCACTAATGGCGTCCGCGGTCGCGATCACCGCTGCCCTATGTCAACTTATGGTTGACGGACTCGTGCTGGCTTGACTTCAGGCGTCCAACGACGGACGACGACGTGTTGGCGAACTTTGCTAGCTCGCCGGTAGGGTGCGGATTCCGTGAGTACAGAACTGCTAGCCAGCGGCCGGCGCCGTCGCTCGGCGGCCATTTCTGCGCTCGTCGTGCCAGCCGCCATGCTTCTCGTCGTCGGCGCCGATGCGCTTCCGCAGAGCGGTGGCACCGCGCCGGCTTCTCCTGAGGTCAACGCCGCGGCGCCCGCCGCACCTGCCGCACCAGCCGTGCCTGCGTCGCCAGCCGCGCCTCCGCCTCCCCCGGCCCCGCATCCGTTGCCAGTCGGCGTCGCGCCGGAGAACGGGCTACAGGTCAAGACGATCTTGGCGGCCCGGGCGGTCAGCGCGAGGTTCCCCGACATCCTCACCATCGGCGGGGTGCGATCGGACTCGTTGAAGTGGCATCCCCACGGGTTGGCGATCGACGTGATGATCCCGCACTACAGCACCCCCGAGGGCAAAGCGCTCGGCGACCAGGTCGTCGAGTATGTGCTCGCCCATGCGGATCGCCTCGGCGTGAACCACGTGATCTGGCGGCAGGTGCTGTATTCGCACAACGGCTCGCGCAGGCCGATGAGTAGCCGTGGTTCAGACACCGCCAACCACTACGACCACGTGCACATCGCCACGGAGGGCGGCGGCTACCCGACGGGACGCGAAACCTACTTGATGTAGGCGTCGCGTTCGGAGCCTGGATCTGTACGTACATTCGCCGTACACTCGGATCCATAGGGCAAGGAGGCGTCATCGTGGCAGCCAAAACCAAACGCATCGAGCTGCGCGCGGAGGAAGCGACGCTGGACCGCATCCAGCAAGCCGCGAATATTGTGCAGGAGCCGACTTCGGAATTTGTTCGCAAGGCTGCGATGCAACGCGCCGAAGACATCCTGCGCCAGAATCTGATGACGGTGATGGAGCCCGAACAGTTCGACAAGCTGATGTCCTCGCTGGAGGTCGCCGACGCCGCGCCCCGCCTGGCGGCAGCCGCGCGTAAGCCCGCGGTATACAAGCGGCGTTGACCGATGTTCGAATCGGCGCGACTGAACGACGACCACACGCTCAAAGGATTCGACTGCGGTAAAGAGCCGGTGAATGCCTGGCTGGTCGAGCACGCGAGACGCGCTGACAGCAGCGGAATAGCGCATGTGTACGTCTGGACGCCACTCGGGGAGCACAAGGTCTGCGCCTACTTCGCCATCTGTCCGACCGAGGTCGTGCGCAAAGATGACGGCATATCAGGGTCCATGGCCGGCGGGTATTCGCGCATACCCGGATACTTGATCGCCCGTCTGGCAATCGATTCGGCGCTACACGGTCAGGGTTACGGCGAGCAGCTACTCCTGGATGCACTCGGGAAAGCCGTCGCCGCATCGGAGATCGGCGGCGGTCGACTGATCGTTGTCGACGCGATAGATGACGAGGCGAAGTCGCTTTACGAGCACTACCACTTCATCCCGGTGAGGAATCGCGAGCGTCGTCTGGTGATGAAGGTGTCGACAGCGGCCAAGGCGCTTGGCGAGCGCTGGCACAACTGAGCCCACCAACCCCAATAGTTTGCGATCTAGCGAAGCACGTCGTCTTCAGTCAACGGCAGCCGAAAGCTGGCAGGACACCCGTCGAATCGGAAAACCGATTCCGTTGAATCACCCCGCCTTTGGGTCAGTCTGTGACTGTAACGAGTTTCTCGCCAACGTCAGGTATGAAGTCGTCGTCGCACCCGACGGTCGTTCGGAGGCTCCCGGGGCACGCCGCGACCCGGACGTGTCGGTGCCGCCAAGTAGGCGAGCCGTGCCACCACTCGGTATCCGACGGACATGGGCTGCTCCTCACAGCGGGCGAGGTTTGGCGACTGTACGTGGATCGAGATCCCAGGCCGACGGCTACTGGGTCCCCGGCAAATTCCAGAGACGCACCGGCCGTGTTCTTGCTTGGCGGTGAGGGGTGGCGCGAGTTCATCAGCGCTTTGCGTGGGACTTGCGGAGGTTCCTAACAGCACCGGGGTACGCCGTTTCCGGGATGGTTTCGAGCCGGGCAGGAGGCTTGAGGTATCGTTCCATCGCGTCCGTCGATCTGTTCCGACGGATCCGCGGGCTGTGGCGCAGTTTGGTAGCGCACTACACTGGGGGTGTAGGGGTCGCAGGTTCAAATCCTGTCAGCCCGACCGATTTTGGTGGCGCGTCGTGGGAGCGCGTTACGGTAGTGTCGTCTCATTAGGCGCTATTCGGATGCGCAGTTACTCGACCCCATACTGGCTTCCCGCTCGTGGCGGGGCGTGCTCCGGGCACTGGGCCTCTCTGCCACATCTGCGGCTGCGATGCGCTCGGTTCGCCTGCATGCCGATCGACTAGGACTCGACTACAGCCACTTCACCGGCCAGCGACGCTGGACGGACCAGCTGCTCGCCGCCGCGATTGCCTCGGCCACAAGTTGGGCACAGGTTGCGGAGACACTCGGGCTCGGCCTCGACACTAAACACCTCGCATCCCCCCGAAAGCCCCAGCCGCCACCGGATTAATGTCTCCACAACTGGCCAATCTGGCCCAGGCTGGCTCGCTCATCGCTGCGGCGTGGTTTGAGCTCTGCGGTCATTCCGTCTCCTGGCCGCTCGAGCCATGCCGCTACGACCTCCTCGTCTGGATGGGGAAGTCGGCTACGCGCGTGCAGGTAAAGACGACAACAGTGAAGCAAGGGACGTCGTGGACGGTGTGGATCTCCAATACCGGTAAGCAGCGCACCACGTACGACCCGGATGAGATCGATAACTTCTTCATCATCGACGGCGACTTCAACTACTACCTGATCCCGGTGGCAGCCGTCGGTGGCTTGACGGCGATCCAGCTGTCCGCGTATGCCGCGTACCGTCTCCCTCGGGATGTCCTTGACCGGCCGCTAAGATGGACGAGCTAGGCACAACCAACACCGCGGCGCGTCAGCGCGCGGACGTATCCGGTCCCCCGGCCAGTTCGCGATCCTCCACCGTCTCGGCGGACACGTCGGCCTCGAGTTCCTCGGGGATGAACTCCGGCGCCCGGGACACCCGCCAGGCGTAGAGCACCAGCGACGCCCACACCGCCACAATCGCCGCGTAGATCGCCGCCGACCACGGCCCCGTGATCCCGAAGTAGTGCACCAGCTTCTGACTGTTGGTCAGCACGATGACACCGCCCACCGCGGTGCCCAGCAGTGCGGCACACACCCGGCTCACCAACCACGCCGCGAACGGCGCGACGAGGATGCCGCCCGCCGCCAGGCCGAGCACGACCGGCATGTTGTTGATGAAGTCCTCGCGCAAGCCGACGAGGAAGCCCAGCGACGCCGACGCAGCCACCAAGAACTCCGAGGCGCTCACCGAGCCGATCACCGTGCGCGGCGCGGCCTTGCCCCGCGACAACAGCGTGCTCGTCGTCACCGGACCCCAACCCCCGCCGCCGGAGGCGTCGATGAACCCGCCGAACAGGCCCAGCGGGGTCAGGAACTTCGCGGTGTGCGGCGTGACGCCCGCGCGGAACGCCGGCGGCGTGCGCAGCGAGAACCGCAACAGCACGTAGGCGCCGATGACCACGAGGATGCCCGCCATGAGCGGGGCCGCATCCTTGGTCGACAGCGACGACAGCACCGTCGCGCCCAGGAACGCGCCGATCGCGCCGGGCACGCCCAATTTGAGGACGATGGACCAGTCGAGGTTCTTGAACCGCCAGTGCGATACCCCGGAGGCCAGCGTGGTGCCGACCTCCGCGAGGTGGACGGCCGCGCTGGCTTGCGCGGCACCGAGGCCGCTGAGCACCAGCAGCGTCGACGCGGTCACGCCGAACGCCATACCCAACGCACCGTCGACGAGCTGCGCTCCGGCACCGACGAGCGTGAAAATCAGAAGCGAACGCACAGGTTCAGCTGCTTTCGATCAGCGGTCGCACTGCGACCGGACGGACTGATGGCCGGGATCAGATGCCCGCGCGACACCACTCGTCGAAAGCAATGAGGCGGCGCGACGGCCAGAACGGCTCCAGCGCCCAGAGGGCCGACGGTGCGGTGCGGAACGCGTGTTCGGCCACCGGTCGCCTCCCTCCCATAGTCGATAGACAGACTTCGCAATGTTACCCGAAGGAATCAGATTGCGAGCAGTCGGTACAGCCCGATCAGGCCGACGACGACGATGACCGCCCGCAGCACGTTGGGCGAGAGTCGGCGGCCATAGTGGGCGCCCAGGAATCCGCCGAGCAGGGAACCCGCCGCGATCAACCCCGCGGCGGCCCAGCTGATCCGGTCGAACGCGACCACGGTGAACGCCAGTGCCGCAACGATGTTCACGATCAGCGACAGCAGGTTCTTGGCGGCGTTCATCCGCTGCACCGACTCCGGCAGCAGCGCGCCCATCGCGCCCATCAGCAGGATTCCCTGTGCGGCGGTGAAGTAGCCGCCGTAGGCCCCGATGCCGAAGGTTGCGGCCACCAACGCGGTCATCCGCCGTGGTGAGACGTGGTCGGCGGAGCGGCCGGCCTCCTCGGCCCGTCGCCGCGCCCACGCCTGGATCCGCGGGCCGATCACCACGAGGATCAGCGCCGCGATCAGCAGCACCGGCACCACCTGCTCGAACACCCGCTCGGGCAGATGCAACAGCAGCCACGCCCCCACTCCCGCGCCCACGAAGGACGCCGGGATCTGCCAGGCCAGGCGGTTCCATTGCCCGCGAAGCTCGCGGCGGTATCCCCAGGTCCCGGACACCCCGCCCGCGACGAGGCCCACCGCGTTGGACATCGTCGAGGTCACCGGCGGATAGCCGAGCGCGACGAGCGTCGGGAAGGTGATCAACGTGCCCGACCCGACGAGGGCATTGATCGCGCCGGCGCCGACACCGGCCAGCGCAATCAAGATCATGTCGACAACAGGCACTCCGGCAACGCTAGTCGAGCGATTTCGGCGCGCTGGGTCGCGGTGAGCGCAACTGCGCGCGCCGAAGTCACCGGCGCGATCGAGCGCCCCGCTTCTCGCGCACCCGCACGTTGATCCGAATCGGGCTGCCCTCGAAGCCGAACGTCTCGCGCAGCCGCCGCTCCAGGAACCGGCGATAGCCCGCCTCCAGGAAGCCACTGGTGAACAGCACGAAGGTCGGCGGCCGCGCGGTGGCCTGGGTCGCGAACAGGATGCGCGACTGCTTACCGCCCCGCACCGGCGGCGGGGTCGCCGCGACGATTTCCTTGAAGAAGGTGTTCAGCCGGCCCGTCGGCACCCTGGTGTCCCACGACTCCAGCGACTTCTCCAGCGCCGGCACCAGCTTCTGCACCGCCCGGCCGGTCATCGCCGAGATGTTCACCCGTGGCGCCCACTGCACCTGCACCAGTTCGCGGTCGATCTCGCGGTCAAGCTGATAGCGCCGGTCCTCGTCGACCAGGTCCCACTTGTTGAACGCCAGCACAAGCGCCCGGCCAGCCTCGATCACCATCGAAAGGATCCGCAGGTCCTGCTCGGTCAGCGGCTGCGACGCGTCGATCAGCACGATGACGACTTCGGCGGCGTCGATGGCGCCGTGGGTGCGCACCGACGCATAGAACTCATGCCCGCTGACTTGCCCGACCTTACGTCGCAGCCCCGCAGTGTCGACGAAACGCCAAGTCTTGCCGCCCAATTCGATCAGCGAGTCGACCGGGTCGACGGTGGTGCCCGCCACGTCGTGCACCACCGATCGTTGGTCGCCCGCCAGCCGGTTCAAAAGCGAGCTCTTGCCGACGTTGGGCTTGCCCACCAGCGCCACCCGCCGCGGGCCGCCACCACCCGACGCCAGTTCGGAGACGGCGGGCAGTGATTCGATGACCTCGTCCAGCAGATCGGCCACTCCGCGGCCGTGCATCGCGCTGATCGGATGCGGCTCCCCCAGCCCCAACGACCACAGCGCGGCGGCGTCGGCCTCGCCCCGCTCGTTGTCAACCTTGTTGGCGGCCAAGAACACTGGCTTACCGGACCGCTGCAGCAACCGAGCCGCCGCCTCGTCGGCGGTGGTGGCGCCGACAACGGCGTCGACCACGAAAATGATCGCATCGGCGGTGCGCATCGCCACCGACGCCTGCTCGGCCACCAGCTGCTGCAGACCCTTGGCGTCGGGCTCCCAGCCGCCGGTGTCCTGCACGACGAACCGTCGTCCGCTCCACAGCGCGTCATAGGACACCCGGTCGCGGGTCACGCCGGGAACGTCCTGCACCACGGCCTCGCGACGGCCCAGGATCCGGTTCACCAGCGTCGATTTGCCGACGTTGGGCCGGCCGACGACCGCGACCACCGGCGGTGGCGCGGCCTCCTCGATCGCCTCGGCGACCTCTTCCGCGCCAAGCTCCCAGTCGCTTTCGTCCACCCAGGTGCCGTCACTCATCGCGCCGCCCCGGCCTTCTGTTGGACGAGCGCCTGCAGATGTGCGATCACTTGGGCCTCGGTCATATCGCTGGTGTCGACGATCAGCGCATCGTCGGCGGCCCGCAACGGCGACACCGCCCGCGTCGAATCCAGATGGTCGCGGCGGCGGACATCGGCCAGCACTGCCTCGTAATCGTCGCCCAGACCCGCAGCGACGTTCTGCTCGTTGCGCCGTCGCGCCCGCTCCTCCGCGGACGCCGTCAGGAAGATCTTCACGTCGGCGTCGGGCAGCACGACCGTGCCGATGTCGCGGCCTTCCACCACGACACTGCCTGGGCCCGAAGCCAACTCGCGCTGCAGGCCAACCAATCGCGCTCGCACGGCCGGCACGGCCGACACCGCTGAGACCGCCTTGGTCACCTCGTCGCCGCGGATCTCACCCGAAACATCTTCGGCGTCAAGGTAAGCGCGGTCCTCGTCGGGGTCATAGCCCACCGACAAGGGGACATCCGCGGCGACGGTTTCGATTGCAAGCGTGTCGGAAATGTCGACGCCGGCGCGCAGCACGGCCAACGTGACGATCCGGTACATCGCGCCGGTGTCCAGGTAGCGCGCACCGAGCGCCCTTGCCAATCCCCTTGATACCGAAGACTTCCCGGTTCCGGCCGGACCGTCGACCGCGACGACCAGCGATCTGGTCACAGACCCACCGCCTTGTAGAGTTCGCCGATTTCCTTACGGGTCAGCACCCGGATGCTGCCCGGCCGCTGATCCCCCAGCGACACCGCGCCGATGTCGGTGCGCACCAACTCCTGCACCGGATAGCCGACGGCCGCCAACAACCGCCGCACGATGCGTTTGCGTCCCTCATGCAGTGTGACCCGCACCAGCGTCTTACCCGGAACCGTGTCCACCACCGCGAAATCATCGACATGTGCTGGGCCGTCGTCCAATTCGATGCCGCTGCGCAGCTTGCGCCCCAACCCGCGCGGCACCGCGCCGAGCACCGTCGCCACATACGTCTTGGGCACCTCGAAGGACGGATGCATGAGCCGGTGCGCCAACTCGCCGTCGTTGGTCAACAGCATCAGCCCTTCCGTATCGGCATCGAGGCGCCCGACGTGAAAGAGCTTCTTGTTGCCGCGAACCCGATGCTCCACCAGGTCACCGATGCAGGGCCGTCCCCGGTCGTCCGACATCGTCGAGTGCATACCGCGGGGCTTGTTGATCGCCAGGTGCACCAGGGTGTCGTCGACCGTGACCCGGGCCCCGTCGACGCGGATCACCGAAACCGTCGGATCGACGCGGGTGCCCAGCTCGGTCACCACGCGATCGTCGACCTCGACGCGTCCGTCGAGAATCATCTTCTCGGCCACGCGACGTGAAGCAACTCCGGCCTGCGACAACACTTTCTGTAAGCGCACGCCCTCGGCGTCAGTCATCAGACTGGTCCACGTCGAACGACAGTGATCCCTCATCGGCAGGCTTGCCGCTGAGCTTGACGAAACGTGGTTCGTCTCCGAGGGATTCGCTCAGATCGTCGATCACGTCGACATCGGGCAGCAGCGGGGCGATGTCGGGCAGATCGGCCAGTGACGACAGCCCCAACCGCTCGAGGAACAGCTCGGTCGTCGCGAACGTCACCGCGCCGGTGTCGGGATCGGTGCCGGCTTCGGTGATCAGCCCGCGCGCCAACAATGTTCGCATCACCGCATCCACATTCACGCCACGCACCGCGCTGACCCGGGCCCGCGTCACCGGCTGCCGGTAGGCAACCACCGCCAACGTCTCCAACGCGGCCCGGGTGAGCTTGGAGCGGGCCCCGTCGAGCAGCAGCCGCTCGACGTAGGGCGCGTAGCGGGCGCGGGTGTACATCCGCCAGCCGCCGCCGGCCTCGCGCAGGTCGATACCGCTGTCGCGGGCCGCGAGTTCCTCCGCCATCAGCCGCAGCTTCGCGGCCACCCGATACGCGGGCTGTTCGGTCGCGACCGCCAGCGCCTCCACCGTCACCGGGGTGTCGACCACCAGCAGCAGTGCCTCCAGCACGGCGCCGAGTTCGGAATCCTCCAGCTCCGGCGCCGTCGCGACATCGATACCCAGATCGAGATCCGTCGGGACTTCGTCAGTCATCACCGTCTACTTCCACCGTCTCAGCGGTTGCCAGTTGTTCGTTGGTTGGCAAATCTCCGGTCCACGAAACCTGGAGCACACCAAGCGGTTCTGATTGGTCGAATGCTACCGCCCGGGCCCGATACAGCTCGAGCAGCGCCAGGAAGCGCCCGACGATCTCGATCGCCCCGTCGCAGTCGGCCACCAGCTCGGAGAACGTCGCCCACTGCCCCGCGCCGCGGCGTTCCAGCAGCGACAGCAGCTTCTCGGCCTGTTCGGGCACCGACACCATCGGCGCATGCAGGTGCTCGGTCGCCACCGTCGGCACCGGGCGCGGAGTGAACGCGGCGGCCGCGATCTGGGCGAACGTGTCGGCGTCGACGCCCAGCATCACCTCGGGCAGCAGTTCGGCGTAGCGGTCCTCGAGTGTCACCGCCCGCGGATAGCTGCGCAGCGCCGCGGCTTCCAGTTCGGCGAACATCTCCGCGACGTGCTTGAACGCCCGGTACTGCAGCAGCCGGGCGAACAGCAGATCGCGCACTTCGAGCAGCGCCAGGTCCTCTTCGTCGTGCACCTCCCCGGCCGGCAGCAACCGGGCCGCCTTGAGGTCCAGCAGCGTGGCGGCGATGACGAGGAACGCGGTCGTCTCGTCGAGTTCAAGCTGCGGCCCGATTTCCTTGGTGTAGGCGATGAAGTCGTCGGTGACCTGATGCAGCGCCACCTCGGTGACGTCGAGGCGGTGCGCGAAGATCAGCTGCAGCAGCAGATCGAAGGGCCCCTCGAAATTGCTCAGCCGGACCTGGAACCCTGCCTGCGGAGTCTCGGCGGCCGTAACCTCGTTCACGCGCCGAACCGGTCGATGACCTCGCGAGCCAACGACCGATATGCCTCGGCGCCACCGGATTTCGGCGCCCATGTGGTGATCGGCTCGCCGGCGACGCTGGTCTCGGGGAAACGCACGGTGCGGGTGATGACGGTGTCGAACACCAAGTCGCCGAACCGCTCGAGGACCCGCGCCATCACCTCGCGGGAGTTGACGGTGCGCGGGTCGTAGCGGGTGATCAGGATGCCGCTGATGGACAGCTTGGGGTTGAGCCGGTCGTGCACCTTGTCGACGGTGTCGGTCAGCAGGGCCAGGCCGCGCAGCGAGAAGTACTCGCATTCGGTCGGGATGATCACGCCGTCGCTGCATGCCAGCCCGTTGACCGTGAGCAGACCCAGCGACGGCTGGCAGTCGATCAGCACGTAGTCGTACTGGTCCAGCACCGGATACAGGGCGCGGGCCAGCGACTGCTCGCGACCCACCTCGTTGACCAGCTGGATCTCCGCGGCGGACAGATCGATGTTGGACGGCACTAGGTCCATGTGCTTGACCCGGGTGCGGATCAGCACGTCATCGATCGACACCCGCGGCTCGACCAGCAGGTTGTGGATGGTGTGGTCGAGTTCGTAGTGCGGCACGCCGAGCCCCGCCGACAGCGCGCCCTGCGGGTCGAGGTCGACCAGCAGCACCCGCCGGCCGTACTCGGCGAGGCTGGCACCGAGGTTGATGGTCGACGTGGTCTTGCCGACGCCGCCCTTCTGGTTGCACATCGCGATGACCTTCGCCGGACCATGGGCGGTCTTGGGCTTGGGTTCGGGAATGGTTCGCGGCGGGCGGCCGGTCAGGCCGAGTTCGGCACCGCCTCCGCCGTCGTCACTCATACCCGACCACCGCTGGTCAGGTAACCGACTGGCTTCGCGAACATCCGGGCAAGTTTAACGTCGTGGCAGGACCGGAATGGGCAGACCCGCGGGCAACCTCGCTTTCGATTCGAGATGGCGGCGCCGGCAGGCTCACGCCTTGGCGAGCTGCTTCTGTTCGTAGAGCCGTGCCCACTCCGCCCGCGGCCGGATCGACACGTCGACGTCGGTCGCCTTGGCCCGCAGCGCGCCCACGTTGGCCTGCTCCCGCGGCGTCCATGTGAACGGGTCCCAGCTGAAGAACCGGCAGGAGTTCTCCCACGTGATCTTGTTGATGTCGGAGTCGTCGGCGCCTGCGGCTTCGAGCTCGGCCAGCACCTGCTCGGGCGCGTCGGGCCAGAAGCAGTCCGAATGCGGGTAGTCGCACTCCCACGCGATGTTGTCGATGCCGATCTCGTGGCGCAGCTTCAGCGATGTCTTGTCGGTGACGTAGCACGCCAGCGAGTGCTCGCGGAACACCTCGCTGGGCAGCTTGTCGCCGAAGTCGCGGCGCAGCCACTTCTGGTTGGTGTAGTGCCGGTCGCTGCGGTCCAGATAGAACGGGATCCAGCCGATGCCGCCCTCGGAGAACGCGAACTTCAGGTCGGGATAGTTGCGCATCGCCGGCCCCCACAGCAGATCCTGTGCGCACATCGCCGACACCTGGGTGGCCAGGATGATCAGGTTGTCGATGGGTGCGTTGGGCGCCATGCTGATCGCGCCGAAGCCGGTGCCGATGTGCAGGCACATCACCACGTTCTCCTCCGACAGCGTGCGGAACACCGGCCCCCAGTAGTCCTCGTCGTGATAGCTGGGCAGCCCTTCGAGGTGCGGCAGCTCCGGCATCGTCACGGCGCGGCAGCCCTTGGCGGCGACGCGACGGATCTCGGCGCACATTGCTTCGGGGTTCCACGTCGGCAGCACCGCGATCGGGATGAAGCGGCCCGGATACGAGCCCGCCCACTCGTCGATGTGCCAGTCGTTGTACGCCGACACCATCACCAACGTCACATGCTCGCGATGCATGTTGAGGTGGCGCGCCGAGAATCCGGTGAACGTCGGGAAGCACATCGAGGCCAAAATGCCGTTGCGGTTCATATCGCGGACGCGCTCGTGGACGTCGTACACCCCGGGCCGCATCTCGGCGAACCCGGCCGGGTCGCGGCCCCACTCCTCGGGCGGCCACGACACCACGGCGTTCAAGCCGCTGACGCCCTGCGGGCGGCCCTGGTACATCCACTGGTCGACGCCCTTTTCGTCGGTGACCACGATCGGGGCCTCGTCCTTGTATTTGTCCGGAACGTGGCGCAGGAACATGTCGGGCGGTTCCACGACGTGGTCGTCGATGCTCACCAGGATCAGGTCGTTGACGTTCATACCCAAGTAGTACCGTCTAGCGCTATGACCGTCTCTGCGCGTTCGGCCAAAGGCTTAGCCGAATCGGCCAGAATCGGGCGGGTGGAGTTGCGCCGCGGCGGGCGCGCTCTGGCCGGCAGTCACCTGTACGAGGGCGACCACCTGGTGACGGGCTGGCACTCCCACGACATGCACCAGATTCAGTACGCCGTCGGCGGCGTCGTCGAGGTCGAGACGGCGTCAGCGCACTATATGCTTCCGCCACAACAGGCGGTGTGGCTGCCGGTCGGGCTCGAACACCAGGCGACGATGGTGCCGCCCGTTCAGGTCGTCGCGGTGATGTTCGATCCACAACTCATTCCGTACTCCGGTGACCGTGCCCGGATCCTCGCGGTCTCGCCGCTGCTGCGCGAAATGATGCTCTACGCGTTGCGCTGGTCCATCGACCGCGCGGACAGCGACGAGGTCTCCGACGCGTTCTTCCGCACCCTGGGGCACCTGGTGTCCGACGCGCTGGACCGCGAGGCACCGCTGAGCTTGCCGACGTCGGACGACCCGGTGGTGG
This sequence comes from Mycobacterium hubeiense, assembly GCF_002838065.1. GTDB lineage: Bacteria > Actinomycetota > Actinomycetes > Mycobacteriales > Mycobacteriaceae > Mycobacterium > Mycobacterium hubeiense. The sequence continues at coordinate 16,820 of NZ_PIZU01000026.1, read as the reverse complement.
CCGCCGCCATGGCCTACACCAAAGCGCATCTGGATTCGGTGACCGCCGAGGAGGTCAGCCGCGCCGTCGCGGTCTCGGAGCGGACGTTGCGCCGGCAATTCCAGCTCAAGCTCGGCTTGTCCTGGCGGACGTATCTGCTGCACGCTCGCATGCTGCGTGCGATGGCACTGCTCGCCTCACCCGGCCAGTCCGTTCAAAAGACCGCCACCGCAGTGGGTTTCGACAGCCTCGGGTCGTTCAGCAGGGCCTTCGCCCAGTTCTGCGGCGAGTCACCGTCCTCGTATCGACGGCGCGTCAGCGAGGGAGCACCGCTAACCTCAACGGCATGAACTGGAAACAGCGGATGCCGCTGCTGCGGTGGTCGTTTTTGCGGCTGGCGCTCGGTGCCCGAAATATCACCAAGACGGGCCAGATCGGCGACGGGCGCGAAGCCGCGGCGGCCGATTACGTCGTCGCCAATGCCCGCGAGGGCGATATCGATGACGTCATCGCCACCATCGACAGGTTCGCGTACGAGAAGTCGTTTCTGATCAACGTCGGCGACGAGAAGGGCGAACTGCTCGACGCCGCGGTGCGTAAAGCGAATCCCGCGCTGGCGCTTGAACTGGGCACCTACTGCGGTTACGGCTCGCTGCGCATCGCCCGGGCCGCACCGACCGCGAAGGTGTTCTCGGTGGAACTTGCTGAGGCCAACGCCGAGATCGCCAGGCGCATCTGGGCGCACGCCGGGGTGGCCGACCGAGTCACCTGCGTCGTCGGGACCATTGGCGACGGCGGCCGCACGCTGGACACTTTGGCCACCCAGTACGGTTTCGCCCCAGGCAAATTGGACTTGTTGTTCATCGATCACGACAAGAAGGCCTATCTGCCCGACCTGCAGAGCATCCTTGACCGCGGATGGCTGCATCGCGGTTCGATCGTGGTGGCCGACAACATCCTGATCCCCGGCTCGCCGAAGTACCGCGAGTACATGAATCAACAGCAGGGCAAGCTCTTCCACACCGTGGAGCACAAGGCCCACGGTGAGTATCAGACGCTGGTGCCCGACATCGTGCTGGAGTCGGAGTACCTGGCCGGCTGATCTTTTGGGGTGTAAGTCATCGCCACACGAGAATCCCAAACCTCAGCTGCACCAGTTTGGGCTGTCGCGCGGCGTGGTTGAGGCTTCACGTCGGACCCCGCCGATACGGTGCGGGCGTGAAGTCGATGGTGTTCCCGTCAATCGACCTGTCAAGTGCCCTCGCGCTGCTCGGTGCCGAAACCTATCGCCGCGGAGTCGTCTACGCGCGCGAGGGCCGGGTGATTCGCAGCCTGTGGGACCCCGACGCGGGCAGCCTGCTCGGCAACGTTCGAGGCAACCGGGGTCGTATGTACACCACAACGGTGCAGCTGTTCCCGGATCGTGGTGACGCGTGGGCCGTCGACGGCGGGTCGTGTAGTTGTCCGATGCAGGAGGACTGCAAGCATGTTGCGGCGATCGTCATCGCGGCCTCCTGGACGACCAAGGCCGGCGTCCAACACAAGCCGCCGCCCGCGGCCGTTCCGTTGTGGCGGCAGTCGCTGGATGCGTTGCTTCCCGCGGATCCCTCGTTCGACGCGTCCACCACGCCGCTGGCAATCGAGCTGACCGTTTCCCAACCCGGCCAATCGCCTGCGCTTGATGCGCGGCTGGTGCGCCCCGGCAAGCGGGGCGGCTGGGTCGCGGGGAACTTGAGCTGGAGCAAGGTCGACATGTTGCGCCACGACGGTTATCCGGACGCTCAGGTTCGGCTGGTGCGGGAGTTCTACGCGACCTACCGCACGTCGAATTCGACCGGCTACTACCACTATTCGTACGGGGACATGAAGACGATCCCGCTGCTGCAGTTCGACTCGCCGCAACTGTGGCCGCTGCTCGACGAGGCGCGACGAGTGGGCGTGCGACTGGTGCAGGCCGGTGCGCGACAGGATGTGCCTTGGTACGCCACGGCGCTGCTGTGCCTCGACGTCAGCCTCGACGAATCCGGTGGTCTTGCAGTCACTCCCGTGCTTCATGTCGACGGCGTAGAAGTACGGCCAATGGCGTTCATCGGATCGTCGGGTCACGGCGTGGTGTACACCGACGGCGGGTTGCGGCTGGCTCGCCTGGAATCGCCCGCGCCGGCGCCGCTGCAACGCATGGCGCTCGGCGACGAATCCCTGGTGATACCCGCGGAGGAGGCGGCCCGGTTCGCCACCGAGTACTACCCGAGACTGCGCCACGTCGCGGCGTTCACCTCGTCGGACGAGTCGTTCACCCCACCGGCGATCGCCGGGCCTGCATTGGTGCTGTGCGCCACCTACCAAGCCGAACATGACTTGGAGCTGTCGTGGGAGTGGGCATACCGCGTGGGCGACAACGAGTTTCGCGCACCTGTCGGTAATATGACCGATGCCGGCTACCGCGACGTCGCCGCGGAGAACACGCTCGCAGCCAGCATCGACGCCCCGTTGGAGCGCTTCGGGTTGCGCGCCACCGACGGCACCCTCATGCCGACGCGGCTGTCCGACCTAGAGACGATGCGGTTCGCCACCGAGCTACAGCCGCTGCTCGTCGAGCATCCCGATATCGCGCTTGAGGTCATCGGAGATCCCGCGGATTACCGCGAGGCCGGCGGCTCCCTCGTCGTCTCGGTGACGACTGATGCCGTCCCCGGTGAGACCGACTGGTTCGACCTGGGTGTCACGATCAGCGTTGAGGGCAAACAGGTTCCGTTCGTCACGGTGTTCACCGCGCTCGCGTCCGGGCAATCGCACCTGCTGCTTTCCGACGGCGCCTACTTCGCGTTGGACAAGCCTGAACTTGTGAAGCTGCGCCAACTGATCGAAGAAGCCCGCGCGCTGACCGACGCCGAGGAAGGGCCGACGCGGATCAGCCGTTTCCAGGTCGGATTGTTCGACGAACTCGCCGAGCTCGGCGTGGTGACGCGACAGGCTGACGAATGGTGCCGCCAGGTCGACGGACTGCGCGCCCTGCAGGGCCTGGAACCGGTTTCCCTTCCGGCCGGATTGTCCGCGGACCTGCGGCCGTATCAGGCCGACGGCTTCGGGTGGCTGGCCACATTGTTCACCTATGGGCTTGGTGGGATCCTGGCCGACGACATGGGCCTCGGCAAGACCGTTCAGTCGCTGGCGCTGATCTGCCGTGTCCGAGAAGAGAATTCGGGCACGCCACCGTTCCTGGTGGTTGCCCCGTCGAGTGTGGTCGCGAACTGGGCCGCCGAGGCCGCGCGGTTCGCTCCCGGACTGTCGGTGGTCGCGGTCACCGACACCCTGCGGCGCGCCGGCGCCGACCTCGACGAGCTGGCCGCGGGTGCCGACGTCGTCGTCACCTCGTACACCCTGTTCCGGCTTGACTTCGACTCCCACGCCGCCCGGCCTTGGTCGGGGCTGATTCTGGACGAAGCTCAGTACGTGAAGAACCGCCACGCCAAGACCTACCACTGCGCACGCAAGCTGGCCGCGCCGTTCAAGCTGGCCATCACCGGCACGCCGATGGAGAACAACCTCATGGAGCTGTGGTCACTGCTGTCGATCACCGCGCCCGGGCTGTTCCCCAGCCCGACGAAGTTCGCCGACTTCTATGCCAAGCCGATCGAGAAGACCGGCGACCCGGAGCTTCTCGCGCTGTTTCGCCGCCGAATCAAGCCGCTGGTGAAGCGCCGCACCAAGGAGCTCGTCGCCACCGAGCTGCCCGCCAAGCAGGAGCAGGTCCTCGACATCGACCTGCCGGTCCGGCATCGCACGCTCTATGACAAGCGGCTGCACCGCGAGCGCCAAAAGGTGCTCGGGCTGCTCGATGACATGCACAAGCACCGCTTCACCATCCTGAAATCGCTGACCGTGCTACGACAGATGGCGCTGCACCCCGGTCTCGTGGACCCCGCACACGACGCGTTGGCCAGCGCGAAGATCGACGTGCTCACCGAGCACCTGCGCGATGTCGCCGACGGTGGCCACCGCGCGCTGGTCTTCAGTCAGTTCACCCGCTTCCTCGGCCGAGTCCGCGACCGCCTCGACACCGAGGGTATCGACTACTGCTACCTTGACGGGCGAACCCGCAACCGCGCCACGGTGATCCAACGGTTCAAGGACGGAACCGCGCCGGTGTTCCTGATCAGCCTCAAGGCCGGTGGGTTCGGGCTGAACCTGACCGAGGCCGACTATTGTTTCCTACTCGATCCGTGGTGGAACCCGGCCACTGAGGCCCAAGCCATCGACCGCACCCACCGCATCGGCCAGAGCCGCAACGTGATGGTGTACAGGCTCATCGCCCGCGACACCATCGAGGAAAAGGTCGTGGCGCTCAACGCCCGCAAGGCAAAGCTGTTCGCCAGCGTCATCGACGACGGCAATGCCTTCGGCTCGGCCATCACCGCCGACGATATCCGCGGGCTGCTCGCGTGACGCAGCAGATGTCAATCTCCCAGGCCGTCAAGGTCGAGGTGCAGTGCGGCGGGAACGCTCGTCGTGAATCTGCCGGTGATCGATGGTGATTCCTGGTAGCCGAAATCGCCTGCTAGATGGAGTGCCGTAAGTGTTGCCGGCGGGCCGAGCTCGATGATCCAGTAGTGCCCGATCCCCGCCTCCGCGTATTCCGATCGCTTGGTGACGGTATCCGTTCGTCTGGAACCGGGTGACACCACCTCGATCGCGACCAGTACATCCGAGCCGTCCAAGCGTTTATCCGAGCCAGCCTTGCGCGTGATAACGATGTCGGGGATGCGAACGGTGGGCGGGTAGGAGTCATCGACACAGACCTCGAACTCGATGAGCGCTTCCAGATCATCTGGCAGCTGATCATCAAGTTGCTTCGCGATACGGAACACCGCCCTTGCATGGGGTCGCAGTGGCCTCGGAGTCACGATAAGCACGCCCTCCTGCAGCTCGAAGTGGGCGCTGTTGTCCTCTGGGCGCGCATCCCACTCCTCAATTGACAGCAGCCCAGGCAGGTGGACGCTCGTCATCGCATTCCCGCCTCCTCTGACAGTCGCGAATCTCAGCGTAGCCGCCGTAAAGGCGTTCAAGCGGCTACCGCGCCCGCGGATGCGCCCCCGCCCATACCTCACGCAGCGCGTGCACGGTGACCATCGTGTAGATCTGCGTGGTGGTCACCGATGCGTGGCCGAGTAGTTCCTGCACCACCCGGACGTCGGCACCGCCGTCGAGCAGGTGGGTGGCGAACGAGTGCCGCAGCACGTGTGGTGATACCGCCGACGTGATGCCCGCGCGCTCGGCGGCGTCTTGCAGCACCTGCCATGCGCTCTGCCGGGATAGCCGCCCGCCGCGGGCGTTGAGGAAGATCGCCGGCGTGCCCCGGCCACGACGGGCCAGGTCCGGTCGTCCGCGCACCAGGTAGGCGTCCAGCGCGGCGACGGCCGGCCGGCCGATCGGCACCAGCCGCTGCTTACCGCCCTTGCCGTGCAATAGCACTGACCGCGCTTCGGTGTCGATATCGTCGAGGTCCAGACCGACAGCTTCGGAGATGCGCGCGCCGGTGGAGTACAGCACTTCCAGCAGCGCCCGGTTGCGCAGCGTCAGTGGTCCATCCGCCTCGCTCTCGCCGCCGGCGGCCTCCAACAGGGCCAGCACCTCGTCGATGGTCAGGCTCTTGGGCAGCCGCCGGCTCGGGGTGGGCGGTTTGACCGCACGCGCGACGTCCAGTTCGGTGAGCCCCTCGGCGGCCGCGAACCGGTGCAGGCCGCGCACGGCGACGACGGCCCGGGCCGCCGAGACCGCCGACAGTGGCGGGGTCCCGGTGTCCGGGTCGCCGCGACGCAGCGACACCAAGAAGTCGCTGACGTCGGTCTCGGTGACCTTGGCGAGATCGTCGACTCCCCGCTCGGTCAGATGTGCGACATATCGCCGAAGGTCGCGGCGGTATGAGCTCAAGGTGTTCGCGGCCACGCCCCGCTCGATCGTCAGATGGTCCAGGTAACCCTGCACCTGGTCCTCCAACGCCGACCTGAAGGTGGTCATTGGTGTCCCTTCCGGCGCGCGAAGGCCGTCGGCCTGTCGACCCACGGGGCGTCCACCGGCCTCAGCGTGGCCTCGGTCGCGGTGTGCGCGGCGAGAATCCCCGCCACCGCAATGGCATTGGCGATCTCACCACCCAGCACCATACGGACCGCCTCCGACAACGGGAACCATTTCACGGTCAGATCGGCTTCCTCGTCGTGGGCGTGCGGTCGACCAACATCGGTCAGCCCGGTGGCCAGATAGACCCGCACGCTCTCGTCGGAAAAGCCTGGCGTGGAATCCAGATCGACCAGCGTCCGCCAGTTTCTGGCGGCCAGACCCGCTTCTTCTTCGAGCTCGCGCGCCGCGGTCACGTGCGGCGGTTCGCCGCCCAGATCGAGAAGCCCTGCCGGCAGCTCCCACAACCGCCGGCCCAGCGGATGGCGGTACTGGTACACGAGCACGATGTTGTCGTCGTCATCCATCGCAACCACGGCCACCGCGCCGAAATGTTCGACGACTTCACGGCGGGCGACGTTGCCGCCCGGCATACGCACCTCGTCGGCGCGCAGCGCGAAAATCTTTCCGACGTAGATCGTTTCGCTGTTAAGCGTCTCGAAGTCGTGTTCAGCCACGGACTTCGGATTTTTGCAAGGGAGCATCTTGCAGCAGTCGTCCGACGGCTTCGGAATTGCCGTCGGCGTGTTCGGCCCCGTTGGACTTCTGTTCGGGGATCTCGACCGGCAATCGCTCGGCGGCCTTGTACTCCAGTGACGCACCGATGAATGCGACGAACAGCGGATGCGGCCGGGTGGGCCGGCTCTTCAACTCGGGGTGGGCCTGCGTACCGACGATGAACGGATGCACATCGGCGGCGTACTCGACGAATTCGACCAGGTGCCCGTCGGGTGACGTTCCGGAGAAACGCAACCCGCTTTCGGCGATGCGGTCGCGGTACGCGTTGTTGACCTCGTAGCGGTGGCGGTGTCGCTCGGACACCTCGGTCGCCTGATAGGCCTGCGCCACAATGGATCCCGGTTCCAGGATCGCCGGATATGCGCCCAGCCGCATCGTGCCGCCGAGGTCGGCTTCGCCGGCCACCGCGTCGCGTTGGTCGGCCATGGTGGAGATGACCGGGTCGGGCGTCTTGGGGTCGAACTCCGCGGAGTTGGCCTCGGTGAGCCCGACCGATCGGGCCGCCTCGATGACGATGCACTGCAAGCCGAGACACAGCCCGAGCACCGGCAGACCCCGTTTACGGGCGTAGTGGATGGCGCCGATCTTGCCTTCGATACCGCGGATGCCGAATCCACCGGGGATCAGCACGCCGTGTACGTCGTTGAGCACGGCCGCTGCGCCGCTTTCGGTTTCGCAGTCATCGGACGCCACCCAGCGCATCTCAACCTTCGCGCGGTGCTTGAAGCCACCCGCGCGCAGCGCCTCAGCGACCGAGAGATACGCATCGGAGAGGTCGATGTACTTGCCCACCAAGGCAATGCGCACCGTCTCCTGCGGTTCGTGCACCCGGCGCAGCAGATCGTCCCACTCGGTCCAGTCGACGTCACGGAACGGCAGGCTGAGCCGGCGCACCACGAACGCGTCGAGTTCCTCGCGGTGCAACACTTTCGGGATGTCGTAGATCGACGGAGCATCCGGCGTGGAGATCACGCCGTCGATGTCGACGTCGCACATCAACGCGATCTTGTTCTTCAGCGGTTCGGGCACATCACGGTCACAACGCAGGATCAGCGCGTCGGGTGTGATACCGATGCTGCGCAGCGCCGCAACCGAATGCTGGGTGGGTTTGGTCTTGAGCTCACCCGACGGCGCCATGTACGGCACCAGCGAGCAGTGCAGGAAGAAGCAGTTCTCCCGGCCCACCTCGTGTCGCACCTGGCGCGCCGCCTCGAGAAAGGGCAGCGACTCGATATCGCCCACGGTGCCGCCGATTTCGGTGATCACCACATCGGGCCGGTGCCCATCCGCGTCGGGTTTTGCCATCGCCAGGATGCGGCTCTTGATCTCGTCGGTGATGTGCGGAATCACCTGAACGGTGTCACCGAGGTATTCACCGCGGCGTTCCTTGGCTATCACCGACGAATACACTTGTCCGGTCGTGACATTCGCCGAACCGGACAGATTGCGGTCGAGGAAGCGCTCGTAGTGGCCGACGTCGAGGTCGGTCTCCGCGCCGTCCTCGGTGACGAACACCTCGCCGTGCTGGAACGGGTTCATGGTGCCGGGATCGACGTTGAGATACGGGTCGAGCTTTTGCATCGTCACGTGCAGACCCCGCGCGGTCAGTAGCTGCCCGAGGCTGGACGCGGTCAGCCCCTTGCCCAGTGACGAGACGACGCCGCCGGTTACGAAGAGGTGCTTGGTAGCCGTTTGCGGGTGCTTGCGTAACGCTGGCAAGAGCAACCTCCGTGACGACGGGCAGGGCTTGATTTTCTAGGCCGAGTCCTAGTTGGGGGCCTGCCGACCCACGGAATCTCACCTTAACACCGACGCCGACAAGCCGTCGCTGACGCGCCGAGTGAGGCTATTGCGGGACGGTGACCGACGACGCCGCTTGACCGACGCCGTACTGGCCGGGCCGACCACCGTTGATCAGGTCGGCCAGCGCCAACACCGCGGTGATCCGCCCGGAGCTGGCGTTGAGATTGTCGACGGTGGTCACGGCCGCCGTCAGCGCGGGATCGGACCTGGTCACCGCTACCGCCGCGGTGCCGGACGCGGAGCCCTCGCGACCGGCCAGCACGGTGCCCGAACCGTGCGCCGCCAGGCCTGACGCGAATCGAGCCACGGTGGCGCCGGCGTTGCCCGCATCCTCGGCCAAACCACCACCCGTCACGACCAGCGCGGTGTTTGCCGGACCGACGCGTTGCTCGCCGTATCTCACAAAGCCGGTGTCGCGAAGCGCCGCCAACACGGTGTCGCGCTGTTGGTCATTGACCCCCGGCGCCTTCGGGTCCTTGTTGAGCAACAGCGCGATGCCCAGCAGATCGCCGGCCTGAGAGCCTTGATCGACTGCTTTGGTGCTCAACTGCGCACCCGCGGGCACGATCGGCGAGTTCACCACCGAGAGCAACTTCTCCGCGGAGTTGGCGTCGACGAATTCCTGCGTGAGTGTCACGGTTCCGGTGACCGAACCGCCGGCCTGGCCGACCAACCGGGTCAGCGCCTCGACGTCGTCGTCGGACGCGTCGGGCGTGCGAAACATCACCACCGACTTGTCCCGCATCGTGTCGCGCAGAATGCGCGGCGCCATCTGAGCGTCAAATTCCCCTGCAGCGCTGAGTTTTTCGTTCAGTGCATTCTTGTCCTCGGTGAGGACGTTGATCTGGTCCTGCAGCTCGTTCTTGTCGTCACGCAGGCCGGACAGCACCGTGTTCGACAGCAGTCCGGATCCCAGCGCCACCCCGATGGCCAACGCGATGAATACCGACGCCAGCGAGATCGCATGTGCGCGTAGGGAAATCACTGGATGGCCCCTAGCTGATCCAGCCCTGTACCCACAGCGTGAATCGGTTCCAGTAGTCGACGATCCAGTCGAGCACCGCGCCGTCGGCTTGCGAGACCCACAGCGCGACGATCACCGCGACCAGCATGGCCAGCACCAGCAGCGCGATCGCACCGCCCGACACCCGGCTGCGGTACAGGGTCGCAACGGCTTTCGCGTCGACGAGCTTTTCGCCGACCTTCAGCCGGGTCAGGAACGTCGACGGCAGGCTGGACTGGCGCGAGCGGTCGAAGAACTCCTCGATCGTGGCGGTGTGCCCGGCGGTGACGATCAACGACGCGCCGTGGTGGTCGCACAGCAGCAGCGCCAGGTCGGCCGCCGAGCCGGCCGCCGGGAACGTCATCGCCCCCACGCCGAGATCCTGGATGCGTTCCAGCCCCGCGGCGTGCCCGTCGGCGTCGGCGGGCAGCACCACCTGTGCCCCCGAACGCAGCACCTCGGCGCTCATCTTGTCGGGGTCGCCGACGATGAGTTGCGGGCGATACCCCGCCTTGCGCAGCACGTCGGCGCCGGTGCCGACACCGACCAGCACCGGTTGGTACTCCTTGATGAACGGCTTGAGTGCCTTCAGATCGTCGGCTGCGTTGGGTTCCTCGGCGACGACGACCACGTGCCGACGATTGACGTCGACAGCGATGTCGGGGATGCCGATGCCGTCGATCAACAGCGGACTCTCGCTGCGGATGAATTCGATGGTGTTACCGGCGAACGCCTCCAGATGGGCCACCAGGCCGCTCTTGGCCTCGTGCATGAGGTGGTGGATCTCGTGGTCGGTGCGTTCGGTGCCGAGGATCAGCCGGCGATCGCCGGAATAGACGCCGCCGTTGTGCAGGCGGACCCGGGCGCCGTCCTTGACCTTCTTGAACACCTCGGGGCCGGTCTCGTCGATCAGCGTGACGCCGTTGGCGACGAGGACTTCCGGACCCAGATTGGGATAGCGACCGGAAATGGACGGCGACGCGTTGACGACCCCGGCGACATTGGCCTCTACCAGCGCATCTGCGGTGATCCGGTCCAAGTCCAGCGCGTCGATGACGACGATGTCGCCGGGTCCGACGCGCCGCAGCAGCCGATCGATGTCGCGGTCCACTCGGGCCGTGCCGATGACGCCCGGCCGCGAGCTGGCATTGCGGGACAGCAGTGCAGACATCTTCATGCGCCCGATTCTGTCCAGGCGCGGCGGATATCTGGCGGAGGCGCGCCGTAACATCAGCCCCACAAGTTAGCTTTTGTCACCCCTGCCACAGCCTTTTCCGTCGAGACTGCAGCCAGATCGCGATTTTCGACGATTTCGCGATCTGTGCGCAGTCTCGACGACGCGCAGCACGGCGCGGCGCTCGCCGACGCGACTGCGCTGGCCGGATTACCGGGGCAACTCCATGTTCATGACCCTCGGCAACATCGCGGTCGATCCTCGTGCTCGATTGGCGCACCGGCGCGACGCTGCAGATGACCGGCACCGCCGAAATCATTTGGGAGGCTTCAGGTCCGGGCTCGCAGTGCGCGGTGGAGTTGACGATTCAGCGCGTGGTGCAGCTCGCCGGCGTAAGCCCGCTGTCGTGGGGCGCCGCCGAGCTCTCGCCCGCCAACCCCGTGTGACGGAGACTCAGAAGGCGTTGACCTCCTCCCGCGCCGCCTCCAGCAGCTCGCGCGCGTGCGCCCGGCCGCTGTCGGACTCCCCCAGCCCGGCCAGCATGCGGGCCAGTTCGGCGACCCGCTCGTCGTCGTCCAACCGGCGCACGCCGCTGGACTTCTTGGGTCCACCCCCGTCCACCACCAGGTGCACGTCGGCGTAGGCGGCGACCTGCGGCAGGTGCGTAACCACGATGACCTGGTGGGTGCGGGCAAGACGAGCCAGTCGTCGGCCGATCTGCACCGCGGCGCGGCCCCCGACGCCGGCATCGACCTCGTCGAAGACCATCGTGGTGCCCTCGGCGGAGGCGGCCAGAACCACTTCGAGCGCGAGCATGACACGGGAGAGCTCTCCGCCCGAGGCGCTCTTGGCCAGTGGCAGCACATCGGTGCCCCGGTGTGCTGCGAAGCCGAACTCCACACCGTCGACGCCGTCGTGGCCGGCGTGCACCACCACGCCCGAGGGCAATGTGACGGGTGCCGAGTCGTCGGCCCGTGCGGTCAGCGGCGCGACGGTGACGGTGAACTGGGCGTCTGCCATCGCCAGCCCGGCCAACTCTGCGGTCACCGCCTTGGCCAGCCGCTTGGCAGCGGCGGTCCGCGCTTTGGTGAGGTCGACGGCGGCGTCGACGACCTGGGCTTCGAGTTCGGCGACGCGGCGATCCAGGCCGGCAAGCGCTTCTTCGGACACATCCAGCTGCGCCAACCGCTCCGCCGACTCGCGAGCCCAGTCCAGCACACCGTCGATGTCGGCAGCATACTTGCGCGTCAACGTCCGCAGCTGGGTTTGGCGGGCCAGCTTTGATTCCAATGTCGATGCGTCGCTGGGCAATTCGGACAGATAGTCACCGAGTTCGCCCGACACGTCGGTGATCACCGCCAGCGCTTGGCCGAGCTGTTCGGCCAGCGTCCTCAGGGTCGTGTCGTCGGTGGACTCCAGCGTCGACTTCGCTTGTGCCACACCATCGCCCGCAGCAAGCGCATCGGGCAGCTCGTCGGCTCCCGACAGCGCCGCCCGCGCAGTCTGGGCGGCTTCTCGCAGCGCGTCGAGTTCCGAGAGCCGCCGGATCTCCTCAACCAAAGCGGTGTCCTCGCCGGGTTCGGGTGCGACGGTCTCGATCTCGTTGATTCCGAACTTGAGCCGGTCGGCTTCCTGCGCGAGTTCGCGCGCCCGCTGTGTGCGGTCGGCCAAGTCGCGACGGGCCTGCAGCCATTCGTCGCGGGCGGTGCGGTACCGCTTCAGCTGAGTGTCGACATCGGCGAACCGGTCCAGCGCAACCCGTTGCTCGTCGGCGCGCATCAATCGCAGTTGGTCGTTCTGGCCGTGCAGCGCCAGCAGTTCGGTGGTGAAGGTGCTCAACGACTTCGCGGGGACGCTGCGGCCACCGAGGTAGGCGCGCGACGGCCCGTCACGGCTGACCGAGCGCGCCGCGATGATGCTGCCGTCATCGTCACGGTCGGCGCCCGACGATTCCAGGATCTCGTCGACGAGACCGCTTACGCCGTCACCGAGTTCGGTTGTGGTGAAGCGACCTTCGACCACCGCGCGGTCGGCTCCAGAACGAACCCTGGTGGGGTCGGCGCGGGCTCCGCCGAGCAGATGCAGGCCCGTCACCACCATCGTCTTGCCTGCGCCGGTTTCCCCGGTCAGCACCGTCAGCCCGCGGTCGAATTCGGCGGTCGCCGCGCTGATCGCGCCCAGTGACTCGATGCGGATTTCGGATAGCACTACTGTCCGCGCCACCCCGTGACCGGCAACCGGAACTTGCGCACAAGGCGGTCGGTGAACGGCGCGCTGTCCAGGCGCACCCATTTGACCGGCGTGCCGCAGCGCGTCACCTCCAACCGTCCGCCGGCCGGCACCACCATCTGGCGACGGCCGTCGCAGAACACGAGGGCGTCGTGACCCCTCGCTTCGACCTCAATCGCGATCGCAGCGTCCGGGCTGGTGACCATCGGCCGGGCGAACAGTGCGTGAGCGTTGTTGGGCACCACCAAAATCGCATCCAAGTCCGGCCACACGATCGGTCCGCCGGCGGAGAAGGCCCATGCGGTGGAACCGGTCGGCGTCGCCACCAACACACCGTCGCAACCAAACGCCGACACCGGACGCCCGTCGACCTCCAGCACCGCCCCGAGCACGCCGAGGCGGGGCCCCTTTTCCAGGCTCGCTTCGTTCAACGCCCAGCCACGGTCGACGATTCTGCCTTCGGCCCGCACCACCACGTCGAGCGTCATGCGTTCCTCGACCCGGTAGTCACGACTGATGACGTGGTCGAGCACTGCGTCGATGTGGTCGGCTTCGGCTTCTGCCAGAAAACCGATGCGACCGAGATTGACGCCCAGCACCGGGATCTCGACGTTGCGGGCCAATTCGGCGCCGCGCAGGAACGTGCCGTCGCCACCGAGCACGATCACCAGCTCGCAGCCTTCGGCGGCACGCTCGTCGGGATCGACGACCTCGATGTCGACGCCCAATGCGCGCATTTCGTCGGGGGCCAGGTGCACAGGCCCACGGTCGACAGCTTCCGCGGACAGGACGCGCAGCCCAATGGCATTGTCGCCAAGCACTTTCTCCACCCGGCGGGCCACTTCGGTCGCCTCGTCGCGTCCCGTGTGGACGACCAGCAGGACGGTGCGTTCGCGCGTCATTGGGGTCCCTCCGTGACGGCCTCGCGCACCGCCCGCTCGAGCGCTTCGCCCTGCAGCGGTTCGTCGGTTTGGGCGCGGAGCCGCAGGAAGTACTCGACGTTGCCGGCCGGCCCGGGCAAGGGGCTGGCTGTCACGCCGACGGTGCGCCACCCCAGCGAGTCCGCCCGCTTGGCGACGCTGAGCACCGCCTCGGCACGCAACTGTGGGTCTGTGACGACGCCACCGGCGCCGACGCGATCCTTTCCGACTTCGAACTGGGGCTTCACCATGGGAACGATATCGGCGTCGTCCGACGCGCAAGACACCAGCGCGGGCAGCACCGTCGCCAGGGAGATGAACGACAGGTCCGCAACCACCAGGTCGACCGGTCCACCGATCGCCGCGGCGGTCAATTCCCGCACGTTGGTGCGTTCGAGCACCCTCACCCGCTGATCGGACCGCAGCAACCAGGCCAGCTGCCCGTATCCGACGTCAACGGCGACGACTTCGCGTGCGCCGCGGTCCAGCAGCACCTCCGTGAAGCCGCCGGTGGAGGCGCCGGCGTCAAGGCAGCGTCGAGCGGTCATCTCGACACAGAACGCATCCAGTGCGCCGATGAGCTTGTGCGCACCGCGCGACACCCACGACCGTTCGTCGGGGTTTTCGACGGTGAGGTTGGCGGTCACCGCGATAGCAGTCGCCGGTTTGGCCGCCCTCATCCCGTCGATGCTGACCCGCCCGGCGCCGATCAATTCTGCTGCCTGCTGGCGAGAGCGTGCCAGCCCGCGACGGACCAGCTCAGCGTCAACACGAGCGCGCCGCGCCACCAGTGCTCACCTGTCCGTTCCCGGGGCCGCCGGTCCCTTTTCAACCGATTCCAGCGCGCGCACCAGCAGGTCGTGCGCTTCCTCCAAACGTGCGGCAATGGTGTTGATGTCGGCCTCGGCGACGTCGCCGTCCACATCGAGGTCAGGCAGATCGGCCAGCAATGCGGCGATCTGGGCTCGAATCTGGTCGGGGTCGGTGCTCATAACGCTATTCACGCTAGTCGATCAGACCGTCACCAGTGACCAGCGCGCCAGCGCCTGCCGCGCCGTGTCATCGCCGGCGGCGACCGTCCATGCCGCGCCGTCGCGGTCGCTGTTCCACATCGCGTGAGCGACGGCACGGACCACCGACAGCGAGTCGGCGGGTTCTTTGCCGGTGGCGCGCACCGTTACACGCGTCGCATCGACGTCGACGTGCCAGGCGGGCTGCGGCGCGATCCGAAGCGTTTCGGCAGGCGCGAAAATCGAGCGCAGATCTTCGGCGAGGTAGTAGGGGCGCTGCGCCGCGACAGCGTGCACGGTTTCGGCGGCCGTGCTGACTCCGCTGAGCACCAGCAGGCTGGGCAACCCGGCGGCGTTGGCTCCGGCGATATCGGTGTCCAACCGGTCGCCCACCACCAGCGGAGCGCGAAACACCCCGCGGCTCAAGGCATCCGTCAACAGCGTCGGCTGTGGCTTGCCCGCCACTTGTGGCTCCCGTTCCGTCGCCGCGCGAAGCGCCGCGACCATCGCCCCGTTCCCCGGAAGGAGTCCCCGCTCGGACGGCAAGGTCAGATCGACATTGGCGGCAACCCAGAGCGCTCCACCGCGAATGGCCAACGCCGCCTCGGCCAGGTCCGGCCAGCCGGTCTGCGGTGAATGGCCTTGGACCACAGCCACGGGTGCCTCCGAGGCGAGCCGGACGGGTTTCAGCCCGACGTTTCTCACTTCGCCGGCCAATGCTTCGGTGCCGACGACCAGAACCGCTGCGCCGGCGGGCAATTGCGTCGCCAGCAGATGGGCGGCGCTTTGCGCACTCGTCACCACATCGTCTGGTGCGGCGTGAAATCCCATCGCCCGCAGGTGTTCGGCGACCTCATCGGGCCCACGCGAGGCGTTGTTCGTGACGAACAGGACACGCGCGTCAACCGCGGCCAGGGTTTCCACGGCGCCAGTGGTCGGCTCATGGCCGCGGAAAACAGTGCCGTCGAGATCCACCAGCAGGCAATCATGTTCCTGCGCAAGCGTCGTCACGTCAGCTGAGCTCCGTGATCCGCTCTTCAGCATCGGTGACACCGTCGACGTCGGCGGCGGCGGCGTTGATGAACCATTGCAGCGCCTCATCCTTTCGCTCAACAGCGAGCAGCGTCTCGGCGTAGGCGTAGAACAAGCGCGCCGCCGTTTGTCCGGTTCGGGTGCGGTCAAGTTGAGGCGTGGACAAAATGGCCAGGGCTTGTTCTAACTGCCCGAGGTCGGATCGGGCGCCGGCGACCACGATGCGGAGTTCGTCGGCATCGTCCCCGGTGAGTTGGGCGGCCTCGGGGCTGCGGGCCAGCTCGATGGCCCGTTCCGGCCGGCCGACGCCACGCTCACAGTCCGCAATCAACGGCAGCAGAGGCGATTTGCTGCCCAGCCGGCGAGCGGCGCGGAGTTCGGCGAGGGCCTGCGCCCAGTCACCGCAGTGGTAGGCAGCGATGCCGACGGCCTCGCGCACCGCCGGGATCCGGCCCGACCGGGCGCGGGCCGCGCGGGCGTGGGCAAGAGCCGCTTCGGGATCGTCCTGGAGAAGCTCGCCGGCGGCGACGAGGTGGCGCGCGACGGTGTCGGCGGTGGCTCGGTCCAGGGTGGTGAGCTCGCGGCGGATTTCGGGCGCCAGCTGTTTGGCCTCGATCTCCGGCGGAATTCGCGGGCCATCCGAGCGAGAGGTTTCGTCGGATTTGGGCTGGGAGCGACGCGCCCGATCGGGCCCCGACGAGCGCGGCGCCGAAGGGCGATCGCGTGGTCCCCGGCGCGGACCACCGGCCCCTGCGCCGTGCCGTGAACGCCGGCCGTTGTCACCGCCTTGCTTGTCTGGAACCACGGATGCCTTTCTACCCGACGAGCCGTCCCGCAAATGATACGGGTATCACCGACCACAGAGAATTTGCTCGATCGAGAATTCGAATTCGGGGCAAACATAGAATCACCCCCCACGTAATTGTGGGGGGTGATTCTAATGTGTGTTCGGCGGTGTCCTACTTTTCCACCCGGGT
>NZ_PIZU01000025.1 GCF_002838065.1 Mycobacterium hubeiense | reverse complement strand
ACCGCCACCTCAAATTCCACGAAGACCGGGACAACCTCATACCAGCAGTCGAGTCAGTTCACCCTCGGAAGTCAAGATCTCGCGCTCGAAGCCGCAACCGCGTAGTACCGGTCATGAAGGGTCTTCACCGCCCGCTCCGCCCGCCGAGCCCGACGTACTTCGACCTATCAGTCCCCAAGCTGAGTAGACCTTCGAGCCAATCTTGAGATAATCCGTTCGCAAGAACGCATAGACGGTCGTTACGAACAAGATCGCTGCGTAGGCTGCCATCACCACGCCCCAGCCACGGTGCAGTGTTGCCAGAGAGATTAGGAGGCCGCCCACGGCGGCCGTCGACCAGTAGATTCGGCGTTCCCGATTCAGATCCTTCACTAGGAAGAGCGCGACCACCCCGACCGCAAGGACAACGGCGCCCGCAATCAGCAGCCACGTCGACCAGGCCGGTACCGAGCTAATTGTCGAACTGGCTGCCAACCCAACCCCCTACTCGCTTTCCACCTTCGGACAACGCGACGCTCGCCGCGACAGCCGCGACAAAGGTGCCGCCAGGCCCGAGCACTGAGCCGGCAATAGCTGCGGCACCTACTGCGCCAAGCGCACCACCTCCGGCGCCGCCTGCGAACTCGCCGATACGCTGACCAGGTGCGGCGCCCTGGCTGAGGTCGTATCCCAAGTCGAAGACGTCGATGGCAGTGCCTGCCCAGCCGAGCCTCTTTCCGACGTCCCCTAGGATGCCGGCGTCCCTGAGCGTCAGTTCGTGGGGTTTGTAATGGCTTCCGTGAGGCAGGGTTTTCTCCACAGCCTGAAGACCACCACTACCGGCACTCAATAGCTGACCGTTTTGTTCAAGTAGTTGGTTCCACGGCACGCCACGTGCCAAGTCCCCGACTACTGACTTCGCGCCGTCGGGCGACATACCGGCGCGTGTGAGCGATTCGATCGCCTGATTAATAGCCAGCTGTCTAGCCTTGCCTTCAGAAATGTTCAGAAGCTCAGTTGCGGCGTCCGGTGCCATCGGCGGCATCGCGCCGAGCCCGGCCTCCATTTTCTGCTGGAGATATAGCCTTTCCTGGGCCCGCTGTCTGGCGTCCCGACCGAGAACCGGGTCGACGGGCAGTGGACCTTGAAACTGGGCTGTGAAGTAATCATTGAGACGCTCGCCGGCAAACCGCGCAGCGTTGGGATCGGCATTAGGGTCGTTGATTGTGGCGTAATCCCGTAGCCGCCCAGCCGCTTCGCTTTTCGCCGGAGTCCACGGACCGGGAGAGTTCACCAACGCTTCGTCGGCTGCCCGTTGGCTTGCTGCGTACTTCTCGGCGTCCGCTCGGGCCTGGTCGCCTGGGGTAAGGCCGCCGTCGCCCTCAGAACCCTTCGTCGCATCAGGGGTGTAGCCTTCAGCAGCCATCTCTAGACGGGATTGGTCGAGTTGCTGCGAGTAGGAATCGCGAACTGCCTGCACTTCTTTGAGCGCTTGTGCAGTGCGATCGATTGCCGCCTGTTTCAGGTCGGACCAATCGGCCTCTTCACCGTTTGCTGCAGCCGTCACGACTTCGTTGTGGATCTGGTTGTCGATGAACTGCAGAGAGGCCTCTAGGTTGCTGATCGAGATCGAACCACTGCGCTGCGCCTCCGCCAGACTGGCCGAGATGTTCTGCAGGTCGACGGCGACGCGCGCCAACTGCTCCTTATTTAGATCAAGCGTTTGAGTGGCGTGTGTGACTTCTCGAGAGTCGTTGATCGGATGGCCTGCATCTTCACGGTCCCATGCTGCTTCAAACCGCTTCTTGGCTGCGTTGAACTCCTCGCTTGTGTCGCCCAAACAGACACCCGCGTCGTAAAAGGCCGTCGCCAGATCATGGATCTCGCCAGGTGAACCGCTCTGGATCGTGTCGTTCAATTTCCATGGGTCGCCGCCGGCGGCCTGGACCAACTCGCCTATGTCCAGATAAGTCAGTTGCAGCATTAGGAGAAGTGCAGCCGCGCCTTTTGCAGGGCTGCAGCTTGCTGCTCGTCCTCGGCTGTGAAGGTTGAAGCAGCGGTGTGCACCTTTTCAGTCAAAGCGTGCAACCTGGCTTGGTGACCTTGCATGGCGGTGGCAGCGGCCTCCTGGGTGCGAGCCAGCGCGCGATGGAAGTCGTCCGCCTCGGCGAAATCACCGAAGATCTTCGCAGCTAGCTGCGTTGACAAGAGTTTGTCAGCTCCCTCTTGTGCGGTAGTTCCCGCGCTCCGTGAAAACTCGGCTCCCGAGCGCAGCAGATCTGGGTCAACAAACATGAGGCTCCGTTCGTAGGTCGAGGAAAAGTTTAGTGGTTCGCGTTAGCTGGTAGACGCACATGTTGGTCGGCGGATGCGTGGCCGCCAGCGCATGACCTCCACTAATGCGGTGGTTAACGCTGCGCGGTCACTGCGTTCCCGAGCATTACTTTCACCACTTCCACGGCCCTATTTCGCTCACTTCCAACACTCGGCGGTGGGTCTGTGATCGGCACCGTGGCTTCAACAATGCAATCTTGCACGACGCCAAGGGCGCGCTGATTCTGAACCGGTACGCCGGTCGGCGAGTTCGATGAGATCAGGACGACCGCCGATAACACGCCGTCCGTTTCGTCGACCGCAGTGATCTGATGGGTGAAAGTCGTGCCGCCGCTCGGGTCAACAAATGCCTTTCCGTCGCATTTTCTCCACGCCGCGAGCGACCTGGCAAATTGCGCGTTGGCGTCCTCGGCGGATGCGTGCGCCACCGCGCCGAAAGTGGCCGCGGAGACAGTACCGTAGCTCACAGCCTGAACGGATGCGGCTTGATAAGTCGACCGTTCTAGGAGCTTGGCGGCGCCGAGGCAGTCGGGCTCGACAACCCTATCGACGTCGACCACAGTGCTTCGCAACATGGTTGCGTCGCCGACCGGCGGCGGATTGCCGTACGAAGACACATGTTGGCCGAGGGCGTCTGACAGCTCGCGAGATGTGGGAAGTACGGATGAGAGCCAGGCGTACGGCTTTTGTTGCGGCTCCTCAGTTGAAAACTCGCGTTGTGCTGGAGCGCCGGTGCCTTCGATTGTTTGCGCACATGCGACCGCCGTCAATGCTACGAGGACGATCGCCACGAAGCGTACACTGACCGGGGTACGAAAAGTCACAGATCGATTATCAGGCGAAGGGTGGCTCGGATGGTTGCGTGGCCCACACCAAGTGGATATTGAGCCAGTTGGGCGGATCAACGAGTCGGAATGGGCAGACGGACGCGTACCTGCGTGTTGCGCCCAAACGAAAGACTGTCGGATTGCCTGTAATTAGGGCATCGACGCGGGCGCCGCAACGCACCCGCACGCATCTGCAAGTCGGAAGGCGTTCTGGGCCAACGTGATAACCGATGAGGTGCTCACGTAGCGGCTGATCGGTCTCGGGTGTGCAAGCCGCTTTGCACGGGTGACGTCATCAATCACTGAACGGCAGCGAAGTGCACGACAGCGCCTGAGCGCTGCAGCCGGTCGACGCGCAATCCGGCGTCGGTCAGCCACCGCTGCACGTCGTCGGCGGTGCCACCCGGCCCGAACACGCCGGCCCGCTGGAACACCCCGATCAGCAGGTCCTGACGCACCCCCGCCCCGAGGACGGCGGAATCGCCGACGAGCCGGCCGCCCGGTTTGAGCACCCGCGCCAACTCCCGCACCGCCGCCGCGGGATCGGGCAGGCAGTGCAACCCGTTGAAGCACAGGCACAGATCGAACTCCCCGTCGGCAAACAGAAGGTGCTCGATGTCGGCTTTAGTGAACTCGATGCCGTGATGTCCCAGCGCAGCAGCGCGACGTCGCGCCCGCTCGAGCATGTCTGGTGAAATGTCGGCAGCCACATAGCGGATCTCCTGGCGGGCGCGCATTCCGCGCAACGCCAGTCCGCCCCCACACGGAATATCGAGCACCGCCGCGCCGTCGGGCAGTTCACCAATCACCTTGAAGCTGTCGAACAGCAGGCGAGTGTCGGTGCCCCACAACGCACGTCCCGCCGGCCGGGCCAGCCACTCCCGCTCTACCCCGAAGTCGTACGCGGCGCCGCCGAACTTGCCGACGCGCCCCGCCCAGTTACCGCGCAGATCGGCCATATCCGGCGATTCACCTCACGTTGCAACCGCTGCCCATGTTGTGGCAGTGCCCGCCACCACTGCAGGTGGGACAATGGCAGCCACACGCGATGTGCGCCTGGGGCCGTGCCGGTGCAGGTGGCGGTTGAATGATGACGTCTCGGTCCGGGCGTCGTCGATCTCTGTCTCGTCGTGGCATCGCAGCCTCCTAGAACGATGCACTCAACGGTAGTCAGTCGCCCAGCGTGCGGTGCAGGAACTCGAAGATCAGCGCCGCGCGGAACGCGGTCTGCGCATTGTCCGCGGCGCCCGCGTGCCCGCCCTCGATGTTCTCGTAATACTCCACCTGGTGTCCGGCTGCTTCGAGTGCCGCCGTCATCTTGCGGGCGTGCCCGGGATGCACCCGGTCGTCGCGCGTCGACGTGGTGATCAGCACCGGCGGGTACTGCCGATCCGCGGAAATGTTCTGGTATGGCGAGTATTCCGAAATGAACGCCCAGTCGTCGGGATTGTCGGGATCGCCGTACTCCGCCACCCACGACGCGCCCGCCAGCAGCACGTGAAATCGCCGCATGTCCAGCAGCGGCACACTGCACACCAACGCACCGAACAACTCCGGATACTGCGTGAGCATGATGCCCATCAACAGCCCGCCGTTGCTGCCGCCCTGCGCACAGAGCTGCGGAACCGTGGTGATGCCCCTATCCACCAGATCTCTTGCCACAGCCGCGAAATCCTCGGCAACCAAATGCCGACCCTCGCGCATCGCCTGGGTATGCCAGCGCGGTCCGTACTCCCCGCCACCGCGAATATTGGCCAGCACGTATGTGCCGCCTCGCGACAGCCAGAGCCGCCCCAGCACCCCGTCGTAACCCGGTGTGCGCGCCACCTCGAAGCCGCCGTATCCGGACAGCAGTGTCGGTCCCGGCGCCTGCGAATGCCGGTGGCCCACCACAAAATACGGAATCTTCGTGCCGTCATCGGATGTCGCGAAGTGCTGGCTGACGACGAGATCGGCGGCGTCGAAGAACGACGGCGCCCGCTTGATCTCGGTCAGCTCACCACCCGCAGCGCCCCACAGCAGCCGCGACGGGGTATCGAATCCACTGGAGTCCAAGAACACTTCGGAGCCGTACTCGTCGACGGCCGCGATCACCGTGTTGGTGTTCTCCGGCAGCCCCGGTGCCGGCTCCGCCGTCCACGTCCCAGGCGTGACGACCTCGACACGGCTGGCCACATCGGCGAGCGTCACCAGGATCAAATGATCGCGCGTCCACGCGTAGTGGTTCAGGCAGGTGTGCTCGTCGGGTTCGAATACGACCGCCAGTTGCGCTGTCCCCGCGAGGAATTCCTCGTAATCGGCGGCCAGCAACGAGCCTGCGACGTATTGCGCGTCGCCCCGGTACCAGTCGGTGCGCAGTTCGATCAGCAACCAATTGCGGTGCACCGAGACGGTGGCGTCCGTCGGCGCGTCGATGCGGATGAACTCGCCGCCCCGCAACTCGTAGACGTCGTCGTTGAAGAAGTCGATCGCCCTGCGCACCATGGTGCGCTCGAATCCTGGTGTGCGGTCGACCGACGCCGCCACGATGACATCCGTCGCGGCGCCGCTGAACAGCGTCTCGGCATCCGCCAACGGCTGCCCGCGCTTCCACCGCTTGACCAGCCTCGGATATCCGGAATCGGTCAACGAGCCTTCACCGAAATCGGTGCCCACCAACACCGTATCGGCGTCCTCCCAGCTGTAATGGGTCTTGGCCTCCGGCAGCTCGAAGCCGTCGGCGACGAATTCGCGTGTGCGCATGTCGAATTCGCGAACCACCGCCGCATCCGAGCCGCCCCGCGAGAGCGCGATCAGCGCCAGCGTGTGATCCGGCTCGATGACGTCGGCGCCGGCCCACACCCAGTTCTCGTCGTCGGCGCGCGCCAACTCGTCCACGTCGATGAGCACGTCCCACTCCGGTGACTCGGAGCGATAGCTGTCCAGCGTGGTGCGCCGCCATAGCCCCCGCGGGTTGGCCGCGTCGCGCCAGAAGTTGTACAGATACTCGCCGCGGCGTCGCACGTACGGGATGCGGGCATCGGTATCGAGCACTTCGAGGGCCTCGACGCGCATCTGCTCGAACCGTTCGCCGCCGAACGTGGAGAGGGTCGGCTCGTTGTGCCGTCGCACCCAGTCCAGCGCTTCGTCACCGGCGATGTCTTCGAGCCACAAGTACGGGTCGTCGGCCATATGCGTCATTGTGCCCAGATACCTCGGTGGCACGCCGCGCGCATACCCGGGTAGCGGAAGGGGCCGCGTTATCGTCGTAAGCGTGATTCCGCTGCCACGCGCATGGTTGTTGACCAGTGCGATGCTCGTCGGCACCGCGGTTGGCCTGCTCGCTGCGGTCGTCACAACGCTGCTGGTCAAGACGGCTATCCGGCCGGATGTGGTGATCGCGCTCGTCGTCGGGATACCCGGTGCGCTCGGGATGTTGACGATTTTGATGTCCGGACGCCGATGGGTCACGACGGTGGGCGCGTTCATTCTGGCGATCGCCCCGGGGTGGTTCGGCGTGCTCGTGCTCATCCAGGTGGTGCACGGTGCCTGATGTCGCCGGCCCGGCGGCTCCGGGGCCTGATGTCGGCGAGCCCACCGCCCCGTTCACTCCGACGTTCACCGGCAGTTTCGAGGCCCAGCCCGATCCGCTGCAGCCGTTGGCCGCCGAACACGACCCCGCCGTCGCCGTCATCAACCACAAACCGGTCCACGACACCGAGGAGCCGTCGGAACCCCTCCCCGCGCCGCCCCATCCGGTCGTCGTCCCCAGCTCGTACCAGTACCTCAAGCGCTGGAAGTTCGCCCTCGTCGTCGCCGGTGTGTGGGTCCTCGCGGCCGCGGCCGGGGTGGGCCTGTACTACTGGTGGTTCCACTCGTTCGACAAGACGCCGTCGGTCTTCGTGGTGCTGGTGTTCCTCGTCGTCTGCACAGTCGGCTCGCTGACGACCGCGATGGCGCAGACCAAGCCACTGATATCCGCGCTGTCGATCGCGCTGATGTCGGCGCCGCTGGCCGCGGTGGGCGGCGCGGCGGTGCTGCACGGGATCTACTTCTGCAATCACGCGGCCCGATGCCTGATGGGCGTCCTGCCCTATTAGTGTTGGCCGGGTGACCCACTATGACGTCGTCGTCCTCGGAGCCGGCCCCGGCGGGTACGTTGCGGCCATTCGCGCCGCCCAGCTGGGCCTGAACACCGCAATCGTCGAACCGAAGTATTGGGGCGGGGTATGCCTCAACGTCGGCTGCATCCCCTCCAAGTCGCTGCTGCGCAACGCTGAGCTGGCGCACATCCTCACCAAGGAGGCCAAGACCTTCGGCATCAGCGGCGAGGCCACCATGGACTATGGCGTCGCCTTCGACCGCAGCCGCAAGGTCGCCGAGGGCCGCGTCGCCGGTGTGCACTTCTTGATGAAGAAGAACAAGATCACCGAGATCCACGGCTACGGCACGTTCACCGACGCCAACACGCTGTCGGTGAAGCTCAACGATGGCGGCAGCGAGACTGTCACGTTCGACAACGCCATCATCGCCACTGGCAGCAGCACCCGCCTGGTGCCGGGCACGTCGCTGTCGGAGAACGTCGTCACCTACGAGGAATTGATCCTGTCGCGGGAGCTGCCCGGCTCGATCGTCATCGCCGGCGCGGGTGCGATCGGCATGGAGTTCGGCTACGTGCTCAACAACTTCGGCGTCGACGTCACCATCGTCGAGTTCCTGCCGCGGGCGCTGCCCAACGAAGACGCCGACGTCTCCAAGGAGATCGAGAAGCAATTCAAGAAGCTCGGCGTCAAGGTGCTCACCGGCACCAAGGTCGAATCAATCCAGGATGATGGATCCACGGTGACGGTTTCCGTCAACAAGAACGGCGAAACCAGCGAGCTCAAGGCCGATAAGGTGTTGCAGGCCATCGGGTTTGCGCCCAACGTCGAGGGTTACGGGCTGGATGCCGCGGGCGTGAAACTGACCGACCGCAAGGCCATCGGCGTCGACGACTACATGCGCACCAACGTGCCGCACATCTACGCCATCGGCGACGTCACCGGGCTGCTGCAACTCGCGCACATCGCCGAGGCGCAGGGTGTGGTGGCCGCCGAAACCATCGCCGGCGCAGAGACTTTGGCGCTCGGCGATTACCGGATGATGCCGCGCGCGACGTTCTGCCAGCCACAGGTCGCCAGCTTCGGGCTGACCGAGGAGCAGGCCCGCGAGGAAGGTTACGACGTCAAGGTCGCCAAATTCCCGTTCACCGCTAACGGCAAGGCGCACGGCATGGGCGACCCCAGCGGCTTCGTGAAGCTGATCGCCGACGCCAAGTACGGCGAGCTGCTCGGCGGGCACTTGATCGGACACGACGTCTCCGAGCTGCTGCCTGAACTCACGCTGGCGCAGAAATGGGATCTGACCGTCAACGAGCTGGCCCGCAACGTGCACACGCATCCGACGCTGTCGGAGGCGCTGCAAGAGTGCTTCCACGGCCTGGCCGGCCACATGATCAACTTTTGAGAGCGATCTGGGTCGCCGGGATCGGCGGATTGGTGATCGGCCACATCCTGTGGCTGATCGGCATCTCGATGGCCACCGCCACCTCGAGCGTGAGCACCTGGGTGCTGGTGGTCGCGGCGGTGTCGCTGCTCGGGGGTGCCTTCGCAGGTGTGCAGGCGTGGCGGCACTATCAGCAGAAGTCCGAGGTGTGGGCCGCGTTTCTGGCGTGCCTGCCGATATCGCCGGTGCTGTTATCGCTGACGGTGCTCGGCGTGACGTACCTCTAGTCCGGGAAGTCCAGCGGGATCTGCAGTGTGGCCATCGTGGCGGCCAGCGCGTCGTACTGCCCTGCGAGCGTGCAGAATTCGATGAGCTGCGGGCGGGTCAGGTGACTCGACAGCGCCGCCCAGGTCTCCGGGGACATCGACCGGGTGATGACGAACTCATCGGTCGCCGTGATCAGCACGCGCTGCCGGTCGGTGAGCCCTTCGGCGTCCGGTCCTTCGAAGATCTTGGCCTGCAGTGCGTCGTCGACGCCGCGGCGGCGGGCCAGCCGCCGGTGCTGCTGCAGCTCGTATTCGCAGTTGCGCAAGTGCCCGACCCGCAGGATAACCAGTTCGGCGTCCTGACGCGACAATTTCCCGGCATACAGCAGATACCCGGAGAACGGCAGCCACGCCAAGAACAGCAGCTTGTGCTGGCCAAGCACGTTGAACAAGTGAAACTTCGGGGCGCGAATCCCGCGGGCGCCCAGCTTGGCGATCGCCCAGCCGATCGGGCCGAGTTCGCGGAATCCGCCCGGCGGGATGCGCGCAGGGACCATGCTCATGGCTGCTTCACCAGGTAGGGCGACACGGTGCTGCGGTGCTCGTTGAGGTCGAGCGCCCGGCCCAGCGCGGGGAAGGCCCGCTGCGGGCAGTTGTCGCGCTCGCAGACTCGGCAGCCGGCGCCGATGGGTGTCGCGTTGTCACCGGACAAGTCCAATCCCTCCGAATAGACCAGCCGATGCGCGTGCCGAAGTTCGCAGCCCAGGCCGATCGCGAACGTCTTACCCGGCTGACCATATCGCGATGCGCGGCGTTCGACGGTGCGCGCCACCCACATGTAGTTGCGTCCGTCGGGCATCTGCGCGATCTGCACCAGGATCTTGCCCGGATTGGCGAACGTCTCGTAGACGTTCCACAGCGGGCAGGTACCGCCGCTGGACGAGAAGTGAAAGCCGGTGGCGGACTGCCGTTTTGACATGTTGCCCGCGCGGTCGACCCGGATGAACGAGAACGGCACCCCGCGAAGGCCGGGCCGCTGCAGCGTGGAGAGCCGATGGCAGATCGTCTCGTAGCTGATCGAGTAGAACGCCGACAGTCGTTCGATGTCGTAGCGGAAGTTCTCCGCGACCTCGTGGAACTGGCGGTAGGGCAGTACCGTCGCGGCCGCGAAGTAGTTGGCCAGCCCCAGCCGGGCCAGCGTCGTCGACTCCTCGCTGGTGAAGTGGCCCTCCTCGACCAGCTTGTCGATCAGGTCTCCGAACTCCAGATAGGCCAGCTCGGCGGCCATCTTGAACACCTGCTGGCCCGACGAGAGGTGACTGCTCATCTCCAGCGTCTTCGTTTCCGGGTCGTAGCGGTGTAACACGGTATCGCCCAAGTCAATTCGGCGCACAATGCGCACACCGTGCACCATGATCAGCCGGTCGGACAGCTCGCGGGCCAGATCAGCGCGGTGCATGCGCATCCGGATGGTGAGGTCCTCGGCGGCGGTGTCGAGCTCGTGCAGATAGTTCTGGCGCTGATAGAAGTAATCGCGCACCTCCTCGTGCGGCATGCTGATCGACGCGGTGCCGCTGCCGTCGGAGAAGCGGTCCTCGGTGGCCGCGGCCAACTGGGTGGTGGTGATGCGGTAGCGCCGGTGCAGGTTGACCATCGCGCGCGCCAGCGTCGGATGGGCGGCGACCATATCGGCGATCTCGGCGAGGTCGACGTCGATGTCCAGATCGCGGTCCAGCGTCACCTCGCGCAGTTCGGCCACCAGCCGGGTGTCGTCCTGCGAGGCGAAGAACGTGGCGTCGACGCCGAAGACCTCGGTGATCCGCAGCAGCACCGCGACCGTCAGCGGGCGCACATCGTGCTCGATCTGGTTCAGGTAGCTCGGCGAGATATCGAGCATCTGCGCCAGCGCCGCCTGGCTGTAGCCGCGTTCGCTGCGCAGCTGGCGCACCCGCGAGCCGACGAAGGTTTTTGCCACGTCACCACCGTAAACAACCCTGCAAATCTCTGCTTCGCATTCTTGGCAAGTCGACGGTTATGGCACTATCGGATCGGCGAAAGCACGGGAGGGCAGGGAATGACGAGCAATACGGCGGCGGGCGCGAGCGGCCTCGCCAAGACATTGATGCCCGTGCCCGACCCGCATCCCGACGTCTTCGACCGGCAGTGGCCACTGCGCGTCGCCGATATCGACCGCGAGGGCCGGCTGCGTTTCGACGCCGCGTGCCGCCACATCCAGGACGTCGGCTCGGACCACCTGCGCGAGCTCGGCTTCGAGGAGACCCACCCGCTGTGGATCGTCCGGCGCACCATGATCGACCTGATCAAACCGATCGAGTTCCAGGACATGCTGCGGCTGCGCCGCTGGTGTTCGGGGACCTCGAACCGCTGGTGTGAGATGCGGGTACGCATAGATGGCCGCAAGGGCGGGCTGATGGAATCCGAGGCGTTCTGGATCAACATCAACCGGGAGACCCAGGGGCCGGCGCGCATCTCCGACGACTTCATTGCGGGTCTGCAGCGCACCACGACCGTCGACCGGCTGCGGTGGAAGGCCTACCTCAAGCCGGGCAGCCGCGAGGACGCTTCGCAGATCCGCGAGTTCCCGGTCCGCGCCACCGACATCGACCTGTTCGACCACATGAACAACTCCGTCTACTGGAGCGTGGTCGAGGACTACCTGTACAACAAGCCCGAACTGCTGCACGCGCCGCTGCGGGTGACCATCGAGCACGACGCGCCCGTCGCGCTCGGGGACAAGTTGGAGATCATCTCGCACGTCCATCCGCCCGGATCGACCGATCGGTTCGGTGCGGAGCTCACGGATCGCACTGTTACAACGCTCACATATGCGGTCGGCGAGGAGACCAAAGCCGTCGCGTGCATCTTCGCGCACTGAGCCGCGCGGTTTAACAGTACGGGCGTACTGACCTGCGAAAATTCTGTACTGGTGGGTAACTTCTGAACCGGTTCAGCCCGAAGTAGTCTTCGCAAACTTTGCAAGTTAACGCCAACCCTTGGCGAAAGTTGGCAACTGAAACGGGTGGACCTGCGGTTATGGCGTAGTGCATCCTCGGATTAGCACAACAGCGAAGTTGTTCAGGTGTTAGCAAGCCGGGAAGCCTGCGACACCTCAGCGATCGTCAGAATCCGAAGGAGCAGTCGAATGTCGACCGTCGGCACGCCGAAGTCACCCGAACAGATCAAGCACGACTGGGACACCAACCCGCGGTGGAAGGGCATCAAGCGCGACTACACCGCCGAGGACGTGGTGGCCCTGCAGGGCACCGTGGTGGAGGAGCACACGCTGGCCCGCCGCGGCGCCGAGGTGCTCTGGGAGCAGCTGCACGACATGGAGTTCGTCAACGCGCTCGGCGCGCTGACCGGTAACATGGCCGTCCAGCAGGTGCGTGCCGGCCTGAAGGCCATCTATCTGTCGGGTTGGCAGGTCGCCGGTGACGCGAACCTGTCCGGGCACACCTACCCCGACCAGAGCCTGTACCCGGCCAACTCGGTGCCGCAGGTGGTGCGTCGCATCAACAACGCGCTGCTGCGCGCCGACGAGATCGCCAAGGTCGAGGGCGACACGTCGGTGGAGAACTGGCTGGTGCCGATCGTCGCCGACGGCGAGGCCGGCTTCGGTGGCGCGCTCAACGTCTACGAGCTGCAGAAGGCCATGATCGCCGCGGGTGTCGCCGGTTCGCACTGGGAGGACCAGCTGGCGTCGGAGAAGAAGTGCGGTCACCTCGGTGGCAAGGTGCTCATCCCGACCCAGCAGCACATCCGCACGCTGACTTCGGCTCGCCTGGCGGCCGACGTCGCCGACGTGCCGACGGTCGTCATCGCCCGCACCGACGCCGAGGCGGCCACGCTGATCACCTCCGATGTCGACGAGCGCGACCGCCCGTTCATCACCGGTGAGCGCACCAAGGAAGGCTTCTACCGGGTCAAAAACGGCCTGGAGCCGTGCATCGCCCGCGCCAAGGCCTACGCGCCGTACTCCGACCTGATCTGGATGGAGACCGGCACGCCGGACCTGGAGCTGGCGAAGAAGTTCGCCGAGGGCGTCAAGAGCGAGTTCCCGGACCAGATGCTGGCCTACAACTGCTCGCCGTCGTTCAACTGGAAGAAGCACCTCGACGACGCGACCATCGCGCGGTTCCAAAAGGAGCTCGGCGCAATGGGATTCAAGTTCCAGTTCATCACGCTGGCCGGCTTCCACGCGCTGAACTACTCGATGTTCGATCTGGCTTACGGCTATGCCCGCAACCAGATGACCGCGTACGTCGAGCTGCAGGAGCGCGAGTTCGCCGCCGAGGAGCGGGGTTACACCGCGACCAAGCACCAGCGCGAGGTGGGCGCCGGCTACTTCGACCGCATCGCCACCACCGTCGACCCGAACAGCTCGACGACGGCGCTGGCGGGCTCGACCGAAGAGGGTCAGTTCCACTGAGCCGACTGCACCGATTTCTGCACCAGGGCTGCGATTCTTCGCGATTCACAGCCCTGGTGCAGAATTCGACGTTATGAGTGAAGAGATCAAGCGAGTAGGCGTCGTCGGCGCGGGGCAGATGGGGTCCGGCATCGCTGAGGTGTCGGCGAAGGCCGGCGCCGACGTTGTGGTGTACGAGCCCACCGAGGAGCTGGCCGAAGCGGGCCGCAAACGCGTCACCGGGTCGTTGGACCGCGCGGCGAGTAAAGGCAAGCTGTCCGAAGCCGACCGCGACGCGACGCTGGCGCGGTTGACATTCACGACGAGCATGGCCGACCTCGCGGATCGTCAGCTCGTCATCGAAGCGGTGGTCGAGGACGAGGCCGTCAAAGCCAAGATCTTCGCCGAGCTCGACGAGATCATCGCCGATCCCGACGCGGTGCTCGCGTCGAACACGTCGAGCATCCCGATCATGAAAATCGCTGCGGCAACAAAGAATCCGAGCCGGGTGCTGGGGCTGCACTTCTTCAACCCGGTGCCGGTACTGCCGCTCGTCGAACTCGTCAACACGCTCGTCACCTCCGACGCCGCGCTAACCCGCACGGAGAAGTTCGCAAGCGATGTGCTGGGCAAGCAGGTCGTACGGTGCTCTGACCGTTCGGGTTTCATCGTCAACGCGCTGCTGGTGCCGTACCTGTTGTCGGCGATTCGGATGGCCGAAGCAGGTGTCGCCTCCGTCGAAGACATCGACAAGGCGGTGGTGGCCGGGTTGTCGCATCCGATGGGGCCGCTGCGGCTGTCCGACCTCATTGGCCTGGACACCATGAAGCTGATCGCCGACTCGATGTTCGAGGAGCTCAAGGATCCGCACTATGCGCCGCCTCCGCTGCTGTTGCGCATGGTGGAAGCGGGCCAGCTCGGCAAGAAGTCTGGCCAGGGCTTCTACACGTACTAGTCCTTGAATTAGCAACTACCGCGAAGTTTAGCTAGTCTAGCCTCCGGTCGGGGGACGGCAATTCGACGCTGCCCGGCCACCGTTCAGAACAGAGCGCAAGGGGTAGCAGTCGTATGTCCAACGTCGAGTCCGAGTTGAAGCCTTTCTACGAGGAATCGCAGGCGATTTACGACATATCCGACGAGTTCTTCGCACTGTTCCTCGATCGCACAATGGGATACACCTGCGCGTACTTCGAGCGCGAGGATATGACCCTCGAAGAGGCGCAGACGGCGAAATTTGAACTCGCGCTGAACAAGCTCGACCTCAAACCGGGGATGACGCTGCTCGACGTCGGCTGCGGCTGGGGCGGCGCCCTCGAGGTCGCGCTGCAGAAGTACGACGTCAACGTCATCGGAATCACGTTGAGCCGCAATCAATGTGAGTACAGCCGGGAACGGCTCGCGAAGGTGCCGACATCGCGTTCGGTGGAGGTGCGGCTGCAGGGCTGGGAGGAGTTCGACGAGCCCGTCGATCGCATCGTCTCGATCGGCGCGTTCGAGGCCTTCAAAGCCGAACGCTATCCAGCGTTCTTCGAACGGGCCTACAGCCTGTTGCCCGACGACGGCCGCATGCTGCTGCACACGATCCTCGCCCACACGCAGAAGTTCTTCCGCGACAACGGCATCAAGCTGACGATCAGCGACCTGAAGTTCATGAAGTTCATCGGCGAGGAGATCTTCCCCGGCGGTCAGTTGCCGGCCGTCGAGGACATCGAGGAGCTCGCGGCCGGCTCCGGGTTCATCTTGGAGCGCATCCATCTGCTGCAGCCGCATTACGCGCGCACCCTCGACATGTGGGCGCGTAATCTCGAGGCCAACAAGGAGCAGGCGATCGCCATCACCTCCGACGAGGTCTACGAGCGCTACATGAAGTACCTCACCGGCTGCGCCGACTTCTTCCGCCGCGGCATCACCAACGTCGGCCAGTTCACCCTGCTCAAGTAGCGACTCACGTAGCCGCGAGCCGCTTCTTCTCCGCCTCGATATCGAAATCCGCTGGCGGCCAGGACAACCTCAGCCCCTCCAGTGCTTCGATGAGCAGTTCGGTCACCGCCAACCGGCTGTACCAGCGCTTGTTGCACGGCACCACATGCCACGGCGCGTAGTCGGTCGACGTGCGCTCGAGCATCGCCTGGTAGGCCTCCTGGTACTTCGGCCACAGCATGCGCTCGTCGATGTCGCCGGGGTTGTACTTCCAATACTTCGTCGGATCTTCCAGCCGCTCGGCCAGCTGCTTCTTCTGCTCGTCGAGCGAGATGAACATCGCCACCTTGATCAGCGTCATGCCGCCGTCGACGAGTTCGCGTTCGAACGCGTTGATTTCGTCGTAACGCCCGCCCCACACCTCGGGCGGCACCAGATTGTGCACGCGCACGATCAACACGTCCTCGTAGTGTGAGCGGTCGAACACCCCGATGTGCCCGGCAGGCGGCAGCGCCCGCCGGATTCGCCACAGGAAGTGGTGCGACAACTCCTCCTCGGTCGGCTTACCGAATGCCGTATAGCGCACACCGATCGGATTCACCGATCCCACAACGTGTTTGACGATGCCGCCCTTGCCCGCGGCGTCCATGCCCTGCAGCACCAGCAGCACCGAGCGCGAATCGTCCAACGCCTTGTAATTGGCGTAGAGCATCTCCTGCAGCTCGGCGAGGTGGGCGCTGCGTTCGGCCTGCAGCTGCGCCGCGTCGCTCTTGGAGCCCTTGAAACCCGGTGTGGCGTCGGTGTCGAAGTCGGCGACCTTGTCGCCCTGGCGGTACACCAGATGATCGTGCGGCGCGTGCGTCCAGCTCATATCAGCTGCGGGGGCACGATCGGCGACGGATGCGGCTGCGAGTTGAACTTCTCCAGTGATCCGCCCACCTCGACGATGCCGCACAGCGCGCTCCACGACAGCATTGTCAGGTAGTCGATCAGCTCTTCAGCGCTCATCCGCGGATGCGACATCCACGAGTGGGTGGCCAACTGCACACCGCCAACGATCAGGTACGCCCACGGCTCGACGCCGTGGGTGTCCATCCCGGCCTCCTGCATGCGCCGGCGCAGCATCACCGCGAGCATGCGGGCGATGATCTGTTCCGAATCGGCGATCACCTTGTTCTTGCTGGCCGAGTTGTTGGCCATCACGAAGCGGTACGGCTCGGGCTCGTTGGCCACCGTCTCCACGTACACCCGGATGATCTCGCGGGTCAGGTCGTACCCGTCCAGGTTGGACGACAGCGCGGCGGCCATGTTGGGGATCAGCGTGGTCTGCGCGAACCGCATCATCACCGCGGTGGTGAGGTCGTTCTTGTCGACGAAATAGCGGTACAGGACGGTCTTGGAGACGCCGATTTCGGCCGCGATCTCGTCCATGCTGACGTTGCTGCCGCGCCGCCGGATGGCTTCCAGCGTGCCGTCTACCAGCTCATTGCGCCGGTCCACCTTGTGTTGGTGCCAGCGTCGTTTACGCCCATCGGTCTTCACCGCCACCGGGGGGGTCTGCTGTGCCACTATCGCCGTAGTCCGTTCCCTAGTCCCTCTTGATAGTACGGCTGATTACCGGCGTGAGCCTTGTGGGCTCGACCCCATGTTCGCTCCATAGCGGATGATGTAGGGGTGGCACACAGACCGAAGCCCGGCGGAGGCCGGCTAGCAGAGCCCCCGGCGCCGAAGCCGAGCTTTGCCGAAGCGCTGGCCGGCGCGGACTCCGAAGCCGATGCCGAACGCCGTCGCGGGCTGCGCCGCATGAAGGTCGTCGCACTGAGCTTCCTGGTGGGCGCCACCGTGATCTTCCTGCTGTGCACGTGGGCGCAATCCCACGGCGCGCCCGGCTGGGTGGGCTACGTGCGGGCCGCCGCGGAGGCGGGCATGGTCGGTGCGCTGGCCGACTGGTTTGCGGTCACGGCGTTGTTCAAGCATCCGCTGGGCATCCCGATCCCGCACACCGCGATCATCAAGCGCAAGAAAGACCAGCTCGGCGAGGGCCTGGGCACCTTCGTGCGGGAGAACTTCATGTCGCCGCAGGTGGTGGAGGCCAAGCTGCGCGACGCGGAGGTCGCCGGTCGGCTGGGCAAGTGGCTCTCCGAGCGCACACACGCCGAACGGGTGGCCAGCGAGGCCTCCAACGTGTTGCGGGTGGGCGTGGAAATGCTGCGCGACGAGGACGTCCAGCACGTGCTGGACCGGATGATCGTCAAGCGGATCGCCGAACCGCAGTGGGGCCCGCCGGTGGGACGGGTGCTGGCCACCCTGCTGGCCGAGCGGCGTCAGGAGGCGCTGCTTCAGCTGCTGGCCGACCGGGCATTTCAATGGTCGCTGAACGCCGGCCCCGTCATCGAGCGCGTCGTGGAACGCGATTCGCCGACCTGGTCGCCGCGCTGGGTGGACCATCTCGTCGGCGACCGGATCCACCGCGAGCTGATGGACTTCACCGACAAGGTGCGCCGCAACCCCGACCACGAACTGCGGCGTTCGGCCACCCGGTTCCTGTTCGAATTCGCCGACGATCTGCAGCACGACGACGCCACGATCCAGCGCGCCGAGA
This sequence comes from Mycobacterium hubeiense, assembly GCF_002838065.1. Lineage (GTDB taxonomy): Bacteria > Actinomycetota > Actinomycetes > Mycobacteriales > Mycobacteriaceae > Mycobacterium > Mycobacterium hubeiense. Next base: position 56,426 of record NZ_PIZU01000025.1, on the reverse strand, counting down.
ACGTCAAAGAGCAGATCATGGCCCGCGACGAGGTGGCCCGCGCCGCCGAGACGGCGTGGTCGGCCGCCAAGCGCATCATTCTTGAATCGGTCGATGACCCGTCGTCGGCGCTGCGCACCCGCATCGCGGACTCGGTGATGCACATCGGCGAGTCGCTGCGCGACGACGTCGAGCTGCGCGACAAGGTGGACAACTGGATCATCCGGGCGGCCCAGCACCTGGTGTCGGAGTATGGGGCGGAGATCACAACGATCATCACCGACACCATCGAACGCTGGGATGCCGACGAGGCCAGCCGACGCATCGAATTGCACGTCGGCCGTGACCTGCAATTCATCCGGATCAACGGCACGGTCGTCGGTGCCCTCGCCGGGCTGATCATCTATTCGATAGCTCAGCTACTCTTCTGACCTGCGCTAACTAGTGCTTGCAAAAGTTAGCACCCCGTCGTACGGTTGGTCTCGTCGCACTGGAGTTATTCCAACGGATAACCGACGCACCGAGGGGGCTACCCATGCCGCAGGACCAAGATCTTGCCGCCGTGGTGTCCAACGCTGCGCAGGACATCGGCAGCTTCATCCGAGCACAGCGCGAGGCGGCTCAGGTATCCGTGCGACAGCTGGCCGAGAAGGCCGGCGTCAGTAATCCCTACCTCAGCCAGATCGAGCGGGGATTGCGGAAACCGTCTGCCGACGTGCTCAACCAGATCGCCAAGGCGTTGCGGGTGTCCGCGGAAGTGCTCTACGTGCGGGCCGGGATTCTCGAGCCCAGCGAGGGCAGCAAGGTCCGCGACGCCATCGTCACCGACACGGCGATCACCGAGCGGCAGAAGCAGGTGTTGCTCGACATCTACACGTCGTTCTGCCAGCAGAACGAAGCCGAAGGCATCCCCGCCGATGAGGAGCCCGAGGAGCTGACGGCGCCGGAGCAACCGAAGTAAGAGTCCGTCAACCGACCCTGGAAAACCCTGGAAAGGAACCGAAAGAGATGCCCGAGAAGAATCAGAACCTCGACATTGACGACCTGAAGGCCCCGCTGCTCGCCGCGGTCGGCGCCGCTGACCTGGCGCTGGCCACCGTCAACGAGATCGTGGCGACCCTGCGCGAGCGTGCCGAAGAGGCCCGCACCGACGCCACCGAGCGCCTTGAGGAGCGTCGCGCTCGCCTGACCAAGCTGCAGGAAGAGCTGCCCGCCCAGTTCGGCGAGCTGCGCGAGAAGCTGTCGACCGAGGAGCTGCGCAAGGCTGCCGAGGGCTACGCCGAGGCCGCCCAGACCACCTACAGCAAGCTCGTCGAGCGCGGTGAGGCCGCCCTCGAGCGGCTGCGCACCGCCCCCGCGCTGGAAGAGGGCCGCGAGCGCGTCGAGCGCTACTCGGACCAGGCCGTCGAGCTGACGCAGGAGGCGCTGGGCAGCGTGTCCGAGCGGACCCGCGCGGTCGGCGAGCGCGCCGCCAAGCTGGTGGGCGTGGAGCTGCCGAAGAAGGCCGAGAAGGCCGCGCCGGCGAAGAAGGCCCCGGCCAAGAAGGCCGCCGCCAAGAAGGCTCCGGCCAAGAAGGCGCCGGCCAAGAAGGTCACCCAGAAGTAACCCGGGACTGGGGAGCTAACCCAGTCGACGTCTAGGGCGGTACCCGCATAGGCTTACTAATTGTGAGCCACCTTGTGGGTACCGTCCTTTTCGTTTTGCAGATCGCTGTGCTGGTGACGACGGTCTATGCGTTCGTCCATGCGGCGATGCAACGCCCCGACGCCTACACCGCCGCCGACAAGCTGACCAAGCCGGTGTGGCTGGTGATCCTCGGCGTCGGCGTGCTGCTGGCCTTGGTGCTGGGCCCCGCGCTGGGACCCGTGATCGCGGCGTGCGCCGCCGGTGTCTACCTCGTCGACGTCCGGCCCAAGATCCTGGAAATCCAAGGGAAGTCGCGCTAGCTCGATGCGCCTACTCCCGTTGGGCGCGGCGCTGGTTGCTGTGCTCGCACTGCCTATCTCAGCGCCCGTCGCGTCCGCCAACCCGGTGCCCGCCCCGCCGTACGTCGAGCACGTCGAATGGGCCAAGTGGGGCGATCTGTCCAGCCTGCGGGTGTACCCGACGCAGTCGGCCCGCCTCGCCGCCCGTCAGCTCGGTACCGATGCGCAGGCCGAGGCCGCCTGGACCGAGGTGCTCACACTCTCGCCCGATGCAGACATCCCGGGCATGCGGGAGCAGTTCGTCTGCCACTGGCGGTTCGCCGAGTTCGGCGAGCCCGGCAAGACCAGCTGGAATCTCGAGCCGTGGCGGCCCGAAGTTCCGTTCGAGGAGATGGTGGCGGCGGGCTGCAACCCGGGCGGCACCGAAGAACCGTTCTGATGGCGCCCTACACCCGCGCTGCCGTCGCCGCGCGCGTCGACCACACGCTGCTCAAACCGGAGGCCACCGAATCCGACGTCGTCACGCTGGTGGAGGAGGCCGCCGAACTCGACGTGTACGCGGTATGCGTATCGCCGACGATGGTGCACGTCGCGAAGTCGTTCGGATCCGATGACCTGAAGATCGCGTCGGTGGTGGGATTCCCGTCAGGCAAACATCTTTCGGCGATCAAGGCCGAGGAGGCGCGGCTCGCGGTCGAGGCCGGGGCAGATGAGATCGACATGGTCATCGACGTCGGCCTGGCGCTGTCGGGCTTTCTCGACGAGGTGGGTTCCGACATCCAGACGGTCTCCGATGCCATACCCGACCAGGTGGTCCTCAAGGTGATCGTGGAATCGGCTGCGCTGCTGAATCTTTCGGGCGAGCAGCGGGTGATCGACGTGTGCCGGGCCGCGGAGGGGGCGGGCGCCGACTTCGTCAAGACCTCGACGGGCTTTCACTCCGCCGGTGGAGCTTCGGTGCGGGCCGTCGAGTTGATGGCCGCCACCGTGCGTCCTCGGCTCGAGGTCAAGGCCAGCGGCGGCATCCGCACCGCCGCCGACGCCGTCGCGATGCTCGAGGCGGGGGCGACGCGGCTGGGGCTATCCGGCACCCGCGCCGTGCTCGACGGGCTGGGCTAACTCAGCCCGTCGCGAGATTGCGCACAGGCAGGCCGCCACTCGTATTTTCGCTGCCTGCCTGCAATCTCGCGATCAGAGCCCGGCGAAGCAGGGATCGTCGGTGCTCTTCGGGATCGACGCGTTCTGCGTGGAGAAGTGGCTGACCACACCGGTATCGGTGACCTGCACGCTGTCGGCGTGGATACCCATCGGGTAGTTCTTGGTCAGCTGCGAAGTGAACGCGTCCAGCGCGGGCTGCACCGTCTCGCGGGGCAGCGAGAAGCCCAACCCGCTGAGCTCCGTCACCTCCAGCGCGATGCCGTTCTCGGCGACCTCCGGCTTGGCGGTGATGCTGCCCAGCGCGCCCTCCAACTCGATCGTGCCGGCCGACGGGTTCGTCGACACACCGGTGAGGAAGCTGCCGAACAACGGGATGGCCTCCTGCACGGTCTGTTTGATGCCCTCGGCCGACCAGGTGATCATCGCGTTGAGTGAGCCGACCGACCCGCTGGACGTCGGCGTGTCCTCCAGCCGCACATCCTTGATATCGATGGCGACCTTCATGCCCTGGGCGTCGCGGATCTGGTTGCCGGCCGTCTCGATGTTGATGTTGGTGTAGTGGCCCGACACGTGCTGCATCAAAAACGGCGGCAGCGGGTCGAACGACGCCTTGGCCTGGTCCTGGACCACGCATTCGACGACGCGGGCCACCACGGTGTCGGCCCGGTTGCGGGCATACAGCTCGCCGGCCAGCACTCCGGCGGCGACCAGCGCCATGACGATGACGACAGCCAGCACGATCGACAGCGGATCACGGAAGAAGTCTTTGATCTTCGCCAACAGCGAGGTGTCCTTAGGTGGTTCGGCGGACGGCGGCGGAGCGTAGCCCGGCGGTTGCTGGATGTCGCCGGCCGGGCGGCTCCCGGGCCCTTGCGGGAACTGTGGCTGTGGTGGGACGGGCGGCGCTTGATTCGCCGGGCGAGCCCAGGGATCGGTCACGCCCGCGATTCTGCCTTACTCGCATGAGCGAACGCTGAGCGGTTGCGCAACACCGCGATGGTGTCGCGGGCGTGCCGCGCCTTGTCCAGGTCGATGTCGACGACGAGCAATTCCGGGTCGGCGCCCGCGGAGGCCAGCACCTCGCCCGTCGGCGAGACGACCAGGCTGCCGCCCACCCCGGTCGGGCCCGTCGCGGCGATCTCGTCGCCGGGATAGGCCTGATCCACCGCGGCGACGAAGCCCGTCGTATCGAGCGCCCGCGCCCGGGCCAACAGCGTCCACTGTTCGAGCTTGCCCGGGCCGGAGCCCCAGGACGCGTGCACGGTGGTGAGCAGGGCGCCGCGCTGCGCGAGTTCGACGTAGAGCTCCGGGAAGCGGATGTCGTAGCAGGTGGTCAGCCCGACGCCCACGCCGTCGACGGTGATCATCACGGGTTCGAAACCCGGTGCGACAGTGCGTGATTCGGTGAAGCCGAAGGCATCGTAGAGATGGATCTTGTGGTAGTGAGCGTCTACTCCCCGTCCCGCCGCGACGAGCGTGTTGGCGACGCGGCCGTCGTCGGCCGGGGTGAACATGCCGACGACGACGACGATGCCGGCGCGCTCGGCGATCGCGCGCACACCCGACGCCCATGACCCGTCCAGCGGCTCGGCGACCGGGCCGAGCGGTACGCCGAACCGGCATTGTGTCGCCTCGGGGAATAGCACCAATTGCGCGTCGGCGTCGGCGGCACGGTTCGTGTAGTCCTCGACGAGCGCGAGATTGGCCGGCGGTTCGGTGCCGGCGCTGATCTGCGCGAGGGCGATCCGCATGCCCGCCAGCCTAGTTGCCGGTTGATGTCATGAAGGGGCGCAGTCCTCTCGCGCACTTTCGCGCCATAGCCGTAAAGTCAACGTGCGACTTAGACGGGAGCCACCGCCGCCCACGGCACCGACAGCACGCCGTCGCGCATCCGCCGCCGCGGCGGTTCTACCGGAAAACCCTGATCGCGCAGCAGGTCGAGCATCGCGCGCCAGCGCACCCGCGGCCCGAATACGCCGTGCCCGGCGACACTGGCCCACGCCCGGTCCGCGGCGCTCAGCAGTGCGTGCACCGGCTGGCCGGGCACGTTGTGGTGGATCAGCACCTTGGGCAGCCGCTCGGCCACATCCGACGGGCGCTCGACGGTGAACGGATCGCAGGCCAGGGTGAAGCTGACCGGGCCTGCGGCGTCCAGCAGCACCCAGCAGCAGCGGCGGCCCAGCTCGTCGCAGGTGCCGTCGACGATCAGGCCGCCGGGCGCGAGCCGCTGCTGCATCGCCGCCCACGCCTCGGGCACCGCCTCGACCGGATACTGGCGCAGCACGTTGAAGGCGCGCACCAGCACGGGCCGCAAACCTGCCAATTCGAAACCGCCCAAAGCGAATTCGACGCCATCGACGCTCGGCACCACCCGCTCCGGGTGGATTTCCAGGCCGACGACGCGGATGTCGGCCCGGACCACCCGCAGACGCGCCGCCAGTTCCAGGGTGGTGACCGGCAGCGCGCCGTAGCCGAGGTCGATCACCAGCGGATCGGTGGCGGACAGCAGCCCGGTGCGCACCCGCGGCGAGTGCACCAGCCACCGGTCGCTGCGGCGCAACCGATTGTGTCCGGTGGTGCCACGGGTCGGCAGCCCGACCGGCTTGGTGGTGTTTGGCATGTGTACCGCCGCATCAGGCATTTTCCGTCAACCACACCGTGGTGAAACGCTGTTCGGCGATCAGCAGGTCGGCCAGCAGGCCGCCGATGAAGTTTTCGATTTTGCCGCCGACGAGCGGGATCCCGACCTCGACGGTGACGTTGAACTCCAGCCGCGAGCCCGTCTCCGTCGGCCGCAACACGGCTTTGCCCGACAGCGACGCCGGCGCACCGGGCACGCTGCCGGTGACCTCGGCGTGCGCCTTGCCGTCCTCGACCGGGCTCCACTTCTCGGTGCGCAGCAGCCGCACTTCGCCGCGGTAGAACTGGTGCACCCAGCCGGGCAGTCGGTCGGCGCGCAGGATCTGGGTGGTGGCGACGTCGATGTGGCCGTCGGGTCCGACCTCCATGGCGTCCAGCGTGTAATCGTCGGCGCCGGAGTCCTCCAACCGTGCGAGCCAATACTGTTCGTCGCTGAACGCCCGGTGGACCTGTTCGACGCTGCCCTCGTATTCGGCGGCCATGTCGAATGAGCGCGGCATAGCTGGCCAGGCTACCGTTACCGCCCGTGGTCAGTTCGGATATTTCAGGCGCGGCCGTGGCCGAGGATGTGCCGCTGGCGCCGTTGACCACGCTGCGCGTCGGACCGGTGGCGCGGCGGCTGATCACGTGTGACACCACCGAGAAAGTGGTCGACGTGCTGCGCGCGGTCGACGGTGACAACGTGCTCGTGCTGGCCGGCGGATCCAACGTGGTGCTCGCCGACGACCTCGTCGGATTGACCGTCGTGTATGTGGCCAACACCGAGATCACCGTCGACGGCAACGTTGTGCGCGCCGAAGCGGGCGCCTTGTGGGACGACGTCGTGGTCACGTCCTTGGCGCACGGGCTCGGCGGGCTGGAGTGCCTGTCGGGGATCCCCGGCTCGGCCGGCGCGACACCGGTGCAGAACGTCGGGGCGTATGGCGCGGAGGTCGCCGACACCATCCGGCGGGTACGGCTGTTCGACCGGCGCACCGGCGAGGACCGCTGGGTGGCCCCGGAAGCGCTTCACTTCGGTTACCGCACAAGCATTCTCAAACACTCGGCTGCGGCCATCGTGCTCGAGGTCGAATTCGAGTTGGACCGCGACGGCCTCAGCGCTCCGCTGCGCTACGGCGAACTGGCCAGGGCCCTGGACGCCGAACCCGGATCGCGCAGCGACCCGACGCGCGTGCGTGAGGAGGTGCTGGCGTTGCGGGTCAGCAAGGGCATGGTGCTCGACGAAGCCGATCACGACACGTGGAGCGTCGGCTCCTTCTTCACCAACCCGGTCGTATCGGCCGCCGAATTTGCCCGGCTAAGCGCCAGTATCGACGGGCCCGTGCCGAACTACCCGGCCGGCGACGGGGTGAAGCTCGCCGCGGCGTGGCTGGTGGAACGGGCCGGCTTCGGAAAGGGATATCCGGGCGACGGGGCGCCGGTGCGATTGTCGACAAAGCATGCCTTGGCGCTGACCAACAGGGGCGGGGCCACCACAGCCGACGTGATTTCGCTGGCCAGAACGGTTCGCGACGGTGTGAGAACCATTTTCGGGATCGAACTCACACCCGAGCCGTCGCTGATCGGGTGCTCCTTGTAGGTATCTTGGATAGGCGTGAGCCCAGCCCGCCCTTTGCCGCCTGTCAACCGGCGGCGGGCTCTGACCGCATTGGCGGTCGGCGTGGTGGCTCCGAGCACGCTGGCCGCGTGCCTTAGTAAGTCCAGCAAACAACCCGACGGGGAGGCGGCGCCGCAGGCCCCGTCGCTGACGTTCACGCCCGACAACGACCAAACCGATGTGCTGCCGACCGTGCCGGTCGGCGTTCAGGTCAGCGGCGGCTGGTTCCAGCGGGTGGCGCTGACCAACCCCGAGGGCAAGCCCGTCGCGGGCGTGCTCAACCGCGACCGCACCGCGTTCACCACGACCGAGCCGCTGGGCTACGGCACCGAATACACCTGGACCGGTTCGGTGGTCGGCCGCGACGGCAAGGCCATGCCCGTCGAGGGCGCGTTCACCACCATCAATCCTGCTGTTCAGGTCAATGGGCAGTTCCAGCTCGCAGACGGCCAGGTGGTCGGGGTGGCGGCGCCGATCATCCTGCAATTCGACGCGTCGATCAGCGACAAGGCGGCCGTCGAAAAGGCCGTCAAGGTCACCACCGAACCGCCCGTCGAGGGCAGCTGGGCGTGGCTGCCCGACGAGGTCGGCGGATCGAGGATGCACTGGCGCAGCCGCGAGTACTTCCCGGCCGGCACCAAGGTCAACGTCGACGCCCGCCTGTACGGGGTGGCGTTCGGCGACGGCGCGTACGGCGCGGCCGACTCCACGCTGCAGTTCGAGATCGGTCGTCGTCAGGTGGTCAAGGCGCATGCGCCGTCGCACCGGCTGCAGGTGCTCGACGCCGGGGGCGCCGTCATCATGGACTTCCCGTGCAGCTACGGGGAGGGCGATCTGGACCGCAACGTCACCCGCAGCGGCATCCACGTCGTCACCGAGAAGTACGAAGACTTCTACATGACCAACCCGGCCGCGGGCTACGCGAATCTGGGCGAGCGGTGGTCGGTGCGGATCTCCAACAACGGCGAGTTCATCCACGCCAACCCGGCAAGCCTTGGCGCGCAAGGCAATACCAACGTCACCAACGGCTGCATCAACCTGTCGCTCGAGAATGCCGAGCAGTACTTCCACAGCGCCATCTACGGCGACCCGGTCGAGGTCACCGGCACGCGCATCGAGCTGTCCTACGCCGACGGCGACATCTGGGACTGGGTGGTGCCGTGGGACGAATGGGTAGCAATGTCAGCGTTATCGGCGCAACCCGGGCCGTCGGAGATTCCCAGCACGGCGCCGGCCACGCCGTCGGGCGCGCCGCAGCCGGTCAACGGCCGGCCCGGCGGCTAGCGGCGGTTGAAGCGCGACGCGCTGGCCTGGTCGCGCGGGCGGATCACGATGAAGTCGAGATTGACGTGCGACGGGCGGGACGCGACGAATCCGATTACCTCGGCGACGTCCTCGGCGACCAGCGGGGTGACGCCCTCGTACACCTTGGCGGCGCGCTCCTCGTCGCCGTCGAAGCGGCGCAGCGAGAAGTCCGTCTTCACCATGCCCGGCGCAATCTCGGTGAGCCGCACCGGCTTTCCCAACAGCTCGCCGCGCAGCGTGCGATGCAGCGCGCCCTGGGCGTGTTTGGCCGAGGTGTAGCCGGCCCCGCCGTCGTACGTCTCGAACGCCGCGATCGAGGTGACCGTGACGATGAGTCCGTCTCCGGAGTCGATCAGCTTGGGCAGCAGCGCGCGGGTCACCCGCAGCGTGCCCAGCACGTTGGCCTCCCACATCCAGCGCCAGTGCTCGAGGTCGGCGTCGGCCACCGGCTCCAGACCGCGGGCCCCGCCGGCGTTGTTGACCAGCACGTCGACCCGGTCCAGTCCGGCGGTGAGCGCCGCCACGGACTCGTCCGACGTGACGTCCGCCACAATTGCGGTGCCGCCGATCTCGTCGGCAAGCGCCGTGATCCGGTCTACCCGCCGGGCCACGCAAACCACGTGAAATCCCTGGGCGGCAAGGGTTCTCGCCGTTGCCTCACCGATGCCCGCACTGGCGCCGGTGACCACGGCGACCGGCTTGTCGGCTGGCGGTGTCGTCATCTGCTCAACTTTAATTGGCGTGCTAAGTTCGCCGTGTGTTCCGGAGCTGTTGTTGTCGCTGCGCGATCCGCCGCGCCTGACCGACCCCGGATAACTTTCGCAGTCAACCGTTGAGTCGCCAGGTGTGGCCAGTCCCCGCCGACGACTTCAACGAAGGACATCCCGTGACTGCCACCCTCCTCCCATCGCACACCAAGCGGGCGTTGCTCTCCCGCCACCACATCGTCGCGCCGTCATTGCGAGTGGCCGACGCCGCGGCCGCCTCCGTCTTCGGTGCCGCCCGGATGCGCGGTCCGATCGCCCGCGACGTCATCGCCAAGGTCACCCAGCTGTCCATCGCGACGGTGAACCGGCAGGTGACCGCGCTGCTGGACGCCGGGATCCTGCGTGAGCGCGCCGACCTGGCCGTCTCCGGTGCGATCGGGCGACCCCGGGTGCCCGTCGAGGTCAACCACGAACCGTTCCTGACGCTGGGTCTGCACATCGGCGCGCGGACCACCAGCATCGTGGCCACCGATCTGTTCGGCCGCACGCTCGACGTCGTGGAGACGCCGACCCCGCGCGCGGGCCAGGCCGCTGCTCTGGCGTCGCTGGCCGACAGTGCGAGGCGATACCTGAGCCGCTGGCACCGCCGGCGCCCGCTGTGGGTCGGGGTCGCCGCGGGCGGTGTGGTCGACAGCGCCACGGGGCATCTCGACCACCCGCGGCTGGGGTGGTCGGACGCGCCGGTGGGGCCCGTGCTGGCCGAGACGCTGGGGCTGCCGGTGTCGGTGGCGTCGCACGTCGACGCGATGGCCGGGGCCGAACTGCTGCTCAGCGCGCGCCGGCCGGCTGGACCGTCGACCACCAGCCTGTACGTCTACGCCCGCGAAACCGTCGGCTACGCGCTGTCGATCGGCGGTCGGGTGCACTCGCCGGCAAGTGGGCCGGGCACCATCGCCGCGCTACCCGCGCACTCCGAATTGCTTGGCGGCACAGGGCAATTGGAGTCGACGGTCAGCGACGAGGCGGTGCTGACGGCGGCCCGCAGACAGCGTCTCGTGCCGGCCGAAGGGCCGACGTCGACGCTGGCGGCGGTGCTGACGGCGGCCCGGCGGGGCAATGGGCAGGCCCGCGCGTTGCTGGCGGAACGGGCGCGGGTGCTCGGGGAGGCGGTGGCGTTGCTGCGCGATATGCTCAACCCCGACGATCTGGTGGTCGGTGGGCAGGCGTTCACCGAATACCCGGAGGGCATGGAGGACGTGACTGCGGCATTCGCCGCCCGATCGGTACTGCCGCCGCGGGAGATTCGCGTCACGACGTTCGGCAACCGCGTGCAGGAGGCGGGCGCCGGGGTGGTGTCACTCGGCGGGCTGTACGCCGACCCGATCGGGGCGATGCGGCGCGCCCGTCGCAACTACGCCGAAATCACAGGGCGCTATTCATCCTGAAGCAGAAGCCGAAACGAGCCGTGATCGGACGTGAGTGGTCTGATGGCGCGAAAATCCTTCTCGTCCAACGTCAGGATGTCGTTGGTGAGATAGCGCTCAGCGAGTACCACGTTGACCGCGTCGGCGAGGTCTAGCCGGAGTCCCCGGTACTGTTCGATGATCTTCTGGGCTACTCGGAGGTCGTCAAGGTCAACCGCCGGGACGATTACCGCGCCTTCCTCGGCCGAGGCGAGAAGGTCGTCGAGGACGAGATCGGCGATGCGACGGTCTTTACCGAAGCGCGCTATCAACAGATGATCGATCTCATCGAGCACAAGCGGTGATATGACGGCTACCGATGTGGCGAGGAAATCTCGTGCCCGATCGTGCAATTCGGCGGCACGATCGTATGCGGCGATGAGCGCCGAGGTGTCGCCGATGAGGATGCTCACTGTCCGTAGGCTTCGCGAAGCCGCTCCTCACTGTCGGCGGCGAAACTCGGATCGCCGGAGTCGAACGATGGCCATGGGCGCCTTCGGCGGACGGTGTGCGTGCGCAGCAGCACGAGGTCGATCCCCTCTCGGATGAGATCGGCTTCCGATCGTCCAGACTGCTCCGCGGCCTCCTTGAGACGGGAAGCCTGCTCAGGTTCGAGGTACACGCTCGTTTTAGCCTTCATGAACGTAGGGTACTACGTAGGGTATCGGCTGGCACGGTGCAGAACGAATGCCCGGGCTGCAACGGTGTAGACATGAGTGTGTGCGCCTAGCGACGGACCTGCCCCGCCGCGTTGCGGTGCTATCGGTGCATACCTCGCCACTCGCCCAGCCCGGGACCGGCGACGCCGGCGGCATGAACGTCTACGTGCTGCAGAGCGCGCTGCAGATGGCGCGCCGCGGCGTCGAGGTCGAGATCTTCACCCGCGCCACTTCATCGGCGGATCCGCCGACGGTAAAGGTGGCGCCCGGCGTGCTGGTGCGCAACGTGGTGGCCGGGCCGTTCGAGGGCCTCGACAAGTACGACCTGCCCACCCAGCTGTGCGCGTTCACCGCGGGTGTGCTGCGTGCCGAGGCCACCCACGAGCCCGGCTACTACGACATCGTGCATTCGCACTACTGGCTGTCCGGACAGGTCGGCTGGCTGGCCCGCGACCGCTGGGCGGTGCCGCTGGTGCACACCGCGCACACCCTGGCCGCGGTGAAGAACGCCGCGCTGGCCGACGGTGATTCTCCCGAACCCCCGCTGCGCGCAGTCGGTGAGCAGCAGGTGGTCGACGAGGCCGATCGGTTGATCGTCAACACCGAACACGAAGCGCAGCAACTGATTTCACTGCATCACGCCGACCCGACGCGCATCGACGTCGTGCACCCGGGCGTCGACCTGGACGTGTTCACCCCCGGCGACAAGGCTGCCGCCCGGGCCGCGTTGGGACTTCCGGCCGCCACGCCGACGGTGGCGTTCGTCGGGCGCATCCAGCCGCTCAAGGCGCCCGATGTGCTGTTGCGCGCCGCGGCGAAGCTGCCCGATGTCCACGTCGTCATCGCCGGCGGTCCGTCGGGCAGCGGGCTTGCGGCGCCCGACGGGCTGGTTCGGCTCGCCGACGAACTGGGTATCGCCGACCGGGTGACTTTCCTGCCGCCGCAGTCGCGCGAACAGCTCGTCAACGTCTACCGGGCCGCCGATCTGGTCGCGGTGCCCAGCTACTCCGAGTCCTTCGGGCTGGTCGCCGTCGAGGCGCAAGCCTGCGGCACCCCGGTGGTGGCCGCTGCGGTCGGCGGGCTGCCGGTCGCGGTGCGCGACGGCGTCAGCGGGACCTTGGTCGACGGCCACGACGTCGATGACTGGGCCCAAGCCATCGATGCCCTGCTGCGACGCGGCCCCGAGACCTTCAGCCGGGCGGCCGTCGAACATGCCGCCACCTTCTCCTGGGCGCACACCGTCGATGCGCTGCTGGCCAGCTACGGGCGGGCGATCAGCGACTACCGCGCCCGCCACGACCGTCGGGACGTCACCGCACGCCGCAACGGGCGCCGGTTCTCGATACGACGGGGTGTACGGGCGTGAGCATTCAGCAGGTCATCGAGGAGACCCTGCAGAGCCAGGAGCTGACCTACTCGACGCAGGCACACGGCGGGTTGCCGGTGGTCGTCGTCGAGCTGCCCGGTGAGAAGCGGCTGAAAACCAACACCATCCTGACGATCGGTGAGCATTCGGTGCGGGTCGAGGCGTTCGTCTGCCGCAAACCCGATGAGAACCACCAGGCCGTGTACCAGTTCCTGCTCAAGCGCAACCGTCGGCTCTACGGCGTGGCCTACACGCTGGACAACATCGGCGACATCTATCTGGTTGGCCGGATGCCGTTGAATGCCGTCACGGCCGAGGAGATCGACCGGGTGCTCGGCCAGGTGCTAGAAGCCGTCGACTCGGACTTCAATACGTTGCTGGAGTTGGGTTTTCGGTCATCCATCCAGAAGGAATGGGAGTGGCGGGTGTCGCGCGGCGAGTCGCTGGCCAACCTGCGGGCGTTCCAGCACCTGATCGACGAATCGAGCTCGTGAGAAGATGCCTGCCATGGCTGACGTGGGAACGCTCGTGCTTCTCCGCCACGGCGAGAGCGAATGGAATGCGCTGAACCTGTTCACCGGCTGGGTCGACGTCGACCTGACCGACAAGGGCAGGGCCGAGGCGATCCGCAGCGGGGAATTGCTCGTCGAACACAAGCTGCTGCCCGACGTGGTCTACACGTCGCTGCTGCGGCGCGCCATCAACACCGCAAACCTGACGCTGGACGTCGCGGACCGGCACTGGATCCCGGTGCACCGCAGCTGGCGGCTCAACGAACGCCACTACGGCGCGCTGCAGGGCCTGGACAAGGCCGAGACCAAGGCCACATACGGCGAAGAACAGTTCATGGCCTGGCGGCGCAGCTACGACACCCCACCACCGCCCATCGAGCGGGGCAGCAAGTTCAGCCAGGACGCCGACCCGCGCTACGCCAACATCGGCGGCGGCCCGCTGACCGAATGCCTGGCCGACGTGGTGGACCGATTCCTGCCGTACTTCACCGACGTGATCGTGCCCGACGTGCGGCTGGGCAAGACCGTGCTGATCGCCGCGCACGGCAACTCGCTGCGGGCGCTGGTGAAATACCTCGACGGCATGTCCGACGAAGACGTCGTCGGGTTGAACATCCCGACCGGCATCCCGCTGCGCTACGACCTGGATGCCGATTTGAAGCCGATCCGGCCCGGCGGGGAGTATCTGGACCCTGAAGCGGCTGCCGCCGGCGCGGCCGCGGTGGCGGCGCAAGGGGCCGCGAAGTAGCCCTGTTCGGCAAACTGCGGGTTAACGGCAATCGAATACCTGCGCTTCAGTGTGTGACTTATCCAGTTTTCGCCGCACGCTGCTGGGATGACGTTCACCCGAAACGTACGATTTGCCCGTGAGTGTGGTATCGGCGCTGCTTTTGACGGCAGCCGTGGCCCTACTCGCCCTGGCGGTCGGCGTCGGGGTGGGGGTAGGCCTGATACCGCGCATCAGGGAGCGCAGGGAGCGCCGGGCCGCCGAGCAGGCCGGCATCACCATCTCGCAAATGCTGGAACACATCGTCTCCGCGGCCACGGTCGGCATCGTCGTGGTCGATAGCTTCCGCGACGTCGTCTATTCCAACGAGCGGGCCCGCGAGCTCGGGCTGGTCAGCGACCGGCTGCTCGACGACCGCGCGTGGCTCGCCGCCGAGCGCACCCTGGCCACCGGAGAGGACGTCGAGGTCGACCTGGCGCCGCGCAAACGCGCCAACCCCGGCCGCTCCGGATTGTCGATCCGCGGCCACTCCCGGCTGCTGACCGAGGACGACCGCCGCTTCGCGGTCGTCTACGCCGACGACCAGTCCGAGCATGCCCGGATGGAGGCGACGCGCCGCGACTTCGTCGCCAATGTCAGCCACGAGCTCAAGACCCCGGTGGGTGCGATGGGCGTGCTGTCCGAAGCGCTGCTGGCATCGGCCGAGGATCCCGACACCGTGCGCCGGTTCGCCGAGAAGATGGTCACCGAATCGAACCGGCTGGCGAATATGGTCGGCGAGCTGATCGAGCTGTCGCGGCTGCAGGGCGCCGAGCGGTTGCCCGACCTGGAAGCCGTCGACGTCGACACCGTGGTCGCCGAGGCGCTGTCGCGGTACAAGGTGGCCGCCGATAACGCGGACATCGCGATCACCACCGACGCGCCGACGGGCTACCGCGTGCTGGGCGACCAGTCGCTGTTGGTGACGGCGATTGCAAACCTGGTGTCCAACGCAATTGCATACTCGCCCAACGGATCTCCGGTGTCGATCAGCCGACGCCGGCGCGGTGACAACATCGAGATCTCGGTCACCGACCGTGGTATCGGTATCGCCCGCGAAGATCAGGAGCGGGTGTTCGAGCGGTTCTTCCGCGTCGACAAGGCCCGCTCGCGTGCCACTGGCGGCACCGGGCTCGGTCTGGCGATCGTCAAGCACGTGGCCGCCAATCACAACGGATCCATCCGGCTGTGGAGTCAGCCGGGAACGGGATCGACGTTCACCCTGTCGATTCCGGCATACCCCGACACCGAGTCGGACGAACGAGAGGACTAACTACACCCATGACCAGTGTGCTGATCGTGGAGGACGAAGAGTCGCTGGCCGATCCCTTGGCCTTCTTGCTGCGCAAAGAGGGCTTCGAGGCCACCGTGGTAGGCGATGGGCCGTCGGCCCTGGCCGAATTCGAGAGGTCCGGCGCCGACATCGTGCTGCTCGACCTGATGCTGCCCGGCATGAGCGGCACCGACGTGTGCAAGCAATTGCGTTCTCGCTCAAGCGTTCCGGTCATCATGGTGACGGCACGGGACAGTGAGATCGACAAGGTCGTCGGGCTGGAGCTCGGTGCCGACGACTACGTCACCAAGCCGTACTCGGCGCGTGAGCTGATCGCCCGCATCCGGGCCGTGCTGCGGCGCGGCGCCGACAACGACGACAACGGCATCGGCGACGGTGTGCTGGAGGCGGGCCCGGTGCGGATGGACGTCGAGCGGCACGTCGTGTCTGTGAACGGGGAGCCGATCACGTTGCCGCTCAAGGAGTTTGACCTGCTCGAGTATTTGATGCGCAACAGCGGCCGGGTGCTCACCCGCGGTCAGCTCATTGACCGGGTGTGGGGCGCGGACTACGTCGGGGACACCAAAACGCTTGACGTGCACGTGAAGCGGCTGCGGTCCAAGATCGAAGCGGACCCGGCCAACCCGGTGCACCTGGTGACGGTGCGCGGACTGGGCTACAAGCTCGAGGGGTAACTTCTTTCCGGCCAGCAGACGCAAAACTGCCCATTTCGGCGTGAAATAGTGCAGTTTCGCGTCTGCTCGCGCAGGGGAGTAGGTGCTACGCCACGGCGCTGATTGCGCGTTGGACGCGTTTCCACGATTTCCGACGATCCGGCGTGTCGGCCGCATCGCGGATGACTCCCGCGAATGACGCGTCGCGAAGGATCGCCGCATCCGCAAGGCGATCTATTCCGTCGTCGTCGAGAAGCGCTGTCAGGTCGAGCAGTTCGCCCAGGGCGTCGTCGCGGGCCGCGATGCCAAGCACGCGCGATGCGGCCTCGCCGTCGGAACCGAGCAACTCCTCGACCGCGGGGGCGGCGAGGTCAGCATCGATTCGCGTCAGGACCGACAGCATCGCCACGACGAATTCGGGAGTGCCGGCTGTGGCACCTGCGGCCATGCGTGTGAGGCGGGCAGGGCCCACGATACGAAGGATGTCGTTGAGAACGTCGGTGCGGGAAACCAATGCGCCGGTGCGGACGATCCCTTCGTCGTCATCAATGGCCTTCTCAAAGTCGATGACGAGTTCCTCGGTGGCGAACTCGATGAAGCGCGACGCGGTCAGATAATCGCGTCGGCGCAGCAACTCCTTGGCGGCGGGAATCAGCAAGTGCGCCGGCAGCTTCGGCGC
The DNA here is from genome assembly GCF_002838065.1 of Mycobacterium hubeiense. Taxonomy (GTDB): domain Bacteria; phylum Actinomycetota; class Actinomycetes; order Mycobacteriales; family Mycobacteriaceae; genus Mycobacterium; species Mycobacterium hubeiense. The sequence continues at coordinate 39,723 of NZ_PIZU01000025.1, read as the reverse complement.
GAAATGCGGGATCACCCGTGGGTCGACAAACGGCGCCGCGTCGGCGAGATATGTCGGCTTCAACCCCGACAACACACCAACGGCCCTGTCCTCGTGGGCAAGTCCCAGGGCGCCACCGGCGCGGCCGGCGACCTCGGGCGGCAGCGCTTTCTGCACGACGGCAACGACAACGGCGTTCGGGATGAGCGGAGCCAGCTTGCTCACTCGCGCGAAGCCCGCTGCCATCGAGTCGAACAGCGCATCGGACATGCTGGTGCGCAGGGCATACACACCGTCGGCGCCGAGATGCTCGAGGCTGGCAAGTGATGCGGCATCTGTCTGCAGAAGGTCGGCGAGTAGCGCGATTTGCGCGCGAGTCAACAAGTCAGCCATGCACATTCACTTTCCGAAAAGAATCTTGCGGGCGGCGGGTCGGATCAGGCGTGGCAGCGCCTTGAGTGCGTCGTCCAATGAACTGTCGAGGCTTCGCTGCTGAGCAACTTTTGCCTTGCGCAGCAGGCCGTGCAACAGGACCGACTCCTCGGGCGACAATTGGGCGAGGACGTCGCGCGGTTCCTTGAGTTCGGCCAGAAGGGGATTGCGTTGTTGGGTCATGGGTCAACTTCTACCTCTGGTGCCGTCGCTGATGAGCGCTAGGGCGGCGTCGATGTATTCGTCGTTCTGTCTGGGCTCGGTGAGGCCGTAGGCGGTCTGCATCACCGCCATGAGAATGATTCCCAAGATGGCGCGGGCGGTTTCGTCCGTTGCCAGATCTGCGCGCAGGATGCCTTGGTGCACACCGTCTTCCAGGTAGCCGGCGATGAGTGATACCCCGAGCTCGATGACTCCTTGCCAGCGGCGGGTGATCTCTTCGTCGACCGTGGTCGCCTCGAACATCAGAAATTTCGCAAGACGCGGTCGTTCGGTGAATGCCGCGTTGATACGGGCTGCGAAGGTTCGGAACTGCTGTTCGTATTCGGCGAATGTCGCGGCGTCGGTGGTGACATCTTGCAGAATCTCGGAAAGGATCTGTTCAACGCCGAAATCGATGACGGGGTCAAGGATCTCACGCTTGTTCGTGAACGCCTTATAGTAGGTGCCGAATCCGAGTCCAGCCCGGGCGGTGATGTCCGCGACGGATGTTGCGTGATAGCCCTTGTCGAGGAAGACTTCATAGGCGGCGCGGATCAACTTTTGTCGACGCGCCTCGACCTCTTCCGCCGTCGCGCGCGGCCGCCCGCGCCGTCGAGCGGGTGCGGTGTCGGAGGCCACCCGCCGAGGGTATCGGACCTCCGTCGTGGCGCTGGTGATCGTCATTTCAGCCATTTCCGCGCCATCCGTCCCAGGGACACCAGCACCGGCGGCGGCTCATTCTTGGGCGGTGCGGTGACGGCGCGTTTCGGTTGCGCCGCGATGAACGCCGCATCCATCTCCCGTTTGCCGATCGACGACGCACCACCCGGTGAGCCCAATCCGGCGAAGAAGTCGGCGTTGGCGTGTGCGTATGGCGCCCACTGGGCAGGCAGATCCTCGACGTAGTAGATCGCGTCCATCGGGCAGACCGGCTCACAGGCCCGGCAGTCAATGCACTCGTCGGGGTGGATGTACATCTTGCGCGGGCCCTCGTAGATGCAATCCACCGGGCATTCCTCGACGCACGCCTTGTCCATCACGTCCACGCACGGTTCGGCGATCACATAAGCCATCGGGCAGACCTCGCTCAGGCGTGGGCCGACTCCCGATTGCGGGCATCGGTGTCGTGCCGTTCCAGGTCGTAGCTGTGCGCCTGGTCGTGCACGAACGGGGAATGCTCGAAATCGGAGTACTTATTGCCGACACCGGGCCGGCGGACCACCAGGTGCAGGTCCTCGCGCAGCTTCGGATCCGCAAGGGGCAGATGGGGATCGGCCTCCAATGCCTGCAACATCATGCCCATGCCCTCGGGGCTGACCACCGTCAACGCCTTGCGCGTGTTGGTGCCTGACGTCGCCAGGACAGCCGCCCGTATCGCGACCTCTGCCAGTCGGATGCTGACGCGCGACGGGTGGAACCGCGCGAGCTCCAACAGGTCCGGTGTCAGGCGGCGCGCGAACGCTCGGGCAGCGACCCGCAACACGGGGCCGGCCACCGCCATCGGCCAGGCCGGGGTCATCGGGGATCGCAGCAGGAAGTCGACATCACGTACGCCGTACACGCCCAACGCCATCCGTGGCATCCAGCCAAGCGCGATATCGCGGCATTGGTCCATCGTGGTGGGGATGTTCTCGGGCGCAATGCCGACCAGCTGGGCAAACGGCCAGTTCTCCGCCACGAATTGATCTTTCTCGGTCTTGCTCAGCCCTCGTCCGAACTGGTCGTAGCAATCCGAGATGGCCACCAGGCCAAGGGCATGCGTCCACAACGCCATCTCCAGATCGGTGCCGTCGTAGCGACCGCCGGTGACCGGGTCGATGCCGTTGATGTGCGAGTGCACCCGAAAAAGGGTGCGGCCGGCGGCAATTGCCGATTCCCCGTCGCCGAACGTCGCCATCTGGAAGAACATGATGGAGCGCCGCGCCCGCGTGAGCGGGTCGTAGTGCATCACACTGTGCCCGTTCGTCGCCGCGGCGACCTTCGGGTCGAAGAGCACCTCGATCGCTCCCCGCAGGATGCCCGCCATCAGGCATAGCGGACGGTCGGTCATTCTCCAAGTGATGGTCTCCGGACCGTAGAAGCCGTTGTCCGGTCGCGGAGCAAGCCGGACCGCGTTCATCCGTTCCATGTCCTTGACCAGGTGCTGATCGGCGATCCTGCGGACTTCGGCTAGTGAGATGGCCATCTGAGAAGCTCCTTTGCTCGCGCGTTGGGGCACACTCCCCGGGTGCCCGTCTTTATCGTGACATGAATATCACGAAATGTCCATCACGAAATGTTTGCGCCAGCCCTGGACTGGCCCAAGGGGTTGGCGTCGCTCGCCGAACCTGGGGTTTGCCGCTCTGGCAAAATCGGGTGTACCGTCAAGCTGCGCGATTACCCTTCTGAGCGGCTCTGATACTCTAGTTTCACTCCGACAGACAGTGTCTTACAGAGACTTGCTGAGACAGATGACATGGCACTCAGATGGCGCAGATGAGGAACACCCATGGCAGGACGCAAAGGGCGGCGCGGCTTGCCGCCGCGCTGTCGCGCTGAGGTGCGCAGCGGAAGCGAGGCGTGGGCTGATGCCGGTGGCCGATGGTCCCGCCGCCCGCCGTGCGCGGTCAGGCGCGCTGCCCGCTATGGACAGCTCCGAATTCGAGGCGCTGGCGTGGCAGTACTGGGCGTGGACGGCACGGGCCTGCGGCGGGTCGACAGAACCTGATCCGTTGGGTGGCGGGCCGATCCCGCTTGAGTTTCAACGCTGGCTGTAGCCGTCGCGGCGGCTAGTCGTCGGCTAGTCGCAATGCCGCTCAGTTAAGTTCATGGGCCGGTTGTCAACTGGCCGTTGATGGTGAGGTCGATGGCGATCTTGTAGCTGTTGCGGTCGATGTCGCCTTTGGCCCGGTGTTTGGAGATGGCGCGTTTGACGACGCGGGACTGGTTCGGTGGCGGGGGGCCGGGAGCAGGTGATCGAGCACGGCGTGGCCGATCTTGCCGATGACGTCGATGGTGGTGTCGGCGATGACGCCGGCGGCCTGGATGACCTGGTCGCGGGCGGTGTTGAGGGCGATGCTGAAGCCTGCGCGGTCAGCGGTGGTGGTGCCGGTGGCGTCGGACATCGCGATGCGCAGCGCTTGGTAGGTGACCAGCAGGGCATAGATCTCCTGGGCGATCCCGTCGGGAGTGCGGGCGCGCAGCACCCGGCCGCCGAGGATGGTGGATTTCAGTTCCAGATAGGACGTTTCGATCTGCCACCGCTGGTGGTAGAGGGCGACCAGTTCGGTGGCGGGGTATCGCCGGTGGTCGGTGAGGGTGGTGATCAGCAGGTAGCGCTCGGTGCGACGTGGGCCGCCGGCGAGTCGCACGACGAGCTGAGCGTCGATCACGCGCACGGTCGTGGTGCCGATCTTTGACAGCCACGAGCCGTCGCCGCAGTGCCCGATCACGGGGAGTTTGCGGTTGGTCTTGGCTGCGGAACAGCAGGTCGGCGTCCGTGGCGGCTACCTGCTCGATCAGGTCTGCGGCGGCGAAGTTGCGGTCGGCGAGCAGCAGCATGCCCTGGTGCAGGCAGCCCAGAAGCTTTGGTGCATAGGTGGTTTCGCCCGCACTTAAGGTGCCGAAGACGGCGTCGAGTACGGTGCGGGTGCCGCACGCGACCACGGTCAGCATCCGCAGCATCGGATACCCGGAGGGGCCGTTGCCGCCGCCGACCCGGCCGAACGCGGCCAGGTTCGCCGGGGTATCGGGGGTGAACATCGACGTGCCGTCGATCGCGCACACCAGCAGGACCCGCCATCGCGCCGCACCGGCGGCGGGGCCGCGGACCAGGTCGAACAGTTCCCGCAGCGGTTTGACACCGATGCGGCGACGGGCCTGCGCCAACGCCGACGACACCGGATCGGCCACCTCGATCCCGTCGAGGCCCGCGGTCATCCGGGCCCACACCTGGCCGTAGCCGAGCTCGGCGAACAGCGCCGCCGCCAGCAGCAGGTACACCACCACCCGCGACGGCAACGCCCGGACCCTGGCCTGCACCGTCCGGGTCGATTCCAACACCGCATCGACCATCTCGAACGGGACGATCTGGGTCAGCTCGCCGAGGTGACCAGGCGCGAACGGACCCGCAGCAACTACCACCGAACCACGAATGACAGACTGAACAGACAGCGGAACTCCTGGGTGAAGGGTCGTCTTGTGAGGACACCCATCGATACCGGGAGTTCCGCTGCCCAACTTGCCGACACGCCGCACACGTCACACTTGACCCAACAGTCACACCCTTAACTGAGCGGCATTGCGGCTAGTCGAGCACGGTGCTTGAGCGCTTCGGGTCGGGGCGCGCAATGCTCACTGGTTTTGCTGTGGCGGCCTAGACGCCGACGTAACATCCTCGCGTGAGCAAAGAGAGCGAGCAAGCGATACGACCGCCCAGCGAGAGGTTCGTCCTGGGTCTGGACCTCGATGGTTGTGTCGCCGACTTTTACGGCTACATGCGGGAAGTCGCGGCAGAGTGGACAGGCGTCCCGGTCGAGGAACTAACTCCAGACGTCTCGTACGGCATGCCCGAGTGGAAGCTTCTACCCAACGAATACCCACGCCTCCACCGATTCGCTGTCACCCAGCGAGACCTGTTCAAGGAAATGGCTCCCGTCCCCGGTGCCCCGCAGTCAATCCGACGTCTTGGGACCGAAGGAATCAGGATCCGAATAATTACCCACCGGCTCTTCATCCGATGGTTTCACGAGATCGCCGTCGCACAAACCGTGCGCTGGCTAGACAACCATGCCGTCCCGTACTGGGACCTGTGTTTCATGCGCGACAAGGAGGCGGTCGACGCGCACCTGTACGTTGAGGACACCCCAGAGAACATCGGCCGACTCGTTGAGCAAAAACGAAAAGTCATCGTCTATGGCAACTCCGCCAACGCGACAGGACTGCCCGAAAGTGAATACGTCCTCGCGAGGGTCACCGATTGGTCTGAGGCAGAGGAATTAATCCGAGAAGAGTACTACTCGTGGCTCAAGCAGGAGGGTGCGGATCTCCCGCCTAGCGTTGGCGTAAAAGCGCCCTGGCACGACCTGCTTTAGCATCGGGGCCGCGGGTCAGCGGCAGTCCCCGGAGGTAACTTCAGCGAGTCGGTGCCGCCTAGGACGCACGACCATGTGTTCACACCGCCACAGCCGCGCTGGTCGCTCCACGGGCTTGTCTGGGGCCGGGCTCTATTCGACGTCCTCGACGTCGCAATCGGTGTAATGCACCATCGGGTGCGGCGAGGTGTTCTCGTCTTCGATGTAGAGGATCTCGCCGGTCACTTCGGTGGGTCGCTCGTCGGCATAGAGCATCGCGCTCTGCAGCGTGTTGAATTGGCCGGGCGGTAACGAATTATTCTGGGCATCAACCAGATTCGTGGTGAAGTAATGGCTGGGCGATGTCATCCCTCGTCGTCGAGTTTGCGCAGCCGCTCCTGAAGTTCAGCCACTTGCGCCTCGGCCTTCTTCAGGCTTCGCTCAAGGGTGGCTCGCCTCGGTTGCGATGGCGGTGGAAGCGATTTTGACTTCGGTTTCGGCGCAAGTGTTCCCACGCACTGATACGCGTTCACGGTGCGAACGTCGGCACATGTATGACACTGCGTGAACGGCCTTGGTCTTGGATGGTTCTCGGTATATATGCGCCGCCAAAACTCCTCGTCGTCGGCGTTCCTGCAAACCTCCTTGAGCACTGTGCGCAAAACCCGCTGCTTAGGTGCGGGACCGTAGGTCAGTCCGTTCTCCGGCCGCCAGTCGAGATCGCCAACCAGTTCGGTATTCCGATGACCGCAACTGAGCGCCACGTCCCAACGCGCAAAAGTCTTTTCGGGACTGACAACCTCGCCGTTGATCTCAAATGCCTCCATAATGTAGGGCTCTGCGTCGCGACTGACCCACTCAACGATGTCGCGCATCGGGCCACCGGTCTCACGGTATCGCGGGCACTTGGTGTTGTAACAGATCCATTGTCCAACAGGCAGTTTCGTCTTGTTTCTGCCGCCGGGCCAGTAGTCGTCGGAGTAGTCGGCCAGCCAGGTCACTTCGTTCGTGTGCCCCAGCCTGTCTACGATGCAGCCGCAGTCCAGTTGAATGCGCCAGTGGTAGACCTTGTCCGGCGTTGGGTGGTGAACATCCGCGAGAAAGCTCAGCAGCGGTGCCTTCTCGCTGTGCAATGCCCGTCGATGTACATCGTCGCGCCGAGCGACGTACCCTTCACGCAGATTCTTAGTTGGTTGCGCCACTGGCAACTTTCGTGCGACGTGCGCGGTCATTCGACGTCGCTCCACTCGTCAGGCGTTTCGAATTCCTGAGCCCATCCCTTGAGGGTGGCGGCGATGTCCTGTACGCCAAGCTGGCCTTCTGCGACATCCACTGTGAGACCGACGATTTCACCCGCTTCCGCATACAGGTTGTAACCGTTGACCATGTAGAACATCGCAGTGGCCGTCCAGGCCGTGCGTTTGTTGCCGTTGACGAACGGGTGCGTTCGGGCCACCCCGTGCAGCAGTGCTGCTGCCTTCTCGTGGATGGTCGGGAAGGCGTCGTCACCGAAGGCGCTCATCTGCGGGCGGGTGACGGCTGCATCGAGGAGGCCGAAGTCGCGCAGTTGATCGGGGCCGACGAAGCGCTGATTGATCAGCACGACATCGTCGGAGACCAGGTAGATGATCACATGTTCTCCAGCTTCTCCAGCGCCACGCTGTGCTGGCGGACGACACGCTGGAACGCCGACTCCATGATCTCGGCCCGCCCGTGGATCTTCAGGTACTCAATCAGCGCGCGTTTGATCACCTCGTTCGCCGAGGTGTCGGTGACGAAGGCGTAGTTCTTCAGCGCGTCGGCCAGTTCTGCGGGCAGGCGCACGGTCACCCCTGTGGTGCGCGGGGTCGATTCTTCGGCTGTCATGACACCATGATGTCATGGTGCAGGCACGGCGTCCACACCTCGGACCTCGCGACGCGGTGGTCCACACGCGCCGCCGCTGTCGGCGTACTGCGTGGTGCTGAACAGCCCGGGCGGCGGTGCGGCGACTAGTCGGCCACCGTTGCGCGCCACACCTCGTCTGTCTGCNACTGCGTGGTGCTGAACAGCCCGGGCGGCGGTGCGGCGACTAGTCGGCCACCGTTGCGCGCCACACCTCGTCTGTCTGCGCGCGCACCTCATTGCCAACGATCGAGTGGAGGCGCTGCCGGTCCTCCACCTGGCTGCGGTCAACCCAGAGGTCGACCTGGATCGTGACGCGGACCAGATTCTCGGCGTTCATTCGCTGTCCCCTTACCGGGTCGGTGCCGACCGGTTGTCGGCGCTCAACCTTTCAGGGACGAGACCGCGCTCTTGACCAGAGGACGGGCGTCGAGCAGGACAGACAGCGTCGCACAACGACACACGAATATGTCACGCAGATGACACAGTGTTTGCCGATACGCCCTTGACCTAACACCGACCGAACGTTGGTTACCGGCACGCTTCGGCGGCGCAGAGCGTGACACAATCGCACACTCGGACGCCGGCACCGCGGCGTCAGTGCGCGAGCAATTCCATGACCAAGACCTGCAGCTCGCCCACAATGCCGCCGAGCACACCGCCGACCGTGATCATCAGCGGCTCATCGTCTTTGAAGATCGGCCGCAGAATCGATTCGTATTCCTCGTTGTTGAGCTGGTTCATCTTCTCCACGATGGTGTTCTCCAGATCGATCACACTCGTCGCGTAGTCCTGCGCTTCAGTCAGTGTTGACGGGAGCCGATCGAGAACCATTTGCACCACCTTGTCCTTGAGTGCGCGGTAGCGCTCGGTGCCCACGGCGAGCACGACGATGGGGCGCGCGACACCGGTTTGCGCATCGATCGCCGCATCGACTTCCTTCGCCAGGAGTGCGAAGAGTTTGTCCGACCCGGGGCCTTTGAGTACGCCGTCGAAAAGGATTTCGGGTGAGAAGAGATCCTCTGCAAGGATTTTCGCGTAGTCGCGGGTGATCTTGTCCCGCTGGGCATGTAGCAGCCCTTGGTATGGGATGAAACCGAGAAACTTGGTCGGCTGCACCGGCCGGAACAACATGTTCAGTGCGATGTAATCGCTGAGGAAGCCGACTGCGAAACCGAACGCCGGCATGATCCACGGATTCTTGAATAACGCCCACGCGACCATCTGTACGAGACCGATGCCCAGCCCGAAGTAGATTCCGCTGCGCCGAACAAACGCCATCGCATCGTCGGCCACCGAGCGCATCAACTTGACCAGCTTGTCCTTGTTGCGCACCAGTGTGGTGACGGCGAGAAACTGGAGGTCGACGTAGCGGCTCAGGTCGGCCTTCATCTCGTTGAGCATGTTCTCGGTGATCCGCGGCACGTGGTCGTGGATCCGGGCCTGGATCGCCGCCCGCGCGGCATCGGGAAGTGAGTCCCATAGTCCCGGACGGATCTGCTCGGCGAGGTCACGGGAAATTTCGTCGACCGCTTGGCCCAGCGGGGCTCGCAGGGCCTCGACCGCCTCGCCGGCGTCGATCCGCTCCAGCAGCTCTTCGGGTTTGATCAGGTTCGCGGTCAGCAGCTCGATGGTCTTGGAGCCGACCTTGCCGGCGCGGCGGGGTACGACGCCCTGCCAGCCGATCGGCCCGATGCCCTTGAATTCCAGCGGCCGGTAGATCATCTCCATCGCGACGATCTTGGTGCTCCACCCGACGAAGGCAGCCACCAGCGGCATGGACAAATAGATCAGGTAGTTGGCGCCGATGTCATGCTTGATCTCCTCCCAGGACTGCATGCCGATGAGGAGGACATCGTTCACGACGAGTCTTCCTGCATTGTTGCCGCCCACAGGGATTGGCCGAGCCCGGACAGACGCAGCGTGAGCTTTTCCACCTTTGCCGTCAACGGGCCGCGGGAGGCACGCTTGATCGCCTCGAGGACCATCGTCTCGGCCATCAGCACCTCGTAGTCCGTCTTCATCTCCGGGTCCTCGGGGCCCGTCTCCAGCAGGCCGAGCGACAGCAGGTGGCCGACGTACGTCGGGACCATGGCGGGCAGTGCGAGGTTGGCGGTGCGGCCGATCAGCGAAGCATTTTCGAGTACGGCGCTGCCCGGTACGCGGGGCCGTGTCCAGGCGTGAACGTTGACCAACGGCGACGCAGATCCGTCCGAGAGCGCGCAGATAATCCGGGCCTCATCGGCGACCAACTGATCGAGGATGCGGTGGAAGAGTTCGACCTGGCCGCCGCGTGTGCTCTGGTCCAATGCCCGGTCCAGCAATCTGCTCATCTTGGCGCTCAACGATTGCTCCGCGGGGGCGGGCTGCGGCGCGTCCACGGGCGCAGACGTAGGCGTCGACGCCGGCGGCGAGATCTCGTCGAGCCGGTGCCGCAGCTGTTCCTCAGTCCAACTGGTGACATTGAGCCAGAAGCGGGCCACCTCGGCGGTGCGCTCGACGACATGGAGGCGATCGAAAAAGTTGGTCACTTGTGAACGGTAACGACCAAGGCGTCGGCGAGCAGCAAATTGCCACGATCCGGCGCCGAGCCGCGCGCGCAAGGGAATTCGGCCCGCTGATCCGCGCGACCAACGCTCATTGCATCCATCATTGACGGCTCTCGTCTAGCTCGCCGCCGTCGTCGGCGGCTCGGTAATTGGGGCACCAAAGTCGGGCACCGCTGCGAAGCCACGGTTGCGGGCCAGCGCGGCGCCTCGGCGAATTAACGCGTTCAGCGGAACGAACATGACCTGGTCGCTGACCGTTAAGGGATGTAACCGGTTGTGCACGAAGGCGAACGCAAGACCGGAGGCGGGATCGGCCCAGCCCACCGAACCGCCCATCCCGACGTGACCGAACCCCGGCATCACGCCGGGGACGGGCACCGCGTGGTAGCCGAGGTGAAAGGCCACCGGCAGCAACAGGTTGCCGTCGATCCGCAGGCTGCGCCGACCCGTCAGATTGGCGACCACACCCGCTGACAAGAATTGCCGACCGTCGATCATTCCGCCGTTGGCGATCGCGCCGTACATCCGAGCCAGCCCCCGCGCCGTCGCGACCCCGTTCGCGCCGGGAAGTTCCGTGTCGAGTAGCGGAATCTCGCCCTGCACAATGCTTCTCACTTCGGGGAAGTACATCGCGCCGAACAGGCCCGACCGCGGCCACGCCGCCACCTTGGGCGCCAGGGAGTTGAACCGCGGATTGGCGACCGTTCTTTTCAGGGTGATGATCTGCGCGGCCCGCGTCGGCGCGCCCGCGGGCGGCCGGCCCAAGTGCAGGCCGTCCGTACCCAGCGGCGCAGCCAGTTCGAGCCGGAACAACTCGCGCATGCTCTTGCCGGTGACCGCGCGCGCCAGGCCGGCCAGCAGCCAGCCGTAGGTGAACGCGTGGTAGGCCGACTTGCCCAACACCCGGTCAGGCGCCGCCGCCGCGACGCGTTCCTCCATCGCGCGGTGGTCCAGGAAGTCGGCCTTCGTGATGCCGTTCAACCGCGATAGCCCAGCGCGATGCCCCATGACGTCTCGCACGGTGATAGTCGCTTTCCCGTTGGCGCCGAACGCAGGCCAATGGTGCGCAACCGGGGCGCCGTAGTCGATCAGCCCACGATCAGCCAAGCGGTGAATGACAGTCGCGGCCATTCCCTTGGTCGCCGACATCACCACGGCACCGGTGTCCGCCGACCACGGCACGGTGCGGCTGCGATCCGCCCATCCCGTCCACACATCCACCACCGGCACGCCGTCCAGATACACCGCCAGCGCGCCACCGCCGAACCCCGGCCGGCGCGGAAACAGGCTTGCGAATGCGCGCACCGCCCACGTGAAACTTGGGTCGGCCGTACCCTCGACTCGAGACGGCAACCCAGAGGTGTTACGAGAAATCTGTTGGTCCATGGCTGATCGACCCCAATTCCCTTACGTCCCACCGTATTCCGGGCGTAGCGATCCGGCGAGCACGGAAAGCGGCACCCGGATTCTGACGGTTCCGCCGTCCATGGACCAGACCAGCCGGTCGCGGGGGAAGGGGTCTTCGCGCTGCATCGGCTCGTCGGGCATGTACAGCATCAGGTGGTCGGCCGAGAGCGCAAAGGCGCGGTATTCGCCGGTGTAGTTAGGGCCATCAGGGCCGGGTTGCCACTCCTGGACGGTGAACGGGTAGGTGTTGGGCGCGTGCGGGGGTGCGGCAGCGTCGAGCGCCGCCGGCAGAACTGGTGCTGCGGCCGGAGGGATTGCCGTCATCGGGTCGACGCCCGGCTTGAACAGGTCGGCGAGGCTGAGCCTGCGCCCTTGTGCCATATCGAAGACGAATGTCCGATAGGCGTTGTTGGCCTGGATCCCGAAGGGCTCGAAGTTCTCATGGACGACCACTGACTGCACCGCACCCGGCCCGGACAAGATCTCGTAGTAGCTGGATGCGCTGCTCTCGCGGGGCGTATCGGCGGCCGACTTGCGCCAGCCGTCCATCAGCCTGCGGTAGTAGTCGCGCAGGACGGGCCCAGCTGTCGGGTCGTCCAGCAACGGCACCGGCAGGCCAAGCGAGATGAACCTGTCCGCGTTGCGCGTCGATGTGACCAGCGTCGTGCAGTTCGTCCCGTCCCACGTCGCGCCGAGTTCGCTGCAGAATTCCGCAGCGGATGCGTTCGCGGCCGGCGCCGTCGCGACCAGGACAGCCACTGCCCCCACTACCGCTAGGCCCGCCGAAAGCTTCATCTCGCTTACCCCGGCTCACCGGGCAGGTCGACCTTGCTGGCTAGCCACTGGCCGTCCACCTTCTCCATGGTGATGGTGACGGCCGTGAGATCAACTGCCGGTTCGGGATTGGTCGAGTTGGTGACCGTTTGTTTGACGAACAGCATCACTTCGACATTGTTCGCGGTGGCGGATTTGACCGCCGATTCGACGACGCTGCCCTGCGTGGTCACCTTGTTGTCGAGAAACAGTTTTCGCAACTGAGAACTGGCGTTGGCATACTTATCCTTGAAATCGCCTGTGGCCCCGTTGATGATGCCGGTCACCTTCTCGTCGATCGTGTTGGGGTCGGCGCTGGTGAGCGTGACGGCGTAGCGCTCCGCGACGTTGAGTGCATCCCGAGCGGCGACGTCCTTTTGGTGCTGCTGATACAGCAGCCACCCTTCGTAGCCCGCTGTGGCTAGCACGACGACGAAGCCGGCGGCAGCGGCCCATCGGATCGCCGATCCGATCCAGTTGCGCCTCTCCGGAGCTGCCGACTCCTCGGCACGGGTCTCAACGGTCTCAACGCTGTCGACCTCAGGCGACGCGTCAACCGTTTCCGGAGTTTTGGTGTTCATAATTCAGCCTTTACTAGGTGATTTCGACTTGGCTTGCGAGCCAACGATTGTCGATGAGCTCCATGGTCATCCGCACTCTGTTGCGGTCGATTCGCGGGCTGGGGAGGATGGCGTTGGTGATCGATTGGTCGACGAACAGCAGCACCTCGACTTTGTTCTCGGTCGCCGACTTCACGGCCGCATCGATGACGATGCCCTTGCCCGTCGCTTTGTTGTCGATCAGAAGTTGGCGCAGTTGCGCGGAGCCCTGGCTGTATTCGTCCTTGAATACTCCCGTGGCGCCGTCGAGTGCTTGTTGGTAGTGCTTGTCGATGTCTTTGGCATCGAGCGTGGTCAACGTGACGGCGTAGTTGCGCGCGGCCTCCAGTGCCGCCTCACCAGCGGCTGCGGTGGCCTCGAGCTGTTTGACCCGCCACCCCAAGAACGCCGATAAGCCCAGCGCCGCAACGAAAACAACGCACAGTAGTCCCGCTACGATGCGGCGACGACGCCGACCGGGCTGCGGTGCGGCCTGCTCAGTGCCGTCCGCGCTCTCGACATCGGCCTCGTCGTCCGATTCGCCGTCGGTCGGGGTGGTCTCACGCTCCGAATCCTCGACGTCATCGGATTCCGTTGCAGGTTTGGCGGATTCGACCTCGACGGGTTCATCTTGCTCGGCGAGCCTGTCGAAAACGTCTCGGGACTTGGTTGATGTTCGCTTAGACATGGCGGGTCATCGGGCCTTCCAGATTTGTGGTCACTCCGGTACCCATGCCGGCAGCTGGGGTCCCCCATACTCGGTGGGCAGCGTGTACGGCGGGTAGTTGGGAGTTGGGTCGGTCTTCGCGTTGGGGTCGTGTCCGGGCGGCGGGCCTGCGGTGTCGTCGCCGGGGGGCCGGGGCGCGTTGCGGGCACCGCGGATCAGCACCGAGGGGTCGGGGTTGTCGCAATAGGTGTAGAGGTAGGGCTCGGGGAAGTCCGCTTGCGCCGGTGGGAGCCGCGGAATGTTGTAGTCGCACCGGTACTTCGGGTAGATGTCACCGATCAGCCAGATGCCGCCGTCGCGGATGGTCGTGTTCAGCCGGTCGATCAGCGACTCGTGCTCGGGATTCCACAACGCCTGCAGCGCCGGTGTGCGCAGATAGAGCAACTGACCGAGCGTGGTCAGATTCCCCAGCAGCTGCACCATGTTTTCGCGGTTGTCGGCGATGAAATTGTCGACATCGGCGAGCTGGCCCTGGCCGCGGTCCACGAGGGTGCGAAACCCGCCGTCCATTTTGTTCACACCGCCCAGCACGTTTTGCAGGTTCACCGACGTCTGCCGCAGACCCGCGTTGACGTCAGACAGCGTGGTGGCCACGCTCTGCATGTCCTGCACCAGGTTCACGGTTTCGGGGAGCACGCCGTGCAGCGTGGAGGACAAGAAGATCACGCCGTCGAAGAGGCCCGCCAGCTTCTCGGGACCCTCGCGGCTGACGCGCACCTCACTGAAGAGAGCAGTCAGCTTCTTCTCGTCTAGCTGAGCCAGCGCACCGCGGCTGTCGTCGATGATCCGCGGCAGCGTCACCGGGATCGTCGCCTGGCCTTCACCGATCACCGTCCCGTCGGACAAATACGGGCCGTTGGCGTGCTCCGGGCGAAAGTCAAGGTACTGCTCACCGGCCGCCGAGAGACCCGAGACACGCACGGGGCTGTCCTTCGGAATCGGCGCGTCGGCATTGATGGAGGCAACTGCCTCCACTCCATCCTGGGTCACGGTGACCGATCGGACGCGGCCGACCGGGATTCCCCGTAGGGTGACATCTTGGTTTGGCAGCAGCCCACCCGACTCCGGTAGAAGCACCCGCACCGCGATCGTCTTGCGTGCCGGGTTGATCCTCAGGCCACCGATCGCGATGTAGGCGAATGCCACCACCAGCGCGAGGGCCAGAGCGACGGCTGACACCAGGAGCCGGCGGCTGGCGACCGCCTTCACCGCGTCGACGACCAGTCGGGCCGCCCACTCCACCGGGTTGCGCGACGCCGTCATCGCGGCGCCTCCGGTGCTGGCGGTGCGGGCGATTCCGCCGGCAATGGCGGTTGCGGTGGTGCGGGCGACTCCGGCGGCGCAGCCGGCGTCGGTGGTGCAGGCGCCCCAGGCGGTGGCGGGGGCGGCGCCGCCGGGTTCCATCGCTGCGCCCCATAGATCCTGTCCAACAACAGGTTCCACTCGTATCGCAGGCTGCCGATCATCAGATGCCAGTCGGTCCCATCCGACCAATGGAAGCCGGGATCGCCGGGGTAGTTCTTGTCGGGCCAGGGGACCAGCGCAAGCTTTCTGATATCGCCGGTGCCATGGATCGATGTCGAGTTGGTGCTGTTCATCACGATGCCGATCAGCCGGTTGAACGCGTGCAGTCTCAGGTTGGGGTCGATGGCGATGTCGTTGAACACCCCCGCGAGATTGTTGAGATCGGCGGTCAGGCTGCGCGTGTCGGTGCCCTGGATGGACGGGAAACGGGAGAGTTGGCGGGTGATCCGTGCCACCTCATCGGTCAGGTCGGCGATCCGGTTGGCGTTGTCGGCGATAACCGCCACGGCCGGCGCGCCGGCGCTGAGCGCTTGGTCGAGCGTGCCCCGGCGCGCGGCCATCGCCGCCGACATCTCGGACGTGCGATGTAAGGCCTCGTTCAGCTGCGCCGACCGCGCGGTCATGCGGGACAACAGAGTTCGGGTCTGCTGCAGCAGCGCGTTGACCTTCTCGCCACGGCCGCCGAGTGCCCGACCCGCGCCGTTGAGCGTCTTCACCAGGTGACCGACCGTGCCTCCGTTGACCAGCATCGCCATCGAGTTGAGCAGTTCTTCCACGGTCGGGGCGGCGGCGGTGGATGTCAGCGGGATGGTGTCACCGTCGCGCAGCCGCGGCGCGTCCGGGGCCTGGTTCGGGTCGGGTTTGATCTGAACGAAGACATCCCCCAGCAGTGTTGCCGACCGCAGTTCGGAGGTGGCGCCCGCATACAGTGGCGCATCGCTGGCGACCCGCATGTGCACATGCGCGGTGAAGTCCTTCGCTTCGACCGACTCGACTTCGCCGATGTCGGCGCCGTACAGCCTCACCTTGGCGTTGGCCGGCAGATTCAGCGCGTTGGAGAAAACCGCTGTCAGCGTGTAACTTTCGCCGCCGGCGACCGGGGCCGGCAGCGGCAGGCGCTCCAGGCCGACGGCGCAACCCGTCAACAGGGTGGCCAAGCCGGCCGCCAGGGCGCAGCGCAGAAGACGCTTTACGCGGTTCATGGCCTACCGCCGATCCCGTTGGCCATCAGGTCGAGCACCGAGGTCAGGCCGAAATCCGGGCCATAGTCTTGCAGCGTTCCGGTGGCGCATCCCAGCTGTTTGAGGCCCATGAGATTGCAGATTTCCTTGCCGAACTGACTGTTGAAGATGACCTTGTCGGTCACCACATGCGCACGAGCGCTGCCGGCGACGGGGTCGATGATGTTGTAGAGGTTGTCGATTGTCAGCGGCGCGACGTCGAGGGTTTCCGCCAGATCCCGGCGGTAATCGGTGATCGTGGTGGTGATGGATCGGGTGTCGGCGAGTGTTTCTTTCAGCCCCTCGCGGTTGCCCTGCAGAAGTCGGGACGCCTCATCGAGAATCTGATTGACCTTCGCGCCGGTGCTGCCGGTGCCGAGGTCTTCGGCGGCGAGGATGTCGCTGAGTTGCCGCAGATAGGACCCGAATTCGCGGATGGCGGCGTCGTTGTCGACGGCCGCCTGGGTGAGTTCGGAGAGGCTGGTGACGATCTGCTGGATGTTTTCCTTGCTGCGGGCGCCCTTGTCGGAGCCCACGCGCAGCGCCTGCGACAGCTTGTCCAGCGTTGCCTTGATGTCGGGTCCGTTGCCGGTCGTGATCTCGGCGCCGAGGTTGACCAGATCCCCCAGCGGACCGCCGCCTTGCTCGTCGCCACGCAGGGCGCTGCCCAGCCTGTCGATCATCGAGAGGGTCCGGTCGAACTCGACCGGTGTGCGGGTGCGGCCCAGGCCCAGCACGTCGCCGTTCTTCAGCTTCGCGCCGCCTTGATAGGGCGGTGTGAGCTCGACGTGGCGGTCGGTCAGAAGCGACTTCGACAAGGTCACGGCTTGCACGTCTGCCGGGATGTCGACGTCCTTGTCGATCGCGAGTTTCACTTCCACATAGCTGCCCTTGGAGACGATGCTGGTCACTTTCCCCACCGACATGCCGAGCACCGAAACCCCGTTGCCTTCATAGAGTCCGACGGCGTCCTCGAAGTGTGCGGTTACCGTGATCTGCTCCGGAAGCACTCGTGGCTTCAGCGCGAGCACTCCCACCACCGCCAGTGCAACCGCGGCAGCCAGTGCCACGGCAATCACCTTGACCTGTCGGCTCATTCGCAGTCCTTGAAGTACTCGACGAGGTTGAATTGCTTGGCCCGCCCGCTGAGCGCACACATCCACGAGTCGACAAAAGGACCGGCCGGGAAGTTGACCGTGATCGCGTTGCCGCTGCCGGTGGCGTTGGCGAGGTTGCGCAGGGCCGGGGGCGCCGACTGCAAGATGTTGCGTATCAGCGCGTCATGCTCGGCCATCATGCGGGTGAACTCGCGCGCGTCGGCGAGCAGCTGATTGAGCGCAGGCTCGTCGCCCAGAATCGTGTTGGCCCGGTCCACCAGCGTGGTGGCGCTGTCGAGGAGCTGCTGGACCGCGGCGCGCCGGGTGGCGATCTCGCCCAGTAGGTCGCGGCCCTGCAGCACGAGCACTCCGAGATCGGCTTTCTGGTCACGCAGCATCGCCAGCAGCGCGTCGGCGTTGGTCAGCAGGGTGCCGAGCTGGTCGCGCCGATCCGACATGATGGTGGCCAGCGATTGGAGGTTGTCCAGCGCTTCCGGCAGCGCTTCGGGCACCCCCTGCAGGCTCTGGGTCATCGTTTTCACCGAGTCGACGACGCGTTCGGCGTCGAGCGGTTCGAATGTGCTTGTCGCGCCGGCGAGGGTCTTCTGCAGGTCGTAGGGGACCTCGGTGTTGGCCAACGGAATCGTCTGATCCTCGAGGCGTCCGTCGCCGGCGGGCGACAACTCCAGATAGCGGCTGCCCAGAATCGTGGTCAGTTTGATCGCCGCCCGGCTGTCGCTGCCCACGTGCACGTCTTTTTCGACGTTGAACGAGACCACGACGTGATCGCCGGCGAGTTTCACGTCGTCGACGGTGCCCACCTGGATACCGGCGACGGTGACCTGGTTACCCGCTTCGATCTGTGCGGCCTGAGCGAACTCGGCGTGGTAGCGGGCTTTGCCCACATTCGTTGTGCTGAACAAGACGACGACGCCGAGGACCGCAGCGATGGCGACAATCGCGATCGTCCCGAGCCACATCTTGTTGTATGACTCCAGTGGGCGCTTGAAACGCTCGAACATGGTGGCTACCTGCATATCGGGGAGTGTTTGACCTTGTTGAGGTAACCCGGGGTGACGCCGTCGCCCGGGGTCGCCGAGGCGATGAAGGCCCGGAACCAGTGGAACAGGCCGCGCCAGAAGGCGAAGTCGACGTCGCACACGTAGGCGTTGATGTAACTGCCGTCCTGGCTGATGCGTGCCAGGGACTTGAGCAGGTGCGGAAGGTTGGCCCCCATATAGGCGAACCGCTCCCGGCCCTCATTCACGCCGTAGCCGAGCAGGCCGGGTTGCCGGGCGATGAACTCCTGCGCATCCGGGGTGACGTTGTCGACGATCGTCGCCAAGCGGGCAACCGTGGAGTTGATCGATCCCGCCGACGCGACAAGAGCCTCTCGACGGCTCGCCAGGTCGGCCATCACACCCCGGGCCTGGCGGATCATCGTCTGCAGGTTGTCGTTTTGCGCGGCAAGGCTGATCATCAGCTCGTTCAGGTTGCCGATCAGGTCGCCGAGGACCTCGTCGGGCCCCGCCAACGTTTCCGCCAACACCGACGCCTGGGTCGTCAACGCCAGGATCGAACCCGAATCTCCTTGAAACGCTTGGACGAGTGCGTTCGTGATGTTGTCGACCTGCTGCGGATCCAACTGGGTGAACAGCGGTTCAAACCCGTTGAGCATGTAGGAGATGTCGAACGACGGATTGGTCCGCTCCTTGGGTATCTGAGCGTGATTGGGCAGCAGCCTCTGATCGCCGTCCGGCCCCTCCGACAGCCCGAGGTATCGCTGTCCGATGATGTTCTGGTAAGTCACCGACGCAATGGTGTTGGTGTACAGCTGTTGTGACCGTTGCACCCGGAACGTGACCTCGGCCAGAGTGCCTTCGAGTTCGATCTTGTCCACGCGGCCGACCCGTACCCCGGCGACCCGGACGTCGTCTCCAGCCTTCAGCCCCGACGCGTCGGTGAAGATCGCCGAATACGTGTTCGTCGGACCCGCGATGTTGCGCTGCAGGGTGGCGAACACCATCCAGGTGACGGTGACGGCAAAGACCATGAAGATGGCCAATCCGATGAGCGCCTTGCGATACATCCTCACTGGCCGCCTCCTGGGTCAGGTGCGATGTGAACGGTCGCGCCGCGCGCCAACGGTCCCAACAGCAGCTCGGTGGCCGCGCTGGCCGGGCCACCCACAATGCGGCTGAGTTGCTCTTTTTCGTGGCGGCTACCGACCGGGCCGACGTTTCCGCCGATGATCGCGGACTGCGGTTGCACTGCAGCGGATTCGGCAGGCAGAGGCGGGGGAGGCGGTGGGGCGGCTGGCGGCGGGGGTGGGGGCGGTGGCGGGGCCTCGTAGTCCACCGCAGGCGGCGGCGCGAGACCCGGTGGTGGGCCGGGGAGAGGGGGTCCCTGCGGCATCCCGGGCATCGAGTGCCGCGGCGGGGTCACGTTGGGGCGATTCTCCGACAGTCCCGGTGTGGGCTCGAATCCCTTGGAGCCCAACGCCGGAAACAGATCGGGAGCGGTCGGCACTTCCGGCGCTGTCTTGCAACTGGGACCCTCCAGCGCGCCGTAGCGGGGGCAGTCTGCGCGTACGTAGGTACGGCTAGGCGTCAACCCGATCACTGTCTTGGCGACGAGTTGCTTCTTCTCCGGATCCCACACCTCGTCGTAGAACCTATTGGCGAGCGTCTGCATCCGGGTGGAGATGCCGTGGAAATCGCCTGCGTGATCGGCGATTACACCGAGCGGTGGGGTGAACGCGGTGCTGATGGTGATCAACCGGTCCGTCTCGTGGTCGAAGGCATCGCCGAGCGTGCCGGCTGTCCCGAGTCCCGCCGACAGGAAATTCGTGAGCTGCGAACGTTTTTCGGCGATGGTCCGCATCGGCCGGACCGCATTGTCGAGCGCATTGAAGAGTTCGGGGGACGTGTCGCGCAGACCTTCCGTCGCAGCGGTCAGCGCCGAGAGCGTGGTCGGGCCGGCGTCGTCGAGGCTGACCACCGTATTCAGCTGAGTCATAATCTCATTCAGCTGACGCCCGGAGTCGGTCAGTTCGTCGCCGCGACCCTCGGTTGCCTCGCCGATGGCGGCTATCACGCCGACGGTGTTGTCGTCGGGCTTGCGTCCCAGGTCCTTGAGTAGCGCGCGGAGCTTGGCCAACACGTTCTGGAACAGCACGGTGGGCAGACTGGTGTCCTCAGGCACCACCGAGCCGTTGCGCAACGACCCGGTACCGGGCCCGTTGTCCACCAACTGCACCGATGACACCGCGAACACGTTGCTCGGAATCACCCGCGCGGTAACGGTATTGGGGATGTTGGCGGCTTGCTCTGGTTTGAGATCGACTTTGACGATGTTGGGCCGTCCGATTTCGGCGGGGATCACATCTCGCACCGACCCGACGATGAGACCGTGGAACCTCACATCCGAGCGTTCCGGTAGCCCGTCGCCGATGTTGACCAGATGGACGTCGACCTTCACCAGCTTGTCGAATCTGCCTTCGGATTTGGCGACCATTCAACACCGCCATGAGGGCCGCGATCACCAGGAAGCACGTACCCACCACGAAAAGTAGGCGGTTGGAGGGGCTTCGCGGGTCGAAGTCGAATGAGTTTGGCATCGCTACCCCCCAAACCTCGCCCCGGACTCGACGCCCCACAGCGCCATGGTCATCAACATGTTCATGACCATCACGACGGTGACACTCGCCCGCATCGCCCGCCCTGCGGCCGCACCCACACCAGCCGGACCGCCGGAGGCGACGAACCCGTAGTAGCACTGCAGTGTCGAGGCGATGAAGGTGAAGACGACCGCTTTCAGCGTCGCGAACACCACATCGCGCGCGGCGACACCCAACCCGAAGTAGTGCAGATACGACCCCGCGGACTGTCCGGCGGCGAACACGCTGACCAGCTGGCTGGACAGGAAGGCGACCGCGAGGGTGACCAGAAACAGCGGGATGACCGCGATGGTGGACGCCACTACCCGGGTGGTCACCAGGTAGGCGATGGAGTTGATGCCCAACACCTCCATCGCGTCGATTTCGTCGTTGATCCGCATCGCGCCCAATTGCGCGGTGAAACGACATCCCGCCTGGGCGATGAACGCCAGGGAGATCATGATCGGCGCGAGTTCGCGGGTAACCGCGAATGAGGAGACCAGGCCAGTTGCCGGGCCGAGTCCCAGCAAGTCCAGCGCGTTGGTGCCTTCGATGGCGACCAGTGCGCCCGCGGTCACGCCCAGCACCACCGCGACGCCCACGGTGCCGCCGCCGACAACGATCGACCCGTTACCCCAGGAGAGATCGGCCAGCACCCGCATCATCTCGCGCCGGAACTTGAGGAACATGGTCGGAACGGAGGTCAGGATCCGCCCGAAGAAGTAGATGATGTGGCCGGCCTTCGACACCACCTTGCTCGCCGCGCCGGCAGCCCGGATGGCCGGGTCGAGGCCGCGGATCGGATACCTGGTAGGTGTTGCCATGAGTCAGAGGGTCTGCCGTGGGAAGACGATGATGTAGAGCTGGCTGAGCACGACGTTGACGATCATCAGCAGCAGCATCGATTCCACGACCGCCGCATTCACCGAGTTGGCCACCCCGGCGGGACCGCCGCGGGTATCCAGCCCTTTTTGACAGCTAACGATCGCCACGATCGTCCCGTAGATGACCGCTTTGACCAGCGCCAGCGTCAGGTCGCCGACGGTGGCGAAGGACGAGAAGGTGGAGATGAACGAACCAGGGGTGGTGTCCTGTAGGTACACGTTGAACAGGTAGCTGGCGATGTACCCGACGAAGGTGGTGATCCCGGTCAACAGGATCGCGATCAGGATCAGCGCGGCGAGCCGGGGAACCACCATCCGCCGCACCGGGGAAATGCCCATGACCTCCAGTGCCGCGATTTCTTCGCGCATCGTCCGCGCGCCCAGGTCGGCGGTCACGGCGGAACCCACGGCCATGGCGAGCAGCATCGCGGCCACCAGTGGCGCGCCTTGTCGGATGACCACTAGGCCGGTCGCCGCGCCGGACAGCGAGGTCGCGCCGACTTGCCCGGCCAGCAGGCTGAACTGGATCGCCAATGTGACGCAGATCGGAATGGTCACGAGAACTGTTGGGAGAAACGCTGTTCCGGCCATGAAGGCGGCCTGCTGGATGAACTCCCCGACCCTGAAGCGACCGGTGAACAGATCGATGAACAAGTACTGGATCGCTCGGATGCCGAGCACCATCTGGGCGCCGACGGTTTGCAGCGACTCCAGCGGATGGTTTCTGACGTACCGCCGGCCCCAATCGCCGATCTCCTCGACTGCCGATTGCTCGTCGACGGAGGGCCGCGAGCCGTCGGTGACGGTCAACGACCCGCTTTCGAGTCGGGCTCAGCCCCCACGGCGCGCGCGACCAACGGACTCAAATGCCAAACCCCCAGCTACCACAAATTCCTCGACTGCACGCCGCGTCCAATATCTGGACTGACGTATCAATCCCCCACCAACAAGTTGATTGAGTGTGCCACCGGTCACACTCTTACGTCAAGATAGTGCCTCGTCACAACCACTGAATAGTCGTTAACTTAGCGCCGATGCGGCTAATCTGTGCGGCAAATCACGGGAATGGCTAGATCGCAATCCGCTGGGCGTCCGGCCAGATGTCGATGTCGCCATTTCTCTTGCTCCCGTCGCTATGCGGTACTTGTGGTACCGGATACTATGTGTTCAACTAAGCTGGGTCGCGCTGGACAGCAGCGCGTGGGACGGGGGAGCGGTGGAGGTCACCATTCCGCGGCACGTTGACGACGAAACCACGGGCGACCGCCTGCGTCGCTGGGCCGACGAGTGGATTCGGATGGTTCGCGTCGCGGTATCGCCCTCCGACCAGCCGAAGACCGGGCAGATATACGACATTATCGGCCCGCAGAACCTGTTCGGCGAGGAATCGCTGTTCATCAACTTGGGCTACTGGGCCAACGATCCCGTCACTCTGGACGAGGCCAGTCGCGACCTGGCGCGCCTGGTCGCCCGCACCGCGGAGTTGAACAAGTCGGACATCGTCGTGGACTGCGGACCCGGCTACGGGGACCAAGACATTTTGTGGGCCAAGGAGTTTGGCCCCAAGCACATCACCGGAGTGAACCTAGCCTCCGAACAGATCGAGATCGCCACCCGCCGCGTCAAAGAGGCGGGCTTGGGGAAGAGGATCGACTACGTGCAGGCGTCGGCCACCGCACTGCCGCAAGAGGACGCATCCTGCACCAAGGTGCTGGCACTGGAATCCGCCTTTCACTTCCCCTCCCGGGTGGACTTCTTCGCAGAGGCGCTGCGGGTGCTCAAACCAGGCGGCCGATTGGTTACCGCTGACATCGTTCCGAAGCGGACACCTCTCAATGCGCTTGCCCGCGCGGAGGTTTCGCGGCGCGGTTGGCGTCAGGCCTCGGCGAGAGCGGTGCGCCAGGCCGTGGACCTCATCGGCTACCGCGACCTACTGCTCGACGTCGGATTTGCGCACGCACTCACCCGTTGTATCAGCGACGACGTTTACCCGCCTCTCGGCAGGTTCTTGCGCACCCGACTCCGCGACCCAGACATGCGTCATGTCAATCCGGTTCTGCGATATACGTTCACTCCATTGGGGTTTCAGCTCACCGCACTCAACACCGATTACATCGTGGCAATGGCACAGAAGGCGTGATAATGGCAGACACCACCCGCGAAACCGCAACGGCACGAACCCTCAAGCTGCTCGATCCGGATCGGTACCCCCGGGTCGACGCGACGAACCACGGCTATTACGACGTGCTCGGCGACAGCGATCCGCCCGTGCACAGCATCGTCCAGCGCCTCATGCGCTCGAGGATTTATTCAACGGGTTACCAGATCGGTCGTCCCATCGCACGCAAGCTGGTGAGCGGCCGGCAAGCGCCGGGCCGAGACCAGGACCGGACACAAGTGGCAGCGTGGCTCGGCCTCGGCGCAGATTCCGTCGTCCTCGATGTCGGCTGCGGTCCAGGCAATTTCACCGGTTGGTTCGGTTCGCAGGTAGCGCCAGACGGGCTTGCGGTCGGCGTGGACGCCTCGCATGCGATGCTGCGCCGTGCCGTTGTGGACAACTGCGGCCCCTGCACTGCTTATCTGCGCGGGGACGCCGAGCATCTGCCGTTCGCCGACGGCGTCGCCGATGCGGTGAGTTGTCTGGCAGCGTTGTACCTGATCAACCAGCCCGCCCAGGCCATCAGCGAGTTTGCCCGGGTGCTGAAACCGGGTGGCAGACTGGTGATTCTGACGAGCCTGGCGCCCCGAGGAATTCGAGCATCGGCATTGGACACCATCAGTGGGATCCGATGGTTCGGCCGCGACGAGGTGACCGGGTTGGTCAGCGACGTCGGCTTCACCCAGATCGAGCGGCACATCGGCGGACTGTCGCAGACCGTCGTAGCAACCAAGGAGTAGCGCCAATGGCATGGCGACCAGAACAGATCCCGGATCAACGCGGCCGCACCTTCGTGGTGACGGGTGCCAACGGCGGGCTCGGCGAGATCACCACCCGCGTCCTCGCGGACAAGGGTGCCAGCGTGGTGATGGCATGCCGAAACGCGCAGAAGGCACAGTCGGTCGCCGACGGGATCGACGGCGATGTCCGTGTCGAGCAGCTGGACCTGGCTGACCTCAGTTCGGTCCGCGAATTCGCCGCGCGGCAAGGCCCGTTCGACGTCCTCGTCAACAACGCGGGGCTGATGAACATCCCGTTCAGCCGGACAAAGGACGGATTCGAGACACAGTTCGGGGTAAACCACCTCGGCCACTTCGCGCTGACCGGTCTGCTGCTCGACAAGATCGCCGATCGGGTGGTGACCCTGTCGAGCATTGCCCATAAACAGACGCCGAAGTTGTGGATCGACGACCTCAACTACGAGAAACGGCGCTACCAAAGGAATTTGGCGTACGCTCAGTCAAAGTTGGCCAATCTGATGTTCGCCCGTGAGTTGCAGCGCCGGCTCACTGCAGCCGGGTCGGCCAAACGATCGTATGCGGTGCATCCCGGTGTGTCGGGCACCGACCTGTTCACCAGGACCGAAACGATCCTGGACCTGTTTGCCAAACACGGCGCACGGCTGGTGGGACATCCGCCGGAGCTGGCCGCACACTCAACGTTGTTCGCCGCGACGATGCCCGACGCCGATCCAAATATCTACTGGGGCCCAACCGGTTTGATGCAGGCGCGCGGCCCGGTGAAGCCGTCGCCGTCGAGCCGGCTGTCGCAGAATCAGCAGCTGTGGCGTCGGCTCTGGGAGGAGTCGGAGAAGATGACCGGGGTCACCTACGCGATCTGAGTGCAGCTCGGCGCTACGCCAGCGAGTGTGCACACACCGCGCCGAGAGTGAAGCCACTGCGTTGATCGTCGACAAAACGCGCAGTCAGCGCACACTGGATGCGGTCAGCGCACACTCGAAGACCGGCTCGCCGCGCCTAGGGACCGGGCGGTATCGCGCGGGCGTCGGGCGCCTGCGTTCCGGTCTTCGGGCCGATATCGGAGACCTGCCACCTGCCGTCGACCTTGTTGAGGGTGGCCTGTAGCAGGATCAGCGAGACGCGTGGCTGTGGGTGCTGCAGGTTACGGGTCTTCTGGCTGGCCGACACGACCACCCACCGGAGCGTTTCAAGATAGTCCTGCTGCTCGCGCGGGCTGAAGAAATCCCATGTGCCGGTGGATGATCCGGTGCCCCGCACGTCGACCACCAATATCGCGTAGCCGCGCGGAACCAGCGTGCGATTGGTGGCCTACACGTCGAGGGCCCCGCCGGCGGGAGTATGTAGCAGGTCTCTGGCGCCGAAGCGCTGGCAGTCCGACGACGTGATCCGTTGTGCTGCGCGCTCTGCGGTGCGAGCGAGCAGCGCAACGTAGCGATTGCCCAACCTGTTATAGGAGGTGAAATTCACGACCACGGGCAACGGTTCGGCCACGGGCGTCGCCGGATGGCGTGCGGGCCGGAACAGGTCGGCGCACAGCACGACGCCGTCCGACATCGGGATGGCAATCGTGGTATCGCGATGGATCGCTGGATATTGCTGCGGGCCGATGTCGAACCGTGTGTCGGGCGCCAGCGGTGGCACCGGGTCAGGCGAAAGCGGTTTGCCCACAAGAAGAATCCTTCATCGTGGTGATCGATGACGGCACTGTCAGTGATGAAATGTCTTGTCCTGCAGGAATGTGCCGATTTCGGCCACGGCACGGCGAGCGGGCTCCAGCACCGGCGCGGCCGCCTGGAAGACATGGAACTGCCCCTCCCAGATCTGTAACTGGTGCGGCACACCGGCGACCGCCAGTTGTCCGGCCAAAACCAGGCTGCCCGGGTAGACGACCTCGCGAGTGCCGACCTGGATCAGCGTGGGCGGAAGGTTGGCCAGCTCGTTCAGCGGCAGGTAACGGTCGGCGTCCGGCCCGCCGTCGGAGAGCATCCGCCAGATCGCGCGAAGTGCGGGAGCGGTGAGCAGCGGATCGTCGAAGTCGATGAGACTCGGCGCCTCCGCATCCACCGATGTCACCGGCGATATCACCACGACCGCACCGGGGCGGCCCAGGCCGAGGCGCTGGACCGCGAGTGCCGTCGCCAGCGCCAGGTAGCCGCCGGCCGAGTCGCCGACGATGCTGATGTCGCCCGGTGCGTGCCCCCTGGCGAGAAGTTCCCGGTACCCGTCGACCGCGTCGTCGAGCGCCTCGGCCAGCTTGGCCTTCCGCAGTTGGCGGTAGCAGACGGCGAGCGCGGTTGACGCGGCCGCGCGTGCGATATCGGCCGCCAGCCTGCGATGGGTGTTGAGCCCGCAGGTGATGAAGCCGCCACCATGCAGGTACAGGATTGCGTCGCCGGGGCGGGCGGATACCGGTGTGATCATCTCGGCGGGGCAGTTTGGCAGCCGCACGGCGCGGCGGTAGGTGTGTCGTGGCCGCAGCAGCAACCGCGCCATCGCGTCGACTGCTCCGAAGGGCCACGGTCCGTGGGGCCAACGCGCGAACGCGCTGATGACCGGGCGTACGAAGACGGCCAGCGCCGTGGCCAGTACCAGAGACATTGCACCTGGTCCAGGAAATCGGACCACCGCGGATGCCCGTTCGGATGTGGGCTCGGCCGAAACGGCAGTGAGCGACACGTCGATACCCCCCTAAATACCGGACTGACTTGTCAATCCGCTCTAGTGAAGCATGCGATGCGGCCCGCTGTCACGGTTTTGTCGGTCAGAGATCGGCGTCCGCGGGATTGAGGGCCAGGCCCGCGCGCAGGAAGTCGGTGAACTGATCGATGACGTGGTCGATACCACCGGGCAGGGGAGCGCCGCCCTGTCCGGGCAGCAACACCACCAGGCTCAGTGCCACCAGGCACTCGCCGATCACCCGGGTGTCGATGCCGGGCCGCAGATAGCCCGCCGCCACGCCGTGGTCGATGTGCTGTTGCGAGGTCTTCGCGAACGAGTCGAAGATCTCGACGACGCGCGCGGTCAGCGCTTCGTCGATGGCTGCGGCGTCGAACACGATCAGCGACATCAGCCGATCGTTGGTCAGCGAGAACTCGTGCAGCGCGCGCAGCGGAGCCGCCATGGCCTCCAGGAAGTCCTCGAGGTTGTCGGCCGGTTCGTCCGACGGCAGTAGTTGGGGTCCCAACGACTCAAGCCCGAAATCGATTGTGGCGTCCAGGATCTCGCGCTTGTTGGCGAAGTAGTTGTAAAAGGATCCGTGGCTGAGCCCGGCGGCGCTGGTGATGTCGGCAACCGAGCTGTTGCGGTAACCGCGGCTGGTGAAGACGTCGAAGGCGGCTTGGGTCAGCTGCATTCGACGGTCCTTGATCGTGCGTGGGCTCATCGCTTGCCCTGCCACTCCGGGGCGAGCAGGGCATGCTCGGCAAGGTCGATGATGGCGCCGCGGTACCGGGCACGAGTCTCTGCGGTGGCGCGTCCGAGGACCTCCTGCAATCCCGGCGGCAGCAACATTTTCGTCGCGAAATGGCCAAAGACCTCGGGATCGACTCCCGGGCGAAGGAACCCGGCATCCTGCGCGTCCTCGCACAGCCGAACCGCCATGCGCGCCACGGTGGCCTCCAAGCCGAGCATCCGCATTTTGAGTTCCTCGTCGATGGCGCCGGCTTCCACCAGCACCAACGAAAGCAGTTCGGGGCGGCGGTCGAAGGTGTCGGTCAACGCGTCGAGCGCGGCATCGATACGGGCGATCATGTCGGCGGGCGACTTCAGCGGTTTGTCGGGGTGCAGCACCGGATGCACGACGCCCATCAGTTCCTCGACGGAATAGTCGAAGACCAGATCGAGCAGTTCCCGCTTACTCGGCACGTAGCGATAGAGGGTGCCCTGCCCGATGCCGGCATCGGCGGCGATGTCGGCCATCGTTGTGGCGTGGTAGCCGCGTTCGACGAACACCGCC
The DNA here is from genome assembly GCF_002838065.1 of Mycobacterium hubeiense. Taxonomy (GTDB): domain Bacteria; phylum Actinomycetota; class Actinomycetes; order Mycobacteriales; family Mycobacteriaceae; genus Mycobacterium; species Mycobacterium hubeiense. The sequence continues at coordinate 11,043 of NZ_PIZU01000025.1, read as the reverse complement.
ACCGCGGATTCGATGATCTGTGCCCGGCGGCGCTCTTCCAGTCCCGGGGTCGGGGGACGGCCGCGACCGCGACGTGGAGCATCGGTGGCGACGGCTGCGGCATCGGCGACAGCGCCGCCGTGGTCTGAACTGGGCGTCACCGTGACCTCATCTGTACCGGGCGGCTGAACCGGGCGATGTTGCAAACTCGATGCAGGGCTAGAGGAACACTCCCAGAATTAGCCGACTGATCCGTCAGGCACCTAATCTAATATAACACGATGGGTACACCGCACTCGGTGATAAGGGTACGACGATGACCACCGCCGGCGAAGGTTCTTCGATCGCCACGTCGCGGGTGAGTCGCGGCGCCGCACTGGGCAAGCTTGCCGCCAAGCAGACGCTGCGGCGGGTCATCGTCAAGGCGGGCACGATCGCCGTGTCGGAGACTCGACGGGAGCAGTTGCTCAACCAGGCAGATCAACGGATGGCACGCGATTTCGCGGCCGTTTTGGGTCAAATGCGCGGTGCCGCAATGAAAATCGGCCAGATGCTGTCGGTCATCGACCTGGGCATCGTCGACGAGCGGTCTCAGGAAGCGTTTCGTCGTCAGCTCTCCCGGCTGCAGGCTTCGATCGACGCCATGCCGTTCGAAACCGTCCGTCCGGTGATCGAATCCGAGCTCGGGCCCGTCGACAAATTGTTCGCCTCGTTCGACACCGATGCATTCGCCGCGGCGTCGATCGGTCAGGTCTATCGTGCCCGCACTCACGACGGTCGCGATGTCGCGGTGAAGATCCAGTACCCGGGTGTGCGCTCGGCCGTCCGCGCGGATCTGAAGAACCTGGCGTTGTTCCTGCGGATGTGGAAGTCGACGGTGCCGACCGTCGCCGCCCAGGACTTTCTCGAGGAGATCACCGACGGGCTTTCCAGCGAACTGGATTACCGCCAGGAATGCGCCAATCAGGCCCGCCTCGCGGAGCGGTTTCATGATCACCCCTTCATCCATGTGCCGGCCCCGGTCGAGGAGCTGTGCTCGGACTCGGTGCTCACCACCGAATTCGTCGAGGGGATGAACGCGCAGCAGGTCGCGCAGTTGCCTTCCGAGGAGCGCGACCGCGTCGGTGAGATCATCTACCGCTTCTACATCGGATCACTGTTTCAGGACTGCGAATTCAATGGCGACGCTCATCCGGGAAACTTCGTGTACATGCCCGACCGACGGGTTGCCTTCCTGGATTTCGGTCTCTACAAACAGATGTCGCCGGAAGCCGTCGCCATGGAGCGACGGGCCGCGCAGTTGTGCAGCGCCGCAGACGGCGAAGGGTTGCGCGAGCTGTTGATGGAAGCCGGTGTGGTCAGGCCGAATTCGAGTGTCACCGCCGAGCAGTGCCTGCAGTACACGCTTGACGCGGCCGGCTGGAATTTCGTCGACGAGTATGTCGTCGTCGAGCCGATCGACGTCAGCTCGGCGATGCTGGGTGTGGTGAGCCCCGCGACGCGCTCGTTCCAGTCGATGCGCAGCGAGCGCCTACCGCCGGAGCATCTGTTCTCGCGACGCCTTGACTTTCTCGTATTCGGCACAATCAGCCACATTGGAGCGGGTGGTAACTGGTATCGCATTGCCTCCGAATGGATTTACGACACGCCACCGGCCACCCCGCTCGGGGTTGCCGAGGCACAGTGGCGTTCGCGGCGCAAGGCGTCGTAGCGCGAGCAGACTCTACTTCTCGTAGATGTAGTCGTCGAGATCGAAGGTCTTCGACGCCCGCGTGGACTGGTAGGCGGTGGTGGGGCGTAAGAACGAGAAGTCGCCGTTGCGGTCCAGGTAATAGCTGTTGGAGCCGACGCACGCGGCCCCGTGCATGAGCGTCTCGGAGCCTCGCTTGCTGACGAACTGATGGAATCGGTCGTTGGCTGCTGTCGAGATTTCCACCGCCGTGGCACCGCGGCGCAGGGCCTCGTCGATAACCCGCAGCGCATGCCGGGACGCATTCTCCACCATGACATGCCACGAACTACCCGACCACGAATACGGACCGAAAATCATGAACGTGTTCGGCAGACCGGGCATCGAAACCCCTTCGTACGCCGCGGCGCGTTGCGTCTCGTAGAAAGCGGCGAGATCGAAGCCGTTGCGGCCCTTGACGGGACGGCGCTGATAGACGATCGGGCTGTTGGACATCTCGAATCCGGTCGCCAGCACCAGCGTGTCGATCTCGCGGTGCCGGCCGTCGCGGGTTCGGATTCCAGTCGGGGTGATGCATTCGATCGCCTCGGTGATCAGCGAGACGTTCTCTTCGGTGAAGGTGCGGTAGTAGACGTTGGACACGCTGGGGCGTTTGCAGCCGAAGCCGTAGTCGGGCGTGAGTCTGCGGCGCAGCTCGCGATCGCGAACCTGCGTGAAGAGGTAGGCGCGGCAGCCCCACTCCGGGATCTTCGCCAGTGGGGCGATCTGCTTGCCGTACACGGTGATTCCGACCAGGCCGAGCTCGACGAAGCCGGCTACGACACCGCGGATCGCGCTCTGCAGGAACGGCAGATACTTGAACGCCACCTGTACGGGTCTGGGGATCGCGAAGTCCGGTTTGGCGAACACCCAGATCGCCCGCCGCTGATAGACGTCGAGCTGCGCGGCGGTCCGAGCCAGCTGCGGGACAACCTGCACCGCCGTCGCGCCGGTGCCGATCACGGCCACCCGCTTGCCGGTCAGATCGGCGTCGTCATCCCACGCCTGGGTCTGGATCACCCGCCCGGAGAAATCCTCCAGCCCGGGGATGTCCGGCACTCGCGGTTCGACGAAAGCGCCGAGCGCGGTGATGACGAACCGCGCGGTCACCGTCGTGCCGTCGCTGAGCGTCAGAATCCAGTAGTGGTTGTCCTCATCCCATTCCCGGCGCATCACTTCGGTGCGCAGTCGTAGGTGCTCGCGTAGCCGGTACTTGTCGGCGAGATGCGCGATGTAGCTCTGCACCTCGGACCCCTTGGGGAAGGTCCGCGACCAGGACGGGTTCTTCTCGAACGAGAATTGATAGACGATGCCGGGAATGTCAACGGCGACATCGGGATAGCGGTTAGTGTGCCACGTGCCGCCGATGTCGTCGGCGCGTTCGAAGATGGTGAACGCGGTATAACCGTTCCGCCGCAGTTGAATTGCCGCGCCGAGGCCCCCGATGCCGCCGCCGATGATGGCGACGAGCATATCGGGCTGACGCCGGGCGGTGGTCGTGACGTCGGCTCGTGCTTCGGTGACGGTCACGGGGCAGCTCGCAGGTTGGCGTCGATGCGCGCGTCGTACTGGGCGCGGGCGTCGCGGTCGATCGGCCCCATCGTGCGGTCGGCGTTGACGATGCGACGGCCCAACAGCCACAGCCGTTCCGGGACCAGGTTCGCCGCGGCGAGCAGCGGCGTCATCCCGATCGGCGCGCCGGCCAGTGGTGGACGGCTGCGCACCGTGGCGACGATGCGCCGCGCCACCATCGACGGGGGGATAACGCCGAACCGGATGAAGCCCAACGGGATTCCATCGACCAGTTGGGTGTTGACCGCCGAGGGCAGCACTGCGGTGACCGAGACGCCGTGCGGACGGATCTCCTCGCGAAGGCTGCGACTGAAGGCGAGCGCGGCGTGTTTCGACGCGGTGTAGGTGGCTAACCCGGGGGAGTGCAGCCGCCCCGCCGCGGAGGTGACGTTGACGATGTGGCCGCGGCCACGGCGGATCATCCGCGGCGCGAGAATACGCGCGGCGTGCATGTGGGCAAAGACGTTGACGTCGAAGGTCGTTGCGCTGACCTCCTCGCGCTCGTCGAGAAACGGGCCGATCGGCATGATGCCGGCGTTGTTGACCAGCACGTCGACGGCTCCCAGGTCGCGCTCCGCCGCGTCGACGAACTCTTCGAAGCTGTCACGCTCGGTGACGTTGACCTGGTAGCCACGTGCTTGCGGCCCGATGGCGCCCGCAGCGTCTGTAGCCGCCGCCCCGTCGAGGTCACCGATTGCCACCCGGGCACCGCGCTTGGCGAACCGCTGTGCGGTAGCCAACCCAATCCCGCGGGCGGCGCCGGTGACGGCGACCACCGCGCCGGTCAGCGGGATCTCCGGATACGCGCGTGTCATCCCGCCTCCCCGAGCGCCGACGCGACGGCGGGATGCCACTCGTAGTCGTCGAACGGGTACGACGCTGCGGCGCGCCGGGATTGGATCGCGGTGGTGGGCCGGATATACGGCATATCACCTTGGGAGTTGACGTAGTACGTCCGCAGCCCCCGATTGCGAACATTGAAGTAGTGCTGGATGTTTCGGCCTTGGTGGCGGATCTTGCGGTGGTAGTCGCGCTGTGCGCTCGCGGAGATTTCCACCACGCCCACGCCACGACGGTTGGCCTCGGTGATGGCGCGGACGGCGTGTTGCGCCGACGACTCGACCATGAAGTGCCAGCCGGTGCCGGTCCAGGAGTACGGTCCGACCAGCATCCACCGGTTCGGCAGCCCGTGCACGGCGACACTCTCGTAGGCCTGCAGTCGGTTCTCGGCGTAAAACGCGCCGAGGTCAAACCCGTTGGCGCCCACCACCGCTCCGCGGCGGTACGTCTCGGGATCGGAGAACAACTCGTAGCCCACGGCCAGCACCAACGCATCGAGTTCGATGGTCCGCCCGTCAGCCGTGCGGACGCCGTCGGGGGTGATCTCGGTGACGGCGGCGTCCACGAGGTCGACGTTGTCGCGATTGAACGCCTGCAGGAAACTGTTGGACAACGTCGGCCGCTTGCCCAGTACGCCGTAGCGGGGAAGCAGGGCGCGTCGGGCATGCGAATCACGGACGACGGCGCGCAGGTACCCCCGATACAACGCCCGCGCTCCGCCGTCCATGACGACCATCGCGGCATTGGCCAGCCGTGGCGGCGTGTACACCAGCATCCTGGTCAGCATCTCGACCAATCCCAGCGCCGTGGCATGCAAAACCGTTTGGGTGGTTGGGGATCCGACGAGCGGGCGCAGAGCCGGGCCGATGCGGAAGTCGGGCTTGGGTAGGCACCACACCGGCGTCCGCTGGAACACCGTGAGAGTGGCCACGCGGGGAGCGATGGACGGGGTGATCTGCACCGAACTGGCACCGGTGCCGATGACGCCGACGCGCTTGCCGGTCAGGTCATAACTGTGGTCCCACGCGGTCGGACGGAGCACCTTGCCGCGGAACGACTCGAACCCCGGGATGCCCGGATCGATTTTCGGGTTGATGAACGCACCGATCGCGCTGATGACGAACCGAGCCGTGATCGTCTCGCCGGAGGCCGTGTACAGCCGCCACAGCTGAGCGCCGTTGTGCCACACTTCCTTGACGACGTCGACGCCGAACCGGATGTGCGGGAAGAGCCCGTGCTGACGGGCGACGCCAATGTGGTACTCCTTGACCTCGGCGCCGAGCGGAAACATTCGAGACCAGTTGCGGTTCTTGGCAAATGAGTACTGGTAGGTGAAGCACGGCACGTCGACCCCGATGCCGGGGTAATCGTTGTCGCGCCAGCTGCCGCCCAGCTCGCTCGCCCGTTCCAGGATGACGAAGTCGTCGTTCCCGGCCTGTTTGAGCCGGGCTCCGGCGGCGATGCCGCCCGGGCCGGCGCCGATGATGGCGACGTTGTAGTCGGGCGACGGATGCATTGAACCCCCCGGGAAGCGGTAGACAAGACGCCCACAAATAATCAGACTGATATGTCATTCTGTCAAGATGTCGGCGCCGAAAGCGGCGTGACCACGGCAACTGGCGTGGTGGATTAGCATTGCCTCGTGTCGACGGGCGTATCTACAGGTCGTGGGCGCCTGCCGGAACTGACGGGAGACGCCCGGGTCGACCGCTGGCGCGAGCATCGCGCCGCAGTGCGGGCGGAACTCATCGAGTCGACACTGCGCGCCATCGACGAGTACGGCCCGGATCTGTCCATCGATGACGTGGTCAGGACCGCACAGATACCGCGGCCCAAGCTGTACCGGTTCTTCGACGACAAAGACGCGCTGTTCGCTGCGGTCGGCGAGCGGGTACAGGAGATGGTCATCGAGCGGGTGATGCCTCAGTTCGACCTGACCGGCACCGCGCTGGACTTCGTCCGCTCGGCCCTGATCGCCTATATCGATCTCGTCGACGAGCGGCCCAACATCTTTCGCTTCCTGGTGAATTCGCATTTCACCGAAGGCCGTTCGCCCAGCTCGTTGATCGACAGTGGCCGGCCGCTGTCGGACGCCATCGCCGAAGTCGTCGGGGCCGTGCTGCGTGCGCGCGGGGGCCGGGACGACGAACTCGGGTACGTGATCGACGCGGAGCTCGGCGCGGTTGGCCTTGGCGTGCTGCGTTGGCTGAACAACCCGACCATCGACAAGGACGCGCTTGTCGAGGAATTGACCACATTCATCTGGGGCGGGTTCTCGGCGGCCGCCGCGTCGCGTGGCGTCGTCCTCGACCCCGACGAACAGCTGTTATCGGCTGACGACATCGATTAGGTAGAGGATTCGAGCCACTATTTGGCCACAATCCTCGACCCAAAGCCATTGCGTCCCTGAGTCCCACCGTCGGCTTGCCAATTTCGCCAATCCCTTGTGCCTGTCTGGCGGCGGACGTACAGTACTCGATACCCACAGTACTAGCTACTGAGTGTTCGAGAAAGGGCGCGGGCATGGCGAGCAACGTGGCAGTCAAGTCCAGGTATCCGAAGACCAGGCGGATCCGCTTCCAGTTCGGTGAGAACGACTCGTCCGGGAAGTACTTCGTCAACGACGACATGGTGTTCAGCCACTTCGTCGCCGGACTGTCGGGCGGCTTTCCGCCCGGCGAGGAAGCGTTCATCCGCTCGGTGCGTCGATTCGCCGATCAGATCACCGACCCGGTGTTGAAGAAGCGGGTGGCCGGATTCATCGGGCAGGAATCCATGCACGGGCAAGAACACCGCCGGCTTAACGAGCGGCTCATCGACATGGGCTACGGCATCGAATGGTTCGATCGTGACTCAGTCATCCAGGCACAAAAGCGATTTGAGCAGAGAATCAAAGACCACACGCACTTGGCCATGACCGCGGCCGCCGAGCATTACACGGCCGTCCTGGCGCAGCGGGTGCTATCCAGCGATGAGGTGCAGGCGATCCCGGGTGAGCCGGAAGTGTGGAACCTGCTGAACTGGCATGCGCTCGAAGAGTTGGAGCACAAATCAGTCGCCTTCGATGTCTACCGCGCGACGGGCGGTTCGGAGGCCCGCCGAATTGCGGTGATGGCGACGATGATTGCGCTCACATTCCCGTTCACGCTGTCCGCATTGGCGGTGTCGGTGGCGCGTGACCCGCAGGCCCGGCGTCAACCGGTGCGGCTGGCTCGCGAGGCATACCGGCTGTTCACCGGTCCGCTGTTCAAGGGTCTGATGCCCGAACTCGCAAAGTACCTGCGCCCCGGATTTCATCCCGACGACATCGACACCTCGGCGCTCCTCGAACGTTGGCAGGCCGAGCTTTTCGGCGCCGACGGCGCCCTGGTCGACCACCTGAAATAGCCGATAGATCAAAGGAGACGAGCCATGGTTGCTCAACAGGCGGTCGCCGCCCGCAACGGCGAGGCATCTCCGAGCACATACCCGAAGGTGCGGCGAATCCGGTTCCGGTTCGGCGAGCCCACGCCGATGAACCGGCACTTCGTCGAGGGAAACATCCCCTTGACCCACCTCGTCGCGATACTGTCGGGAGCCTTTCCGCCAGGCGAGGAGTCGTTCATCCGGTCGGTGCGCAAATTCGCCGACCAGATCACCGATCCGGTGCTGAAGAAGCGGGTGGCCGGGTTCATCGGTCAGGAGTCCGTGCACGGCCAGGAGCACCGCCACCTCAACGAGAAGCTGATCGATATGGGCTTTCCGCTGGTGCGCTTCTTCATGTTCGACCACGACAGCCGACGGCAACGGGCGTTGATGCGCATCGAGAACATGGTCCCGGCGAAGGTCCACCTGGCGTTCACCGCGGCGGCCGAACACTACACGGCGACGCTGGCCGAGCGCCTATTCCTCGACGAGATGCAGGCCATCCCAGGCGATCCCGAGGTATGGAATCTGCTCAACTGGCACGCGATGGAGGAGCTTGAGCACAAGTCCGTCGCGTTCGACGTGTACCGCCATGTCGGCAGGCCGGAATGGATCCGCATCGGCGTGATGGGAATCATGTACGTGCTCACGCTGCCGCTCGTGACGGTCGTCGTCATGGTGTCGATTGCCACCGATCCCCGCGGATGGCGGCCGTTCAAGGTACTGCGCCAGACCTACGGAATCTTCCGCGGGCCCTTGGTCAAAGGATTGATGCGCGATCTGCGCGTCTACATGAAACCGGGGTTCCATCCCGATGACGTCGACACCACAGCGCTGCTGGACAAGTGGCGCAAGGAATTGTTCGGTACGCAGGGCGCGCTCGTCGGCCATCTGAAGTAGCGGGGGAATCCATTGACCACGAGCATCGATATCGAAGAAGCGCCGACCGCCGAGAGAGTGACACCCGACCACGAGGTGATCATCGTCGGGGCCGGGTTCGGTGGAATCGGCGCAGGTATCGCCCTGCAGCGCAGAGGCATTCACGACTTCGTGATCGTCGACAAATGGGATCGGGTAGGGGGCACCTGGCACGCCAACACCTACCCGGGCGTCGCGGTGGACATTCCGTCGTTCATCTACAGCTTCTCCTACGAACAACGAGGCGATTGGTCAAGGGTGTTCGCCCCGGGCGAAGAGCTTCGGGACTATGCCGACGACATGGTGGACAAGTACTCGCTACGTGAGAAGCTGCGTCTGAACACCACCATCACCTCGGCGGTGTTCGATGAGCATAACAGCCTGTGGCGGTTGACAACTGATGGCAATGAGGAAGTCACGGCCCGGTTCGCGGTGATGGCGGTCGGCGGGTTGGAGCGGCCGAAGATGCCCGACATTGCGGGCCTCGACGATTTCGCTGGCACGCTCATGCACACCGCTCTGTGGGACCACGACGTCGCGCTGGCCGGGAAACGTGTGGCGGTGATCGGCACCGGCGCGACGTCCTTACAGTTGGTGCCGGCCATCGTCGACGAGGTCGAGCACCTCACCGTCTTTCAGCGGACACCGATCTGGGTGTTCCCGAAATTCGACATGGAGATCACCGGCCTCAGCCGGTGGGTCATGGAGCGCAAGCACATTCGCTCCGCCGTCCGGTTGATCGGAACCGTCGCCACCGAGGTCGGGATGAGCGGCATGCTGACCGGCCCGTCGTGGCTGATGAACCTCAGCCGACAGGCGGCCGAGGTGCCCACCCGCGCCTGGAGGGAAGCCAGGTCAAGGATCCGGTGACCCGGGAGAAGCTGATTCCGCGGTACGGGCTCGGCTGCAAGCGTCCGTCGATGTCGAACGAGTACCTGAAAACGTTCAACCGCGACGACGTCAGCCTGGTCACCGAAACGATCGAGTGCATCACGCCCGACGGTGTGCGTACGGTCGACGGCGTCGAGCACAAGGTGGACGTGCTGATCTGCGCGACGGGCTTCAAGCTGTGGGACAAAGGAGCGGTGCCGCCGTTCCCCGTCATCGGACGCGACGGGCTGGACCTCGGCACGTTCTGGGATGAGCAGAGATTCCAGTCGTACCAGGGTGTTTCAGTGCCCAGATTCCCGAACATGTTCACCATCACCGGTCCGTACGGATTCGTGCTGGGCTCCTACCTGTGGATGATCGAGGCGACGTCGGCGCATCTTTCTCGCGCCATCGCCGAGGCAAAGCGTCTGGGCGCGACGGTGTGTGAGATCCGTCAGGAAGCCCATGACGAGTATTTCCAGAAGTGCCTGAAGCGCCAGGAGCGCAACTTCTTGTTCACCGATACTTGCGCGGGGTCGAACACCTACTATCTGGATCATCACGGCGATTCCCCGTTCCGGCCGTCCACGCACGGCGAAATGTACTGGCACAACCGTCATTACGATTTGAATGTCTATCGCTATAGCGCCCCGGACGCGTTGCCGTCCGAGTCGTCGGTCGTGGGTGTGAAGGAGAACGCGTGAAGCTCAACAGACTTCAACCGCGGTTGGTGGTGGTAACCGGCGCCGGCAGCGGTATCGGCCGAGCCACGGCCATCCGGTTCGCCAAGCAGGGCGCGCACGTCGTCGTCTCCGATATCGACCTCGATGCCGCCAAGGCCACCACGGCGATGATCCGCGGCTACGGGCACCGGGCATCGGCGGCACGCCTCGACGTCACCGATCCCGACGATTGGGAGGCGTTTGCCCGTAACGTGCTCGCTGACCACGGCTTCACCGATGTGCTGGTCAACAACGCCGGAATGGTGGTGGGCGGGCCCTTCCTGGAGCTGAGCCCCGCGGACTGGGAGCACCAGCTGAGTGTGAACCTGATGGGTGTGGTGCACGGCTGCCGGGTGTTCGGTGCGCAGATGGTCGAGCGGGGCGGCGGGCATATTGTCAATATCGCGTCGGCGGCGGCGTTCACGCCGACACCGGTGATGGCGCCGTATTCGGTGTCCAAGGCCGGGGTGAAGATGCTGACCGAATGTCTGCGCCTTGAGCTGGGCCCCAAGGGAATTGGCGTGAGTGCGATCTGCCCCGGGGTGATCAACACCAACATCGGCGAGCACGCGGTCACGGTCGGCGTCGATCAGGAGCTCCTCGACCGTGGCTTGCAGGTCCAGCGCAGACTTCAGGAGTTCGCCGAGCAGTTGCCGTTCGCGCCGATGAGCCCGAACCTGGTGGCGCGCGCCGTCACTCGCGCGGTGCGGTTCGACCTGGCCGTCGTGCCCGTGCGCACCGAGGCGTGGCTGGGCTACTTCATGCTGCGCATTGCGCCGGGTGTCAATCGGCGGATGGCCCAACCATTTTCGGTGGAGTTCTTGGAGAAGGCCGGTGCTCGACTGCTCGAGCGTTTCGGGCATTACCTGGATTCCACTCCGCCGCCTGCCAAATTGCCAGAGTCCGCGGTGCCTGCCGCCAGAGTCCACGAGTAGAGCGCGATGGCTGGAAATGTGCCCGACGCGTGCTTGCGATTTGGGCGTAGCTTCCCTTGTCTTTCGGGGACGC
>NZ_PIZU01000024.1 GCF_002838065.1 Mycobacterium hubeiense | reverse complement strand
CCGCCCCCCTGGGCTCGGGCGCTACGCGCCCGCGATAATGTGCCTACGGTTTGACGCTTCGCGTCAAACCCGTTGTAACACTTGACTTTTCGAGGTTGTTACTTTGCCGGTTACTTCGGCCCTACTGTTTGACGCTGCGCGTCAAACCCACTGCCCTACATATGTTTTCACTCGTCTAGTATCGAATCTGGTTGATTACCAATACTATTCCAATGTGCTCGCCGCTTCGCGGCTGCGCTGGGCCGCATTGAAGTTCTTTCTTTCCAATGGGTTTCGCCGCTGCGCGGCGAACCCGACGGCGCTTCGCGCCGGAGAGGATTCACCTCTCCCCTAACCGCGACCCGGGCTCGATGGGCGTTGCCCCGCGGCCGACGCAACAGACCTCCGGTTCAGGTGAGCTGTGTTGCGGCGTACTCACGTAGACGCTGGGCCGTCGTCCGGACTGGCTCAAGCTCACACCGCTGCATCATGTCGGCGGCGTCGAGCCAGATCTTCGCCGCATCGATCCAGTCGCCGCCGAACGCTGTGACTCCCTCGGGCAGAGCCGGCGGCGCGGTGATCTCCCCGAGCATGCGCTCACGCTCACAGATCGGCCTTACGACCGATTCGAGGACCGCCACGGCCCCGACGATTCGTTGGGCGAGCCACCCGCTGGCTGGGCTTTGATAGGCATCCGCACTTTGCGGTAACGATTTCTCGATCGAGGTCAGCGCCTGGAGTAGATCGTCGCCGTCACGCATGACCCACTCCTTTTCCCCGGCTCTCGCCGACTCCGCCTGGCAACCGATTTCCATAGTCTTCACCCCTCAGCCCCCGAAGTCACGCCGGATCAGGGTTTGCCAGGGAAGCGAGCACACCACGATATTGGGCACGCTGCGGGTTCCAGGTGGTGCGAATCGTCCCACCCCCTTTTTTGTTTCCTCCACGGGGTTGTATTGCCCGATACATGTCTGTATAGTTCTATACATCAGGCACCCGCTCCCCCTTAGGAGGAACTCGAAATGATCGCACTCATCGTCGCTGTAATCGGTCTGGTCATCACCAACATCGTCTTGATCTACGACTACGTACTCGACCGCCGCGTCGAGGCCCGCCTCCGCGCACTTCTTCATCAGGTCCGTCTCCGCAACGCACAACTTCGTAACGACAACTGAGCCGCGATCTTTCGCTTCGGTATGGACAATCCACTCCCCCCAGGCCAGACACACGCGGAAGGGAATGACACCAATGACTCAGCGCGCCAAGGACATAACACAGGCACCTCTCACGCCGGCGGCAGCCCGGCAACTTCTGGCTGAAGAAGCTGTCCGGTCTCGCGCTGCACGCGCCGAGATGGACGCCGCGACGGAGTCGGCACAGGAGGCCGCCCGGCGCGCACGAGTCGAGGCTGAACTGTCGAAGGTCGAGATCGCGGCCACTCTCAGCATCCAGCGCCCCACCCTCGACCGCTGGCTCATGCAATGACTCGGGCCAAGGGGGAGGACACTTCACCCCCACCCATGCGGGAAGGACCCCACAGAATGCCTCGTCGAAACGCTCGGACTCGCGCCCAGGGCGGTATCCCGTCATGGCCGCATGAGCGGCTTCACCATGCGTGGTGGGCAATACCGGATCAACTGCTGGCCGGCGAGTACCCCGGCGCCAAGCGGCGTGCACTGACCGCGGCCAAGATCGCCGTACTCCTCGACGCCGGCATCACGTCGATTGTTGACCTCACGACGACGCGCGACCGGCTGGCGCCCTACACCGACACACTGCACGCTGTGGCCGCTGCCCTTGCCCGCACCGTGCGCTACCACGCTCATCCGATCCCCGACATGGGCGTCACCCCTCAAACCGGCTACGACGCCGTCCTCGCTCATATCCGCAGCGAGATGGACTCCGGACAGGTGGTGTATGTCCACTGTTGGGGTGGGATGGGCCGCACGACGACCGTCGTCGGTGCACTGCTCATCGACCAGGGCCTCGACTACAGCACCGCGATCGTGCGGATCGCATGGATGCGCGCAGCCACTCGCAAGGCCCACATCCGGTGCCCTAAGACCCGGGTTCAGCACGACCTTCTCCGCATCCGAAGCGGTCTGCCGCCGACCCCGCACACCGCGCGGGACGGGGTCAATCCTCCCCTCCCACTGTGGTAGTCGCGAGGCGTGAGCACCGCGCCGACCCCCCGGAGGATTATCCCCCGCGCGGGTCATTCCTCCCCCGGCTCGGATCCGAGCACCACAGACAGTTCCGCCGAACGCCGGCCGGCACGCCGTAGTTCCTCTTCGAGCACGTCAGGCGCTGAGCGCCGTCCAAGGCCGAGCCGGAGCCCGCCGCACTCGAGCGGCTCTTTGCGTGGGTGGTCGAGCCACGCAAAGCGCCGGGGGAGAATCCACCCCTTCCTTGACTGCGGCTGGCACACGACATCTACCCGCCACCCCGGGTGTGACCGGGCGACCACGAAACCGGGCATATACCTACCGGCGAAAGTGGAGTCATTCATCTGCGCCGAGTGAAAGGATCTCGCTTAATGAACACAAACCGGCCCGACAACAAGGTCCCCCCGCCGACGCCGTGGCCGCCGTTCCCGTCTGAAGTCGAGAAACGCTCAACCGTTCACAGCTTGGCGTACATGGTGGAGAACGTGCGCACCGACCTCTGGCCCGACGTCGTCCCGGCGAACACGGCTGAACCCCTCAACCGTGCGTGCACCCACACCCTGAGAGTGCTCGACCAGCTTGCCAAGAAACCGCTAGACGAATGGACGCACACCGATCTCTGGCGCCTTCGACGCGCCAAACGATCAACGCGTCTGCTCGATGAAGTTGCACAGCTCACAGACCAACAGAAGGCGAGAACAGATCCCGCAACGATCAGCCGCCACCTCTCCGACTTGGAGTACCTGACCTACGACGATGAGCCCGCGCCTCAATCCACGAGCGAGGACAGCAAGCACCGCGAGGACACGCCCCCGGCCCGCCAGCCTTGGTATCGCCGACTGGGGTTTGGCCGTCCTCGCCCATCACTTCCTCCGGCGCCGGCGCCGTACTTGGGCGGCCCAATACTGCAACCGGAATTCGGCCTGTGCTTTGCCCCGACCAGTCGCGGCGATTTCTGTCGCAACCCCGCCGGATCCTGCCCGCACCACCGCCGATAGAACGGCGATTCGCGGGCGTCCACCCAACCCTGGAGGGCCGGGAGGATTCACCCCTGGGGGTTCGAATGTCCGGCGGATTGTCCCGCGCGGTCGCGCGGGTGGGTGTGGCGTCAAGGACTGCGTGGGTGATCTGGTTGGAGCTATCCTCGCGGCGAGCGAGGAGTGGGTATGTCCGGCCAGGCTGGCGATGACAAGAATCTCTGAGCTATCCCCGCGCTACCGCGGGGTGAAGGTATCAAATTTTGCCGAAAAGCCTTGGGCCAATGACGAGTTATCCCCGAGCGGTTTGTGTTCGCCGGGGCGGCTGTTGTCGCAGAATGCCTTGATCGACAGCAAACGGAGCCATCCCTCGGGCTGCTGTCTGATTAGAGGGCGTGAGAGGTTGTGCGGTTGTGTAATCGCCCAGACCGCGGGGCGTTTCCGGGTTTGGTGAGCTGGTCGGCCGGGGCGTCGCAGCATCCGGCTGACGTTGTGTTTCTTACTGGTACCAACACATTTGGTTGGTGGTTCTGTTATTAGCTTGTCGAGGATCAGGTGCGCGCGTTGCGCTCCGGGGTAGAGCTTACTTCTTGGTGGTCGTCAGGAGCATTCCAGCGCCGTAGGGCAGTCCGCGGCCAATGCCGCGAGTCACCCGGTGCCGGTACGCGTGGGGGTCTGTGATGGTTGCGGTCCCGGTGAATCGCAGTGTGGGTAGGCGGAACTGGGGTTTGTTGGGGTCGCTGTGGTGCTTGCTGGGGAACTCGAGGGTGATGGGTTGGTCGATGGCCGGCTCCCCGTGGAGCTGCAGGCCGGCGTTGGCGGCTTGCTTGTGCCACCACTCGGACTGCTTGTCGATCGTGGTGAGGGTGCGCAGTTTGCCGTTGACCCGCACGTGCGGAGTGGCGCGGATCTGGTAGGCGATCTGGCCATCGCCGGGGATCTTCCAGTGTTTGGTTGCCGGTGGGTAGTCGGGATGGATTGCGTCGCGCCACCAGTCGCATTCGGTGTTGGAAAAGCATGGCGGTGCGTCGGATTGCAGTCGGATCAGTAGAGTTCCGTCGGGCCGCCCGTGCGTGGCGTAGAGAATGTTGAGGGCGCGCCGGTGATCGGAATGTCCGCCGCGGATGCCGGTGAAGAAGTCGTATTGCGGGAGTAGGTGGGCGAACCCGCTCATGGTGAGCTTGTGAGCCTGGTGGGCATCGGTGAGGATGGCCCGGGTGGCCGCGTGCTCGACATCGAGGGTGATGATGGTGGTGAGCACCGAAAGCGACTCGGCGGCACTGGATTGCATGGTCGCAGCGGTCATGGTGTCTCCGGGTTCAAAGCGGAATCGGGCGTATAGAAGTCGCGGCCGTCAGCAGCGGCCGCGGTGTGAGTGCGGTATTCAAGGCGCGCTCCACGGCGAGCTGGCCCGGCATAGCTAATCGGCTGGTCGTGCATCACGGCGGCGCGGATTCCGTTATCCCCGTTCGTATTCAGCGGCTCGACCCACATGTCGAGTGGCCCGTTGGTGCTGCGGGACGCGCGACGGGCGGCCCGCAGCACCTCGACGGTGTCGTCGTCGTCGATGTGGGCTTCCAGGAGAGGTTCGCTCGGCAGATAGGCGCGCCGGCCCAGGTATGGGGTTCGGGCGGGGGCGGCGAGCGCGACAGCGATCGCGCCGGTCGTGGCGACGTCGCCGGTCAGGGCGGCAAGAAAGCTTGCGTCGGCCAAGTACCAGTCCTGGGTCACTACGGTCAGGCCGGGTTTCGCAGTGACTTTCCCTGTGGCGTCGCGGGTGATGGTGGCTGGAGCCACGTAGGGCGCGTCGAACGGTTCACCGGCGACGTAGGGCTTTGTGCGCGCGAGAACGGGGTGGCCGTTGTAGATGGCGCCGGGCAGCCACGGGAACTGGCCGGATCCTGTGGTGTGATAGTCGGTTTCAAGGCGGCCTGGCCGGTCAGCGCGCACCGCGAACCGCAAGCATGACAGGTCGTCGATGGCATCGCTGTAGTCGCGGCCCAGTACGTTGGCGACCAGGCCGATGACGCCAGACTTGGTGGGGTGCAGTTGAGTTTGGCGGTGCGCGCTGTTGGGTCCACGACCCGACAGCCCCCACGACTGCATGGGCGCTTCGAGGCGGATCAACACGGTGGGCATTATCGGGCGGCGATCGCGTCGAGGAATGCGGCGATGCTGGTGGTGGGCGCCTTGCCCTCCAGAACGGCGTCCACGGCGGGGTCGGCGCTCAGGTAGACGTCGTGGCCGTCACCGATGACCGCTTTGGCCCGGTCGAGGGTAGCGACCAGTCTGGTTGTGGCGGTGGCCATGACGTCGGGTTGTGCCACGGGTGTGGCGAACGCGTTGGCCGCCGACAGCGGCTGCGGGCCCGCAACAGCGATGACGACCGACGGTAGGGTCGCGGCAACACTGGAGCGTTGCTTGGCCGACGGCACTGCGCGGATGAACCATTCGATGAAGCTGCGTTCGGCCGCGATCGCGAGCTCGTCGGTGTCGGCGCCGCCGGCGGCCTGGAGGTTGGTGCGCAGCAGGCGGCGGTCGAGGCTGGCGGTGCGATACAGGATCGGCGCCGACACCATCGATTCGCCCAGATTGGCCGATACCGGTTCGCCGGCGACGGCGGCGTCGTCGACGGCCGTCCACCAGTCCGGTTCGATCGCTGCGGCATCGACGGAAAACGAATGCGAGACACCGACCGCGCCGTCGATGCGGCCGCCTGGGATCTCAGCGAGCATCCGCCCGAACAGGGCGACATCGAGGGCCCGGCCGGGGTCGAGTGCGGTGCGCGCGGCGGTGAGGGTGTCGGCGGGCACCTCGTCACCGATCTGTTCCCACGCCTTGTCGATCACCGCGGCCAAGGTGCTGGGCAGCGCTTCTCGGCCGAACACCAGCACCGCGGTGTCTCCTTTGTTGGTGGCCTTGAGGTTGAGTTTGCGAAACACCGCCGCGGTCTTGGCTGCTGCGACGTCTGCTGGACGGCCGAACTCCTCGACGAGCACAGCAGCTGTCAACGCGGGGAATCGACTTGTCCGCAGGCCGTATTCGTGGCCGGCGAGTCGGTGTGCTCGCATGCTCTGGCGGATCGCTCGTTTGGCGGACTGAGCTGATACCCGGACCCGGAGGGTGTCACCGATGACGATCTGCTTGGCCGTGTTGGAGTCGTCGCGGTTGAGCAGCGAGGGAGGGAATGCTTGCAGCGCGTGGAGGGTGACGAACGGCGCGACGGTGGTGGCGGCTGTGGTCATTGTGGTGGTTCACTCTCCAAGGCGGGTTGGACTGCCCCAGCAGATTTCGGCGCTTCGCCGGCCGGGGGCGGGAAACTGTAGAAGTCGCGCGCCCAGGTGAACCGGACGGCGGCACGGCGGGCGGGATCGGCCCAATCGGTGAGTTCTGCGATGACGGTGGCCCAATGAGGCGGCCGGGCGGTCCGGGTGCGTGCCAGGGCGGTCAGAGCGGTGTCCAGCCGCTGGGAACTGGCCGCGGTGGTGATGCGCTCGATGCTTCGTTCGCCGGCGGGGTCGCCGACACCGAGCTGATGTGCCCAGCGGCCGATGCCGGCGCCGGGATAGCCGAAGGCCACATCGATGCGGCCGCCGTGCCAGATGGCGAACAGCTTCGCCACCTGCGCCCACACCGGGTATTCGCCGGCGCCAGCCGGCTCGGAGTCCAGGCATGTCAGGGCGGCGATGCGGTGGTCGACGCGGCCAGGTGCCCATCGTCGCGCGGCGGCCAGATACGGCGATCGACGTCGGTGAGCGGCAGCCAGCCGCCGCACGAAACGGTCGACGCGCTCGTCAACGGCGACTTGTGGTGGCGCGGCCATGGATGATCGCTATCCCTTCCTACGTGCGGCGAAAGCCGCCCTGGTCTGGGTGGTCTCGCTGCGGGCGGCTGTGCGCCCGGCTACCAGGGGCCGCACCCGCGCAACCGCACGGTAGGCCAGGTCGGCGCAGTCGGTGACCGCGGCGGTCAGCGACTCGAGTGCGGCGTCGAGCTCGATCACTCCGGCAGCGAGGTCCTCGGCCAGCGGGGCGGCGAGGGCACCAAGAGCGGTGGCGGGCGGGATTGCCTCGACGTAGCCGCCCGCACCGCTGACAGCCTCGGCCATCGATCTCGCCGTCCACCCGATCCGGCTGTATCCCTCGACGAGTGCAGCCAGGAACGCGGCCAGCGCTGTCCGGTCACGGGGCGCGGGAAACGCTCCCGATAGCGGTCCGGCGATCCCGGACTGGTAGGAGGCCAACCCTCCCAGACGCCAGGACCCCTGGAGTTCGGCGGCGTGGTGTTGCCACGGCGACGCCGGGTTGTCGGGGTCGGCGCACATGGTGGCCAGTTGACGCCAGATCGGCCGATTCGGGTGCACGGTTTGGGGCGTGTAGGGGTCGGTTGGCTTCTTGCGCGCATAGATCGTGTAGGGCACGAGGTCGGCTTGCCGCTGGGGCGTGTAGTCGGCATCAGCTGCCGGCTCTGGCCAGCGCAGGCCGTCGCAGATCATGATCTCGCCGACGGAGTCGTCGCTGATGCCGGTGAGAAGCATCGATCGTGATGGCCAGGTGAGCCCATCGAGCACGCCGGTGGGCTGACCGTACTGGGCTGGCTGGGCACCGCTCGGCCAGCTGAACCAAAAGGTGCCGGCGGGTCGATCGGCACTGAGCTGCGCGGTGGACGCCAATGAGCCAGCCAGCGTTCCGGTGTCTAGCCACAGCAGCGGCCGGTTGGTCGCTACCGAGGCCTTGGCCGACATGGGCGCCTTGCCGTAGGCGGCGGCGGTGAACGCTTGAACGCCGCCGACCGAGAACTGCTGGCGCACCACCAGCAGCCGTGCCGCTTGCGCATGGCTGTGCCGGACGTCGGACGCGGTGTGCCACAGGTTCACTGCCGCTGAGCTGCGGCCGGTATGGCGATAGGAAGCGCCGATGATGGGGCGCACCGCC
Organism: Mycobacterium hubeiense; assembly: GCF_002838065.1. Lineage (GTDB taxonomy): Bacteria > Actinomycetota > Actinomycetes > Mycobacteriales > Mycobacteriaceae > Mycobacterium > Mycobacterium hubeiense. Next base: position 71,982 of record NZ_PIZU01000024.1, on the reverse strand, counting down.
CCCGGCAGCGCGAGAAAGCGCGCCATGTCGGGGTTCTGCCAGAACGGTTGTTCGGGATCGAACAGGTCGAAACGCTGCCGGTGCGTGTGCAGCCACGCGCCTGGGTGTGCACCCGCGCGGTCGGCGGCGATCTGCACGGCCAGCAGCAGTCGGGTGATCGCGGTGTTTTCCAGGTCAGAACCGCTGGCCACGGCCACCACGTCGGGGGCAAACACATCGGCAAGGCTGCGAGTGGCCACCCCGGCAGTGGTCAGCACAGGAATCCACGGCTGCGTGACCAGGCAAAACGACACTTTGCAGAGCCTCTCGACGTATGTTGTCGATCAAGTGTGTGACGGATGCTACAGCACATCACGCCCACTACACTGACCACGCCCACGCACTCACACGATGAGGCCGCCAACGATGCATCAGCTGCGCGACTATCAGCTCGCGGGACGCGACGAGCTGGCCGGCCTCTTCGCCGACGGGCACCGCCGCGCCACTCTCGTGCTGCCCTGCGGCACCGGCAAAACCGTCGTGGCCTCGCACCTGATTTCCACCGCCGGCCGGGCCCGCACCGTGGTGTTCGTGCCCACCCTGGCGCTGCTGCACCAAACGTGGGTGGCGCTGCAACGCGATTACCCCGCGGCGGCCATGCTCGGCGTCTGCAGCCCTTCGACACCCGGCCGTCGCGCCGTCGACGACCCTGAAGGGCTTACCGCCGCCCGCACCGCGGCGCTGCTGCACGCGCAGCTGTCCACCGATCCCGACACCGTTGCCGAACAGCTGACCTCGGCGCCTGGCGCGTTGTTGATCGTGGCCACCTACGCGTCGAGCCCGGTCCTCGCCCAGGCCGCCGCTTCCTCTCACACCACCTTCGACCTCGTGGTCTGCGATGAAGCCCGCCGCACCGCGGGAGCCGCCGACAAGGCGTGGGCCACCCCTGTTCACGCTGTACCGGCACACCGGCGGTTGTTCATGACCGCAACCCCGCGCACCATCACCGTCACCGACACCACCGACCCCGACCTCGACGACGTCGAGATTGTGTCGATGAGCTCCCTGGCCGACTACGGCCCGCACGTCGCGCCGATCCGATTCCGCGACGCCATCACCGCGGGCTATCTCTCCGACTCTGAGATCGCCGTGATCGGCGTCGGCGCACGCAGCGCGTGGAACCGTCTGGTCACCAGTGCCACCGAGACCGGCCACCGCGCCTCCCACGCCGGCAGCCACCTTGCTCTGCTCAACGCCGCCGACACCCACGACTTGCGCTCAGTGCTCGTGTTTCACAACAGAATTCATGACAGCCGCCGCTGGACCGAGCAGCTGCAGAAAACGGCTGAGGCCATTGGTGTCGCGGTGTTCGCTGCCCATATCGACGGCGCCACCGCCGACGACGAACGCGCCACGGTCCTGGCACATCTCACTCACCCTGGCGATCACCTCGCCGTGGTATCCAATTGCCGAGTCTTCGCCGAGGGCATCGACGTTCCCGCCCTGGACGCGGTCATGTTCGCCGCGCCACGCACCGCCGGCCCCGACATCGTCCAGATCGTCGGGCGCGCCATCCGACCCCATCCCCACCGCCGCCACCGCAAGGCCCTGATCATCCTGCCGGTGCTCGACTACCCCGACGACAACGCCGACCTCGACACCAAAGCAGCCCGGACCAGCTACCTGGCGGCATGGCAAGTGTTGACCTCGCTGGCCGAGGAAGACGAACTGCTCCACGACTCACTCGCCCGCTGGCGCGACCACATCGAAAACGGCGCTCCCCCACCGGAACCCGGCACCACACCACTCCGTGTTGACACCACCGCACTCTCGGACGCCGCAACGAGTTTCGTTCTGAAAACGATCGCGCGGGCCTCAAGTCCACACTTGATCACCGCAACCCGGTTGCGGGCCTTCCACGCCCGATACGGCCACACCCGGCCGGCTCCCGGCACACTGACTGACGACGGCTTCCCGCTCGCCGACCGCTTGAGGGCCGCTCGCGCCGCATACCGCACCGGCCGGATGCATCCACGTGTAGTCGCCCAGTTCGACACCATCCCCGGATTCAGTTGGAGCGTGCGTACATCCGGCAAGAAACGCACCCCGCACGAGTGGATCACGCTGGTGCAGCACTACATCGACACCACGGGGGTGCACACCATCACCCGCGATGCCTGGGTGACCGATCCGGCGACCGGAGCACGCGCCGACATCGGCCGGTGGGTTCACCAAGACGCACGCCGACCCCGGTACCTGACGGGCAGTGAGCGTGATCAGCTCACCGCCACCGGTTTGCGCCTACCCTGACGATCGCCAAAACCAACGCGGTGGCTGTGCCCGCGTCGGCGCGGTGTCGGCGAAATGCTGCGCGATCACCGCAGCGATCTCGATGAACCGCTGGCGGGTGGCTGGGGCCATAGCCTCCGCCACATCGATCACACCGCCGGCGCGCAGGTGCGGGTCGAACGGGACCTCGACCGCCGGCAGTCCCCAGCCGAGGAGCTCTCGCAGCCACATCTCGCGGGTGTCCTTGTCGGCGTGACCGTCAGAGTGGTTGAGGGCGATGACGGTGCGCTGGAGCAGTCCTTCCATGCTGTGGCCAGCCAGCCACTGCAGTTTTTCCAACGCTGTCGACACCCCGTCCACCCGGGGCGAGGCCACCACGATCAGCGCATCGAAATCACGCATCGCTTCGCGGGTGACCGCGGAATCGAGGGTGGATCCGCAGTCGACGATCGAGATCGTGAAGTGGCGGTCCAACTGCGCGGCGGCTCGGCGGTAGGTCACGGAGTTCAACGCCCACCGCGGCGGTCCGCTCTGACCGGCCACCACGAACAGGCCGGCCGCGTTGCTGCCCAGATGGTTGCGAAGCTCGGCGAAGGTCTCCAGCGGCCGGCCGGCCGACAGGACGCGGAATGCGCTGGGGGCGGCCGGGTCGATGCGCGATCCCAGTTTGCCGAACGCCGGATCAGCATCGACGGCCACCACGCGATCCGAACGGCGCATTTCGGCGAAAATGGACCCGACGCCCACGGCGACGCGGGTCTTGCCCACTCCGCCTTTGCCGACAGTGCCGATCTTGAAGTGCCCGCGAAGCGGTGAGCGGATCGTCTCTGCCAATTCGCGGCGACGCAGCTCCTCAGATGACGGGCCCAACGTGACCACCCCGAACGTGCCGTTGTGGATCCAGCGGCGCCATCCTCGCGGCGGGGCGACCGGCTGAGGGGCCAGATCAGCCGCGATTGCATCGACGAGGCCCCATGTCGGCGCCGGCCGGCCGCGCACCGGCCTTGGGCCTGCCGGCGGCGCCTGCGACCAACGCGGCACCGCGGGGGCCCCTGTGCTGAGGTCGCGTGGGGGCGGTGACTGGTTGTCCCAGTCGGGAAATCCGTCGCCGACGCTCACCGGGCTACCTCCACGTTTCTGTGTGCTTGGCCGCGTAGCGGGCCTCTGGTTGTTCTGGAGCTTTCCTGACGATGGGCTGAGGGATCAACCCCGCCCGCAGATAAGTGTCCATAACCACGCCGACAACGGAGAGGTGTCCTCCCTGGTCACTGCGGGGTGAGCGGAAGGACACTTGCACGGTCAGCTCGTTATGGTACTGTAACGCTATACACCGCTTCGGGTGTATCTCAGGATCGCAGAGGGGACCGTCTCACATGCTCACTGACACCAACGACCTTCCCGCCACCTCAGTGGATTTCGCGACCAAGTGGGCCGACGTGCTCCGCGGATGCGCCTACGGCGACGCATGGGCTAACACCAACGAATTCAAGCCCTACAGCATGCTGACCATCGACAGCGCCTACGGCCCCGATCTGCCCAAGAAGCTGATCATCACCGATGACACCCAGATGACCCTGGCTCTGGCGCGTGCGATCGACACCGCCGGCACCGAGCATCCAGATGTGCTGCGCGAACATATCATTGAAGAATTCGTCACCTGGCGAAGCGACCCTGACAACAACCGCGCACCCGGCAACACGTGCCTGAGCGCGACAGCCGCCCTCGCACGCGGGATCGATTGGACGGGCGCAACCGTCGTCCGCTCCGATGGCTGCGGCACCGTGATGCGCACCAGCCCAGCCGCATTCTTGCCCGATCACCTGTGGCGGCCCGTCGCAGCCTGGCAAGCCGCCGCCACCCACGGCAAGGCCACCGGCATCGCCGCGGCCCTAGTGACCGCCGCAGTGATCCGCCATGCCGCCCAAGGCATCATCCAACCCGGCCAAGCACTCGGCTACGCCGTCGACCTCTGCGCACAGCCGCAGCTGCGTCACGGCGTCGCCCCATGGCTGGCCGGACACCCCCGCGCCCGCACCGCCGGCGCCGCCGACGCCTTCCTCAAGGACGGACTAGACGAGGTGGCGAGCGTGTTGCGCCGCGCTCACGAGGCCGTGACGGCGTTCCAGTGGGAGCCGTGGGCCGAGGACCCGTGCAGCTACGGAGGCGCTGGCTGGCGCGCTCAGGAGGCTCTGGCAACAGCACTGCTGTGCGTCGACTCCATCCCCGAAGACCCCGTGTTCGCGCTGCGCCGCGCCACGGTCACCGGAGGCGACTCCGACTCCATTGCCGCGGTGGCCGGAGCGGTCCTGGGCGCACTGCACGACGACCCATGGCCCAGCCAGTGGGCCCAACGGCTGGAGCCGCGCTACCGCGACTGGATCGCCGCCGCCGAGAACTACCGCTTGTCCCCGGCCGCCTGACGACCGTTGGGGCCGAAGAAAGGACGATGCGCTGTGGCCATCACCGAAACTGCCCGCCAAGCCCAACGCAAAGCGCAGCACTGGGACCGCGTCGGATACGGAGACGCCAGTTACGGCCTTGAGCGTAGGTTTCGTGTCAGCGGTCTGGTTTGTCGGTGTCCTCGCGCACAATGGCGGCCATGGGTAGCCCGTTGCGTCGCATTGGTGATCCGGTGGTGGCTGCGGCGCCGGCGGGTGTGCGGGTGCGCACCCGACTGCATTTGACCGCCGATGAGGTCGCGGCGCTGGACGAGATCGGCGCATTCCTGGGTTTGGTGTATCGGCGCGAGCTCGCGGGTCGGATCAGGTTGGGCGGCTTGGACCGTAAGGCGCACGCAGTGTGGCGTGCTGAGCGTAAGCGGGCGGTGACGGTGGTGGCGTCGTCGCGGTGGGCCGGAGCGATCACCCGCGCGGTCGAAGACCAGTACCAGCTCGGGATGCGTGCCCTGGCGGCTCACGTCGCGGAGCTGCGGTCGGCGGTTACGTCGCTAGAGCAGCGGTGTGCGCTGCGCCCCGGCGAAGTTTCGGTTCCCTGTCCTGATGATGTGGCGGGTGGGCCTCGGAAATCCTCACGCCGCCCGGTCTCGGGTTATGCGACTGCGGCGCAGCGGTTCTCCAAGACCCGGCGCCTGGCCGCGCTGCGGGAGCGACTGGCGAACACGCAGGCAGCGCTCGAAGCGGGCCGGCCGTCGATCACCGTGGGTGGTAACAGGTTGTGGAGGACCCGGCAGAACCTCGCGGCGGGCGAGATGAGCGAGCAGCAGTGGCGGGACGGCTGGGACGCATCGCGCACGTTCCTCACTGCCGACGGTGAGACGGGAAAGGCCGGCGGCAACGAGACCATCCGGGGCGAGGAATCCGGGCATCTCCGAATCAAAGTCCCTGCCGCCCTGGCTGATCGGTTCGGTACGCACCTGCTCGTCGCCGCACCGGTGGTGTTCAACCATCGGGGTGGCGAGTGGGCCGATCGGGTGGCCGGCCGGCGGGCGGTGCGCTACGACATCACTTTCGATCCGGGCCGGGGCCGTTGGTATCTGGACGCCTCCTGGACAATCACGCCTGAACCGGTCCCCGCGCTCGACGATCTGCGTGGCGGTCGGATACTGGGCGTGGACCTCAACGCCGATCATCTCGCCGCCTGCGTGCTCGATGCCTCGGGTAATCCGATCGGTTAGCCCGTCACGATCGACGTGGCCACCGCGGGACTTAGGGCCTCGCGCCGTGATGGGCGGGTTCGCGCCGCGATCACCGAATTGCTCAACCTGGCCGAGAATCGTCGGTGTGCGGCGATCGTGGTGGAGAACCTCAACTTCACCGACGCGCGCAGTGCCGGACGTGAAACCCTCGGCCGCGGCAAGCGCGGCAAACGGCTACGCGCCACGGTCGCCGGTATCCCCACCGCCAAATTCCGGTCCCGACTGACCTCGATGGCTGCCCGCCGCGGCATCGCGGTGATCGGCGTGGACCCGGCCTACACCAGCCGCTGGGGCCGCCAGCATTGGCAGAAACCCTTGCAGCAACAGACTTCCGATCCGGCCGTCGTGACCGTGCATCACGGTGCGGCGGTCGCGATCGGCAGACGTGGACTCGGCCAGCCGATCAGGCGGCGGCCGGCAGGACCCCGCACCCAACAGCGGATGGGTGCGGGCACTCCACCGGCCAGACCTGATCAGCTACCGAGCACCACACGACGGTGCCGTAGTTCTGGCTCACCGCTACGCCCACCACGACGACAAGGCGTACCGGTCCACCAGACAACACCCACCGCCAGCGGCCAACACCGTTCGGGCCGCCACACCGAGCAAAACTCAGTTTCGCTCAGTATCTAGGAACGGTGCGCCGCCGAGTCCACCAAGCTCGGTCTTCTGCCCGCATCAGCTTCCGAGTAGCAGCACCCCGCCAACCTCATTCAGTGGTGGTTCACCGCGTCTCCCCGGACAATGCGAAGATGCGCGCGACGATGGTTTCGTTGATCTGTGCGGCCGTCACCGCCAGCGGATGTGCGGCTGCGGAACGACCCGAGCCCACCTCCGCCGAAATCGTCGCCGCGGCACGGGAATTCGGTGGAATCGTGCTACCCGCCGATGCCGAACTGCTCAAGGGACGCATCGAGCAAGGCGGGCCTGACACCGCCGTGCGGCTCGCGATCAAGACCACGCCCGCCGGCGCCGAGCAGCTCGTGACAGCTTCGGGCCTCGAGCTGAACCGCGACCAGGCCAGCGATCACTACCTTGATGCCGACTCCCTGGCGGGTCCGCCAATAGTGGACGGGCCCTGGGTGCAGGCGTGGCAGGGGCCCTACCGCCGCACTGACGGCTCTAAGATCTACCGCAACATCGCGATCGACAGTAAGCACTCGCCGGCGATCTACGTGCATCTGACCCTCTTCGAGATCTGACCATCCGACCACGATGGCTGCGCCCGCCGCGTCGCGGTTAGGAGTCGTCGGTGAGCGCGTCGAGTCGGGCTTCTTCTTCAGCGGTGGTGGCGCTCAGTTTCCAGGTGTCCCACGCGTCGAGCAGCGGAACCTGATCGGGATCTGCGGCCAGAATGATGCCGTATTCGCCGGTGGTGGCTTGAGGTTGGGGAAAGGTGACACGGTCGACGCCGTCGACGGCGGCGTCTGTGGTGAACAGTGAGCGTCGGCGACACACGTCCAGGTCGAACGGGGGTGCGTCGCCGACAATCTGGCGAAACCACAGCAGTGGTTCTTCGTCGTCGAGCCGGATTTCGCGAGCGATGGGCTGGCGGTAGACCAACTGGTCGGTGGCGCGGTCAAAAACCTGGACCTGAGCTCCGCCTGTGGCCGATCCGTCGGGATCGAACCCGTTGCGGCACAGTCGCATCACGACGTCGAGCCATTCTGGCGGGGATGGTTGGGTCATCCTGATACCACCACTTTCTCGACCGGCCGGCCTCCGATCGTGGTGATGCCGGCCTTGGCGAGGTCAGCCAGCAGCGTTTTGCGGTAACTGGCCGGGCATACCACCTTATCGGGCGCGTCGGCACCGAGGAGATCCAGTCCGTGGCTGATCATCACCTCGTTGCTGCCGCCGCTGAATTTGGCTACCTGGTGCGGATCTCGGGTCTGGCCGCTGATGCTGTGGCCGGTGCCGGCGATCGCCGCACCGAAGTGGTCGCCGTTGTAGGCATACCAGTCGGTGCGTGACAGCAGTTTCTCTGGGCTGTTCCAGATCAGTCGAGCTCCGCCGAGATGGGCTCCCTTGGGCTGCATGCGCACGAAAATGCTGGATGCCCCGCCCGATGTCATATCGGATTGCTCGGACATGCCGATGCCTTTCTGCACACCCATCATGCGGCGCCGCTCGGTGCATGCCAGCACTCCGGAGGTCAGCACGTTGGACAGATTGTGATGCCCGCCGGTGATGGAGTGGCTGATGCATTTGTTGGCGAACAACGGCTTCAGGTCCTTGTCGGACTGGCCGATGCGTCCCCACGTCAACCAGCCGCGGGCCCGGTGTGGTTTGGGGTCATAGCTGACCGCTTTGGCCATGGCCGCGCCGTCGGCATGCCCCAGGGCTTGCGCGACACCGTCTTTGAGGAGGCGGACCTTGTCTCGTAATGCGTCGGCTTCGGCGTCGAGCTGCAGTTTCCGGGCGAACTGAGCCAGGCCCGCGTCGTCGAGCCCGATCGCCTGCGGCGCCCGCTTCATGAGCAAGCTGTGGGCGTGGGCGTCCTCCAGGTCGGCCGCGGATTGGATGGCCGCGGTGACCGCGGCGTGCTTCTCGAGTCCGCGGGCAGCGATGTTGCGTTGCAGATACGTCCACTCGGCCTCGGCGGCGTTCATCGGCCGGTTGACGATGTTGAGGTGGCCGAGCTGTTCGAGCAGCTGCTGCTGATGCCCGGCGCCCGGGGGCGCGATGACCTCGACGGTGCCGCGCAGGCTGGCGGCGCACTGTCCGGGCGGGTTCATCGACGTTGGCCGCACCACCGCCTGGTAGCCGTTGCCGAGGTCGATGGCCAGCTCGGTGCCGGTGGTTTGTTCGCGGCTGGTGCCATCCCAGGTCGACACCCCGTCGCTGGCGTTGGCGGCGACGCGCGACATGGTGCGTTGGGTGACCGGGAGGCCGGCGCCCTGGAAGGTGGGGTCGGGCACCATCTTGGTCACCATCACCTCACCGGTGGTTTCAAAGGCATTGACCATCGGGATCTTGCCGCCCTCGGCGTATGGGGTGGCGAAGTCCGGAGCGATGCGTTGCTTGCACTGGTCGACGGCGGCTTGGTAGTGCGCAATCATCTGCTCCTCAGCCCCGCCGGCCGGCACCGTCGCCTGCAGCGCCTGGAGCTTCTCGTCGACCGAGGCGACGCGATCCAGGGTGTGTTGTGGGATGGGGGTGCCGTCTTTGATGTGGTGGTTGATCGATTTGGCGGCTTTGGCCAACTCTTCGTGCAGCTGCTGCTCCTGGTCGATCGGGAGCCGGCCGGTGACCACTTCGGGTACCTGGATCGGCACTTTCGGCGCATCCGGCGGGCTGAGCGCGTCGAGCAGCTTCTCCTCGGCGTCTGGGGTCAATGTCGCGCGCAGCACCTCGGGTGAGGGCCCGCCCTTGGGGTCTTGGTAAGCCGTCAGGATCGCCGCTCCGTCGAGCAGATCGGCCCCGCCGACGGCGACCGCGGTGCCGATTCCGTCGCCGACCTTGAGCTCGTCGGGGATCGGGGTGAGCAGATCGTCATCACCCCACTGCGCCTGGTCGGGGTCGGTGGAGACCTCGGGCTCCTGCCCGGGCGGCGGGGCCTGTTCGACGGTCGGTGCCGGCGCCACCGCCGCCTCCGTTTGGTCGGCTGCGGGCGCTGATGGTGCTGCGGGATCGACGGTCTCGGACGCGTTGACGTCGGTGGGGTCGAGCAGCTTCTCCATGTCCATGAAGCATTGCGAGCAGACGTCGTCTTCTGAGACCGGTTTGCCGCAGACGACGCACTTCTTTCCCGCCGCGGGGACCTGGTCGTTGACTTCGACAACGGAGACTGTGTCTGGATCGTCGAGCGCCTCCGGCGCCGGCGCGATGGTGAACGCTTCGTGCGCCTTCTTGTTACCCGACCCCATCAGGCGACCTTCATGATGACGTCAGCGTTGTCAACCTTGGCGTCGGCGAAGAACTTCATAAACGATTGGCGCAGAGCCTGTTTGCGTTCCACGCCGTAGGTGATGAACTCTTCGGCGACCTGTTGTGCGGTGGGCGTCTTACCCAGTTTGGCCGCAGCGCGCTTCTCGAATACCGGCCGCCAGTGCGAGGTGCTGCTGCCGGCCCCGGCTTTCGCCGCCGGTTCGAGCATGGCCGCGAACTCGGTGTCGGGGATCGACTCGATCGACTTGATCACTGGCAGCGCCGCGGCGGGACGTACCTTGACGCCCGGGGCGAGCTGGCCGTTCTTTGCCGCGTCGTACAGCACGTTCCACACCGGGGGGTGCGACCCGTAGGAGGCGTTGGGATGGTATCCGGGCTCCAGCTTGTCCTGGCCCCAGAACTTGAAGGCCTGACCGTGGTCGCACGGCACCAATCCTCCACTGGGCGTGCGCAATAGGTTGTCGTGCTTGGCGTCATGGTCGCCGACCAACCATGCGGCGGCGTGGTAGCGCACGACGGCGTCGACATCGCTTTGGCTCCATTTGCCCGGGTCGGATGGGAAGGTGGTGGCGCCTTTGATCAGCGGCTGCACCGTGCCGAGCTTGCCGTCGTAGGGGCGGGCATACACCGGCACCGTCGGGATACCCGCCCGATGCAAGATGCCGTTGGCGCCGGACTCTGACAGCGCACGATATTTGTCTTTGGTCGGTTTGAACATCCACAGTGACCCATCGGGAGCGGTCACCACCTCTTTGGTGTGGGCACCGCCGAGGTGCATCGCCGGTCCGCTCGAGAACTGCCAGGCCGCCACTTCCGCGGTGGGCGGCCGCGGCGGCGCATCGGCCAGCGAGGCAGTCTGATGTTTGAGGGCAGCCACCATTTGTTGCTGCTTGTGAAACCACTTGCCTGAGCCGGCGGTCGGCGAAAGCGGGGTGACCGTCCCCAACCCGGTCGGCGTCGATGAGGTCGCGGTGCCCGCCGGCGACCCGGTCTTGGAAGGGCTGTTCGCCGGTGTGGGTGCAGGGGTTGGGGTCGGCGTGGGTGCCGGCGGCGGGGTTTTCTTCTTGGCTTTCTTGGCCGCGATACCGGTTGCGATCTCGTCCTGTTTGATGCCGGGATGCCACTTGCCGATCAGCCAGTTCTGCAGCTCGGCACGCGAGGCGCCCTTGGTGTCTTTGAGGCCTTCCATCGTGGCGGCCGCGCGCAGCTGATCCATCGATAGGGACTTCGCACCGTGCCGCAGCCCCTGGGCGAGGTTGTCGTTGGGAACATGCCCGCCGACCTTGGAGCCGCCACTGCCGTAGGGGCTGTTGACGCACTTCCAGGTTTGTGCCTCTTGTTGAATCGTGGCCACCGTCTGCGCGGCGTTGTTGTAGGCGATCACATCGGCGGCTGATTTGAACGGCTGGGGCTTACCGGCCCAGTGGGCACCGCCGCACAGTTCAGACAGTTTGGCTTGGGCGGCATTCTTTTCGGCGAGCTTGGCTGTGCGGTCGGTGATCAGCTGATGCAGATCGGCCTTCTCCTGGCCCGGGGTGCTCTCCCGAAGCAGCTTGAGGGCCTCCGACCGCGACAACAGGTCCGCATCCTCAGGCAGGGCGCCGTTCTGGATGGCGTGGTTGACGAGATGGTTGGCTGCATAGCCTTTTTCGATTTTGGCGTCGACGAGCTCCTTGGCCTGCGCCTGAGACGCTGCCAGGGATTCGCCCAGCTCTGGGCAGTGAGCGGTGGCCAACTTGTTCTCGGCATCGATCAGCCCTTGAAGGCTGTCGGCCGTTCCACCGTGGTCGCCGTGGGCCTGGGCGGCGGCCATGAACGCCGACTGCGCATCGAGGACTTCGGCGGGGGTGGCTTTCCAGTGCCCTTCCGGCAGTTCGGGAATGGTGGGCGCCGGCACGATCTTGCCGGCCGCGACGGCGGCGTTGTACCGCTCCACCGACTTGGCCGCGATCTTGGCCTTGTACTCGGCATCCGATGGGTAGGAGGGGTCCAGCCAGGCCGTAAGCGCATGCTTGGACACTATTTCGGGGTGCGGGAATCCCTGGGCGGAGGCGAGGTCGTCGAGTTCTTGCTTCGACTTGCCGTCTAGCCAGTCTATCGTCGCGGCGTGGATAGCCTTGTTGGATTCCTCAGCCAGCTGCGGTATCTGCTGTTCGGCCGGTAGGCCGGCGGTGAGGGCAAGCCCTGATTGCGCTGACTGCACCGCTTCGCTCATCTCCGCGAAGCTGCTCGCGCCCGCGATATCGGAAATCACGCCGTCGTCGGGGTATTGGTCGATGATCTGCTGGTCGCTGGCCGTGACGGGCTCGACCGTCGGCGTCGGCGATGGGCTTGCATCGTCGTCGGCGGGCGGCGCGACGGTGAAGGCGTCGTGATCCTTGCTCGATCCGGATCCCATGTCACGCCCCCTCCACGAGAAGCTGGTCGAGGGTGTCACGCACCGCCTGTTCGGCGGCCTCGCGTCCGTCGTTGTCGAGGACCAGGACCTCGCTGACCGAATACGTTGCGGTCGGCTCGTCGAAAAACCGCTGCAGCCAGCGTTCACGCTCGGCGGGGTCGAGGCCCTCGATCACCGTGTAGCGCAGTTCCCGCGCGGGAGCGCTGAGCGGAACCCAGTCCCACCAGGACCAACCCTGACTCCAGCCCACCGCGGCGACGGGCAGCGTCGACCAGCCAGTCGACGCGTCGTATGCGCTGACAACAGCGACTCGAATGCTCATGCCCCGAGGTATATGCCTGACCGCAGGCGGATCCGGTCACACGCCACACGACATCAAACGCGACCGGTGCTCGTCCCCACGCCTGTCACTGTCGGGAATTCCAACTCACCACTCCTGGAAGCGGGGTAGCCGTAGGCCACCAGCGGCGAGCGCTCCGACGATGTTGCCAAAACAGCGTCGGGATCTGCGACCGTTGCCTCGACGAACAGCATAATTGGCGTGCTGACCGGTCAGATGTGCTGTCTCATGACATTGGACACGTGGGGCGCTCCGCTGTCCCCGTCCGGTACGCGATCACCTACGGGATGTTTTCGATATCCGGAGGGCCATTCTGCCGATGGCGTGAGGTTCGGCGTTGACCTCGCCGTCGTCTAACGGCTCTTCGAACCGCATCGAAAAGTAGTAGGCAGCCCAGGAAATAAGGGGCGACTTGCAATACGACCGGCGGAGCTGCGGGGAGGGTGATCACCAAGCCGAAGGCGATGACAATGCCGCTAACTCCGACCGATAGGGCGATCCAGTCGGGTTGATCTCCGCGGAAGAACGCCACCGTCGCAGCCGTTCCCGCAAACATCAAGATAATCGCGATGATGTATAGGACAGCGGGACTTAGAACGTTCATGTCTGAGTAAGCCCTTGCAGCACCACTTCACTCGCGTTGCCACCGGTTGCTGCTCTGTCGATGATGTGATGGTTGTCCGGCACGCCGGTCGAGGTGGTGACGGTGTGTCGTTGCTGCCGGTGGCGCAGCCAGGCTGCTGCGTACCCGGTGATCCCGGCCGCGACTCCTACTAGGGCTGCCACGGACGCAACAGCATCTGCTCGCAGTCGGGGCTGGTTGCTCGCCGGTGTGGTGCTGACAGGGTCAGACATTCAGCGTTTCCTTTCATCAGTGGTTTCCGTGGGTGTTAGGCAACGTCAGTGCGCGACGAGGAGATCGTGGAGTGTCGTGATGCTGGTGGCGCTTCCTCCGGCGATCGCCAGGAGTATGCCGGTGGTGATCAGGCGCCGGATCCGACGCACTGCGTTGATCACGATGGTGGCGACGATGCCGGCAACGACGCGGATGTAGCTGGTGGCGTTGCGCACGTCGATGAGTCGGCGGGCGAACAGTCCCGGGATGATCAGCGATTCGTGCACGGGTTGGGTGGGACGGAAGTGTGCATGTCCGGTGAGGTGGACGTTTTGGTAGTCGATGACGACGACGGCGCGGGCTGTGGTGGTCACGACCAGCGGCCCCTGTGGATGCGAGCGGCTGGCGTCCGGGCGGTGCGCGCCGACCCATGCACGGCACAGGATCGGCGCTGCGCGGGCCACGTTGAGGTCGTCATGCCATGAGGTATATGCCTGGGCGGTGACAGTTCCGGGCAGATGAGTTCTACGGGTTCGCCGGTGCGCGCCATCATCGGTGTGCGTCGATCAGGACCAGCCACGTGTCGGCGGGCAGTGTGGTGATCCATGCCGAGTAGTCGAAGCGCCAACGGCGGGCCGCTGCGCTGTCGTGGGCGATGGTTGGTTGCCAGTCGAGACGGCCGCTGTCGTGCCAGGTTCCGTCGAGGTGGATGTAGGCGGTTGTCGCTGTCAGCGAGGTCGCGGTGATGTCGCGCACGCGGGCGATGCTGCCGTGACCGTGGTCGGGCCATTGCCACCGTGGGAGCCGCGCGGTGGCCAGTTTGGGGTGGGCGGTGATCGCCCAGCTGTTGGCGAGGCGGCCGCCGACGATCCAGCCTTCCCATTTGCCGGTCGCTATGGCGTCCTCGCCGATGACGTCGCGCTGTTCGCCGTATGGGGCGAGTGCCTGTTCGACGGCGGCTGGTACCGCATCGGCGTCGAGTGTTCCGTTGATCGCTACGGTGATATAGACGTGCACTTCGCGCTCCCCACTCCATATACACCTATTCCGGTGTATTGATGGTTTGAGGTTACCCCCCGGCACCGACAAAGCAACCGATGCCCGCTCAGGCGGCAGCCGCACAGCTGCGTGCGGCGACATCGCGATCGCTGCGGGTGATGGGCAGCTGGTACTTGACCATCACCGCGAGGTACTTCTCGATGTAGGGGCAAACATACAACTGGTTGGGCGGCAGCCATTCCCGCAGTCCCGCATCGGATTTCGTTGAGTTCTGCGCCCCGGACACCGCGAGCAGATTGTCGGTATCATTGGCGAACACCTGGCGCTGCTGCGCAGTCCACCGCCATGCACCGAGATGCCAGACTCGAGACAGCGCGGCGATGTGGTCGATTTCCACAGAGTCGGGATCAGCGCTGCTGTAGCGGATCTCGGTGCCAGTGTAGGGATCGTGCAGTACCCCGCTGACGACTTTGCAATTGCGGGTGCCCGGCTTGAAGGTGACATCGGTGAGCTGGGCGCGCAGAACCCTCTGTCTTGTATCGCATCCCGATCTGTCTAGGGGGTCATTCCAGGCCGGGCCGAAGACGCACGCCTTGCCCTTCTTGCAGCTGCGCTCATAGCCGACGACCTGGGGCAGCTCGTCGATCACCGCGACCTGCCTCAGCAGCTGAGCAACGGTTGCACTCTGCTGCGCCGGCAGCGCCGGCGGGGCGACGATCGATGTCGTGGTGTCGGTGCCGGTGAGCGCGGTCCATCCAATCCACAGGGCGGCGGCGGTGGTGGCCGCTGCACTCGCCCGCCGTTTCCAGCGCTTCACGAGATCACTCCATCTATCGGGGTCATGGTGTGAGGTATATGCCTTTCGCGTCGAGATTCCGGTCGCGTGCTGGGTGTGTGCACTCTGCGTGCCCTTACATGTCGGTAGCTTCCGCTAGACTCGTCAACTATACACCCGCTCCGGTGTATACAGTGAGTTGGAAGGATCTTCGGCATGCGAGTGGTGATCGACCTACCAGACAATTGGCAAGACACACCCCGCGCCCCGAGCTACGTCAACGACGTCGCCAGCCAACTGGCCCAGGGATACCTCAGCGGATATGTCGACGCCCAAACCCATTGGGCCGTAGAGCATCCGAAGCAGCGATAACGTGGCCCCCGATCACCACCACATGACCCAGCGGCCGGATCAACACGACCCGGCAGCCGGTGACGGCACGTGGACCTTCGTCGGGCACTGGGAGAACGGCCGCATCGTCGTCGAGTACGTGTTGCCCGGAGATGTCCAAGACCAGCGTGAGGACACCGGCTACTGGGAGGAAGGCTTGTTCGCTGCGGCGGGCACGGGTCCCACGCAGCGCGCCGCACTGCGGGCGGTCCGCGACGAATACGAGGACATCGAGCGGTGCGGCGACTGCGGGCGGGTGACCCACCGCAACGACGAGCCGGTCGATACCGATGCCGCCGACGGCTTCGACGGCTTGTGCGGCAACTGCGCTGACCGCGCAGAGGAGGCCGGCCGCTGGTCGTCGTGACAACTCGCCCAGATTGGCGTCAAAATCAGTGGTGCGGACATGAGCCGGCTGGGTTGCGGCACAAGTCGCCGCGACTTGTCGGGGCACCGCAAAGCCCGCCGTATCGGCGAACTTGCCGCCCCGGGGTTGTGGAAGGTTGTGGCGAGTCGGCCTGTCGGCGCGCGGTGGTGAAAAGCCGTCGGTACCAGGCAATTCGAGTAGCCCTCGGAGGATGATCGGGTCCCGACAGTGCCGACGCAGCCTTGCGCATTTCGGCATCGTGCGCGGCCTTCCAGAACGGCGAATTCGGATCAGTGGTGCCAATCTTCGAATCTGCGTCCAGTCCCGCCTCACGCTTGTCCCAGTAGCGCTGATCTGGCGAGGGCTCGTGGTCCCATATCCTCAGCATTCGCCGTAGGTCGTTCCTCCGCGTCTCCAGCGCGGCGGCCTCGGAGACTGAGCGATTTGAGTCGCTGTTGTCCGGTGGGGCCGGCGGGGTTGCGCGCAATGATCCGAAGACGTCTCGGTGGACGTCGGGGACACGCTTCGATGCGGTTGCGCGCTGGACGCGGTCAATCTCACCCATTGCTTCCCCCACACGTTCGAGTCGCTGTTTGATCCTCAGGTGTCCACTGCGTCAGCAGCGAGGAGTAGTAGCGGACCGTGGCCGCGAACGCCACCGCGACGTCGGCGTGGACGTCTTCGCGGCCGGTGGGGCCCATGATCGCGCCGTGTCGGGCGTACTGAATGGGGTTCTGGGAGATAACGGTCAACCGGTCTCCGTAGAGTGCCAGCAGCTCGTCTATGCGTGACTTGCGTGAGGATCCGACCACCACGAGTCGGGTCGCGGTGGGCAGTTCCCCGCCCAGCCATGACAGGCCGGGCAGCGCCATCTCTTCCCAGTCGGCGTCAGTGCGGAATGTCTGCAGATTGATCGCGATCGCCGGCGGCGTGATGTCGTGGAGCCAGCGGGAATAGCGCTGCAGGTCTTCGAGGCGGTACCAGTAGATGTTGGGGACTGCGTTGACGCCGGCGGCCAGGAGCTCTTCGGCGATGACGAGGTTGCGGCGGAAGTTGATGAGGTGTTCTGTGCGGGGCTGATTTCCATACATACTGAAATTCGGAGACAGCACCAGATCCCACTGATGTTGGGCCATCAGCGGATAGATCCGACGACGCCGCGTCCAAAAGGCTTCCACCAGCGGGTCTTCGCCATAACCCACGAGCACTGACAGCTGCCCATCACCCAGCCCCAAGGCCTCGCGCGCGGTGATGTCGCGAAACCCCGGCAACACATCCCACACCTTCGGGGAGAACACACGACGCAGCCCTACCGCGTAGGCCGGCCACTGCAGATCACCGTCGAGCTCGGCGGGGTTGGTGGTGTCGATCTGGGGCACGAACCGCGGCATCCCGTCGGGCCAGTGCATGTCTTGGAGGGTGATGTCGTCGAAATCGAGGGTGCCGCCGGCGTCACGCATCCAGGCCCTGATGTCGGTGCGCGATCCGCAGCGGATTGAGCACTGGCCGCATGAGGGGGTGAGTTGGTCGGCGGTGCGCGCGGAGCCGCAATACGAGCAGTCCGAGTTCGATCCGCTGCAGATCGGTTCTGCCGCATCGGGGTTGTCGATGAAGAATGGGCACACCCGGCAGTCGCATGCCCGGGCTGGGGTGAGCACGGTCAAGGGCAGCTGGATGGTCACGACTGCTGTCCTCCTGCCAGGGTGAGCAGTTCGCGGGTGTGCAGCAGCAGTGTCCCGCCGGCATATCCGCCGAGCTTTTTGCCGGCGCGCAGCTCGGCGAGCAGCCGGGTGACGGCAGTGACGGCGGCTCCCACGATCTCGGGGTCGGCGTCTTCGACTGGGGTGTCATCGGTTTCGCCGCGCAGTGCGGCCGAGCGGGATGCGTTGGCGGAGTCATGCAGCTTCTGGGCGACCTCGATCGCGTCGTCTGGGCGCAGTGACGGGTCGGACATCGCGGCGCGCACTGCACCGCCGAGCAGCTTGGGTGTGCCCCGGTCGCGCACTGCTGCCCAGATGTCGGCGGCGGCGTTCTTGCGGCCCTTCTCCAGCTTCAAGTAGTCCAGTCGGGTGGCCAGTGCTACGCCTTCGGCGTCCATATCGGAACTGACCTCGGCGGGAAGCGATTTGAACGCCCGCACAATCTGTTTGGCCTTCTCGGCGTTGAGTTGCCCCCCGATTCGTTTGAGGACTTCGTCCCAGGGCGCGCCGCCCGTGTGCGCCCCGCAAGCAACTCGGTGCTTGTCGAGGAGGGGCCAGCGCGTGACGGGGTCTTCGATGTCCATCAGCTCGGCCGGCACTTCCACCCCCCGAGCCTGCAGCGCACTGGCCAAGACCGCGGCACGCTCAAATAGCAGTGCTGCGCCCAATTCGCCGAAACCGAGGTCTTCGCGGGCGAGGTTTTCCACGAGCTGCCAGCAGCGTCGTTCGTCTTCGGTCAGCGGGCCGGGGCACACGACGGCGGGTGCTTGTTGGAAGTGCGGGTTGTCCGGCTGGTTGACATGTCCCCATCGCAATGCGCGCAGTCGACGTTCACCGGCGACCAGGATGTGGCGGGAGTCGATCTGTTCGACCAGCAGCGGCTGCAACAGGCCGACGACGGCGATCGAGGAGATCAGTCCTTCAAGGTCGGCCGGTGTGGTGGAGTCGCCAGGGGCAGGTCCCTGGACCCGGGAGACCGAGGCCGACGGTCCTTCGACGGCCACCATGGTGAAGTGGCGCTTACGGAGGCGTTCGGAGGATGCCATCCGTTCGAGTGCGGCGGCGAGGCTGCCGGTTGCCTCTTCGGTGGGCGGCTGGTCGAGTGTGGCGGTCATGCCCAGAGGTATATGCCCGGCCGCAGGTGGATCCGGTCAGAGCCCTTGGAGGGTTCTGGATCGCCGAGGCCGGGCTCTTGGGCGTTACCCGGCTTTCTTGAGGGGCGCTGAGCCGAGTTTGCGGTCGTAGGTGGGTTTCGGGGCAGTAGGGTCGGGTTTGGCGCCCAGGACCGCGGGTGCGTATTCCTGGTTGTCTTCATCGAACGGTTCGTCGGGGAACAGCTCTTTGTTGCGCGTCTTGTCCTTTTGGTCCCCGCGGCCGGCGGCACCGGCCATGGCTCCCATCGGGCGCATCATGCCCATCCCAGCTGGACTGGGCCCACCCACCCCCGCAGCCGGCGCGACGCCGCGGACGGCCGGCGCGGCCGGCGTGGCCGGTACCGCTGCCGGCGGAGGTGTGCTGAGCTTGGCGCCGCCGCCGAGACCGGCGGGCTTGGTGCCTCCACCGCCTTTTCCGCCTCCCGCGCCCCCTCCAGCGTTCTTCGCTGCTGAAGGGCTGGCCTTGCGGGGAACGCTCGCTGCGCTTTTCGCCGCGTTCGCGGCGCCGGCGGTTTGAGCCATTTGGCTGAGCTGGGCCAGCTGCTGGGGGATCTGTTGGATCGGCTGGAAGAGGCCTTTGCCGGCCTGGCTGATCGCGCCGAGTCCCCCGGCCGCGCCCGCGGCCGCGGCCATCATGGCGGCCATGATCGCTTTGGGGTCTTGAAGACCCTTGAGCGCCGGGTCGTCGGTCAATCGATCCTTCAGCGTGCCGGGCGCCGGACGGGGTGTTCCTTCCACGCGCGGCGGACCGGACGACGAGATCGGCGGCGGAGCCCCGGGTTCGGCGAACGGTGGCGCCGAGGTCTCGTCGGCGTTGTATGAGGCCATCTCGGTCTGGGCGGTGGTGTTCTGCGTGGAGTATTCGTTGGTCCACCGCACGACTTCGCCCGTGCTCATCCCGCCGTTGGCGGCGTTGTCGTTCATCGCCTGGACGAGGTTGTTTTTGGTCGTCGAGGCCTCTTCGGGGCTGGCAATGTTGTTGCGCACGCGACGCCACCCGTTGATGTGGCTGTCCCAGTCCTGCCCGAGCTGGGTGGAGGACTTGCCGGTGTCGTCGACCCAGGCGTTGAACTTCTGCAATGCCGCGTGGACGTTCTCCGCGTCGGGCGATTGCCAGCCGGTGCGCAACGCTTCCCTGGCCACTCCCAGTACATCGGAGATTTGGGTCAAACTCTGTCCTGTGGTGTTCCAGAATTCGGCGGCAGCCACGTGCGGGGCTTCACCGCTACCGCCGTTGACCAGCATGGAGGTGTACTCGGCATCGACCACGCCGGGCGGAGCGGGAATGTCAGGGAGCACGACGTCGGGAACGCTCGGCGGGGGCGGAAACGCTGGCATTTGTGCGGTGGGCACTCCGCCGGCGACACCGGTACCCGAGAAGCTGCCGGCGTTCTCGGCTTCCTTGGCCATAAAGGAGTAGGCGGCGTTCTCGACCTCTGTAGCGCCCCCGGCAAGCGCCCAACTGCCAGAGTCGATCGATTTGACGAGGTTGATTGCGCGGGTGTTGAGGCGTGCCGCAGCCTTCAGTGACACTTCGTCCAAGCCCGCGGGCGGCACGACCGTAGGTATGGCTGCCGAAAGCATCTGCGCCGCGGCCGCCTGCATCGACTTCGCGGCAGTCAGCAGTACGGGGATGTGCGCTTCAACGCGTGATCCACCGCCAGCGCTGGGCCCGCTCGACCCGGCAGTGCTCGCCACGTTTAGAGATCCTGGACCGGAGCCGTGAGGCGGCGGCTGCTGTCGGCCTCCATCGTGCGGAAGGTGCCCAGGCTGGTGGTGATCGCATCACTCACCGTCTTGTTCATGTCGGCCTGGGCCCCGCCGAACTGCACACGGCGCTGCTGGTACTGCTCGAGAACTCGGGCGACCGGCTCGGCAACCACACCGTGGGTGCGTCGAAACGCAGCGAGGAAGCTCTCTCCTCCTGCCGGCCATTCAAGCCACTTCGCGGCGATGGCCTGATGGTCGGTGGCGTGCTGGGGAAGCCGCCCCAGGTCGACGTCTAGCTGATCGGACATCTCGGTGATCCTCCCGAACTGGTCGTGTCGATCTGTGCCGAAAATCCTACCGATCCAGCAACACCAGAGCGAGCCATGTTTGACGTCGCCTCGACACGCCAGATCGTGGTCCGAGAATTTGTTTGACCAGTCCTAAATCGGCTGGGGCCGGGCAATATGAATTTCACTGCTTTGACATTCGCGGCCTTTTCCGCGCCGCCCCTTTTTCGGGGCTCGGTATTTGTGTGCTCGCTGCCGCGGAAACCGTTGTGATCAGCACGTAGGGTCGCGTTCCGGTGATCTCATGACGTCGCCGTTCAGCCCGCGACCTGTGGTCGGGAAAACGACAGCCGTATGTGCTGTGGCGTGATTGTGGTGCCGAATTCTCGGCTGCTTGCCCCCTATCAACTTGGCTGGGTTGCCTCGGCTGCACGCGGTAATCTCACGAACATGAAAGCTCTGGTAGGCGCCTTCTTGGCGATCATGGCGATCAACAGTGCGCCGGGATTGCCGGCGGGACTGGCTACCTATCTGACCGTGGCCGCAGCCGCTGCCGCGGCGGTCATCCACGTGGTGACGCGACGTCGGCGCAAACGCGCGAACTCCTCGACTTCCGCTGCGGCGGGCGCTGCCGCGCCGGGGCCGACGATCATCCAACACATCTACACCACGCAACCGGTCTACACGGGCATGTACCGCCCCGACGGTTACCCCCAGCAGCCGATGCGAGTGCACTCCGAGCGGGTCGGGCAAGTGATCCTTCCCGACTCCATCTATCAGATCCCGAAAGCCGACTAGCGCCACGTGGGGACATTGAATGGTGATGAGTACCGAGGTGAGTGATCCCGTGACCGCCGCCGGGGAGCTGCCCGACACCGACGTCTTCCTCGCGTGCCGCAGGCGCATCTTGGCGGCCGTCGCGCCTGGCCCGGCCGCGGCGGCCGACGGCCCGCCCGAGCCTCCGCACGCCCCGGTCGAACCGGACACCGCCTTTGAAGACGCCGCGCCCGACTCCGCTGAGGTCGACGACTTCGACGACGACTATGCAGCCAATCCGGCCGGCTTCCTTCAATTCCCGTCCGCCGACGACCTCAACGACGATCCGCTCGACGACGACGAGGACGACGATGAGCTCCAACCCGCACCCCTGCCGACGCGGGACCGCTCACTCAAACAGCGGGCGCGCGACATCGAATGGCGCTCACCCAAGGTCATCATCGGCGCACTGTCTGCTGTCGTACTCTTCGCCGTCTTGGTCATCGTGTTGAAGCCGGAGCCGGCCCCGCCCACGTTGACCATCAACTCAGCTCCCCCACCGACGTCAGCGCCGCCACCGCCGGTACCGGTGGATCAGCCGATCAAGATCGAGTCGGCCACCTCCAAGTGCCCGGCCGGCAGCGCGGAGGAGACCAATGCGTTCGACGGTCAAAACGCAACCGCCTGGACATGCAAGATGACCTACGGGCCGGGACAGATCCTGACGATCGACCTCGGCGATGTGTACGTCATTTCCAAGGTGACGATCATTCCTGGCTTCCACAAGGTCAGCTCGTCGGGCGATGAGTGGGATAAGTACCAGACCATCACGCGGGTGCGCTGGTTGTTCGGTGATTACAGCCCGGCCAAACCGTGCACCCTCGACAACAACTGCCTAGAGCAGAACACCAACAACACCCGTGAGGTCGTCCCGACCGCGGTGATACCGAACAAGAAGTCCTCGACCGTCAAACTGGTCGTGCTGCAGACCACGCCACCACCGTCGCAGAGCGGCCTCCTGCCCGACCCCAATGGCGGCGCCGACAGCTTCGCCACCTCCGAGATTCAGATCTGGGGCCATCCCGCCGAGTGACACGCTTGGTCGCTTCGGCTTACCTCTTCGACAGCTGGCCGATCTGATTCATCATCCACCGCGACATCAGTTGCACCCCGGTGTGGCCGGCCTCGTCGAGCGGGGCGCTGTCATAAGAGGTGTGCGCACCGCCCTGCAAGAACCGGGCGAATGCCATCAGTTCGTTGATCACCTGTTGAGGGGTGAACTGGGCGTAGAACGGGCCCAGAGCGGGAAACTGTTGCACCGGCACTGCAGCCATCAATGCGTTCAAGCCGACGCTCACGACGTCGAACACATTCTTCGTTCGGTCGGCGATCGCGTTCGGATGCTCGACGCCGGCTTGCTGCAGCGAGCCGATCGCGTTCCCGACGGCAGCCCAGTTCCGCCCCGACGCGTGGTCGGCGATGGCGGGTGTGGTCGCTGTGATGCGGGCCGTCATATCGGCACACGTCTTCACTGCGGTGGCCACGAGCCCGGGAATCTGGCCGAATGCGCCCGAGGTGACTGCGGTGATGATGCCTTGCACCGCGTTGATCACCGTCCCCACGCCTTGCAGTATTGGACCGGCGACGCCGGCTTGCTGGACCAGCGCTGCCACGAATCGTTGCCCTCCCGAGATCAGGTTGGCGCCGAAGTTCGGTTGGGTGAGCAGTGTCGTCACGCCCGCGATTGCCGCGGTCACCGGCGCGAGGAAGGTACCGCCCGCGATGGCCAGGACTTGCCGAGCGCTATTGGTCGGATCGGCTGAATCGATCTGCGAGCCGAGGAGACCGATCAGCCGGATGGTGGGCGAGGCGGGCGCGTTGCAGTAGAAGTCGCCCGGCGCGCAGATGGAGATCACACGATCGGTGAGTGCACCGAATCCCCCCTGGCGCGCACCGGCGAATCCGACGACGGGACCGGTCACGCCGAGCGTCGGTACTCCCTGAGGCGCTTGGGCTGGGTCCGCGAGCAGTGCGACTCCGAGGATTTTGTCAGCCGAAATCGGGCTTTGTTGCGCACCGATGCGAGCGGCGAGGTCGCCGGCGACGTGTGCTCCTTGCGAATAGCCGGTGAGAAGGTAGCGCGTGTCGGGACACTTCGCGGACTGCTCCTCGATCATCTTGGTGGCGTTGTCGACGCCTTGTCGGCGGCTAAAGCTGTAGCCCAATGCGTTGGCGGTGCTGCCGATAATGTCGGCGGGGTAGGGCACGTACATGCCCGTGACGCGCACCGGTCGGGTCGCCTTCTTGACTGGCTCGACGACCTTCTTGAGAAGACCTGCGGGCACACGAGGGTTGGCCGCGGGGTTGGTTTCAGTCGTTCCGGGGACGGCCACCACCGTCGCGTCGGGGCACGACGCTGCGGCCGCCGCTGCAATCGATAACCCATTCGGTCCGATTAGGAACGCGATAACGGTGGTGATGGTCACCAACACAACAGGTGCAATACGACGCATAGTTGGCTCCGAACGATGGGGTGAATCGAGACGCAAAGTCAGGCGACTGACACCGCAGCGGCGCGGGAGTCACGGGTGTAGCGATCGCTCAGTTTCGCGAGCGCACGCCGCAGCTTGCTTTCGCAATAGCTCACAGATTGGCCCAGCGAGCGCGCCAGCGTGGGTACCGGCACAAGCGAGTCACCGAGAAAACGGCCGCATACGAGATCGCACTCAAGCTGGCTGATGACGCCCTCGTCGCGCGCGAGGAGTACCACGTCACGAACAAGGCCCTTGCGTTCGATCGCTGCCCAGTCGGTCTGGGCGCGAGTCGCCACCGGGGCCACATCGACCGACGCGGGCCGAGATCCCGCGCTCTGGCGACCGCGGTAGTCCTCGCGATAGGTGCTAGAGCCCGCTACCCGCTTGTCGGTCTGGGTGGAGTGTTCGTAGAGGAACAGTCCCGTGGCGGCATACTCCGGGGCGTGGGGACGTTCCCGTGTAACTCGTTTAAGTGTCTCGCCGTAGAGCCGTCCGGCGATGGACAGGCTCTGCGGATCGGTGGTGGAGGCGACCTCGTAGAAGGTGACGAGGACGACTTGGGCGCGCACCTCCGGTCGGTCAATCTGCTCGGTGTGGTCGAGTCTGGCGTAGCGGGTGAAGGTGATCAGCGCCGGCCGGAAGGCCTCTACGAGGATGGCGGCGGCGAGCTTGGAGCCGGCTTGGTAGTAGGAAACGATCGCCCCCAAGCCATGCGGATCATCGCGCAGTACATCCACCAATGCGGTTGGCGTGTCGGCGCGCCACCCGTGGCGTTCGCGCCACTCGGCGTATTCGGCGCGGGCACTGTCAGCCCGGCACTGGCGGGTGAACTCTCTGGCGAGTTGGGTCCACACGGACTGGCCAGGGGCGCCTACCGGGGTTTGCGGAAGAGAGCCGAAATCAGTGTTGGCGTATGGGTGGCCGGCGCCCTGGTCCGCCTCGGCGTAGATGGTGGTCATTGGGGAACTCCCTGGAAGCGGTGTTGTGTGATTCCGCGTTCCATTAACCGGTTCAATAGTTTCGTGACCAGGGCTTTTACGGTTGCCCGTAACGCGTTACGGCACCTAAAACCGCCTCCCCACGCCTGTGATCTGTGTCACACTTGACGGTATGTGCATGAGGTCGACCAGCGATGTTGCATCGGGCCGGATTGATGCTCCAAAGAATTGCTGGATCGCGTTCTCACCAGGCTTCGTGTCCATGCGCCGGCGCGTGTTACCACCCGCGAAACAGACGGGCTGATGCGCCGCCAGCCTGAAGGTGGGCGTGGGTGTGCGTGGAGGCGACAACGGGACGGCACGGGTGTGCGCCACCGAGCCAGACACCCCGCTGTTCGACGGAACCGTGAGCGGGTCCGAGCACGCGCCAGTGATCGCGCCCGCCCACATGCCGGTTACCAGGCGAGCCGGCGCGTGTGTGATCGGATGCGCCACCGTGCGCGTGACCTCTCCTGACCACGGGGCTGCTAACAGTTTCGGTAGTGCGCGCGGTAGTGCTCGTGCGCGCTACCACGCTCGTGAGATCACCCGACGACTCAGCGGTGGTCGGTCGTGACGACTCAGCGGTGGTCGGTCGTGACGACTCAGCGATGGTCGGTCGTGCTCACGGGCGTGCTACCGGATGCGCCCAAAGCGCCGTGGTCGGGTGAGTTCACGGCGTTGGTAACAGTCCTCGTCACACGTGTGACCACTCAACAGACCGCCGCTATGCGAGTTAGTCGCCATTTAACCTGGTCAGAGGACTTTTTTGAGCTGTTCAGCTACGTTGACGGGCGGGTGGGCTATCTACCGGGGGAGGGACGCGATCCGCTCCGCTAGCTCTGACGAGCGCTGCGCGGATCGAGCGTACTACCCCGTGTCAATCGATGTCATGGCTGCATAACAGCCGCGCGCCTCGGCCGCGGACCCCTTGATCGCAGCCCCTCGCCGCGGCCCCGGAAGCGTCCACGGCCGGAGCAGGCCGGTCGAACACCCGTCAAGCGGCTGCCTTCCGGGGCGCTGCGGGCGCGCCGAAAAATTCCTGTCCCCGCCGGCGACCGGAACTGTGTTCGGCCCGGCATATACCTTCTGGCGCCCTGTCCCGACTCCCGCCGCGAAGGAACTCGACCGATGCAGCCATCCCGCCGCCGCTCCGGCAGTACCGGTCGGCGTGCCCCCAAGCACGACGCCGAGATCGTCCGAAAGTTCACCGACGACATCACCGCGGCGTGCATCGATCTCGTCGACCTACCCCTCGACATCTCGGCGCAAAAACGCGTGATCGAACTTCTGCTCAACGACGCGCCCGCCGCCGACCAAGCCGTCATCCGACTACACAACGCCGCCGTCAACCACTGAGTGGGGAGGACCAAACCGATGCCCACCGTCACCGACACCACCGACCGTCGACTGTTACGTGCCGCCACGCGACGCCAGCACGCCATGAAGTACGCCATCGTCGCGACCGTCGCGCTGGCCGCGATCGGTGGCGTCGGCCAGCTGTGGTCGTTGGCCTCTGCAGCCGTCGGCATGGTTGGCCGCCAGTCGGAACACAACGTCAGCGCCGCCTCAGCTGATGACACCGCCCGCGTCGGTGACTTCGCCATCGACTGGGTCAAGACATACCTCAGCGCCACCAAGGACTCCGCCAACAAGATCGCCGCCTTCTACACCGGCGAGGGCAGTCTCTCCGACACCCCGATCGAGGCAACCGACGCGCAGCTGGCCTCCCTGCCCGACCCGCACCCCGGACCGGTGGGCGGTCTTCAACAGTGGTCGGTGGTCGTCAGCGTCGCGCAACGCGACTCGGCCGACAGCCTTCAACGACGACGCGTCTATTACCAAGTCACGATCGTCGTCGTCGACGGCACCCGACTGCGCGCCACCACGCTGCCCGCCGTGGTCCCTCCGGTCTGGGAAACAGGCGTCGACGTCAGCCTCGACTACCAGACCGTAGTCGCCAAAGACGACCCCGCGGTGGTGGCCATCACCGGATTCCTTCGTGCACTGCTCGCCGGCGGGCCCGACATGAGCCGCTACATCACCCAAAGCTACAAAGCTCAGCCACTGACCCCACCGCCGTTTCAGTCCATCACCGTCACCAGCGTGCACTCCCAGGCGCCCGCCCCGGCAGCCGGCAGCACGCAGGTGCGGATGCTGGCCGCCATCCAAGGCACGCGCGCTTTTTCCACCGTGCCGATGCAGTACCCACTGCGCCTGGTCGTGACCGATGGCCGCTGGGAAGTCGCCGGCATCGAACTGTTCCCCGCACTCGGAACCAAGGCCACCGACCCGCCGGCACCCACCAACGACGCCGCCGGCAACAGCTCCGCTCCCACCTCGGCCGCAACACCCACCGACAGCGTGTTCGGCAAGCCGTAACAACCCGCCCTCTCGAAAGGAACACACCGATGATCACCACAGTCCTGGCCGCCACTGACCCCGGCCAGATGATCAACAACGCCCTGACGTTGGTACGCAACGTCGGTGTCAGCCTCATCATCCTGATGGGCTCGGGACACCTGATCGCCAAGACGGTGATGAGCCGGCAGTTCACCATCGGCGCGCTCACCCGCACCACCGTCATCTGCTGCCTGGCAGTCGCCCTGTTTCTTCTGCTGCCGACGCTGGCCGAATCGTTCACCGGCGTCACCGAAAGCGTTACCGGCGGCAGCTCGGGTGTGCGCTGATGCGCTCGCGCGCACCCGACGCGCACCTCGATCCGACGGTCCGCGTCCTCGCCGGCGACCCGGCGCCGACGCGGAATGGCTCGCCCGGACCAACCACGACGACGGCAAGGGGCAGTGATGGCGCTGGGTGCTGAACTGATCGATATGGGCTACCGGTCCGTGCGGGTCTACACCCTGGCGATGCGGTTCCCCCGCATGGTCGGTAAAGGATTCAACGGCGAGCGGCTACCCGGCGGCCCGTACACGGTTCCGCAGTTCGTCGGCGGCGGCATGACCTTCGGGTTGTCGGGCATCTCCGCGTACTTTCTGCCGATCATCAACCCGTTGGTCAATCTCCTCATCGGCGCGGGCCTGACGATCGTCATCGGAGGGGCGCTGGCCAACATCCCCCTTGACGGCATCAAGATCACCACGCGTCTCGGCTGGATGCTCGGGCTGCTGGTGTCGACCGCCCCATCCACCTCAGAACTGATGCCGGCAGCAAGCCCGGTGGCAGTCGTCGGCGGCGATGTCATCGTCGTCGACTTTCCGCGCCGGCACACGCCGCCGACCCGCCGCCGACCCGCTCAGCCCAGGGGCGTCGAGCCGGTCAGTGCGCCGCCACCCACCCCATCTGAACGCGGTTCGGCCAGCGCACCGTCACCGGTCCCGCCGCGCCCGGCTGCGGCTGCCGCCGTGTTCGGCGCATTGACCGGAGCAACCGGCGCAGACTCCATGGCCTCCTAGATGTGGTGTTCCACCACGTTGGTTACACGGAAGGCTTGACGGGCCACTTGGTTTCGCCGTCATCGAGATAGACCCCTGTGTAGTCGCCGCTATCGACCAGAAGCCGGGCGTACTGGCCCGCCCGCTGACCGTTGGCGAAATGGGCCTCTGCAGATGGATCCTGCTTCCCCGGGAGGATCTCGGCGGTGATGGTGATCGGTGTCGCGCTCATTGGGAACTCCTGCCGTTGTGCGTGTCGGATTGGGGTTATTTGACGGGCTGGTAGGTCGATCGGCGGCATGACTCCAGATGCCAGTGTTTGGCGGGGAACTGGCGCCGAACCTCGGCCAGTTCGCCGGAGATGCCCATGACAACGAGCTGGGAGTCGGCTACCGATGTGGCCCGGTATTCGGTGCGGTAGTCGTCGTCGGTCTGGGCCACGTACGACGCGATTCCGCGCCGGATGACCGCGGGTAGCTTCTCGCCATTCTTGGCTGCAGCGCGTAATCCGGCGTTCCACTCGATGGTGGGGATACGAACAGTTCGGTTGGGAGTGTCACCCTCAGGTTCTGCCGTCACGAGGCTTTGAGCCCCATCGCCTCACGCTTGAAGACCGCGAATCCCTCGTGTGCCACCGGCCAACGCTCTCGGAAGTCCCTTTCGGATTGCTCCATGCGTGGACGGGCTTCAGCCGCGAGAACGTCCAACAGCTCCATCGCGGCAGCCTTCGTTCCGATCGGGTCGGAATAGTCCTTGTCAACCACCACGATCCAATAGCCGCGGCGCCGGCCTTCCGGGATTGACGCCTTGGCGATGGTGATCGGAATGTCGCCGGGAACCTCAAGCGCGGCCTCAACGAAACCGTTGCCGTAGTCGAGGAGAACCAGTTCAGGATCGGTTTTGCATCGCGTCCGGCGAGTCATCAGAGTCCTCTTTCCTTCATTAGTCGGAGGCACGAGGGGCAGTTAATCGTCCCCTCCTCCTCAACCAAGAGGAGGTGCGAGGACACCCCGCCGCATAGAGGAAGGAACTGGCTGGGCCTCTGAAGCTTCTCCACGGACAAGTGAACACGCTTGCTCCGTCCACAGCTACGCACTGCTGTTGCGGTCACGCTCACGGTCGCGTTCGACGTCACACTTGTTGCCATGGCAATAGTCTACTACTGCCATGGCACTAATGCCAGGGGGAGTTTGCCTGGTCGACCCGGCTTGTCAGACCGCCAGGACAAACTCCTGGGCGATGCATTCGCCCAGGAGAAACGCCCATGCCGAGTCACCCGAACGCACCGTTGACGGCTGCTGGGCGTCGGCGGCTGTGTGAGCGGGTCGACCAGAGGCGGCCGATCGCGCACGTGGCATCAGAGGCCGGCATCTCGCGGCGCTGCTTGGCCAAGTGGCATGCCCGCTGGGTTGAGGCCGGTCCTGCTGGCTTGCTTGACCATTCGTCCGCGCCGAACTCGTCGCCCGGACAGACGGACCCGGAGATCGAGCAGCTCGTGGAGTCGTTGCGCCGGCAGACCAAGTACGGGGCCGCGCGGCTCTCAGCGGTCCTGCGTGACGAACACCGGATAGTGATCGCGCCGGTGACCGTGCACCGCATCTTGGTCCGCAAGGGCATCAGCCGGGTCAGCGATCTGGACCCGCCGACCGGTGAGCAGCTGCGCACAGTGCTGCGGTTCGAGCATGACGAAGCCGGGTCGATGATCCACGTCGACGTCAAGAAAATCGGCCGCATCCCCACAGGTGGCGGCTGGTGGGCGCACGGCCGCGGCTCAGACGGGCACCGGGCCTCCAAGCGCCAGGGCGAAGGCACCGGCCGGATCGGCTACACCTATCTGCACAGCGCCCTCGATGACCATTCGCGGCTGGCCTACACCGAGCCTTTGGAGAACGAGAAGGGTGTCACCGCAGCGGATTTCTGGCTGCGGTCGGTTGTGTTCTTCGCCGAACACGGCATCACCTCGATTCGACGGGCGCTCACCGACAACGGCTCGTGCTACCGCTCGAAGGCGTGGGCCAAGGCGTTACAGGACACCGGAACCGTGCACAAGAGAACGAAGCCTTACACGCCTCGGACCAACGGCAAGGTGGAGCGATATCAGGGCACGCTGGCCAGGGAGTGGGCCTACGTCCGCGAGTACGACTCAGAAGCTGAACGTCGGGCGGCATTGCCGGGCTTCCTGAACTTCTACAACTACGAACGGCCCCACAGTGCACTGGGACACCGGCCGCCGGCCAGCCGTGTGCCGCTCAGCACCTACCGACTGACCGCCGAAGGGATCATCGTGCCGGACATCCCAGAGCGCCCGTTGCAGCTGTCGTTCGATGACCTCACCGCGTAACCAATGTCATGGAATAGCACACCTAGACGCCCACTGTCCCCTAAGAGTGGTCTCGTTCATGAACACGCCCGTGACGACCACGCCCATTAGTGAGCCAGCCCCCTGTCGCGAACACCGCAGCGGAGAAGTCGTCCACATCGTCGGCCGGTGGCAGTCTTTTCTCGACAGGGTTCTACGACTGAAGGTGCCACGGGCCCTGTGCGGAGAAAGTCTCGAGGGAGACCCTGACCGTCCCGATCCCATGGAGATCGGAGCCCCCATGTGCGCACGTTGTGTCGAACTCAGCGGTGCCACGTCAGATGAGATCGACCAACTCGAACCCGTACACCCCCACGAGATCTGACTACAACCAAGCACCGAACGAATCGCTAGGCACCCGGCGGTCAAGCACCGATTTTCAGGCGTCACGGGTGACCGGAACCCGTTTTTCCGCGGCATATACCTCGGGACATGAGCCCCAGTGCCCCTGCCCCCGCCGCACCGTCGCGATCGCTGCGCCAGCATCTGCGCACCAACACGCTGCAGCCCACCGTTGCCATCGCCGGCAACCTCCGCCTCACCCGCTCGGGAACGTGGTGGGCCGATTATCTCGTCGAGGGCATGGACTACGGCCTGCGCGACATCGATGACAAGGACCAAGTCCGCCAGCTGCACCAGCTGCTGTTTCAGGAAGTCCCCGACTACACATTGCTCGGCGGTTTCTCCGCCCCGATGGATCTCCCCACCGCGATGCGGCGCATGGTCCGCCACGAAGACCTCGACCGGCCCGACTACATCGACGAGTGCAACGCCCAAGCAGCGCGACTGCAATCGCTGCGGCCCCGCACCCGCCTCTACTGGCTGAGCATGCCGCTCGACCAGCGCTTCCGACACGGCCCGGCCGGGTCACGGCTGCTGAACATGGACTTCCTCGGCGGCGACAACCAACCCACCGCCGAGGATGTCGACGCCGCCGCCGCCAAAGCCGACAAGCTCGCCGAGCGCCTGGCCGACATCGTCACGCTGACCCCGGTGACCGGTCGCCAAATGCGCTGGCTGTGGGACCACCACATCAGCCGTGGTCTCGACGCCGGTCCATGCCCGCCGGCCAGTGAGGGACGCATCCGCGCCGGAGTGCGCACGTTCACCGAAGCCCTCTTCGACGAAGGCGCCAACGCTGACCGCAGCGAACACACCGGATGGTGGCGCCGCAACGCCCCATCGTTCGGACGCATCGTCAAGATCAGCCGGCCCGACGACGACGATCCCCGCACCACCTACCAGTGCATGCTCACGGTCAAGTCGTTCCCCGCCGACGAAATGATCTTCCCCGGCGGCACCGAGTTCTTCCAGCTCGCTGACACCCTCACCAGCCGCGGCGATAAAGCCGTCATCGACTGGGTCGTCCGGATCCGCAAGGTGCCCCGCAACGAGGTGCTGGCCCGCAACGTCAAGACGCTGCGACAGATCGACGAGCAGATGGATCAGCGCGACGGCGAGACCAGCTTCGGCCACTCCATGCTCACCGAAAAGGCCTTCATCCTCGCCGATTACAACCGCCGTATCGAAGGCGCCGACGACGAGGTCGAGATCCGCTTCACCCCGATCTTCGCCGTCGGCGCGGCCACCCAGGCCGACGCCACCGCCGCGGTCACCGAGCTCACCCGCGCCTGCAAATCCAAGCGCATCACTCTTGAGGCGCCCCTGGGAGCTCAGCGCGAGCTGTGGATGTCGATGGTGCCGGGTGCCCACCACATCAAGGCAGTCGACGCGTGTGTGCACATCACCACAAGCGAAGAAGTGGCCGCGTTCGTGCCGTGCGTGTCAGCCAAGGTTGGCGATGCCGAGGGCCCCATCATCGGGGTCAACCTGTCCAGCGGGTGCTTCGAACCGGTCCATCTCGACATCATGGGCAAGACCGCCCGCCAAGAAGCCGCCAGCGTCGCCACCGTTGGTCAGCCCGGCGGCGGAAAGACCTATTTCCTCCAGACCATCAGCGGCCACTGCGTTGACCGAGGTGGCCAGATTCTGGCCGTCGACCGCACCGAACGAGGGGAGTACGCCGAATGGGCACGCGGCTTGACCGACCCGACCGTCCTCGACCTCACCGCTCCGCGCTTCAGCATGGACCCCTTGCGGGTGTTCACCCGAGAAGAGGCCGCCGACCGCGTCCTTGACCTGCTGCTGCCGCTGATCAACCTCGAAGCCACGTCCCCCGCCGCCGGCGTGCTGCAGAACATGCTGCATCCCGACGTCCGCGACGACAACGACATTCACAGCCTCGCCGACCTCGCCCGGTTCATGACCAGCCCCGAGCTTCCCGAAGAGTTTCAGCGCAGCGAGATCGACAAACTGGCCACGCTGCTGTCGTTTTGGATGAACAACCAAAACGCTGGGGTGCTGTTCAACCCGAATCTGCCGCCACTGCAACTGACCTCGTCGGCGACGATCATCCGGACCCATCGCCTTGAGCTGCCCACACCCGAAGACATCCACTCTCCGCACCTGTTCAAGCAGCTCACCCCCACCAAACACATGGGCCGCGCGCTGTACGGGCTGACCGCCACCATCGCCCGGCGCGCCTTCTTCGCCGACAACTCACGCTTCGGCGCCTACGTCCTCGACGAGGCACACCATCTGACCACCACCCACGGGGGGC
This sequence comes from Mycobacterium hubeiense, assembly GCF_002838065.1. Taxonomy (GTDB): domain Bacteria; phylum Actinomycetota; class Actinomycetes; order Mycobacteriales; family Mycobacteriaceae; genus Mycobacterium; species Mycobacterium hubeiense. The sequence continues at coordinate 38,572 of NZ_PIZU01000024.1, read as the reverse complement.
CGCAGGTGGTCAAGGAGTTCGCCCGCGACGGCCGCAAGCACAACGCCGCGATCTTCATGGGTTCTCAGGACCCCGACGACTACGGCGCACTCACCGACTTCTTCACCACGCTGGTGGTGTTCAAGCAGACCAAGGAAAACCAGGCCCGCAAGTCGGTGGCCTGGCTGGGGCCCAACCCAGACGCCAACTCGCAGCTGGTCAAAGATCTGCGCTACAACACCTCCCCGGCCGGCAAGGACGGGCAGCGCCCACCCGAGCACCGCCGCGGTGAGTGCTACATCCGCGACTCTGCGCTCAACATCGCCCGGATGAAGACGCTCGGTCCGGCGCTGGCACGGCGCGCGGACCGGATGAACACCAACGCCCCCGAGGCGGCGCGGCGATGACGATCACGACGCGGCTGCGGCCGCGGCCACTGCTGTGGGACACCCACTGCCCACCGCACCTGGCGTTGACCGGGATGGCGCTGCGCTGGGTGCATTCCGGCAGCCGCTGGCGGGCGCGCATCTTCTATGCGCTGCTGATCTGGCACCTGGTCGGGTTCTTCTTCCTGGTCGTTGCCGGCCCGGCGTTCGCCGACCCCAACGCCGACACCGATGCTCCCAAGCCCAGCCCCGCAGATACCTCGATGTTCGGCTGGATCGACGTCAAGGACTCGAGCGGGATCCGGGTCAGCGACTACTTCATCGCCGTCGACCAGGGCAACGCGTTCTCGGTCATCCCCGGTGTCAACAGCGACAAGAAAGCCAACATCGCGCTCGCACCGATCCTCGAGCTCGAATATGGCCTGTTCAAGATCACGTGCCAGTTGGCGCTGTGGGTCATCGGCTACGGCTTGTCGTTCGGCTGGATGGACTTCATCGCCAGACCGTTCGCTCTGCTCGGCGAGGCCACCGAAAACCTCACGCACAACATCGGTGTCCTGGCGCTGGCCCTGGCACTGGCTGGCGGTGTGGCCGCGTTCGCTCTCGTACGCGGTCGAATGTCCAAAGCCGCTTATCAGGTCGGCTCGGCCATCGTGATCACCGCGCTGATGGCCAGCATCTTCGCCCAGCCGGTGGCCGCGCTGGTCGGCTCCGACGGCTACTTGGCCAAAGCTCGCGACGTCGGGATCAGCATCTCCTCCGGGATCACGCGGGGCACCGCGACCTCACCGGCCGGCGACAAGCCCAGCATCAACGAGCTGCAGACCGCGCTCGCCGACGGGTTTGTCCGGCGCCCCACCCAGATCCTCAACTTCAACGCGCTCGCCGACAGCAACGGTTGTAAAGGTGTGTGGGACGCCGGGATCCGCTCCGGTGACCGCAACAAGCTCAAGGACACGATCGCCAAGTGTGGCACGGCCGGCAAGAAGATGAAGTACGCCGCCGACCACCTCACCGGCGACCGCCTGGCCAGTGCCGCGTTCATGCTGCTGCTGTCGACGATCCTGCTGACGTTCGGCTGCTACCTGATCGGCAAGATCCTCTTGGCCGTCGTCATCGCGCTGTCCAACGCCATCATGCTGCCGATCGTGGGCACCCTCGGCGTCGTCGCGGGCGGCCTTCAAGGTATGGCGTTCAAATGCCTGTGCAATATCGCCCTCGCGTTGATCAAGATCCCGCCCACCGTGATCTACGCCGGCGCCTACGCCGCGCTGTTGGGCAGCATGCTCGACGTCGACGGCAATCCCATCCAGGTCTTACTGCTGTCGACGGTGCTGCTGATCGTGTCGATCTTCGCGTTCCGCCGCATCGAGGCCGGCCTGAACAACAAGCACGGCAACGTGCTCAGCTTCCTCAACCGCGGCGGCTCCTCCGAACTCCCCAAACCCCCTCCCTCGACGCTGGCCAAACTGGCCGGCCGCGGTACCTCCTTGGCGTTGCAGGCTGGTGGAGCTGCACTCGGTGTCCCGCCCACCGTGACCGGGCTGGCTGTCGGGGCCGGGCGGGCCGCGCGACGAAGCCTCAGCGGCGGCGGCCGCGGCGCTCACCTGGCCGCCGAGCGCAGCCACAAACAACAGCAAGACCGGCAGAACGCGCAGTATCAACAGGACGCCAACCAGTGGTGGTACCACTCCGCCACACAGTGGGTTGAGCAGTAGTACCACCGAGGTGGCGGCTATCAGCAGTTGGCGCCGAGCGGCGATCCCGGCGAGGAGATTCCGACTGCAGCGCCGCCCGCGCCGCCGGCGCCAGAGGCTGAACCGACCCCGTCGGCGCCCCGGGTCACCGAATGCCTGCGCGAAACCCCGCCGCTGCCCCCCTACGTCGCCGTCGCCGGCTCCGCGATGCCGCAACAGATCCAGCCGGCCGCCTCGCTGCCCCCGGTCAACCTGAGTTCGCGCGCCGCCCGCCCCGCCCCGGTGCAACGGCCGCGGCAACCCCGACCAGCACCAGCGTCCTCGGCCCCGCCGTCGTCACCGCAACCGGCCGCCCCAGCGCCGGCTCCCGCGCCGCGAGCTCCCCGCCGGTCCCAGGTCGCTGATGTGCTCAACAACCGTCCCAGCCAGCCACCGCGATGACGCTCAGTATCAAGCCGCTGCTGGCTGCGGTGATCGGGATGATCACTGCGGTTCTGACGATCCCGATCCTGATCATCGGGCTGATCGTCACGCCCACGAGCGAAGCCAACAACCCGGAAGCTCAGCTCAACGAGTGCGACGCCCAGATGCGGGCGGTGGGAATTCTGGCGCGCAACGCCTCCACCACCCAGGTCACCACCCCCAACGCCGGCAACAACGCCCACGTCATCGTGGCCGTCGGCGAAAAGATGCGCATCCCGCCCCAGGGCATCGTCATCGCGCTGGCCACCGGACTGACCGAATCCGGCCTCAAGAACTACGCCAACGACGGCCAGGGCGGCGATCTCAAACCCGACCAGGTCGGTATCGAAGCCTCACTGCGGCTGCCGCACGACGCGGTCGGCACCGACCACGGCTCGCTGGGCATCATGCAGCAGCAGTGGCCGTGGTGGGGCACCATGCAAGAGCTGATGACGCCGGCGATCGCCGCGCGCACGTTCTATGAAGCACTGCTCAAGGTCAACAACTGGCAAAACCTCCCGGTCACCGTGGCCGCCCAGGCGGTGCAGGGCAGTGCGAAACCCGACGCCTATGCCGCCCACGAACCACGAGCTCGCGCTCTCTACGCCGCATACCGCGGCGCCGGCGGCGCCACCGACGACGACGAAGCAGCCCTCGTCGGACTGGCGGGGAGCGCGCCGGCCGACCCTCGGGCACCCCCGTCTGCCGACACCGACTCGTCGTCCAACTCCACCGACCTGTGCAACATCTTGCGTGTCGGCGTCCAGCAGCAGAAGGTCGCCGAACGTAATCCGGTCATTCAGTCCAGCGAGGCCGGCGTCCGGGCGGTGCGCGCCGCCCAGTCCCAGATCGGTCTGCCCGACGTGTGGGGCGGCGGCGGTCTGGACGGGCCCACCGGAGGCCGGTTCGACTGCTCGGGACTCACCCGCTACGCCATCTATCAAGCCACCGGAAAAACGTTGCCGCGCACCACCTATGACCAGATCAACACCGGCGTGCCCGTCCCGGATCTCAGCCAGATGCTGCCCGGCGATCTGGTGTTCACCAACTTCAGCGAGCGCGGCCCCGAACACGTACAGCTCTACGCCGGCGGCGGGCAAACGGTGGAGGCCAGCACCTTCGGCGTCCCGGTGAAACTGAGCCAGTTCCCTCAGGGAAAGGTCGTTGGCCGCCGTGTCCTGTGACTGTGACGATCACGTTCACTGCCGCACGAGCGCTTCACGGACGACGCGACGCCATCACGCCGACGAGTTACGCGCCCGGTTGTTGGCGGTGCTGACCTCAGCGCCCGGCCCGATGACGACCGCCGCGTTGCGTGAGCAGCTCAGTGCCGACCTCGCCCGTCCGGTGGTCATCGAGACGGTGTATCGAGGCCTGTCGCTCCTGGCCGATCGCGGCCAGGTCCTCCGCGTCCCCACCCGCGGGCGTCACACCCAGTGGGCGATCTCCGCGTGACCGGCCAGCAGCCAGAAACGACCTACAACCACCACCCATTCGATCGGATGGGGTGACCGGATTCGTCGACGCCTCGGCATATACCTCGGGTCATGAGCACCTTCGGGCCCGACCCTGGCGGCGATGCGATCGCTGACTGGCCACGCGATGACACCGATGCCGACTGGGACGCCGACGACTGGCACACTGCCCCGACCCCGGCCCGGCCCCGTCGAGAGGTAGAGGTGATTCCCTCGCGGTGGCCCAATTCAGACGAGGAGCCTGGCCCCTCACCGACCTCTCGGCGCCGACGGTGGGTGATCGTCGTTGGAGCGCTGGCCGGCGCCGCGATCGCCGCGGCACTGTGGTGGCTTCTCGGCGGGCGGACAGCTGCAGGTCCGACGGTGACGATCACGCCGGCGACACCAAGCGATCCGGCGCCGACGCAGCCGCAGCCCGGCCCGGAACTGACCTCTGAGGTGCCCGTCCCGACCATCGACGCACCGGTGCCCACCGGCCAGCCGGCCACCGGGCCGGCCGCCGACGTCGCTGCCGGCTTCGCCGCCGACTACGGCAATCCCGGCACCGGCAAAGACGACTGGCTCAACCGAGTCAGCCGGTGGACCGCGCCGCTACTGGCAGACGGCTATCGGCTCACCGACCCCAACCGGTTGCCCTCCGCACAGTTTCAGCGTCTGTCGGCACCGTTGAACAACGACTCGGCCACCATCGTCTACAACGCCTTCTACGACACGATGACCCTGGAAATCCGCGTCGCCTTCATCGGCGACCGCTGGCAAGTGATCGCCGCCCTCGACACCGAGCCGCTCACTGACCTTTCCCCACCAGGCAGCTCGGCCCCCGTGACGACGCCCTATCTCCCGCCCGATATCGCCACAACCCAACCCTGACCCCGGCACAGGACCCGGCACCGGATCGAAAGGCAGATTCCCGTTGGCGCAACGTCAACTCACCCTCAACTGGCACGGTACCCAAGTCCCGTGGATCACCATGACGATCTGGGTCGCATCGGTCGGCACCGCCGCCGCCGAGTGGCTGCACCTGAGCGATCCGCAGCGGTTCCCCACCTGGGTCACAGCGTTTCTCATCCTCTCCGCCCTGGCCGCCGCGGCCATCGTCGCGATCGTCGCCCGCCACGCCGCCGAACGGGCCGCCGTCCTCGCCGAACTCGTTGAAGCCCTTCACAGTCCGCTGGGCTGGCCCGAACCCACGCACGGCCTGATCACCGCGAGCCGGTGGAAACCCGCCCCCCGCGCAGTCCGCCGAGCCCATCGCATCTACCCCAACAAGATCCGCATGCACTACATCCCCGCCGCAGCGGTCAAGCAGCAGTCCTCACTCGCGCGGATGTATCGCAGTAGCACCGAGGACGAATCGGCCCCGACCGCCGAGGCGAACCCGGAGTGGCTGCGCCTCATCAACTCGCTGCTGACTGAAAACCTTGGCGTGGCCTACAAACTCAGCGTCGACCGCCGCGCACGCCGCCTCACCGCCACCCCGGATCCGCAGGCCGGGGAGGACGACGAACCGGCCGCGATCAAGCGGCTGCGCGCCAAGGTGGCCAGCCCGGCGATGTTTGAAGCCGGCGCTGTCGTGACCGACTACACGATGTCGGAAAAAGGCCGCATCACCAAGTTCACTGTCACGCACAACATTTCAGAAAAACTCGCCCGGTCATCGGCGCGCACCCACCAGATCGAACGCATCATGTCCAAGATCCTGGCCGGCCGGTGGCGCGCCGAGTTCAACCTCGTCGACGACATCGCCGAGTTCGAGCTGCGGCCCAGCCTGCCGCGGCTGGTGTGGCCACGCATCTATCCCGAGAACGACGGCGTAGCCGCCGCGATCGCCAATTACAAGCACACCCGCTTCATCTACGCCTTCGACGAGGACCGCAACCCGATCTCATGGCACCCCAAGACCGTGCCGCACCGGTTGATCATCGGGCCGACCGGCTCGGGGAAGACCTCGACGATCCACACGTTCGTCACCCAAGCGGCCCGCGCCCACTGGGCGGTCAACATCGTCGACCGAAAAAACATCGAGTACCGCGGATTTCGCGACTGGCCCAACGTGCAATGCGTCGCGACCCGCATCGAGGACCAGATCGCACTCATCTACCGCATGTGGATGTTGATGAAGCAGCGTTATGAGGCCGGCGAATCCGGGGCGGCGCGCACCGAAGACTTCGCGCCGGTGCTGCTGGTGCTCGACGAGTTCACCGAACTGGTCAAAGACATCGCCGCCTGGTACGTCAAACTGCGCGCAACACCCGGGTTGGACACCAAGAAGTGGCCGCGGGAACTGCCTATCGAAGAGATGGTCGGGTCGATCCTTCGTCTTGGCCGCACCGCCCGTATCCACGTCATCATCGGCATGCAGCGTCCCGACGTGAAGTACGTCGAGGGTGAGAACCGCGACAACCTCACCGGCCGCCAATCGGTGGGGCGGCTCGGCCGCAACGGCGCCGACATGCTGTGGGGCGACTACTACACCGGCACCACCATCCCGCCCGGCCTGCTGGGCCGCGGCGTGGCCTACAACGACCATGGCGACCCCGTCGAGGTGCAAAACTTCTTCACCCCTGACCCCTACAAGCCCGACGACCTCACCGATCCGACCGCAAAACGCGTCCTCAAAGCGTTGCGACCGGCATCGTTCAGCCACCCCCGCATCGTCTTCGCCACGCCGTTCGATCCCCACCAGGACGAAGAGTTTCACTACACCGACTACCTCGAAGCGCCGGTTTTCTTGGCCGAGGAACGCCCGGATCTGGATCCGCTCAGCGACCAATACCGCTTCAAACCGCACGTGGGCCAAGGGGAGGCATTCGCGGCGGCCGCGGCGCTGGGACCAGACCGCTCCGGCTCGACCGCGACGGTGGCGCCGCCGATCACCGCATCGTCTCGCCGGCAGCGCGACACCTCATCTGACCGCTGGCCGGGCTACGGGGCTCCCGCGCCGCGCGCCGTCGATGATCTGCAGGTCGGCGACCTCATCTGTGTCGATGCCGGCCTGGGCGTGTGGGGCATTCTCGAGAAACCGCCCGAGCCCGACGTGGTCGACCCCACCGCGATGCTGTTGAGCTGGCGCGGCGCCGACGACGAATACGACCTGTTGACCGTGCCGGCCGACGACCCGATCGTGTCGCGGGCACTGCTCGACGATGACCAACAGGAAGCTGCATGAGCACACCGGAGGTGCCTGACCATGACCCAACCGTCCACCCATTCCGGCGAACCGGACTGGGTCGAAACGCTGCTACCGCTGATCGTCATCGCCCTCATCGGCGCCGCGGTCTACACCAAACGGGCCGCCATTATCGGCTGGTTGGTCACCCACAACATCGTGATCGGCCCCGAGCAGCAGCCTCTCATCGCGTTCTACGCCGGCTACGGAATCGACCTTCAACGCATCGTGTTTCTGCTGCTTCCCGCCGTGGCAGCGCTGGTCTGCTCGGTCATCATCGGGGTCGCGATCTGGCGCAACGCCACCGCACCGCGCCGCCGCAACTAATCAATTCGCCTGGGAATAGATGTCTACGTCTCGGTACGATAAGTCTCCATACAAAGCCGGGCCGGGAGGGGCGAAGCGGTCAGCTGGATGGTCAGAGGCAGACGCCAGCCTTCCCTCCCGTCCCCTCACTACGAAGGGGTCGCGCTGCATGGCCAGAGCGAAACGCATCAGCAAGAAAGCCGCTGAATATCAGGCTCGCGCAGACGAAGCCCTGGCCAACCGTACGGCCCTGGTGGGGGCGATCGGGGCTGCCGAGGAGAAATACGAGCAGCAGCGCGACAAAGTTGCCGAGGAGCAGCGGATCCTTGAAGAGCGGGCCGCCGAGGTCGCCGACGCCTACAACAACGCCCTTGAGGGCGGCTGGACGGCTACCGAACTCAAAGAGCTCGGCATCACTCGCCCCGACGCGAAACCGTCGAAGTCGTCGAAGAATTCGACACCGAAATCGTCGACTCTCAACTCGGATGCGGCCAGCACCGCTACCAACAGCGACGCTCACGAGCCCTCCCCGCCACCCGAGCGAAGCCCCGAACCGGCCAACCAGTAAGGAGTTCCGATGACCGACGAACCGCTGCCCCCCTACCCGTACCCGACACCGCCGCCTACTCCGCTGCCGCAGTACCCGCCCTACATTCCGGAGTCCCAGATGGACCTGGATTCGGGTATGCCGCGCTCAACTCTCGACGGCATTCACGACGACGGCGGCGTCATCATCAAGAAACCCGGCGAACTCGGCCCACCGCCCACCTACGGCAATTACGTGGAATCCCCGCCCGGATCTGGCGTGTGGGTTCCCGATAAACGACCCCATCCCCCGGGGTCGGTCCTGCCCGCGAGCACCGATACCTACCCCACGACCGGGGATCCGGCCGTCGACGAGGCGATCCGACAGACCTTTACCAACCTCGTCGAGATCCGCGATGCCCTCGGCACCGGCCAAACACCGGCCAGCGGCCCCTTCTACACCGACGCCGCCACAAAGGCCCGCAACATTCAGTGCGACATCCAAAGCGTCGGCCGTGCCGCCGACAGCCATTGGATCGGCGAGTCGGGCGATATGTACCGCACCATCAACCAGCGGCTCGCCTGAGCCCGAACGGGAGTCTCACCATGAGCGATGGCCAGGATCTTTCTGACCTGATACTGCCCCCGGGCGGCGCACCCGCACCGCCCGCAAGCAACCCCGTCTTCGACGACTTCCTGAACAGTCTGCCCAAGCCGCCGGCTGCTCCCCCGCCAGCACCACCGGCACCTCCGGCCGGCGGCGGCAATGGCGGCGGCTCCGGTGGAAGCGGAGGCTCCGGCAGTGGTGCCAGTACCGCGGCCCAGAGCGATCAGAACGCCGGCGCGGCGGTCGACGCCTCCGCGGCGAACTCTCAGGCCGGCTTCGCCAACTCCCAAGCCAATCTCGATCAGCTGCGCTCGGAAATCGAGCGTCTCGGACCGATCCTCGACACCCCCGAGGGACAGCAGCAGCTCATGGATGCGTTGCAGCGCTACCTCAACGCCGGCGGCGGGCAGCTGCAGGCGACCGATGGGGCGGCCCAACAACAGGCCGGCGACCTCCAAGGACTGCTCGATCAGCTCTCCGGGGACAGCAAGAAGTCGAGCTCCAAGGACAGCAGCGACAGCAAGGACGACGACGAAGAAGAGGGCAGCAGCAGTAGCAAGGAGTCGTTCGAGCCCGGCGATCTCAAGGAACTGCTGTCGTCGTTGGGCCCGGCACTGCAAAGTCTCAACCCGTTCGGCCAACAGAGCCCGTTCGGCCAGCAGAGCCCGTTCGGCCAGCAGAGCCCATTCGGCCAGCAGCAGAGCCCCTTCGGCCAGAACTCGCCGTTCGGGCCCAACAGCACCGGATCGAGCGGCGTCACCCCGGCGGCCAACCCGTTCAGTTCTGTTCCCGGGGCCAGCTCCTCCGGCGGTGGCTCCCCGGCTGGCGGCGGCGGGTCCTCCATCCCCGCCACACCGGGCTCACCGTTCGACGCGTTGAAGACCGAAGCCGAAAAGCAAGCTGAGGGTGAAGGCGGCGGCGAGACAGGAGACGACCCGAACAGCAAGACCGTGACGTGGCCCGACGGCAGCACCACCGAAGCCCCCACCGTCGAGGCGGCCCAGGCGCTGCGCGCATCCATCGAAAACGACAACGCCGTCGCCGCCTACGAGCAAGCCGGCATCGACATCAACAACGCCACCCCGGTCGACCCCAACGAGGTGCAGGCCGGCGACTACGCCCGATGGGAGGACGGCAGGATCTCGCCGGCCGCCGGCCCGGGCCGGGTAGTCAACAACGGCCAAGTCGTCGACGTCACCACGGTGACCGGCGAGGGAGCCGGCTTCGAGGGCTGGTATCACCCCGAGGGCGAGGGCGGCGGCGGTGCAGAATCTCAGCCCGACGCCACCGTGACGGCCAGCCAGAGCCAGCAGCAGTAAGCGACGGTGTCGATGTTGATGACGCGCTCGGCCGCCGATTGGTACTTCCAGGACGACGGTGACATGTTGGTCGGTTCGGCGGTCGCCGCGCTGGGCCGGCCCACGCCTCCACTGATGGCGGTTCTGGCTGAGCCCGAGGCCATCTCGGTTCTGCCGCACCTCGATCGGGAGTTCCCGCCGCCGCCACCGCCGTGGTCGCACGTCCCCGACATCGACTCGTGGACCTGTGATCCTCGTGATCTGCGCGCATCGGTTCAGCCGGCCCGCCGGCCCGTGCTGCTGCCGCTGGGTGTGGCGCGCGGGGGTGTGCTGCTGGTGAACCTGGAGGCGGTCAGCCCGCTGACGGTCACCGGCGACCCCGACGAGGTCGCAGCGGTGCTGAGGGCGTGGGTGATGAATCTGCTGCTCGTCCCGCACCGGATCGTGGCCGCTACCGCCGCAGCGACCGCGCAGCTCGCCACGGTGGGCAGCGGGCGCTTCATCGCCGCCGACGATGCCGACGCGCTGCGCCAACGACTCGATTCACTGGCAGTCCAGCCCGACGTCGTTGTTCTCGACGACGCCGACCCGGGGCGCGCCACCATGTTCCCCACCGCCTGCGTCGTCACTACCGCGGTGACCGACGGCGCCTGGCAGTTGCGGGTCAACGGACGGCGCGCAACCCTGGCCAACGATCACCGCAATCTCGCCCTGTCACTGGACTCCATCACCGCTATCGACGGCGCCGGCTGGGGCGATTTGTTGGCCGCGCTGCATTCTGAGGCGCACGCCGCCGCTGCCGCACCGCCAGTCGCCCCGCCGCCGGCACCGGAACGTGATGACACTGTCGCCGACGCCGACGCCCAGATCTCCCCGGACATCTGGGTGCGGCTACTGGGCGCGCCGGCCGTCACCCCGCCTGACGGCCGCACGATCGACGACCCGGGCCGTAGCCGGGTCTGGACGTCGGTGATCGCCTATCTGGCCACCGTCGGCCGCGGCGGCGCCACCCGAGAAGACCTCCGTGAGTGCTGGGGGCACAATTCCGTTGGCGACCAGAGCATCCGTCAGACGGTCTCCCGTATCCGCGGGTTTCTCGGTGAGGGCCCGGATGGCCGGTCGTTGCTGCCCGAGTTGGGCCGCGGTGGCCGGCGCGGGGATTTCGAACCACCGCAAGCACACCGGCTGGACCCGATGGTGCTCAGCGATTGGGAACGTTGGCAGCAGCTCGTCGGCGACTCACCGACCACCGCCAGCGACGACGCGTTGGCCGAGGCGTTGGCCCTGGTTCGTGGTCCTGCCTTCGACGTCCCGCCGACCGTTGCCGCCCGCTACGAGTGGGCGAAGTTCCTCAAAGACGACATCACCGACGCGGTGCCCGATGCCGCGCTCGAACTGGCCACCCGCCGCGCCAAACAAGGTGACCAGCCGGGCACGGTGACCGCCGCGCTCGCCGGCGTCAAAGCCAACCCGCAACGCCAGGACCTGTGGCGGCTGGCGTTGAAAGCCACCACCGACAAGGTTGAGCTGGCCGCACTTGCCGACCAGCTGCGCCGATCGATCCCCAGTGACGAGATCGAACCGCCCACACGAAAGCTACTGCCATGAGCCCCAACGCTTTTCACACCGATACCGATGAACAGGACCGCACTGAACTCTTCGTCGGCTACAACCGTGACCGATCCATCATCGTCACCTACAGCCACTACGGCTTCGTCGGCCTGGAGCTCACCGACCGCGCATACCGGCTCACCGAAACCGCGCTCGGCCGCGCAATCGTCGAAGTCGCCAAGCTCGCCCACCAGCGCGCCATGGCCCATCTGCGCGAAGTGCAGCTCAGCTTGGGCACGTCACGGCGGATCCTCGACCGCCGCGACCTGCCCACCGCCGAACAGGTCGACGCGTTGCAGCAGCGGATCGACGAAGACCCCGACATCTGAGTTCCGGTACTGCGAGTCACGCTGTACGCTTTCGGTGTCTGCAAGCACTAGCTTCAGAAAGTGAGCCCGAGACCCGGCCGGACGACCGCGGCGCTCGGGCTTCGCGCATATCTGGGCGCTCACACGTTCTCACCGTTTCGCCCAGCGCCACGCGAAAACCGCTGGGGTGCAGCGAGAATCGTTCGGTTCCGCCCGTGCGGTGCACGCTGGCGGCATGCGGTCAGCGATCTTTTGGACCAGCTCGGGTGCCTTCGTGCTGCCGTGGCGGCCGCAGATCACGACGTCGATAACCACATTGCGGCGTGCCGACAGAGCACGCTGGCAACTCCACGCGAAATCAGCTTCCTGAACCATCGTGACCGTGAGCACTCCACCGGTGAGCTCTCCACCGGCCATAAAAGGCATGCCAGCCCGCCAGTAGGTGGTCTCACTCACCGTATGCAACGTCACCTTCTGGTTCGCGCAGCTGCGCCACAGGTTGTTCTGCGCGACGACGAATCCTGATGCCGCGGGAGAGCTTTGGAAATTCGACACCTGTTGGGCCACGGTGTAGGAAACCTCTTGGTTCAGGTCATTCTGGAAATATTGGATGCGGGTACTCAAGTACCCCGATCCGATGTAGGCCTGGCGCAGCGCCGGTGCGGCGATCCCCCCGCAGTTGCGTGGTTCACTCGACGCGTCGCCGAGCGCGGGGTAGTCCCACGTGCTCTGCAAATCTCCGACACCCAGCATGGAATTCACGTCCCCGACACTGAGCAGCATCGCGCGTGCGGCTTCACCGCCGACCGTTTTCTCCGCCGGCGCCGGTGGCGGTGCCGATCTCTGCGGTGACCGTCGCGGCACAGATGAAGGTGTCGTGCTCGACGCTGTTGCCGACGTGGCGGGTTCGGCCGGGGAGGCGGCCTCACTTGAACCGGAGTCGTTCCCGGTGAAGCGCAGAGCCACCACCACGACGGCTGCCAGTGCCGCGGTCACCGCGATGCCGGCCATCACCCAGGTACCGACACGGCCCCGCTGGGGCGGTTGAGGCGGAACCCAGCCGTGGCCCGGAATCTGGACCTGCGAAGGCGGCCAGCCTGGGCCGCCGGCCGACGGCCCACCGTGCCCTGGCGGCGCCGGCGGACCAACGTGCCCGGGCGCCGGCGGCACTCCTTGGCCGCGGTGGGGCGTTCGCCCGAGCTGCACGGTCCGCTGATCATCATCAGGTGTATTAGCGGCCCAGCCCTCACCCAAGCCCGGGCCGGTCACTGCCCAACCCCGATACCCGCGGCGATCCCGTCGTTGAACGAACTTGGCACTGCCGCCTCCCTCTTGTCGCCGCAGACACTCGTGTCGCGGCGAAGGCTACGCAACGCAAACTCAGGCATGCGATCCTCCTACGGCACTCGGCCACCGGTTGGCAAGGCGAATCCGAGTCGCCCGCGGCCCGTTGCAGCCCCAAATCGCCTGGGTAATACATCGGCGCGGGCGTATTGTCCGGCCCATGGCCGACCCCGCCGGTGTCGACAAACGTCAGCCTCCGCAAGACGAGGCCGCCGAGCAAGCTGTGCTGGGCGGCATGATGCTGAGCAAGGACGCCATCGCCGACGTTGTAGAACGGCTGCGCGTCAACGACTTCTACCGCCCCGCGCACCAGAACATCTACGCCGCAATCCTCGACATGTACGCCAACGGTGAGCCCGCGGATGCCGTCACCGTGGCCGCGGAGCTCGACCGCCGCGGCCAGCTGCGCCGCATCGGCGGCGCGCCCTATCTACACACCCTGATCTCCACCGCGCCCACCGCCGCCAACGCCGGCTTCTACGCCGGTATCATCGCCGAGAAGTCACTGCTACGCCGGCTCGTCGAGGCCGGACCCCGCGTCGTCCAGTACGGCTACGCCGGTGCCGACGGCGCCGACGTCACCGAGGTGGTGGACCGGGCGCAGGCTGAGATCTACGCCGTCACCGAGCGCCGGCGCACCGAAGACTACGTGCAGCTCGAAGCACTGCTGCAGCCCACCATGGATGAACTCGATGCCATCCAGAACAACGGCGGCTCGGCGCGCGGTGTGCTCACCGGTTTCACCGACCTGGACGCAGTCACCAACGGGCTGCACCCCGGCCAGATGATCATCATCGCTGCCCGCCCCGGCGTCGGAAAGGCACTGGCCCTCGACACCCCGCTGCCCACCCCCACGGGATGGACAACCATGGGTGAGGTAGCCGTGGGCGATACACTCATCGGAGCCGACGGCAATCCCACCACAGTCGTGGCAGCCACCCCGGTCATGCACGATCGCCCCTGTTACACAGTCGAATTCGACGACGGCACATCACTGATCGCAGACGCCGAACACCAGTGGCCGACCCAACGGGGAACACACACCACCACACAGCTGCGTCCCGGCCACGACACCATCGCCGCGCCCGCTGCCCTGACGTTGCCGCCCATCAAGCCGTCCATGCTGGCGATGACGCCCTATGCCGCCGGCCGTCTCCTCGGCGAACAGTCGACCCGCCGCGCGCCGGCGATCGCCCTACGCGACCTACGCCCCTACCTCCGCGGCAGCGAAAGCCAGCGCCGATCGCTGCTGCGTGGACTCCTCTATGGAGCCGGCCAACGTGACGACGACACCGTGACGATCCGGCTGCGCCCCAACCGCCCGCTCTATAAGGCCTTCGTCCAGGAGCTGCTGGCCTCGCTGGGATATCTCCTCGAACCCGACTCGAGCAGCTATACGGCCCGGTTCACAGACCCCCGCCGCAGCGACCAGCCGCCCGTTCGCACCGTGAGCACTGTCCGGCCGATCGACAGCGTGGCAGTGCGCTGCGTCGAAGTCGACAACCCCGACCACACCTACCTCGCCGGACACTCCATGGTGCCCACCCACACCTCCACGCTCGGTCTGGACTTCATGCGGTCGTGCTCGGTCAAACAAGGCCTCGCCAGCGTCATCTTCTCCTTGGAGATGAGCAAGTCCGAAATCGTGATGCGTCTTCTGTCCGCAGAGACCGGCATCAAGCTCAGCGATATGCGCGCCGGCCGGATGAGCGATACCGATTGGACACAACTGGCCCGCCGCATGGGCGATCTCAGCGACGCCCCACTGTTTATCGACGACTCTCCGAATCTGACAATGATGGAGATCCGCGCCAAAGCTCGCCGTCTAGCACAAAAGCATGATCTGCGCCTCGCCGTCATCGACTATTTGCAGCTGATGTCGTCAGGAAAAAAGTATGAGTCGCGCCAGCAAGAGGTCTCCGATTTCTCTCGCAGCATCAAACTCATGGCCAAAGAACTCGACATTCCGGTTGTCGCGATCAGCCAGCTCAATCGCGGCCCTGAACAGCGTCAAGACAAAAGGCCGGCAGTTTCCGATCTTCGCGAGAGCGGGAGTTTGGAACAGGACTGCGATATAGTTTTACTTCTACACCGGCCGGACGCATCCGAACCTGACGA
The DNA here is from genome assembly GCF_002838065.1 of Mycobacterium hubeiense. Taxonomy (GTDB): domain Bacteria; phylum Actinomycetota; class Actinomycetes; order Mycobacteriales; family Mycobacteriaceae; genus Mycobacterium; species Mycobacterium hubeiense. The sequence continues at coordinate 23,287 of NZ_PIZU01000024.1, read as the reverse complement.
TCCCCGGATGGGCGAAGCCGACATTATTATCGGCAAGCATAGAAATGGACCGACTCGGACGATTTCAGTGGCCCACCAGCTTCATATAAGCCGCTTCGCTAACATGGCGCGCCTCGATTATTAGATAGACTAATTATTAGTAGTGAGTTGTAGTTTCTCAAGTTTCGGCGTAGACAAACCGGGCGCCGGGCTGGTCGGCAGTGGCCAGGCCGGCAACGATGCCAGCCCACAGCACGCCGCCGCCACCAGCGCCCACGAAAACCGCGCGCACCCAATGTTTCATCGCTGTCCCCGACGGTTGTCGGCGCGGTTGCGGCGAAAGATGATGACCGCGGAGTACGCCGACAGGGCTGCCAACACCACGTAGACGAGCCGCCAGAGGCCGTGGTAGTCGGCGGCGGAGACGGTGAAGATGACGACGAGTGCGGACATACCGGCGGCAGTGATGACTCTGTGGGCGTGACGTTGTCGGTTATCGTCACCGCCGCGGAGCCGGACGAGCTGCACAATGATCACAACCACCACCGCTGCCATCGCGGCGGCGATTGCCAGTCTCCCATCGACATCTCTTTCCCCCTTCACCCTGTGGGCGTCAGCCCCGCCGGCTGTGATGGTCTCCCCGCGATCGAACAGTGGGCCGAGGGCGTGGACTCCCGCAGCCATTTTGGTAACAGCCATCCCCAACTGCGTAGATCAGTCGGCTGCGACCGCGCCACGTCCGCATTTGACCGGTTCGGTTCGGGTCTTGTTTACGCGTTGACTGAGCGTTTGACTGATGAGCAGACACATTTGGTAGGGGGCGATCCATGGGGTGGGAACGCGATTGGCGCGAGGATCCGATGGTGTCGCCGCCCTCGGGCTGGCTGGTCCAAAGCCGAGCTGGCACACCCGGCAATTTCGAAGTCGTCATACCGTGGCCCGGCGGGGGGTTGGCTCACTTCTGGCGCGACAACAATGACGGTCCAAACCGGTTCAAGTGGTTCGGGCCCATCCACTTCGGCGGCTCGACGCTCTACAACCACGCCACGATCGTCGAGTCAGACTTCCGCACCCATGGTGATCAGAGCCTTGGCAACTTGGAAGTCCTGGCGTCACGGCCTGGCCTCGACGGAATAATCGACCATTTCTGGCGCGAGAACGCCGCCCCGTTCACCTGGCATGGACCGCAGCACGTCCAGACCGGAGGGCCACCCACGATGGCCTACTTCGGCAGCTCCATCGAGACCTTCCTGTTCTGGCAGCGACGGGGCCGCGTCGGCAATTTTCAAATGGCGACGCCGATCCACCCGATCGACCAACCCGGCTTATGGCTCAATGAACGGGTCAACACCTCAGATCCCATCCACTGGCGCCAGCTCGACACGATGAAGCAGCCGCTACCCACCTTCGCCGGCATCGCCCAGGGCATCACAACGGTGAACTCTCGCATCAACAACACCGGATACAAGTGGGCCGGTGACGGCGATACGGTGTTCGCAGGGATCGCCAACGGCGAGAACTCCCACATCCACATCGTGGTGAGAGAATGGGCCGATTCGGCCATGTACCGACGTGAACTCACCTATTACGGGCACTTCTCATCACGCGACGATGCAATCCTGAAGACCACTCGACGCTGGCGCGGAATTCCCGGCATGATCCAGGGCGCCTACGGCTATACCGAGCGCGACCCGTGGCCATGGTCCCGGGATGCTCACTACGGCAACATCGAGTTGGTGGCCGCGGGTCGTTTCGGCGGAATCGACCACTTCTGGCATGACTGTGGTGAACTGCTTGACGCCAATCGGTGGAACACTCATTGGCATGGGCCCATCACATTCGGGGTAGGCGAGGACGCCTATGACATCGTGTCAATTATCCAGAGCACCTTCAAAATTGGCGACAGCGGTGTGTTAGAAGTCGTCGCTCGATGGCGCGGTCAACCCGGCTTCCACCACTTCTGGCGGGACAACACCCTCCGATGGAACGGCCCGATTCACGTGGGGCAGTAACGCCAGTTGGACGCCATCAACTACGAATGTGAGCGCATACCGCTGCCGTCGGCTGCTCAGGATTCCAAGTCGTCAAACGAAGTGGACCAAATTGCTCCGAACCATCCACGCTGCATCAGCAGCGGTGCTGCTGACCATCGGCTGCTCGACCACAACCTCCGAACAGCCGTCCACGCCCACAGACCTTCCCCCCGCCGCCACGTCGACCACCGAGCTCCGGCCGGTGCCGACGGATCTGCCCCGAGAGCAGACCATCACGTGGGCGCGTGACCTGGATCCATGCGCGTTGATCGATCGCAGCGAGTTCGAGTCCCTGGGCGCTGTCACAGCACTCGGCACATCAAGCAATTCCACGTCGTGCGAAGCGGTGGTCGACGAGCGCGCTCAGCGTCCCATCTCGGTCGGATGGTCAATTGCCTTCACCCCCACCACGTTCCTCGACGCGACCAAGCGCATACAGATCGACGGCGTCGCGGTGTACACGACCGATGTCGCCGACGCGCTGCCGCCTGGAACACGTGACCAGCTCGTGGAGAGCGGCTGCGAATTCACTGTGCCGTTTGAGAATTCGATTGCGGTGCGGATGTCGGTGTCAATGGAGCGAGACCGCAATGCGTGTGCGGTCGGCGAGCCGTTGGTTCGCAACGTGCTGGCGAACTGGCCAGACCAACCCCGGCAAGGGACCTCTCCGGCGACGACCGTCACCGTGCTCACCAACGAGGCGCCCTGTGCGGTCGTCGCGCGGTTGCGCGCCTCGCGTTCGGTAGCTTTCGACTGGGCCGACCAAAGCCTCACGAGCTGTTTCTTCACCGTCGACGGGATCGAACTGCTCGTGAGCTTCGACTACCGCGAACGCGGAATCGTCACGATCAACTCAGAGCCGACGAAGTTCGGTGATCATGATGGCTACAGCCACATCCACCAGGGAACGGCTTTCGCTCAAGCCATTGTCGGAGGGGAGTTCGGGGGCGTTTGGAGCGGCCGCGCAAGCCAGCTCGTCCCTGTGGTCGAGGTGACCGGCGACGACGCAACCCTGGTGTCTGCGGTCATGACGTCGGCGCTGGATCTGCTACCGGCGTGACGTGTGGATCGTGCCGGCTGTTTTCCAGCATGGTGCGCATGACGTGCGCTTTGGTGACGGCGTCAACGGCGCGGGTGAGCCGTTGGGCGCCCTCAGGGTCGTCTGGGTGGAGCCGATCGAGGCGGGCTTGGAGGTGGTCGAGATCGAGGCCGCCGCCCGGGCATACGGTGAGTTCGTCGTGTGTGTTTTGCCATATCCGCTGGGCTGCTCGCAGCTTGGGACGTGTCACCGTCAAGTGATAGGCGTTTGCCTCCGCGAGGAGGGTGTCGAATTCGGCGACAGTGTCCTCGAGTTCACGGTCGGCGATGGTGATGGTGTAGCCGGAGCGGCCGCCCGGCACCATGGTGCGGCCGTGGGTAGGCCAGCGCTCGCGGAGGCGATCGATGAATGTGCTGGTGGCCCATTGTTCCGGTTGGGCGCTGGTGCGCAGCTCGATGGTGATGGTGCGCGTGGCGGGGTCGGCAGATATCAATGTGGGTGGCTCGTTACGAGTGACGATGGCGTCGCGGCTCGGAGGGTCGGCGCTGGTGAGCCCGCGCACGAATACGCCGCGGCCGTGGTGGGCCGTGACGAGACCGTCGCGAGCCAGGCGCAGTTGCGCGGCCCTGACGGTGCTGAGGGATTTCGCGCCGAACCGGCTCTGGATGTCCGTCATCGACGGTAAGCGATCGCCGGGTTTGAATGCGCCGCTGGCGATTTGGTCGCGTAACCAGCGTTCGATCTGGCCCACGAGAGTGAATACCGGCAGACCATCGTCATCGGTGGGGTTCTCGATCTCCACCCACACAACTCTACAGCGAAGAGTGCGTAGTGTCGTGGAGGTGACGGACAGCCGGGTCAGGATTTCGGCCGTTTGAATCGTCGAGGAACGACAGTGGTGTAGGTGTCTTCGTCCTGGATGTCGAGGCTGTACTGCCAGGCCTCGTCACGGTCAGCGATCAACGGGGATGTGGTGGCTCGACCCGATTCCCGGTCGACACTGATCACCCAGAAGCCCACGCTCATGCAGCGAAACTATCTCAGACCCGTCAAGGCATCGCCTCGAATCCTGAGGCCTTCGAGTGCGCCCGGGCGACGTCGCCATCGGAAGGCAAGCAGCCGACATCACCGCGGGTTCGACGGGCCGGCCGATCGGCCATCCACGGCCCGACGCGCACACCGAGGCCCTAACGGCGGAGTGAACATCGTCGCCTGACACGATCGGCAGAAGTGCGTGCGATGCATTGTGCCGCAATCACATTGGGAAATTCCCACCAACACCGATCCGCCGCCCAGCACGCTATCGCAGTGCGGGCACACGTCGGGGCTCGGCTCCTCCCAGCCTCGGGGCGTGCGACGCAACTCCACACCATCAATCGTACAAGTGTTCGAATCCGCTCACGGTCGATCGGGTTGGGTGGTGAGCCGGAGCGTCACAGCGCTTCGCGGTGCCCTTTCACCGCCCGGTCACCCAGATCCAGTCCCGCAGCCCAGCGATGCGCGCGGAGTTGGCGGTCCGGGTCTCGCTGACGATTTCTGCGACCGCGGCATCGTGATCCTCCCCGCCGGTGGCGCAGATGTCGGCGATGCGCCGGTGGGCAGCGGCCTCGGCGGCCGCGACCGCGGCGCCGGTCACCTCGATCGCTTCGGATCTCTGCACCAACCAGTCGCGCAGGCCTTCGATGATGTAGGGGGTTGAGGCCACCGAGTCGGCGAACCGGTCCATCGACTCGGCCAGCTCGACGAGGGCCGCCAGGGTGGGCTCGCGGGCCGCTAGTTCGCGCAGACGCGCGGCCTGGTCGCGGCAGTGCGATCGCATCGAGTTGGCCGCCGTCGCCGTTTGTTCGATGAGCGCGTCAGCGCGCGCGATGTGATCGGTGGTCTTCTCGGCCACCGTCTCAAGCCATGTTTCGTCTGCGTTCACGATGGCCTCGTGGTGTCGGTCAGGGCCGTGATGTGGGATCGGTGCTGGCTGTTCTTGGTGATGCACAGGATGCGGTCCACGTGGGGTTCGATGCTGTTGACTTTGTCGTCGGGCGCGCCGATGACGAGTTGGAAGCCGAGCCCTTTCCAGGCCGCCACGGCGCGGCCGGCGAACGCGGCGTCGGACTTGATGAACCCTTCGTCGAGGATGACCGGGGCGTAGCGGGGCCACTGGGCGTCGCCGAGTTGATAGCGCAACGCCGCGCCGACGATGAAGGCGATGAGCTCTTGGGATTCGCCGCCGGATTTGCCGGCCAGGCTGGCGTAGACGTTGAGGGTCGCACCGTGGGTGTCTCGACGTTCGGCTTCGATGTAGATGTGGCGGCGCACATCGAGGTAATAGTCGCGCTCAGAGGTGCTGTCGGACTTGCGGATTCGGTTGATGAAGCGGGCCAGCGTCAAGAACCGTTTCTGGACGAGGTCCTCGTCATCGCCGGGGGCAGCCTCGAAGCCGGCCAGGGTCTTGAGTTCCTTGCGGAATGCGGTGATGTCGGCGGTGGCGGTGCGGCGCAACGTGATGTGTAGCCGGTCGGCTCCGGCGCCGAACGGCAGCTCGGCCAGGATGTTGTTGATCGGATCCAGGCGGGCTGCGATCTCTTCAACGGCTTCTTCATAGGCACCGTGCAGCCGCAGCAGATCGATGCCGGTCCAGTCGTTGACGTCGCGCACGAACGTGGCGCGTCGCTGATGCAGTCCCTCGGCGTTGAGATCGTCGAGGATGTCGCGGTAGCCGACATACGACGACACGTCGGTGCCCAAATCCGGTCGCGGCCATTGCCGTTGAAACGCTTCGAAGGTGGCGGTGAGCATCTTGGCGGCTCGGGCGGCCGCGGCCCGCGCCGTCTCGGCTTGGGTGCTCAGCGCGGCATGGAGCCGGGCAAGGGCCTGGCCGAACGTGGTGGCGGTGACGTGCTCGCCGGCGGCCGCGCCAAGCTCGGTGTCGAGCCGGACGGCCAGCTGCTCGGTGAGGACCTCGCCCGCGCCGGCGGGCAGCTGCTGAATCTGGCCGGCGAGCTCCTCCCCCCGCACCTGCAGCCCCGCATATTGGGCGGTGAGCCGCTCGACGTCGGCCTCGGCGAGATGGCGTGCCCGAGCGGCGTTTTCACGAGCGGTACGCAGTTGGTCTCGGCGCGAGGCAGTCTCGCCGGCGCGCGCGCCAGCACCGGTGGCGGCCTGGTCGCGCCGCGCGGCCGCGGCCTCGACACGTTCGCGTGCTGTGGCGACGTCGATGCCCGACCATGTGGTGTCGGCGACGTAGCGGTAGGCGTCGCGGCGGGTCTGCAGCGTTTCGATGTCACGGTCGGCGGCGGCGATCGCCGCGGCCGCTGACACCAGCTCGGCGTCTACGCCGTCGAGGTCGGCGCGCAGCTGCTCCCCTCGGTGGGTGTTGGAGAACCCGATCACCGGCGCGCGGCTGCCTCCGTGCGCACCGCGGCTGCCGGTTTTGGTTTGGCCGGTGATGGTCAGGCCGCGCTGCACGGTCGCCAGCGCGGCGGGGTCGTCGACACACACGTAGTCGAACCCTGAGGCGATGCGGGCCAGCACCCACCCGGCGAACGGCGACGATTCGTCGACGATGATCCGTCCGCTGAGCCGGTGTTCGTCGCCGACAGGCGCGATGGGTTGGCCGGGTTGGGCGCCCTCGAAAGTCAGCCGCCGCGCCAGTGAGAGTTCGTTGATCTGCACGCGGGCGTGGTCGAGGTCCTCTGCAGCGATGAGCAGCGTGGTGGCAAACCCGCCCATCGCCCGGTCGGCGGCCAGCCGCCACGCCTCGTATCCGGGTCGCATGTCGATCAGTTCCCCGACGAACGGCACGTGGTCGGGATGGCGTCCGATCGCCGCGGCGACCGCGCAGCGCGCGGCGTGCAGTTCTGCCGGGATCGCTCCGGAGCGCCCGGACAGCGACTCGAGTTCGCCGGCCAGGCCGGCGCGGTGGTCGTGCAGGCGGTGGTGGTGTCCGACGGCGGTGTCTCGCCGGGCGCGCAACTCGGCTGCGGTGCGGGGATATTCGGCAAGGAACTGCGCGGCCGCGGCTTGGGCAGCGGCGAACTCTTCGGCTGTCGCGGGGGGCTCGGCGAGCGCTGTGGTGCGTTCCCGGTAGATCTTGAGCTGTTGTTCGGTGTCGCGGTGGGCCGAGGACAGATGCTCGAGTCTGCGGTCGAGGTCGTCGAGGTGTGCGGTGAGGTCGCCGGACTGGGCGGTGTGCAGCGCGGCCAGTTCGGCCTCGGCGTCGTCTTCGTCGCGGCGGGCCGCGCGGGCGCGCGTGTGGGCATCGGCCTTGGCGGACGCGGTGCTGTGCAGCGCGTCTGCGACCAGTCGCTGCTCGGTGCGCAGCGCCCATACGCGCAGCGCAGTTGGTCCGTCGGCGTGGAGGCCGAGCATGTCGAGGGTTTCCACGTCGGTTTGGGCAGCACACCAGTCGCGGTGCCAGTCGATGATCGGCGACAATGTTTCGACTTGCTGCTCAGCGGTTTTCATCGCCTCATAGGAGGCTTGGAGATCGTCGAAGTGGGTGACGGCCTCGTCGGCGACGGCCAGCGTCTTGGGTCGTTCGAGCACCATCGTCTTGAACAGTCCGTCGACGGTGGTGACCGCCCGGCCGGCCTGGATGCGCGCCAGCAGTCCCAGCGCCCGCTCACCTTCGCCGGGAAGCCCGATGCCCAGCCGGATGCACAGCGTCGTGGAAAAGCTGCGGTAGGAGCCGTGGAATTCCAGCCCGCCGAACTGGTTTCGAAGTTGCGGCGGGTCGAACTGGGTGGCGGCGAAATCGGCGACTGCGGCCAGGTCGAAAGGGGCGTCGATGGTGGCCATCCGTTTGGTGATGTCGTCGAATCTGGTCGCAGACGGCGCCGCGTAATAGAGCCGGATGGCGCTGAACTGCTGACCGTCCTCGGTGTGCCAGGTCGCTGCGATCGCCGACCATGTGGGGGCGTTGCGGCCGCGCAGCACCTGGTCGGTGAGTTTGTCCGAGCCGGCCTGGCGGTCATCGTCGATCTTGCCGCGCATGTAGCGCAGCACGTTGCGTTGATCGCCGCCGCGGGCCCGGCCTGTGGTGTTGTCGTTGGAGGCTCCGTTGAACGGCACCCGGCTGGGCATCAGAAGCGCGATGTAGGCGTCGAGCAGCGTGGACTTTCCTGTGCCGGTCGCACCGCTGATCAGGGTGGCCGGCGCGGACAGGTCCACCCGATGGTGGCCTTCGAATCCGCCCCAGTTGACCAGCTGCATGCTGTGCAGTCGCCACTGCGACGTGTCAGCTCCCATCGCCCCGGTCCTCCCCCACCTCGGTCATGGCGTCGTTTCCGTCGACGGTCGCGGCGGCGGAGTCCTGTTGGGTCCTCAGCCATGTCACGAGCTCGTTGAGCCGTTGCAGCGACATCAGCACTTCAACGATCGGTGCCACCCGGAACCGTTCACCGTCGCCGCTGTCGATCAGCAGATCCAGCCGCGTCAGCGACTCGATCGCCGCGCGGGCGGCCTTCTCGTCGCGCACCTGGTTGGTGGCGTCGGCTGGCCGGTAGTTGGCGACTTCGTCCATCAGTTCTGCGCGGTCGACGAAGACCGCGGGGTCGTCGGGTTGGCGGCCCCGCAGCAGCATCCGCAGGTGGACGAGCAGGATGGTTTCCTCGCGCGAGTAGCTCTGGTCGTGCAGCACGGTGGGGAAAGGCTGCGTGCCGTGATCGGGCTGGGCGTGGCGCTTGTAGGCCACCCCGCGATCGGTGTCGATGACAAGTTGGATGAACAGTTCGTTGAGCCGCGACTCCAGCAACCGCCGGTTCTGCATCACCACGCGCCAGTCCACGGGGTTGCGTTCGGCAGAGATGTAGCGCTTTTTGAGCAGCGACACCAACGTGCGCCGCACCTCGCCGGCCAGCTGTCCCTGGTCGCCGTCGAACCGTGGGCCCGTACCGTCGAAATCCTCCGCGACGTCAGGGGCGGCCCACTGCGGGCCGACCACATCCTCAGCGTCGTCGAGTTCGGTCACGAGCTCGCTCCTTCCCCACTGTCGACCGGCGCCAGACCGGCGCGATGCCGCTGCCCCAAACTGATCGTGGGGAGCCGCAATTGGCGCCGGCTGCCGTCTACCCGGACGGTGTCGACGACCTCAGTGCCGAGGCTGTCGGCGTCATCCAACGCGCCGATGTGGGCCGCCAGTTGCATCAGCCCCAGCACTTCCACCGGGCGGCGAAGTTCTTCGGGCAACGCGTTGAACACCTCGGCGGCCGAGGTTTCGTCTCCGTCCAGGGCCGCGGCCACAGCGGCGCGCAGCGCGGCCACGCTCGGTCCACCGCGCCGGCGCAGCGCCTGCAGCGAAGGGGCCGGCTGCGCATCGGCGGCGGGGTCGGCCAGCGGCGGCGGCGCCGCGTGTTCGGCGGGGTCGAAGAACCGCTGGCGAGTGTTGCCAATCTGCAGCGGCGCCAACCCGAGTGGCAGTGGCACCCGGGCCCGTGGGCCGCTCACCCGCATCCATCCGGCCAGTTGCTTTTTGGCTTCCCGCAACGCGTCGTCGAGGTCGCGGTCACGTAGCGCATCGTGGCTGGTGATGTAGGCGCGCAGCGTCGAGGACAGTTTGCGGCGGGCCTCCAGAACGGCGGTGACGCCGCGTCTGATCGATGCCACGGTGGTGCGGAAGTCGGCGATCTCACCGGCTGGCTGCGATGCGGCGAAGGGGTGGGCGGCGATGGTGTCGAGGTCGCGGCGCAGCTGGCCCATGAGCTTTTCGTCGCGCAGCAGCTCGACGGCGCCCATGAAGGCCTTGCCCTCCAGCGATTCCGACATCAGCGCCGATGAGCGTGCCAGGTAGGTGTCGAGGACATCGCCGGTGCGGCGGCCTTCTTGTTGGAAGTCGGCGACCAGGGTGCGGTGGATGTCCTTGACGTGTTCGGACAGACGGAGGAAGTCCGCCGGCAGCTGTGCGGTCATGTCGCGGACGTTGAGGTATTGCTCGACCACCCGCGCCTGCGGCACCGGGTCGGCTGTGCTGCCGGCGGCCAGGCGATCGCGTTCGGCGCGCAGCGCGATGATCTGCTCGTCGAGCCGAGCGACCCGGGCGTCGGTGTCGGGGTCGGCATCCATGGCGCAGCGCCGGGCGGCTTCGACGATGGTGCGGATGCGCGACTCGCCGAACACTGAGCGGTCCCCGCCGAGCCGGTGCACGTAGTCGATGGCCTCGCGGGCATGAGAGGTCAGCGAGTACTCCTCCTCGCCGGTGTCGCTGGTGGCCAGGACCAGCCACTGCTCGTTGACCCAGCGTCGGCATAGCACTCGGGCTGGCTCGTCGAAAGAATCGGCGCCGGCGGCGCGTAGTTCGCTGATGAGGGCGTCGATGAGGGTGTGGAACCGTTCGGCGGTCACGACGCTGCGTTCCTGGTTGAATGCCAGGCTGAAGATCGCCACCACCACGGGGGCGTTCTTGCGGGCCAACAGGCTCAGTGTCGGCTTGGCGAACGCCCGTTGGGCGCGTGCGAGGGCTGCGGCGATGTCACTCATGGCGCGCGGTGTTTGCTCGCATGGCTCGGAAGCCTATGTGCGGTGTGGAGGAAGGTCGAGGCGATTCGGGGCCGGTGTTACCAGGCAGAGCACGATGGGTGTTACGGCACCACAACACCCGCTGAGCTTGTTACAGCTCCGTCCCATTGGTGGGGTTGCCGGACGTCGGCAGCAAGCGGATCCACAGAATCCCGGCGTTGACCGCGATCGCCCCCGCCAGGACCACCAGGCAGATGACGCGAAGCCCGGGGGGATTGCCGGCGATGTACATCCAGATGGCGCTGCACAGGGTGGCGGCCAGCGTCAACGCAATCCCGGTGGTCAGACGACCGTCCGACCGCGGATCGTCGCGGTGACGGTCTGCACGTCGGATGAGGCCGGTGCCAGCGACGTACAACACCAGGGCTGCTGCGATCCAAACCAGACTCCATGATTGGACCGTATGCCTGGCCACCGACATCCTCGAGTCAGGTCGGTGAGGTGGGCGATGTCGCCGGCGACCAGCCGCCGCTGACGTTGGGCACCCAGTAGGCGAACTTGACGAGCGTGGATGCCGAGCAACTCGGCTGCCTCGCGGACATTAATGAGAGAGCAGCAGCCGCGCCGCGCCGCGCCTTGTTATGGCACCACAACACCCCGCGAGCTTGTTACAGAACCATGCCAGCCGCGGGGGCCGGCTATGTTGCGCGATCGCACCGAGTCTTGACCTATTGAGGTCGAGCCGCGGTGACCAGATCCGCCGCAACCGCGGCATATACCTGTGGTCATGGGATTTCCGTCCACCGCGATCCGCCACCAACCCCGATCGGACGCGCACCCGCACCACCTACCATATACACCTAATCCGGTGTATTGTGTGGCCTGTCACGGTCGACTCGAGAATCCGTGCGGGTTGCGCTCCGGCTTCACCGTCGCCGTCAGCGGCATCCGGCCGAGTTCGAAAGGAACGCCACTGTGATCACCACCGTGTGGGCCGCCACCGAATCCTTGACCACGATCCAATCCATGGCCATCGAGACAATTCTTCTCGTGATGAAGCTGGCCTTGCCCGGGATCGTCATGCTCTACAGCGCCACCATCATCATCCGACTCATCGCCGGTTCCATATCGGCAGCCTCTGCGCTCGCCATGCTGGCCAGCGCCGGTGTGATGGCGTTCGGGCTCTGGCTGATGCCGACCCTTATCCAGTGGATCATCACCGGCCACGTCAACGCAGGCGACGCCCACGATCCGACCACCACGACACCACCACCACCGCCGCCCGCGCCGACGTCGACGGTGGCCCCACCGACAACGGCGCCGGTCGCCACCGAACCGGCGCCGCCCACCGATTGGACCTGGCTGATCCAGGCCGCGGCCGTGATCGCCATCGTCGCAGTAGCACTCGGGCTCGCCTACCTCCTATGGATGGGCCTGTCGCGGCTGCGCGCGGCCACAGCAGCGCGCCGCGCGCAGCGGCAGCGATGGGCCGACAGCCTGGCCATCCTCGACAGCACCTCCACCCTCCTGGGGGAGTTCGAGTGCGACATCGAATCGGTGTACTTCACCCGCCCGCTGCTGGCCGACGTCAACGAGCCGGCCACCGCGAAGTTCCACGCCGCCTATGCCGACGCCCTGGCGCTGCGCTCAGACTCCGCACCCACCGACGACGAGCTGATCACCGCGTTCGCGCGCGCTGCGGCGGCCGCGGCCTACGCGTTCGGGCTCGCCGACGAGAACGCGCGCCGCAAAGGCCGTATCGGCGTGATCCACGGCAACCGGCAGCTCAACGGCGACGAGAAACGCAAGCTCGACCAGGCACGCAAACTCATGGCTCAGGCCATGGACCCGGCGACCCCGTCAGACAACGCCAGACAGGCCCAGGCCAAGGCTCGCGAGTTCCTCGATCAGATCGGGCTGGTCGTCCCTGAACGCTTGACCGCCAAGGCGATCCAGAGCATCGAGGCGTTGCACAAACCCGCACTCGCCGCCGGCGCGGCTGCGTCGGTGCAGGCTTCGGCGGCGGTGTGACCGTGCCGGCGGCCGTACTCGTCGATGACCGGAACGCCTCGATCGCCGGCATATACCTCTGGTCATGACGCAGCATCTGGAGGAGTACGCCAACCCCGACCGCGACATCCCGCTGGCGCCGCAAGTGCAGACCGGGATCAAGCACAGCTACACCGTCCGCCAGATCGTCGACGCGCTCGCGGCCACCACACCGTCACGCATCATCGACGAGTCCGCGCTGTCGACGTCCCTGGCAGCCAAGCGCAGCGCGCGCGGCGAGTCTGGCGCTCCCTATGCGCCGCCGGCCCGCAAGCCCCCCATGTCGGGAAGTGAACTCGCGCTGCTGGCCTCACTGCCGGTGACCTGGGGACTGTCGACGGTGGCTGTAGTCACCGACGTCCTGCCCACTCCCGCAGTCATCGCCGTCATCGCGCTCACGGTCGCCCTCACGGCCGTCGCACTCATCCTTGGCCGGTATCCGCAGCTGCGGCCCTCACACCGCCGCGCTCTCGACGGCTACACCGCCGCCGAGCACGCCGAGCTGTCGCGCGCCGTCGCCGACTGGCCGGGCCGGGCCCGGCTCTCGACCTACGTCAACGCCGACACCCTTCAAGGACAGTGGGATCAGCGTTGGAAGTGGGCCAGCCAACCTGGTGCTGCCGCGGCGGTGTGGCGCGAACCCCACCTGGGCGGCATCGCCACCCTGATCGCCGCCGATATTCGCGCCAGCACCGCATGGAACAGTGAACTGTTCGATACCCACCGGGTCCGCATCGACCTGGATGCCACACTGCGCGACATCCGGTCGCGCGCCCACCGCATCTGGCGCATCAGCGCAGACACCGCCGTTCCCACCGACACCACCGGGCCCGCAGCCGACCGGCACCGTGAGATCACCACGGCGATCGATGAGGCGTGGGACCGGCTCGTCGGCCTGGTCGTCGAACTCGACCAGTACTGCACACAACTGGCTCCCATCGACGCGCTCGTCACCGAGATCAACGCACTGCAGCTCAGCGCCGAACGTGTCTCCGATGACGCGCTGCGCCAACTGCACATCGACGCCGTCGGCAGCGACCTGAAGCGGGACACGATCGCCAACAGCGCAGCCGAGCTGGCCGAGCTGACCGCCAACCTCAACGGACGGCTGGAGGTGCTGCGCGGCGCGCTGCATCAACCGTCGTCGGTGCTGGCCCTGGTGCGATGACGATGCCCGAAACCGGTCCCCTCGATCACATCGTCCGATCCGGGTTGCCGTGGCGCGCAGAGCGGCTCACCGAGTGCGGCAGATCCGCCAACGACGTCGCCTCGACCATCACACTCGACGAGTTGAAGGCCCGCATCGAGCAGCATGGCAAGCGGCGGACCGCGTTCACCGTGTGCATCACCTGTTGGACCACCGCTGCCCACGCCGCGCAGTGGGAGGTCAATCCCATCGGGGTGATTGGGCGCGAAGCCCAGCGCTGCGGGTGCAACTTTGTCGTCGACCGCAGCCACAAGCCCGAGGCCCAGCGGTTCACCGCCGAGTTGCACGCCATCGCGGCACTGATCGAAGCGCACCGAGACGAGTTCGACGGCTACATCACGGGTCTGGCCGAAACAGCCAGCCTCACCGAGCGCAGACGCAGCAAGCGGCGGGGCAGCCGATGAGGGTGATGTTACGGTTCGCTACCATCATTGAGCTTGTTATGGTACCATTCCGTCATGGCTTTTGACGTGCACGAACAGCTCGCCCAAATCGGGGCGCAGCTCAGAAACGCCCGACTCAAGGCCGGCCTCGCCCAAGACGAAGTCGGCCGCCGGGCCGGCGTATCGCGCCAACTTCTCAGCCGCATCGAATCCGGCCACCCGCACGGTGAAATCGCCGCCGTCGTCGCCGTCGCCGACGCCCTGGACTACCGACTGTCGGTCATCCCGAAGAAGCCGCCCAACACCGGCGAGAAAGCCGCACTGGATCTGATCAGACGACTACGCGCACACCCCGCCGCCGCCGATGACTTCTGCTCTCGCCGTCGTTCTCAACGGCGAAGTCGCCGGTGTGGTCACCCACGACTTCGGCCGCCCCCAGTTCGCCTACACCGACGACTACGCCACCGGATCGCGCACGCCGCTGTCCTTGTCGCTACCCGTGCGCGCCGGCCACGTCTACGGCCACCGCATCACCGCCCCATGGCTGGCCGGTCTGCTGCCCGACGACGCACGCGTGCGCGAACGGTGGGCACGCGAGTTCGACGTCTCACCGCAGAACTCCTCAGCGCTGCTCGAACACCTCGGCCGTGACTGCGCCGGAGCGGTGCAGCTGGCACCGGCAGCTGCGATCAAGGAGCTGCTCACCCAAACCGGGCACCTCGAACCTGTCACCGACGCCGACATCGGCGCACGTCTGCGCCAGCTGCACACCGAGTCCGATCACTGGACCCGCGACCAGGACCGCTGGAGCCTGGCCGGTGCACAGTCCAAATTCACCCTCGCCGCCACCAACGACGGCTGGGCATACACCCACGGCAACGCCCCCAGCACCCACATCGTCAAACCGGGAATCACCCGCTTTCCAGCGCAGGCCCTCAACGAGCACCTGTGCCAGAAAGCATTCGGGCTCATCGGCATTCACGCCGCCAAGACGGCCTACCACGAGTTCGACGGCACCCCGGCGATCGTCGTGCAACGCTACGACCGCATCATCAACCCCGACGGCACGGTCGTGCGCATCCACCAGGAAGACATGTGCCAGGCGCTGGGCGTGTGGCCACACAAGAAGTACGCCTCCGACGGGGGCCCGTCAGCGGTGGCCATCGCCCAGATGCTGGGCCGGCGCGCCACCCAAACCGACGTCGACCGGTTCACCGATGCCGTTGTGGCGCAGTATTTGTGCGGAGCACCCGACGCCCACGCCAAGAACTACAGCGTGATCCTGGCCGGCGACCACGTGGCCCTGGCCCCCGTCTATGACGTGGCCAGCGTCTTGCCCTACAACCCTGACCCGAGGTCGGGACTGGCCCGCGTCGCCATGCCGATCGCCGGACACAGCATGTTCCGCGACGTCAATCTGCGCCACATCGAGAAGTTCGCGGTCAACGCCGGTACCGATCCCGACCGGCTCGTCGAGCGGACCCGCCAGATGGCCGCCGACCTCCCCGCCGCCATCAGCACGGCCGCTGCCGACATCCCCGACGCCACCTTGGGCACCGTGGCCGAACAACTGCGCGATGGCATCGCCGAACACTGCACCACCCTGGATCGGCCTCCCGCCAACGTCCGCCGACGCCGCACACCACTGCCCGAGCCCGAACCTGAACCCGACTGGCAACCCGATGCCGAACCCGGCGACGACACCATCCCCGTCGTTGGCCACTCCCGCGGCGGCCACCCGATCTCACCGCACCGGCGCCGCCGGCCGAGCCTGAGCAGCTAAAGCACTCCGCGCAGACTTCTGCAATTCACTAACGGCGATTTCATTTACCCGCTTACATCCCATGGCGATCTTTGGTGACGAATTTTTGTCGGTACCCCTCCATAAACTCATCCTCATGAAGCGCATCGGGTTTATCGGCCGCTCCCGCGACGACCTCAAGTCATTTCCCAAAGCGATTATGAAGCTGGCCGGATACCAGCTTTTTCTTATGCAGAACGGCGAAACACCGGCGGGCTCCAAACCGATGCCGCGCGTCGGCAAGGGCTGCATCGAGCTTGTCATCAACGGCGACGGCGTGTGGTTTCGCATTCTTGTCGCTCCCACGGTCGACCCCGACACCATCTGGGTCCTTCACTGCTTTCAGAAGAAGTCGAACACCACCCCGGCCAGCGACATTCGGCTGGGTCAACAGCGGTACCGCCAGATAGGCTAGAAGCATGGTGACCTACAGCCGCGTCTGGGACGCGCTCACCACCCCCGCCGAGGCCGACGAGCTCCAGGCCAGCGCGGAACTGCTCTATGCGCTGCAGCAACTGATCTCCCGGCGCCGCTGGAGCACCGAGGAAACCGCCCACCACCTGCAGCTCGACCCGGTGCGCGCCGGCCGGCTGATCGCCGGCGATATCAACGAGTTCACCGCCGATGAGTTGCGCGCCCTGGCCGCCGCCACGCAAGCCACTCCGCCACCCACGCGCCACATCTAAGGGCTTGCCCCGCGCGGCGATTCCGCCACCCGCGCGTCGGTGTCGTGTTGTATGCGCAGACCCCCCACTCCCGTGGAGCAGGGGGTCTAGCTGTTTTCTGGGGCAAGTTCGGCCCGGTTGTGTGTCCTGATCCGACGCCACCACCCGTGAACCCGCACTCCACCACCCGCCTGCGCAGGAAACGGTTTGACGGCCCAGCCGCCGACACTGGACCACTGCCGGTTTCGGATAATCGTTCACATTGTTGCCTGTTACGCGAATACTGCATTTACCCCGGATTCGCAGCACAGCAGTAATTCACCGCATAGTGCGCACACTGAGCCGACTATTTCCCTATTCTTTCGCCACAACGGTTTAGCCGGGCTTCCTCGAACGACCAATATCAATATGATCCGAACTAGCCGCGCCCGACAGGCCCGCTTGCGTGTATTACGCGACACCATGTCCAGCTATCTTTGCCACTTGGCTGGCCATCACCCCATGGCGGCTGCGATCATGGTTGCCATGACCGTCGCCACACCCGTGACCGTGTGCGCACGCTCAACCCTGGACAGGAAGTTCTGATGCCCGCCGTTACCGACACCGCCAGCCCCAGCCCGTCCGGCCGACCGCTCTACGCCGAGCCCGTGCAAGCACACACGCTCATCGCAGAGGGCGCCCAGGTGGCCGCCAAGGCCGGCGCCGATGCGCCGACCAACGCCGCGTCCTCACTTCCGGGCACGACTGCCGGCTCGCTTCCCTCCAGCCCCTTCGACGCCGCGGTGCAGGCTGCCGAGATCGCTCTGCCCCAGTACGACACCGCTGCCACCACCGCCACCTCAGCCAGCTCGACGACCCATGCCGGCGGATCCGAGGCCGCGGTCACCAGCGTGACGACCACCGACACCGATCACGCCGGTGACATCGCTGAAGTCGGCAGCCAGATACCGGCCGGCCAGATCTACACCATCTAAAGCAAGCTGATCCAGCCCTGGCACTTGGCGGGGCCGGGCCTGTCCTTGCGCGTTCGGCTACAGCGTGCCGAGCACGTGGCGTGGCGGCAGTGCCCACCATTCGGCCACCGCGGCCGGAAGGTCGCGGCCGGCGACGAGGGCGTTGACGATGTTGGACACTTCTCGTCCACGCTCCGTGTGCTGCAGCGGCAAATCCCACCACCGTGCACGGTGTTCCAAGTAATCGTTGGCCATCCACCGGAAGTCGTGCAGCTGCGGGGTCAGCGCTGTCTTGGCCAAATCCCGTACCGCTGCGCGGTATTCGGTCATCTGCTCAGGGGCGGTGTCGGTGGGCGGTGCGTCCAGACCGGCCAGGTGATCGAGGAAGCGTTTGACTTCACGACCGTTGGCGCCGAACTCGTATCCTTCATGCATCAGCGCGTCGACGCACAATCCGCGGGTCCACAGCACCGACCGCCCGTGACTATCGGGTGCCACTTCAAAAGCTATCGGGTTCAGTGGTTTAACTCGCCACACGTGCCACGGCAAGCAGTCGAGGCCGTACTTGTAGTTGCGAATCGTCGCCGGGCGCTCGAACACGCGAAACCCGCGCCACCCCCATGCCCGCATCACCTGTCCGGGCCGGCGAACCTTGCGCAGTGACACGTTGACGACGTCGCGGCCGTTGAGCGATGCGATATACCAGTCACGCGACTCGACGTCGGTGTGGAAGTCCTCGGTCATGCCTATCAGTGTGGGGCACTGGGCGAACATTTCTGTTGACGTCGACACCGCACGCCCGTGTCTTTTGCGCAGCAGCATTTTCTGGGTTCCTCAGCGCCGCGGCGGCGACGCGTGCCAACCCACCCTGCACCCGCTGCACGCCTGGCTACCGCCCGATCGGGTCGCCGTCGGCTCGGGCGATCGGCCCGTGATGGCCCCTCTACGATGTGGCGGTGCGCTACGTGCTGCGGCGGATGACCGTGTGTTTGCAGTATTGGCCGCAGCTGGCGGCGCTGTACTTGCTGGGGCTGCTGGCCCGGCGCGGCGTGATCGAGCTGGCAGCCTGGGCCGGCCACGACAACGACTTGTGGGCGTCACTGATCATGCCGTTGGCTGGCATGGCGCGGCTGGGGTCGTTCGTGGCGATTTTTCTGGTGCTGCGGCCAGCGTTTCCCGAACTCGCCCCCGACCCGTCGCGGCCGTCACGCCGGGTGGATTTGTTCACCACGGTGATCGTGCCGTTCTTCGCCATCTACCTGGCATGGCAGATGTTCAAAGAGGACTGGCTGGCCTTCGAGTCACGCTCGCTGGACTACCGCCTCGAAGAGTCGTTCACACCCGGACAAAACCTGGAGCTGCACCCAGAGACGCTGCCGGTGGGCACCACCACCTGGGTGCTGATCGCCACCGCGCTGGTGGTGCGGCTGGTGTTGAGCCGGGTCAGCGCGCGTCTGCCGGTGTGGATGCAAGGCGTGCGGGTCTACGTCGATGCACTGTGGGTGTTTCTGGCGTTGACCTTCAGTGTCAACCAAGGTTTGACGCTGCTGATCAACCCGGCCGCATGGATTTCCGAGCGTCGGATCGTGGTGTGGTTCAACCAGGTCCGCTCCGACGTGTTTTCCCACGTGAACTTCTTGGAGAAGATGTGGGACGGCGTGATGTGGGCGCTGAGTACCGCATTCGGCGGCGCCGCGATCCCGCTGCTGTGGCTGGCGGTGGCCGGAATCGTTTACCGGGTGTCGATGGAAACCGCCGACTGGCGCGCGGCCGCACGTCGGGTCGTCGGGCGGCGGGCCGACATGGTCATCGAACGCGCCACCCAGCCCCGGGAGCGTTTCGAAACCCACTGGGAGATGGTGCCGTCTGCGGTGCGCACCAAGACTCGCGCGCACGCCACCGAGCAGCTGGGCAAGTTCCGCCCGGTCGTCGACTCGGGCCGGCTGATCGCCCACGGCGGCCTACTGGGACTGTCGCTGTATGTGTTGGCCTACCTGGTCCTGGCGTGGCTGGACATGTCCGGCAGTTTCTACGGCAACCAGACCGGCCCCGGGTACTTGTTCCGCGGCGTCGCGTGGCTGCTAGGCCCGCATCCGTGGACGTTTTGGTTGGGTGTGCGCGACCCGTTGATCATGGGGTCACATCTGCTGATCGAGCCGCTGCGGATCTGTCTGATCGCCACCACGTTGGCCTACTGCGTGTGGCACGTGCGTGCGGCCACCACGCCACCTACAGCTGCAGCCGCACAAGGATTCCCCCACCAGAGTCGGTGATGTCGAGCGCGGTCGGTACCGCGTCGCTGGGAATCTCGAACGCCACCCGCAACGCGCCCGGCAAACTGCAGTGGGTGGTGATGCCGGCGCTGTGCTCGGCTGGGCCGAGCACCAGTGAAACAGACGTCCAGCGGCGGGTCCCATCGGTGAGCACCGCCTCGCACGGCTGTCCCTCGTCGGTGCCGGACCGCTCAATCGTGACGACGGTGAACACCGCACCGGCCGCCATCGGCGGCCCGAGACGGCCAGGGGTGTCGCTGAGGTGGCGCACCGTCTGCAGCTGCCAGGTCTGGCCGTCGAGGGTGATCGCGGCGCGCGGGGCGGCAATCCGCTGCGGCACTTGGGTGCTGCGGTAGGTCGACCAGTGCGGCCAGAAGTCGACGACGGCCAGGACTGCCAGCGCCGCGCATGTCGCGACTGCGCCGACGATGTTGCGCTGCCACAGCACCGGCCCGCGACGCGGCGCGGTCATGACGCCGCCCGGATCGGTCGTTGCAGCGCCGTGGTGTCGAGCGTGCTGACCCGCGAGTCGGTGCGATCGATGCTGATGTCGAGCCTCGAGTCGAGTCGCCCGTCGCCCACCCAGATCTGGAGGTGCAGGGTGGTGCCGGCGGCGTCGAGAAGCTTCGGGTCGACGTCGAACACCCAGGCGCCGCGGCTGGTGAACCCGGGCTGAAGCTGATCGCCCAGGGCGTTGCCAATCGGCAGCCGGTCGGTCGGCCTGTAGGTGTTGGGGCCGACGATGAGCTGGGCGTCAGGGATTTCGGCGTGAGGGCCCGAGGCGAGGGTGGTGTCGATGAGGACCCAGATTCCCGCCGCCGGTATCGGCACGCGGGCCAGCACGGAATCGACGGTGATCGTTTTGGAGATCCGCACCCCGGTGACGGTGGCCGATATCCCGCGTCCCGTGGTGGGCACTCCGATGACGCCGCGCACCTCGAACGGGGCGTAGATGTCGGTGCTGGCGGGCAGATGGTGCCACACCGCGGCCGCGGCGACGATGGCGCCGACGGCGGTGGCGGGGCGCACTGCGCGGCGCAGCATGGGCCGCAACGGTTTCACTGCCGGCTCCCGACTGGTATGACGACTTGTCCGTAATCGGTGAGGCTGTCGATCCAGCCCTTGCCGTAGGGGACGATCAGTTCGCGGTATTGCTGCTTCCAGACCCGCAGCGTGACCGAATCCCCGGCGCGCAGCGCGTCGGCGGGCAGCTGCCACACGAACGCGAGCTCGTCGGTCAGTCCCGGGCCCAGCCGTGCGGTGCGGGTGCCGTCGGCCAGGCGCATGGCGCCGATCCATTTGGCGTCGGGCTCGCCGCGAAGGTCGAGCTCCTCGGTGAGCGGCACATCAACGGTTCCCGGGGTTTTTCACCGTGGCCACCACCGCCAGGAACTGCGCGCCGGGATCGGCCTTGAGCAGGACGCGATCGCCGGCGGTCAGTTGGGTCACCAGGGTGGCTCTATGGACGGTGACTGTGAGGGCTCCGTCGTTGAACTCCTTGCCCGGTTTGACCTCGGTGACCTTGGTATTGACGGTGTCCAGGCCGCCGAACAGTGCGGTGACGGCGAGGATGGCCAGGATCAGGCCTTGTCGGAGTTGAGTGATGCCGAGACCGGTGAACCATTGCCATATCCGCTGCTTGATCCGGACGGCAATTCCGGGGGCTCCCGCCATAGCGGAGGATCGTCATGGGTCTGTGCCGAGCTCCACGCGCCAGCACCTGCATCCCCAACCGCCCCGGTGCGACCATCCTCGAGAACCGTCCCCGCCGGCCACACGGGCCTGGGCGTTCGGGCCGGTCTGCGCGCGCCGGACGCGGGGGTGTGCGGCGGTCGCGCGCGCCGGCGGGGACACTTGACGAGGAGCACCGCGTGGAGGGAGGCCTGGATGCGGCGGTTATCTCCGCTCGGCGCCGCGCTGAGCGCTGCGCTGGTGCTCGCGGGGTGCACCTCGGTGACCGGTGGCCAGGCGGTCTCTATCCATCAGCCCCAGCACTCCGAACCTCCGATGCCCGCGCCGGCGACGACACTGGTGACCGCCGACGCACTCGGTGATTGGCGGCTCAAGCGCTCCGAGCTCGGCGCGATCGTCTCCGACACCGATATGCGCCAGGTGAAGTCCTATACCTCGCCTGACGAATCCGGTGAGGGCATCGAGCCACGAGCGTGCGCCTACACGATTCTGTTTCAGGGCACGATTCCCTATGGGGCTTCACAGGCCACCGTGGGTGACGCCAATCGCGGTGCGCGCGGCCAGTCGGTGTCGCAGCTGATCTCCGTGTTCGCCGACCCGGAACTGTCTGCGCGGGTTGTCGCCGACGCTGCGCGCCTCTGGGACAAATGCCCAGCGGGCCAGCCGTTTTCGACGACCAGCGGCAGCACCACTCAACACTGGGTGCGCGAGACGACCACCGTGGTCGACGGCCGGGCCACGACCACCATCACACGTCAGGAGCAGCCGCCGCGATCGTGCGGGCATGTCGTCGCAGCCCAGTCCAACGTCGCTGTGGAGGCGATTGTGTGTGGGGACGGCGACAGCACCGCCCAGGCCGATGAGGTCGTCACCCGCATCGTTCGCCGACTGCCCGGCTGATCGCCGGTCACGGGAAACGGTCGTAGCAGCGTTCAGCGCTGGCGGCCAGGCCTGACCGGAATGACAGGATCCGGCTGAATCCGGCGGGCACGGTGTCACCGTTGACATCGCTGGCCACAAGGCCGTTGGTGAGCAACCCGGCCACGGCCTCGTCGAGATCGCCGGCAGTCAGCAGAAGGTTGTTGCCCGACTTCAGTTGCAGCGGGTGAACCATGTCGCGTTGTGCAGAGCCGGTCAAGCATGCGGTGCGCAGCGCGGCGGCGGCGGTGTCGAGGGCCAGCCCGCGTTGGTGTTGGACGGCCTGGACGTAGCGCGACATCACGATCGACAGCGCGGTGTTGTCTCCTTGCACCAGCACTTGGTCGTCGACTTCGTTGGCCGCCGCCCCCATCTTCTTCAGCACGGGCAGATTCACGCCGATGGTGTTGGTGGCGGGGCAGTAGAACGCCGGCGGATGCGCCGCCGCATCCGGGCATTCGGGCGGGTTGAGACTCAAGGTGGGCGGGTGCTCGGGGTTGAACAGCATGCCCATCGCCTCCATCACTGTCGCCAGGGTTTGTTCGCTGATCGGCGCTTCACCGGTCTGGCGTTGACCGTTGTCGTCGGTGAGCAACATCGGCAGTTCACCGCGCCGCCGGTCCACATCGTCGATGGTGATCGCCGAACAGGCCGGCCCCCCGGTCACGAAACCCATCTGGAATGCCGCGACTCGGTCGACCGCCGTGCCGTGGCCCATGTCGAGCATCTTGGTGTAGCCCTCGTTCCAGACTGGGTCGCGGATGGCGATGGCTCCGGCCAGGACATGGTTGAGCCCGTCACCGGTGTCGAGGGTGAATCGCGGCGAGTTCCCCTCGACCACCCACC
>NZ_PIZU01000023.1 GCF_002838065.1 Mycobacterium hubeiense | reverse complement strand
AGGGGGCGGGTGCCTCAACCCAGGTTGGCAGAGAGGGAGAGCCGGACACTCGACGGCAACATCCAAGAGCTGATCTACCGGCCCACCCTCCACGCCCTGAGTTTGCCTGTACCGACGGAACCCCTTCTACCTTCGGCAGGATCATGGTGGGCGTACTCTGCGGGGGCTACTTAATTGCCGCTGCGACAATGCCAGCATGGTCGAGCAGAGCATCTGGATGCAGAAGGTCGCGGCCGATCCCGGCCACTCCCACTGGTACATCGAACGGTTTCGGTCGCTGGCGCGCGCCGGTGAGGACCTGGCCGGCGAGGCGCGGCTGATCGACGCGATGGCGCCCCGCGGCGCGCGAATCCTCGATGCCGGCTGCGGGTCCGGCCGGTTGGGCGGTTATCTGGCCGCGGCGGGCCACCACGTCGTCGGCGTCGACGTCGACCCGGTCCTCATCGAGGCAGCCGAGCACGATCATCCTGGACCCCGCTGGCTCGTCGGCGACCTCGCCGAACTCGACCTGCCCGCGCGCGGCATAACCGAGCCGTTCGATCTGGTCGTCTCGGCCGGCAACGTCATGACATTCCTTGCTCCGAGTACCCGCGTCCGTGTGTTGACCCGCCTGCGCGCCCACCTCACCGGTGACGGGCGGGCGGTCATCGGCTTCGGCGCCGGCCGCGACTACGAGTTCGACCAATTCCTCGACGACGCGGCAGAAGCCGGGTTCACTGCAGATCTGCTGCTGTCGACCTGGGATCTGCGACCGTTCACCGACGACTCCGACTTCCTCGTCGCGATCCTTCGGCCGGCGTAGCTCCCATCGCAGCGCCAGGTAGCGTGGCGACGATGAATTCCTCTCGCCTGTCTTCTTCCGTCGCGCTCGCGGCCGGTGCCGCGTCCCTCGTCCTGACGCTCGCCGCGTGCGGTTCCGACACCGAAACGTCGTCGACCACCACGACACCCGCGGTCTCCGATGTGTTCACGCCGCCGTCCATCGTGGAGACGGCAACCGCGGCCAGTGCGTGCCCATCGACGCCGCCGCAAGACAGCGGCACACCCGAGTGGACCCTGCCCGGGGCCACCGGCAGCGTCGCGGTGACCGGATCCACGGAGTCGGCGGCGCCGAACATCAAGGTGGAAGCACCGTTCAGCGTGACCGAAACCCAGGTACACACCCTGAAGGCCGGAGACGGACCGGTCGTCGCGGACACGGCGACGGTCTCGGTCTGCTACATGGGTGTCAATGGTCGCGACGGGTCAGTGTTCGACAGCAGCTATGAAACGGGTGCGCCCGTCGATTTCCCGCTCGACGGGGTCGTGCCGGGCTTCCAGAAGGCGATCGCCGGGCAGAAGGTCGGGTCCACCGTCGCGGTCGCGATGACCTCTGCGGACGGCTACCCCGAGGGTCAGCCCGCCGCCGGAATCCAGCCCGGCGACAGCCTCGTCTTCGCGATCAAGATTCTCGACGCGTCGAGCTAGCGTCCCGGCGGCGCCGGCGGTTGTGGCGCGGTCGGCGACTGAAACTCATACCCAGGAGGCGGAGGCCCGTCCAACGGGTAGTACCCGGGCGGCAGCGCCGGGCCGCCCGGCGGCGGCCCCGCACCGGGATCCGGTGCCGCAACGGGAGTTTCGGAGCCCGGCGCGTTCATCGACACGTACCCCGGAGGCAGAGGCGGCGGCGGGCCGGCCCCGGGTGGAGGCGCGGCGACGGGTCCGGTGGGGCCGTGGAACCCGTTGGGATCGTGGGCCTGATGCCATAGATCCCTGAGAGTCCCGAGCGGGCCCGATCCGGATTGGCCGGAGCCGTACACCGGGTTCGCCATCTCGGGTACCGGCGGCGGGCCGGCGGGCGGCGGCGCAGGCGGAGCCGCCAGTTCGTCCGGCGGCAGCACCACGGGCTGGCCGGGCGCCGCTGCTGTCGAGTCCGATGGCGCGGGCGTGGGTGCCGCCGGATCGGCTGACGCTGGGACTGCGGCCGCCAACAGCGCACCGACAATGCTCATGCCCGCGATCGCGAACTTCGCTGCAGTCATTACTCGGCGGTCCTCTCCGTTCGGGCCCTGGCATCGTCGCACATATCGGTTCTGTGTGCCTATTGCAGAATGACCGCGTGCCCCGACAGTTCGACGCCGGCCTGGTCAATGCGGTCCGGGCCGGTCTGGCCGCACTCGCGGATCCCGCCAAGGCGCCCGACATGCAGCGTTACATGAAGTCCGACATGCCCTTTCGCGGCGTGCAGAAGCCGGCCCGGGCGAAACTCGCGGCGCGGTTGTTCGTCGAGCATCCATTGGCCGATGTCGACGTCTGGGTTGCCACGGTGCTCGAGCTGTGGCATGGCGCGGAGTACCGGGAAGAGCGTTACATGGCAGTGGATCTCACCGGGTATCGCCGCTACACCAAGTGGCAGGAACCCAGCCGGTTGCCGCTGTACGAGGAGCTGATTGTCACCGGGGCGTGGTGGGACTTCGTCGACGAGCTGGCCAGCAAGCGCATCGGCCTCTTGCTGCGTCGTTACCCCGGCGCAGTCACACCGCTGATGCGCGAGTGGAGCGAGGACACCGACCGGTGGAAGCGGCGGGCATCGATCATCTGCCAGCTCGGCGCGAAGCGCGACACCGACGTCGAGCTACTCACCCACTGCATCGAGGCCAACCTCGATGACCCGGACTTCTTCTTGCGCAAGGGAATCGGCTGGGCACTACGCGAGTACGCCAAGACCGACCCCGACTGGGTGCGCGTATTCGTCGACGCGCACCCCGCACTAAGCCCGCTCTCGCGCGGGGAGGCCACCAAGCATCTTTGACCGTCGTATTTAGACACATCTGGTGCTGTGATTTGACATTTGCTGACATGCTGATCCGATGGGTGACCTCGGGGTACTCGGCGCTTGGCTTCTTCTGGCCATCGTCGTCGTCGGTGCCGTGCTGATCGCGGTGGCGAGCGTATGGCTGTCGAGCCGCATCGTTTCGCGTGACACGGGCCCGGAGCACAACTCGATACTGTCGCCCTTCCTGACGGTCGTCGGTCTCGTCTACGGTGCGCTTCTTGGTTTCACCGTCGTCGTCGGGTGGCAGCAATTCCTCTCGGCGGAGGTCAATGTCGCCAATGAAGCGTCAACGTTGATGACGATGTACCGACAGACGATCGCGATGCCGCAGCCGGAGCAATCACAGCTACGTGAACAGCTGCGCAGGTACGCCGAAGCCACCCAAGGTCCCGAATGGGGCAAGCAGGAATTCGGCCACATTCGCAACGAGGGCCGAGCTGCGATCGCCGATATGTATCGCATCGTGGGCAGAGGGCAATCCGGCGTCGCGGCCAACCCGATCAATCAAGCTTTCCTTAGCGAACTGACCACCTTGGCGTCCGATCGCAGCACGCGAATCGTGGACGCCAAACCACGGATACCGCCGCTGTTGTGGTGTTCGTTGATCTTCGGTGGGGCCGTGCTCATCCTGCTCACCAGCTTGATGCGACTCCGAAGCGACCGCGGTCACATGATGCTGGTGAGTGCGGTGACCGTCCTGCTTGGCTTGCTTCTGTACCTCGTGTACACACTCGATCACCCCTTCGGCCCAGTGGGCGTCACACCGCGGCCGTTCGCACACGCTCTCATGGTTTTCGACCTAGTCGACAGCGGCACCTGACCGACTGGTGTGCCGTTCGGCCAGCTCTGCCAGATGCTTCAGCGAGTTGTCCAGGTGCTGGGGCGGGAACGGCGGGAACGCGATGTCGCGGTGCTGCGGCGGCACTCGCGACCAGTCGTAGGTCAGCGTGACCTCGGTTCGACCGGGGCCGACCGGTTCGAGGTCGTAACGCCAGATCCATCCGCCGTATTCGACAGTGCTGTCGTCGCTCGCTTCGCGGCCCGGGATATGGCGAGGTTCCGCGCCGGGCTGCCAGGCGATGACACGCGGCCGGTCGAACACCTCGACCCGGTTCGCCATTTCGTAGTGCTTGTTGGGGTGATTCTCGTGGTACATCCCCATCCGGAAAACCTGGCCGACGTCGGTGAGGGGCGTGGGGTCGACAGGCTCCAGCACCCATCCGGTGCCGTCGATCGCCGCGTGCGTCGACGGATCCGCCAGCAGGTCGAACACTGTTTCGGCCGACGCGTTGATGGTCGTGCTCGCGACGAGGGTCTCCTCAGCCATGCCTATACCGACCGCCCGCGGCACGAAACTTCATCGCGCGGGGCGCCATGGCGAAGGCGGCCAAGATCACGGCGGCGCCGGACAGCACATGCCAGGCGCCGTGGTACTGCCACAGGCTGTCAGGTCGGCAGAGCGGCGAGCCGGAGCGCCCCGCGGCGTAGGCGATCAGCGCCAGCGCCATGATCCCGGCCGGCGCCAACCACGTCGACCACTCCCCCCGGCGAACGCTGACAACGAAGCCGACGAGACACACCGTTCCCAGTGCGACGATGGGCACGTCGTGCACGACCTGCGCCCACGAGGGCTGCGGCCCGTGGTAGGCGAAACTGCCTGCGCCTACCGCTATCAGGGCCACTGCGGTGCCCTTGGTCAGCGGCGCACTGATCCGCCTCGCCCAATACAGCACCACGAGCCCGGCGACGACATACGCCAGGCTCGTGAGGGCCAGCACGGGCTGCGCCAGCGCCGCTGGAACGATGCGCTCGCAGTCCGTGTGACCGAAACCGGCGGAAGCGGTCAGTACCTGCATGGGCGATCCAGCGTAACGCGCAATTAGGGTGCCCTCATGAGCCTCGTCACCTATGAACTCGAAGATCACGTCGCGACCATCACGCTCAACCGGCCCGAGGCTCGCAACGCCATCAACGGCGCGCTCCGCCAGGAGCTCAACGCCGCCTGGGACCGGTTCCGCGACGACGAAGACGCGTGGGTCGGCATCCTGACCGCCAACGGCAGCACGTTCTGCGCCGGCGGCGACCTCAAGGACGGTGAGGGGTCGGTCGGCACGTTCGGCGGCACGTTCTGGGAGAAGCCGACGATCAACTCGTTCGAAAGCGGCATGGAACTCTTCAAGCCGACCATCGCCGCTGTGCACGGACCCTGTATCGGCTACGGGCTGACGGGAGTTCTCTTCTGCGACTTCGTGATTGCCACCACCGAGGCGAGCTTCTCCTTCCCCGAAGTATCGATCGGCGTGCCCACCATCGTCGGGGCCATCCGATTGCCTCGGCGGGTCAGGTGGCCCGATGCGATGGAGCTGCTGCTGACCGGTAAGCCGATGAATGCCCAGCGGGCCAAGGAGATTGGGCTGGTCTGGAAGCTCGTCGAGCCCGACGAACTACAGGCGCAGGCGCGGTCGTGGGCGCGCACCCTCACCCAGGCCGCTCCCCTGGCTCAGCGCGCAACCAAGGAAGTGGCGTGGCGAACCGCCGACATGGGCTGGATCGAGTCGGTCCGTTTCGGCGAGACCATGCGCAAGGTAGCCACGGCGACCGAGGACGCCGCAGAAGGCGTGCTGGCCTGGCGGGAAAAGCGCAAGCCCAACTGGCGGGGCCGCTAAGCCTGTACTGCCGAGATTGGTGTCTGATTGAGGCATGACGTTTCACGGGAACGACGAGCCGGCCGCTCCCGCAGTGCTGACACCCGAGATTCAACAGGCGGTGTGGTTCCTGGGTGCGTTGGTCCGCGTCCGCGCGAGCGGGGCCGCGACAGCCGGAGCGCTGGACGTCCTGGAGCACCGGGGTGAACGCGGTTACGCCAGTCCCGTGCATCGGCATCTGGCCGAGGACGAGACGTTCTTTCTCCTCGACGGCGAACTGCGGGTCGAAGTTGGTGGTGACGCGCACATCGCAGGTCCAGGAGCGGTTGCGTCGCCGGCTTCGAGTCGCTCCTTGAGCTTGCCCAGACCTGTTCTTGCCCGCCTGCCCATCGCCAATCGGGCAAACGGCAGCACGGTCCAGCGGACCACGGCGTTCTCCGCGCGGCTCAGCATCCGCCATGCGACTTCGCAGGAGTTCGCGTCGATGTTTCGGAACTCAATCTCCATGCGCGGCAACAACAATGGCAGATCGCCATCGGTGACCAGCCGCTGCGGCGGATCGGACTCGACCACCCGAATCAGCACCGACCGTGTCCCGCGCAGCGGCATTGCGACAGTCTCGACGTACTGCTTTCCGGTCGACGCAATGGACACCTCATCGTGCGCCGCGAATGACTCCGAGCGCGCCGAGTTGGCGATTCGACCAGGTGCTTGGCTCACCAGTTCGGCAGTGGCTGTCGCATTGACCATTGGTGGATAACCTCGAGGCCATGTCGCGACCCGATCTTCTGCAGATGGCGCCGTCGTTGTACCGGCTCCGCATCCCCGGCGGTCAGGCACATCTGCTGAACTGTTATCTCTGGGTGGAGCCCGACGACGTGACGCTGGTCGACACCGGCTGGCCGGACAGCGCCGGGTTGATCGCCGACGCCTTGACCACGCTTGGCAGACGAACCGGTGACGTGAAACGTATTGTGCTCACCCACTTTCACGAGGACCATGCTGGGTCCGCCGCCAAGATCGCGACTTGGTCCGACGTTGAAGTGGTTGCGGGGGCTGAGGATTCGCCGTATGTGCAAGGCGTCGAATGCGGCCCCGTTCCCCAGCTGACCGACTTCGAGCGGACGATTCGGGCCGACTTCGATGAGCCGCCGCACGGACCTCCGTGTCGCGTCGACCGCACCGTGCGCGACGGCGACGTCCTGGGTTTCGCGGGCGGCGCACGCGTCATCAGCGTGCCGGGTCACACCCCTGGCAGCATCGCTTTGTATCTGCCCGCCGCCGACGCGTTGCTCACCGGCGACGCAGTGGCCGAGTTCCACGGGCAGGTAATCCTCGGCGTCTTCAACACCGATCGGAGCGCCGCGATCCGCTCACTTGAGAAACTCGCCGCAACAAGGGCGCAGATCGCGGGCTTCGGTCACGGCGAGCCCGTGCTCGCTGACGCCTCTGCCCGCATCGCCGCTAGTGCTGACCCAGACGCCCGCTGAGGTACTGCTTGCGGCACGCCCAGCGAGCCAGCTTGCCGCTGGTGGTGCGCGGAATGGCGCCCGCGGGCACCAGGCGCACATCGGAGACGGTGACCCTATGCCGTTGTGCCACAGCGGATCTGATCGCATCGAGCGCTGGCGCAGGGTCGATGCGGCTGGTGCCCGCCGCGCGTTCGGCGGCGATCACCAGGCGCTCGTCACCGTCCTGCCCCACCGAGAAGGCCGCGACGTATCCCTTGCGCACCATCGGCGAGGCCGCCGCGGCGGTAGCCTCGATGTCCTGCGGATAGTGACTGCGTCCATCGATGCTCACCACATCGGCCATCCGGCCGACGACGTAGAGTTGACCGTCGAGATACACCCCGAGATCCCCGGTCCGCAGCCACGTGCCCGCGATCGGCACTCCCTCGGCGTGGCTGTTTTCAGCCAAGCGGGACTGAAGTTTGGCGCCGAACGTGCGCTGCGTCTCGTCCGGTCGGCGCCAATAGCCGCGGCCAATGTTGTTGCCGTGCAACCAGATTTCGCCGACTTCGGCGTCCCCTACCTCAGACTCGGTGGCAGGGTCGACGATGACCGCCCATTGGCTGCGCGCAATACGGCCGCTCGACACCTGCGTTACCGCGTTGGGTGAGTCGGCTACGCGGACCGCGTGACCCGCGCCGAGCTGCTCGCGATCCAGGTGCACCACCGTCGGTGCGTCGGCGGGATCGGTGGTCGCGACCATCAGGGTGGCCTCGGCGATGCCGTACGACGGCTTGATCGCCGTCGCTGGCAACTTGTACGGCGCGAACGCTTCACTGAACGTCGTGATGGCATCGATGCTGACCGGCTCGGACCCGATGATCATCACCACGTCGCTGAGGTCGACGTCCTCATCCGGCGCGGGCAGCCCACGTTGTGCGGTCCACTCGTAGGCGAAATTCGGTGCGGCCGTGACCACTCGGCCATGTCGCGCCTCCTCGGACATGGCACGGATCCACCGCTGCGGTCGACGGATGAACGCGGTGGGCGACATCAGCGTCACGTGCCCGCCGTAGATCGTCGGGAAGCCGATCATCGACAATCCCATGTCGTGGTAGAGCGGTAACCAGCTGACGCCGCGGGTTTTTCGGTCCAGCAGGTCGATCGACAGGATCATTTGCACCAAATTCGTCCCCGCCGCGCGATGCGTGATCTCCACGCCGACCGGTGGCCGTGTCGCCCCCGAGGTGTACTGCAGATGAGACACGTCGTCCACATCGAGTTCGACCGGGATGAACGCCTCCCCCTCCGCGTCGGGCACCTCATCGACGGCCACGATGTGCGGCGACGGATCCAGCGACAGCGCCTCCAACGCCGCCCGGACGACCTCACGCGCCGGCGTCGTCGTGAGCACGACACTCGGTTGGGAATCGCGCAGCGCCGTCTCGAGACGTTCCGTGTGGCCGGGCAATTCGGGCGCGAACAATGGGACGGCGATGTTGCCCGCCTTGATCGCGGAGAAGTATGCGATGACGTAGTCGAGGCCCTGCGGCGCGAGGATCGCCACCCGCTCCCCACGAATGGTGAGCCGCTGCAGGTGCGCGGCGATGGCCCGCAGCCGAACGCCGAGCTGAGCCCAGGTCAGCTCGACCGCGTGCGCGGCGCCAGATCCGGTGTGGTCCAGGTAGCGGTACGCGAGGCAGTCCCCGACATTCGCGATGGCGCGGTCGATGAGCGAGATCAGGGTGGTTTCCGGCGGCAGCACGACGCGGCCGTCGGCGTCCAAGCACTCCTCGATGTGGAGTAGCCCGTTGTGCCCCACGGAGTCTTGGCGGCCGAGGTGCATGAGCGCAGTCTATGTGTGACCACGGCGTCCGACGGGTGGCACGATGGCCGTCGTGAGCAGCACCACTCCCGCCGAAGCGCAACGCCTGCGCGACCTCGTCCAGTTGCGCCGCGTCCGCGATCGGATCGACCGGGAATTCGCACAGCCGCTCAACGTCGAGGCGCTGGCTCGTGACGCTCATATGTCGGCCGGGCATTTGTCCCGCCAGTTCAAGCTCGCCTACGGGGAGTCGCCGTACTCCTACCTGATGACGCGGCGCATCGAGCGCGCGATGGCGCTGCTGCGTCGCGGCGACCTCAGCGTCACGGAGGTGTGTTTCGCCGTCGGGTGCTCGTCGCTCGGCACGTTCAGCACCCGATTCACCGAGCTGGTCGGCATGTCACCCAGCGCCTACCGGGAGAACACAGCTCACGTGACGGAGGGCATGCCGTCGTGTGTCGAGAAGCACATCACCAGACCGATCAGGAATCGAGAAGCGCCGGCCGTCGGGCTGCACCTACCGTGACCGACATGGACATCACGATTCACTCGAGCATGCTGCCCCACAACGACCCGGAAGAATCCCTGGCGTTCTATCGCGACACTCTCGGCTTCGAGGTCCGGGTCGATGTCGGCAGCGGCACGATGCGCTGGATCACCGTCGGACCGCCCACTCAGCCGGACACCTCCGTGGTTCTGTACCCGCCGACGGCCACCCCCGGGCTCACCGACGACGAGCGCCGTACCATCGCCGAGATGATGGCCAAGGGCACCTTCGGCACGCTGGTGCTGGCCACCAAAGACCTCGACGCGGCGTTCGAGCAGCTGCAGGCCGGCCTGCAGAACAGCCAGGGCGAGATCATCCAGGAACCCACCCAGCAGCCCTACGGGGTGCGCGACTGCGCGCTGCGGGATCCGGCCGGCAACATGATTCGCATCCAGGAGCGCTGATGGCCCACGACGTGCATCCCGCCGACAGTCACGATCTCATCCGCGTGCACGGCGCGCGCGAGAACAACCTCAAAGACGTCAGCGTCGACATCCCGAAGCGCCGGCTGACCGTGTTCACCGGCGTCTCCGGGTCGGGGAAGAGTTCGCTGGTGTTCGACACCATCGCCGCCGAATCCCAACGGCTGATCAACGAGACCTACCCGGCGTTCGTGCAGGGGTTCATGCCCACGCTGGCGCGACCCGAGGTCGACGTGCTGGAAGGGTTGACGACGGCGATCATCGTCGACCAGGACCGGATGGGCGCCAACCCGCGCTCAACCGTCGGCACCGCCACCGACACCGGTGCGCTGCTGCGAATCCTGTTCAGCCGCCTAGGTAAACCGCACATCGGACCGCCCAACGCGTTTTCGTTCAACGTGCCCTCGGTGAAGGCCAGCGGTGCGATCACCGTCGAACGCGGCACCAAGACCAAGACCGAGAAGGCGACCTTCACTCGCCTCGGCGGCATGTGCCCGCGCTGTGAGGGCATGGGCTCGGTCACCGACTTCGACCTGACGGCGCTGTACGACGACAGCAAGTCGCTCAACGAGGGCGCGCTGAGTATCCCCGGCTACAGCATGGAGGGCTGGTACGGCCGGATCTTCCGCGGTTGCGGCTTCTTCGATCCGGACAAGCCGATTCGCAAGTACACCAAGAAGGAACTGCACGACCTGCTCTACCGGGAGCCGACCAAGATCAAGGTCGACGGCGTCAACCTCACGTATTCGGGGCTGATCCCGACGATCCAGAAGTCGTTCCTGTCAAAGGACGTCGATGCGATGCAGCCACACATCCGGGCGTTCGTGGAGCGTGCGGTCACCTTCACGGCCTGTCCGGACTGCGACGGCACCCGGCTGTCCAAAGAGGCTAGATCGTCGAAGATCAACGGACGCAACATCGCTGATGTCAGCGCGATGCAGATCAATGATCTCGCGGAGTGGGTAAAAGGGCTTGACGAACCGTCCGTCGCGCCTCTGCTCGCCACCCTGCAGCACACACTCGACTCGTTCGTCGATATCGGTCTTGGCTATCTGAGCCTGGACCGCCCGGCGGGGACACTGTCGGGCGGTGAGGCGCAGCGCACCAAGATGATTCGTCATCTCGGATCCGCACTCACCGATGTGACCTACGTCTTCGACGAGCCGACGATCGGGCTGCACCCCCACGACATCGCGCGGATGAACGAGCTCTTGTTGGCGCTGCGTGACAAGGGCAACACCGTGCTCGTCGTCGAGCACAAACCCGAGGTGATCGCGATCGCCGACCACGTCGTCGACCTCGGCCCCGGCGCGGGTACCGCGGGCGGCCAGGTGGTGTTCGAAGGCAGTGTCGGCGGGCTGCGCGACAGCGACACCCTCACCGGGCGGCATTTCGACGACCGCGCGGCGTTGAAGGAGTCTGTGCGGAAATCGACTGGCGCGCTTGAGGTTCGCGGCGCCAACACCCACAACCTCAAGGATGTCGACGTCGACATCCCGCTGGGCGTGCTGTGTGTGCTCACCGGTGTCGCCGGTTCCGGTAAGAGCTCACTGATCGACGGGTCGGTGGCCGGCCGCGACGGCGTCATCGTCATCGACCAGAGCCCAATCCGCGGTTCCCGCCGTAGCAACCCGGCGACGTACACGGGGCTGCTCGACCCGATCCGCAAGGCGTTCGCGAAGGCCAACGGCGTCAAGCCGGCGCTGTTCAGCTCGAACTCCGAAGGCGCATGCCCCACGTGCAACGGCGCCGGCGTGGTCTACACCGAGCTGGGTGTGATGGCCACCGTCGAATCGCCCTGCGAGGACTGCGAGGGTAAGCGGTTTCAGGCGTCGGTGCTCCAGTACACGCTGGGCGGCCGCAACATCGCCGAGGTGCTGGCGATGCCGGTGACCGAGGCGTTGGTGTTCTTCGGCGAGGGCGAGGCGAAAACCCCTGCCGCCCATAAGATCCTGCACCGCCTCGCCGACGTCGGCCTCGGCTATCTCAGCCTCGGCCAGCCGTTGACCACGCTATCGGGCGGCGAGCGGCAGCGGCTCAAGCTGGCGGCGCAGATGGCCGACAAGGGCGAGGTCTACGTTCTCGACGAGCCGACCAGCGGCCTGCACCTGGCCGACGTGGAGCAGCTGCTGGCGCTGCTGGACCGCCTGGTCGACTCCGGCAGGTCCGTCATCGTCATCGAGCACCACCAGGCCGTGATGGCGCACGCCGACTGGATCATCGACCTGGGACCCGGCGCGGGTCATGACGGCGGCCGGATCGTCTTCGAGGGCACACCCGCCGACCTGGTCGCGGCCCGCTCCACGCTGACCGGCGAGCACCTCGCGGACTACGTCGGCGCCTGACCAGCACCGACGTCATTTCTGTGGTTTGGCCCACTGTTCCCAGAACAGAAGATGCGCCCGGATGCTCGGATGGCTCACGGTGTCAAGGACTTTGACGCCGGCGTTGGCGATCGCCGGGATGCCCACCAGCTTGTGGAAGTAGCGGCCCCGGCGGTACTCCTTGCCCCACGCCTCCTGCATCCGCAGCGTGTAATTGCTGAAATCGTCTGGCCCGCTGTTGGTCAACGCCGCGACGGCGCACTCCCCTGCCGCCATCCCGGACTGTAGCGCCTTGGAAATGCCGGCACCCGATGCCGGCCTGGCCGCTCCCAGTGCATCGCCGGCGAAGAGAACGCCCGGTCTCCACGGCGGCCATGCGGTAAAACCCATCGGCAGCCGCCAGCCCTGCACGGCCTTGCAGGTTTTCAATTCGTCGATGCCCGGCAGCTCCCAGTCGGCGGGCAGGCTCGCCAAGAATTCTCCGAGCAGCTGGGTGGAGTTGATCTGCTGCCAGTTCTTGTAGCTGTTCACGTAGCCGAGCCCGATGTTGACCCGGCCGCCCCCGAGCGGGAACACCCAGCCGTAGCCGGGCAGCTGGTCACCGCGGAACATCAGCTTCAGATAGATGTCGAGCGAATCGGTGTCGGGCCGGTTTATCGGCATCTCGGCGCGGATCGCGATCGCGGAGTAGCCCCTGTATTGCGAATCGAGCTTCAGCGCCCGCTTGATCGGCGAGTAGGCGCCGTCGGCGGCGATCACCGCGTCGGCGCGAATTTGCTCGCCGCTTCTGAGTGTCACGCCCGCGATGCGTCCGTCGTCGTCCACCACAGGGCCGACGACCTCGGCGGACTGGCGCACCTCGGCACCCGCGGACTCGGCCTGTTTGAGCAGCATCGCATCCAGCTCCAGCCGGCGGGCGACGTGGCCGTGGTCGGGCATGCCGGGACGACGCGGGAACGAGAGCTCCCATTCGCTCGGGCTGAACACCTTGGCGCCGTTGACGCGATGAAAGTTGGCGATCTGGTCGGCCAGGCCCATTTTCTGGATATAGCTGACGGCGCGCGGGGTCAGCCCGTCGCCGCACGGTTTGTCCCGCGGAAACTCGGCCTTGTCGCATACGACCACCCGGGCGCCGGTCTGTACGGCCTGCCACGCCGCCGCCGAACCCGCCGGACCGCCGCCCACGATCACGAGGTCATATCGCCGCGTCACTTCGCTATCAATACTATGAGCACAAGCGGGGCGTTACTCGCTGATCTTCACCAGCATCTTGCCGATGTTGGCCCCGGTGAACAGCCCGTTGAGGGCATCCACGCACGACTCGATGCCCTCCATCACGGTCTCCCGGTGCACCAGCAGACCGTCCTGCTCCCACTGGCGCAACGCGGCGAACGCCTCGTCGAATCGGCCCCACTCGTCGAGCGCGTTGAACCCCTGCATTAGCGCGGTCTTGGAGAGCAGATTCACGTAATTGGCCGGGCCCGGATGCTCGCCGGTGAGGTAGCTGGAGATCACCCCGCACAGCACCACCCGCGCCTTGGGTGCCAGCCGGCCCAGCACCGCGTCGAGGATCGGTCCGCCGACGTTGTCGAAATAGACGTTGACCCCCCGCGGGCAGTGCTGCTTGAGCGCGGCTGCCACATCGCCTTCGCGGTAGTCGATGCATGCGTCAAACCCGAAGTCTTCCATCACAACTCGGCATTTCTGCGGCCCACCGGCGATACCCACCACGCGGGCTCCGGCGATCTTGGCGATCTGACCGGCGATCGATCCGGTCGCGCCGGCCGCGGCCGAGACGACGACCGTCTCTCCCGGCTGCGGCCGTCCGATGCCGGTCATACCGAAGTAGGCGGTCGCCCCGGTGGGCCCGTACACCGACATCACCGCCAACTGGTCCACCGCGGGGCCCGGCACCGGCGTGGTGAACATGTCGTCGCGTACCAGGACGTATTCCTGGAATCCGGTCAACGTGGTCACTACGTCGCCGACGGCATAGGCCGGGCAGCGCGACGCCACCACCTCGCCGATCCCGGCCGCTCGGATGACCTCGCCGAGCTGCACCGGGGGCAGATAGCCCGGCTGGTCGTTGAGCCATGTCCGAACGGCGGCGTCGAGGCCCACGTAGGTGGTGCGGACCAGCGCCTCACCGTCGGCGGGCTCGGGGGCGGGCGCGGAAATCAGTTCGGTGTCAGCGGGTTCGACGAGGCCCGTGGGACGGCGGCGCAGGACGATCTGGCGGTTCGTCAGTTCGGTCACGCTGTCGAAGCTACCCGCCGGGCGTCACTCGATGATGCGCGACAAGTACGGCGCCATGCCTTCGGTGCGCACCGCCGACACCGTGACCACCGGATCGGTGGCCTCCAGCATCTGCCCGTTGCCCAAAAACAAGGCGACGCTTCGGTTTCCGTTGGGGCCGTAGAAGATCAGGTCGCCGGGAAGCGCCTGTTCCGGCCGGATCTTGCGGCCGACCTGGTACTGCGCGCCCGACGAGCGCGGCAGCTTGATACCCACGCCCGCGAACGAATACACCATCAGGCCGGATGCGTCGAAGCCGACGACCGACGCCGCCGGATCGAGCCCGACGACACGGCCCTGTTGATCGAGGCCGACGGCGTTGGCCGCCGGGCCACTGCCGCGGGTGGGGCCGGAAGCGTCGCCACCGCCGTAGGAAAACGGCACGCCCCGCTGCGAAAGTCCCCGCGCGATCACATATTCGATCGCCTGCTGGTTGCCCGCGGGCCGCGGGTATGGGTAGGCGCCCGCCAGCCCGGGCGTCACCACCAACATGGCCAAGCCGACCATGACCGCACAAATGCGTCTCATCCGAATTCTCCGAACCTCAGCGCGAACACATGGGGTAGACACGCGTCACCAGAACACTGTCTATAACCCGCGGTGAACGCGACCGAGTCGACGCGCGCGGCAAGGCCAAGGAGTTGCCGTTCCGAGATCGAACGGTGACCCCGGCTGCTAGGAGCTGATCGCCGCCAACGCCGCGTCGTAGTTCGGTTCGGTCCCGATCTCGGGCACAAGCTCGGTGTACGCGACGTTTCCGTCGGCACCGATCACGACGACGGCGCGACCCAGCAGCCCGGCCATCGGACCGTCGGCGATGGTGATGCCGTAGTCCTCACCGAAGCTGTCGCGGAACGCCGACGCGGTGACGACGTTCTCGATGCCCTCGGCGCCGCAGAAGCGCTTCTGGGCGAAGGGCAGATCCTTGGACACGCACAGCACGGAGACACCGCTTTGCGCGGCACGCTCGTTGAAGGTCCGCACGCTCGCGGCGCACACCGGGGTGTCGACGGACGGGAAGATGTTCAACAGCACAGGCTTGCCGCGGAACTGGTCGCTGCTGACGGTGCCGAGATCGGTGCCGGTCAGAGTGAAGCCGGGGGCGGGCGATCCGACGGGCGGCAGTTCGCCGACGGTGTTGATCGGGTTTCCACGCAACGTTATCTGTGCCATGCGGACAGTCTGCCAAGGCCAACCCGTCGCCGCCGACCAGGGTGGTCCATTACCCCACCGTTGGGGAAAACGCCGCCGTATTGTCGGTGAGGTAGGGGTCGAGCACAGGAGCGTAGCGACATGGCCATCGTCGAAGCTGATGCACAGCCAGCCACACCATTCGAGCAGGACGTCGCCGCGACGCAGCGATACTTCGACAGTCCTCGGTTCGAGGGCATCACCCGGCTCTACTCGGCCCGCCAGGTAGTCGAGCAGCGCGGCACGATCCCCACCGACTACACCATCGCGCGGGAGGCGGCGACGGCGTTCTACGCCCGGCTGCGCGAACTGTTCGCCGAGCGCAAGAGCATCACCACCTTCGGCCCGTACTCGCCCGGGCAGGCGGTGACGATCAAGCGGATGGGCATCGAGGGCATCTACCTCGGCGGCTGGGCGACCTCCGCGAAGGGCTCCACCAGCGAAGACCCCGGGCCGGATCTCGCGAGCTATCCGTTGAGCCAGGTGCCCGACGAGGCCGCGGGCCTGGTGCGGGCCCTGCTGACCGCCGACCGCAACCAGCAGTATTTGCGGCTGAAGATGACCGATGAGCAGCGTGCCGCCACCCCGGCCACCGACTACCGGCCGTTCATCATCGCCGACGCCGACACCGGTCACGGCGGAGATCCGCACGTGCGCAACCTGATTCGTCGTTTCGTCGAGGCCGGCGTGCCCGGATATCACATCGAGGACCAACGCCCCGGCACCAAGAAGTGCGGGCATCAGGGCGGCAAGGTGCTGGTTCCCTCCGACGAGCAGATCAAGCGGCTCAACACCGCGCGCTTCCAGCTGGACATCATGCGGGTGCCCGGCATCATCGTCGCGCGCACCGACGCCGAGGCGGCCAACCTCATCGACAGCCGCGCCGACGAGCGTGACCAGCCGTTCCTGCTCGGCGCCACCAACCTGAAGATCCCGTCGTACAAGGCATGCTATCTCGCGATGATGCGGCGCTTCTACGAGTCGGGGGTCACCGAGCTCAACGGCCATCTGCTCTACTCGCTGCCCGACGGTGAGTACGCCGCCGCCGACACCTGGCTGGAGCGCCAGGGCATCACGGCGTTGATTGCCGAGGCGGCTCAGACGTGGCGCAACGGCGAGGAGCAATCGGTCGACGCGCTCTTCGACAAGGTCGAGTCGCAGTTCGTCGACGCCTGGCAGGAGGACGCCGGGTTGGAGACCTACGGCGACGCGGTGGCCGAACTGCTGCAGTTCCGCGAGAACGAGGGCGAGCCGCCGGAGATGAGCGCCGCGGAATGGCAGCGGTTCGCCGAACGCGCGTCGCTGTACGAAGCTCGCGAGAAGGCGCGGGAATTGGGCGCCGACGCCGGCTGGGATCCAGAACGGGCCAAGACCCCCGAGGGCTATTACCAAGTCCGCGGCGGCATCCCGTATGCGATCGCCAAGTCACTGGCCGCGGCACCGTTCGCCGACATCCTCTGGATGGAGACCAAGACCGCCGACCTGGCCGACGCCAAACAGTTCGCCGACGCCATCCACGCCGTGTACCCCGACAAGATGCTGGCGTACAACCTGTCCCCCTCGTTCAACTGGGACACCACCGGTATGAGCGACGAGGAGATGCGGCGCTTCCCCGAAGAGCTCGGCAAGATGGGC
Organism: Mycobacterium hubeiense; assembly: GCF_002838065.1. Taxonomy (GTDB): domain Bacteria; phylum Actinomycetota; class Actinomycetes; order Mycobacteriales; family Mycobacteriaceae; genus Mycobacterium; species Mycobacterium hubeiense. Next base: position 62,951 of record NZ_PIZU01000023.1, on the reverse strand, counting down.
TTCGTCTTCAACTTCATGACCTACGGCGGGCACCAGATCGACGGTGTGGCCGCCGAGGAGTTCGCCACCGCGCTGCGACAGGACGGCATGCTCGCGCTGGCGCGTCTGCAGCGCAAGATGCGTCTGGTCGAATCGCCGTACCGCACACCGCAAACCCTGGTCGGCGGGCCGCGCAGCGATGCCGCGCTGGCCGCGTCGTCGGGCCGCACGGCGACCACCAAGGCCATGGGCAAGGGTTCGACGCAGCACCAGCACCTGGTGCAGACCGAGGTGCCCAAGAAGCTGCTCGAGGAATGGCTTGCGCTGTGGAGCGAGCATTATCAGCTCGGCGAGAAGCTGCGAGTTCAGCTGCGTCCGACACGCCCCGGCTCGGATGTGTTGGAGCTCGGCATCTTCGGCGAACGCGACGGCGGCGAGGAGGAGAAGCTCGCCAACGTCATCGTCGATCCAATCAAAGACCGGCACGGCCGCAGCATCCTGACGGTGCGCGACCAGAACACCTTCGCCGAGAAGTTGCGCAAGAAGCGACTGATGACGTTGGTCCATCTCTGGCTGGTGCACCGCTTCAAGGCGGAGGCGGTGTACTACGTCACGCCCACCGAGGACAACGTGTACCAGACCGAGAAGATGAAGTCGCACGGCATCTTCCGCGACGTCTACCAGGAGGTGGGCGAGATCATCGTCGCCGACCTGAACCATGAGCGGATCGCGGAACTGCTTGCGCCCGATCGCGAGGCGCTGATGCGGTTGATCCGCAAGGAGGACTGAGCGCTCAGCGGATGACGCGGTGCACGTCGTGCTTCGCGTCACCACCATGCTGGGCGATCCACGGGCCCTCGATCGACGGGTCGAGTATGCCTTCCTCCAGCCAGGTGTAGCGGTCGTCGAGCACGCCGCGGGCCAGCGTGCGGTCGGAGTCGTCGCTGTTGTTCCAGAGCTCGTCGAAAAGCTTCTCCGCCCGCACCCGGGCCTGGCTGCAGAACGCGTCGGCAAGCTCGACCGCGGTGGTGTCGGCACGGTCTCTTTGCGCCCGAACGCAAGCGGCGGTCATCGCGAACAACTCAGCGCCGATGTCGACGATGCGACCCAGGAATCGCTGCTTGTGCTCCAGCTTGCCCTGCCAGCGCGACATCGCGTAGAACGTGCTGCGCGCCAGACGGCGGCTGGCCCGTTCCACGTACCGCAAATGTGTTGCCAGCGGCCCGAATTCGCCATACGACGTCGGTAGCTGACCCTTACCGGTCACCAGGGTGGGGAGCCACCGCGCGTAGAACTTGCCGGCCTGTGCGGCCGCCTTCGCCTTGTGCTGCAGATCGGCGTCGGGGTCGATGATGTCGCCGGCCACCGACAGATGCGCATCCACGGCTTCGCGCGCGAGCAGCAGATGCATGATCTCCGTCGAGCCTTCGAAGATGCGGTTGATCCGCAGGTCGCGCAGCACCTGCTCGGCCGGTACGCCGCGTTCGCCTCGGGCGGCCAGGGACGCGGCGGTCTCAAATCCCCGCCCGCCGCGGATCTGCACCAGCTCGTCGGCGATGAGGCAACCCATCTCCGAGCCGTAGAGCTTGGCCAGCGCCGCCTCGATCCGGATGTCGGTGGCGCCCGCATCGGCCAGCTCGCTGGCCAGGTCGAGCATCGCCTCCAGGCCGTAGGCGGTGGCCGCGATGAATGCGATCTTTCCGGCGACGGCTTCGTGTTCACCGATGGGCCTGCCCCACTGCACGCGTTCGCGCGACCACTCGCGGGCGATCTTCAGACACCATTTCGCCGACCCCGTGCACACCGCCGGCAGCGACAGCCGCCCCACGTTCAGGGTCGACAGCGCGATTTTGAGCCCTTCGCCCTCGCGGCCGATGCGGTTCGCGGCGGGCACCCGCACATCCGTCAGCCGGGTCAGGCCGTTCTCGATGCCGCGCAATCCCATGAACGCGTTGCGGTTTTCCACCACGATGCCGGGTGCGTCCGCTTCGACGACGAACGCCGTGATGCCGCCTCGGTGGCCGTCACTCTTGGGCACCTGGGCCATCACCACCAGCAGGTCGGCGATGACACCGTTGGTGGTCCACAGCTTGACGCCGTTGAGCACATAGTCGTCGCCGTCGGGCGTTGCGGTGGTGTGCAGCCGGGCCGGGTCGCTGCCGACGTCGGGTTCGGTGAGCAGGAACGCGCTGATCTCGCGGGTGCACCGCGGCAGCCAGGCCTGCTTCTGCTCGTCGGTGCCGAACATCTTGACGGGTTGCGGCACCCCGATCGACTGGTGCGCGGAGAGCAGTGCGCCCAGTGACGGATGCACCGAGCCGACGAGCGCCAGCGCCTTGTTGTAGTACACCTGCGAAAGACCGATTCCGCCGTACTCGGGGGCGATCTTCATGCCGAACGCGCCAAGCTCCTTGAGGCCCAGGATGACTTTGTCGGGGATCTGCGCGTCCCGTTCGATGACCGTGGGATCGATTTGCGTCTCACAGAATTCGCGGAGTTTGGCCAGGAATGCCTCACCGCGTTCGGCGGCCTCCGGCGCGCCGCTGGGATGCGGATGCACCAGGTCCAGCCGCAATCTGCCGAGGAAGAGCTCCTTGCCGAAGCTTGGTTGGCGCCACTGCGCCTCCCGGGCCTGCTCGGCGACCTGCCTGGCCTGTCGCTCGGTGACATGTTCGGTTGCGGTCATCGCGCACCTCCGCCCGTCCGGCTATTACTCGACAGTAACTCTGATGTAGCCGTTCGCGGAGGGGAACAAACCAGGAGCCCTTGGCGGGTGGATTACCCCCAAATGTTGGGAGTGATCAACCAGCTAAGCGCCGGCGGTGACGACGAGGCGCCCCGTCGTCAACCGTGACTCCATGCGCTGCAACGCTTCCGGCAGATCCTCCCATCCGACCTCGGCGCCCACGACGGTCCGGATCTTGCCGGTGCGGATCAGCTCGAGGATCTGGGCGTGGGCGTCGAGCCCGGCCGAGCGGGCCGGCCAGTTGAAGCCGAGCGTGCGGCGGATCGCCACCGGGTCGGTGACGTAGACCAGGCACACTCCGCACAGGTCGAAGTTGCCGTAGGCGATGGGCCGCGGCGTGAGATAGTCGCCGTCTTCCAGCGTGATGTCCTCGGCGAAGCCGACCATCAGATGCCGACCGTTGAACCCCATGCATTTGAAAGTCTGGACGGTCACGTCACCGCCGACGGCGTCGAACGCGACATCCACCCCGCGCCCGTAGGTCAGGTCCATGACCTCGTCCACCCAGTCGCCGTTGCGATAGTTGATCGCATGGTCCGCGCCGAGTTCCTTGCAGAACGCCACCTTCTCGTCGCTGCCGGCGGTCGCGATCACCCGCGCACCGAGTGCTTTGCCGAGAACCAATGCGCCCGAACCTGTTCCGCCGGCGGCTGCATGCACCAGCAGCGTCTCGCCGGGCTGTAGCCTCCCCCGCTCGCGAAGCGCGAACCAGCCAAGGTGAAACGGGTAGTGCAGCGCGGCCCCGTCGGTGTTGCTGATCCAGTCCGGCAGCTCCAAAGCGGTTGCGGCGTCGACGATCGCGTAGGACGCGTACCCGCCGAACGCCATCACCGGGATACCGACGATCCGCCGGCCGACCAGATGCTCGGCACCCAGTCCCGCGCTTTCCACGACGCCGACGCTCTCCATGCCCGGGACGAACGGCGGCTCCAGCGGCAGCGTCGTATAGCGGCCCCGGATGATGTCGATGTCGTTGAAGTTCAAGCAGAACGCCTGCACCGCCACTCGGATCTCGTTGGGCCCCGGCGGTCGCACCTCGACCGTTTGCCGTTCGAGGACCTTGACCGGATCGCCGAGGCTGGTGGCGACCCAGGCGTCAGCGGAAATGGGCTGATTCATCGATTCTCCAGGGGTTGATCGGCGACAAACCGGTCGCGGTAGGTGCCCAGCCGGGCGGCGACCTCGTCGGGGTCCAGCCCGAGGTCGGACGGTTGATAGATGACCCCGCCGTAGCGGCCACGCGGATGGTCGGCCCGGAACTGCGTCATGGCGGCGCGGACCCGATCGTCGAACTGTTGCTCGGCGAGCTCGTAAATCGCTGCGACGGTGCCTTCTTCGTCGGCCATGAAGTCCTCGAACCGCACGTCGATCGACTGCGCTGACGGCAGCACGTCGCGGTCCTGAACACACCCGTTGAGCAAGTCCTCCGCGCGCTCGAGCCAGTAGCGAGAGATCTTGACGGGATCGGGGTGGGCGCATCCCATGCGCGCGGCGTAGCTGATCATCGTCGCCATCGATTGCGTCACTTCGACCGGATCGCGATGCGTCACAACGAAAGTAGCGTCAGGGAACGTCGCCGCCAACGTCGGGAACTGCTCCAGATGCTGCGGCGACTTCAGCACCCACCGCCTGCCGCCCCGCAACCACTGCAACGCCTGCAGGGTGCGCTTCAAATACGCGTAGGACGGAGCCTGGTCGTGAGTCTTGTAGTGAGCGGCGAAACTCGGTACGTAGTAGGTGGTTTCGAACAGCATGCCGGAGATGTCGTTGGCCAGCAGCTGGATTTCCTCGTGGGCGTGGTCGACGGTCATGTCGTGCATCCGTTTGAAATCGGGCATCGACGTGTTCACCAGGTCCAGGCCCGTCGCGCACCTCTCCCGCCGAGGTGCCGGATCGTCCTCGCCGGGCGCGGGGAACGGTTCGAGGCTCTCCCAGTACGGGAGGTAGCGGATCGCCGGGTCGGCGGCAATCAGGTTGTGCAGGTGAGTGGTTCCGGTGCGGGGCAGCCCGCAGATGATGATCGGGCGTTCGATCCGCACCTAGTCGATCTCGGGATGCGCGGCGATCAGCGCTTCCAGGCGAAGGCGGTTCACCAGGTTCTGCACCACCTGCTCGAACACCACGGCCACGCCGACGTCGGAGAGGTCAGCCTCTTCGCGTAGCGCCGCACACAACACGTCGAGGCGCTCCCGGAACGCGGGATCACCCCAGTTGTCAAGGCCGGTACGCTCTTTCGCCACTGCCAGCAACTCGTCGGGCGCCAGCTGCAGGGTGGCGCCGTAGCCGGCCAAGGCTTCTCGCATCGGTTGCGCCGCCTCCGGAAAGACCGGGTCGGCCAAGTCGGTGAGCCGGATCGCTGCGGGACGGGTCACGAGGTGAGCTCCGCGACGTCCACCACCCGGCACTGCGGGCGTGCCGGCGTCTCTTCCGGCAGGAACCAGCGCAGCCAGATCAAGCCTTTCGACCGCCCCGCGGTGGACACCCAGTTCGGGTGCCCCGGATCGCGATCGCTGACCACGATCCGCCAGGAGCCGTCCGGTTCGTAGGTGACTTGTGCACCGTTGATCGTCACCCGTTCGTGGGTGTAGTCGTAGGTGTGCAGGAAGGGATTCCACAGGCACAGATTCCAGAACACGCATTCCGGTGAGGTGCCGTCGATGACGAGCGCCTGATGCGGTTGGAGTTGGTAGGCGCCCATCGCGTACGCGGCGTCGCCGGCCGCCCACCCGTAGGTCTGGCTGGGCACCGGGAACGGTTCGTGGATGTCGTTCGGCGGCTCCACCCGAACGGGCAGCATCTTGCATTGTTCGCTTAGCCAGGTCCGGGCCGCGCGCAGACGCCGCGTGAGGTCGGCGCGGTCATCGTGGCGACGCGGCGGCGGATCGATCGCCTCGATCTTCCATTGCGGCCGCCGGTCGGTATCCGGCGCAGTGAGATAGTCACGGGTGAGGGCGAACACCGCGTCGGGCTCGAGCGCCAGCCACGGGCCGGATTGCGGTGTGGCACTGAGGATGAACTCGAAGTTGCCGTCGGTGTCGATGTCCAGCGTCCGGTCGTTGATGGTGCCGACGATGCGGTCGCTGTAGCGGCCGTCATCAGGCCCGCCGTACACCGTCATCGACAAATAGACCGCGTCGCCGCGGTTGCCGGTGACGCGATAGGTGCGCTGCGGGTCGATCGGCGCCAGCTGATAGAAGGCGTCGGCGTTGTCGCCGCCCCACTTCAGGTAGGGGCTGATGACGTCGACGAGGATCGGCTTGTCCTTGTCACCCCACACGTAGGCGTCGACGGCCACGCGCAACAGGCTGAACGCCAACCGGTAACCGTCGAGGACGTCCGCTTCGTCCAACGGCGGATCGGCCTCACGGACCCTCTGCTCGACGCCGCGCACTTCGTCGAGCAGGTCGGCGAAAGCCTGCGACAGCTCATCGGTCATTACTTCTCCTTTGTGGCCGCGCCCTGCATGACCAGGGCGCACAGTCGGTTCACTTGGGCTTCGATGTCCTCGCGTTGCAGCACTTGCACCGAATAGAACGTGGTGCCGACCAGCACGTCGTAGACCATCTCGACGTCCAGATCGCGTCGGATGCGGCCCTGGTCGATGCCGGTTTGCACGAGTACGGCGAAGTCGGTGCGCGTCTGCTCGTCGAGCAGTTGTTGGGTGCGGATGAACAGTTCGGGATCGCGGTGGCGGTCCGCCAGGATGCCCATCGTCGCGCGGGCCACCACCGGCTCTCGCCAGAACTGAAGTACGCCGCGAATGAACTCACGCAGGTCGCGCTCGAAGTCGCCGGAGCTTCTCAACACGTCGCCCCGGTCGGCGGTGCCGAACACCGCGTCGAACACCACATGCGCCTTCGACGGCCAGCGCCGGTACACGGTCGGCCGGCTCACTTCCGCCTCGCGTGCGATCGACTCGATGGTCACCTGGTCGTACCCATCGCGGGCCAACAATCTGCAGGTAGCAGCCATGATCGCGTCCTGGGTGCGGGGGTCTCGCGGCCGCCCGCGGACTGGTTGCGCCGCCGTCACCCCAATATCGTTACATGACGTAACGTAAAGCGTCAACACCCGGATTTCCGGACAGAAAATCGGCCCTCCAGAAGTCTTGACTGATTCCAGAAAAGGGGTCATAGTGGCTGCGTGTCATCGACGGCGGAGTACTACGCGGAGCAGCTGCGCTCAGCAGACCTGCGCGTGACTCGTCCGAGGGTCGCGGTGCTCGAAGCGGTGTATGCCCACCCGCACGCCGACACCGAGACGATCCTCGATGCGGTGCGCGCGGGGCTGCCCGATGTGTCCCGGCAGGCGGTCTACGACGTGCTGCATGCGCTGACCGCCGCGGGCCTGGTCCGGCGGATCCAACCGTCGGGCTCCGTCGCGCGCTACGAATCGCGCGTCGGCGACAACCACCACCACCTCGTCTGCCGGACCTGTGGCACCATCGCCGACGTCGACTGCGCCGTCGGCGAGGCGCCGTGTCTGACCGCCTCGGACCACAACGGCTTCGAAGTCGATGAAGCCGAGGTCATCTACTGGGGCCTGTGCCCTGACTGCGCGGCATCGCAAACGTCCCGATCACAACCGTGATCACAGCCCAATTCACCAACCCCCGGAAGGAATGTTGTGACTGACAAACCCCCCGCCCCTGCGGACCACACTGCGAGCCGCAGCGAGAGCGAAAACCCAGCAATTCCCTCCCCCACGCCAAAGGCGCACCGGCCCATGACCAACCGGGACTGGTGGCCCGAGCAGGTCGACCTGTCGGTGCTGAAAAAGCATGCGCCGCAAGCCAACCCGATGGGTGAGGACTACGACTACGCCGAAGAGTTCAAGAAGCTCGATGTCGAGGCGCTCAAGCGGGACCTGTTCGAGGTGATGACCACCTCGCAGGACTGGTGGCCGGCCGATTACGGCCACTACGGCCCGCTGTTCATCCGGATGAGCTGGCACGCCGCCGGTACCTACCGCATCGCCGACGGCCGCGGTGGCGGCGGCGAAGGGGCACAGCGCTTCGCGCCGCTGAACAGCTGGCCCGACAACGCCAGCCTGGACAAGGCGCGCCGGCTGCTGTGGCCGATCAAGAAGAAGTACGGCAAGAAGCTGTCCTGGGCCGATCTGCTGGTGTTCGCCGGGAACGCCGCCATCGAGCACATGGGCCTGCCGACGTTCGGCTTCGCGTTCGGTCGCGAGGACATCTGGGAGCCCGAGGAGATTCTCTGGGGTGAGGAGGACGCCTGGCTGGGCACCGACAAGCGGTACTCCGGCACCGGTGAACGGGAACTCGCGAATCCCTATGGCGCGACGACCATGGGGCTGATTTACGTGAATCCCGAAGGCCCCGAAGGCAAGCCGGACCCGATCGCCGCGGCGATCGACATCCGCGAGACCTTCGGCCGGATGGCGATGAACGACGAGGAGACCGCCGCGCTGATCGTCGGTGGCCACACGTTCGGCAAGACCCACGGCGCCGGTGACGCCGACCTCGTCGGGCCCGAACCCGAGGCCTGCCCGCTCGAGTACCAGGGCCTGGGGTGGAAGAGCTCCTACGGCACCGGCGTCGGCAAGGACGCCATCACCAGCGGACTCGAGGTGGTCTGGACGCCCACTCCGACCAAGTGGGACAACAGCTTCCTGGAGACGCTGTACGGCCACGAGTGGGAGCTGACCAAGAGCCCTGCGGGCGCATGGCAGTACGAGGCGAAGGATGCCGAAGCGACCATCCCCGATCCCTTCGGCGGGCCGCCACGCAAGCCGACGATGCTCGTCACCGACCTCTCGATGCGGATGAGCCCCATCTACGCCGACATCACCCGGCGCTGGCTGGATCATCCCGAAGAGCTGTCGGAGGCATTCGCCAAGGCGTGGTACAAGCTGCTGCACCGCGACATGGGTCCCATCTCCCGCTACCTGGGCCCGTGGGTGCCCGAGCCGCAGCTGTGGCAGGACCCCGTTCCCGAGGTCGACCACCCGCTGGTCGACGAGCAGGACATCGCGGCCCTGAAGGCCAAGGTCCTCGAATCGGGTCTGTCGGTATCGCAACTGGTGTCCACGGCGTGGGCGTCGGCGGCGAGCTTCCGCGGCACCGACATGCGCGGCGGCGCCAACGGCGCACGCATTCGCCTTGAACCCCAGAAGAACTGGGAGGTCAACCAGCCGGCCGAACTCGCCAAGGTGTTGCCCGTGCTGGAGAAGATCCAGCAGGACTTCAACGCCACGGCGTCCGGCGGCAAGAAGGTTTCCCTCGCGGACCTGATCGTGCTGGCCGGTAGCGCCGGCGTCGAGAAGGCGGCAAAGGATGCCGGGTTCGACGTCACGGTGCCGTTCGCGCCGGGACGCACCGACGCCTCGCAGGAGCAGACAGATGTGGAGTCGTTCGCGGTGCTCGAACCGCAGGCGGACGGTTTCCGCAACTACCTCAAGCCGGGCATCAAGACCGGTGGGGAGCATCTGCTGGTCGACCGGGCCTACATGTTGAACCTGACCGCTCCCGAGATGACGGTGCTCGTCGGCGGGATGCGCGCACTGGGTGCCAACTACGGCCAGACCAAGCACGGTGTGTTCACCGATCGGCCGGGGACGCTGACCAACGACTTCTTCGTGAACCTGCTCGACATGGCCACGGAGTGGAAGGTGTCCGAGTCGGTGGAGGGCGTCTACGAGGGTCGTGACCGCACGACAGGTCAGCCGAAGTGGACCGCCACCGCGGCCGACCTGGTGTTCGGGTCGAACTCGATCCTGCGCGGGCTCGCCGAGGTGTACGCCGCCGACGATGCCAAGGAGAAGTTCGTCAAGGACTTCGTCACCGCCTGGGTCAAGGTGATGAACAACGACAGGTTCGACCTCAAGAAGAAGTAACCGAACCGAGGCGACGACACCCCGCGGGCTGCGAGGCTCGCGGGGTGTCGTGCTTTGACGAATCTGTCAATATGGGCTTCCCGCAGGGCGCGGCTGGGATACTGGCCGCGGACGAGGGAGATCTGATGGCCAAGGTTCTCAATGGCCGCCACATGGCCGATCTGAACGGCCTCGGCAGCGAGGTCGTCGTGTTCATGCTCGGGATGCGAATCAACAAGCCGCGCAAAGTCAGGTTGTGGCTGTCGGTCATGACCGCGATGCCGAAGATGCTGAAATACCTCGACGCGCATCCCGAGAAAGGCCTGCTCGGGTACCGGATCTCACTCGTTCCGCCGTTCATGGTCCAGTACTGGCGGTCCTTCGAGGATTTGGAACGTTTCGCGCGCGATGCCGACGACCCGCACCTGGAGCCCTGGCGGCAGTACAACCGCCGCGTCGGTAAATCGGGCGATGTGGGCATTTGGCACGAGACGTACCGGGTGAAGACGACCGACATCGAGACCGCCTACAGCAACATGCCGCCCTACGGGCTCGCCGCGGTGACGGCGATGGTGCCGGTACCGCGCGGCATGCACTCGGCTGCCGCGCGAATGGGTGTCACCGACAGGGATGAGCCTGCGCTGCCGCCGTACTGAACCAGATACTCAGAAACCTCTGCGCGGTCGATTACATTTAGCGCAGATCGCCTATGCGCACCGACGTCGACCACGCACCCTTCCTGCTGCTGTCGATCCGCGGCGAGGATGCGGCCGCCGACGACGAGTACCGGGCGATGATGCGCTTCGCCGGTCTGGACGCCGACAGCTTGCACCGTATTCGCCTGACCCACAGGCCTTTAGGGATGATCGACCTTGACGACTGGTCCGGCATCATTTTGGGTGGCGGACCCTACAACGTCAGCGACGCTGCCGAATCCAAGTCAGAGACGCAGCAGCGGGTCGAATCCGAACTCCTGCCCCTGATCGCAGACATCGTCGAGCGCGACTTTCCGTTTCTCGGATGCTGTTACGGCGTCGGCACACTCGGTTCGATCATCGGTGCCACCGTGGACCGCACCTACAGTGAGCCGGTCGGCGCCGTCACGATCACCCTCACCCCGCAGGCCCATGACGATCCGCTGTTCTCTGGGCTGCCCGACGTGTTCGACGCCTACGGCGGACACAAGGAAGCGGCCACCTCGCTCCCGCCGGACGTGGTGCGCCTCGCCGAGTCATCGGACTGTCCCGTGCAGGCGTTCCGCGTCGGCGCCAACGTGTATGCGACGCAGTTCCATCCCGAACTCGACGCCGACGGCATCTGCACGCGGATCGACGTCTACAAGAACCACGGCTACTTCGCACCCGAAACCGCCGAATCACTGAAATCTGCTGCCCGGCAACACAATATCGAGCACCCGCCCGAAATCCTCCGTCGGTTCGCGCGGCGCTACCTGCGTCGGCGCTAGCACACTGGTCGAAAGTGGTTGCGAATTCCGATGATTCAGGGGCCGGGTACCGGCGGCAAGCCCTGCGCGGTGGCGCCGGCGTTGATGCTGTTCAGGTAGGCGCGCAGCTGGGCTTGGGCGATCAATGCGGCGACCGGGCCCTGCAGCGGGCCGGTGGCCGTCACCGCGTCCGTTTTCTGCCACGGCTGGCAGCCGTCGGTTTTGAAGGCCTTGTCGGTCGCATCGACCAGCACGGTCTGCGGTTTCTTGGTCATCGCGTTGTCGATGATCGCGTCGCCGTGCAGATCGCCCATCCGCTTCCAGTAGCAGACGTCGTCGTCCACCGGCCCCGCCGAGGTATAGGTGCCCGGTTCGATGTCCGTGCCGACGACATAGACGCCGTCGTGGTCCATGGTCGTCTTGGGTGGTTCGGGAGGCGGCGGCGGATCGGCATGCGCGATGCCGGCACCCCCGCACCCCGCAACGAGCACGGCGGTGAGGACCGCTGCTCTCATCGACCACATAGCAGCCCACCTTACCTAATTAGCTGTGCTAACCCCTACTTCCCGGTCCGCCGATAGGCTCGCGGAGTGGAGCTGCCGCAGCATGACCCCAGCCTCCCGCACCTGGCCGATGTGGTGCCGTCGGTGCTCGGCGCGATGGGAGTGACGGGCTTCGACAACCGCCTCGACCTGCCCGGCGAGATCGCCGGGGCCTGCGTGCTGCTGGTCGACGGCCTCGGCGCCGAACTGCTCGACGCCCACGCCGCGGACGCCGCGGTGCTGGCCGGCCTGCGGGGCCGGTCACTGCAGGTCGGATTCCCCTCGACCACGGCGGCGGGGTTGGCCGCCGTCGGCACCGGCTGCCGCTCTGGGGAACACGGGCTGGTCGGCTATTCCTTCCGCCTGCCCGGCACCGGCGTCGTCAATGCGCTGCGGTGGCGCCCCCACCCCTGGGGCGATGACCTGCGCGACGAGGTCCCGCCCGAGCAGGTGCAGCCCCGACCGACGCTCTTCGAGCGGGCCGCCGCCGCGGGCGTCACGGTCCACGTCATTTCCGGCGCAGAGTTCACCAATTCTGGGCTCACCCGCGCGGTGCTGCGCGGCGGACGCTACATCGGCGTGCAGGCCCTCGGTGACCTGGCCGCCAGCGTGCGAACGGCCATCGCCGACAACGGATTCTGCTACGCCTACCACGGTGAGCTCGACCTGCTCGGGCATCTCTACGGCCCCGGCTCACCGGCCTGGCGGATGCAGTTGCGGCACGTCGACCGACTGGTCGAGTCGGTGGTGGAGAGCCTGCCACCTGGTGGGCTGCTCGCCGTGGTCGCCGACCACGGCATGGTCGAGGTCGCGCCGTCCGACATCGTGGACGTCGACGCGTGCTCGTCGCTTCTGGACGGGGTGGCGGCGATCGGCGGGGAGCCGCGGGCCCGACACGTCTACGTCGCCGACGGCGCCGGCGACGACGTGCTGGCGACCTGGCGCGAGACGCTGGCGGAACAGGCCTGGGTGGTGTCGCGTGAGGAGGCGGTCGCGGCCGGCTGGTTCGGTGAGCGCGTCGGCGACGACGTCAGGCCGCGCATCGGTGACGTCGTCGCGGCGGCGCGAGGCGCGGCGGCGATCGTGCGGCGCAACGTCGAGCCGCTGGAGTCGTCGCTGATCGGGCATCACGGCTCGCTCACCAGCGCCGAGCAGCGGGTGCCGCTGCTGGTGGCCTGCGTCTGACGGCGAGAGTTAGAGAAGCTAAGATTTATCGCATGAAGGTACTCGGGCTCGCTGCCATGGGCGCCCTGGCGATCGCCTTGGCCGCGCCGGCACACGCCGACGTCGACACCGATTTCGCCAACCAGCTGCACACCTACGGCATCTACGGTCAGCGCGACTACAACGCCTGGATCGCCAAGATCACCTGCAAGCGGCTGCACAACAAGCTGGACACCGACGCCTACCAATCCGCCGACTTCGTGTCCGCGCAGCTTCAGAAGGGCAGCACCACCCAGCAGGCGTGGCAGTTCCTCGGCGCCGCCATCGACTTCTACTGCCCCGACCAGCGACCCGTCCTACAGCGCGCCGCGGCGCAACCCCGTTAAGCCTGAAAGGATCCGCATGCGTGCGCATCGTGTGACCACTCTCGTCCGGACCGGCATCGCGGCACTCGCGCTGGGCGGCACCATGGCGGCCGCGCCCGGCATCGCCGGGGCCGACGCCACCGACGACTACCCCATCCCGAACCGGATGCTCAAGACGACGTGCACTGTCGATCAGTACATGGCGGCCGTTCGCGATACCGACCCGATCTACTACGAGCGCTACATGATCGACTACAAGAACAAGCCGGCCGACGTGCAACAGGGCGCCCGGGACCGCATCTACTGGTTCTTCTCGATGGATTACGCCGGCCGCCGAGCCTATTCGGAGAAGGTCGCGACCGACATCTACTACGAGCAGATGGCCTTCCGTTGGCCCAACTGGGCGAAACTGTTCTTCAACAACAAAGGCGTCACCGCACACGCCACCGACGTCTGCGCCTCCTACCCGCAACAGGATCCGTCCGTCTGGACCTGGTGAGCGCTCTCGGACACAAAAATGTCCGCCCCGTCCTCAGAACTCTGAAGGCGGGGCGGACGTTTCGTTATCGCGGCGTGCTCAGACCGGGCTGAACTCGTCCTCTTGAGCCGGCCTCGGCGACGGCGACGGCCACGGTGAGGGCACCGGACGCTGGCGCACGCGCTGCGGCCACCAGAACCACTTCCCCATCAGCGCCGCGATCGACGGCGTCATGAAGGCCCGCACCACCAGGGTGTCGAACAGCAGACCCAGGCCAATAGTCGTACCGACCTGACCGATCACGGTCAGTTCACTGACGGCCATCGACATCATCGTGAACGCAAACACCAGGCCGGCCGCGTTCACCACCGATCCGCTACCGCCCATCGCGCGGATAATGCCGGTGTTGATGCCGGCGTGGATCTCCTCCTTGAGCCGCGACACCAACAACAGGTTGTAGTCCGCGCCGACGGCCAACAGGATGATCACCGACATCGCCATCACCATCCAGTGCAATTCGATGCCGATGATGTGCTGCCAGATGAGCACCGAGAGACCGAACGACGCGCCCAGGCTCAACACCACCGTGCCGACGATCACCGCGGACGCCACCACGCTTCGCGTGATGAGCAGCATGATGATGAAAATCAATGTGAGCGAAGCGATTGCGGCGATCAACAGGTCATAGGTGTTGCCGTCGGACATGTCCTTGTAGACCGACGCCGTACCCGCGAGGTAGACCTTGGATCCTTCCAGCGGCGTGCCCTTGATGGCTTCCTTGGCCGCGTTCTTGATCTGGTCGATGCGTGCGATGCCCTCCGGCGTCATCGGATCGCCCTCATGGCTGATGATGAAGCGCACCGACTTGCCATCCGGCGAGATGAAGTTCTCCATGCCGCGCTTGAAGTCTTCGTTCTCGAAGACTCCCGGTGGCAGATAGAACGAGTCGTCGTTCATCGACGCGTCGAAGGCCTCGCCCATCGCCTCGGAGTTCTCCTGCATCTCCGACATCTGAGCCTGCATTCCCTTTTGGGTGGAATACATGTTCAGCATCATCGTGCGCATGGTCTTCATCGTCTCGATCATCGGCGGCATCAGCGTGACCAACTGAGGCATGAGCGTGTCGAGGCGCTCCATGTCCGGCAGCAGGTTCTGGATGTCGTCAGTCATCGTGTTGATGCCGTCGAGGGTGTCGAACACCGACCGCAGCGCCCAGCACACCGGAATGTTGAAGCAGTGCGGTTCCCAGTAGAAGTAGTTGCGGATCGGACGGAAGAAGTCGTCGAAATCGGCGATGTGGTCCCGCAATTCGGCGACGTCAAGCGTCATGTCCTTCATCTTGGTGACCATGGAGTGGGTGGTCGCCGCCATCTGGACGGTCAGCGCGTTCATCCGCTCCATGTTCTCGATGGTCTTCGTCATCTCATCGGCCTGCTTGAGCATGTTGGCCGTGAGGTCCTGGTTGTACTTCTCGGTCATCTTCTGGGTGGTGCCCTGCATGCTGATCTGGAACGGGATCGAGGTGTGCTCGATCGGTTTTCCGTCCGGCCGCGTAATGGCTTGCACGCGAGAGATTCCCGGGACTGCGAAGACAGCCTTGGCAATCTTGTTGATGACGAGGAAGTCCGACGAGTTGCGCAGGTCGTGGTCGCTTTCGACCAGCAGCAGTTCCGGGTTCATCCGGGCCTGCGAGAAGTGCCGGTCCGCGGCCGCGTAGCCCTGCTGCGCCGGCAGATCGGGTGGCAGATAGTTGCGGTCGTTGTAGTTGGTCATGTAGCCCGGCAGCGTCAGCAGGCCGACCAGTGACAACGCGATCGTGCCGACGAGAATGGCGCCGGGCCACCGCACGCACGCGGCGCCGACCTTGCGCCAACCCCGAACGCGCATCTGCCGCTTGGGTTCCAACACGTTGCCGAAGCGGCTGGCCACGCTGATGATCGCAGGACCCAGCGTCAGCGCGGCGAGCACGCCGACGACCATGCCGATGGCCAGCGGCACGCCCAGCGTCTGGAAGTACGGCAGCCGGGTGAAACTCAGGCAGAAGGTGGCGCCGGCGATGGTCAGACCCGAACCCAACACCACATGCGCGGTGCCGTGAAACATGGTGTAGTAGGCCGATTCTCGGTCCTCGCCCGTGCCTCGGGCCTCCTGATATCGGCCTGTCAGGAAGATCGCGTAGTCGGTGGCGGCCGCGATCGCCAGCGTCACCAACAGGTTGGTCGCGAAGGTCGACAGCCCAATGATCTCGTAGTAGCCGAGGAACGCGACCACGCCGCGGGCGGCCATCAACTGCATGACGACCATCACCAGGGTCAGCAGCACCGTGATGACCGACCGGTACACCATCAACAGCATGACGATGATCACCGTGAAGGTGACCGCCTCGATCATCCGCAGGCTTCGGTCGCCCGCGATGTGCTGATCCGCGGCCAGCGCCGCCGGTCCGGTCACGTAGGCCTTGACACCCGGCGGCGCCTCGAGCCCGTCCACGATCTCCTGGACGGCCTTCACCGATTCGTTGGCCAGCGCCTCGCCCTGGTTGCCGGACAGGTACACCTGCACGTAGGCGGCTTTGCCGTCATTGCTCTGCGACCCGGTGGCGGTCAGCGGGTCGCTCCACATGTCCTGCACGCTCTGCACGTGCTTGGTGTCGGCCTCGAGCTTGTCGACCATGTCGTCGTAGAACGCATGCGCGGCGTCCCCCAGGGGCTCTTGACCCTCGAGGACAATCATGATCGAGCTGTCCGAGTCGTATTCCTCGAACACCTGGCCCACGCGCTTCATCGCGATCATCGACGGCGCCTCGTCGGGGCTCATCGACACCGCGCGCATCTCCCCGACCGCTTCCAGCTGGGGCACAACGACATTCAGGACGGCAATGAGGGCGATCCAGCCCAAGATGATCGGCACCGCAAACGTGCGGATGGTCCGCGGGATGAACGGACGCTTCGCGTGCCGGGCGGGCGGGAACGCGTCGGTCGGCGCGTCTGTCACGGGCACGCTCATGCGGACCTCACAAAGCAAAAGGTCAGGGCGTTCACGCCGGTTGCGGTCCTCTCGTCCTTCACTTCGTCGTCGACGGTGATGCGGCAGGTGATCGAACTGCTGTCACCCTGCGCCACGATGTTCGGGGCCGCCGACGGCGCCGTCGTCTCCAGCGTCAGCGACCACGGAATCGCGGCGCCGTCCAGCCGTTGCGGCTTCGCGTCGAGATCCAGGTAGTTGATGTTGGCGTAGCTGCCGTCGCCGAAAATCTCGTATTTGACGACCTTGGGATCGAACGGTTCGGGGTCGTCAGCGAAGACCTTGGGGGTCACGGTGATGGGGTTGGCGGCGAAGAAGGTGCGTATCCGCTGAACGGTGAAGCCCGCGATCAGGACCACTACCACGATGACGAGCGGTATCCACGCTCGCCTGAAGACTTTCAACACCGCATTCCCCGCAACCGTCGACGTTCGCTATCTGATCAGTCCCGGGCGGAGGCCGGCGCCATGCGCCTCCTCCGGCCCTTGCCGTCGCCATAGATTAGTGCATTTAACTTATCCATGTCGCCCCCTCCCTCGGCGTTTAGCTGTGGGCTGACTCACCAGTAATCCCACGGTGAGGGGCAGATCACGGCCTATAAAAAGGACACCCCCGTCAATATCTACGAAATTCCTGCGCACAGGTTTGCCCGACCGTAATCTGGGTTATGGAGACGTAGAAGGGCGCACGGAAGGCAGGAAATGTGCGTTCGCGTTGCTGCGATGTGTGCGGTGGCGCTGCTCTTAGCGGGTTGCGGTCATCGCGCCGACGAACCTGTGCCTGCCACGGGCAAGACCACCATCGCCGCGGTCGCCGCGGCTGACGCCGCCGCCAGGCCGACGCCCGCCGAGGTTCTCCTGCCCCCGGATCGTGAGGGCAATCCGGCGTGCCCGCCGACGGACGCGTGGGGACGTGACGTCAGCGACGGCGGCACTCTCGTCACCGTCTGGAGCGACCACGCCGACGTCGTCACCGTGTTGGTCCGCACGAAGAGCGGCGTCGACCGGGCCAAGACCGAGCGGATCGGCCCGCACGACGGCTTGCGGCTTTTCGAGTTCCCCGACGTCGCTGCCGAGACGGTCTCGGGCGTGCTCATCCTCACCAACACCCGGCGCTGCTATTCGATGATGGATCCGGCGACCGGCTAACCTCTCCGCCGTGCTCGTGCTGCTGCCGCCGTCGGAGACCAAACAGCCCGGCGGCGACGGACCGCCGTTGCGGCTGGAGTCGCTGAGTTCACCCTCGCTCGGTCCGATGCGTGCCGCGCTGATCGATGAACTCGTCGACCTGGCCGCCGACCGCCCGGCCGCACGTCGGGCCCTGGGAATCTCGGCGTCTCAGGATGCCGAGATCGACCGCAACGCGGCGCTTCGCAGTGCACCGACGATGCCCGCGATCCAGCGCTACTCCGGGGTGCTCTACGACGCCCTCGACATCGAATCGTTGCGTGGCGCAACGGCTTCGCGGGCCCACGCCCGCCTCGCGATCGCATCGGCATTGTTCGGCTTGCTGCGTGCCGACGACGCCGTACCCGCCTACCGGCTGTCGGCGACGTCGAAGCTGCCGGGGCAGCCGGGACTGCCCGCACGATGGCGGCCGCTGCTCGAACCGGTGCTGGCCGAGATCGCGGCGAGTCAATTGGTCGTCGACTTGCGTTCCGGTTCGTACGTGGCGCTCGGCAGGGTGCCCGGCGCCGTCGACGTGCAGGTGCTCGCCGAGCACCCCGATGGTCGGCGGACGGTGGTCAGTCACTTCAACAAGGCTCACAAGGGACGGCTCGCCCGGGCCCTCGCCTCGAGCCGGTCTGAGCCGAACGACGCGGCAGCGGTGGCCGCGATCGCTCGTCGCGCCGGCATGCGGGTGGAACGCCGAGGCACGCAACTCACCGTCGTCGTGCCCGCCTGACGATCAACTCAGCAAGGCCCGGCAGGCTTCGTCGCCTTGACGAAGGCGGCGGTGGGCAAATGCGGCTGGACGCGCGTGAAAAGTACTCGACGAACGAATTCCGCAGGGGCCCGCATTGATTCGGGGCCGTTCGTGCAAAATGAAGAAACTCGCGCCGAGAGTGATTCCTACCAACCTGTGCATGACTGTGCCATGACGGGAGCGGCCTTGGTCACCTACCCAGCGTCTTCGCCACCTCAACTTCGAACACGAGGCCGTCATCGAAAACAGCGTGCGCGCAGCCGGGTATCCCCCCTCAAGGTCGCAGGAACGGCCGTGCTCCTGGTGGCAGTGGGGCTTGTCACCGGACTCCTGATGAAGTGGGCCGGCAAGGATTCGACGGCGGTGGCGGGCGCTCGTCAACTGCCCGCGCCGGCGCCGGTGACGCGTCCGCCGGCGCCGGCGTCGCCCTTCGCCACCGACGACAGAGGTTTCGTGAACTCCGCTGCGCGGTGTGACGGGTCGCAGACGGCATCGGCCATCGGACGCACCGCAGGGTCGCTGGTGGTGATCTGCGCCGAGCCGGGCGGCTCCTACGAGTACTTCGGCGTGCGGTTGAGCGATGAGGCGTCATTGCACACCGCGGCGCAAACAGCTTCCCCGCGTGGGTTTCTCGCCCGCAACTACAGCGTCACCTATGCCGTCTCCCCCACTGAGCTTCTCGTCACCGCAGGTGATCGGGTCATCAAACACGAGCCGATGATCGAATACCGCGAGCTGCGCGGACAATCCGCCGGTCCGGCACCCCGATAGAGTCGGTGGCTATGGACCTTTCGGGAGTTGGTGTATGGAGCGCCCAGCTGGAGTACGGGGATCCGGCCGAATCCGCCGACGCCGCCACGGAGTTGGAGGAACTCGGCTTCTCGGCGCTGTGGATTCCCGACGTCGGCGGACCGGTGCTTGCGGCCGTGGAGCGCCTGCTGTCGGCCACCAAACAGACGGTCGTCGCGACCGGCATCCTCAACCTCTGGATGCACACGCCGGCCGACGCCGCCGCCGCGCATGCCTCGCTGACCGCCAGCCACGGTGAGCGTTTCCTGCTCGGCATCGGGGTCAGCCACGCGCCCCTGATCGATGCCGCCGAGCCGGGCCGCTACCGCAGGCCGCTGGCGGCCACCCGCGCGTTCCTCGACGGTTTGGACGCCGCTCCCCGGCCGGTACCGGTCGAGCAGCGGGTGCTCGCCGCGCTCGGGCCGAAGATGCTCGAGTTGGCCGCGACGCGGTCACGCGGCGCTCACCCGTACCTCGTCACGCCCGATCACACCCACACGGCCCGCGAGGTGTTGGGTGCCGGGCCGCTGCTGCTGCCGGAACAGACGGTGATCCTCACCGACGACGCCGACGAGGCCCGCGCCATCGGGACCGATTGGCTGCGCGCCTATCTGGCGCTTCCGAACTACGCCAACAATCTGCTGCGCTCCGGCTTCTCGCCCGAGGACGTGTCGACGGTGAGTGATCGGCTCTTCGACGCGATCATCGCGTGGGGCGACGAGGCGGCCGTGCTACGGCGAGTCGACGAGCACGTTGCCGCCGGCGCCGATCACGTGTGCATCCAGGTGCTGCTGGCCGACCAGACGGTCTTCCCTCGCGAACAGTGGCGCAGGCTCGGGGCGGCACTGCGCTAGCCGATCGATCGCGCGAAATCGGCCACCGCGCTCGGCCGATTGGCTACGGTTGCCGACGTGGAGTCACGCGATACGAAAACCCCGGAGCTCGTGCCGGTCGAGGCACTCCGTTCGGGTGACCCGATCACCGACATCAACGGCGGCGGCCAGCACTACACCGTGTTGGAGTCCAAGGTCGTCGGCGACAGCTGCGTCGTGCTGGAGCTGGAGTCCAAGGCCAACGATCAGCTACGGGTGATCGAGATGTCCTTCCCCACCGGGTATGAAGTGGGACGTTCACCGCGCCGCATCCTTTAAGGGCTACTCCGGCACCAGGTCGTCGCTGTCGACGAATTCCAATGTGCCGCTGTCGAGCATGACCGCCCAGCGACGAGCGGCGTTGGCGATGTGCTTCTCACCGATGTCCACCGAATATCCGGCGCTGTCCCCAAAATCCTCGACGACGACACCGTGCACCTCGTTGTCGGTGTCGGGGTGGACCCGAACGCGGGTGTCTACCGCGACGACGGTTTCGGTCTTCTGCTCGTCCTGCTCGGCGGCCACGTCCTGATCAGTCACGTCATTCCCCTCGTTATCGCTTTGCGCCATGGCAACTGTTTGCCGTAATCGAGCAACGAGACGCGCGCGTACCGGCCATAGCTAATCCACTGAACAATGCCGCCCTCCCCAGGCACCACCCCCCGAGGGATGCGATCAACGTCGGTTGATCGTTCCCCGAACGTAACCGATCCTTGGACAGATGACGGGCCAATGTCAAGGGCTGAAACCGACGAATGTCAATTGACATGCTCGAATATCGCCACTGGCAAATGGGATATCGAGCCGTCCGAGATCTGGGGAATTCGCTGGTATACCGGCGGCACTCCCGATCACGCATGGCGAAGAGACGCAGTATGGCTAACTAGTTGATCTTGATATACCGGATATCAACCGGATTGCTCAATCCAGGTCGAGTGGACGATGCTCGATGGCATCGTGCACACCAGTGGCACCGAGCCGCTCACGGAACGCCTGCACCGTGTACCCGATCACGGTGGCGTCCGTGCGAGCGCGCACCGTGGCCGAGCGCGGCATGCCGAACAGCGTGCCGATCTCGCCGAAATAGTCACCGGCAGTGGCGATTTTGAGCAGTTCCTCGCCCCCGTTGGCCAGTTCGCGCACGATCTCCAGCTCGCCGTCGGACACGATGTAGATCAAATCGCCCATGGTGCCCTGCTCGAAGAGCACGGATCCTGCTGTGAGCGAAACGGTTTCAGGTGGCCGGTCCGTCGAGGCCAGATGTGGAACCAGTTCGACGACCCGATCGGCCAACGGCAGGATCCGGGTGTCGTGGGTCGCGACGACGACGACGTGATCGTCGGCCAGCTCGCGGATGATCCGCAGCACCTCTTCCACCTGGATGAAATCCAGGTGCGCGGTTGGCTCGTCGGCCAGCACCAGGGGCGGGTCGAGCGCGATCGCCCGCGCGACTGCGACCCGCTGCTGCTGACCGCCGCTGAGGTCACCGGGACGGTGGCGCAACCGGTCTGCCAACCCGACCCGGCTCAGCAGTTCCTCTGCGCGTTGACGCGCGGCCGCGCGGGACATGCCCGCCGCCCACATCGGCACCGAAACGTTCTCGATCGCAGTGAGGCTGGGCACCAAGTTGAACGCCTGGAACACGATGCCGACCGTGTTGCGCCGGTACGACGAGAGCTCCCGACGGTCCAGGGCGGTGACTTCGATATCGCCGAATTCGATGCGGCCCGCCGTCGGGCGCAGAATACCGCCGAGGCACGACAACAGCGTTGTCTTCCCACAACCGCTGGGGCCCAACAGGATTGCCAACGAGCCCGCCTCAACCTCCAGGTCCAGGCCGTCGATGGGGCGTACTGCATATCCCCCGCTGGAGTATTCGACCACCAGGTCCTTGACGCGCAGATCACTCATGGTCAAGGACCTCCGAACGCGAGGGCCGGGTCGACCCGAACCGCACGGCGCAGGCCGGCAACGCTGGCGAGCAGCCCGATCAGCACGGCCACGGCGGGCAATAGCACGAACGCCGATCCCGGCACCACCACGCGCAGCGGAAACAGCGGGCCGAGGATGAGCGACAGCACACCACCGAACAGCGCCGAGATCACCGCAACGAGGACCGCCTGCAACGCGAGGCCGGCGAGCACCGCGCGGGTCGTCACACCGACGGCCTTGAACACCGCGAAGTCGCGGGTGCGTTCCAGCGCCGAGAGATAGATGAGCGAGCCGACGATCAACGCCGCGACCACCCACAGCAGCACGGCCATGAAGCTCATCGCACGGTATGCCCCGTTGAGCGGGCGCAACATGTCGTTCATGGCATCCGCGCGGTCGACGACCCGGTAGCCCTGCGGAACGTGCGCGGGCTGCCCGGCGATGCCGATCGAGGAGATCAGCGGCTGACCGGAGAACAGCAACTGCTGCGCACCTTCGACGGTGAGGAATACGTTCGGCTGTCCCGACAGCGCCGTCGAGTCCTTGACCAGGCCGACGATACGCATTGTGCGAGAACCGATTTCAATAACGTCACCGAGACCGCGGCCCAGCGTGTCGGATACCGCGAGCTCACCGGGGGCGCCTGGCGCACGGCCGGCCATCATCGCCGGCATCCCGGGACCGCGTTGCGACGCCCCAAAGATGTTGGCCTGCTGCGGCGAGTCGCCGCGCTGGATGATCGCGCTCCCGTACACGAGCGGCACCGCGATCTGCACGCCGGGAATCCGGGCGACCGCCCGCAACTCTGCCGCGGGGAACGTCGCCGAACCGATGAACGGCCCCGCCGCGCCGGTCTTGATCAGGTACGTGTCGATGCCGAGAGAGTCGACTGTGCGCGCGGCCTCCACGCGAAACCCGTTGGTCAACCCGGTCAGCACCAGCGTCATCGCGAATACCATTCCGGTTCCGACGATTGCGATGAGGAAGCGCCGGCGCCGCCACTGCAGATCCCGCAAGGCCGCGGTCAGCACGCGCCGACGCCCTTTCGCATGGTCCCCGACGTTACCGAGATGCCGGGATCGCGATGGCGGTTTCGGCGCAGGCGCATTGCCCCGACCACCGTTATCTGGTAGGCGACAGTCATGGTCGAGATGGAAGTTCTTCAGGCGGACGTGACGAAGCTGGACGTGGACGCGATCGCCAACGCGGCCAACACGCGGTTGCGGCACGGCGGCGGGGTTGCCGCGGCGATCGCCCGCGCCGGTGGTCCGGAGGTGCAGCGGGAGTCGGACGAGAAGGCGCCGATCGGCCTCGGTGAGGCGGTCGAGACGACGGCAGGCAACATGCCGGCGCGCTACGTGATACACGCCGCGACAATGGAACTCGGTGGGCCGACCTCCGCCGAGATCATCACGCGAGCCACCGAGTCGACGCTGCGCAAGGCCGACGAACTGGGCTGCCGGTCGCTGGCCTTGGTGGCGTTCGGCACCGGAGTCGGCGGTTTCCCGCTCGACGCGGCGGCCCGGCTGATGATCGACGCGGTCCGGCAGCATCAGCCCGCGTCGCTGCAGCGTGTGGTGTTCGCCGTCCATGGCGACGCCGCGGAACAAGCCTTCAGGTCTGTCTTGCAGGCATAGTTCGGGAGTTTGCCCCCGTCTGCAAATGTGACCTGGGGCACGTGCGACACTCTGCGCATGGTTGTCGCAATCGAGCGCCCCAAGATCGAGGGAAACATCGCTGTCGGCGAGGACCGGCAGATCGGCTTCGCCGAATTCGGGAACCCTCAGGGCCGCGCCATCTTCTGGCTGCACGGCACTCCCGGCGCGCGCCGGCAGATTCCGACAGAGGCGCGGGTGTTCGCCGACGAGCACCACATCCGGTTGATCGGACTCGACCGGCCCGGCATCGGCTCGTCGACACCGCACCAGTACGAGAACGTCTTTGCCTTCGCCGAGGATCTGCGCACGATCGCCGACACGTTGGGCATCGACAAGATGGAGGTCATCGGGCTTTCCGGCGGCGGCCCCTACACACTGGCCTGCGCTGCGGCCATGCCCGACCGCGTTCTGGCGGTCGGTGTACTCGGCGGCGTGGCGCCCACCAGCGGCCCCGACGCCATCGGCGGCGGTGTGATGGCCCTCGGCACCTTCGTCGCACCTCTGCTGCAGGTGGCCGGGCTCCCCATCCGCCTGGCGGCCACCGGCCTGATCCGCCTGATCCGGCCCGTCGCGGAGCCCGCACTCTATGCGTATGCCCGGATCTCCCCCGAGGCCGACCGCCAACTGTTGGTGCGTCCCGAGTTCAAGGCGATGTTCCTCGACGACCTGCTCAACGGCAGCCGCAAACAGCTCGCCGCCCCGTTTGCCGACATCGTGGTCTTCGCCCGCGACTGGGGTTTTCGGCTCGACGAGGTGAAAGTCCCCGTCTACTGGTGGCACGGCGACCGCGACCACATCGTGCCGTTCGCCCATGGCGAGCATGTGGTGTCGAAGCTGCCCGACGCGCGGCTGTACCACCTGCCGGGCGAAAGCCACCTCGCCGGGCTGGGGCGCGCTGAAGAGATCATGCGCACGATGCTCGACGCGTGGGACAGCTCCGCGCAGAAGTGAGTTCAGCTGGATCGCCGACGGGTGGCCCGCTCGGCTTCCTTCAGGCGCCCTTTGGCGTCTTTGACGGCTTCGGTCGCCTCCCGGCTGGCCTGCTTGGCCTTGTCATAAGCGTCTTCGGCGGCGTAGAGCGCTTCCTCCGCCTCGGTGAGGCGACGGCGGGCGTCGTCGCGGCGTAACCGCGCCGCCGCCAGGTCGGCCTGCCGCTCGGTCAACGCGTCGTCCGCCTCGGCCTTGGCGCGCTCGGCCGCGTCCAGTGTGGCGCGCAGGGCTTCGCGTTCCCGGCGTGCTTCATCGAGGGTGTCGTCGGCAGGCTCGGCCCTCGCGGGTTTCGGCTCCCGTTGCGTCTTCGGCCTGCTGGGCGTGGATACCGTTGCGGTGTCACCGAATTCGCCGAAGCCGGTCCACTGCTCGGCCTTCGTCAGGCGGCCGAGTCGCGCCGCCACCTCGGGGTCGGCGATCGCCGCCTGCACCGTGCCGACGACATCGTCACGCAGTGCGGCGGAGGGGTCATTCACTCCGGCGGCGGCGAAACCGCTTCGGACAACCTCGTCGATCAGCCGGCGTTGCTCGCTCGACAACTCGCGGATGCGCTCGCCGTCCATGGCGGCGTGCGCTGCCCGTAGCCGGTCACCGAGGTCAGTCAGCCGCCGCCGCGTCTGCTCGTTGCGTGCCGCCAGGTTGACGACCCAGGCCGCGGTGGTGGGCTTGCGCGCGGCGGAGATCTGCTTGGCGGCGGCAGCGTCGCCGCGCTTCTTGGCCGCCGCGGCGAGCTTGGTGCGCAACGCGGTGAATTCGTCGGGCTTGACGCTGTAGAGCTCGTTGAGGTTGTCGGCCATCAGGCCATGATCTCGCGCCGCGGCTAGAAACCGAAGCCCAATTCGGCGGGTACATCGCTCACGAACGCGGCGTCGATCTGATGGATGAGCACAGAGTCATTGGCCCGCAACCGATTTGCCGCGGCAAACGCCGACGCTCGGTGCGCCCCCAGGTAGAGGCTGCCCAGCACGTCGATGTCCATCGCGACCTCCCCTGGGGCGTCTGTCGGGACGCAGTGAGCGCGACCGTCACGAACCTCGAGCACGAATCTGCCCCCGTCACTGCGGAATCGGTCCGAAACCTCGATCACGGCGGACAGATCCGCCTGGTATCGCCGGGCGGCGAGCGCAGCGGGAACATCCATGATCCGAAGCCACAAATCGTCGCCGTAGGAGATGGTGCGCGCCCGTCGAGGGTCGGTCAGCAGGTACGGCAGCGGATCACCGGGGTGGGTACCGATGACGATCTTGTCCATCAAATCCAGACCGATGAGCGCACGCCATATGGCGGCGTGGCCGTCGGCGGTCGCCGCGGTGACCTCGTGGACCCGTACCGTCATCGGATCCTCGCCGTGCACCCGATACAGGGCGTAGCCGTCCGGATGGAGCAACGCAAACCACTCGCTGCCGCCGCCGCGGGTGTTGTCGCGGTCGGCGAGCAGGTCATCCCACAACGCCTGCGGACGAATCAGCCCGCCGGGTGTCTCCAGGCGCCATCGCTCGTAGATCGCGGCGAACTCGTCGCGATGCTCGGCGGGCTTGACCAACCGCACGCCGCCGGGATCGGGGACGTCGGCGTGGAACTGCGCGAACCGGCGCTCGACCGCGAGTTCCTGCTCGATGGTGGCCGGTCCGTACCCGAAACGGCCGTAGATGCCGCCCTCACTGGCCGTCAGTGCCGCGATCGGATACTTGGCATCGGCAATACGTTGGTGCAGTTCGGTGTACATGGCGCGCAGAAGTCCGCGCCGGCGGTGGGTGGGCGCCACCGCTACCCAACTGAGGCCGGCCACCGGCAGCACCGTCCCGCCCGGCACCGTGAGCCGCAGGTCGAGGTATATCGCCATACCGACGATGTCGGTGCCGTCGCACACGACGACGCCGCCGTCGTCGGCCACCATGGCGCGCCACGCCGCTTCTGAATCCGGATGCCCGAACTCGCCAAAACATGTGGCGCCCAACAACGACATCGCCGGCCAGTCGTCGTCGGTGACCGAGCGGAGGGAGGTGATCACAGAACGCGACTGTGCCACAAGCCGTTAGCGACCCGCATTCAATTTTCGGCGGCGCACACCTCAGGTCGTCTCCATCAGGGCGCGACGCAGCAGATGCATGGCCACCGTCGTCGACCGCTCGCGGATGTCGTTGCGGTTGCCGGGCAGCCGCAGGGTGTGGGTGACGGGTGCCGCACCCGCCAACAGCACGCTGAAACACACTGTGCCCACCGGCTTGTCGTCTGTCCCGCCGCCGGGGCCCGCGATGCCCGTGATCGCGATCGCGGTGTTGGCGTCGAAGCGGCCCAGCACACCGCGCGCCATCGCCTCGGCGACGGGTTCGGACACCGCCCCGTGCGTGTCGATCAGCTCCGCGGCCACGCCGAGCAGTTGGGTTTTCGCCTCGTTGGCGTAGGCGACCACGCCACCGGCGACGTACGCCGAAGAACCGGGAAGCTCCGTCAGTCGGGCCGCGAGCAGGCCCGCGGTGCAGGATTCTGCAACCGCGATGCGCCGACCGGCCAGCAGCCGCGCCACCTGGTCGTCAACCCGCGAGCCGTCCTCGGAGAAGATTTCGCGGTCGTGGCGCTCGTGGAGCAACTCGACCAGCGCCGCGTACATCGGCGCGGCCTGCGGCTCGTAGCGCGTCACCATTTCGACTTCGCCGCGCCGCAGGCAGGTGGTGATTTCGAGCGCGTCGAACCCGGGAATGGCCTTCTCGGCGTCGCGCAGCGTGTCGGCCACCCCCGACTCCGGCAGCCCGAACATGCGCACGGTGTCCTGCCGGTACATCGTCCGCCCGGCGATCGCCGTCTGCACCGCATCGGTCGCCACGGCCGTGTGCCACATGGGTTGCAGTTCGCGCGGCGGTCCCGGCAGCACGACCACCGTCGGTTTGCCGGGCACCACGACGCCCGGTGCGGTGCCCACCGGGTCGATCACCTGCGCGCCGAGTGGAACGAGGGCTTGTTTGCGGTTCGCGGCGCGCACCGCCTCGAAGTCCACGCCGGTGAAGCGGGCCATCAGCCGCTGCAGGATCGCGGTGATCGTGGCTTCGAGCTGTTGGTCCAGCACCAGCTCGCGCCCACAGAACCGCGCCACCACCTCGACGGTCATATCGTCGGCGGTGGGGCCCAATCCACCGCTGGTGATGATCAGATCCACTCCCTGATCCGCCAGAAAGCGCAGCTGCGCCTCGATGTCGGCGGGGCGATCGCCGCAGATCGTGATGTGGGCCAGTTCGACCCCCAACTCCAGGAGGCGGTCGGCGAGCCAGGGTCCGTTGAGGTCGGCGACGCGCCCGGTGAGGACCTCGGTCCCGGTCACCACGATGCCGGCGCGGACGCTCACCGGATTCTCACTTGGCGGTGAGCCATCGGTTGATGGCCGCGAAATCCCGTGTGTAGGTGGTCATGATGTCGTCGTGGAAGAGCGAGCCGCCGTTGATCACGTCGTCGCCGCGCCAGATCACTCGCACCCGGGCGTTTCCCCGGACATAGACGTCGACGCGGTCGTCGGCCTGGTGCCGCCAGCCGGCCTCCTCGGCGAGCCGGACGAGCTCCTGCCGGTCAACGGTTGCGCTCATCATATGTTCCTCCTGTTACGGGCTGCCGCTCCAAGGTATCCGACGCGGCTCGGCCCGCGGCTATCCGACCGCCACCACCTGCGGCGTCGTGTTGTGGCCGCTGACCCGCACCCAGGTCGCCGTCGGGCCGGACGGCGGGATCGCAGCGCGAACCTCGACGGTTTCGCCGGGGAACACGGTGACGTAGTTGTCGGAGTACTCGACCGGAAGGATCTCGTCGCCGTCGCGGGTCGCGGTGAACTCCACTCGTTCGAAGAACGCGATCCGGCGCGTCGGGTTGTGCAGCCGGACGGTGACGTCGCGCTCCCCCGGCGCTCGCTGCGCGGTGACGTCCAGCGCGACCTCGGGCATGTCGTCGAGCGCCGTCATGTCGGCCCAGCTGACCTGGTTCAGCTCGAACGCAGTGTCGGTGCGTGGCTCCCCGACGTCGTCGAGGCGCTGCGACTGCCAGTAGGTGTTCTCCGCCATGACGTTGCCATCACGGTCGGTCAACTGGCAGCGCACGAAGTAGACCGGCGAGTCACGCGCAACGCGAGGCAGCGTCATGGCGAGCGCCGTGCCGCCCGCCGCCACGGTGAGCGCGCCGGTAACGGAGTCCTCGCGTAGGTTGCCTGCGAGGTCGTACACCCGCACGCGCACGCGCAGACCGTCGCGGTCCCGCGTCGTCTGATTCACCACCGTGACGTTGGCCAGCCGGTGATCGCCGGTGGCGTACGAATCGAACACCACCGACAGCGGCCGCAGCCCCTTCTTGGCGCCGAAGTACGCGCCACCGGGCCGCAGGTAGTAGTCGAAGATATGGCCGAAGAACGACGGCCAATGGTTGTTGAGCATCCAGTAGATCGTCATCTTGTGGGTGGCCCAGCCCTTCGCGGCGTACGCCTCGAACTGAGCGCGCGTGGACTCATAGTGCGCCAGTTGGGCTTTTGCCGCGAATTCCTCTGCGCTGCTGGATGATCCGTAGCGCCGCAGGATGGCGCGCCGGATGCTGGTCAGGGTGGAGTTGCTGGTGTTCGAACCGGCGTGGAAGTACCAGGTGTCGTTGATTGGCCAAAGCCGTTCCGGCGGAATGAACTTGCGCAGGCTGGCCACCGGCGGGATGTGCTCGTTGTCGCCCTGCTCGGCGGTGGATCCGCGAGTGGCGCCGTAGCGCCCGCTGAACCAGTAGCTGGGCGGGCGCCAACTGTACGGGCCGGCCATGTGGATGCCGTCCCAGTCGATGACACCGGTGGCGTCTCTGGTGAACGATGAGACGGTGTCGACGGTCGCGTTCTGCCAGTGCAATCGCTCGATGATCTGGTGGTATCTGCCCAGCACGTCCGGAGGCGCCTTACCGTCACTTCCGTTGGCCCAGAGGAACACCGACGGGTGCCGGCGCAGCATCAGAATCTGCGAGCGCAGGCTGTCCTGGGCGACCCGGTGATCCTCGGCGTCCCACTGAGACCACTTCTCCCACTGGTTGCAGCACATCCACCCGAACATGAGCGGGATGCCGAGCTCGTCGGCCAGCTCGACGATGTTCTCGCCGGGGAACTTGCCCTCGAAGCGAATCATGTTGAGGCCCAAGTCTTTGACGTAGCGCAGGATCGCCGCTTCGCGGTCCGGGTCGTATTTGTAGAGCAGATCCGGCGTGTATGCCGCGCCGCGCACCAGGAAGTCTTTGCCGTTGACCTTCAGGTAGAAGTTGCCGCCGGCGCCCAGTTCCGGGAACTGCTCGTTGTCGTCGCGGTGCTGGGTGACGGTGCGGATGCCGAACCGCTGTTCGCTGGCATCGACGACCTGGTTGTATTGCCGGAATTCCAACCGCAGGTCGTACAGATTCGGCTCGCCCATGGTGTAGGGCCACCACAGGTCAGGGTTGGCCACTGTCAGCGCTGCGAAAGTATTGGGGGTGAAACTGATTTCGCGATCTTCCCCTGGCGCCAGAGTGACTGCTTGTTCAACACCGAGGTCCGGCTTGCCCGCGCGGGTGATCGTTGCCAGCAGTGTGCCGCGAACGGCTCGCGACGACGAGTTGCGCACGCTGGTGTGGATCGTCAGCCTGGCTCGATCCGCCTGGGGTAGCTCCGTGTTGACCGTCGACGGGCCGATGAGGACTGCGCCCGAGGCTCGCAGAGAAATCGGTTTGAAGATGCCGGCATTACGGTCAGGCACAAAGGAATTACCGTTCGCCGGGTTCTTGCCGGGCCCCTGATATCCGAGATATCTCCAGTTGATCCAGTCGTACCAGCTGTCGGCCAATTCGACACCGTCGATGTCTTGGAGTGCCTGCTCTGGAGTGATCTTGACGGCCAGCACGTTGGTCTCCGCCTGCTCGATCCACGGTGTGACATCGAGTTGGTGGCTGGTGTGCATACCGACGATCTGTCTGTTGCCGGCCACCAGATGACCGTTCAGCCACACCTCGGCGCGGTAGTTGACGCCGGGAAGCTGCAAGTGGTAGCTGGTGTGTCCGGCGGGCGCGTCAAATGTGGTGCGGTACCACCAATCCTGTCGGTACAGGTCTTGAGGTATCTGATCACGTAGATTCGTGCCGCGGTACGGATCGGGGTAGGTGCCGTCGTCGGTGAGGATCTGCAGCACCGTCGCCGGCATCTGGCGGACCTCATGCCAGCCGGTGGGACGGTAGTGCGCCCCGGAAAGCGTTGCGCCGTCCGCGGTGACATCCCGTGCCGACGTGAGCTTCCAGCCGTGCGCCAATTCGATCGTCGCGGGCGGCGGACCCGGCCGGGCCCGCTCCGGAAAGTCGGCCGCGCACAGCGATACCAGCAGCAGCAGCAGCGCGAGGAGGATTCTCCCGATCGAGTGGCCGATACGCCCAGCCTAGAGCTTGTGCGGCACGTCCGTCACCAGACCGCCGTCCATGACGAACTCCGCCCCGGTCGCATACGACGACTCGTCGCTGGCGAGGAAGACCACGAACGTCGACACCTCGTCGGACTGGCCGGGCCGCCCGAGCGGAATGGCAAGCATGTCGTCGGGGAAGTGCTCGGTCATCGGGGTACGGATGAAGCCGGGATGGATCGAGTTCACTCGGATGTTCTTGGCCCCCAGTTCCAATGCCGCCGACTTGGTCAGCCCGCGAACCGCCCATTTGGAGGCCACGTACGGGTGCACCATCGCGGCGCCGCGCAGCCCCTCGATGGACGACACGTTGATGATCGACCCGCCGCCCGCGGCTTTCATCGCGCCGACGGCAGCCTGCATGCCGAGGAATGTGCCGGTGAGGTTGACGTCGATGACCTTCTGCCACTGGGCCATGTCGAATTTGCCGATCTTGCCCAGCGCCACGATGCCCGCGTTGTTGACCAAGACGTTGAGGAGGCCGAACTCTTCGGTGGCCACAGCGACCGCGGCGTCCCACTGATCGGCCTGCGTGACGTCGAGGTGCGCGTAGCGGGCGGCGGCGCCGAGTTCGTCGGCCAGCGCCTTGCCTTCCTCGTCGAGGATGTCCCCGATCACGACTTTGGCACCCTCGGCCACGAGCATGCGGGCGTGAGCTGCGCCCATGCCCCGCGCACCGCCGCTGATGAGTGCCACTTTTCCGTCTACGCGTCCCATGACGGGTCAGGCTACCGTAGGATCCGCGCAAAATTAGAACCTGTTCCAGTACCGCTTGTGGTAGGAGACATCCATGCCCATCCGCGTCGCCCACATCGGCACCGGCAATGTCGGTCGACTCGCGCTGACCGGACTGCTCACCAATCCCGCGTACGAGCTCACGCACGTGTGGGTGTCATCGCAGGCGAAGGTTGGAAAGGACGCCGGAGAGCTTGCCGGACTTGATGTTTCGACGGGAATCACGGCCACCAATGATCTGGACGCGCTGATCGCGGCTAAACCCGACTGCGCCGTCTACTGCGCGATGGGCGACACCCGCGGGCCGGATGCGATCGCCGATGTGGTGCGGCTGTTGGCGGCCGGCATCAACGTCGTCGGCTCGGCCCCGGTGGTGTTGCAGTTCCCCTGGAAGCTGATGCCCGGCAAATACATCGCCGGCATCGAGGAGGCGGCGAAAGCCGGCAACGCGAGCCTGTTCATCACCGGAGTCGACCCCGGCTTCGCCAACGACCTCATCCCATTCGCGCTCGCGGGCACCTGCCAGAGCATCGAGCAGGTGAAGTGTATGGAGATCGCCGATTACGCGACCTACGACGGCGCGACCGTCATGTTCGACGTCATGGGGTTCGGCAAGCCGCTCGACGACCTGCCCATCCTGTTCCAGCCGGGCGTGCTGAGCATCGCCTGGGGCACCTCGATCCGTCAGCTCGCCGCCGGCCTGGCCATCGAAATCGACGACATCACAGAGAGTTTCGAACAGGAGCCGGCACCGGAGGCGTTCGACATCGCGGCGGGACACGTGCCGAAGGGCAGCGTGGCGGCGCTGAAGTTCGAGATCCGCGGGATGGTCGAGGGCCGGCCGGTCATCGTCATCGAACACGTCACCCGGCTGCGCGAGGACCTGCGCCCGGACTGGGCGCAGCCGGCACAGCCCGGCGGTTCGTATCGGGTCGAAATCGTCGGTGAGCCGTCCTATGCCGTGGACATCTGCCCGAGCAGCCGCAAGGGCGACCACAACCATGCCGCGATCGTCGCGGCGGCAGGACGCATCGTGAACTCCATTCCCGCGGTGGTGGCGGCGCCTGCAGGCATCAGGACAACCCTGGACATGCCGCTTGTCACCGGGAAAGGCCTCTACGCCGGGAGCCGTTGAGGCGCAGTATCGGCCATCCGTGTTGGGTGGCCACGGCGGCCAGCCCGGCGCGTGGGTTCACCGGCCGAGGATGGCCGACCAGGCGCATCAGCGCGGTGTCTTCGTCGCCGTCGGCGTAGAAGTAACTCTGTTGCAGCTCAACGTCGTTGGCCGCGCAGAACTGTTCCACCGCGGAGGCCTTCTGTGCGCCCCACAGCACCGGCGCGACGATGCCTCCCGTCAGTGTGCCGTGCTCGTCGACCTCGAAGTGGTTGCACAGCACATGGTCGATGCCGAGAAAGCGGGCGACGGGTTCGGCGTGGATCGTCAACGCCGACGAACTCATCACCACGGTGTGCCCGCGGTCCTGATGGGCACGGACGATCTCACGCATGTGCGGGTAGACGCGGGCGGCCACGTGGCGGACGAACAACTGCTCACCGAGTTCGTCGAGTTCGTCGATCGATTCGCCGCGCAGGTACCCGGCGGCCCGCACCACGAGGCGCTCGAACTGCATGCGGCCCAGGCGGTATCGCAGCGACGCTTCGATCACGCCGAGCACTTCGCCCAGGCTGGCTTGGCGCCGCCGGATGCGATGGCCCGCATGCGCGACGGCGGTGAACCCGTCGACCAGCGTGCCGTCCAGATCGAAGAACGCGCCGACGTGCGGGCCCTGCGGGCTCGCGACGATCTCGTCGACCGAACTTCTCGACCCCATGCCGCGCTACCCCCGATTCCCAGACCGTTACCGAGTGTGCCGCACCGTGGCAAAACCGCAAGCGCGGAGCGTGACGGACAGGGACTATCCCGGCGCGCCGGGATCTGGTACTAAACTAGAACACGTTTCAATTTGTCGACCCCGCCAAGGAGCAGGCATGCATACCCCTATCTGCGACGACCTGGGGATCGAATATCCCATCTTCGCCTTCACCCACTGCCGCGACGTGGTCGTCGCCGTCAGCAAGGCCGGCGGCTTCGGCGTGCTGGGCGCGGTCGGCTTCACTCCCGAGCAGCTCGAGATCGAATTGAAGTGGATCGACGAGAACATCGGCGACCATCCCTACGGCGTCGACATCGTCATCCCGAACAAGTACGAGGGCATGAACTCCGACATGTCCGCCGAAGAGCTCACCAAGACCCTGCAGTCGATGGTGCCGCAGGAGCACCTCGACTTCGCCCGCAAGATTCTCGCCGACCACGGCGTGCCCGTCGAGCACAGCGACGAGGACGCGCTGCAGTTGCTCGGCTGGACCGAGGCGACCGCCACTCCGCAAGTCGAAGTGGCGTTGCAGCATCCGAAGGTCACCATGATCGCCAACGCGCTCGGTACCCCGCCGGCGGAGATGATCACCCACATCCACGACGCCGGCCGCAAGGTCGCCGCGCTGTGCGGCTCGCCGTCCCAGGCCCGTAAGCACGCCGACGCGGGTGTGGACATCATCATCGCCCAGGGCGGCGAGGCCGGCGGCCACTGTGGCGAGGTCGGCTCGATCGTGCTGTGGCCGCAGGTCATCAAGGAGGTCGCGCCGGTGCCCGTGCTGGCGGCGGGCGGCATCGCCAGCGGTGAGCAGATCGCCGCGGCATTGGCGCTTGGTGCGCAGGGTGCGTGGACCGGTTCGCAGTGGCTGATGGTCGAAGAGGCCGAACACACGCCGGTGCAGCAGGCGGCCTACGCCAAGGCGACGAGCCGCGACACTGTGCGGAGCCGGTCATTCACCGGTAAGCCCGCGCGCATGCTGCGCAATGACTGGACCGAGGCGTGGGAGCAACCCGAGAACCCCAAGCCGCTTGGAATGCCGCTGCAGTACATGGTGTCGGGCATGGCGGTCGCGGCCACCCACAAGTACCCGAACGAGAGCGTGGACGTCGCGTTCAACCCCGTCGGCCAGGTGGTGGGCCAGCTGAACAAGGTCGAGAAGTCCGCCGCGGTCATCGAGCGCTGGGTGAACGAATACCTCGAGGCGACCGGTCGGCTCGACGCGATCAATGAGGCCGCCGGCGCGTAACTGATTCCGCTTGATGCGGTTCTGCGCCGGCCTCTGGCCTCTGTCGATTATGTAGGTTAGCATACATAAGGTGGCCAGCCCTCGAGAACGCATGGTGGTATCGGCTGCTCTGCTGATCCGGGAACGCGGCGCACATCCGACCGCGATCGCCGACGTGCTCGAACACAGCGGCGCCCCCCGCGGATCGGCCTACCACTACTTCCCCGGCGGAAGAACTCAACTGCTATGTGAGGCAATCGATTTCGCCGCCGATTACATCGCGGCCCAGATCGCCAAGGCCCCAACAGGCCTGGATGCCCTCGACACCTTGGTGCGGAATTACCGCGAGCAGCTCCTCGAGACCGATTACCGCGCCGGATGCCCGGTCGTGGCGGTCACAGTGGAGGCGGGTGACCCCGACAAGCCCGACGCGTCGGTGCCGGTGATCGAGCGGGCGGCGGCGGCCTTTGCACGCTGGACCGATCGGATCGCGCAGCGCATGGTGGCCGACGGCATCGAAGCGTCCCGCGCCGAGGAGCTCGCGATGCTGATGACCACCGCGCTCGAAGGCGCCATCGTCGTCGCACGTGCCTCGCGCGACGTCAAACCGTTGGACCTGGTGCACCGCCAGCTGCGGGCACTGTTGCAGTCCGAGAAATCCAAGGAGTGACGGCAATGAGCGAATGGCAGCCCACGGCGTGCATCTTGTGCGAATGCAATTGCGGCATCGTCGTACAACTCGAGGGCCGTCGGCTCGCCCGCATCCGCGGTGACAAGAACCATCCGGCATCGCGCGGTTACACCTGCAACAAGGCGTTGCGGCTGGACCACTACCAGAACAACAGCAGCCGGCTGCCCACGCCGATGCGGCGACGCCCGGACGGCAGCTACGAGGCCGTCGACTGGGACACCGCCATCAGCGAGATCGCCGAGGGATTTCAGCACATCGCCCAGACCTACGGTGGCGACAAGATCTTCTACTACGGCGGTGGCGGTCAGGGGAATCACCTCGGCGGCGCCTACTCGGGCGCATTCCTCAAAGCCATCGGCTCGCGCTACCGGTCCAACGCACTGGCCCAAGAGAAGACCGGCGAGGCGTGGGTGGACGCCCACCTCTACGGCGGCCACACCAGAGGCGAGTTCGAGCACGCCGAGGTGTCGGTGTTCATTGGCAAGAACCCGTGGATGTCACAAAGCTTTCCGCGAGCCCGGGTGGTGCTCAACGACATCGCCAAGGATCCGAAACGGTCGATGATCGTGATCGACCCGGTGATCACCGACACGGCGAAGATGGCCGATTTCCATCTGCGGGTCAGGCCCGGCACCGACGCGTGGTGCCTGGCGGCGATGGCCGCCGTTCTGGCCCAGGAGAACCTGTGCGACGAGGCGTTTCTGGCCGAGCACGTCAACGGCGTCGACCCGGTGCGAGAAGCATTGCGCAACATACCGATAGCCGACTACGCGCAGCACTGCGGCGTCGACGAGGAACTGCTGCGCGCAGCCGTGCGGCGCATCGCCGCCGCCGACAGCGTCGCGGTGTTCGAGGACCTGGGAATTCAGCAGGCGCCCAACAGCACGTTGTGCTCCTACCTGAACAAGCTGCTATGGATCCTCACCGGCAACTTCGCCAAACGCGGCAGCCAGCACCTGCATTCGTGGATGTCTCCGCTGATGCGGGCATCCGGAGTGGGGCGCACGCCAGTGACGGGCGCGCCGATCATCGGTGGTCTGATCCCGGGTAACGTTGTGCCGCAAGAGATTTTGACTGACCATCCCGACCGGTTCCGCGCGATGATCGTCGAGAGCAGCAACCCGGCCCACTCGCTGGCCGATTCGGATGCCTGCCGCAGAGCCTTTCAATCGCTGGAGTTGTTGGTGGTGATCGACGTCGCGATGACCGAGACGGCGCGACTGGCCCACTACGTGCTGCCCGCGGCCACCCAATTCGAGAAGGCGGAGGCGACGTTCTTCAATTTGGAGTTCCCGCACAACACCTTTCAGTTGCGCCATCCGCTGCTCGAGCCGCTACCCGGCACGCTGCCCGAACCCGAGATTTGGGCGCGGCTGGTCCGCGCCCTCGGGGTGGTGGATGAGGCCGATCTGCAACCGCTGCGGGCGGCGGCGCGGCAGGGTCTACCGGCCTACACCGAGGCGTTTTTCGCTGCCGTGAGCGCCAATCCGGCCTTGTCCCGGGTGCTGCCGTACGTGCTTTACGAGACGCTGGGCCCGACGCTGCCCGAGGGGCTGGCGGGCGCGGCCGCGCTGTGGGGGCTTGCCCAGAAAACGGCGGCGACCTACCCCGACGCCGTCCGCCGCGCCGGGCACGCCGACGGCAATGCGCTCTTCGAGGCGATTCTGCAGAACCGCTCCGGTGTGACGTTCACGGTGCACGAATACGAAGAGGACTTCGATCTGATCAGCCATCCCGACCACAAGATCGCCCTCGATATGCCCGAGATGCTCGCTGAGATAAGCAACCTGGGCGATAACCGGACCACGCTGACCACCCCGCAGTTTCCGATCGTGCTCTCGGCCGGCGAGCGCCGCGCCTATACCGCCAACGACATCTTCCGGGACCCGACGTGGCGCAAACGAGACGTCGAGGGCGCGTTGCGGGTCAGCGTGGAGGACGCGCAGGCGCTCGGTCTGGTCAATGGTGGCCGCGCCCGCATCACCACCGCTCGCGGGAGCGCCGAGGCGACCGTCGAGATCAGTGAAGCCATGTTGCCCGGTCATGCGTCGTTGCCCAACGGTTATGGCCTCGACTTCACCGACGTCGCAGGGCGCGAGCACATTTCGGGCGTGGCGCCCAATGCGCTCACCTCAACGGAGTGGCGCGATCCTTACGCCGGAACGCCGTGGCACAAACACGTTCCCGCCCGCCTGGAACCCGTCGCGGGGTAATCGTCACTACGGGGCCGGCGGCGGTGGGGGTGCTGGCTGTGCTGGCTGTGCTGGTGGTTGTGGGCCCGCCGGCACCCCGGGCGGGGGCGCCGCGTTCGGATCGAGCGGGCGCTGTGTGAGCAGCAGCAGCGCGTCGGCGCCGCTGATTTCCTGCGTCTGATAGGCGTGCCACAGATCCCGCAGATAGGACAGTCCGCGGCTTTCCGCCGGTTCCGTCGGCGTATCGGAGGTGCCCGGCGGAAGGTTCTCGGGACTCGGCAAGTGCGGCACGCCCTCGAGTGGCGGCGCCGGTGGACCCGGCGGTGACTGCGCCGCGTGGTGGGTGATGTCCGGGGGCGGTGGCGAGGGCACAACCGGGTCTGCGGCTGCCGTCGGTGCAGAGATGGTCAGCGCTGTCAGCGCCGCGATCGTGATCGCACACTTCTTCGTCGGTTCGCCGCTTTTCACCGTCTCCCCCTTTCGTGCCCCGTTATGCGGTGCTTCTCCACGGCTCACTGAATTGTTACACCTGCGTCCGCTGTGGCGCACGGGATCCGCCGTCCGGACCCGTGGAACACGTTTCACTTCCGAGTTTTCACAACCCGCGGCGACACGCCCGATCTGTGGTGTAGCAATGGCTTACGAGCACTAGACGACGTCGTTTGATGAGGAGCTCATCCATGCCGACCCCGAATCTTCCACCCGGATTCGATTTCACCGACCCCGACATCTACGCCGAGCGGCTGCCGGTCGAGGAGTTGGCTGAATTGCGCAAGGTGGCGCCGATCTGGTGGAACGAGCAGCCCAAGGGCGTGGGCGGTTTCGACGACGGCGGCTACTGGGTGGTGACCAAGCACAAGGATGTCAAGGAGATATCGCTGCGCAGCGATGTCTTCTCCAGCCTGAAGAAGACCGCACTGCCCCGCTACAAGGACGGCACCGTCGAAGAGCAGATCGAGCGCGGCAAGTTCGTTCTGCTCAACCAGGACGCTCCCCATCACACCCATCTGCGCAAGATCGTCTCGCGGGCGTTCACGCCACGCGCGGTCGAGCGGCTACGCGATGAGCTCAACCAGCGCGCGCAGGCCATCGCCAAGACCGCCGCGGCGGCGGGCTCGGGCGACTTCGTCGAGCAGGTGTCGTGCGAGCTGCCGCTGCAGGCGATCGCCGGACTGATGGGCGTGCCCCAGGAAGACCGGATGAAGCTGTTTCACTGGTCCAATCAGATGGTCGGCGACATGGATCCCGAGTTCGCCGACAATGACGCGATCTCCGCGTCCATGGAACTGATCATGTACGGGATGAAACTGGCCGCGGAACGGGCCGACACCCCCGGCGAGGACCTCGTCACCAAACTGGTCCAGGCCGACGTCGAAGGGCACAAGCTCTCCGACGACGAACTCGGTTTCTTCGTCATCCTGCTGGCCGTGGCGGGCAACGAGACCACCCGCAACTCGATCACTCAGGGCATGATGGCGTTCACCGAATTCCCCGACCAGTGGGAGCTGTTCAAAAGGCAACGCCCGGCCACTGCCGCCGACGAGATCGTCCGCTGGGCCACCCCGGTCACCTCGTTCCAGCGCACCGCCCTCGAGGACTACGAACTATCGGGCGTGACGATCAAGAAGGGCCAGCGGGTGGTGATGTTCTACCGCTCCGCCAACTTCGACGAGGACGTGTTCGACGATCCGTACACCTTCAACATTTTGCGGGATCCCAACCCGCACGTGGGATTTGGCGGAACCGGTGCGCACTACTGCATCGGCGCGAACCTGGCGCGGATGACGATCGATCTGATGTTCAACGCGATCGCCGACCACATGCCCGACCTGACCCCGATCGGCAAGCCCGAGCGGCTGCGGTCGGGGTGGCTCAACGGCATCAAACACTGGCAGGTCAGTTACGCCGCGGATAGTCGATGATCGAACGCCAATAGTCCTCGGGGATCTCGACATTCGATCGCAGCACCATCGCCAACCCGGTGGCCATCGCGATCCCGAGCAGGCCCAGCCACAACCCCGCCAGCGCGATGATCACCCAGAGCACCGCTGTGACCGTTGGCCACGGCGACACGATGGCGAGGGCAGGCGCGAAGAAGAATCCGGCGCCGACGTACCACGCCGAACCCGCCCGGTCGGAGGCCAACACGAAGCGGAGCCACCGCGGGATCGTGCCGTCGGCAACCCGTGCGTCTGCCATGTCGTGCTCCTTGCCTTGACATCCTCAACAGTGCCGTCCGCAGGTAAGCGGTGCAATTACCTCGGACGTAGTGGTGGCGTGGCCGTCGGCGGGTGACACTGAGGCGGTGACGACCACACGGGCACCGTCCTTCGGCTCCCTGATGCGCGAGTGGCGGCAACGGCGTCGCCTCAGCCAACTCGACCTGGCCCTACAGGCCGACGTGTCGCCGCGGCACGTCAGCTTCATCGAGACCGGCCGGTCGGTGCCGAGCCGCACGATGGTGCTGCGCCTCGCCGAGGCCCTCGACGTGCCACTACGTGAACAGAACCAGCTGCTGATGGCCGCCGGTCTGGCCCCGGTATATGCCGAGCGGTCCCTCGATGATCCAGACATGGCCGCGGTGCGCGACGGTGTCGAGCGGGTTCTGGCCGCCTACAACCCATTTCCGTGCGTCGCCGTGGACCGTGGTTGGCAGATCGTTCGCGCCAACGAGGGCGCCGGTGTACTGCTCGACGGGGTGGCGCCGCATTTGCTCGAACGTCCCAACGCGCTGCAAATCGCCCTACACCCCGACGGTCTGGCACCACGCATCAAGAACCTCGCGGAGTGGCGGCATCACCTGATCAGCCGGCTGCGGCGCGAGGTGGCGGTCAGCGGTTCTGCCGACCTGTCCGAGCTGCTTGCGGAGATCGAGTCCTACCCAGGCGGTTTCGAGGAGATTCGAGACCTGGGCGGCGTCGTCGTCCCACTGGAGTTGTACTCCCGGCAGGGACGTCTGCTGACGTTCTTGAGCACGGTGACGACATTCGGCACCGCGCTCGATCTCACCGCCGCAGAGCTGAGCATCGAGGCCTTTTTGCCCGCCGACGACGAGACTGCCGCCGCACTCCGCTAAAGCGCCCTCGCGCCGAGTTTGGCCGGGCCACAATGAGCGGCATGGACGGCAGACTCATGGCGGCGACTGCGGCACTGATGCTCGGCCTTGCGGGGTGCTCGACACCGCCCCCGGCGCTGGGCGCCAGCACGGCGGAGGTGACCATCGACGGCAGGGATACCGGCGGACCGCACACGGTGCAGTGCACCCAAGTGCGGTGGAACTGGATCATCGAAACCCCGGACGACTCGGAGAGCGGCTTTACCGCGTCGGTGAACACCGGGCAGGAGGTGACGCCGGCCTCCGTCACCTTCCGGGATCTGGGCGGATTCAGTGGCACGTTCTGGGATGCCAAGCCCGCGGAGGCCGAGGGTCAGGTGGACGACGGCAACTTCGTCATCTCCGGTACCGCCGCCGGGGCGTTCACCGACAAGCCGCTCGAGCGCGTCACCGTGCCGTTCAAGATCGAGGCCAACTGCTGATCACTGGTCTGACCACTTGACCTCTAGCCGGCGCGCTGGCAGGCTGGGCGCATGGCGCTGCAACCCGTGAATCGTCGATCGGTGCCCGAGGACGTCTTCGAGCAGATCGTCGCCGAGGTGCTCAGCGGTGAGATGGCCCCCGGAGAAACACTGCCCAGCGAGCGCCGGCTCGCTGAGGTGCTCGGCGTGTCCCGGCCCGCGGTCCGCGAGGCGCTCAAGCGGCTGACCGAAGCCGGCCTCGTCGAGATTCGCCAGGGCGACGCCACCACCGTGCGTGACTTCCGCCGCCACGCCGGACTGGACCTGCTCCCCCGCCTGCTGTTCCGCGGCGGCGAGATCGACGTGTCCGTCATTCGCAGCATCCTCGAAACCCGACTGCACAACGGGCCCAAGATCGCCGAGCTGGCCGCCGAGCGCCGACCGGCCGAGCTGGCCGACCAACTCGACGAGGCGGTGCGCAAACTCGCCGCCGAGGACGATCCGATCGAACAGCAACGGCTGGCGATGGCCTTTTGGGATCTGGTTGTCGACGGCGCAGATTCGATCGCGTTTCGTTTGATGTACAACACGCTGCGCGCGACGTACGAGCCCGCGCTGCCCGCGTTGGCCACCATGATGGCCGAAGAGGTGGGCCGTCCCGAGGCCTACCGCAAACTCGCCGAAGCCATCCGCCACGGCGATCCCGCGGGTGCGAGGCAAGCCGCGCAAGACCTTCTCGAGCCAGCGACCGTCGCGCTGCTTGCGGCGATCAGCACACTGGAGGACCAACGATGACCACCGCAACCGAAAAACGTGGAACTCGTCGAGGCGTCACGCTGTTCGACGCCTTCCGTGAGTTCTGGAAGCACCCGTCGCCGTGGATGATTGGCGCGGTTCTCATCGCCGCGCTGACCGCACGAATCCTCGTCGGCGATTGGCAGCTCACCGACGCCGTGGTGCCGGTGGTGATGCTCGCAGTGTTCCCGTTCTTCGAATGGCTGGTGCACGTGTTCATTTTGCATTGGCGCCCACGGCGTATAGGCCGCTTCAAGATTGACTCGTTGCTGGCCCGAGACCATCGCCGCCATCACGTCGACCCGCGCA
Organism: Mycobacterium hubeiense; assembly: GCF_002838065.1. Taxonomy (GTDB): domain Bacteria; phylum Actinomycetota; class Actinomycetes; order Mycobacteriales; family Mycobacteriaceae; genus Mycobacterium; species Mycobacterium hubeiense. The sequence goes on along the minus strand of NZ_PIZU01000023.1, from coordinate 20,449 downwards.
ACATTCCGCTGATCTTCATTCCGACCAAGGAGTTGTTCTGGATACTGCCGGGGGCCGTTGCCATTGCGCTGCTGGCGTTTCCGCGGCTCGGCATGGGGCTGACCTACCTGGTGTTCATCATGATGCTCGCGCTCGGCTACGAGTGGTGCCACTATCTGATCCACACCGACTACAAGCCGAAAACCGCTGTGTACCGCGCGGTCTGGCGCAACCATCGGCTGCACCACTACCGCAACGAGCACTTCTGGTTCACCGTGACCAGTTCGGGCACCGCCGACCGGGTATTGGGGACTTACCCGGATCCGGCCACCGTTGTCACCTCACCGACGGCGAAGAATCTGCACGCTACGCCTGCACGATGACCGGGTCACCGATGCGGACGGTGTCGAAATACCACGCGGCGTTGTCCGGGCTGAGGTTGATGCAACCGTGGCTGACGTTCGCGTAACCCTGTGAGCCCACCGACCACGGCGCGGAGTGCACGTACACACCGCCCCAGGTGATTCGGACCGCATCATTGACGGTGAGCTTGTAACCCTCCGGATCCTCCAGCGGGATGCCGATGGTCCGCGAATCCATGATGACGACGGACTCTTTTCCAAGGACGCTGAATCTGCCTTGCGGAGTCGGGAACTTGGCCTTGCCCATCGAGGCAGGCATCTCCCGCGCCACCTCGCCGTCGATGCTGACCGTGAAGGTGTGGGCGTTGATATCGGCGACGCTGACGACCGATGATGCGGTCTCGAAGCTGGTCGACATATCGCCGACGGAAACCTTGATTTGGGAGTGCGCCGGCCAGAAGCCGTCCGGATTCCATTGCACGGTGCGGCTGTTGAGCCAGGTGAATCGTCCGCTCGGTGCTTTCGTCGACTCGAAGGTGATCGACTGCTCGACGGCCGCCCGGTTGCTCACCGGCTTCGCGAACGTGACCTCCACGGGATGCGCGACACCCACCACGTCACCGGCCGGCTCGACCGCAGTGACCACCGGCGGCTCGATGACCGCCGCGGTGGCCGGATTGACCGAACCTGTCATGGCGATCGTCGCAATGCCCGTCATAACGAGCACGTATCGAACCGCTCTACGCACGGCTTCCGTCCCTTCGCGATGGTGCGATCAGCACACTTGTAGTGTAGGTCGTCATTGCGGCTTCACCCGAGAACCGCTGGCCCGCACGTGCGTCCGCACCTCGTGCCCAGTTCGGCATTGCTCCACACCAGAACATCGACTCTGCACGCCGGAATGTTTCACACCGCGCAATCCCGCCGCGCCGGACGCGTGACGGGCACCGCAAACAATAGGTAGACGGTTTACGGGACCGGTGCGGGCGGCGGTGGTGGAGGCGGTGCCGGCGGCGGGACTGCCGCGGGCGCCGGCTGTTCCACCTCGTCGGCGCCGCCGTGGAGGCCGGGTAGGCGCCCCAGTATCCGGGTCAGCAGCGGCGGCTTCTGGGTCGGCACCTGCTCGGCCACCGGCGGGCCCTGGGGCGCGGGGGGGACGGCACCCGGAGGCACCGCTGCCGGTGGGGCCTCGACCGGGACCGTATCGACCGCCGGCGCCTCGACCACCGGCACGGTCTCGACGATCTCGCTGGCGGCGGGTGCGGGCGCCGTGTCGATCGGTTCCTCCGGCGGCGGGGGTGGCGCGCTTGGCGTCGGCGGAGGAATGGCCACCGGCGGCGGCACCACCGGCGCGACCGGTCGAACCGCGGCAGGGCTTTCGGACGTGTTGGCGGCCGGTTGGGACTCGGCCGGCTCAGAACGGCCGGACAGCTGCAGGCTGATCGCCAGCGACACGGACACCACGAAGGTCACCACGCCCCCGGCCAGCAGCGCCAGCGGCCCGATGTGAGCCCGCGACCGGTGCGGCGGGGCGGGGTCGTCGTGGTGGTCCAGCGGGGCGTCGAGGAGTCCGAATTCCGCGTCGTGCGCCGACGCCAGCGCGGCCCCTCGCGCCAGCGCCAGTTCGGCCTCGGCGGGCGCAAAGACCGGCACCGAGAGCGCGTCCTCGAGGCGGGGCATGAGCGTGTCGAGGTCACCGGCGGAGCCCACGACCACCAGCGCCTCTGGTCGCCAGTCGGCCTTGGTGAACACCGCGCTGAGCCAACGCACCAGCCGGTGCTCACTGTCGATGGTGTGGCTGATCGCGGTCTGGATGGCACCGTCGCGGGTGTGCACGATCAGCGCGACGACGGTATCGGGTTCGACCACGCAGACCGCCGTTGTCTCATAGCCGATGACGTCGGCGATACCCCGCGCCAGCGCCTCGGTGGCCTCCGGCAGCCGAACCGGTACGACGTTGTCAAAACCCCAGTCGCTCAACGATTTCAGCAGCAAGGAGGCTTCAGTGTCGGCGTCGTCGCTCCATGTGACGCCGATCGACCGGACCCGGTGCCCACGCGAGGTCGCCGCGGCCTCTGTGCGCAGCACCGCGGCCGCCGCCTGTTCAGACGTCGCCGCAGCGTTGGACCCACGCGATGGCACCTCGAACGCATCGCGGTCCATGGTTGCGCCGTCGGCGTCCTGACCCTCCACGAGGACCAGTCCGACAGCGGTCGGCGTCACCGATAAGCCGAGTACCGCGTCCACTTGCACCCCTTTTGGACCCACGTATCCGGGTGACCTTACCTGCGTCGGGGGGCCCGGGCTCAACCGACATCGGCCCGCTTGGCGGCCCGGCTGTGCTGACGCGTACGAACGTCCTGTACACACTGTTTTGGGCTGTTTGCCGACCCGCTGACCGCGCAAACCGCCGGTGACAACCCGCCCGGCGTGGCACCCTGACCCCATGCCGGCAGTGGACGAGGTGGCCGACCGCCCCGCCGAACGCACGCTTTTCGGCCATCCCATCGGACTCGCGAATCTGTTCGGAGTCGAACTGTGGGAACGGTTCTCGTTCTACGGGATGCTCACGATCCTCGGGTACTACCTGTATTACTCGGTCACCGACGGGGGCCTCGAACTGCCCAAGAGCACCGCCACCGGCATCGTCGGTGCCTACGGCGGTCTGGTGTACCTGTCCACCGTGCTCGGCGGCTGGATCGCTGATCGGGTGCTCGGCATGGAGCGCACGGTGTTTTACGGCGGCGTGGTGGTGATGTTCGGCCACATCGCGCTGGCGCTGCTGCCCGGGTTGGCGGGTGTCGGAGTCGGCCTGGTGCTGGTCGGCCTCGGGTCGGGTGCGCTGAAGGCCAACGCGTCGTCGCTGCTGGGCACGCTCTACGAGAAGGGCGATGCCCGGTGCGACGGCGGGTTCACGCTGTTCTACCTCGGCATCAATCTGGGAGCGTTCGTGGGGCCGCTGGTCACCGGTCTGCTGCAGACGCGGATGGGATTTCACTACGGATTCGGGGCGGCGGCCGTGGGGATGGCGTTCGGCCTGGCCCAGTACGTCGCCTTCCGGCGCAACCTCGGCGCACACGGCCGGACCGTGCCGAACCCGTTGCCGCCCAGTGCGATCAAATGGATGCTCGGCATCGTCGTGCTGGCCGCAGCGGTCATTGTCGCGGCCTTCATCACCCGGTTGGTGACGCTGGCGAATCTGTCCACGGTGACCACCGGTGTCATCGTCGCGGCTGCCGTCGCGTACTTCGTTGTCATTCTGACAAGTTCGAAAGTTGCTGCCATCGAACGTACCCGGGTACGGGCGTTCATCCCGCTGTTCGTCGCGAACGCCGTGTTCTGGTCACTGTTTCAGCAGATATTCACCGTACTGGCAATCTATTCCGACGAACGCATGAACTGGTCGCTGTTCGGGTGGACCGCACCGTCGAACTGGATCGGTTCCATCGAACCGATCTGGATCATCGTTCTCTCAACGCTTTTCGCGGCCCTCTGGACACGTCTGGGCAACCGCGCGCCGACTACGCCGCGCAAGTTCGCCTACGGCGTCGTCGGGATGGGTTTGGCCTTCCTGCTCTTTTTGCCCATGGCCCAGACGACGGGCAACGCGGTGCCCGCCCTGTGGGTGGTCGGCATCATGGCGGTGTTCGCGATCTCCGAACTACTGCTGTCGCCGATCGGGCTGTCGGTGACGACAAAGCTTGCCCCAGAAGCCTTTCGGGCGCAGATGATGGCCCTGTACTTCTTCTCGGTCGGCGTTGGCACCTCGATGTCGGGCGTGCTGGCCCGCTACTACGACCCGGCGCGCGAGTTCGCCTACTTCGGGATCCTCGGCGCCGTGGCGATTCTCGTCGGATTGACGGTCTTCGCTCTGGCGCCGTGGATCAGTCGGCTGATGGAGGGTGTGCACTAACCGGCGAGGATCTCCGACAGCATCGGCGGTTCGATATTGCCTCCGGACAGGATCATCACCGTGAGGCCGGCCGGCGTCACACCCTTGCGGTAGGCGGCCAGCGCCACCGCGCCGCTGGGCTCACTCACCAGGCGGGCGCGCAAGGCCAGTTCGCGTACGGCGGACCGAATCTCGTTCTCGGACACGGTGATGACCCCGTCCAGCACCTTCTGCAGATGAGCGAACGTCAGCTCGGACGGCTGCGAGCGCAAACCGTCGGCGATGGTGCGGTTGCGGTCGTCGATGGACCACTCCACGCGGTGGCCCAGGCGAAGGCCCTCGGCCGTATCGGCGGCCAGTTCGGGCTCCACCCCAAATACGTTGGTGTGCGGGGAAAGTGCCTTGATCGCGGTGCCGATGCCCGACGCCAGGCCCCCGCCGCTGACCGGGATCAGCACATTGGCCAGCTCGGGCAGATCCTCGATGATCTCCAGCCCGATGGTGCCCTGCCCCGCGATGATGTCCGGGTGGTCGAACGGCGGCACCAGCACACCGCCGGTCTGTTTCACGACCTGCGCCGCCACCGATTCGCGCTCCCCCGGGCCGCAGAGCACCACTTCGGCACCGTAGCCGCGGGTGGCCGCCACCTTGACATTCGGTGTCTCCCGCGGCATCACGATGTGCGCAGGCACCCCGAACGCGGCCGCCGCGTAGGCCACCGCCTGAGCATGGTTACCGCTGGAATACGCCACCACGCCGCGGGCCCGGGTGGTCGGGTCCAGGAGCCCAATCGCGTTGAACGCGCCGCGGACCTTGAACGCGCCGATCGGTTGGAGATTCTCGGGTTTGATCCACAGCGGGCGTTCCCGATCGCCCCAGCCCGCCCGCAACAGCGGGGTGCGCACGATCGAGTCGCCGATCCTGTGGGCCGCCGCGCGGATGTCGTCGATCGTGACCAGCTGCACCAGACAAGTCTGCCGGACCGACCACCTACTGTGGGTCAGGTGACCGACACAGGCTTCGCGCTGCCGATCGTGCCGCGCTACGCCGAGATCGACCAGCAGGGCGTGGTGTTCAACGGCCACTACCTGACCTGGTTCGACGAGGCGTGCACTGCATTTCTGGACCACCTCGGCGTGACCTACCCGGGCTTGATCGCCTCCGGTCACGATTTCCAGGTGGTGCACAGCGAGATCGACTTCGTGGCGCCGGTGCGGTGGCGCGACGCGGTGCGGGTGACGGTGGCGTGCGAGCGGATCGGGTCGACCAGTTTCACGCTCGGATTCGCCGTGCGGCGACAGGCTGGAGACGACTCAGACACCCCCGAGCAGGTCGCGGTGCGCGGTCGCAATGTCTATGTCGTGGTGTCGACCGACGATTGGGCCAAACGGCCGATTCCCGATCTGCTGCGTGAAGCGCTGGCGACCACGCTTGCCGAAATCGGTTGAGGGATAGCCGTACAGCGGTACGGTCGGAATATGGGCGCCGACCATGACCACCCGCCGAAGCGCGACCTACCGCCGGGCATGGCCGAGCAGCTCGACCTCCCGTACGCCGGGGTGGTGTCGTTCGGGCACCGGCCGTTTCTGACCGAGGTGGAACAACTCGAGTCATGGCGGCCCGATGTGGCGATCGTCGGCGCCCCGTTCGACATCTCGACGACGAACCGGCCCGGCGCCCGGTTCGGACCGCGGGCCATCCGGGCGACGGCCTACGAGCCCGGCACGTATCACCTCGATCTGGGCCTGGAGATCTTCGACTGGCTGGAAGTGGTGGACTTCGGCGACGCGTACTGCCCGCACGGCCAGACCGAGGTGTCGCACGCCAACATCCGCGAACGCGTGCATGCGGTCGCCTCGCGGGGCATTGTGCCGGTGATCCTGGGTGGCGACCATTCGATCACCTGGCCGGCCGCGACGGCGGTGGCCGACGTGCACGGATACGGAAACGTCGGCATCGTGCATTTCGACGCGCACGCCGACACCGCCGACGAGATCGAGGGCAATTTGGCCAGCCACGGCACGCCGATGCGTCGGCTGATCGAATCGGGCGCGGTGCCCGGCACCCACTTCGTTCAGGTCGGGTTGCGCGGCTACTGGCCGCCGCAGGATGTCTTCGAGTGGATGCTCGAACAGGGCATGACCTGGCACACGATGCAGGAGATCTGGGACCGCGGCTTCAAGGACGTGATGACCGATGCCGTCAGCGAGGCCCTGGCCAAGGCCGACAAGCTCTACCTGTCGGTCGATATCGACGTGCTGGACCCGTCGCATGCACCCGGTACCGGGACCCCCGAACCGGGCGGCCTTACCAGCGCGGACCTGCTGCGGATGGTGCGCCAACTTTGCTACGAGCACGACGTCGCCGCCGTCGACGTGGTGGAGGTCTCGCCGGCTTACGACCATGCCGAGCTCACCGTGAACGCGGCGCACCGCGTGGTGCTCGAGGCGCTGTCGGGGATGGCCGCGCGCCGCCGTGATGCGGCCGCCGCCAAGCCGGGCCCCCCAGCACGGCCATGACCCCGCCCGATGTGCTCGACCGGCTCCGGTTGGACGTTCCGGTCGCGCAGGCGGGTATGGGCGGTGGCCTGGCCGGTGTCGACCTGGCCGTCGCCGTCGCGGCAGCGGGTGGGCTGGGCACATTGGGCCTGATGCCGCCGGCGCAGCTGCGCGACGCGGTACGAGCGGTCCGGGCCGCGGCCCCCGGCCGCGCGGTGGCGGTGAATCTGCTGATGCCGTTTCTGCGACGCAGCCATGTCGAAGCATGCGTCGAGTCACGAATTGACGTGGCGGTGTTGGCTTTTGGCGGTGATCATGCGCTGGTGCGCGAGCTCACCGAGGCGGGGGTTTTCGTGTTCGTCATGGTCGGCACCGAAGGACAGGCACGCGCGGCGGTGCACTGGGGAGCCGCCGGTCTCATCGCGCAGGGATCCGAAGCCGGTGGCCACCTGTCCGGTGATACCCCGGCGTCGGAGTTGCTGCCGCGGGCACTCAAGATCGCCGAGGACCGAATTGTGCTGGTGGCCGGCGGGATCGCCTGCGCACACGACACCGCCGCCGCCCTGAGCGCGGGGGCCGGCGGCGTGGTGGCCGGGACGCGGTTCCTGCTGACCCACGAAGCGCGCGCACATCCGCAGTACCAACAGCGAGTTCTGGCTGCCGACAAGACGTTTCGCACCACGCTGTTCGGCTTGGCCTGGCCCGCGCCGCATCGCGTGGTGCCCAATGCCGCCACCCAACGCTGGTGTCATGAGGACGGCACGGCGAAGCTGGCGCCGCGCCTGATCAACGCGGGCAGCGCGGTGCTGGCCAAGCTGCCCGATCGTGCGGCGGCGTCGTTGGTACGGGCCCAGACCCCGCGGTTGCCGTTGTTCTCCCCCGTCGCACCCACCGTGGACATGCCCGGTTCGGTGGTGGACCGGGCGGCACTGTATGCCGGGGAGAGTGCGCTGCGGATGTCGTCGGTCATCCCCGTGCGGCAGGCGGTGGCCGAACTCGCACCCCGCTGACAGGCCTGGACAATGGGTGTATGGCCGGAACCCTGTTCTTCGACGGCGCATGCGGGATGTGTACGCGATCCCGCGACCTCCTGCTCAAACTCGACCGCACCGGCGAGCTGACCACCGAGCCCCTGCAGGGCCCCAGTGTTGCCGAGCGGCTCGGCGTCCCGCCGGAACGCCTGCTGGAATCCGTGCGCTGGCTCGACTCCTCCGGTGAGGTGTATGCGGGTGCGGAAGCCGCCAACGCGGCGGTGTCCGCGGCCGTCGGCACCACGCTGCCGTTGAGGCTCTACCGGATTCCGGGTGTGCGGTGGCTCCAGGACGCCGTCTATCGCTGGGTCGCGACGCATCGCTACCGCTTCCCGGGCACCACCCCGTACTGCGAATCACATCCCGCTGGATGCTGATTCAGCTCCGCAGCCGGTCGGTGACCTCCGTCCACGCCGGATTGTCATTACGGTGGTCGGCCATCGCGCGGCATTCCCCGTAGAGGCGCATGGTCGCGACCTCGCGGTGCCGGGGATCGCGATAGAAGACGGACGTGACACCGTCTTTGGTCAGCTTCTTGCCGAAGTGCTGGGCCATCGCCGGTGCCTCATGCCAACCATCGGCCACCATGGCCGCGGCCACCTCGTCGAGATAGCTCACCGAATTCTGATGGGGCAGCCGGAAAGTCAGGTGCATGGCAACCTGATACGGCGGGTCGCGCTCGTTTGTGCACGACATGAACCGGTAGCCGCCGGCCACCCCGTCCAGCCGTGCGACGGCGACGATTCGCTTGGCCGATTCCAGGACCTGGGCGGCGGCCTGCTCATCGGACAGCGCTGGCTGCCGCACGCTCTCGCCCGAGGAGTTGACCAGTAGAAGTCCCACACCCAACACCAACGACACGAGCAACGCGGCAGCCAGCAGCGTCACCGCCCGTGACGAGCGAATCCGCCCGGTCTTGTCGTCCATCGCCTGACCACTTCCTTGGGGTCAGGCTACTGACCTGAGCTAGCTCTTGGTGAGGGTGAACTGGCAGACGTCGGTGTAGCCGTCGCGGAACAACTCCGCACAGCCGGTCAGGTACTTCATGTACCGCTCGTAGACCTCTTCCGACTGAATCGCGATGGCCTCGTCCTTGCGCGCCCGCAGCGACGCCGCCCAGATGTCGAGGGTCTTCGCGTAGTGCAGCCGCAGCGGCTGAACCAGCTTCACCTCGAAGCCGGCCTTGGCGGCATGCTCCTGGACGACCTTGGGCTGAGGCAGATCACCGCCCGGGAAGATCTCGTCCATGATGAACTTGAAGAACTTCAAGTGCTTCATGGTGATGGGCAGCTCTCGCGCGGCGAAATCCTCTTCGCTGGGCTTGACGATGGTGTGCAGCATCATCACCCCGCCGGCCGGCAGCGCGGCATAGGCCATCTTGAAGAAGTCGTCGTAGCGGTCACGCCCGAAGTGCTCGAACGCGCCGATCGAGACGATGCGGTCCACCGACTCGTCGAACTGCTCCCACCCCTTGAGCAGGACGCGCTTGCTCCTGGTGCTCGGATGGTTGTCGAGCAGCTGTTGGACGTGGGCCTGCTGGTTGCGGCTCAACGTCAGCCCGATCACGTTGACGTCGTAGCGGTCCAGCGCACGGTTGATCGTCGCGCCCCACCCGCAGCCGACGTCGAGCAACGTCATTCCGGGCTGCAGGCCGAGCTTGCCCAGCGACAGGTCGATCTTGGCCAGCTGCGCTTCTTCGAGCGTCATATCGTCGCGTTGAAAATACGCACAGCTGTATGTCTGAGTAGGGTCGAGGAACAGGCGATAGAAATCGTCGGACAAGTCGTAATGCGCCTGGACGTCCTCGAAGTGCGGCTTTAGCCCCCGGGTACCACTCGTTACTTCTGGCAAGGTTCAGCCTTCGACGCTAGTTGTTGATCTTGTCTGAAGCCCCCCACAGGTTGGAGAGCCTCCCCCGACCGCAGCAGTTTACGCACAGTACCCGAAGCCGATGGCATCAGCTAATCAGCGCGTCGCCTGCGCGGGGCCGCTACACCTATGAGGCAGGGGCGGCCCCCAACACCCGCTGGATATCGGGCTTCATCGCCTGCAGTTGGGCCCCCCAATAGCCCCAACTGTGGGTGCCGTTCGGCGGGAAGTTGAACACGCCGTTGCTGCCCCCAGCGGCCGCGTAGCGGCTCGCAAACTCCCGATTCGTGCGGATCGTCAGCCCCTCGAGGAACTGTGCCGGGATCTGGGCGTTGCCGAGCCCGGCGTCCAGATCCGTCGGGTTGCCGTTACCGCTGTACACCCAGATCCGGGTGCCGTTGGCGACCAGTTTGCCGATCTGGAGCATCGGGTCGTTGCGCTGCCAGGCCCCGCCGCCGTACGGGCCCCACATGTCCAGGGCGTTGAAACCGCCGGCGTCGGCCATGGCGATGCCGATCAGTACCGGCCACAGACCCTCCGACAGGTTCAAAAAGCCCGACAGCGAGCCCGCGTAGACGAACTGGCCGGGGTGATAGGCCGCCAGGATAAGGGCGGAGCTGCCCGACATCGACAGCCCGACGACGGCGTTGCCCGTCGGGCTGATGCCCTTGTTGGCGGAGAGCCACGCGGGCAGCTCGGAGGTCAAAAAGGTTTCCCATTTGTAGGTTTGCGTGCGCCCGTTGCCGACCGCGGGTCGGTACCAGTCGGTGTAGAAGCTCGACATTCCGCCGACCGGCATGACGACGGACACCCCCGAACCGTCGAACCACGAGAACGCGCCGGTCTCGATGTCCCAGCCGTTGCGGTCATCGCGGGCGCGCAGGCCGTCGAGCAGATACACCGCCTTGGGGCCGCCGCCCTGGAACTGGACGGTGATGTCGCGGCCCATCGACGGCGACGGCACGCTGAGGACTTCGACCGCGGCGTGGGCCGACGGCGCGGTGCCGACCGCTGCGATCAGGCTCGACATCAGGGCCGCGGCGCCTGCGGCCACCGAGAGTCGGCGGAGCCATTTCCCTGCCTTGCTGGCTGGCTTGTCGAAGTGATTCATCGCTTCTGATCCCATCTCGCGTATACCGGCTTAATCGCGGACCGCGAACGGTCAGTTACACCTCCGTTCCCCGGAATACGCATTCAAACCACTTTCGATCACCCGCGCGTTGGGAGGACAATCGGTGATATCGAAAAGTCGTGCGGCGCTCGGCCAACTCGAGGAAGGAGTTGACGATGAAGGCAAAGGTAGGCGACTGGTTGGTGGTCAAGGGCACCACGGTCGAACAGCATGACCACCGTGGTGAGATCACCGAAGTGCGCGGGAACGACGGCGCACCGCCGTATGTGGTCCGCTGGTTCGGCAGCGGACACGTGTCGACGGTGTACCCGGGCCCGGATGCCATGGTCGTCACTCCGGCAGAGCAGGAAGCGGCCGACGCGCGAGCACGGTTTCGCTGATTGATTACTGATAGATTGCGGGGACCATGACCACTCCCGACGAATTCTCATTCGGTGACGACGCACCGGAAGCCGACGCGGTCGAGCAGCTCATCCCGGTTGAGGTGAGCGATGAGGACACTGACCTGGACGCCGACCGGGTGACGATGTCGCGGGATTGGGACGCCAACGAAGCCGATCTGATCGAACAGGCCATCGCGGTGCCGCTGTCCGACGAGGCGGACTTCGACCGTTGAGATGAGACTGCCCGACGCTCTCGATGCGGTGATGGCCGACACCGGCGACCCACGGGCCTCGCAGGTTTACGGTCAGCCGTACGAAACGGCCGACGGCACAACGGTTATCCCCGTCGCCAAGGTGCGCGGCAGATCCAAGCCTGGCGCCGACTCAGAGTCGCGCCTGCTCGCCAAACCCGTCGGCGTGTTCGTCATCAAGGACGGCACGGTCACCTGGCAGCCGGCGGTCGACGTCACCCGAATCGCGTTGATGGGCGAGCTGATCGGGCTCGTTGCGGCGACGCTGGCCACGGTCGCTATGGTCCGTCGTCCACCGTGGCCGGACCTGAAGATCTCGCGGCGGACCTAGCGGTAGCTCTCACCCGCCACACCAGGGCGCCCAGCACCAGCACGGCCAGTGCCGCCAGCCAGGGCCATCCCCCGTGCTGGTGAACCCAACCGGCCAGCGCGCCCTGCACACGTCCGGCGGCGGCGATCACAGGGTCGTGCGGGTCACCGCCGGCGGTGAAGAGCCGGATCTCGTAGTAGCCGTAATACGCCACATACGAGCCGACCAGCATCAGCAGCAGGCCGCTGATCCTGTTGAGGTACGGCAGGATTCGCCGCATCCGATCGGCGACCGCGGAACTGGTCAGCGCCGCGGCGACCGCAAGGACGCCCACCACGAGCGTGAAACCCGCGGCGTGCGCCAGGTATACCGACACGACGCTCATCGCGGAGCCGCCGCGAAGGGCGGCGCCGGTGACCGCGAGGAACGGCGCGACCGTGCACGACAGCGACGCGAGGGCGTATCCGATGCCGTAGCCGAACATCGAACCCAGCCGGCCGCTCGGCCCCCATCGCTGGTTCTGCAGCAGTCGTGGGGAGGCCAGCGCGCCGAGCTCGCGTCCGGCCAGCAGCCAAATGCCAAGGGCGACAAGCGCTACACCGATCAGCACCGTCACATACGGCAGGTACTGCTGCACGGTGGCCGCCGCCGCGACGGTCAGCAGACCGAACGCGCCGAACACCGTGACGAAGCCAACGCCCATCGCGGCGGTGGCGGCCAGCGACCGGGTCAGCGCCGCGACGCAGCCCGTATCGCCGCCGCGCACCACCAGCGCAAGGTAGGCGGGCAGCATCGCGAACCCGCAGGGGTTCAGCGCCGCCACCAAGCCGGCGCCGAACGCCAACCCCCACAGGTCGTGGTTCACCCGGCGCGTTCGGCTAGCGGAGCGCGGCCACGCGATCGGCCAGCTCCTGGCGGGGCATGGCCGCGGTCGGGTTGTTCACGAACGTCGAGGAACCATCCGCACGATAGAAAACGTAGGCAGGCTGCCACGGCACGTTGTAGCGGGCCCAGATCGAACCGTCGGCGTCGTTGAGATTGGTGAAGTTCAAGTTGTATTTGTCGACGAAGGCCTGCATCGCGCCGACATCGGAACGGGCGGCCACGCCGACGAAAGCGACATCGGGATTGGCGGCCGCGACTTGACTCACCGACGGCGCTTCGGCGTTACAGAATGGGCACCACGGCGTCCAGAACCACAACACCGCCGGTTTGCCGATCAGGCTCGCGCCGTCGAACGGGGCGCCCGACAGCGTCGTGGCGCTGAAGCGCAGGCGGTCGTCGGCCACTGCGGCGGGGGGACTGACCAGCGCGAATGCCAGCGCGGCGGCGGCCACCCACAAGACAGCCGCCGACCAGAATCGGATCCTCATCGCATCATCTCCTTCGGCCATGGTTCATCGTGAGTGACCTTGGCCACACATAACTAAACACGGCCATAATGGGTATGACGTTCAAATCTCGTGGAAGCGGTCGTCGAAAGAAAGAAAAATGACCGAACAATGGATCCAGGGGTGTTTGGTCCAGCGGATCAACATTAAAGACGGTCTGGTCATCAACCTGGACGAATACAACGAACTCGTCATTTCCGTGCCGTTTGAGCTCACCCTGCCGCCGATCGATCACAACGACGCAGAAGTGGTGACGATTGACCCTAATGCGATAAGAAACGAAGAGCGCCCGTTGTTCGATTTCTCGGGCCAAACGTGCACACATGCCGACTGGGACGACGACGGCAGTCTGCATCTGGCGTTCTCCGACGGTCACCGCATCGATGTGCCGCCCGACGAGCACCACACGGCATGGGAGCTCTACGGCAAGTACCACGGCTACGCCGCCTGTCTACCGCGCGGCCACGTGCGCATCGTGCGGCACGATCTCGCCGAAGACGAAGAGAGCCGCTGAGCCCTTGGGGTAAAAATGTCGGCATGGACGGCTCGGTGACTGTGCCCATGGCGGCACCCGCAGACAAGATCTGGAACCTCGTCGCCGATGTGCGCAACATCGGCAGGTTCTCCCCCGAGACGTTCGAAGCCGAGTGGCTCGACGGCGCCACGGGACCAGCCGTGGGCGCCCGCTTTCGCGGCCACGTCAAGCGCAACGAGATCGGCCCGGTGTACTGGACCACGTGCCGGGTCACCCACTGCGAGCCCGGCCGCGAGTTCGGCTTCGACGTGCTCATCGGCGACCGGCCGGTCAACCATTGGCACTACCGGTTGACGCCGGTCGACGGCGGCACCGAGGTCACCGAGTCATTCCGGCTGGATCAAAGCCTGTTCTTCAAGCTCTACTCGGTGCTCGGCGGCCAGCTCCGTCGCCGGCGCAATCTGCGCGATATGCGCAAGACGCTCGAACGCATCAAGGCCGTCGTAGAAGCGCCCGACGGTTAGATCACCCCGATACCGAAGATCGGGATCCACAGGCCGAAGAGCCAGATACCCCACTGGCGGAAGCCGTCATGCCAGACCGGGGTCACGTCGTAGCCCCAGTACTTGAACGGCCGCGGCGGGCCTCCGTGCCAGTGATATGCGGGCGGCGGGCCCCAGCCCCACGGCGGCGGGCCCTGACGGTCGTCCCACCAGTCGTGGCGGTTGTTCGCCCACCACGGACCCTTGTCCCACTTGTCCCAGTCGTTGCGCTTCCAATCGCGATCGTGCCAGTCGCGGTCCTCGCAGAACGGGAAGCACGGGCGGTCGATGTCGTTGCCCGGCTTCAACGGCGCGGGGACGCTGGGTTGCGCAACCGCCGTTGCAGCGCCGAGCCCGGCAGATCCCATGCCCAGTGCGCCCACGATCACCACGGCGGAGGCGACCTTGGTCAGATTCATCGTTCTCTTCGTTCCCTAATCCCCGACAGGATTCACCGGCTCCCCCACCGGAGTTATCGGCAGGCCCGTTCTGCTCGTTACCGACGCCGGGCGGCCGCCGGTTTGGTACAACACTGCGATGGGTCAGTGGTCACATGCCGAACTCGAGGCAGCATTCCAGCACTACGAGCGGGTGGTGGCCGACATCGGCGAGACCTGGGACTGGTCGCGCTACGCCGACCAGTTCACCGAGGACGCCACCTATGTCGAACACGCGCTCGGCAACATGGCGGGCCGCGAAGCCATCCGCGAATGGATCGTCTCGACGATGAACATGTTCCCCGGCAGCGAGATGCCGTTCTATCCGGTGTCGTGGTGCTCGATCGACACCGACAAGGGCTGGGTCATCAGCAAGGTGATGAACCGCATGAAGGACCCTGGCGACGGCAGCATTCACGAGACACCGGTGATCACGGTGCTGAAGTACGCCGGCGAGGGGCTGTGGAGCTATGAGGAGGACGCCTACAACCCGATGAACTTCCTGGTGATGGTGCAGGGCTACGTGCAACGGTGCCACCGCCTGGGCACGCTTTCCGACGACGGGCGCACGTTCGCGGCGAACATGAACTGGGAACTGGCCTAGCGGAACACGAAATCGTCCGGGTTCGGTTCGCGGGTCCAGGCCCAATAGTCGACGAGGCGCCACGGGCTCAGCGTGTGCACTTCGCCGAAGCTGTTCTTGTAGAACGAATGCTTGACCGACGGCTGTGACCACACCAGCTTGCGCATCTGTTCCTGACTGCGCCGATGCCAGTCAGCGGCCTTGTCCTGTTTGGGCTCCATCGACCGATGTCCGCCGGTGATGAGTGTTTCCAAACACTGTGTGATGTAGCGCATCTGGCATTCGGAGTGAAAGATCAGACTGCCGCCGTGGGCGAGGTTGGTGCCCGGCCCGTACATGCAGAAGAAGTTCGGGTAGCCCGGCACGGTGATGCCGAGATAGGCAGACGGTCGTTCGCCCCACCGTTCGGCGAGGATGTCGCCGTCGCGGCCCACGATGGTCATCGGCCACAGCATCTTGTTGGCCGCAAACCCGGTGGCGTACACGATGACATCGGCCGGATAGCGTTCGCCGTCCTCGGTCACCACGGCGTCGGATTCGATGCGTGCGATGGGGGTGCGGACCAACTCGACGTTGTCGCGGGTCAGGGTTTTCAGCCAGCTGCCGTTATCCTGCAGCGTGCGTTTACCGGTCGCCGGATAGTCGGGCAGCACCTTCGCGAGCAGTTCCGGATCGTCACCGACCTGGCTGGTGATCCACTCGGTGAACATGATCCGGGTGATCTCATTGATCTCGCTGACCGCCTTCTGCTGCTCGGGATAGTCGGGATCGACCCGCGCGGCCTCCAACCCCTTGTCGCAGCCCGGCCAGAACAGCAGGAAGCGGTACCACCGGCCGTAGAACGGCAGGTGCCGCAGCGCCCACTGCACGCCGGGCCCGACCTTCTCGTGATAATTGGGGTTGGGGAACATCCACTGGGCGGTCCGCTGAAAGACGGTGAGCGCCTTGACGTCCGCAGCGATGGCCGGCGCGATCTGAAAACCGCTGGCGCCGGCGCCGATCAACGCCACGCGCTTGCCGCGCAGATCGACCGAATGGTCCCACTCGGCGGAATGAAACGCCGGTCCTTCGAAGCCATCCTGGCCGTCGATGCGCGGGGTGTGCGGCCGGTTGAGCTGGCCGACCGCGCTGATGACGGCCCGCGCCGTCAACGTCGTCGTCTCCCCGTTTCGGTTGCGCGCCTTTACCGTCCAGGTCGCGCTATCCTCATCCCAGGACGCCTCGGTGACCTCGGTCTCCCACCGCACATGGCGGCCGATGTCGTACTTGTCCATCACCCGCTGGAAGTAGCCCTGCAGTTCGGGCTGCTCGGCGAAAAAGTGCGTCCACTGGTCCGTCGGCTCAAAGCTGTAGCAGTAGAAGTGATTTCCGACGTCCACCCGGGCGCCGGGATAGGTGTTCTGGTACCACGTTCCCCCGACGCCGGCGTTCTTTTCGACGATGGTGAACGGGATGCCGGCTTCTTTCAGCCGGATACCGGCCAGCAGCCCCGATTCACCGCAGCCGATGACGACGACCGGGAAGTCGTCGGCCGGAGCGCCTCGGATCGCGCGGCTGTCCCGACCGTCGAGCTCCATTTCCTCCAGCAGCATCGGCACGTACTCGTCGGGCACCGGCTCGCACACCAGCCACTGCATCATCTCGTGCAGCAGTTCGGGTCCGATGGGCTCCGGCTCGGGGCAGCCGCGGTCGCGGTAGTCGGCGATGATCTCGAGCGCAATCTTGCGGACCGCGGCCTTGTCCTCCTCGGACATGTAGCCCTGCACCTCGTTGAGGAAAAGCCCCGCGGGCTTGAGCTCACCGCGGATCAGGCTCGGATCGCCCGACATGTGGACCAGCGACAACATCAACGTGGGGATGCTGACGTCGAGCAACGCCGCGGCGATCTCGTCGTCCGGCGTCGTGAACGGCTGCCCGGCGTGAGGGTTTCGCACCCTGAATTGCTATCACGCTCTCGCGCAGCGGCCTAGGCTCGGCGACGTGGGAATTGCGACGCGGGTGAACGGAGCGGCGCCCCCGAACGTGCCGCGCTCCGAGGTCGACCTGGGTTCCTGGGAGTTCTGGAATCAAGACGACGACGTCCGCGACGGCGCCTTCGCGACCCTGCGCCGCGAGGCGCCGATCTCGTTCCACCCTCCGCTGGAGTCGCCCAACAACGACCACGTCGGGCACTGGGCGCTGACGCGATACGACGACGTGTGGTTCGCCAGCCGTCACCCGCACATCTTCAGTTCGAGCCCGAGCATCGTCATCAGCGACGCCAACCCCGAACTGTCGGAGTACTTCGGGTCGATGATCGTGATGGACGACCCGCGCCACTTGCGGATGCGCAACATCGTCAGCCGGGCCTTCACGCCGCGGGTGGTGGCGCGCACCGAGGCCTCCGTACGCGACCGGGCACGTCGTCTGGTGGAGAAGATGATCGCCGAGCATCCCGACGGCTCGGGCGAGGTGGTCGAGGAGTTGGCCGGCCCACTGCCGCTGCAGGTGATCTGCGACATGATGGGTATTCCCGAGGAGGACCATCAACGAATCTTCCACTGGACCAACGTGATTCTCGGGTTCGGTGACCCCGACATCGCCACGGACTATGAGGAGTTCGTGAAGGTCGCGATGGACATCGGCGCGTACGCCACCGCCATGGCCGAGGACCGGCGTGCCAACCCGTCGGACGACCTGACGACAGCGCTGGTGCAAGCCGAGGTCGACGGTGAGCGGCTGACATCGGGTGAGATCGCGTCGTTCTTCATCCTGCTGGTGGTGGCCGGAAACGAGACCACTCGCAACGCGATCAGCCACGGGCTGCTCGCGCTGACACGCTACCCCGACGAGCGGGCGAAGTGGTGGGCCAATTACGACGAGGTGGCGCCCACTGCAGTCGAGGAGGTTGTGCGGTGGGCGTCGCCGGTGATCTACATGCGCCGCACGCTCACCGAAGACTGCGAGCTAAGCGGCGTGAAGTTGGCCGCCGGTGACAAGGCGACGCTGTGGTACGTCTCGGCCAACCGCGACGAGTCGAAGTTCCCCGATCCCTGGACTTTTGACGTCACGCGGTCACCGAATCCGCACGTCGGCTTCGGCGGCGGCGGTGCGCATTTCTGCCTGGGCGCCAACCTGGCCCGCCGTGAGATCAGCGTGGCGTTCGAGGAACTGCACCGCCAGATACCCGATATCGAGGCGACCGAAGAACCGGCCCGGCTGCTGTCGCCGTTCATCCACGGCATCAAGCGGCTTCCGGTCGCGTGGACACCGCCGCACTGAGTTCGTCGATCGTCGGCCCAGCGGCGACGCTGGGCCGCCAGCCTCGCGCGAAGAGCGCCCTGGCGCGCGGTTCCGCGGCGTCGAGACTGGCCGGCAGTGCGTCCATCCTGGCGTAGGGTTCGACGACGCTGCGCAATGCCGGATCGGCTTGCGCCGCCGCAACGATCAGATCGGACGGCAGCCGCAGGCTGACATCGACGTCTTCACCCGCCCAGCGACGCATCCGCGCGGCGTCGGCGTAGCGATGGTCGTCGAACCAGGGCCGGATCTGCTCGGCGCACCAGCTGTCGAATTGCATTGTGGCGGTTTCGATATCGCGTTCTGTGTCGAGTATCCGGACCATTTCCCGGGCTTGCCGCAGCGCCAGCGTTACACCGCGCCCGGCCAGTGGCGTCGTCGTGCACACCGCGTCGCCCACCGAAATCAAGCCCGGCAGCGCCGGAAGGCCCGTGTCGTCGGCTTGGCCCCGATAGCTGTTGTATAGCCGGCCACCGGGCAGCACCGGCGTGATCGGCCGCGCCCGGGTCGGTTCGATCCAGCCAGCGAGCTGCGGGATGGCCCGCACCGCAGCGTCGAATACCTCGTCGTATCGCAGGAGGCGCAGGCGTTTGTCGGTGCCACCGTGGGTGAGAGTGATGGAGAATGTGCGGTCGTCGTGCAGAAACGCGATGGCCCAGTAACCGGCGAGGCTCAGCGACAGCCCGATTGGCGAGTTGACCGGCCCGGGTGTCGCGTCATGGCGCAGACGGTACTGGCGGGTGACGTACACGGCGCCGCAGTCACCTCCCTCGGCGGGCCTGCGGATTCCGGCGGTGAATCGGCTGGCTCGGCCCGCGGCGTCGATGACCAGATCGGCGGCCAGCCACCGGCCGTGCACCTTGACCCCGACGGCGCGGTGCCGATCGCTGATCACCTCGTCGACGTGGCCGGTGATGAGCACCACGCCGGGCTCCGCGATCGCCTTGGCGCGCAGCACGCGGTCGAAGGTCGACCGACGGCAGAGCAGTGCCGCGGGCCGACCGTCGGGTAGTGAAGCGACCACCGCTCCGGCCGTCGTCAATTCTTTGAGAACGTCCGGCATTTCGGCATCCAGGGCCTCGACAACCGGTCCGCGAAACGTATGGGCGTGATGGAACTGCATGACGCCCTTGCGCCGCCACATACCGTGCGGCGGCGGGCCGGGATCGCGGTCGACGACGACGACGTCACGTCCGCGACGGGCCAGGGCGATCGCGGTGAACAGGCCGGTCGGGCCGGCCCCCACGATGACGGTTCGCATCGAGTCCTCAATTAAGGTAGTCTTTAGTGTAATGAATACACTAAGAGTCACCTACAATGTCTGTCAAGCGGGACTATCGGTCTGAGCTCCGTTCGGCCCAGGCGCGCGAAACGCGTCGTGCCGTCGTGGCGGCGGCGGCGCGGCTCTTCGTGCAGGACGGCTACGGCGCGACCACGATCGATGCCGTCGCGCAGGCCGCCGGGGTGAGCCGCAAGACGGTATTCACCGCCGTGGGCGGCAAACTTCAGTTGCTCAAGACGGCGCTGGACTGGGCGATCGCCGGCGACGATCAACCGGTTGCCCTGGCCGATCGACCGGAGATGCAGCGGCTGCTGGACGACCGCGACGGCGTGGCTCTGCTGACGGGGTGGGCGCGGATACAGGCAGACATCGATGCGCGGGTCGCTCCCCTGTTTCAAGCGCTCGAAGTCGCCGCGGGTATGGACGCGGCGGCCCGCGAGCTGCTCGAGGCTGCCCAGCGACAACGCTTGGAGGGTGCCCGCGAGGTCGTGGACCGGCTGTCGTCGCTCGGCGCCCTGGCGGTCGGCCTCACGCGGGACGAGGCGGTCGACGTGGCGTGGTTGGCCAGCGATCCGATGCTGTTCGGCCGGCTGGTCCGCGTTCGCGGATGGTCGACCGATCGATTCGAGGAGTGGTTGGCGCAGATGCTGGTTGGGCAGCTGATCGGTGCGTAGACGGTTTGCCTGACGCGTCTGCGGGCACTCAACCCATGCATGTTGACCGGCACTCAGGATGAGCATGATGGCGGCGTTG